>CAYVOV010000005.1:0-168014 GCA_964453525.1 uncultured Dehalococcoidales bacterium | reverse complement strand
GCCGGAGAGGGGCAAGGGGTGAGGTAAAGAAAAACAACCAAATGCAAACAGAACCCCATTTATTACATATTGACGGGACTACCTCAATTACTTTTTAATTTGAGAAATCAGTTAAAGTGCAATATATTATGGTTAAAATAACCGAACCGAATTCTTATGAAAATTGGGCAATTGAATCTATTCGTATAAAGGGAAATAGGATTTTTGGATTAATAAGTGGTTTATGTTCCCGAGATGCATAAGCGATTGTTAAGGCCGTTGTGACCAGCAGCAATTTTTTGCCTTAAGTCCGCTGCCACAGGGACATGGATCGTTCCTCCCGACCCTTTTCCAACGAGCCAGCAAATCGGCCCGTAGCTCATCCATAATGGCCTCCGGACTTATTTTTCTTCTCCTTAGCTCAATAACTTTCTTCAACGGCTTTTCAGCATGAGCAAAGAAATGTTGTAAACCACTGCATAGATAGTTGAGTCCGGGTTCACCATCTTCTGTTAAAGAGAAGCGGTCTTTGGGACACCCTCCATTACACACGCTGAGCCATGAACAAGAGCGACACTGGCTGGGAAGTTGATCCCGCTTGTTGTCGCCGAAGCGTCGCTGGACAGGTAATTTAACCAACGCACTCAAAGGCAGGGTTTTTATGTTGCCTATACAGTGCTCGGGATTTACAAAGTGATCGCATGAGTATATACCGCCATCGTGCTCAACTATAAGTACTCGCCCGCAAGTGGGAGCCATCCAGCATACGCTGGAAAGCCCTCCCGACCATACCAGTGACATCTCAGCAAAAAACTGGACATTCAGTTTATCTAGATCGTGGTGTATCCATTCATCGAAAACGGTACATAGAAAACGCCCGTACGCTTCGCTCGTAACAGACTCCGATGTTAACTTTCCGTCCGGTTCACGCCGTACGATGGGTATGAACTGGATCCATCCGGTATTAAAGCTTCTGAGCGATCGATAGACGCTGATTGGTTCCTTTGCAGTTGCTGAGGTCACCGTGCAAAGCAAATCCGGCTGAATACCATGCGCTTGTAAACAACGGATAGCCCGTGCCGCACTTTCATAGGTACCACGACCGCTATGGTCTTTCCGATATGCGTTGTGTAACCACTGAGTTCCATCGATACTTACGCCTACATCAAAGTGAGCTTCTGCAAGGAACAAGCACCACTTATCATCGAGCAGAGTCCCGTTGGTCTGGATATTGTTCCAGCAGGTCCAGCCCCGGGGCAGATAATTTTGCTGTAGTTCCACAGCGCGTCGGTAAAAGTCGAGTCCGGCCAGTGTCGGTTCGCCACCATGCCAAACAAATAGAACTTCAGGACCTGGACTGGCCTCGATATACTGACGCACATACGTTTCGAGCAGATTATCCGGCATTCGGAATTTATGCGTAGATGAAAATAGCCGCGCGGTTTCCAGATAATAGCAGTAGGTACACTCCATATTGCAGGTGGGGCCGACTGGTTTTGCCATGACAACGAACGGTTCACCAACAGAAGCCGTATCTCTCTTGATTTCTCCTAGCATGTTTCATACCTTTCGTGCAGGATAGATGCTCCCGGCTTAGCGGCACAAACCAGAATTAACAGTTGTCCACTTACCATTGAGACAGGACTAACTCTTTAATTGCTCCCCGAAAAATTCAAAGACCTTGCACCAGGCATCCATTGCCTGCTTAGGTCGATACATCTCTGTATGATAATACCAAAAGCCATGTCCCGCACCATCATATCGATAGAATCTGTAGTCCTTACCGTATTTCTTAAGCTCCTCTTCAAGTCGGTTCACCTGTTCCGGTGTCGGGTTGTGGTCTTCGTTTCCAAAAATCCCCAGGAGAGGGCAATTCAGTTTTTCTGTATAGTCAATGGGGGCAACGGGTTGAGCTGGAGTTAATTCTTCCTGTGGAGTAACCACCCGGCCACCCCAGCAGTCGACTGCAGCATCGACACCACTGGCCTGGCAGGCTACAAGGAATGAGTGGCGACCGCCCGAGCAGGTGCCGATTACTCCTACTTTTTTATTTGAGTAAGGTAGGCTTTTAAGATAGTTCATGGCGCCGTCGCAATCACCTACGACGCCGTCGTCCGGAACACCACCTCCGTTGCGAACCTTCGAAGATACTTCCTCCGGTGTACCGTGTCCGAAACGGCAATAAATGTCCGGGCAGATAGCCAGATACCCATGCTGTGAAAACCGACGCGAGGCTTCACGGTAGAACTCGTCCCAACCGGGCATATGGGGTATTAAAATTACCCCTGGGAAAGGCCCTTCACCCAAAGGCCGTGAAAGATAGGCATGTATGAGATCACCATCATAGCCGGCCATCGTGACTGTTTCAGCCAGCATCCCTTGGTACTCATCAGTCCTGAACTGATTCCACATGTTTCACCCCCTTGAATTAATACTACGGGAATCTTCTTAACGTTACCTTATCATTTGGTGGAAACGATTGTATGCCAATTCTCTAATATACACAAGGGAAGAGTCGAGCCCTCCCTGAAACAACGCTGTGTTTTGTTTAATATGTCGATTGTTGTTATACAATGAGTCCAGAGATAAAACAGGCTCTAGTTTCTTGATCTTTGACTTTATTGCCTGCTTGCATCTTCAGACATTGCTAACTCTTTGAAACGATCGATAAATTTCAATGATGCTTCACGCGGAAACGGCTTATTAATAGGCGGTACCCCTACGAAAACAAACGGCTCATTTGGGTCACGAATTCCATTAGGCCGCACTCGTTCATATTCTTCCAACCAAGCGTTGTAATGGTCCACTAATTGGCTGGCCTCTGGTAATAGATCAGTAGGTATCATATGAGATTTGGAGATTAACAGATCACGAGCAAATTTGTTGCTATCGTGGATGATTTCCTCTAAGAATAGATCCTGTTTGTTCCATCGCCGAAACATTTCACCTGAGCGCTCAAGGTTGACTTTTAGTGGTGCTAACAATTCGTTTAATACCACCTCAGATGGAATTTCATCCACACTGATTCCAACAGCCATCTGTGCAGCAGCTGCAATATCAGGTCGGTCACTGAAAGCAACAAAAGTCATTGTTTTCATAAGATCTTCAGGGAATCTGTTAGTATCTCGAAGATGCCCTATCAAGTATATGGCTAGGATTCGTTCCCTGGGATTTTCGCTAGAGAGATGTCGTAGCAGAAGAGCCACCCTATCAGCGTCGCGCTGCTCTGCAGTAAATTGTTCTCTTCTCTTACGCTCTTCGGCATCAGATTTTGCTCTCTGGTGCGTAAACCACTGACCCACTAGTAGAATTGCCAGAGGAATGAGAATGATCCCTACGATATTCACAATAGCCTGCACACCTTCTAATCCATTCATCTTCTGCCTCTTAAGTCGACATATTCTTTAACAAAGGAATCTTCTTTGCTAGTTTAAGTTGCTATTATACTAGCTCATCAGTCTTGGTGATTTTACATTAACTCGATAAGAAAAACAATGAAAAGTCGAACCCTCCCTGAAACAATTTTACTGCTTGCCTAATTAACTTGCCATTTCGAACTTAAATATTACTGATGAGAGAGAAATCCTGCGTAAATGAATGACCTTACTCTAGAGTTTATACCTAACCAAAAGGTATAGATTATCTTCGCTCTCCCCTTATCTTATCTGCCTCTTTTTCTATTGCTGCCTTATCTCCTCCTTTCGGCCATACAAATACTTCAATAAAGTTGAACAGTACACCAATACCCCAACCACCTATGACCCACCAGAACCAAGGGTATCCTCCTCCGGCAGGGAAAGCCCATATAATTACCAGTATGATATTTACCAATACATAGACAAAAAGGTGTTTATAGAATCCTCTCTTTGCCTCTACTCGTTTCTTTGCCTGTTCATAGATTTCGTCTTCAGACATTTGGCTCGCCATATATTTCCTCCTGATCTTGAATAATACGTGTCTGAATTTTAGGTTTCTGCGCTTTGGTTCGAAAAGTAACTAAGCCTTGATTATGTTATGGATACTAACTATTTTGCGAATGATTATATGTCAAACAAAATAGAAAAACAATAGGGAGAGTCGAACTCTCCCTGAAACAATGTTGGCGTTCGTTTGACATGTTTTATCTACAATGTATAGACTGCTTTTATACCTTATATCAAATAACTTTTCTTCAAGGAGGTTCTATGAAAGCAGCTGTTTGTTATGAATTCGGAAAACCTCTTGTAATAGAGGAAGTGGATTTAGACACTCCGGGTAAAGGTGACGTGAAAATACGCATGGCGGCGACGGCTATCTGCCATAGTGATATTCATGGTATTAAAGGAGAGCACGGTGATATGCAACTGCCAGCCATAGCCGGTCATGAAATCGCAGGGTATGTGGAAGAAACTGGTGAGGATGTCACCTATGTAAAACCTGGTGATCCAGTAATTGTCAGCATCATGCCAGAAGGGTGTGGTCACTGCTATTACTGCCGTATCGGTCTTTCCAACCAGTGCATGAATAATAAAGTGCGTTTGTTCGGGGAAGGGAGATTCACAAATAAAAAAGGCCAGCGTATTACCCAGTATGCCGGTGCTGTAGCCGGCTTTGCCGAGTATGCTGTAATTCCCGAGCCGCACCTGGCAAAGATACCAGCGGACTTACCAGTGGATCGTGCATGCCTGTTAGCCTGCGGTGTTATTTCAGGATTCGGAGCGGTATTATATCGTGCCAAGGTTACCCTCAACAGTAGTGTCGCTGTAATCGGCTGTGGCGGTGTTGGCCTGAATGCCATACAGGGAGCTGCCTTCGCCGGGGCTTATCCGATTGTTGCCGTAGATATTCGCGATAGCAAACTTGAAACGGCAAAAGTGTTTGGCGCTACACACACGGTTAATTCACAAAAAGAAAGTAATCTAATCAAGAAAGTACGGGAATTAACTTATGGTCGTGGTGCTGACTTCGTTATTGTATCGGTCGCGGGAATAGAAATTCTTCGTCAGGGCTTTCTAATGTCAGCTCAGGCAGGCACTACAACGGTTATCGGTCATGGTCATGGAGAACAACTCTCAGCCTTCACACCAACCGATTTCATGCTGGGAAGAAAGCTAACAGGTTGTGCTATGGGAGCAGTCCGTCTCAGGGAAGACATTTCCCGCCTGATCGAACTATACAGGATAGGTCGACTTAAGCTGGATGAGCTTATTTCCGGGCATTTTTCATTCGACCATATTAACGAAGCTATTGAATTATCTGAAAAGGGAGAGGTGATACGCAACATCATTATGTTTTAGAATAGCCAGCTAGCCTGTCGTCATTAAAAGATACTACCTCGATCCAAACAGGTTAATAATGAAACATATTGGCTCTTATAGTGTCCATGTAAGTGCTGGTTATTACAAATAATTAATGCCCAGTTCTTCCAATTTTTCAGGCAAGGGAACCCCCGTGTCCCTATTCCAGCCCATTAGAGTATAATAATATCTCCTGGCTTTTTCCATTTGGTCGAAGTCCAAGCTATCTGATAACGCTCCTCCAACTCTAGGCTGGAAGTAACGTTTTGGTAACCTATCATCTTCAGCGGTAAATCCTTCCCTGATGTTGAATAAACGTGCTGTGGTTAAAGCCCTTTCGGCTATAGTAAGAAGCTCGACAATACTGGTATCCCATCCTGTCACAGCTTCTATGATATCGACAAGTCTCTTGATGGTTAATGGTACAGCCATTAGATGACACAGAAGAGCACTGTCATAGAGTACCTGCTTGAGATGTTCGAATCTAAACAAGGCTACTTTTCGAGGGCTGATATCCCCGGAAGTAAAAGGTTCATGAAATCCTAAATAATTCACCGACCTCATTCCAGCTTCAGTTAAGAAACGACCATCAATAACGTTACAACAGTGATCAGCTCCGTGGGGATTAATCATGAAACCTAGCCCCATGGTCGGATAAAGTCTCGGCTCATGCTGCCCGGCGTCTAATCCTTTGACATGCATAGCAAAATCAGCAGAATCATGACCGATCCGCTTTGCTAAATTGGCCGTCCCTTCCGCGAGTATCGCCCCAAATCCCTCCCGCCTGGCTATCATTTCAATACAAGTGATAATTGATTCATGGTTCCCGAACCTCAATTCAATACCGCCGGTGTCCTCTAATGTTATCAACCCTTTTTCAAAGCATTCCATAGCAAAGCTAATGACACCGCCGGTCGAAATTACATCCAAGGATAGAGCATTGCAGCGCTCATTACATTTAGCAATGGCTCTAATGTCATCCACCCCGCAATTGCTGCCGAATGCTGATATTGATTCATACTCAGGCCCACCATAATCTGGGTCTACATTAAATGGTTCTTCAACTTTAACCCTTTTTTTACAACGGACCGGACAGGTGAAACACCCATCCATACCAATTCCAATAGTATTATTCATGGTTACGGCAGTTATATTTTCCACGCCAGGGAATATGCCATCACGCCAGTTGTGTATTGGAAGGTCTCCTGTCTTCTCGTAGGTATCCATATCAAAACCGGTTCCAAAATCATGCCACCCCTTTACCACTGGTACTTTGTACATAATTTCCGAATACCAGCGATTTATATTTATCAGGTTATCCGGGTTGATTACTCTGGGTGCGTTGTGCCCTCTTACCGCAATTGCCTTGAGATTCTTTGATCCCATCACCGCACCCAGACCACCTCTGCCAGCGGCATCAAATAGCCCAACCATAATGCAGGCGAATCTGGTCATATTCTCGCCAGCAGGTCCTATCATCGCAATACGGACCTTATCATCACCCAGTTCATCCCTGATAATCCGTTCGGTTTCCTTGGTCTCTTTACCCCATAAATGACCGGCATCCCTGATATTTGCCCGCCCATCAGTTATCCAAAGGTATACCGGCTTGTCGGCTTTACCTTCGATAACTATGGCATCATAACCGGCATGTTTGAGCTCGGCACCCCAGAATTCGCCTACTTGTGACAATGCAATCCCCTCGCTAATCGGAGATTTGGCGCCAACCCCATTACGCCCACTGCCTATCATAGGAGTTCCCGTTACCGGCCCTAAAGCAAAAATCAATTTATTATCAAGTCCTAGTGGATCAGTTCCCGGTTGTAACTCATTTAGTAAATAATATGAAATAAAACCAGTGCCACCCAGATATTTTCGGTAAAACGACTCATCTATAGCATCATCTTGAACAGCTCTCCTAGTCAGGTCTGCTCTCAAGATTTTTCCGTTATAACCACCGGGGATATTATTTGCCATTGACAGAGTTCCTCCAATTATTTATTCTTTCGTCCATAGCTGAATAAATAATATTTCGTAAAATACGCGCACAAAATTATAAGTTAATTATGATATATAAACAATAGGGAGAGTCGAGCTCCCCCTGAAACAATTTTAGCGATTGTTTAGTTAACCCAACACATACACTAATATACTTTAATAGCTACACTATAACTGGATACCTTATGGAGAAGCAGGTCGAATTCTTATATGCGATTTACCTTATCTAACACTTATATCTATTTAACCTTAACATGAATCATAATGTCTCCCGGTCTTCCATCTGTTAACTTAAGCGCATTTTTCAGTCTTACTTTACTATCAGTCCTGACATTAGCAGGTATTTTCACCTTGAGCTTTTTACCATTTCTTACGAGGTACTTTTCTATTCCCTTTGCTGCCTGTTCAGAAGTTAATGTAATTTCATATTTTACATCGTTTCTCGAAGAAGATTGAGGATGGCTGAAAAGGTCTTCAAGTTTGATGTCTTCTAACGTATCGAACCTCACACCTTTTGAACTACCGAATCCCCTGCCGAAGGTATGAAAAGAAAATCCGGTATTATGTAGTGTGTCCCCGAAAATATCGTCAAGAAAACCAAAGCCAAGCCCAGCTCCTCCGAAGTCTTTCATTAAATCTTCAAAGGTTGCCCGAGTCGCTTGACTGCCGAAGATATCACCAACATCTCCTACTGTGCCGAATTGGTCATATTGTCTTCTCTTTTCGGGCTCACCAAGAATGCTGAAAGCCTCGTTTATCTCCTTGAATTTTTCGTTAGCCCATTCTTCCTTCCCTTGGTTACGGTCAGGATGATATTGCATCGCCAGTTTTCGGTATGCTTTCTTTATCTGATCTGCTGATGCGTTCTTGTCTAATCCCAGTATCTGATAATAGTCTTTGTAAGTCATTTCCAAAGAGCCACACTTAAGCGATCATCATATTTTGTAACAATTTTCATTATAACTCTTTTTCGCTGTTATCTCCCTCGTTTTTTTCTCGCATCCATCGTCCACCTTTTTTAGATTTACATGATTCACTGTTACTAATTATATTAACAAGGGCAGCCTCTCGCAAGGCTGCCCAATTAAGAGTTTAATGGATATACTGACTGGCTGGTTAGTTTTCCACTGCCTTAGGCACTGACTCAGCTAATGCCTTCATTTTATACTTACGATTCGCCAAGGTACCTTTTGGCTGTTCAAGGTAATTAGCTAAACCTGACTTCTTGGATTCCAAGCCTCTAATTGTTGAATCCAACTCAGCTATTTGTGATTCATATTTTTCCTTTTGTAGATCCTTTTCCTTAGCCAATATTTCAACACGTGAGCTTAGCTTTCTTATTTCTGCCTTATACTCATTGTTAGCCTCAGCTATTTGTGATTCATACTTCTCATTCAGATTTCTTATTTCTACTTTGTGCTCATTATTAATGGCATCTATTTGCTGTTCATACCTTTCTTTTAGCTGCTCTTTTTCCTTCGCTGATGTATCCGCCATCAGCTCCTTTTCCTTGTCCAAGGCATTTATTCGTAAACTTAGGTCTTTTACCTCTGCTTTATGCTGATTGTTTGCCTCAGCTATTTGCGATTCATACTTTTCATTCAGATTTCTTATTTCTACCTTGTGCTCATTATTAATGGCAGCTATCTGCGATTCATGTCTTTCTTCGAGTTGCTCTTTTTCCTTCGCCGATGCATCCGCCATCAGCTCTTTTTCCTTGGCTAAGGTATTTATCCGTGAGTTTAGATTCATAACTTCTGCTTTGTGCTGATTGTTAGCTTCAGCCGTTTGTGATTCATATCTTCCTTGCAGCTGCTCTTTTTCCTTTGCTGATGTATCCGCCATCAGCTCCTTTTCCTTATCCAAGGCATTCATACGTAAGTTTAGATCTTTTACTTCTGCTTTGTGCGCATTATTAATGGTATCTATTTGCTGTTCATACCTTTCTTTTAGCTGCTCTTTTTCCTTCACCGATGCATCCGCCAGTTGTTCCTTTTCCTGGGCAAGGGTTCTTATTTGTGATCTTAGACCATCTATGTCTGCCAATTTCTCTGTAATTGCCTCTGAATTGATCCTGGATACTTTGAGATCCTCTCCCATTACATTGGTCAATTTTTCCATGAACTCTTTAGAATCGGTCCTTAATTCCTTATACTCTTCCCCGAGTATTCCAATCGCCCTTCCCATGAGATCATCATACCGCCTGTTCGCATTGTCACGCTCATCTTCCATGCTCATTATATATGACCTCAGGTCCCCAACTTTACCACCATACTGTCTACTTAGTTGACTGTAAATGGCAATGGCGACTCTCTTAGCTACTGCTTCACCATATCCGCGTATATCACTTCCTCTTGCGCCAAAAACTCTGTTGATTAACTTGTTCTCCTGTTCTATCTTGTTGTCATAGTCTTTAATCCCGGCATCAATTATCGAATCTAATCCTGCGCTGTAGTATAGCTGATCTGAAAGTTGGGTTTCATCAAGCGTCATGTCTTCGATTGTTGCTAGGCTAGTAGTTTCTTCCTGAAAATCTGAAGCCTTTTCTTCCATTATCATAACCTCCCTTGATTGATTATAGTCAATATTCAACTCGTCATATTCTACTGCTTATTTTATTAATAGAATACGCAGTTGTCAGTTAGGGGATTCTACATTTATTACTCTACGCTATTTTTATCGGTTGAACTCAAACTCACCAATATTCCTTATTACTCCACTTGTGTTTAAGTAGCTTTAATTATAATGTTGAAGATTATCAAAATGGAATGGTAAAAAGTGTATACTTTAAACATCTAATATTTAATATTGTTGTACTTTTAGTGTAACTACACTGAACCACACGTTCAAAGCAAAATATCACATCAACACCAATCCTTTGAATATTACAACCACCGGTGTTATCACGAAGGGCTCGGCAATGTTACTCCCTTTCCCGTCCACGAAGTATTTGAGAATGGCTGTTGAAAATGGTGTTAGGGAAGTCTGCAAGCAAATAGAAAAAAATACTGGGGACAGACAGACAAGCATAGTTATAGCAGAATAAAGAATCAATAAATTAATAAATTATTCTTTTCTATTGTTTCCCTATTTTATAGATGATCTATTACCGACTCTTAAGTTACCAATCTCTAGGACAGGATTTTGGGCAAAGTGCAACATAGGGAGAGTCGAACTCCCCCTGAAACAATGCTTAGCCTATATCTTATTCTTAGTTTTCCAGTTCCCGGAGTACGTCCGGCATCGTGTAAGGTAAATTCTCCCGTGATTTACCTTTCGTAAGTTTTTCAGGTATGATTTCCCTCAACTCCTCTGGGGTCCACCTACCATCTTTATCAATTACCTTCTCTAAAGGTGGTGGGTCAACAAAAATTCCAACGTGCCCCTTCCATACTTCAAAAATACAGCCGTTTATGTGGTCCGCGGCTTCACTTGCGAGATAGATAACCAGGGCCGCCACGTCTTCAGGCCGGTTTTTCTCCATTTCTTCTATTATCCGTTCGGTACCCCGCCAGGCGGCAATGGGCCGGATAATATTACAATTAACTCCGTACTTTACCATGTCACGGGCGACAGTTCTGGAGAATCCCGTTATTCCTTCTTTGGCAGCCGAATAGGTCGCGCAGCCCTGCAGACCGAGGCCGGTATGAGATGAAGTATTGATAATTCTACCGTACCCCTGCTGTTTCATAACAGCACAGGCTTTTCGAGTGCAGTAAAACGTACCGTAGAGGTGAGTTTTAATAACGGCGTCCCAGTCTTCCGTGGGTGTTTCATATACCGGCTGCATACGAATGATACCCGCATTATTTACAAGAATATCGATTTTACTGAACTTATCGAGGGCGAGCTGGATAATGTTGTTTGCGCCCTCCTCAGTAGCAACACTATCATAGCTGGCTACAGCCATTCCGCCGGATTTTACGATTTCTTCGACAACCAGGTCCGCCGGCTTACTCGATATTCCTATTCCATCATGTGAAGTCCCAATGTCGTTCACTAATACGCTGGCACCCTGTGATGCCATCCCGATAGCTTCAGCCCGACCCAGACCGCTTCCGGCTCCGGTAATAACAGCTACTTTACCTTTTAACATATCTCCCATATTAGTCTCCTTTCCAATACTTATCAGAGTATTACAGACACAGCCAGATAATTTCAAAGAGTAAAAAACTGTATGTGTTGGATGATTATAATCCAAATTTCAAATATTAACAAAAGAAGGTATTGTTATTTATTCGCATTACCGTTAAAGTAGGAACCGATAACAACAGGGAGAAATAATAATGCCAGACAATACGTTTATGTTAATAGTAGCTTCCCAGAGCAGTCCTGAGAAGGAAGATGAATATAATAGATGGTATACAGAGGTTCACGTTCCGTTGCTGTTCGGCTACCAGGGAGTGAAAAAAGCTAGCCGCTACCGACGAACCGGTGATGATGATAAAAGCAGCAAGTATCTGGCAATTTACGAGTTTGAAAGTGAGGAATCAATGGAGGCTTTCCCGGAAAGTCCTGAATTTAAAGCGGCTGTCGAGGACTTCGAAAACATGAAGGAAGAGGTCGGATTCGACCCGAAATGGTCGGCTTCCTATGAATTGATAAAATCCTGGGAAAGATGATCCGGGCTGAATAATAAGAACCGGCAACATCGAATAATGAATTGACTTTGATTAATAAAGGAGGTGAGTATTGGGAAGAGTTAAAGACAAAGTAGCGATTGTCACCGGAGGAGCGAATGGTATCGGTGAAGCGACAGCCAGACTATTAGCCAGCGAAGGGGCAAGCGTAGCAATCGTTGATATCGACGATGATAATGGTAAAAAAGTCGCTTATGATATACAAAGCTCGGGAGGAAAGGCGAGTTTCCACCATATGGACGTTTCCAAAGAATCAGAAGTGAAGCAGGTATTTGCCGATATATACTCTGATTATGGACGACTTCACATCCTAGTCAACAACGCGGGATTAGCAAGTCCGAGAAAGGCTGCCCACGAGACTACCATCGAGGAGTGGGACAAGGTTATGGATGTAAATCTTAAGGGGGCGTTTTTCTGCACGAAGCACGCCGTCCCGTATATACTTAAGACCGGCCCCGGCAGCGTCGTAAACGTCGCCTCCGTATATGGGATTATCGGCTGTGACACTCCGATATACGATACTTCCAAGGGAGCTCTACGGGCGATGACAAAGTCGGACGCGCTCAATTACGCCAAGGATAACATCCGCTTCAACTCAATTCATCCGGGAAACATCATCACTCCCCTTTTCCGCAAACTGGCTGCCGTAATAGACCCGGTAGGTATTGAAAATGCTATAAAAAAGTTATCCGATTCCAATCCTCTTGGCAGAATGGGTACTCCGGAGGAAATCGCCAATTGCATCCTCTTTCTCGCGTCAGACGAGTCCAGCTACGTCACCGGTTCTGAGCTCGTTGCTGATGGAGGGATGATAAACATACCGTTCCCAGTTTATTAATCTGTTTGCAGACAATAGTACTATCACAGGAGGTTCAGGATGATTAAATCAATCGCGCTCGCCTATAAAAAAGAAGGGTGGACCAGGGAAGAATTCAGCAGGTACTGGCTGGAGCAGCACGGACCGATGGCAGCCAAGATGATTCCTGGCCTCAGAAAATACGTGCAGAATCATTTTGTTTCTGTTCCGGGTCGTAAATTCAAGGGCGACGGTTTCGTAGAGATGTGGTATGACGATATCGAAGCATTTGAGAAATCGATGGAATATCTTCAGACCGAGGAGGGGAAAGTACTGGCTCTTGACGGAGCCAGATTCTCTGACATGCGTGACGGCGGTCTATGGGTAGTAAAAGAACATGTTATCAAGGATGAACTGAACATATAGCAGGTACCGGTCAGATTTTAATATACAATTAGTTCCAGGAGCCAAAAATGTATACTGAAAAACTATCTCAATTCATTACCGCATAGAATCCACCTATGATTGGTTAATTCTGACCTGCCTTATAAGATAATGCCCGTTAATAAATTGTAGTAAGAAACAAGGGAGAGTCGAACTCTCCCTGAAACAATTCTTATATTGAATAAATCCTTTTTATACTGGATATCTTCATTTTGAATAAAAGTTAATGTCGCTTACACCTGATCATTTTTATAGAATTTTACTTTTTCCCTGAAGTTACTGTAATAATCCGGCGTTAAAGCGATGGGATGGAAGAGGACAGGTTTATCAATTCGTTTGAACGTGAGTGGAGTATGGACCAGTCCCTTCGGAATATAGACTATCGTTGGTTGCTCTATCAGGTATAATTCCTCTTCTTCACCTAAAGATAATTCTATTGTGGCGTCAAAGTCGAAGATATTCTCAAGATTTCCTCCCAGGAAACAAAGGAACTCATCAAAATCATGAGAATGCGGTATTCGGTCAAAAAGCATCGGCTCTTTAATGTACCTCCATGCCATAGAAAAATTAGCTTGTATACCGAAATGGGATTCACTATCCACGTACGCGCTGGGATTGGACATTTGAATCTTTGGTTTGTTTATTAATTCCGGTTCGGTTAGAAAATATTTACTGTATTTTCTCTCTTTCATTGCTTCCATTCTCCTTATAAGTGTTCCGTATACAAATCTATTATTAACACCGCATAAATGATTTACTTTTTAGAAATCACCGGTAAATCTATGAAGGTCTGTCCTGAGAAATACACTCACTCGCTCCACAAAGGGCTAGGGAGGGGTGTCTTCCAATTCGAGTACATATTCACAATACCATTCTAACATTTTCTTTAAAAATATCTGGGAAATCGGTGAGTTAACAAGGAGAAATCAGTAACTAATAATAAAATATTCTATAGACGAAGGATCAGAAAAAGTCAAACTCCCCATTCCGAAGCACTCCTTTAAAATTCGACCAATGGGATATCCGAGTACAACATGGATTATAAACTATGCGTACAATTGCACCCATACGCAAATATCCCGCTAGGTTGTTGATACGAGTCCTCCGCGGCTCACCATTTTTGAGGCTAACTCGACCCATTTTTTCCAGTTCTCCTTTCAAAAACCTGAGCGTTATTATAGCAACTGGTACCTTTGCCTTCAAAACAGTGTTATTAATCTGTCCCCAAAAAGGTATAAAAGTCTTATCTTTTTTTTAATTCTTTTACAATCTTTTACTCCTCTGAGTCATTCAATAGTAGGTGGTCTTTGTCTGAAGTCCGCAGGCGTTGTCGCCGAATTTGGCGAGATTGCCTCACTCAGACGGTAGTTGCGTACAGTAGGCGAGTAAAAAAGGATAAAAATAACGACAGCCGCAGTGATACCGGCCAGAATGTTAGAAGTACCGATGTTGATGTTTTAATAAATCCTGATTGAATGAATTGACCGGGCGTAGCTATTATAGGGACAATAAATACCAGAGCAATTGGTATCTGGAGAAGTGGATTGGTTAGTATGGCAAGCATTAATTTACGAATATAACCGTATAATCTTTTAACGGAATATATCCCGTATCTATGCATAATCAAGAATACTATAGTAATAAAGAAGTACCGTCAGCAGCTATATCCCACTATTGAGAGTCACATTCTGAGTAAATGTGCAATTGGAATTATTCTGGACGTTTGTGAGACACAAGCTCGGGTGTTTACCATATACAGATAGACAGTTACTCAGACGAATATTATAATTAGCTAGCCCAGCCTTACCACGAGTACTTATGACACACTTCTAAGATGTGCTAAGGAGGTTCGGTATGCTCAAGTCAATCATTATTGTTGCCTCGCTGGATACAAAGTGGCAGGAAGTCCAATTCCTTAAGGAGCTGATAGAACAGAGAGGGCAAAAAACGACACTTCTGGATATGAGCATGCGTGGCCAGTCTCCAATTCCGGCTGACATCCCCTGCGAAGCCGTCGCCAGGGCTGGGGGAGCCAAGATAGAGGAAATTAGAACTCCGGATAAGCCGAGAGTTGAGTCAACCTCCATCATGATTAATGGTGCAATTGAAAAGACCTTAGAGATGTATAAGGAAGGCAAACTGGCTGGCATCGTAGGTGTCGGTGGTGTCAGTAACGCAGTGATGGGAACCACTATTATGAAAGCACTACCATTTGGGATACCAAAGCTTATGGTATGTAGCGCTGCGATGCCCAGCTATCTCGGTGGCTTTTTTGGCTCTTCGGATATAGCCTTACTATCATCCGTCTTGGATATGGATGGTCTTCATGAACTCAGTCAAAGCGTTCTGAAAAGAGCTGCCGGTGCTATCTGCGGCATGGTAGAGAGCAGCGCTGTTTCGGTTGCTGACCTGCTTAAACAGGCAGAAGGTCGCCTGATTGCTATGACCGAATTTCAGTACTCCAGTGATTGCTGTGAACTTGTCCGACAATACCTTGAAGAAAGGGGGTACACAGTAATCCCCTGCCACGCTGATGGCGTTGGTGATAGAGCGTTGGAGGAGCTCCTGGATCAGGGAATCTTTGACGCTGTTATCGATGTTGTACCTGCTGGTTTGAGCGAAGAACTATTTGGCGGCAATCGGGCTGCCGGAGCAGACAGATTGGAGATGGCAGGTAAGAGAGGACTTCCTTTGGTTATTACACCATGTGGTTTTGAGATGATAAGTTGTGGACCGATACAGAGAAAGAACAGTAGCGACCCATTGTGGACTTCCAAAAACATTGCTACCCGAAACTATTATGTTCAGGACGCCTATCGTGTACAAGCCAGGATAAATGCGGAAGAACTGAGGTTCTTAGCAAGAGTAGTGAGCGAAAAGTTGAACAAGGCAAAGGGTCCGGTGAGATTTTTAATACCGTTAAAGGGCTGGTCATCACTTAGTGTCCAGGGACAAACCCTCTACGACCCTGATGCCGACAAGGTATTTATCGAAGAGTTGAAGAAAAAGCTAAAACCTGAAATTGGAGTCAGGGAACTCGAATTGCCCCTGAATAGTCCGGAATTCGCCGTGGCAGTAGTGGAAGCTTTTAATGAGATGATGCTAGCAAAGAAGACCGCCTCACCATAGAGGGATAGACATGAAGCCAATACGATATGATGAAAATGAGATAGAGAAATACGTGCGGGAAGGGTATTGGAAGAATACCATCCTGCCTGACTACTGGGAGTGGAATGCTGAGAGGTGGCCTGATAAGGAGGCTCTAGTTGATTCAGTCGGAACCAGATTGACCTGGCGGCAGGCAGTGCTGAGAGTTAACCGCATTGCCCTGGCGCTGGTAAGGGAACTAGGACTGGAGCGAGATGACAGGCTGATGATTCAACTCCCTAATATCGCCGAACAAGTCCTTGTTCGGCTGGCGAGTGAGAAAGCCGGGATTCTGTCCATTCCGGAGATGCCAACCTTCCGCCACAGCGAGTTAAAATGGATAGGGGAGCAAACTCAGGCAGTCGGTGTGGTCATCCCAAAAGCATACCGAACCTTTGACTATTATGAGATGATTAAAGAGCTCCAGTTTGACTTACCGCATCTCACATACATTATCATTGCTGGTGATGAAGTTCCCAAGGGTTGCCTCTCGCTCACAGAAATGATGGAGCATCCTTGGGAAGAGGAATATGAGTTGCAGGAACTCGAGACTAGAAAGCTGGACCCGATACATGAGGTTGGCTTTCTGGTGAGTACTACGGGCACTACGGGAATACCAAAGATCGTTGAACATCGAATTGCGGCTCGGGAAATCTGGACGGCTGAAGCCCACACGCGGAACTGGGAACTTGGCTTTAACGATGTCGTTCTTGCCTTTGCTCCACTGGCTGGAGCTCCTGGTGGAACACCAGCTTACGTCACCGCTCCGGTAGCCGGAGCCAAGATTGCATTAGCGTATGAATATGAGGGAGAAGAAATTTGCCAGCTCATAGAGCGGGAGAAGGCAACGGTTCTGGCCCTGGTGCCAACTCAGTTGTCCAGATTGCTACAACTTCCTCTGGAGAAGTACGACCTCTCCTCACTCCGTTTCTTAAAGACTGCTGGTGGCTATCTGTCACCAGCCCTGGCTCAGGAAGCGGAAGAAAGGTTCGGCTGTCCCATTCTGGGCACCTTTGGCAGTCAGGATACTGGCTCGGTATCCGGGGTTCCGCTGTCGGCTTCCAGGGAAGTAAGGTACACCACCGTAGGCAGAGTTCATCCCGGTGTTGAAATAAAGGTGCTAGATGAACAGGGTGGGGAGGTAAAGGCGGGGGATGTGGGTACGCTCCACTTTAGAGGGCCAGGTAATTCGATTGGTTATTACCGGAATATTGAGATGACTCTAGCGGAGGCATTTCACAAAGGTGGTTGGGCCACTACCGGTGACCTAGTAACTCTCACTGAGGATGGCTGGCTGAAAGTAATGGGGCGAAAAAAAGATATTATTATTCGTGGTGGTCAGAATATCTATCCCCAGGAGATAGAGGACTATCTGGCAGTATGCCCGCAGGTAATTGAAGCCGCAGTGGTAGCTATGCCTGACCCCGTAATGGGTGAACGAGCCTGTGCCTTTGTTACCCTGAAGAAGGGCGAAACATTTACCTTTGAGGACATGGTAAACTATCTGAAGAACAAGAAGATTGCCATGTTTAAGATCCCTGAGAGGCTGGAGATAATCGAATCCATGCCACTGGCTGGCTCAGCCAAGGTAGACAAAAAGGAGCTAACGCGACTGGTGACCGAAAAGCTTAAGGCTGAAGGCAGGATAAAAGAATAGTAGCACAATATGCATATTGTGCTACTTAAGGGAGAGACTTCATAGATGAGCCAAGTGGTGGTCATACTCGTTATGGCTGAGGAAAAATGGCATGAAGCTAACTTCCTCCGTCGGGAGATAGAATCCCAAGGGCTAAAGACCGTAATGCTGGATTTGGGCCTACTCGGAGAGCCTCAGGGACACTGTGATATTACTCGTGAAGAGGTGATACTGGCCAGCGGGCGAAATCCTGATGAGGTAGCACTTATCACTGATAGAGGACAACGAATGCCAATTATGGAGGATGGAGGAAGGAAAAAGGTGAGGGAACTATACTCTCAAGGCAAATTGTCTGCAGTCATAGGTGTGGGTGGCGCTACGGGAACGCAGATAAGCACAAGCATTATGAAATCACTCCCCTTCGGTGTGCCGAAATTCGCCCTTTCCAGCACAGCTTCGGTCAGGGGGCTTGCTGAGAGGTATATCGGGACGTCAGATATAACGCTGATGTATTCAGTAGTCGAGTTTGGCGGTCTTGACAGCTTGATGAAAAATGCCTTAGGTCGGGCGGCTGGAGCTATATGTGGTATGGTAGAAGCCTCATCCAGAGTCCCTGTCTGCCTTCAAGGTAAAGAAGAGAACCCGTTGGTAGCTATGACTCATTTTGGTCCCTGCGAGCAATGTGCCATGAGTGTACGAAAGCATCTCGAGGAAAAGGGCTATCAAGTTGTTGGTTTCTCTGCCTCAGGAACTGGCGATAGGGCAATGGAAGAAATGATAGAACAGGTGGATATATTTGGGGCGGTAATAGACCTTGCCCCTGGTGGCGTGGGTGAGGAACTGCTTGGTTTTACCAGAGCTGCCGGACCAGCCAGGCTTGAGGTCGCTGGCAGGAAAGGCATTCCACAGCTCATCAGCACTTGCGGGGTGAACTTTGGCAGCCCGCGCAAGAGTGCCTATCTCCCCGAATATGAAAACCGGAAGAAGTATGAATATGACGCCTTGCGCACCTTTGTCAGACTGTCTTCAAGTGAATTGGTGTTAGTAGCTCAGGAAATGGCTAGAAAGATAAACCAGGCACGTGGTCCAGTAAAGGTGATAATACCTCTCGGTGGCTGGTCTTCAGTTGATAGGAGGGGAAGCTACTTTTATGATGGAGAAGCCGACAGGATATTTATTAATGAATTTAAAAAACAATTAAAGCAAGACATTGAGGTTAGAGAAGTAGACGCTGACTTGGATACACCTGAATTTGCCCGGGTGGTAGTCGAAGCCTTTGATGAAGTCATGCAACTACCCGGTAGTTGACCTTGTCGCTGTGAATAGTGTGTCGTTCATAGTGAATTTGAAACAAAAGGGGGATATTGATAAGAGATTTTGGCTAATTATATGCCATTTGATATTATCTATCAATATATACTACGAAATTATATAAAAGGAGAATGACCGGATTGAAGAACACAAATGATATCTATAACGAATTACAGAAGCACCTTGATAAACAAGCAGTAGGTTTTCCGGCCACGGAATCTGGGGTCGAGATTCGTATCCTGAAACAATTATTTAATCCGGAACAAGCAAACCTGGCGCTTCACTTGAACTATACACCACAGTCCGTAATGGATATCTATAATAGTGCCAAAGGTAGCGGTATATCTGTTAAAAAAGTGAAGAATTTACTTGAAGAGATGTTGAGTAACGGTGTAATCGGGATCACGGAAAAGAGTGGTACCGAATACTACTATACGATGCCTCTGTTAGTGGGTATAGTCGAATGGCACGGTAGTAAAGCGACACCCCAGTTCGCGACTGATCTTCGTGAATATATAAGTGGTGAATTCGGGAAGGCGTTTACCAGCACCAAAGTATCACAAATGCGGACAATTCCGATTGAAAAAAGCATCAAGATAGAACACCAGGTTACTACTTATGATCACATCAGAGAAACCATTAATAGCATGGATGGGCCGATCGCGATCAACCCATGCATGTGCCGGGAAGGCGCGAAAAGGAGAGGAGAACCTTGTCATGTAACATCCCGTCAAGAGACCTGCATGATTTTCGGTGACTGGGCCAGGCATTTCATAAAAGCCGGGCTCGCAAGAGAAATAACCCGTGAAGAAGCTCTGGAAATAACCCGTGAAAATGAAGAAGACGGTCTTGTACTGCAGCCGACAAATTACCAGAAAATAGATTTTATCTGTGCTTGCTGCGGGTGCTGCTGCGGAATCCTGAAAATACAAAAAATGTTGCCCAAACCGGCAGAAATCTGGACTCACAACTTTTATGCTACGGTCGAGACGGAGAGGTGCACCGGTTGCGGGACATGTGTTGAGAAATGCCAGGTTAACGCAGCCAACATTGACGAACAGGATGGATATTCAACAATTAACCTTGACCGCTGCATTGGGTGCGGTAATTGCGTAGCGGCCTGCCCATCAGAGGCTTTAAAACTGGTTAAGAAAGAAGAAGAAGCAATCCCACCAGAGGACCGTACCAGCTTATACAAGATACTGGCAGAGAGGAAACAATAGGCATCTGATAATATCAATACATTAAACATAATTATCCAGTAGAGGAACCAGCCAGAGTACTTGGTCTGTTCCAGCGCATATTCCTAACTTTCGCTTCTCATGGTGTTTATGCCTCTTCCGAGAATGAGTTAGGGAGACTGTTGATCGTGCCCTTTGAGATATCAAGAATTTACAATTTTTTATTCCTCTGAGTTATTCAATAGTAGGTGGTCTTTGTCTGAAATCCGCAGGAGTTGTCGCCGAATTTGGCGAGATTGCCTCACTCAGACGGTAGTTGCGTACAGTAGGCGAGTAAAAAAGGATAAAAATAACGACAGCCGCAGTGATACCGGCCAGAACTACGGTAATCATATTCGGCCCTCCGAGAAGGTCCGAGCCTACTCCGGCCATCAGACCACCCAGGGGCATCAGTGCCATGTTCAGGTTAACAACGCTGGTCACCCGCCCCCGCAAATTATCCGGAATGGAAAGCTGAAGTAATGTCTGATTTGTAGTCAGAAATATTATTTCAAAGAATCCTGCCAGTGCCAGAAGCAGTAGGGAAACAAGTAACGTAGTACTAAAGGCGAAGCCTATCAGTGACATACTGAGGAGGAAAAGAGAACCAAGTTGGAGTAGTCCTCTACGCTCCAGATGCCCAAGGGAGGCAGTGACAACGCCTCCGACGATACCACCCACTCCTACAGACGCCATCAGGAATCCCAGCACCCTGCCTGATTCGTCACCAAAGATCTCTACAGCATAAATCGGAGGCAGGATATTAAATATTGGAATGATAAACAATGGGAGGACAAATCCCAGCATCATGAAGGTACGTGTAATACGTTCTTTCATTACATGCCGGATACCCTCTTTAATATTTTCCAGTGGAGAGCTTCGGACTGCGGCCGATTGCCGTGCCGGAAATCGAATTCGCAGAATGGTGATGACAATAAGTACGTAGGCTCCAGCCTGAACGAGGAAGTTGCCCCCGGGGCCGAACCACATGAGTAGAAAACCACCCATTGCAGGACCGAACGAACGCATCAGGCTCCATCCGGTCTGGATAAGCGCCATACCATTAGGCGTATGACTACGCGGCACCAAGTCAAAAACAAGAACCTGCCTCAGGGTATTATCGATTGTTCCGACCATGCCAGCAAAAAAAGAAAAAAGGAAAATATACAACATCTGACTATAACCAAGCAGTAGCAGGATTCCGAGTGCCAGAGTAATGGTAAACAACCAGCCGTTATTTATCATTAAAAGTCTGCGGCGTTTCAGACGGTCAATCAGGATTCCAGCCATCGGTATCATTGCTATAGATGATAATGAACGGACCAGATTAACAGTCCCCAGCATCGTACCGGATCCTGTCAGGTCATAAACGAGCCAGCTTAATGTAACCTGCTGTATCCACTGGGCTGCGTTCGAAAGCGTGGTCCCTGTTAACAGGAGACGGAAGTTGCGAATACGAAGTGATGAAAGTGTGCTGATTTTCTCCGCATCGACCGGGAATTTGTCAGCCAAGTCAGTAATGTAGTGCTCTTTCTCAGCATCGGAATCGGAGCCTGAAACTTTAGGCATAGGTTACCTTTCTTATATTGCTTAACAGTACCATATTTTTAGACGAAACACACCTTGAATCTGACCAACGGCCAGTACAACTATCTGTTCGATAGCTTACCCCCTCTGGTATTATTGGTGACATAGGGACTTCACAGGAGGTCTTTTCAAATTTTCGAGCTAACAGATTGAGTGACAGATTAAACAGAAATATTATAGCCTAACCTGAAGAATAAATTCGAATAAGGCATATTATTCTTCTAATCAGCGGCTTTTGACGGATATATGCAGGCGTGATATCCTTTCTGTACCGCACAACCAATATGCAGGGATGAATATGAAATGAACCTGATAAAGATAGACCCTGACCGCGTTATCAGCGATATCGACCGCAACATCTTCGGCGGATTTGCCGAACACCTCGGAAGGTGTATTTATGGCGGTATTTTCGATCCGGACTCGCCTTTCGCCGATGAGCACGGACTGCGCAAGGACGTGCTTGCAGCTCTCGAACGTCTGCAACTACCCGTCATACGCTATCCGGGAGGCAACTTCGTATCCGGTTACCGGTGGATGGACGGAGTAGGGCCTTTTTCGGAGCGTCCGGTACGCACCGACCTCGCCTGGCAGGCTATCGATACCAACCACTTCGGCACCAACGAGTTCATTAACTTCTGCCGCAGGTTAAAATCCGAGCCCTACCTTGTAGTTAATTGCGGTGATGGTGATATCAGAGAAGCCCGCGACTGGGTGGAATACTGCAATGGCACCACAGGTTCTTCTCTTGTCAAACTTCGCCGTGAACACGGGTATGAAAATCCCCACGGCGTGAAGTACTGGAGTATTGGAAACGAGGTAGACGGCCCCTGGCAAATCGGCTACAAGACGCCACAGGAATACGCCCGCGCTTTTACCGAGTTCGGCAAGGTAATGAAGTGGGTTGACCCCGATATAAAGCTCATTGCCTCAGCAGTCTCACTATGGGAGGGAGATATAATCGAGCGTGCCCAGCTGTTAATGGAACAGGCAAGCGAACTCATAGATTATATGGCACTGCACTGGTACGTGGGTAATCCGCACAACGACTTTCACGCCTATATGGCGGTATCAGAGTTATTTGACCAGCGTCTTAATTCGTATGAAGGCATTATCCGGGCGCTTTGCCTGGAGAGAAATATCAGGCACCCAATACCGATTGCCGTAGATGAATGGAATGTCTGGTACCGCACTCACCGGAAATACGGCGGAGTACCCAGTGAAAACAAGCTGGAGGAAATATACAATCTCGAGGATGCACTGGTTGTGGCTATGCACTTCAATACCTTTATTCGCCATGCCCGCTCGGTAAGAATGGCAAACATTGCCCAGATTGTAAATGTAATCGCACCTATTTTCACCAGCCCGGATGATATGGTATTACAGACGATTTTTTATCCCTTCGAGCTTTATAGTTCTACCTGTGGTCAGATAGCACTTGACGTGTGGTGGCAGGGAGAAACATTTGATGGCGGAGAATATTCCGGAGTGCGTACACTGGATGTCTCAGCGACTATCGATGAGTCATATAGACAATTGGTGCTGTACGTAGTAAACAGGAGCCTTTCAGAAGCTATGGAAACACAGATTTTATTGACTAGCGGCAACTTTGACGGAAATATCAGGGCGTTAACAATAAACGGGCCGGATATTAAATCTGAAAATACTTTTAACACACCCAACATGGTAGTAACTAAGGAAGAAGCCCACGCCGCTAAAGGTCAATCCACGACCTTTGCATTCGAACCTCACTCGGTAACCGCTCTGGTATTTGGCATCAGGTGAAATATGGCATTTAGTCTTTTAGTGCAGGATATCTAATTTTTCATCATATATATATTGGATTATTAAGGAGATTGATTTTTATCATCGAGAGTAATGGAGTAACTCAGTGAATGGTAACATTGGGGGGTACAGAGGTGGGGAAATGGAGCCCAGCAGGGATAGAACCTCTGTGCGCCTTCAGACTTTCCGCTCTTTCAAGAATCCTGTCTACCGCCTCTATTTTGGCAGTCTATTAGGGCAAATGGCTGCCATGAACATGCAAATGATGACTCGTTCATTGCTCATCTATCGACTGACTGGCTCAGCAGCCATATTAGGAGCGATATCTTTAGCCCACGCCATACCCATGCTCTTTCTATCACTCTTTGGTGGAGTTATAGCCGATAGAATGCCGAAGAAAAATGTACTGCTCATCGGTCAGGCAGGGTCTGCATTAGTCTCTCTCGGCGTTGCCGTTCCGTTAACTACAGGATACCTCAATGCTGATAATACTAGCTCATGGTGGATACTGGTATTGTCTTCGTTATTCCAGGGTGTAGTTATGGGTCTAATGATGCCATCACGTCAGGCCATTATCTATGAGATTGTCAGTGGTGAGGAATTGATGAATGCTATATCTCTGGGCTCGATGGGCATGAATACTCTACGCCTTTTTGCCCCGGCGATTACCGGCTTCCTTATTGATGCTTTTGGCTTCGAGGCTGTCTATTATACCACCACTGTCCTGTATCTTATATCCGGTATCTTTGTCCTTTTTCTGCCGAGGTCCAGAGTTGCAGGCAGCCGTGGTGAAGGGGCTCTGACCAGTATAAAAGCTGGCCTCACCTATATCCGGCACGAAACGACAATACTCCTCGTCCTGGTCTTCGCACTCTCGGCGATTGTCCTCGCAATGCCATTCATGCAGCTACTACCGGTATTCACCGAAGATATCCTGAAGGTTGGGGCAACCGGAATGGGAGTGTTGATGAGTGTGTCTGGTGGGGGTGCTATCGTCGGCTCTCTAGCTCTGGCCTCATTGCCAAACAAGAAAAGAGGATTCATGATGCTGGTCTCAGGCCTCCTTCTGGGCTTGGCTTTAGCTGCATTCTCTTTCTCAAGTTTCTGGTATCTCTCTATATTTCTGATTGCTTTTGTCGGTCTGGGGCAGACTGCGGGGATGACACTAGCTAATACCCTTATTCAACACTATGTAGAAGATGAATACAGGGGACGAGTGATGAGCATACTTTTGACGCAATTCAGTTTGATGAGTTTTAGTACCTTCATTGCAGGGCTGATTTCAGAAATAATGGGGATACAGTGGGCAATCGGGGGCTTGGCAATGATTCTTATCTTACTTTCTTTAATAGCATTAATCTTTGTTCCCCGAATAAGTAAGCTGGATTAGCCGAGTGCCAAATTATCCTTGGACTCAGGTTTATCTAATTTTTTTCGTTTGAAAATACAGGAATTTCTGCTCGGTGATTCGTACACATATTTTATTGCATTCGTTATATCAGTAGTTATTAACTTGGATTTTCTAGCCCTAAACTTACCGCTAGAGCTGCATCTACTTCTTGCATTTTAGTGGCATTTAATTCACCACACTTTTCGCCAAGTCTTTCTTTGCTTATCGTCATTATTGATGCTAAATCAATTGCACCATTTTTATTCAAACCGCTTTCTCTTGGCGTAAATAACACTAGGAATGGGTAAGGTTTGTTAGGTGCAGAAGTAAGAGATGCGATTATTGTATTGGGGCTATACTCATTCCCAGTATCATTTTGTATTATCAGGGCCGGTCTGAGTCCTGATTGTTCGCTACCTACACCTCTACCCCAGTCTACCCAATATATTTCCCCCCTTTTTACCAATTAGGTAATACCTCTCTGGCAGCATCTTCTACGATAGTGGCAAATTCACTATGCTCCCGAGCCATAGCCTTGTACCCTTCTGCTAGGAGCTCTTTCTTTCTTTTTTGAATCAGCTCAGTTAAACATGCTGATATTAGTTGGCTGCGGCTTACTTTGTTTGCATTAGCTATCTCATCAGCTTCATCAACAATGTATTTGGGAACAGTCGCAGATAGTCTTATCATTTGAGTAGCCATTACAATCTCCTTTTAAAAATATAATAAGTATGTAATTAAATATGTAAGTTATTAAGTAAGTGAGTAAGTAACTGTATTATGCATTATATATATGCATTTGTCAATACCCTTAGTCTCATAAATCCTATTAAAATTGGGTAATTCAAATTGACCCATTACCCAATTTTGTTATGTTGTCAATACCTAGAATGTTTTTGTATATATTTGCAGTGCTTCATTTACACCTGAACACTTTTATTTATAAACACCGTACTCTTTAGCCGCTTCCATCATGGCTCGCAAGTTCTCCGGCTTTCCCGTGTCGATATTGGCACCACCAGCCAGTATATAACCACCACCGGGAGCACAGACTTCAATCAATTTCTTGCAGTACTCCTTAACCTCCTCGGATGTGCCGGTTGTCAGTAGCGATGTAGGTACATTTCCGGAGATGCTGCACGTATCACCGAGGACCTTCTTTGCATAAGCCATATCCGTTTTATCGAATAGCCAGCTAACAGCCCCCTCAGGAAACTCGTTACACCCCTCAATACGATCCATATAGCTCCCCTCGGCAAAAAGTACCGGCAGTATACCCTCATCAATCAGGGCCAGGATAACTTTCCGCAGAGAAGGCCAATAGAACCTGTCAAACTGCTCGGTTGATAAAAACCCATCGGCGCCTTTGTGTAACACAAACAATACCATTGCACCGTCAGTATTGTTAATTGCAGATATTGTAGAATCAATCGTGAGGTCTGTTATCACATCGATAGCCTCCAGCAGCTTCCCGGGCTGCCGGTACATGTCCAGCATTATGCCGCGGGTACCCCTTAGCGTATCACCGATGGTATCAAAAGGTGCTTTTGCCAGACTTCCGCGCATCGAGCCTGGAACTCCAGCTTTCGTAGCCTCTTGGCTGCATTTGACGACAACGTCCGACCACTTACCGAGCTCAGTTCCAATCTCCAGCAGTCCACGAAGAGTTTCCTGGAGGTCGTCACCTGAAAACGGCATAAAATATGCGCTTGGTAATTCCCATATATCTGTCAAAGACCGCAGGTCCTTGAACGGCTCAAACAATCCGAAGATTCGAGGCATATAGGTTCTCATCCAGAAATCCGAAGGATTTTTAATCAGACTGTCATACTCATCAGCCATCATGTACTCATCCTCGACAAACTGGTGCCCGGTGGCATTATCAGGCAAGCCATGGCCCGGCCAATGATAGCCCCTGTAATCGAGCAGGTCATATACTCTGCCGGGGAGCACCATAGCCGGGGCCATATAGGTATCCATCTCAAATTCGCCGAGATACTTTCTCCATGCCCTGTAGAGTTCGTCATAGTCATACATCACTGTTTTAAAGTTGGTACCTGCGTAATAGGCCGGGAAATTACCTACCGGTAGTGAAACCGGAACCCTGTCGGGTTCTTTCATTCTGTAGGCATCTATTAACCTTTTTAATCTTGAATAGTAGGCTTTCCCGGCTTCTGAGCTGGAGAAATCAACATCAGGCGGAACAAGCCACTTCTTAAACCTTTCCTCTCTTTTTTCTTCCGGCGTAAGATTTACCCATTGATTCTCCATTTACCTATTCTCCCAAAAACTAGATTTTTAGTTACCTGACTATTAAGGTCGAACCTCAACCCGCAGTTGCGTTTAACAATCAGATAATTCTAGTTTGCCAGATTTAAGAAGTCAACGTTTACATGTTTATAACTTATTTGTTTGCGGTTCGGGCTATAATTATAATTCATTTTTCCATTCACAGCCCAAAAAAAAATAATTAGCAAAATTGAAGAAGAGAGTGAGGCGCTTATAAGATTGATAAGGGGAAACTTAAGCTAATTGCTTCCCTGTTATCAAGCCGTCAGTACACATCCTTTTACTTAATTATGGTTGTACAGGCAACAATGAATATCAATATTTCTTTCGCCGCTGTGGTTTCCTTCGGCTTCGCTCAGGACAGGCTAACTACTCACCATGAGCGGCACGCATTCCCACTCACCCTGAGCTTGTCGAAGGGTCTCCAACTAAGATTGAGAAGAACCGTACACATGAATATTAGTACCAGCCATCCAGTGATGGAGAAGGATAGTTCCAAGCTAAGGTCATTTATCAGGAACACAAAATAAAACATAGCATGGATTCAAAGAGAGTTCGACTGTCCCTTGTTTTTGATTTTTATCTGGCATATAATCATCTGCGCTAAAAGGTTTAATGCAGGAGGAACATCATGATTAGAGTAATAGTAAAACGAGAGGTAAAAGAAGGACAAAGTATAGCAGAATTATTGAGGCAACTTAGAATGGTAGCATTGCCGCAACAAGGATACATTAGTGGTGAAACATTAATCAACACAGACAATAGACAAGCAATCACCGTAATAAGTACCTGGCGAACACTCGAAGACTGGAAGAAATGGGAGGCTTCGGAACAAAGGGCTAGAATAACACAACAGATAGAACCACTTCTTGCTAAGCCATCGTCAATTGAGACACTTGAGTTACTTTCAGCGTAGTAACGAACTACTTAAAAAGAAATCTAGCTATAAACATAAAGAAGCAAGCCAGCTGCTACAGAAAGAGGAAGTGCTGGTACCTTGCAAGGATAAGGATGCCACCTTCATGAAAATAATCTCTCAGAAACTGGCACCTGGGATATGCTCAAACTGAGACTGAAAATGCTGCTGGGAATGGAGTATTAATTAAAGTCGTTCAGGAACAGTGAATTTGTGAAGGGGGGGTTGGAGGATTCAAATCCTCCAACCCCCCCTTTTTTTAACACCGGGCCTGCATTCCAGCGGGATAAAACATCATTGCAGGATATTAACGATGTGATACCTGAGTTTATCCAGGAAAAAACATGACCGGGCGATATATAGTATTTTCAACTTTGCCGGGTATCACTTCGTATTGATTTCTATGTAACTGCCCATTTATAGCATAACCAGCCCGCTATCAACGTGAAGAGTCTGACCCGTTATGTTCCTGGAGACATCCGAAGCTAAAAAGGCAACAGCATAGGCTATATCCTCCACCGTCTGAATTCTTCTCATCGGCACCCGCTCTGCCATTCCTTCGAACAGCTGGGCAGCCCGGTCTCCGAGACTAGCAAAGAATTTGGTCTGGACCACACCTGGTGATACAGCATTCACATTTATTCCCTCAGGTCCATACTGTGTCGCCATTCCCCTGGTTATAACTGATACTCCTGCCTTAGCCGCAGCATAGGAACCGAGCGGACCTATTTTTGCCGCAATTGATGTAAAATTGATAATCTTGCCGTATTTACGCTCAATCATTCCGGGAAGAACTGCCTTTGAGCAATTCATCGTCCCGTAAAGGTTAACATCGATATCTTTTTGCCAATTTTTTATCCCTGACTCAAGGAATGACACTCCACCCCCGGCAGACAAGCCGGCAGTGTTTACCAATATATCTATCCTGCCGAATTCCTGTAGCGCCGCTTTTACTGCTTCATTTACTTCATCCTCGTTGACCACGTCTGCTTTAAGAGCCATAGCCTTGCGTCCCAAAGCAATAACTTCATCCGCTGTCTGTTTCGCTCCCTCCAGGTCTATATCAGTTGAAACAATATCACATCCTTCTTTTGCCAGATACAGACAAATAGCCTTACCCATACCTACTTGACTGGCTGTTCCGGTTACAAATGCTACCTTACCCTCAAGTCCCAGTTCCATTCTTCCCTCCATTCGTCCTGTTATTTTCACCCACGCTGTAAAGAGTACTATCCAGCGAGCGTTAAAGGCATTCAGGTTCAAGCTGCAGGTGGCAGGTACCTGGTTGAGTTATGATAATATACCTGATTGTACTCCACCATTGAGCACAGTTACAACGACCTAGAACTTTAAGGGTTCCAGGCCGGCTTCAAGGCGGGCATCGTTAATGTGGATTTTGACGCCATCGCCGATAGACATACACTCGAAGCCGAAGTCTTCCTTGGCCGCTCTGGAGCTGATATTGAGCGGTTTCCTCCCTGCGCCGAACGGGGACGGCTTGTCGCCGAACTCTATGATAGCGTCCGGGAGGTATTTCTTGACCGTCGCGGCCAGGTCGCGGAAGTTAATTAAAGGCGTGCCGACGTTATAGACCGGACGCGGTGATGATTTTGCCTTCATCAGGGTAGTGGTGAAGATAGCGAGGTCGTCGGCGCTGACTAGCGACATTGACATATCGCCATTGAACTCCATCTTGTAAGGTTTACCCACCGCGGCCATCGATGGCAAATCCGACCACATCTGAGCTGGTGATTTTCCGCCGTGGCCGTAGCCGATGGTGGGGCGAACGCCGGTGAAATTAATGCCGTATTTCTCGTGATACTGGGCGGCGATAATCTCGGCAAAGACCTTGGCAACGGCATAGGAGCTGTTCGGGGAGAGGAGCACGTCTTCGCCAATCTCGTCTCCATAGAGGTCGGCCGGGCCGTAGACGGTCATAGAGCTGGCGTAGACAACGCGGTTCGCATCGATAAGACGGGCCGCCTCAAAGGCATTGCACATGCCGAGTATGTTGACTTTGGTACTGAGGCGCGGATTGCTATTAAGTTCCTGGAGGCTCATCACGAACGCCCAGTTGACAATGCCGTCTATCCTGCAAATCTTGGCTGCGTTCTGAATGTCTTCGAGCTCGGCAACAGTACCGCGGACGAAGTGGAACCTGTCCTTCCAAGACTCAATCTGCTTCAGCGCCCAGTCTGGCGGCGGGGTGATGTCCATCGAGACAACATTATCTATCTCTGTGTCTTCCAGCATATGCAAGACCGTCTTCCTCCCGAACATCCCGCTGCCGCCCAATACCATGATATTCATTTAATTTCCTCCTTAAATTTATCCGTACTGAGGATACTGCTAGCAAGCCTGTGATGTCAATGTAACAGTTACGCCCCTTTTACTTAATCATGGTTGCACAGGCAACAATGAATATCAATATTTCTTTCGCCGCTGTGGTTTCCTTCGGCTTCGCTCAGGGCAGGCTAACGGCTCAGGGTAAGTGGCACGCATTCCCACTCACCCTGAGCTTGTCAAAGGGTCTCCAACTAAGATTGAGAAGAACCGTTACGCCCGTACCCCATTTTCCACCTTACGGCTTTGCCTCAAAAGTCATTCTGGAGTCCGCCTCTGGCGGACGAAGAATCTCAGGGTGGGGAGTCAAGGTAATCCCCTCCTCCCTGAGACCCTTCGCTGAGTTTACACTGAGCGGAGCGAATGTGCTCCAGGGTGACAGGACACACGACTTTTAGGGCAAGACTCCACCTTACGGAACAAATAATTCTACCTGACCTGCGAACGGGTAAGCTGGCACAATCAAGCGTCAGCTTTTTACTTCAGGAGTCCTTTCCCTATCCGGCCGGTTGTGATACCATTAAGCCGCAGTCATATTTTACCAGTGTCCTTAATTTGTTACGGGCAGCTTTACGAATTGGATGACAGTCTCAGATAAAAGCAGTTCCGGCGAAGAAGCTATCACCATGTTTACCGGCAAGGGAGGCGTCGGTAAGACAACCTGCGCCGCCGCGGCGGCGCTTCATTATGCCTCGCTTGGGAAACGGACTCTGGCTATCTCGACTGATGCCACGCCATCACTTTCACACATCTTTGAACTGACCAGAAAAGAGAAGCCGGCAAAAGTGATGGAATCACTCTACATCAATGAGCTCGGCATGACTGAGGTTATGGAGATGTGGGATAAAAAGTTCGGTGCCCAGGTCTACGCGGTATTTTCATCATTTATTTCTATTGACTACTCAAGGTTCCTCGAATTTATGACCTCGGTATTACCCGGGCTGAGCGAGGAGTTCATGATTGACTACATAAGCCAGTTAAAGGCTAATGGGGAATATGAAAATATCATCTGGGACACGGCACCGCTCGGACAGACGCTGGCTTTAATCGAAACTCCTGCCATGCTCCGGAAGCACCTGAGGATGGCTCCGCGAATATATTCCAGGTTAAAGCTGGGTCATAAGAGCCGGGAGCCGATACTGGATATCATCAGGCGGTGGGAGGAGGAATCTGCCGGACTCATGGACTTCATAAGGAATAAAGTGGTATTCAACATGGTTACAATACCGGAAGCCCTGGCTGTCGAGCAGCTCGATGACATTTTCGCCAAGCTGAAGGAATACAAGCTAAAAGTGAAGCGGTTGATAATAAACAACGTTGTCAGGGAGAAAGACTCGGACTTTCTATTAACGAGAGCCGGGCAGCAGAAAGGCTATATTGAGGCGATTTATGATAAATACTCGGACCTGGAAATAGTTGAGCTGCCGATGTTTCCCTATGAACTGAAGGGACTGGAACGGTTGAAAGAGATTGAAAAAATACTCTTTATAAAACCACGAATGGTCAGAATGACTTGAATTTCTGCTGTCCGTTGAGACGAGAGGAGACCTGAAAGATGGCGAAGCTACTGGAAGGAAAATGCGCGGTGATTACCGGCAGCGGCCGCGGGCAGGGCAGAGAAATCGCCCTGGCAATGGCCGGTGAAGGAGTCAGGGTGGTGGTAAATGACCTGGGAGGGGAAACTGACGGTACCGGCTCAGACCGGACGCCGGCTGATGAAGTGGTAGCAGAGATAAAAAAAGCCGGAGGGACGGCAGTTGCCAGTTATGATTCGGTGGCTGACTTCGATGCCGCGGAGAGAATCATAAACACCTGTATCGAAAATTTCGGCACCATAGATATCCTGGTTAACTGCGCCGGTATCGGAGGAAAAAGGCCGGGGCAGTTCTGGGAGACGAGTAAAGATGACTGGGATACGGTGATTGGCGTTAATCTTAACGGTACTTTCAACACCTGCCGCCACGCCCTCGGCCATATCGTGAAGCGGGGCACGGGGCGGATAATAAATTTCAGTTCGCCGGCCTGGCTGGGTAATGGAGCCAGCGCCTATACGGCAGCCAAGGGAGCGGTAGTCAGCCTGACAAAGGGAATCGCCCAGATTATGGACCTTGAAGGCTACGGAGTTACCTGCAATGCTATAGTGCCGATTGCAGAGACAAGGATGAGTCCGCGAAAGGGTGGTGAGGTCTGGCAGCGGCTTTACCGGTTAGGCCTGGTAACCCGTCAGGTATATGAGGAATCGAGCGACCCGGCGGGTCCGGAGCATATCCCTGCCGTCGTTCTCTACCTGGCGACCGACCAGGCGGCAAATATAAACGGCCAGGTGTTCGGTGCCTCCAGAGGAAGGGTCGCCCTGTACTCCTGGCCGAAGGAAAAAAACGGCCTGTACAAGGAAGGCATCTGGACGCTTGACGAACTGGTCAGGCTTATCCCGACGACTCTGGCCCGGGATTTCGAAAGGGCGAGAGGTTAAAGGCGAAGCCTTAGATTATGATATGGAGGTGGCTTTAATTGAAACTTGAAGGAAAAGTAGCAATTGTCAGCGGAGGCGCTGTGGGAATCGGCCTGGGTATAACGCTCTGTCTGGCCGAGGAGGGAGCGGATGTAGCGATTGTCGATATTAACAAAGAGACCGCCGCCAGTGCTGCGGAAAAGGTGAAGAAACTGGGCAGGAAGTCACTGGTCGTGATAGCGGATGTCACCGATAGCAAGCAGGTAAACCGGGCTGTTCAGGAGACTCTGGACGCATTCGGTAAGATAGACATATTTGTCAACAATACCGGCGGTGAGTCCAGATTCTATAATGAAAAAGAAGGGCAGCCGTACCTGGAAGAAGAGGAATGGGATGACACTATCAGGCTTAATTTAAAGTCGACAATGCTGATGTGCCGGGCAATAGCTCCACATTTCGTGGAACAGAGAAGCGGCAAAATTGTGAATATATCATCGATAGGCGGCAGACCACCCTCGGGGATTAGATTGCGGACGCCGGGAACGGGCGGGGATGGCGCCTCCTTTTCGCCGATGACGAGCTACGGTGTTGCCAAGGCAGGCGTAATACAGTTTACCATGGTTCTAGCCCTGCAGTTAGCCGAATATAACGTCAATGTCAACTGCATCTGCCCCGGAGTGCTGTATACCCCGCTGTACGAAAGAAGCGTGCCGAGACGCATTCAAGCTAATCCGGAAGCGAAGGGAATGACACCCAGGGAATACTTCGATAATTATCTCTCTCCCATGGTGCCTTTAAAGAGAGAGCAGACACCGGAGGATATAGGCCGGGCAGTGGTATTCCTTGTTTCGGAAGATGCCAGGAATATAACCGGTCAGTCGATTAATGTCGATGGCGGTATGGTTCCTGGCTAGGAGAGAGACAAGACGTAACCCTGAAATGTGTATAGGATTTCTTTTATGTCAGGTTAATTCATCTGTCATTGCGAGGAGAACTCCAGAGGTGGACGACGAAGCAATCTCAAATACAATTGTCATTATAAGAAGTCCCGACTTTGTCGGGACGACGTGATAATCTATATAGATATATTTATCGAGATTGCTTCGCCCCGATAAAATCGGGGCTCGCAATGACAAATAATAGGGCATGTAATGACATTGCCAGCTAATACCAAAAAGGAGGCAAATAAAGTGGAACAGTATCAAGGTGCAGAGGCTTTCATAGAGGTACTGAATGCCAACGGCGTAGAGCATATCTTCTTCAATCCGGGAGGTGACCTCGCCCCCATACAGGTGGCTATCCTGAAGTACAGGATGCAGGGTAAACCTGCCCCGAAACTGGTACTCTGCCTGCATGAAGCGGTAGCCCTGACAGCCGCCTACGGACACTACCTGGTTTCGGGGAAGCCGCAGGTGGTTATGGTCCACAGCGAACTCGGTACCCAGCAGGTGGGCGGAGCCCTTCATAACGCGCAGTGGGGCCGGATTCCCGTCATCATATGGGCAGGGTTACAAGCGGGTCCCGAACGGAGAAATTGGAGGAATGAGCCGCACGACCAGAACAGCATGGTGCGCATCTGTGTGAAGTGGGACCATGAGATAAGCCCGGAAGAAAATATCCACGATGTGCTCCAGCAAGCCTTCAAGACTGCTTTCACCGAACCTCACGGACCGGTCTATCTTTCATACCCCCGGGAGACTCTCTCAAATAAGGTTGATAAAGTTGCTATCCAGCCGTCGGCAATAAATGCGGTAACGGAAGCCTCACCGGCGGATATTGAAAGTCTCGGTAAGATAGCTGACATATTGCTGGATGCAGAAGCTCCTCTAATAGTGGTGGGACATACCGGCAGGTATCCTGAGTCTATAGCATCGCTCGTTGAACTAGCCGAGACTCTGTGTGCGCCGGTGCTTCCCGGTCTGACAAGGGTTAATTTCCCTACCACGCATCCCCTCTGTGCCGGACTGGAACGGATGGGCGGCGGCCGGGCAATGAATCCCCACATTACAGACGCTGACGCAGTACTTGTCATTGATTATGATATGCCATACGTCCCGGCGGATGGCCGCCCTGGAGAAAACGCCAGGATTATTCACATTGACACCGACCCCCTGACACAGGGTAGGCCTTTATGGGGACGGGGAGCCGATATTTTTATAAATGCCGATTCCAGAGAAGCGATACCGGCTCTAAACAGGATATTACGTCAGAAGTTGACACCGGAAAAACAGGGACAGCTCCGTGAGCGGTTCAGTCAACTGGAGGAAAGACACGCCAGAGAGCGGAAAGAGTGGCGCGAGTACGGGAAGAGTAAATCGAGCGAGAGACCGATTTCCCCGGACTGGCTCTGCCACTGTATTGCCGAAATTATTGACGAGGAAACGATAATCGTCAACCACCTCATCACGCAGTCGTCTTCAGTACCGGAGCAAATCGACCGGACAAAGCCGGCTACCCTGCTGGGCTGCGCCGGAGGCTCTATTATGTGGGCACCGGGGGCTGCTCTGGGAGCGAAAGTAGCCGCTCCTGACAAAACGGTGGTGAGCTTGATGACAGACGGTGGTTTTGTCTGGAGTTCGCCGGTAGCTGCACTGTGGTCGGCGAAATCGTATAAAGCTCCGTTTCTATCGGTTATCTTCAACAATCAATCGTACGGTGCCATCAGAGCTATTATCGAACGACTCTCCGAGACCGGGCTTTCGGATGAAACGGCGTTCGATGTGGGAGTGGATATTTACCCACCACCCGATTATGCCATGATAGCCCAGGCTTGCGGCGGTTACGGGCGGAAGGTTGAAGACCCGACCGAAGTTCTTCCCGTCCTGAAAGAGGCAATGGCTGAGGTCCATAAGGGAAGGCCCGCCCTCGTGGATGTCATACTGGCGCGGGGTTAGCTGTTAGCCGATAATCAGGTTCTCGGCAGGAATGATGGCTCCCCGCCGGTTGGCTATGAACATTGACGGTACGGTGTCCCCGGCCAGTTTTTCAGCGCCCCCCGTGGCGGCCAGCCGGGACAGCTCTTCCATTGTGCCGAAAAACAGGGCATCGGCGGGACAGGGTGCCACGCAGGCCGGCTCTCTGCCCTGTTCAAGACAGAAATCGCATTTCTGCATCAAGCCGTCGGCACCGAACTGCGGTACCTGATAAGAGCAGGCGTAATAGCATTCGCCGCAGCCGGTGCATTCGTCTTTATCAACTATTACAATGCCGTCTTCGGCACGTTTGCCGATTGCTCCGTTCGGGCAGGCATCCACGCAGGCGGGTTCGGCGCAGTGCAGGCAGGAAAGGGAAACAAAGGTACGCGAAACGTCAGGGAACTCCCCATCCCAGATTTCTATAACCTTCCTCCACTGTACTCCCGGTTCAACATCACGGGTGCTCTTGCAGGCCAATTCACAGGCATGGCACATTACGCACCGGTCGGCATCAAAATAGAAACCGTACTGCTCTGCCATTATTTTCTATTATTTTCCTTCATCCTCATCGGCTTTTCTAACCTGGACAAGGGTCTGCTTGGGCATAGCCGTAACCAGCGGGTCAAAAGCCTTTTCCGGGTCGGTGCTGTAGAGGTTGTTCGTCCCGGCACCGCCGTCAGCCAGCGGGTAGCCCGGTTGTCCCAGTTCATCACAACCCTGCCACCAGCCCTGGAGGCCCATTACCGTATCGGGGCGGATGCCGGGGAAGTACTGCGCCCTCAGCTTTATCGAGCCGTGCGGTGATTCAACGATTACCCAGTCGCCGTCCTTTATACCGCGGGCTTTAGCCGTCTCCGGGTAGATATGCAGCCACGGGTCAGGCTGAATCTCGCGCAGGTAAGGCACGTTGCGCAGCCACCCGGCATTGTACACTGCAGAGGTATGAGTATCTGAAAATATCAGTGGATACTTATCCAGCAGTTCCGGAGTAGCCGTGGGGCTTTCCGGCGGTTCCACCCATTCCGGCAGCGAATTGAAGCCGTTCTCCTCGAAGGTTGTGTTATATATCGCCACCTTTCCCTGGGGAAGAAAAGGAGCCCTGGAAAGGCGGGGACTTCTGGCGGAGAATATCCTCTCATACTTCTCAAATTCCGTCGGACCGCTTTCATAGACAATACCGGTGGGATAGGCTCTCAGCTCTTCCATTGTCATGCCGAAGTTCTCAAGCTGGTAGTCCATACACTCCTTGATGCTGCCGTTCCAGAAATCATCGCCGTAGCCCATCCTCACCACCAGGTCGAGCCAGAACTCATAGTCAGATTTGTAGTCGCCCATCCTCTCAACCACGCGGTTCCGCGCCATCAGCCAGTTGTTCATTCCTCCTTCAAAGGGGTGGTCGGACTCGTACATCGTGGCAATGGGAATAACCACGTCCGCCCAGGGCATCGAGGCGTTCTCCGTGACGTCCATAACAACAAAGAACTCAAGTTTCTCAAGCGCTTCAATAACCCTCTTTGTCCCGCGGGTGATTACCGTCGGCTGGGTGCCCGGGGCGATTATGGCTCTAATCGGATACGGTTTTCCAGTCAGTATGCTGTTGAGGCAATGATAGTAAGCGGAAGAAGTGCCCTCGATGAAGGGCTGAAAACATTCCGGTATCTCCGGTCCGACAAGCTTATCTACAAGCTCCTGGGTGTACCTTTCTCTGAGATGGACTGTCTTTATTTGAGGCATATTGCCCATTCGGGGGACGATATTGCCGCCCGGTCTATCGAAGTGTCCGGTGATGGCGATTAATATGGCAACTGCCCGTACTGCGTTATTCGAGTCCACCGCCTGGTCGAAGCCGTTGCCGGTGTTTATGCAGGCTTTCTCCGTGGTGGCATATAGCCGGGCGATGTCTCTTATCCGTTCGGCGGGCAGACCTGTTATCGGCTCCGCCCATTCCGGCGTGTATTTCTGAACGTGAGGTACCAGCCTGTCGAATCCATAACACCACTTTTCAACGAATTCCTTATCGTACAAACCCTCGCTGATTACCACGTTCAGCATTGCCAAAGCGAGAGCGCCGTCCGTACCCGGTCTCACCGGCAGCCAGGTATCCGCCTTGGCAGCGTCCGGCTGCATCTGGGGTTTGATTACAACCAGCTTTGCTCCTCTGTCCCTGGCATTGAGAATTCTCGAAAGATTTCCCTGGGGCGTGCCGGAATAGACCGGGTTTGCCCCCCAGATTATTATCAGGTCGGCATTATCGTAGTCAGGCATCGGCCTGCCCGTTCCCAGCGTATAGGAGTAGGCGAAAGCCCGCTGGACGGCACAGATGCCACTGTGCCCGTAATTCGGGCTACCGTGAACAATAAGAAACCTGTATAGATAGTCACTGTAGCTTCTGCGTGCCGGCGATAGAATCGCCAGGGACTCGGGGCCGTACTTTTCCTTCTGCTCCAGTAGCCTGTCGGCGATAATGCTGATAGCCTCATCCCAGGTGATTTTCTCGAAAGTCCCTTCGCCCTTCTTCCCGGTGCGTTTTAGTGGGTACTTGAGGCGTTGCGGAGAATATAGCCACTGCATGGAGACATAAGCCCGAGGGCATAACTTACCACGATTCCGGGGCGACTCCTTCATGCCCTCGATTCTGACGAGCTTCCCGTCTTTTACGTAGCAGTTTATTCCGCAGCCCATCATCGGTCCGCACATCGCACAGAATGTCGGAATCACTTTCTCGCCCGTGTTTCGGGCAGGCGTACTTTTTCCTGCTTTTTCCGGAAGGTTCATTTTCTGTCCTGTTACTGGCTCAGGCTGTCAGAGGACTAGCCGGAAGCAAAAAGGGCAATGACCAGCTCCCTGTCATTTGAATACTCGGGTTTTAGCAGCAGAGCGCATTTGTCAAGGCTGATTGCCCCGCTACGCAGGTCGGCGGCGAAGGCAAGGCAGGTAGGGTAGCCGCATTCCTTGCAGTTTTTCCGGGGGAGGAGTTTATAGATTTCATATACCGGCGGGAGCTCTCGTTCACGGTAGCTCGGAGTAATGCTATCGCGTTCCTGCCATACCCGGTTGACAAGCTCAACAGCATCCTCAACTATGGATGCCTCTTTTGACGGTTCGGTAACCATGCCGAGCTGGATTTCGTGGGGCCGGAAGGCATACCGCCGCCCGTTGCCAAAGCCGATTAATATACCATTCTCGTGGTCGTAAATGGCATCCTTTAGTACGGCATTAAGATACGGGAATGAAGGGCTGATATCAACTGGCAGGCTTACCCGAACTCCGTAACGGAGGCTTCCGGGATTATGATGGTCCTCTGTCAGCTCATACTGATAGTCGGTTATCAGCTTTTTCCCACTCACGCTCATATTATAGCCGAATGAACTCCAAAAGACCAATGGACTTATTACCCTGAATAATAAGGTTCTGTTTGTATTAGATTGGTAATTTCTACCTCACCCCTTACCCCTCTCCAGCCAGAACAACTGTAAATGAAAGAGTATTCACCTGGCTGGAGAGGGGGATAAAGGGGGAGAGGCTGTCATTCAACCAAAACTAAACAGCACCAAAATTAATAGAGATTAATAGAGATTGCGAGGAGTCCACCAAAGGCGGACTCCTCGCAATGACGGTTTACCCAACCAGATACAAACAGAACCAATATATTGTTCTCTTGCGTCCTTTCTCCAGCATAGGGTAAACTGGACTTGTAAAGCCTGATGCTGAACTCGAAACTGAAAATATCGGAAAAGGAACCAAGCAAGATTGGCTGATATCCGTCCCTTCCGGGGCGTCCATTACAATCAATCTCTGATTAAAGACCTGTCAGCAGTTATTTGTCCCCCTTACGACATCATCAGTCCGCAGCAGCAACGAGAACTCCACTCGAAAAGCAGGTACAACTTTATCCGACTGGAATCGGGTCGGGAACTGCCACAGGATACGACCACAGATAATAAATACACCCGTTCGGCGGATACTCTGGAACGGTGGCTGGCAGAAGGTATCTTTAAAATAGACGAAAAGCCGGCGCTCTATATTCACGACCACGGTTTCAGGCACCAGGGGAAAAAATATAAGCGCCGCAGCATAATCGCCCGGGTGAGATTAGAGGAATGGGACAGTCTGATAATCCGCCCTCACGAAGGTACCCTGACCGAACCCCGCGGCGAACGGTTGAGCCTGCTGTGGGCTCTTAAAGCTAATACAAGCCCGATTCTGGCTTTATTCGAAGACCGGGACCGGCGGGTCCGGGCATTACTTACCAGACAGGAACGGAACAAACCTTTAATCAACATAAAGCATATCGATGGCGAAAGCCACAGGGTATGGACGGTCACGGATAACTCAGTGGTTGACATAATAAGCAGCAACCTGGAAGGCCAGCCGCTATATATTGCCGACGGGCATCACCGCTATGAGAGTGCTCTTGCCTACCGGGCTCAGAGCCATGCCGATTCGACGTCAGTATCCGGAGAAGAGGCGTTCAATTTCGTAATGATGGCACTCGTGGATATTGAAGACTCCGGGCTGATTATTCTTCCTCCTCACCGCCTTATCCGGGGTATTCATAAACCTGTCCTCGATGAGCTGATGACCAAGCTCGAGGTGTTCTTTGATATTGAAAAGTTACCACTGGATATTCACAGTGTCTGGAAACAGGTAAATGACGCCCTTGCTGGGGAAAATGAGGTCAGACTTGTCCTTTTCGGTCTGGCTACTGACCTCCTTTTCGTGCTGAAACTACGTGACGTTGAAGCTGCCGGCCGGTTGATGCCTTACTTCCATTCCGAGCTTTACAGGAATCTGGACGTAAGCATTGTCGACCATATCATACTTGAGAAACTGCTGGCACTGAGTAGCGATATGGAAAAAGAAAGCCTTGCCTATAGTTATGATACGGTGGATGCCATGAACCGGGTGCTGAATCAGGAATACCAGTTAGCTTTCCTTCTGAGTCCGGTAAAAACGGAGGTGATTAAAGCAGTTGCCGATGCCGGCGACAAGATGCCGAGGAAGTCAACCTACTTCTACCCCAAATCACCGGCCGGACTCGTGTTTAATCGGTTGGTTTGAGACCTGTAAAAAATACCAACCAAATGCAAACAGAATCATAAGATTTCATCTTGACAAAACCATAAAGTGATGTTAAAATAATTAATAAAGTTAATTATTTACTATAATAATTATTTATTTTATAAAGTAGTTTAATAGATGGCGGACTCAAGAGAGAACAGTATCCTTGACAGCGTAGCTGAAGACTTGTTCTCCACCATGCCTCTTATCGGCAGAAGTATCCGCAGAAAACTGCTGAAGGCTGCTCTGACAGGCTTTCATGAAGATATTGACCCGCCCCATTTCGAGATTATCAAACTGCTTGAGGAAGCTGGAACGCTACATATCGCCGAAATTGGAGAAAGGTTGCAGATTGCCCGGCCGCAGATGACCCACCTGATTGACAGACTTGTCGAGCTGGATATCGCCGAACGGCAAATAGGGAAAGAAGATAGAAGAATGATAAATGTCAGCCTCACGGATAAAGGGAAAACGCTAATTAAAGAGCACGAAGACCAGATAAGAAAAGCTACCATGGATGCACTGTCTTCCCTCACCATCGGAGAGCTAAAAGAGCTATCCGCTTCACTGAGAACACTGCGGGAAATATTCTCCAAGCTGGAATAGACTAAATACCACGATTATATATCAGAGAAACGGCATCTTCCAGAAAGGATCTTCTACGAGACCAATGCAATATGGCGAAAAGAATATACTTGACGATGACAGGGTCGTTAAGCTACTGGTGAAGCTGTCTATCCCGGCATTTTTCGGGATGTTCGTTATGACGCTGTACAACGTTGTGGATACGATTTTTATCGGTAGATACGTTGGACCTCTTGGTATTGCCGGGCTCTCCATCGTATTCCCGATTCAGATGCTGTCTATGGGAATCAGCCATATGACGGGAATGGGTGGAGCATCATTGATTTCAAGATTAATTGGAGCCGACAAAATCGCCAGGGCAGAACGCGCCTTAGGTAATGCTATAACCCTTACCATTGTAATATCGGCAATAATAACGGCAGTGGGGTTATCCAATACAGACTTCTGGTTAAGACTTATTGGCGCTTCAGAAACAATCCTCCCCTATGCCAGGGACTACATGACAATTATACTTTTCGGTATGTTTTTCCAGACCTTCGCCATGACAATGAATTTTCTGATACGGGCAGAGGGGAACGCCCGTGTACCTATGATCGGAATGATTATAGGTGCCGCATCGAACATAATACTGGATGCAATTTTCATTATACCGCTGGACATGGGAATAAAGGGAGCCGCACTGGCTACCGTGATAGCCCAGATACTCAGCGTCGGATATTTTGCATTCTACTATATAAGCGGGAAAAACTTCCTTCAAATACATATTGGAAACCTGATTCCTGAACTCAACATATTAAAAGGAATTTTTGCAATAGGAATCGCTTCTTTTGCGATGACGATAGCCGGGAGTCTTTCTGCAATATTCGTTAACAGGATGCTTATTAGCTATGGCGGAGATATTGCCGTGTCCGCCTTTGGTGTTATTAACCGCATCATGATGTTCGCTTTAATGCCGGGGATGGTTATCGGTCAGGGCCTCCAGCCTATACTGGGCTTCAATTACGGAGCGGAACGGTATGATAGGGCGTTGAAAGCTATAAAGTTCGCTATTATCGGTGCAACAATCTGCAATAGCATTGCTTTTATATTCCTATATTTCACTCCTGAGACATTTATCAGCATCTTCACTACCGATAGTGAGTTAATTACGGTTGGCGGGTATGCAGCAAAGCGTATCTGGCTGGTACTATATCTGATAGGTTCCATGATGGTCGGTTCGATAGTGTTTCAGGCAATGGGTAAAGCTGTTCAATCGTTTGTTACGGCCATTGCCAGACCGGCATTATTCCTGCTCCCCCTGATATTTATATTACCCCGTTTCCTGCAGATTGAAGGCGTATGGCTGGCTTTCCCGATTACAGACGTGCTGACCTTTCTGGTAACATTTATATTTCTTATCCCTCAGGTGAGGCAGCTTAGGAGAGCCGGACGGCAAGCAGGAAGAAGCCAGCCTCAAGCAGTACCCGATAAGTTTGGCAAGACGAAACGGGAACATATTCCCGGCGGAGCAGAATTCAGGGAACAACCCGATACCGAATAATAATCAGGCTTTAGAGAGTAGACGCAATGAGACCAGTGCAAAAAAACGGACGAAACGTGCTTGACGATGACCGGGTAGGCCGGTTGTTGCTGAAACTGTCCATCCCGGCATTTTTCGGGATGTTCGTTATGACGCTGTACAATGTTGTGGATACTATTTTTATCGGCCGATACGTCGGCCCGCTCGGTATTGCCGGACTGTCAATCGTTTTCCCGCTTCAGATGTTTTCCATGGGAATCGGAGCGATGTTCGGCATGGGCGGGGCATCTCTGATTTCGAGGCTTATCGGAGCCAACAATATCTCCCGGGCGGAGCAAGCCCTGGGCAACGCCATAACACCCATCATCATACTATCGGTCATAATCACAGCCGGCGGCCTGGCAAATCCGGACTTCTGGCTGAGGTTGATGGGAGCATCGGAGACAATCCTTCCTTATGCCAGAGATTACATGACAATCATTCTCATCGGCATGCTCTTTCAAACGGCGGCAATGTCAATGCACGTGCTGATACGAGCCGAGGGGAATGCAATTGTCCCGATGAGCGGCATGATAATGGGTGCCGTGCTGAATATTATACTCGATGCAATATTCATAATACCGCTTGATATGGGTATACGAGGAGCGGCACTGGCAACGGTGATTGCCCAGATAATTCCCACCATCTATTTCATCAGCTATTTTCTGACCGGAAAGAGTTTTCTGAAAATCCATCTCAGAAATCTTGCTCTCGAATGGGATATATTAAAGGCGATTCTTACCATAGGAATCGCATCATTCGCCAGGACACTGGCAACAAGTTTTTCGGCAATAATTGTTAACCGACTGCTTGTCACCTTTGGTGGTGACGTTGCCGTATCTGCCTTCGGCATCGTCAACCGTATTATGATGTTCGCCATGATGCCGGCTATGGTGTTTGCCCAGGGCCTCCAGCCGATACTCGGCTTCAACTACGGGGCAAGGCGTTTCGACAGAGCGCTGAAGATCATAAAAATAGCCATCACCATCTCAACAGTCACCAGTCTGATTGTATTTTTTGTCCTCTACTTCGCCCCGGAACCGCTGATTCGCATTTTCACCACGGACAGCGAACTGACCACGCTGGGCTCCCACGCTGCCAAGCGCATCTTCTTCGTTATGTACCTGATTGGCACTATGATGGTCGGCTCGCTAATCTTTCAGTCGATAGGGCAGGCTGCCAAGTCATTTGTTACCTCAATCGCCCGACCTTTCCTGTTCCTGATGCCCTTCGTTTTCATACTGCCCAGATTCATGGAGCTTGAAGGAGTATTTCTGGCATTTCCCATTGCCGACGTGCTCACCTTCCTGCTTACCCTGTTACTGCTGATTCCGACAATAAGAGAATTCAGGAGGATCAAGCAACAGGCCGAAAGCGAGCCACCTCCCGATATACCTGGCCAGTTCGGTATGATGAAGCCGGAGAATATTCCGGCCGGGGTAGAAGTCGGGGAGCAATCTGACGCTGACTGATACCAAAGAACTTATACAATCACCAAGATACTGTTCGATTTTGGTTGAATTTCATGCTCATCCTCTGTATTCCCCTCTCAAACAGTTCCTCGCGTTATATTGAAGCTACTGGCCTGTTTGAGAGGGGGAGAGGTTGATGAGAGGGGGTTTCGCCTCCCCTCTCTTTTACTCCCCTCTCCAGCTAGGAGAACATTCTTCCATTCACGATGGTTCTGGCTGGAGAGGGGTAAGGGGTGAGGCAGAATAATACCAACCATATACAAACAGAACCGTCCGCAATTCTCAGTTCAAGTTTAAATCTATTGTGATATAATTGGATTATCTGACAGGCATATTCATGTACGGAGGCAGGACTTCTGGAGGCGCTGGAGATAGCACAAAAGGCAGTGGAGGCTGCCAGTGACAAACAGGCAAGTGACGTCGTATTGCTGGATACCCGGGAGATATGCAGCTTCGCCGACTATTTTGTAATCTGCAGCGGCGAGAGCACAAGGCAGCTCAAGACAATCTACGAGGAAATCGAGCACGCCATGAAAAGAGAGGGTATCCTGCCTCATCACCATGAGGGTACGCTTGATTCGGGATGGCTGCTCATCGACTTCGGTGATGTTATCGTCCACATCTTTGCCACCTTTGAGCGTGAGTTCTATAATCTTGACGAGTTATGGAGCAAAGCGACAACCGTGGTCAGAATTCAATAATCGAAGATTTCGTCATCACCGAAGAAAAGTTTGATTTCCTTTGCTGCCGTTTCATTTGAATCGGAGGCATGAGTCGAATTCTGCTGAATATCCAGGCCAAATTCCTTTCTAATTGTCCCCTCTTCCGCCTTTGCCGGGTCTGTCGCCCCCATTATCTTTCTTATTCTCTCCACTGCCCCCTCAGCTTCGAAGACAGCAGCGACTATCGGAGTGGACGTAATGTAGTTAATCAGTTCTTCATAGAACGGTTTGTCAATATGAATGGCATAGTGCTGGCCGGCTAAAGCCCTGTCCATGTGAAGCATTCTCAGAGCGACAAGCTTTAGTCCGCTCTCCTGCAGGCGACCGAGAATAACGCCGGCTAATCCCCTTTTCATGGCATCGGGTTTAATAAGAACCAGAGATTTTTCCATAATAACCCACGCTCCTTGTTTTGATAAGATTCCTTTTTCTACCTCTCCCTTTCGTAAAGGGAGATTGAGAGGGATTCATAATGAAATCCCCCTTAATCCCCCTTTTACAAAGGGGGAGATTGGTTTTGGAAGAGGGACTTCGCTCCACTTAGACCGCCCTATATTCCCTGCTCCTGAATGCTTTTCTTCTATTAGACGCCCGGTACTGATTATTCCGGCTTCGCCCTGCCCAGAAATCCGATTATACAGTCCATATATTTTATAGCTATTTCTTACCCCGCCCGGGACTGGTTATCGATGGTCCCCTGAAGTACCTGGGTTGCAGAGTGGTCGCGTCGTCATAATCGCCAGACTGGTATCTCCGTAATCCAAGCTCGGCTAAATAACCGGCACGCCGTAACCCTGTAACCGGAGATATAGTTACCGCTTTCTCCTGAAGCCTGGCTGCCAGCTCGTCGGACACGGAAGGCAGGTATTCACCGCAAAACAAAGTTTTTTCCGCTATCCCGGCACAAAGCTCACCGATTGTCGTCAGGTGTTCATCAACAATCTGCCGCCACCGGTTATCTTCTTTCCTGAAAATAGCCGTGGCTATTTCCTCCCTGCCGGCGTTTAATACCGGACACACCGGCAGACCGGTTTCCGCGTACTGGTAGGCTTCCGCTTCAAGGGTGCTGATACCTATTACCGGTACACCCAGGCTGAAAGCCAGCCCCTTGGCAGTGCTTATTCCCACTCTAAGACCGTTGTAGCTTCCCGGTCCCCTGGCGACGATGATACAATCAGCCGACTTAATATCCAGTCCATTCCGGTCAAGCAGGAATGAAAGGTTGGACTGCAACTGGGCAGTGTGGTTTTGCCCGCAGCGCCAGTTCAACTCAGCCAGTATCTTCCCGTCCGCTACCAGAGCCAGGCCGGCAATATTTGTCGAAGTATCAATAGCTATCTGCATTCCTTTGCTCTCTATTTACTAGGCGAAATTCACTCCAGCCGCTCCACCAATTCCAGGTAACGCTGGCCATTCGGCTCTATCTCAAAGCTGCGGCCGGTATCTGAAAGATAACCGATTCTGATTAACAGGCGTTTTTCAGGGAGGATGCTCAAAGCTTTTTCCGCCCATTCCACCACGCAGACGCCCTCACCGTAGAGATAATCATCCAGCCCGAGGTCGATACTCTCCTCGATACTGTCGAGTCGGTAGAGGTCTATATGATAAAGGGGCAGGCGCCCGTGCAGCTCCCTCATAATGACAAAGGAAGGGCTTAAGGCATACTCCTCGATACCCAGTCCCCAGGCAATACCCTGAGTAAGGCAGGTCTTTCCCGCCCCCAGTTCCCCGACAAGGAGGAAAACATCACCGGGTAAAGTCAGCTCACCGAGGCGTCTGCCCAGTTTTTGCGTTTCTTCCGGACTGTTGCTCTCCAAACTAAGTTCATTCATATTGGTATTTGCAGAGGCTAGCCGTACATTTTCCCCGGCCCCACTGCAAAATGGAATACAGGCCTGGTAATTTCGAGTATATTTAGGGGATTGTGCACCACTCCTGCCGGGATGAAAGCAATAAAAGTCTGGTTCATCAGGTTTCGTTCGCCGTCAATCCAGAACTCGATTACTGCCCCGAGGTCGTTCAGATTTTCACGGTCGGTCCCGAAAAAGGCAATTACTTCATCGTACTCATGAGTGTGTGGTTCGGGGCTGCCTTTATCTTCTTTATCCGTAGGCCAGAACCAGACGCATTCCACATAGAAAGCCCCCTCAATAACTTCACTATCCAGGTACATCACCCTTGTACTTGTCTCCGGAGAGAGAGAACCGCCCCAGTCCGGGACAACGATATTCTGTTTCGGCTGAGTGATGATATATTTACCGTGCTTGAACTCTTCTTTCGGATACTTCTTATTATTCATTTGCTGAAATGCTCCCATCCTTTTTCAGCCAGACTGACACGGTTTCCTTCTGCATCAAGCAGGATTATCTCTCCCGCTTCACCGGGCACAATCTCACCGATTACCGATACCGGGCAGGAAGTTGCTCCTTTAACCCTGTCGATGATTCCTTCACTTGCGGTAAATAATAGCTCATAGTCTTCACCCCCTGATAGCGCCATGTTCACTGCCCTGTCTCCGAAGTGAGCTTTGACCGCAGGATGAACCGGGACGCGGTCGATTTCCACTCTGGCGCTGACTTTACTCATCTGACAGATATGGCCGAGGTCGGAAATCAATCCATCACTGATATCAATTGCCGATTTAACTCCCTGTTCAACAAGTATCCTTCCTTCATCGACCCGGGGATACGGCTTGAGAAAAGCCTCTTTCAAAGCGGAGGTGGATTCGGAATCGAATGTAAGATGTTCTTTTAGCATTTCCAGTCCGGCGGCCGAGGCGCCTAAATAACCGGTAACGGCTATTTTTTCCCCGACTCCGACTGCCGAGCGGGTGAGAACTTTTCCCTCCCTGCTTCCGGTGCTGCCGAGGATGGTAATATTGATAATAAGCTGAGGGGCACTGCTTACATCACCACCGATTATTGCCGTCCCGAACCGCTGTGCCAGTCCAATCATTCCCCGGTAAAGAGCGGTTACGTCATCAACCTCGGTATTACCGGGCAGGGCTAAAGACACCAGGGCGTAGCCGGGCAAGCCGCCCATGGCAGCAACATCGCTCAGATTGGCTGCCATTGCCCGCCAGCCGAGCTCCTCCCAGGATGTTATGTCAAGGGTAAAATGGACACCTTCGATTAAGAGGTCGGTGGTGGCCAGTTGGACCGAATCATCCCCCTGCCAGGCGGCGGCATCATCGCCGATGCCGAAAATAAGTTTCCGCCAGGCTTCCTTCTCACTGTCCCGGGCGGTATATGCCATCCCGGACAGGAGGTCAATCAACCCGAACTCCCCAAGCTCCGAAACCTTCATATCGGGGAAATTATAGCACGAAGTCAGACTGGCGGTCTAAAAGTAAAAAATAAAGTGAGAATTTATATGGATTGCTTCGGCCCGATTACATCGGGGACATTACTGATAAAAACGGGGCAGTATTAGCAGACAGTCTGACACACCGGTTAAATCCGGCGCTGACTGGTATCGCGCGCCGCGCCTACCGATTGCGTAATCCTGTCAAGCATCATTGCCATGATGACAATGCTGATTCCGGCAATAAAAGCGCGACCCAGGTCAAGCCGCTGAATGCCTTTCAGTACTTCCAGACCGAGACCGGCCGTGCCAATCATCGAACATATCACCACCATTGCCAGCGCCATCATGATAGTCTGGTTAATCCCGGCCATAATACTGGGAATGGCAAGAGGCAACTGTATTTTTAACAGGAGCTGCCAGGCAGTAGTCCCGAAAGCTCTACCTGCCTCGACCGTCTCAGCAGGCACCTGCCTGATGCCAAGGTTGGTCAGCCGGATGCAGGGAGGAACGGCATAGATACAGGTTGCCACCACGGCTGGCACTTTCCCCAGCCCGAAAAAGAAAACCGCCGGAATAAGGTACACGAAGGCAGGCATTGTCTGCATAAAATCAAGGACAGGTCTTATCAGTCCATAGATACGGTCACTCCTGGCAGCAGAAATCCCAAGAGGAATACCAACAATCAGAGATACGAGTACAGAAACTACTATTATTGCTAGGGTAGTCATGGTATCGTCCCAGACTCCCATTACGCCGATAAAGACCAATCCAAGGGTTGCGAACAGGGCAATCTTCCAGCCGGCGAACTTCCATGCGACTGCGGCAAATATCGCGAGAACCACCCACCACGGAACCCACCACAGAAAACGCTCTATTCCTACCAGCGGCGTCCGGATTATATCTGTGATTACATCGAAAACCGGTGCCAGAGTACGGGTCAGCCAGCTAACGGCAATATTTATCCACTCACCCAAAGGAAAAAATATTTCGGGAAAATCAAACATAAATACCTGCCTACCAAGAGTTGCTCCTGCCCGCTCCCACCGGCTGAAACCACCGGGATTACGGCGGGCAGGAGCTTATCCTAACACAGTAAGTCTTACATATCGGCAACAGCGGCTTTTACCTTCTGCGCCGCATCAGCGGTAACGAACTTTGTCCAGATATTTTCACGGTTCTTGAGGAACCATATAGCGGCATCCGCCGGTTCACCGCCGGACTCGTACATATAAGCCAGAACCTCAGCGAGGGTTGCCGTATCCAGTTTCCACTTACCGAACATCTCTGCTAAATCAGGTGCATCGTCCGTGAAGCCTTTGTATGCGGCAATAAACAGGTCAGTCGACCGAAAAGCACAACCCCGGTTTTCATTCCAGACGTCTTCGTCAAAGTCAGGTTCCTCGAGTACGGTAAGGTCGAGCGCACCGGAAATCCAGGTGGGTCCCCACAGGTAGCCGAGCCAGGGCTCACCTTTGTCGTAAGCACCCTTCAGAGAAGCAAAGAGCCCTTCCGAGCTGCCGGCGTTAATCGTGTCATATTCTTCAGCAAGACCGTATGCCTCAATTTGCATCGGTACGACTATCTCGCACTCCCAACCAGGAGGTCCATTCAGCACCAGACCTTTGCTCGGATTCTCGGGATTGGCAAAAAGCTCCATATACTCCGGGTCTTCGAGGTCGAATACAGTCTTCAGGTCCGGTGCCATCGGGTCAATACCGCGTGCCGAATCTCCCTCGATAACATAGGTCGGCACGACGAATCCGCTCTGCCAGTTGTCATTGTTGAGAAATCCCAGCAGTTCAATTTCGCCGGCTTCCATTGCCGCATCGTAGGCTTCCTTCTGGTTCTGCAGCCAGCCCTCAAGGAAAACATCGACGTCTCCGGCACGCAAGCCCTCGAACACCGGTATCGTCGCTCCGGGGATAAGCTCCACCGGATAGCCATAACCCTTCTCAATGATTATCTTGGCCATCTCAGACTGGAAATGGGCGCTGCCCCAGTTGAGGTCGGATAATTTAATGGTAGGTTTCTCTCCCGCCCCAGCACCACAACCGGCAAAGATTATGCTTACGGTGATTACTACTGCCAGTAGTGCCATTAGTACTTTTTTCATCTCTTTAAGCCTCCATCTCTTTTTCTAGTTTCCCCTGAGAATATTCTCAAGTATCTCTCCGGGTACCAGGTTAATTTGACGTAAGTTTTTATCACCCCCAATCACATTTTAATTGCCGTTACCCGTGTCCGATTGCATGGCATCAATCAGGTCTTTCCTTGTTACCACACCCAGCAGGTGCCGGCTATCATCCAGTATCAATAAGGGAATTTCACTCTCCGCTATCAGCGGCAGACATTCACTGAGAAAAGTATCAGAGGAAGCACTGGGAAACTCGGTTTGCATAATATCATCAACTTGCTTTGACCCTTCTTCAAGTGAAGCTTCAGCCTGAGGCGCGGTGACAACGCCTTTCATCCTGCCGTAATTATCGGTAACAAAGGCCACATCGGCTTCCCTGTTTTTCATGTCGTTCAGCACGGATTCCAGGTCAGTACCTTCCCGTACTCTTACCGACGGTCTTTTCATAACACTGCTGGCCGGCAGCACGTCGCCGCGGGAGACATCCCTGACAAATTCCCTGACGTAGTCATCAGCCGGGTTAGCAACTATTTCCATAGGAGTACCGACCTGAACTACCAGTCCGTCCTTCATAATAGCTATTCGATGACCCAGCTTAAGGGCTTCGGCCAGGTCATGGGTAATAAAAACAACCGTTTTGCTCACCGTGCTCCGCAGGTTGATAAATTCGTCCTGCATCTGCCGCCGGATAAGCGGGTCAAGAGCACTGAAAGGCTCATCCATGAGAAGAATTTCCGGGTCAGCAGCCAGAGCACGAGCCAGCCCTACTCTCTGCTGCATACCGCCGCTTAGCTCGTGCACCTGGCTCTTTCCCCAGCCTTTCAATCCCACCAGCTCAAGAGCTTGGGCGACCTTTTCCTGCCTTGTCTTACCGTGCTCTCCCCGTATTTCGAGACCGAAGGCAACATTTTCCTCAACGCTACGGTGGGGAAGCAGCCCGAAGTACTGGAATACCATGCTCAATTTGTGACGCCGTAGTTCTCTGAGTTCTTCATCGTCCATTTTGGAAATATCCACGCCATCAACGTAAATATCACCTCTGGTTGGCTCAATAAGACGGTTAATACAGCGGACGAGGGTTGATTTCCCGCTTCCCGAAAGGCCCATGACGACGAAAATCTCGTTCTCATTAACCTCAAAGGAGACATCCTGGACCGCCAGGACATGTCCGGTCTGCTCGAGTATTTCCTGTTTGCCCATGCCATTTTCGGCAAGAGGATAAATACTCTCCGGATTCGGTCCGAATATCTTCCAGACATTCTGGCACAAAATACCGGTTTCTTTTTGAGACATTTTACTCCTCTGGGTGTAATTTATGTGAAAAGCGTTCTGGTGACAGATGATTGAAATAAAACCGATTACTGCTTGCGGCTAACGGGGGAACATTGAAAAGTATTCAGAAACAAGATGAAGAATATCGGTTCAGTTTTCAAGATTTAACATTATCCTGATTCCATCCGGGCTTGACCTCCTCAATCGAACCTGTCTTACCTGAGAAATCACTTCTACCGGCTAAGGTCTGTAATAATCTACCAAGAACCAGGTGATATGTCAAACGATATATTGCCTCAAAACAGAGTGCCAGGGCAGCCTTCAGGGTTGACAATGACGCCAGCGCAGCTACAATTAGTGTGAGTTACTTACTACCTGTACCAGAGCCAACGGATTATAATATTATCCAGACTGAGCAGAGGAGAGAAAGAAGATGAACGGTCCACTTTCCGGAATAAGAGTACTGGCTATAGAAAATTACTTGGCAGGCCCGGTAGCATCGATGACAATGGGTGACCTGGGAGCAGAAGTAATCAAGATTGAGCCTGAAGACGGCGATTTGAGCCGGCTGACCGTGGGTCCGAACCACAAGGGAGAATCAAACCACTTTTTAAGCTGGAACCGCAATAAGAAGAGCCTTGTTCTCGATGTCAGGACGCCTTCAGGTAAGAAAGCCTTTTATGACCTGGTTCGGGTATCTGACGTGGTTATCAATAATTTCAGACCCGGAGCGATGGAGACGATGGGAGCTGACCATGAGAAGTTAAAGAAGATAAATCCGAGGATAATCAGCGTCAACCTTACCGGTATGGGACCAAGCGGGCCGTCGAGAGACCTGCCGGTGGTTGACAGCGTTGCCGGCGGACTGAGCGGACTGCTCAGTGTTACCGGAGAACCTGACGGGCGTCCGGTAAGACCGGGCCCGGCTGTCTGCGATATCACCTGCGCCCTGTATGGAGTTATTGCCACCGTCAGTGCTCTCTATGAACGTGAAAGAACCGGAGAGGGGCAAAATATCGATGTCCCGCTGCTGGCAGCGGGTGTCGCCCTGATGGGCTATCATATCAGCTACTACACATGTTCCGGAGAGGTGCCGAAGCCGATGGGCTCCGGTTATCCGTTCACCGCTCCATTCGGTGCCTACAGGACAAAGGATAGCTGGATTGTGCTGGGTCCCTGCTGGCCCAGGATAGCCCGTGCCATCGGTGCCGAGTGGCTGGTTGAAGACCCCAGGTTTGCCGAAGCGGAGAACAGGCTGAAAAACAGGGCAAAGCTGGATGCGGAAGTTGAGAAATATTTTCTAAAAATGAACACGGAGGAATGGTTAACTGTCCTCCGTATGGAGGATATCATCTGTGGTCCGCTATACACGGTAGACCAGACGGTAGCCGACCCGCAGGTGAACCACCTGAATATGATACTTAATATAGACCACCCGCTGGGAGGAACGGTACGCCTGGCAGGTAATCCGGTTATGATGCCGTCATTAAAAGGGGAACACCTGCCACCGCCCACACTGGGACAGCACACCGATGAAGTGCTGAAAGGTATTCTCGGCTATTCAGAAGACGATATCAGCAGATTGAAGGAAGAACAAAAAGCCCACGCCGAAGAAACAAGAAAACATACCAGGAAAGAGAAGTGAGGATTTTATAAATCCCCCTTTAGTCCCCCTTTTGCAAAGGGGGAAATTAAAAAGATGGGTTTTGTCCCTCTGGTACACCGCATAACGGTAGTAGCATTATTTCGTATTGTCCTCACCGACTGCCGTTGAGGGACCAAACAATTCTTTTAGGACGTCAATAAATACCTTCCGCAGCCTCTCCTTTGCACTTCTGAATTTATCCGAGTCCCACGCCCTGATTTCTTCCTCGCCAAAGAATTTTCTGTCCAGATACGCAGGGAATCTGAGTTCTATCTGTAAGGATTCGATATTATCCATATTTCCGTAATGCCGGGTAATATGCCCGCCAATCCATTTATCATTCCTCACCACACTGAAAGCGTGCCTCTTTAGCGCAGTCTCGAAGCATTCCATAAGCATCTCTGAACAGGTAGCCCCGTTAACATTACCCAGGCAAACATCTATCACGGGGCCTGCAAAGTAACTGTGCAGGTCAAGCAGATAAACACGTCTATAATCCCGTGCCATTTTCTGAAGAACCTTTTTCAGTCGTTCGTGATAAGGAGTGTAATACCTGGTTATCCGTTCTTCTATTTCACTTTGATTTACTTCACCATCATACAAAGGACTTTTAAACGCATTTTCATATGGAACAACTGAAGAATTTTCAGGACCGAACAACGGCTCCTTCAGCCCGCGGTTTAAATTAACCACATACCTGTTGTGAGTAGCCTGAATCATTGTAATACCCAGTTGCGGAAGAAAATCGTACAGTTTCTCTAGATGCCAGTCGATAGGGGCAAGAGTCGGTCTGGAGTCTCGTTTATACTGTTTCCTGACATTCGGGGGAACATAAGTGCCGCTGTGAGGCAGGTTTGCCACAACTGGTACTCTAATCTCTGCCGGATTAAACAATTTATAAAGTTTCACGTTGTTCTTTGTATTTATTCCTCCACCAGCTTCTGCCCGGCAAGGAAAGCCTGGTTCAGGGCGTCAGGGTGCTGGGCGATGGCTCCTTTCTCATCAATCCCGGGAAATACCAGTTCTCCAGCATAATCAATATTAAGAACCAGGAAGAAAGCCTTTATCATTGCAAGAGCAGGTTCGAATAAATTCTTCAGTTTCGTACCGCCGACGGACACGAAAAATCCCTTCCTCTTCCGCTCATCTCCCAGAGGAGGTATCTTGATCACGAACTTCCTTGCCCAGCGCGACTGAAAGCGGTCAATCATCGCTTTCATCGGAGCGGTAATTCCCATAAACTGGATTGGAGAAGCCAGGACAATTACATCAGCCTGTTCAAACTCCTTATAGATACCCTGCATCTCATCTTTAATAGCACACTCGCCGTCCTTAAGGCAGGAGTCACAGTGCTGGCAGGGCGCAATTTTCATTTTATTAATAGCTATTGTTCTGGTCTCGGCGCCTTTGCTGGCAGCGCCCTTCATAACCTCGGCCAGCAGCATATCAGTATTCCCTCCCCTTCTGGGGCTGCCAGCAATGCCAAGAACCTTCAATTCAATCTCCTCCTGGATTACTAATCAAATCAATAATAACACAGCCGATGACAGTTGTGACAACCAGATACTTAAGGACCCTTACCACACTAAAGAATATAGGGAGTTTAAGAGGGAGGGGGGGCGAAACCCCCGCCTCCCTCCTCCTAGAATTCCCCCTTCCCCTTAATAAGGGGAAGGGGGATAAAGGGGGATGGGGTTTCATCCATACAAGACGACCCTGCAGTTGATAAACAAACTGGAAGCGTGTACACTCACTTTAGCAGGAAACCACTGGAAAACAGACTCAAATTATGGACAACAGAGAAAAAGACACAGCAGGCGCGGTAATCGTTGCTGCCGGCTCAAGCCAGAGAATGGGCGGCACTGATAAGGTGTTCGCCAGACTGGGAGGCAAGCCGGTTTTAGTCCACGTGATGGGCACCTTTCAGAAATGTAACTGTATCGGACAGATTGTAGTTGTCCTCAGCGAGCAAAACCTTGAGATGGGTAGAAAACTGATGTCAGAACAGGATTACCACCAAAAAATAGATGTCTGCCCCGGTGGTGAGCGCCGCCAGGACTCGGTAGCTGCAGGACTGAAACAGCTTGAGAAATGCGACTGGGTAATCATCCATGACGGCGCCCGCCCGCTGCTGACGGCAGACCTGATTGAGCAGGGACTCGAAGCCGCCCACGAGACAGGCTCGGCAATAGCTGCCGTGCCGGTAATCGATACAATTAAAGTGGCAGGGGACAACCACATTGTACAGGGGACGCCGCCCAGGCATAATCTGTGGGCGGTTCAAACACCCCAGATATTCAGATTTGACATAATAACAGAAGCCTACCGGCAGCTCAAGTACGAGGTAACGGATGACGCCAGAGCGGTAGAGCAGGTGGGTCACCAGGTCAAGATTTATATGGGCTCTTATGACAATATAAAAATAACAACTCCGGATGACCTTGCCTTGGCTGAAATACTATTGCGGAAAAGAACATGAGTAAAACGCGTATCGGCATCGGCTATGACGTCCACCCCCTGGAAACCGGACGCAAACTGGTACTGGGAGGGGTGGAAATACCCTTCGGCAAAGGACTCGGCGGCTGGAGTGATGCCGATGTATTGGTTCACACTGTTATCGACGCCCTGCTGGGAGCGGCCGCCCTGGGAGACATTGGTCAACACTTTCCGCCCGGTGAAGCGGAATATAAAGACATCTCCAGCCTGGTGCTGCTTGAAAGGACAAGAGACAGGATAAGTGATAAAGGCTGGCAGACAGGTAATATCGATGCCACCGTCATCGCCGAAGAGCCGGAACTGAAAAATCATATAGATAAGATGCGGGAGAACCTGAGCAAAACACTCTGTGTAGATATAAGCCAGGTAAGCATTAAAGCAAGCACTGCTAACGGACTGGGAGATATCGGTAGAGGTGAGGGAATAGCCGCCTTCGCCATAGCGATGATAGAAGGAAGTGGAAATGAAAATATTTAACAGCCTTTCCGGGAAAAAAGAGGAATTTGTACCGCAGGGTGATGAAGTAAAGATGTATGTCTGCGGTATTAATCCGTATGCAGATGCCCACATCGGCCACGCCATGAGCTACATATTCTTCGATGCCGTCAGGCGCTACCTGGAATTCCGCGGCTATAAAGTCAGGCACATCCAGAATATCACCGATATCGAGGATAATATTATCGCCTACGCCAATGAGCTTGGCGTTTCGGTCCCGGAGCTGACACAGAAATATGTCGAGCGTTATGACGAAGACATGGCGGCACTGAACGTCCTTCCGGCTCATGTCTATCCCCGGGCGATGGGCGAGATTGACAAGATGATAGAAATTGTCCGGGGACTGGTAGAAAAAGGATTTGCCTATGCTGTGGGCGGCAATGTTTACTTCCGGGTAAGGAACGTACCCGACTACGGAAAACTGTCCCACCGCAGCCTGGAGCAGATGATGGCGGGAGCCCGCATCGAGCCGGGAGAGGAAAAGGAACACCCGATGGACTTTCTCCTCTGGAAGGAAGCCAAACCCGGAGAGCCGTCCTGGGACAGTCCCTGGGGCAAGGGCAGACCCGGCTGGCACATCGAGTGCAGCGCCATGTCTATCAAATACCTTGGAGAAACGATAGATATTCACGGCGGCGGGCAGGACGTTGTCTTTCCCCACCACGAGAACGAGATTGCTCAGTCGGAGAGCTTCACCGGCAAGAAGCCATTCGTCAAATACTGGGTCCATAACGGACTGCTCAAGCTTAATGAAGCTGATGAAGCCAAGATGAGCCGGTCACTCGGCAATCTGATAACGATAAGGGAAGCCCTGGAAAATTACGGCGCTGACGCAATGCGTATCTTTATCCTGAGCTCTTATTACCGCAGTCCGCTCAGCTACTCCGAAGAATCCCTGAAGGCAGCGGAGAGGGGCGCCGAAAGACTGCGGCAGGCGACTCAGAGTGAATCGACCGGAGAAAAGGGGCAGGGGCAAATCGATACCGATGCCTACCGCAGCAGGTTTATCGAGGCAATGAACGACGATTTCGGCACTCCCCAGGCTCTGGCAAGCCTCTTCGATTTAGCCAGGGAAATAAACCGCCTCAGCGACGAAGGATTTAATGTCAGCCAGGCACAGCAGACTCTGAAAGAACTTGCCGGCGTCCTCGGCCTGACACTGAAGCTACCAGAAGCAGAAACATTTGAAGTTGAACTTCTTCGAAAATCACGTACTCTAGAAGAACATTCTCTCTATAATTTTCTTGATACCAATTCAGCACAATTAAATAGTAATAGAGAAATTTACACTGATTTGATTAAGAATCTACGCAATGAGTTCGCGCACGGTGCTTATGGTAGTCTTGATAATGCAGAATCTTCTATCGATAAATATAGTAATGGAATTGATACACTCTTTAGTCCACTCGAAAGGGATAATTTTGACAACATTATGAAGAGTCTTGGAGAAGTATCAAGCAGCTCTACTACCAATGTTGGTTCATTAACTGATTTTCGTGAAATCCTGAGGGAAGAGAAAAAGTGGCAAGCTGCTGATGAAATAAGGAATAAACTTGGAGAAATGGGCATAGTTCTTGAAGATACGCCCCAGGGAACAGAGTGGAAACGTAAGAGATAGCAAACGTCTCTCCGATTGGGGAGTTTAAGAGGGGCGGAGCCCCTCTTAATATTCCTTAAGGGCGGTGGGAGGGAATAGATAAATATAAAGGGGAAATGGGGTTAATTTAATAGCAGCAGTAGCGTAGAGATTTATCTTTATAGATTGCTTCACCCGCCACAGGCGGGCTCGCAATGACACGTAAAAGGCTCCGCTCAAAATGACAGACGAAGAGATATGAGGTATAAAAAATAGAACCGGTTATTTCCGAAAAATCCTCGGCAGGGGGTGAACAATGGTACAGAATATAGCTTTCATCCTGATTGGCATCGGTATACTATCCCTGGCCGGCTGGGGCTTGCAGGCCTTTTTTACATCTGAGGAGGTCCATATCCTGGTCAAGATAGCTGTCGGCGCCATAAGCCTCGGAGCGTTAATCCTGGTGCTGATAGCAATCAAGGACAGGATTACCAAAGGTAGAAAGGACGAGTTTAAGGAGGTGGACAAATGATTATTACCACTTCAGAACAGATAGAGGGTAAAAAAGTAGTCAGGACAATCGGCATGGTAAAAGGCAGCACAATCAGAGCCAGACACCTCGGCCGGGACATAATGGCCGGCCTGAGAGGCGTGGTTGGCGGTGAAATAACCGAATATACAAAGATGATGGCGGAGTCCAGAGAGCAGGCCATTCAGCGGATGGTGGAGGATGCCGAGAAGCAGGGCGCTAATGCAATCATCGCTCTCAGGTTTACCACCTCAATGGTAATGCAGAACGCTTCTGAGATACTTGCCTACGGTACCGGTGTAGTACTGGAATAAGGACCGACTGTCGGGGAGACGCTACCTCGCGGTAATACGTGATAGCAACCAGTTAAATACTCTGAACTTGACCAGTCCCACCGGCAGCTCAAGCTGCATCTTCTCGCTCACCGGGAAGGCATTTATCCTATCGACTTCTGGCTTCAGGCGGGGTAATTCTTCTTCATAGCCTTCCTTTGCCAGTATCTCATCAAGGCGGTGCATCATCTCCCGGGCAGCCTTGATACGCTCTACTCCAACCCCGGCTATATCCCGGGAAATTGCGCCATATTGAGCCTTGTAGCGGATAAGCCGCAGGATTGCCTCATAGGCGCTATCGGCAATCTGGTCACGCGTCATCCAGTCGGTCTCGTAATTGAGGGAGTATTTCCAAGAAGGTGATACGAGCGCCCGGCGGTGCTCCTCGAGCGACCTGAAAAGCACGTGGTAGCCGAATTTTTCGGGATGCTCGAAGCCGAGGCTGCCGGGGTCGAGGAAGGGTGATATCGGAGCAATGAAAAGAGCCAGCCGCCTGTCTTCCCTGAACTTCTCCAGCAGACTGCCGCAGTAATCGATATTGTCCATCACTGACCTCGTATCCTGCTTCGGCAGGCCGGTCATATAAAAAACGTCCAGCCGCCCGCAGCCGATATCGAGAGCGTCAGCCAGCGTCTGCTCAAATGCTTCATCAGTATAATTCCTGCCCAGGAGCTTTCTTATTTCGTAGTCGTGGGACTCAGGGGAAATTTCGAGGCAGAAATTGGGAGATGCCAGACTCATCTGGCGCAGGAACTCTTTCGGTACCGGAGAAAAGAGTTCAAAGACAAGCTGGTTCTTCACGCCAGCTTTCTGAAGCCGGTGTAAAATGCCATAGCCGTAGTCTTCTCCATTCTGGTAGAGGTCACCAAGGACGAAAATAGGCCCGCGACTGAACCGCTCAATCTGCTTTATATTGCTGACCACCGCTTCCGGCGAGCGGAAGACCGGCCCATCGCGGTGGTGAAGCAGTTTGAAGGCGGACTTCGAGCCTCCGCAGATCGTGCAGTCGTGGTTGCAACCGCGGCAGGTAATAACAGCCGTTATCGGATAGCGTAACCAGTCGCTGAAGGGAATATAGCTTATAAGGTCGCGGTACCTCAGGACAGAGCGTATTACGCCATCATAATGCCCCACCATGACATCACTGATGTCCAAAGGTACGTGAGAGAACTGATTTTCCCGGACCTCACCGCGGCTGTCTTTCCAGACAAGGTTCGGCACTGCTTCAGGCTCTTTCCCTTCCGTTACGCAGTCCATAAGTTGCCGGAACGGTTCTTCAGTGGAATCCCCCCTGATTACGTAGTCGATTTCCGGGTACTCAATAAGCTCTTTATAGAAATAGGTCGAGGAAAATCCGCCAAAAATGAGTTTTGATTCGGGATGGTATTTCTTTACCAGCCGGGCTATTTCGATAGAACCGTGGCTGTGAACCATCCAGTGTAAATCGATGCCGAAGACCGGTGCTTTAAGGCGCTTTATCATCTCGCCGGCATCGAAACTGGGGTCTCTCATCATCCGGACGGCAAGGTTAACTATGCGAACTTGGTAGCCGGCACGCTCCAGATATTCGGCGATACTGGTCAGGCCGATGGGATACATCTCGAAAACATGAGAAGGCGGAATCAGGTCGCTTACCGGACCGTAAAGGATTGTTTTCCTGCGGAAGTCATACACGCTGGGGGCGTGCAGTAAAACAAGGTCTACCGGCTTCATCCTGTCTAGAATATCCTCGCCAGAATGTAACCGATACCAAGGAGAAGCTGGGTGAGGAGAACAACTTTGACATTATCAGCCATCGTCGGCATCAGACCGTCCATGTCCTCCGGATTCAATGCGCCGCGAATGGCTTTTACAGCGAAGGGAACGGTCAGCAGAGCTATCAAAGACCACCAGGGCATTTGTCCCGCAATTGCACCACCTAATATCCAGACGTACACAAGCACCGTCATTACCGAGTAGAAGATGCCCGCTTTCTTTTTACCGAGGACTATCGGAGTGGTCTTCCTCCCGCCTATTCTATCGGCTTCCACGTCAGGGAATTCATTGAGCAGAAGGAGGTTATGTACAAGAATGAAAGACGGCACGGAGGCGATGATTGCCGGCAGGGTATATTCACCGGATTGCACAAAGTAAGCTCCCAGGACAGGCAGCGCTCCCATTCCCAGTCCCGGAGCCCACTCCGGCCATCTCAGCCTGAGAATAAAGGGACTGTAAAAAACAGTGAGAAACGCCGCTACCAGCAGCAGAGGCAGTAAAGGCCAACCTTTTACTATTGTGAAATAGATACCGATTGGTATGATTATTATCAGAGAACCCAGGCTGAGCCACAGTGCCTGGCGGGCGGTAATCAGTCCCAGCGGCAGAGCTCCGCTGCCCCCGCTGAAGGGAGTTTTTACCGTCTCAAGGTCTATCCCGCTTTTATAATCGAAGTATTCGTTAAGCACATCAACACTGATATGTGCCAGCAGTATGCCGAAACCGGCGAGAAAAGCATAGCCGAGGTTAAACTCACCAAGATGAAAGGCTTCGTCATACCACCAGGCGATACAGGCGCCGAGAAACGCCAGCACTACTGAGAGGGGCAGGAACGGAGCCCTGATGACCATTAACCACTTTTTCAATTCTATTCTTCCTTATGCGCTTCATCCATATGCTTTTTCCAGCACTTTTCATGCACGTAAACATTACATTGAGCGCAGTGGTAGATATGAGCTCTGGCATCCTTTCTGCAAACGGGACACTTCATGGGTTACCTCCGCATTTCAGAAATTTTCCACCCTCAATTTTATCATAAAGACGCCTGTTCTGCATATTTCTTCCCGGTAATACATATCACCACCTCCCTTATCGGTTTTAATTAAACCCTGTCCCCCTGTATCCCCCTTCCCCTTTGTAAAGGAGTGTTGTCCTAAAAGTCGTGCGCCCCTGTCACCCCGAGTACATTCGCTCCGCTCAGTGTAAACTCTGCGAAGGGTCTCGGGGGGGGGGATTACTTTGACTCCCCACCCTGAGATTCTTCGTCCGCCAGAGGCGGACTCCAGAATGACTTTTGAGGCAAGGCCCTTAGACAAGGTGAAGGGGGGAGTCTTGGGATGAAGAGGGGCTCTGCCCCTCTTTACACCCCGCTAAGCTATGAATCCTTTAGTATTGTACTGAATTCCTGACAGAAATAATGATGATAACGTGTCACAGGCTAAAACCTGATAGTACTGAACACCCTCGCCTGTTGACCATGGTTGCTGTGAAATGTTATTGTCTTTTTAGCTGTTCAGCTCATCAAATTCAACTATTGCGGGAGAGATATGACTACAGAAAGATGGCATGAAACTGAATGGACAGGTAAGATGACGGTACGTCTGGATTTCAATCACATGATGGCTGATTTCATCAGAGAAAGCAGGGGCATTACCAGGGAAGAAATCAATGAACTCGTCCCCAGAGCGGAGGCAGTTGCTGATAGCATTGAAGCGAGAAGGGAAGCCGGGGAGTGGGGATTTTACGAACTGCCTTATAACACGGAGACAGTAGATGAAGTCTTAAAGGTAGCAGACTCGTTTAAGGGAAAGTGTGATGATTTTATTGTCCTGGGTATAGGAGGGTCAGCACTGGGCGGAATCGCCCTGTTCCGCGCTCTCTGTCACCCCCTGCATAACCTGCTTCCGGCATCTGACCGGGGAGGGCTACCCAGGATTTTTTTCATGGACAATATCGACCCCACCACTTTCGGAAGTATGCTCGATTTTATAAACCCGGAAAGAACGGTGTTCAATGTAATCACCAAATCAGGGTCAACTGCCGAGACGCTGAGCCAGTTCCTTATTGTAAACAGGATGCTTACCGGTAGAATCGGCCGGGAATCGGTCAGAGAGCACTGTGTGGTGACCACCGGCACAAATGGGCAGCTCCGAGACCTTGCTGAGAAAGAGAGTTATCCGCTACTCACGATTCCGGAAAATGTTGGAGGGCGTTTTTCTGTATTGAGCCCGGTGGGATTGTTTCCCGCAGCTATGTTCGGTGTTGATATCAAGGAACTGCTGGCCGGGGCCCGCCATACGGACGGACGCTGCCGGACAAAGCAGCTCTGGCAGAATCCTGCCTGTTTAAGCGCCGTCCTTCACTACCTGGCAGATGTCAAAAGAGGACTGAATATTACCGTAATGATGCCTTACAGCGATGCCCTGTTCCAGATTGCTTACTGGTTCCGGCAGCTCTGGGCGGAGAGTCTGGGCAAGGCGCAGACAATATCGGGAGAAACGGTGAATGCCGGGCAGACTTCGGTTGTCGCATTGGGCGCTACCGACCAGCACAGCCAGCTTCAGCTATATCTTGAAGGTCCGTATGATAAGCTGATTACCTTCCTGCTTGTGGAAAATATCGGTAAAACAGTCGAGATACCACTTCAGCCAGCGCAGAGCGACTTCTCCTATCTGGGGGGGCACGGACTTGAGGAACTGTTAAATATTGAAGCCCAGGCTACTCAGCTTGCCCTCACCAGAGCCGGACGGAGTAATATGAGCCTTATCCTGCCGGAGATAAATCCTTTCACGATAGGTCAGCTTCTCTTTCTTCTCGAAGTGCAAACGACTTTTGCCGGCGGTCTGTATAACGTAAACCCGATGATCCAGCCGGCAGTTGAATCGGGAAAGCACTATGCTTACGGGATGATGGGCAGAAAAGGGTTCGAGGATAAAGCCAGAGAAGTAAAAGAATGGCAGGATAGAGAAAGACCGTACATTATTTAAAGAGCAACCTTTTTGATGACACCATATACTTCAGTCAACCAAATGCAAACATAATCCCATGAAAAGTACTGCTCGGTTTTGGTTGAATGAAACACTCTCCTCCTTTTTATCTATTCCCATCTGCCGCCCTTCAGGGCTTCGTCGTGAGCTCTGCCGAACGGTAAGCCATCAGGATGAACCCTTGAGGAAGCTAAAAAGGGGGCATCCCCCCCTTGAGAAATCTCCCCCTTAACCACCTATCAAACTGTTCTTTGCTTTAAAGATGATTTTTCGCCTTGCTGGTAGGAGTAGAGATTCGAGAGGGGACGGAGCCCCCTCTCGCTTTTACACCCTTTTCCAGCCGGGAGAACATTTCTTTTATTTACAGGGATTTTGACTGAAAATAAAGTTGACATTCCAAGGAAATTAATTGTAACATTAAACCCGCCGTAAAAAGCATTACGTTTTAGAGAACAGAAATAGTTATCTATATCTGTGTTAATGAGCCGGAATGGTGGAGAAGTACAGCCTGTAAATGGTGAGTAGCAGTGGAGAGAACTTTAGCTATAATACTGGCTGGAGGACGGGGGGAAAGACTTGGAATTCTAGCCCGGGAGCGGACAAAACCGGCTATCCCGTTTGCCGGCAAGTATCGAATTATTGATTTTACCCTGAGCAACTGTGTCAATTCAGGCATTCCCAAGATAGATGTACTTACACAGTACCAGCCCCTGTCACTGATTGACCATATCGGTATCGGAGCTTCCTGGGGACTGGCCCGCGTTGATGGCAGTGGACTGACGTTGCTCCAGCCGTATCTGTCACCCGATGAAAGGCGCAACTGGTACAAAGGAACTGCCGATGCCGTCTACCAGAACCTTTCGCACATAGAGCAGCAGGGCGTCGAATTTGTCTTAATCCTGAGCGGTGACCATATTTACAGGATGGACTACTCGGATATGGTCAAGTTCCATGAAGCGGCTCAGGCTGATATTACTCTGGCTGCCACTCCGATGCCATATGAGGAATTATCACGTTTCGGTACGGTGACAGTTGATGAAGAAGGCAGGGTAATCGCCTTTCAGGAGAAGGTAAAGAAACCGGAAAGTAACTTGGTATCAATGGGTATTTACGTCTTCAAAAAGGATTTTCTCTTCCAACGCCTGGAGGAAGATGCTCAGCTCCGCTCCTCAAAGCATGATTTCGGACGGAATGTCCTTCCCCGGATAGTAGCTGGTAAGCACCGGGTCTATGCCTATAATTTTCATGGTTACTGGCGCGATGTAGGTACTATGGCTACCTACTGGGAAGCAAATATGGACCTGCTGGATATGTATCCGGAACTATTGTTCGATGAGTACTGGCCGATTCGAACAAAAGAAGACTTGAGACCACCGGCAGTCATTACCGGTACTGGTGAAATCGTAAGAAGTATCGTGAATTCAGGTTGCATCATTGAAGGAAAGGTAGAGCATTCGGTACTTTCTCCGGGAGTCAGGGTGGGGGAAGGCGCTGTTGTAAAGGACTCAATTGTTCTATCGGATAGCATTATCGGCCCTCACAGTATCGTTGACTATTCAATCCTGGATAAAGAAGTAACAATTGGCGTTGGCTGTCACATCGGTTACGGTGATAACTTTCAGATTAACCGCCGCGAACCGAAAGTTATTAATACCGGGATTACAGTTATCGGCAAGAGAGCCAAGGTACCTCCCGGGATAAAAGCCGGCCGTAATTGTCTTGTCTATAACAACGTCCTTGAAGATGATTTCACTGATACCGATATTCAGAGTGGCGAGACAGTAAGAGCCAAGCGAGGAAGGACCGCCCGGACTGCATAACCTTTAGGTCCAGTGGTGATAACGGCATGTCAGAACTCAGACAGGACCCAACGACAAAAGAATGGGTGATACTGGCTCCGGAGAGAGCTGCCCGCCCCCGGCAGTCATTAAAGAAGAGAACCGCTGAAGCCCTGCCCGACTGGGACGAGACATGTCCTTTCTGCCCCGGTAATGAGGATAAAACCCCTGAAGAAGTCCTTAAAATCCCCGCTGCGGGTAATGACGCAGCCTGGGCGGTGAGGGTCGTGCCGAATCGGTTTGCGGCACTGTCCGAGGATGCAGATCCTGAAAAAATGCAGGACGAGCGCTTTAATAGGAAAATGCCCGGTTTTGGAGTCCACGAGGTATTCATAGATTCGCCCTCTCACAATACTCCGATGGCGTTGATGACCTATCCGCAGGTAGAAAAAGTTTTAACTGCATATCAGCAAAGATATAACGTTCTCAAGAAAAACCGGCGATTGCAGTTCATCACCATCTTCAAGAATCACGGACGGGAGTCGGGAACATCACTGGCTCACCCTCACTCCCAGTTAGTGGCAACACCATTAGTTACTCCGTATTATCACAGAAGATTCGATGTTGCCCATGATTACTTTGCCGATTTCGGCCGCTGCCTTTACTGTGATATGCTGAAAGGTGAACTGACAAACGGCGAAAGAATCGTAATTGAAACGGACCAATTCGTTGTCTTCGAACCTTTTGCTTCTCGCGCTTCATACGAGACCTGGATAATTCCCAAACTGCACCGCGCCTCATTCGGAATGCTCACCCCCGAGCACATCACTGAGATGGCGAGTGTACTGAAAGATACTCTATACTGCCTGTATTTTCACCTTGATGACCCGGCCTTTAATCTCATGATTGATACCTCTACCACCTATGACGAAGAAGACCCGTACTACCACTGGCATATCAGGATTATGCCCCGTCTCTCAATGATAGCCGGCTTTGAAATTGGCTCAGGTATTTACATAAGTATGGGACTCCCGGAAGAGACAGCGAAGATTTTGCAAAAGTGCTGCTACGCACTAGTCCGGGATAGCGAGAGCTGCATTATCCCCAGTGATACCGTAATTTAAGTCAATCAGGCAGGTTCTGCCTGACCATTATCCCGCCGCTAAGTGACTTATCACCTCAGTTCAAGCAGCCGGGAAAGTAAAGTCTCAACCTCGGCGGTGGAATTTAGGAAGTAGTCGGCGTTTGAAGACGGATTATCCTGACCTATAAAAATACTCCAGCCCTGCGGACGGCGAACGACCTTGAAGGCATCCTCGTCTGTCGTATCGTCACCAAGGTACATAACCAGTCCCTCTTCCCCCCCGATTGTTTTGTTTATTTGTTCTCGGATTGTCTCAACCGCCTTGCCCTTGTGCCAGTCTATCGGCGGCCTGATTTCAAAGACTTTTTTCCCGGAGCTTACCCTGATTTTACCTTCATTGACTCCGGGGGAAGTAAGCTGATTGAAAATCTCGGCTACCGTATTCACCTCGCTCTCTTTTACCAGGCGGTAGTGAATGCTCAGGCTCAGTTCCTTATCCTCAACAATGACTCCCTCAATGCCGGACAATCTATCAGTGAACTTTCCGGCGAGCTTTTTCATCTCCGCCCGGGCTGCCCTGGACTCAGGATTTACATAGCTGAGACCGGGCCCTTCTATTTCCAGTCCGTGATTTCCGGCATAATAAATCCCTTCTATACCCACGAGCACTTGGACCTCAAGAAGCGAGCGCCCGCTGATGATGCCGATATTGAAGTCTGGCCTGCCAGCCAGAGCGAGAAGTTTCTCTCTCATTCCCGAGGATAGCACGGCATCCTCCGGCCGGCTGACAATCGGGGTCAATGTGCCATCGTAGTCGCAAAGGAGCAGTACTCTTGGAGTAGTTTCTGTTTCCGCGGCGAAAGTTTCCCACACATTAAACAGATACTCCATCACGCCCCTGCAATTGAGATTAGACTGGAAACGTGCTCGGCACCCCAGCGATAAATGTTATTGCCATCCACTATTTCACGCATCTTCTTCATCCGCTGCTTCCTCTCCTCTGCCGGCATCTCAATCGCTTCTTTTATTTTCCGGGAAAACTCTCCGATATCGAACGGATTAATCAGGAGGGCATCGGTCAGCTCGGAAGCAGCACCGGTGAATTCACTCAGGATGAGTACTCCATCCTCATCTATCTTTGCCGAAACGTATTCTTTCGCCACCAGGTTCATTCCATCGTGGAGGGAACTGACAACGCAGAAATTCCCCAGCCGGCGTAAAGCGTTAAGCGAGGCTGGAGTTAACTGCCGGGTAAGCATAATAACCGGTTTCCAGGAGTCGGTACCGTACTTTTCATTTATGTCGTCGGCAAGGCGGTCGGTCCTGTCCATAAGGTTCTTATAGGTCTCGATGTCCGTCCGGCTCGGCATGCCGGCCTGGATAAAGACGATTTTACCGACATACCGGGGATTGTCCTCAAGGAATTTTTCCAGTGCCTGCAGTCTCTCCGGGATGCCCTTGGTATAATCTATCCTGTCCATGCCGATTCCGACGTATTTCCCCTCAAGATTAAGCTCCTTGCGGAGAGTAATCATTTCTTTCTCCACTGCCTCGTCACCGGCACTCCGGGAAATGCTGTCAAAATCAACGCTGATGGGGAAGGGCTGCACTAGGGTGGTCTTATCCCTGTAGGTTATTGTAGATTTGCTCCGGTCTACTCTGGCACCCAGCAGGCGCTCCGCAGCTTCCATGAAATTGTCGCAGAAGGGCTGGATATGAAAACCCATAAGGTCGTTCCCCAGCATACCATCAAGTATCTCTTCATGCCAGGGGCAGGTACGGAATACCTCGTGGTTAGGCCAGGGAATGTGCCAGAACTGTCCGACAGTCAGTCCCGGGTTCTTTTCCTTGAGCAGGCGGGAAAGCAGGGCAAAGTGATAGTCCTGGACCAGTACCGTTGCCCTGCGGTCGCCCGCTTCCTGCATAACGGCATCGGCAAAAATCCCGTTGACTTTCTTATAGGTATTCCACTCTGACTCTACCCAGGTAGGCGGGGTGAAGGTGACATGGCAGAGCGGCCAGAGCCCCTCATTCGAAAAGCCGAGGTAGAAGTCCTGGACCTCCTCGCGGGTAAGCCATACCCGGTGCAGGGTATATTCCGGCTTATCCGGCGGTACCGCCACGCGGTCATTACTGTCAACGACCTTCCTGTCAGCATCGCCACTGCCCTGGGCTACCCAGGTGCCCCTCGAGGCACGCATTACCGGGTCCAAAGCTTCGGTAAGCCCGCTTACTGGCCGGTTCCAGACTATCTCATTACCGGACATCGAATGGATGTAGGGTTCACGATTAGAGACGGCTATAAACGGGGTGTCACCCAGTTTTTCCCGGACAAGACTGTAAAGACTCTCTTTATTCCATTCCCTGTTTATCATGTAAAGTAACCTCCCGGGCATTTAATACTGTTATGCATTATACCATGTTATCAATTTTCTTCTTTAATCCAAGAAATCGAAAAGCAGGTAATTCAGTCCCGGCTTCCCCGGAGGAATACCGAGCAGATGAGCATAATAGCCAGCATGACGCCAGCGGCAATGTTGAAACTGGTCTGGAAACCAAGGTGGTCGATTAAATAACCCATGCCCGGGGCAAGGACAGCACCCATTTCCATATTGGTGAAATAGTAGATGCCGAGAATTGTCGAACGGTTGTGCTCCGGAGTTTTTTGATAATAGCTGTCCTTTCGGAAATATATGTTGAGGTTGAATTGTTTTTAAATTATAAAGAGTTCTATACCGAATTACAAACGTTCAGGCTGCCTTCGTCCTTCCCACCACGAGAGGTTCAATAGAATCCCTGATGCTATAAGTAAGGCTGATAAGGGCCAAAAGATGTCTGCACTAATTATAGATAGAGGCGGCCAAATTAAAGAAAATATTAATATCAATCCCTCAACAGTCAATAAAATTCCACCAAGAAGTCCCCTCTTGCTACTAGTGCGTAAATTCCAGCAAAAGGCAGTTACGACTAAATTGAGAATAAAAAGTGGAACTCCTAATAGGATGACTACCAATATGATCCATCCTAAGTCCATGTTCCCAGTCATTGCTACTCCCAGTAAACCAGCGAAGAGAAGAAAAGCGACAAGTCCCCCGACGACAATAATTCCGCAAATCAAACCAATGCGGCACATCCACTTTCTGGGCCCGGAAAAGCCTGATTTCTTATATGTTTTCCAGAATACTATAGAACCGCCCACCAGAATTATTAAAAAAAGAATATGCCAAGTACTCATCAAAACCATCTCGCACTACTTTTCAACACTTAAACCGGGGTTAGAATGTAGATACAATCAGCTTGTTTTACATATTGGCACTTGAGTATAGTTTCCTACTAGAAGGTTGTCAACACTCGACAAGTGAAGATTAATAGCTATCTGGTCAAGACCTTCCTTGTCAGTCAGCATCATTATTGCTATACTAAATCGAATTCCCTTTAAGGAAAATTATGAATTACGAGACTGTAATCGGGCTGGAAGTGCACGCCCAGCTTAAGACAAAAAGCAAGATGTACTGCCGCTGCAGTGCCGAATATGCCGATGACGAGCCCAATACTCATGTCTGTCCGGTATGCCTGGGAATGCCCGGCGTATTGCCGGTGATTAACCAGCAGGCGGTGGAATATACAATAATGACCGCCCTGGCACTGAACTGCGAAATCTCCGAATATACCAAGTTCGATAGAAAAAACTATCCCTACCCGGACCTTATGAAAGGCTATCAGATTTCCCAGTATGATGCTCCTTTCGGTACCGGCGGCTGGCTGATAATCGATATTGACGGAGAGGAGAAGAAAATAGGCATTACCCGTGTTCACCTTGAGGAAGACGTAGCCAAGCTTGTCCACCGGACCTCTCCGGACGGAAAAACTTACAGCCTTGTGGATGTTAACCGGGCCGGGGTGCCGCTTATGGAGATTGTTGGAGAGCCTGATTTACGCTCGCCGGAAGAAGCCAGGCAGTACCTCATCAAGCTGCGCAGCATTCTCCGATACCTGGATGTATCTACGGCTAATATGGAAGAGGGCAGCTTCAGGTGTGATGCCAACGTCAGTATCCGTCCCGAGGGCAGCTCGGAGTTTCTGACCAAGGTAGAGGTCAAGAATATGAATAGCTTCCGGGCGGTCTACCGGGCAATGGAGTATGAGGTGAAGCGGCAGACAAAGGCGATTGAAGAAGGAAAGAAACTTACTCAGGAGACGAGAGGCTGGGTGGAGGAAAGAGGAGTAACCGTTGCCCAGCGGAGCAAGGAATATGCTCACGATTACCGCTACTTCCCCGAACCGGACCTGCCTCCCCTTACCCTGAACCGTGCTCAGGTGGAGGCTATAAGGAAGAAATTGCCCGAACTTCCCGATGACAGGCGTAAACGTTTTATGGATGATTATAGCCTGCCGCTGTATGATGCCAGTCTACTGACTGGCTCTAAAGAGATGGCTGACTATGAAGAAGAATTTGTGACGGCGGCACTGCCTGCGGGTCTGCCGAAAGACGAGGTTCCCAAGCTGGGCAGCAACTGGCTCTTGGGCGAAGTTAGCCATATAATGAATGCCAGGAGTATTGGTATTACCGATTTTAAAGATAGGGTCAGCGCTGGTGATCTTGTAAGATTGACCGTTCTCAATTCCAAGGGTACAATCAATACTGCGACTGCCAAATCCATGCTCGAGGAAATGTTCAATACCGGTAAAGACGCGGATACTCTTCTCAAAGAAGGTGAACGTAGCCAGATAAGTGATACCGGCGAGCTTGAGGAAGCAATCATCCAGGCAATAGCCGCCAACGCACCGGCAGTGGCTGATTATAAGGCAGGTAAGGAAGCAGCGCTGAAGTTTCTTGTCGGCCAGGTTATGAAGGTTACCAGAGGGCGGGCCAATCCGCAGATTGTGAATGAACTGATGAGGAAAAAACTAGAGGAAGAATAAGGTGAATGTATATCTCAATATAGCCCAGATTGCACTGGCTGTATCAATTGTACTGGCTATCCTGCTTCAGGTTAAGGGTGGGGGACTGGGAGGTATATTCGGTCAGGCTGACAGCGTTTACCGGACAAGACGGGGCGTGGAAAAGACCCTGTTTCAGTTTACCATCGTCCTGGTGGTCATATTTATTATTATTTCAATAATATCTCTCAGAGTCGGCTAGCAAACAGATAGCCGTACTTCGCTTTTTCTATATTTTTCATTATATATCTATTCCTACCTGCTTGCCTCTATATAATAATTCAATAGAACCGGAAAATAGTTACCAGGCAAACCTATCTGTGCTATAATTTCAGGTGTTAGCGAGGGGATATAGCTCAGCTGGGAGAGCGCCGCGTTCGCATCGCGGAGGTCGGGGGTTCGAATCCCCCTATCTCCACCACCTTACCAGTTCCAAACTGGCTCATTAATCAAACAGGCTGGGTTGAGCGTGCTTTGATATCCGCTTACCAGCGATATTGTAAGTATTAGAGTTCTGCCGTTTATTTGCAGCCAATACCTTGACTCCGCTGGCATTTTCAAAAAAGATTCATACGCGGGCGGACTCATCTCCCCCTGTGGGCCTTGCCTCAAAAGTCATTCTGGAGTCCGCCTCTGGCGGACGAAGAATCTCAGGGTAGGGGATATCATAACCACCACCCCGAGACCCTTATCGGAGTTTACACTGAGCGGAGCGAATGTGCTCAGGGTGACACGGGTTTGCGACTTTTAGGGCAAACCTGCTTCATAAAAGGCGGCGGGTGGGAATAGATAGAATAAAAAGGGGGAGAGCCTGTCATTCAACTAAAAACAAACAGAACTGAGGTTGATAAACAGTCACCATGGATATATAGTGGTAATATCAGGCATAAGCAATTTGCCTGTTAGAGGAGGATAAAGGATGGCGCGGATTCTTTTCGGGACAGCCGGTGTCCCACACAGCGCCGAGACGAATACGACTATAGACGGGATTAAGCGTATCGCCGGGCTTGGCCTGGGATGCATGGAGATTGAATTTGTGCGGAGAGTTACAATGGGAGAAGCCGGTGCCCGGCTTGTTGCCGAGGTTGCCGCTGAGGAAGGAGTAAAGCTTTCCGCGCACGCTCCCTATTATATAAACTTGAATGCCCATGAACCGGAAAAGATAACGGCAAGCCAGGAAAGGTTGTATCGGACAGCCAAGATTGCTGCCATCTGCGGGGCGCAGAGCGCCATTTTTCATACCGCTTTCTATCTGGGCGACGAACCGGAGAAAGCCTACGGCGTAATAAGGAAATCTCTTGAAGAATTGCTCGAGCGCCTTGAGCGGGAAACAATCCGGATAAAGCTGAGGCCGGAGGTTATGGGTAAACCGAGCCAGTTCGGTACGGTGGAGGAAGTAATAAGACTTTGTAATGAACTGGAAGGCCTGGCTCCGTGTATGGACTTCGCTCACTGGCATGCCAGGTCCGGTGCTGATAACTCATACCAGGAATTTGTTTCCACTCTAAGACAATTTGAGAAAGGTCTCGGCAGAACCGCTCTGGAAGATATGCATATTCACCTTTCCGGTATTCACTATGGGCCGAAAGGCGAGCGAAACCATCTGAATCTTGAAGAATCGGATTTGCAGTATGTCGAGCTCCTCCGGGCGATGATAGATTGCGGAGTTGGAGGCCTTGTAATCTGCGAGAGTCCGAACCTGGAGGGAGATGCCATGTTACTGCAGAAGACCTATAATGACCTGCTAAAAGCAGCCTGATGCAGGCCGGGACTGTCCCGAATTTCATTTGTGCCTTCATTCTGGTATAATATACTGGAGTTGTGTTTATAACCGGCTCTTTTGAGGTGAAAAATGGCATCAAACTGGAAACGTAGCGGTATTATATACATAATCGTCTTGTTCGCGGCGGTAGCTCTTGCTACGGCTCTCCTCTCTTCACCTCCAAAGCCGACCGAGGTCCCGCTGAGTGAAGTGATTGCTATGTCGAATAGCAATCAGATAGAGAAAATGGTAGAAGAAGGCGAGTGGCTGACCGTTACCACTACTGACGGCCGTGAGATAAAGGCCAGCATCGGTAATCTTAACTACCGGGACCTGACGGAACTAGGTCTTAGCCCCGATATTGAATATGACATAAAACCGGTCGGCTTCGACTGGGGAAGTCTGCTTATCGGCTTTTTACCCCTGGTGCTGTTCGGCGTGTTAATCTTTTTCATCTTCTTCCGTGCCCGGGGAGCTAATAACCAGGCACTCAGTTTCGGGCGGAGTCGTGCCCGGCTCTTCCCCCTTGATAAACCTGTGGTAACTTTCGATGATGTTGCCGGGGTAGATGAAGCAAAGCAGGAACTCTATGAAGTCGTCGAATTTCTTAAATCGAGAGAAAAGTTTCAAAGCCTGGGAGCACGTATCCCGAAGGGAGTACTGCTTGTCGGCCCGCCGGGTACCGGGAAGACACTTTTAGCCCGGGCAGTCGCCGGTGAAGCCCAGGTACCTTTCTTCTCCATCAGCGGCAGTGAATTTGTTGAGATGTTTGTCGGTGTCGGTGCCTCAAGAGTGCGTGACCTCTTTGACCAGGCTAAACGTAATACTCCCTGCATTGTTTTCGTTGACGAGATTGATGCCGTCGGGCGTCAGCGTGGTGCCGGACTGGGCGGCAGTCATGATGAACGGGAGCAGACATTAAACCAGATTCTAACCGAGATGGACGGATTTGATACCAGTACGAGCGTAATTATTCTGGCGGCTACCAACCGTCCTGATATACTTGACCCGGCTCTGCTTCGCCCCGGTCGGTTTGACCGGCGGGTGATTCTCGACCGTCCGGACCAGAGCGGCCGTGTTGCTATCCTCAAGGTTCATACCAAAGATAAGCCAATAGACAAAACAGTCAATCTGGAAGTACTTGCCAAACAGACTGCCGGGTTTAGCGGTGCCGACCTTGCCAACCTGATAAATGAAGCGGCAATTCTGGCGGCCAGACGGGGTAAAAAAACAATCAAGATGGAAGAACTGGAAGAGTCCATCGATAAAGTACTGCTCGGACCTGAAAGAAAGAGTCACCGGATGAGTCCAAAGGAAAAAGAGATTACCGCTTATCATGAAGCCGGACATGCTCTTGTCGCTCATATACTGCCTAACATCGAGCCTGTCAGGAAGATATCCATAATACCGCGCGGACTTGCCGGTGGTTATACAAAGACATTATCTGAAGATAAAGAGTACATGATGCGTTCCTATATCAAGGAATCACTGGCGATGGCCCTCGGCGGCCGGGCTGCCGAGGAATTAATCTTTGGTGAGATAACAACCGGCGCCCAGATGGATATTAAACAGGCGACTACCTGGGCACGCCGTATGGTAACTGACTTCGGTATGAGTGACAAATTAGGTCCGCGGACTTTTGGAGACAAGCAGGAGCTTGTCTTTCTAGGCCGCGAAATATCGGAGCAGAGAGATTACAGCGAAAAAACAGCCAATACCATAGACAGAGAAGTTGACGCCATTATCAAAGAGGCACATGATACTGCCACCAAGATATTGACTGACAATAAGGCAAAATTAATAGAGATAGCTCAGAAGCTCATCACGGAAGAGACTCTCGAGGGAGAGGAACTCGACCAGTTGTTCGGAAAACCAAAGGTTCCTCCAAGGAAACGCACCAAAGTGTCTGCTCCAGCACCTGTTAAAGCAGTTGCCGAGGAGTCAAAGACCGGACGTACCTCCAAGAAAGCTCCAATTATTGCAGACCCGTTGCCGAAGCAGGCTCCCGCTCCGTCTGAATAGTCGCATTTACCTTGCTGTTTTATCCATTTCGGATGGCCTGCATTTTATGATTGCCAGGAAAATTGTGTCATATGATTGAAATTACGGATAAGCCGATTTCCCCCGAGCAAATAGTAAAAAAAGTTAAAACAGATGACAGCGGTTGTGCTCTTGCCTATATCGGCTTAATCCGTGACCAATCACGGGGCAAGCAGGTAGTTTCCGTGGAGTATGAAGATGACAGGGGGACGGCAGTGGATGTCCTGGGCCGGGTGGCTTCGGAAATCATGAAGAAGTGGCCGGTAAACAAAGTTGCTATCACCCACCGGGTAGGCAGGCTTGAAGTAGGCGATATTAATCTTGTTATTGCCATATCCTCCGGCCACCGTCAGGAAGCGTTCGCTGCCTGTCAGTACGGGGTCGATAGATTTAAGGAACTAATGCCGACGCACAAAACGGAGACCTATACAGACGGCAGTGTTTTTGTGGACGGAGACTGACTATTTCTTCCTGAGGGTGATGTATTCCGTCAGGTCAATGAGCGACTGGCGGCAGATATTATCGGGCAGTAATTTAAGGTCTTTTCGCGCTCTTTCACAAAAATCAGAGGCAACCTGATAACATTCCTGGATAATCGTTGAATTGCGGACTAAATCTATCGCCAGGTTTATTTCATTCTGCCTGTTTCTGTCCTGAAACAATCTTTTTACGGGATTATCTTCCGGGTAGTTTTCGAGTATAAAGATAGAGGGGAGGGTAAGGGTACCCTGGGCTAAATCTGAGCCGGTAGGCTTACCCATTTCTTCCTCGGTGCCGATGAAATCCAGAATGTCATCAACGATTTGAAAGGCGATGCCCAGGTTGTAGCCGTACTCTATCAGGACCTGTATCGATTCTTCCGAAGCCTGGCTTAAAACCGCTCCCGACTCTGTGGACATTGCGAAAAGGGCGGCTGTTTTTTTAGCGACCCTTTCGAAATACTGCTGCCGGCTTTGTTTCAGATTGAAAGCATGAAATGCCTGGTTTATTTCTCCGCTGGAGATAGTCTTCAGTGTTTCAGCGAAAAGTTTTATTACCCTCAGGTTCCCGGTGGATGCGGCGAGTGCTCCTGCCTCGGCGAAAAGGTAGTCGCCCAATAAGACAGCCTGTTCCTCTCCCCAGAGTTTATTCACCGTTGGTTTGCCCCGCCGTACCAGAGAACTGTCAATAGCGTCATCGTGAACAAGGGTGGCGGTGTGCATAATCTCAACGGCAGTACCCATCGGCAGCAGGTAATCGGTATTATAATCGTAAAACTTGCCTGACAGCAGCGTCAGTATCGGACGAAGCATTTTCCCGTTGCTTCTCAGGCTGTACTCAATTAGCTCGGCGAGGTGGGGATAAGTAACCACTGAACTTGCTGCCTTCAGCCTGTCTTCAATCTTGAGCAGGTCTTCCTTAACCGGTTCATAGATTGTGCTTAGTTCCAAGGTTCTCCTTTCTTAACCTGATATTTGAGTACCTGAACCTGGCTATTATGCCTTTCCCATTCGAGCAGTCTCTTCTTCGATAATTGATTTATCAAGTTTCTTAAAAAGCGGCTGGGGCGGAGTTAATTTTTGTCCCGGCGGCAGGTCCTGCCATCTCCATTCGCAATCTTCTATATTGCCTTCAAAACCGAGGTATTGGTGCACTTTCCGGGAGCTGAAAGGCAGGAAGGGATACATCACCGTTTTCAACTGGGTAATTACACTGAGTGCTGAATATAGAGAAGCCGCCGCAGCCTGACGGTCATCTTTAATCACTTTCCAGGGTGATTTATTATCAAGGTAACGGTTGGCTTCCTGCGCCAGGGACATGGCTGTTCTTATTGCATCCCTGAAGTGGCAGCCGTAAAGAAAACCGTCCATTGCTGCAATTGTATCTTCGGCTTTCCTGAACAGAGTTTTGCTCTGGTCGTCAGGCTCTCCGGGCTGGGGTACACATCCATCGAAATTACGGTAGGTGAAGGTCAGTACCCGGTTGACAAGGTTTCCATAGGTCGCCACCAGCTCATCATTGTTACGGCGGACGAACTCGCGCCAGGAAAAATCGGTATCGCTCGTTTCCGGCATGTTTATCGATAGCATATAGCGGAGGGGGTCGGGGTCGTAGCGCTCCAAATAGTCGGGCAGCCAGACTGCCCAGTTCTGGCTGGTAGATAGCCTCCTGCCCTCGATGGTGAGGAATTCGTTGGCCGGTACGTCATGAGGCAGATTGAGGCTGCCGTAACCCATCAGCATTGCCGGCCAGATGAGAGTGTGGAAAGGAATATTGTCCTTGCCCATAAAGTAATAACTGAGCGCTCCCTTATCCTCCTCCCAGAAATCACGCCACTTTTCACTATCACTTGTGGACTTCGCCCACTCTTTGGTAGCGGACAGGTAGCCTATAACCGCCTCGATCCAGACATAGATACGCTTATTTTCGAATCCTGCCACCGGCACCGGCACTCCCCAGTCGATATCGCGGGTGATAGCCCTGTCTTGCAGTCCCTCTTTCAGGTAGCGTCGGGTAAGCTGAAAGACATTGGGACGCCACTGCTTCTGTTTGGATGCCCAGGCATCCAGTCGCTCCTGGAAGACGCTGAGTTTCAGGTAGAACTGGTCAGAGTCCCGGAACTCGGCCGGATTACCGCAGGTGCGGCAGCGGGGATTAATCAGCTCGTGGGCGTCCAGCAGCTTGTTACAGGCGTCGCACTGGTCGCCCCGGGCATTGGGATTGCCGCAATTAGGGCATTCACCCTCGACATAGCGGTCGGGCAGGAAGCGCTGGCAATGGGGGCAGTAAGCCTGGGAGACAGTTCTTTTCTCCAAGTAACCTCCCTTCAGCAGCTTGAGGAAGATATCCTGGACGACCTCGGTGTGGTTTTCCGTATCGGTGGTGGTATAAAGGTCGAAGGAAATTCCGAGTTTATCCCAGCACTCCAGAAACTCCTTCTGATAATACTCGGCTATCTCTTCCGGAGTCTTACCTTCCTGTTCCGCTTTGAGGGTTACCGGCGTGCCGTGGGAATCCGAGCCGGAAACCATTACCACCTCGTTGCCCTTGATGCGGTGATAGCGGGCAAAGATATCTGCCGGCAGGTCTGCCCCGGCGATATGTCCCAGATGTAATGACCCGTTGGCATAGGGCCAGGCAACACCAATGAAAATCCTCTCAGTCATCTTGCTTCCCATTACCTTACCATAATCCGGGTTACGTAAGCCAAGTCTAGGTAAAGAAAGTTAAAATTCTACCATCCTTTTCTTCCTTGTAAGTAGCATAACCTTTTTTCAGGGCACATTCGGTGCAATAATACGCGGTCTGTCCCCCCTCTACTGCCTCCAGTCCGTTTTCTTCCTCAACAGCCAGATAGCGTTCCGAGTGCGGTATGATACGCTGGCACTCCATACACTGAATGTTACCTGAAGATATACAGCCTCTACGCATTTCCCCCTCCAGATTCTTTTCCGTATTCTTCCTTAAGCCAGGCACGGTACAGCTCTTTTCTCGATAGTCCTGTTTCTGAAGCTACCCGGGATATCGCTTCCCTGGCGGTCACACCGGACAGACGCATCTTATGTAACTGCTTCTCCGTGTCCTCTGTTAATAGCGGTCTATTTGTTTCAGTACTGCCTTCAATAACAAGGGTGAATTCCCCCCTGGGCTCTTTAAAATGGTCAATTGCCCGGCTGATTCTTGCCCGGAATACTTCTTCGTGAATCTTTGTAAGTTCACGGCAGACGGCGATTCTTCTATCACCGAGAATATCCAGTATCGCCTTTAGCGTGGCCGTCAGGCGGTGAGGAGCTTCAAGTATTACGATTGTGCCGGGCTCGCCAGTGATGGACTCCAATAGCTTTTGCCTGCTGCCTGCCTTGCGAGGCAGGAATCCCAGGTAGAGGAACCTGTCCGTAGCCAGTCCGGAGACTGTAACGGCGGCAACGACGGCAGAAGGTCCGGGAACCGGCACAACCGGTATACCTTTCCGGCTGGCTTCCGCAATCAGCTCATAACCGGGGTCGGACATACCCGGTGTTCCAGCCTCGGAAACAAGGGCGACATCCCCTTCCTCGAGAGAACCAATAATAAAGTCAAGCTTGGTCAGTTTGTTATGTTCGTAATAACTTGTCATTGGTGTCCTGATATTATGGGCGGTAAGGAGTCGCCTTGTTTTACGGGTATCTTCGGCAGCTATGAGCTTCACTTCACGGAGGATACGGAGGGCACGCAATGAAATGTCCTCCAGATTACCGATGGGAGTGGCTACAACATAGAGGGTGGGCATCAGCTCTTATCATCCTGTAGTCATACGGCGAAGTCAGGCTCCATAGTTATTATAACCTCTGCCTTAGTGCCTGTCTAGCTTTGGAATCTATTGATTCTGCTCAATCTTAGTTGGAGACCCTTCGACAAACTCAGGGTGAGCGGGAATGGATGCCGCTCACCCTGAGCCTGTCGAACCATAGCGGCGAGAGAAATATAAATATTTATTGTTGTCTGTACAACCAAGATTAAGTAAAAGGAATCTATTAGATTCTTAATTTGTTAAAACCCCATCCTCCTGCTTTTATCTATTCCTGCCCGCCTCCCTACAGGAAGATTAAGAGGGGCTTACGCCCCTCTTAGACACCCCATTATCATTAATTTAACGTGTTTTATTCAGCGATATTATGTATCATGGAAACCCCATCCCCCTTTATCCTCCTTCCCCTTGGTAAGGGCCTTGCCTCAAAAGTCATTCTGGAGTCCGCCTCTGGCGGACGAAGAATCTCAGGGTGGAGAGTCAAGGTAATCCCCCTCTTCCCTGAGACCTTTCACGGAGTTTACACTGAGCGGAGCGAATGTGCTCGGGGTAACAGCGATAAACCATTTCAAACTAAAGCTTCTGCAAATAGGGGCGAATTTAACGGAGATAGGATATACATCGTCCTGTATGGAGAGGTGTATTAAGGAGGTAAGAACGCACTTGTTGTCCAGAAAATCAATAATACCATTAAGGCATTTTTCCTTGATTTAAAGCGGCGGTTTTGCTATATTTTCTTAAAAAGGGGAGCAAAATGGCCGTTCCAAATTTACCCAAATTTAAAGAACTCAGGCGTTCCTATGGTTTTGACGAGGTAGCACTCGTTCCCGGAGACGTAACAATTAACCCCGAACAGACAAATATCGAATTCAAGATAGGTGATATTACATTAGACATTCCGATTCTAGCTTCCGCTATGGACGCTGTCGTGGACGTCAACTTCGCCGTGGCGTTGAGCAAGCTGGGAGGTCTCGCCGTATTACATCTTGAGGGAGTGCAAACCCGCTATGAAAATCCCGAAGATGTCCTGGCGGAAATTGCCCGGGCTCCCGCCGCCGAAGCCACTGTCCTGCTTCAGAAAATTTATTCTCAGCCGGTTAAGGAAAATTTAATTGGCGAACGGATTGAGGCAATTAAGAAAGCCGGCGGAACAGCCGCCGCATCAGCCACGCCGGCAAATACAAAGCGCTTTGCTCCGCTGACTGTTGAAGCCGGGGCTGATATACTTGTTGTAGCATCCACGGTTACTTCCGCCCGCCACACCTCAAAGAGTATCCGTGGACTAATATTCCAGGAGCTCATTGAGGCCGTACCGATTCCGGTTATGGTCGGTAACTGCGTGAGCTACTCTGCCTGCCTGGAGTTGATGAGGACCGGTATTGCCGGTGTCCTTGTCGGTGTCGGTCCCGGGGCTGAATGTACTACCAGGGAAGTCCTTGGTCTTGGCGTTCCCCAGATAACGGCGATAATCGACTGCGCTGCCGCCAGAGACCAGTACCAGAAGGAATCAGGGCGCTATGTACCCATCATTGGTGATGGAGGGATACGTAAAGGCGGTGACCTGTGCAAAGCAATCGCTGCCGGAGCCGATGCCGTAATGCTGGGAGCCATCCTGGCCCAGGCTGAAGGGTCGCCGGGGCACGGCTATAACTGGGGGATGGCAAGTCCTCATGCCGCACTGCCGAGAGGAACGCGGATAAAAGTGGGTACAAACGGCACGCTGGAGCAGATACTTTTCGGTCCATCATCGGTTACCGATGGCAGTCACAACCTCATCGGAGCTCTCCGCACCGCGATGGGCGTCTGCGGCGCCTTCAATATCCGAGAAATGCACAAGACGGAGATGGTTATCGCTCCGGCGATTACCACCGAGGGCAAGTACTGGCAACTGGCACAGACCTGACCTGATGATACGTAATGGATGAGCAGCTTGATAGAGTCCGCAGAGCTTACGACCTTACCGTAGAGCAGTTCAGGAATGGAATCGACCCCCTTGGGAATGTTCCGGATGAGATAAAGAATTCCCTGTTCTTCAAGTCAATGGCGGAAGAGCGTGATTTCCTGAACAGCGGCGCTGGCGACGTCAGGGAATATCTGGCTCCTCAGCCCGGAATGCGTTTTCTCGATGTCGGCTGCTCGGCCAATCTGGTGAACTACCGCCTTGATAAATGGCCTTCAACTTTTTATGGAGTTGACATAAGCCCGGCACTAATCGAGGCGATGAAAGAATTTGTAAGGCGGGAGCATTTGTCGATTGGCGGCCTGAAGGTAGCCGATATTTCAAGAATGCCGTATGATGATGGCTTCTTTGATATTGCTGCTGTAATCGGAGTCCTGGAATACTGCACGCTCGATTATATCGGTACCGGGCTGGCCGAACTACACAGGGTCCTCAAATCCGGCTCCCGTGTTGTCCTGGATATCCCGAATCCGGACCACCCGCACGCTGGATACATGCAGAGGCTGGAAGAATACCTCGAGCGACCGATTTTTATCCATCTCCGGGCGGAATTTGAGAATTCAATGGCGCCTTTATTCTCGACCGACCGTATAGATGACTCACGGGTGATGATTAAGTACTTTCTTCGTTCAGCATAATGTGACAATTCCTCCCCTTTAAATAATCATGCCCTCTTAGTTCATCATAATTTGCAGCCTTGAACCCTTATATTTATCTGGTGTAGAATGAACGATTAATAACCCCTCTATTCTGAACTAATCCTAAGGGAGATTTCTGCCGATGAGTCCTGAAACCAGACGAGCGGTTATGGCGGTAGTGCGGCGGGTGGTCTTCGCCGGGCTGATTCTCCTTATAGTGTGGCTGGTTCTTTTCGGGCTGAGAACGGCAATTCCCGATAGTATGATTGACCTGATGAAGGCACAAATGGCCGGGCAGGCGAACATCGATATCTCGCATAACTCGGGCAACTGGGACTGGTCCAGTTCGTTATTTAAAGGTGAGTCAGTGTTGGCAGTAATCGGGCCGCGTCTGGGCATTACCCTGCGGTTTCTCGCTCTGACCGGACTGTTCGGTCTGGTTATCGCCGCCGTGCTGCTTTTTCTCGGTACGCTCATCAGTCGTGTCACCATCCGCCCCGGCTGGCTGGCGCGGCTGAGAAGCATATTACGGCTGGTGATTGTTAGCGGCGGTGTCAGTGTTCCCAGATTCGCTGTCGGCGCTGTTTTCATCGTTTTTATGACTCTCGGCTGGAGCTGGTCAATATCGGGAGACTCCCCGGTGCTGGTGTTCTGGTCGGCATTCTTAGCCTCGCTGCTGCCTGTCTGGCTGCTCGTCCAGGCAGGTCACGGGGAAATGGCGAACCTGCCGGAAGACATCTCCCGCATGTCACTGGTACGTCACCTGGCTATCAGCCTGGTAATCAGATTGCTCAGGCTGGTAGGAGTTCTCATTGTTATTATTATATCGGCTGAGCAAATCTGGGTTTATCCCGGACTGGGGCGGCTTTTCATAAGCAGCATATTTATGAGAGATTTCCCGGTAGTCTTCGGTATCGCCTGGGTCTTTGCAGTCATTGTGGTGCTGGTGAAGCTGGTCGCCGGGCTAGTCGAGATTGCCTATAATCACTTCGGCAATCCTGTAACATCACCGGCCGAGGTGGATGAAGATAAATCACTGCGATTGGCAATACCGAAAGGCTGGCTGATATTCTGTCTCGTACTGACTGGTATTTCCATTCTGGCAGCAATAGCCACTCCGCTACTGGCGCCTTACGGTTTCAATGAAATGTCAATGACTGACAGATTGGTGGCACCATCGGCGGAGCACATTCTGGGCACGGACAACCTGGGGCGGGACATACTGAGTCGTCTGCTCTATGGAACCAGGACAGACTTATTTGCCGGGCTTACCTGTGCCGGAGTCCTGGTTGTTCTCGCTACCGGCTGGGCGACACTGTCGGCTTATTTCAGGAAGAAAAACAACGTGCCGGGCGATATTCTTGAGGAACTGGTGATGCTGCCCGGAGAGATAATCACCGCCTTTCCCTGGCTGGTGCTGCTCCTGCTGGTGATGAGCATTGTAGGACCTGTTGCCTTATTTCTCGCCCTGGTTGCCAGCCTGGTGCTGCTGCCCCGGGCTGCGGAAATGATACGGGAGGCTTACCTCTCGTTACCGGAACAGGAGAACTGGCTTCAGGAATTACTGCGGGCGGTTCCGGTAATGCTCATCTTCACTGTTGCCGGTGGTATTCTCTATATCACCACTGCCAGTTACCTCGGATTCGGGGTTCCGCCACCGACTGCGGAGCTCGGCGGCATGCTTTCAGGTACGGGAAGGCAGTACATGCTCGAAGCCCCATGGATACTGTACTGGCCCTCCCTGTGGCTGGCGATACTTCTTCTGACCTGGGTTATGGCGGGAGATGCTCTACTTGAAAGGCTCGGCTTCCGCTCGAAAGCGGTCTGGGCTAAGGTTATGGAGTGAAAAGCGTTATTCGTCCGCTTCGCTATCGATTATATTTGTACCTGTCTCTCTGCCGGTGCGGGGCAGTACTGCCCCCGACCTTTCACGGCGCCGCTGTGAAGGGAAATCGACTTTATCAATCTCTTGGCGTAGTTTCTTTATCCGGTCCTGTCCATCGGTTTCGACGACCACTCCGCTGACTCCCGCTTCCCAGAGTGCCAGAAGCTCGCTGCCGGTCAGCTTTGCCAGTGTCTGTACCAGCAGGGGTTTTGTCATCAAACTGGAAAAGCGCTGAATGAGCATAAGTCGCTGCCAGGTAAGTGAATTTGCTTTCTTTTCTTCGGCAGCAATGAGCACGGCGTCAACCGGCAGTTCGCTTACCGTTCTCAGCAGCCCTTCATCCAGTGACGGCTCTACTTCGAGTATCCGGCCCGTTTCATCGTTTCCTGACACTGCTATCGGAGTATCGGTGGGGAAGACAATGAAATCACAGCCTGCCCCGGTGAGCTGTTTTGTTTCTCCTCGGAAACTGCCCGGCAGCCGTACGCCCCATAAAGTATCGGGCACACTTGTGGTTAACTCTTTCAGGATCTCGGCGGCGGTGCTTAATTTCGAGATGCGGAGCAGTCCGGCGTCAGCACCAGCTATGGTTTCTACGGAACCGTCGGCCTTTTCCTGGGATGTTCCGGCGATAAGCTGTATTTTTAAACCGGGCGTGGCTGACTGCTTTACGCCGAACCCGATGGGCTGTTGCTCCCCACGGGAAAGTCTATTAAGTTTATCTATTAAATTACTCATTATAGAAATTGCCTCGCCGGTTTTATTTATCTCTGAGCGACTGTACGGCAGCTTTTACTCCAGTGCCGGGCTCCACTTCGTATCCCTCTTCCGAAAGCAGCCTTTCCAGATTGTAAAGAAAGAGTAGCAGGTTTTCTTCGGTCGAAGAATGCCCCATCAGCCCGACTCGCCAGACCTTCCCTTTCAGGGTTCCCAGTCCGCCTCCAATCTCGATGTTGCATTCATTGAGAAGTCTACCTCTGATTTTGGCATCGTCAATACCTGACGGGATACGCACCGTGGTCAGCACGTTCAGGCGATGCCCCTGCTGAGCGTGGAGCTCCAGCCCCATCGCTTCAAGTCCCGCCCGGACAGCCTGGCCATTTTTACTGTGGCGGCGAATACGGTTTTCCAGTCCCTCTTCAAGAACCATGGTCAATGCCTCGTATAAGGCGTAGACCATCGATATCGGCGCGGTATGATGGTAAAACCTGTCTGAGCCCCAGTAGTGGGAGAGCAGCGACAGGTCAAGGTACCAGCTATGGACGCTATCTGTGCGGGCATTCAGCGCCTCCAGGGCTCCGGCATTGGCGGTCAAGGGGGCCAGCCCCGGCGGGCAGCCCAGACACTTCTGGGTACCGCTGTAACAGATATCTATTCCCCAGTCATCCACGGCTAGCTCATGACCTCCGAGCGAAGTCACGGCATCGATAAGTAACAGGGAGTCATATTGTTTGGCTAAACGAGAGGCTTCCTCGATGGGCTGGAGAACGCCGGTGGAGGTCTCGGCGTGGACAAGGGCAAGAAGTTTAACTTTCTTCTCGGTTTTTAGAGCAGCTTCCAGAGCCTCCGGCTCGATGATGCGTCCCCAGTCTGCATCCACCCGGACTACCCGGGCTCCGCACCTCGTTGCGTTCTCCACCATGCGTTCGCTGAAGAAGCCGTTGACACCGATGACGGCGACGTCTCCCGGCTCCAGGAAGTTATCGAATCCTGCTTCCATACCTGCCGACCCGGTGCCTGAAATGGGTAAAGTAAGTCCGTTCTCTGTGCGGAATACTTTGCGGAGCAGACCTACCGTGTCTTCCATAACACCGACAAAATACGGGTCTAAATGCCCCACTACCGGCGCCAGCAGTGCCGCCTGGACGCGCGGGTGGACATTGCTTGGACCGGGTCCCATCAGGATACGGTTTGGTGGATTCAATTCACGATAGGTAACGTCAGACATGCCAGTTTCCTCCTCTTTAGCCGGGCAACAAGATTTTTTGCAGACAATGTTCTATTCACGGTTAATCACACGTTCAGTCTTGGACTGGAGCCAGCGAAGAGATTCGAACTCTTGACCTGCGGTTTACGAAACCGCTGCTCTGCCTGCTGAGCTACGCTGGCTGAACCAGTATTTAGTATATCCTAAAAGTACTCGAAATAAAAATGGAAGGTTCTGGTTTCATCTGGTTAATTAAACTGTCATTGCGAGGAATGTAATGACTAGGCAATCTATACGAATTTATTAATAGAGATTGCCACGCCCCGATAAAATCGGGGCTCGCAATGACATAGGTGGATTGTTTATTACTTCACCCCAATGGAATCGGGAAAAGTACCAGCCAGAACTGAATGAAACCCTGTCCGCGATTTTAGCTGTTGTTGTGATTATTGCTTTCCGTTAATTCCGTTTTTTCTCCCTTTCTCCAGATGAAGAAATAAGCAAGTAATCCGAGAAGTATTACACAGGCGCTTATTACGGTGCCGATAATCCACCTGGTTGTAAAAACAGGTTCCTCCTCTTTCTCCTGTTCTTCCGGCTCCTCTTCAGGAATAACTGCCGTCAGGGTAGGAGCTATGGTGAAGCTGCTTGTTATTTCATCGATTTCCACCTCGTAGGTGCCCCTTGCTTCTTTTTTAATAACAAAGGTCAGAGTTTCACTCTTATTCGCTCCCAGATTAACTTCTCTTGAGTCTTCCTCGGCGCCATCTACATAAAGAGTTACAGTACGGCTGCCGGTACAACCTCCGGTGTTTGTAACCATCACTGAAACCATCACCTCTTCACCGGGTCTGGTTTCTGACGGGGTAACGGCAAGTCCTGAGACCTCGAACGCAGCCGGTCTGGTGGCCGGTCTATATATTATTTCTTCGGGTTCTTCCCGAGGCGGTGACGGAGGCTTGCCAATCACGGCGAATTCCGTGAAATGGGTTATCCCGGTAGATACCATTTTTGCGTCCATGTCAACTGTGCTTTCGAATGCCGTCCAGTTCTCACCCGTCCAGCAAGCGATGTAAAGCTCTTTCTCCGAAACATTCTCAGATAGTAGTTCAGGGTCATAGCATATTGTCAGGGTTATTGCCGGTTCGTAGGTGGCTTCATCGGGGCTGATATCATATATTTTGTCGACAATTTGGTGACCCTCAGGTGCCGGTAGCGCTCCTTCGACTTCAAGTATCCTTATTTTACTGAGTGGTTTCCCGTATTTGGTTAAACCTCTCACACCTTTGGTGATTTCAAGGAAACATAGTTTGTCCTCGGATTTAGCGGTGATATCAGATGTAAATATGCCGTTACTGTCTATTGAGTCGGATAATATTGTCTCGCCGGGGCGAAGGCTACTAACTCCACCACCACCTCCGCCGCTCGGAGACGCTGGAGGTACGGGGGTGGCGGTAGTAAAGCTGAGTTCGTCTCCATAAACCACCGGATTTGCAGAAGCTTTAGCCCTGAAGTAGTAGGTACTGCCGGGGGTAAGGCCGCTTATGCCAGCACTGAAATCACCTGTCACAGCCATTATCTCTGACGAGGTATTCTGGCTAAGATTACCGGACGCAGTCCCCCACTCAAAGGAGACGTTCGCTGAACCATAAATGTAAAGACTATCCAGGCTACCACGTAATACGGCTGAATCAGTGGCAATACCAGCGGCAGGGCTGGTGGTTACTTTCAGCGGTTGGGGGATAATGTCATAATAACTATAAAGTTTATCAGGGGTGTCGATAGCCCAGAGTTTGGGGCCCAAAGATAGCTTCAATGCCCGGGGTGTAGCTTCAAACTCCAATGTCGTCGGGTAGGAACTCCATAGGGCCTGCTCAGGGGTACTCGCCGTCTTCAGCTCAAGAGCCCGGTGTAGCGTGCTATCAGTCATATTAGAACTCAGAGCGTAGATTGCATTTTCATACTGTGTCATGCCCACGATAGAATCGGATGAGGCGATAAGAGGTCCTAAATCTAAGAAGCCTGTAAAATTGGTTGCATAACCCCTGTAAATCTTACTTCCCACGCCGGCATAGAGGATATTATTTATAGCATGGTCATTGTCTGCCAATACCTGGACTTTCCCCGGACCAATGTAGGTGGTTCTCTCATAGTTGTCTCCACCATCCCTGGAAAAGGCGATGTAACCGCTACTGCCGCCGACCAGGACATCACCATCGGGCGCCAGGGTTATCATACAGGGAGTGAAAGGCTCAACCGGCCGTTTCTGGGCGCCCCAGCTGGCGCCAACGTTGGTTGTCTTTGAAACGCCATCGTCATCAATAACGTAAGCGACATCGACGCTCTCGATAGCCATATCCCGAATCATATCGCCACTGCCGAGTGTATAACAGGGGCGCTTTCTCCAGGACTCCAGGCCGGAGTCCTGGCTCACCCAGATGTCCTCGCTGCTGGTATCAGCCAGGTAAATTACCGAGTCATCGTCGGGAGCAATACGAGTGATGATGCCGGTGTATCCTTCCAGGTTGAGAACTCTTTTCCAGGCTGAAGCTTTCAGCCAGATACTGGTATTTGTTCCGTCTGATGTAGCCAGGTATACCTTGGTGCCTTCAGCATTCACAGCAACATCACTTATATTAGAAATGGTAGTGTTAATCAGGCTGATATCGTTCCAGGTATAACCATCATCATTAGAAACAGAAAATGCACTGTCAATACCGGAGGTAGCGGCAACAGCGGTATCACCAGGCCAGCCCACGATAGTCTTATTGACACCACCGGGCTGCTTGAGAGTGTTGAGTCTTGAAGCCTTGGGGGTAACTGACCACGGGTCGAGGAACTGGTAAATCTGGTTCTCATCATAGCCACCGGCAATAAGCTTGTCTGATTCATGGTAGGCGACACTGCATATAGGGCCTTCATCACCGCCACTCCAGGTCTGGAATTCCGTGATTACAATATCGGCCAGGCGACCGACACCTCCGCCGGAGGTAGTTCCAGCTACTCCATAAAAAGCAAGTCGGTCAGCGCTGGCGGTGGCATTATAGCTTGCAGGAAGGGCGATATCTGCTGCTGCCAGTCTTCCGGTGATATCGGCAATCTTAATTCCGGTGCTCCAGTTATCGCTGAGATAGTCAATCTCGCCATTCCAGTCACGGTCACCCAGTTCATCGTGGTAAAGCTGGAAGGTGGCGCCGGTAGTATTGCCGCTGATGACGGCGATGGCTTTATCCGCGGGGAAGTTGGGCGAGAATTTCACCGCTTTTACATCCGTCTGACCCGGAGCGCTGCCGGGAGCACCGGACATCCTTGCGTTCCAGCCCTGGGCCAGTGCTAATCTTATTGTAAAGAGCTCGGCATTACCATTGGTGCGATTCCCCCCGACAGCAATATAACGGGTTGTGCCGGTTGATACATCGATGTCATTAAGAGTATTAGCATCGGCAGGTTTACCGAGGTCTGACCACATGGAACCGCCATTGGATGAATACCTGACCTCATTCTCACTGGTTATTATGGCTACCTGGTCAGCATCATCCGGAGCTATGGCAACTGATTTGACGCTTGCTGCGGCGTCTTCCAGATTTGACCAAGTATAACCGCCATCGGTTGATTTAAACAGCGGATAGTCGATATGGTTTGTCGCCGCATAAACAGTGTTACCATTAATTGCCAGGTCAACAATATCAATACCGGGAACCGGGAGAATAGCATATTCTGTTATTGTACCGGGTATTCTTTCCTCATACCACACCTGGGAGGGAGCGGTGATGAAGAAGTATTCGTGTCCGTAAACAGTAGGGTTAGCAGATGCTTTTGCCCGGTAATAATAGACAGTTCCGGGGGATAGATTGCTTAAATTGGCACTGAAAGTACCAGTGGAGGTCATTTCCTGAGCATCAGTCTCGTGGCTAAGAGCGCCTGAAGTGGTCCCCCACTGGAAGGAAACGCTTACCGGACTATAGCAGCCAAGGCTAACCAGGTTAGCATTTAATGTGACTGAATTCGCGGTAATATCATCGGCGGACCCGGTGTACACAACTGGTTCCTGTAGGAAAACGGCGGTAGCTGTTTTATCAGCATTCATTGTAACGGTAGTGCTTGCTGAACCGGGGTCAGCCACATCACCATCCCAGTTATTGAACTCCCAGTCGGTGTCAGGCGTGGCTGAGATGTCAACCACGGTACCGACCGGATAGTAGTGAGTGCCCGAAGGAGGAGTGGTACTGCCGCTGCCGTTTACCGCCATGGTCAGGGCATATGCTGTTCCCACGTAAAAACTAACGGTCTCTTCGATAACGCCCTGGTGAGGCCCGGTATCAAAGGAAAGAGTCGCCGTCCAGTACCCGGTAGCAGCATCAGCGGGAAGGGAGAAATTACAGTTGTAGAAGTAATCCGATGACGTTATCTGGAAGTAAATAGAGCCATCAGGCTTCTTTACCGTAAGAGTCGGGGCGTTTGATTCGATTACCTCGGCAGAGTCAGTACCAGCCAACGGGTATTCTTCACCTTCGATAATATTAATCACCGAATCCTCGTTGTTGTCTGAAGCATCCGTTAGCCGTACATTAGACGATACAATCCGGTTGCTGAAATTATCGGAAATAAGCAGGTCTAGGGAGACTCCTTCACCGGGCAGGTAAGACGCTTTGTCCGGTTCAATATCTATCGTGAAATTGCCGCCAGCCTGCAAGGTAAGCTGACTTCCGGCAGTGATATCCAGTTCCTGGTCTGGCAAATAAAATGTCCATAGATTTCCAATGTTATCTGTTTTTCTCAGCCAGAACCAGGAATTATAATTACCCTCGGAAAAGGTGACTATATCCTCGTCTTGCGGAGAAAAACCGGGGGCGGTATAAGTATATAAATCATTGAGCTTCATAAGCCAGGGTACTATGTAAGCCTCGGTGAGGTCCACGAGAGCAAACGCACACCCGCCGGTAGGCATCTGCGCTGCATCGAAAGCAAGTGTGAACTCGGCATCGGCTGAAACGGTTACGTCTGACTTGTAGAGATAGTACAGTTCACTATAGCCCCATAAAAAGATGTCTCTATAGACAAAAGGAGTCATATAGACTACCGCTTCGCCGGCAGCATCCGTGTAGCCTATACAACGCGGCCAGGCATAGGAAACGGCGGGATAGATACCGGCACCTTCAAGAGGACTGCCATCCGTTTTACTCGCCTGCATCTCAACTATTATCGTTTCATCGGCGGCATTGAGCGTCAGCGAGGAGGTTGCGATAACGTCCGATTTTACTATATAGAAATTGTCTGCTAGCGACGCTACAGTTAGAATATAAGCCCCATCGTCGAGGACAAGGAACACATAGCCGTCTTCATCGGTAACATATGAATACGGTCCGCCCACCGTGGCCGGATATTGAGAAAGGTCGGTATAAGCTATTACATACGCATTACTTGCCGGCTCACCCTGTATGTTTCGCACTGTCAGGGCAATACCTGTTGTGGTCCCATGGCCCTGGTCCGGCGCGTAATCGGTCGGAAAGTCTAACACGCCGATAATGGTGACTATATCCATTATGCCATCATCTTCAAGCATCGTGAGTGGGATGGTGAACCAGCAACTATTAGCTTCGACGGTAACATCAAAATCGCAGACAAACTGAAAGTCCTGGAGAGTTGGATTCCACTTGCGGAGTAAGCCGATAACGGTTTGCTCATTCTGTAGATAATCGTCGGTGAATGGTTTCTGCAGAAACCATTCACCTCCCTCACCACTTCCACCACCTCCACCACCGGCTGATGTAAATGCATTGACAATAAAGTCCGCTCCGATATCATTCGTCGGAAACTGAGGGTCGGTACAGACGTACCCCGTATTTGGATTCTGGTCGGTATCAAGATATATCAAACTGCCCAGGTTACCGGAATCAATGTCATCAAGGGAATTAAAGCGCAAAGAAATATCAGTGGTTGAGCGATTAAAATCGAACCCGATAAGGTCAGGGACAGCGGCATTATATGTGTCACCGACAGGGTCATTAATAAACTTCATCCACGACTGGCCTATAGTTTGTGTAAAATTCTGGTTAGCGGAATAGGCACCTGAAGTAACCATGTAATCGAAATCAACCGATGCGCCCAGGGGCGCTGACGAATTGACACTGACGCTGAAGGATGCGTTAGCTGAATATCCAGGCACCAGCGTACCGAAATTATGAATTCCATTATTAATGCTTATATCCGGGCTTGAACAGGTTAGTGCCCCTGTTGTCGCTGCCGCATCGGAATGTCCTTCATTCAATGTGCCTACCAGGATATTAACCGTTTCTCCGGGGTCAAGAATTCCATTATCATTCCCGCTTGAATCGTCAATCGTCATCGAGCTAACCGCCAGTGTGGGTGCATTAACGGTGACATTAAAATATGATACCCAAGGGGTTGGCAGGTCCTCCATTCCCGTCGCCTGGACCTGGAAAGTAACCTCATGCTGGTCAGGGATATCACCAGCCACGTCAAAGGCAAAGGCATCGGCCTGTATAACTGTTTCCCCGGCCTGAATCGTGCCCCAGGTATGGAAGCTATCCGTAACGGTGATGTACTGGTCCGGGGTAGAAAGGTTGGCACTGACATCAGTGGCATTAGCTGTCCCTGTGTTCTTCAGTACTATGTCCAGGAGAACGGACTCACCGGTATCTACAAGCCCGTTATTATTACCTGAGCTGTCGTTAATATTGTGGCTGTTGTAGACGACAAAGGCGCCTTCAGCACTGACGATATCAATATCCACCTGGTAAGGATGGTAGTTATGTGACGTTATCGTCAATATTGCCGTACCCGGATTTGCCGGCGAGGGAGATAATGCAATCGAACAGGCGCCTGCGGATAATGATTCCTTTCCAATAATCTCTCCGTTATAATAAAGCGTTGCCGTGCCGTTCTGGCAGCTTGCATTTGAAATACTAAAGCTCGTTTGCCCGGCTGTAATCTGACTGTCATGATTTGCGGTTATTGTCTGAGGAACCGCTGTCCAGATTCGCATTGACGGGTCACCGAAATAGTGGAATAGCTCAAAGGTGTACTTACTGTATGTAGTGCTGGAGTCCCAGGTCTCCTCCATCCTGATTTTTCCCTGGTTTAACACGTTGCCCATCGTATACATAGGGTCATGAGGAGTGACGGTAACGTTAGCCGTGGGATTGTGCGGAAATGAGGGCACGAGTGGCGGGTCCGACCAGATTGCGTCAATGAATCCCAACGACAGGCCATCATTATAGCCGCTGAAGCTGTAATCCGATGCACCAAATACGCCGACGGCACCGGAATCGTGACGCAAGAACGCCTCGGAAAAACATTCCGGCAAATCGAACTCGCCGGTATGACAGTTAATGCTGAAGACCACCGGCAGATTGACACCGTTATTCAAACTGGAGATGTTGGCGGTAACGAAGTACGGAGCTGCCCAGCCGGTTCCACCGCTATAGCCGTGGTCCCGGTGAAAGAGGAGAAAGCGCCCCGCATCAATACTGCTGATGATATCGGCAGAATCACCGTCCCAGGCAAAGCCAGGTTTTAATAATTCGGAGGGGATAGGGTCACCGGTGGCATATATGGTATTATTCCAGTTTGTGGGGGTTACACTACTATCTGCGTAATATATACGGTCGACTGTATAACCGTTATCTATTAAATGGTTGCGGATTTCTTCGCTGGTGAGGGAGAACCTTCTGTCAGCATAGCCATCTAGGTTATCATCCTGAAACAAGGCACAGGTGGTTCCGTGGGTGTAGAAACTTGAATCGGTAGACGGGTTACGCTGGTAATCAATGATTTTGTTAATAACATCATTCGCTTCGCTGGCGCTTGAAACCGAGACTCGGCCGTGTGCCATGTCAGGGTAGTAATCGGAAGGCCCATCCATGCAGGCGTAATATAAATCGGTAACATGGGGTGTTTCAACATTGGATGTCTCAGCCGGAACATCATCGTGGTCCCCGATGATAATGAAATAACCGGGTTTAGGGGTCCAGGAGTTATACCGGTCATGGATAGCAGTTTTAACCTCGGAAGCCGTCCAGTTCGACTGGCTGATGACCTCCACAGTATATCCCATCTGTCTTTTCCATACCGCCAGGGAATTGGCTGCCTCCAGGTAATCGGAATGTGTGATAATGATGATATCACTCGGACTCGGAGTACCTGACTCACTCTCCTCAGCTTCCACTCCGGCTGGAATACTCTCACTGTTGATTACGACATTTTTAAGGACCTGTGCGGATTGCGGAGATTGAGTCTGAATATTGAACGGTTCTCCGGTGCCTCCGATAAATTCAACCTTAAACTTGAGGTATGAATATATGGTTAACTCCCTGCGTCGCGGGTTGTATTGAACAGGGCAAATCTGTACCTGTGCCAGTTTTATATCTTGCAGTTCGTTAATCGCGATAATTCTAACCGGCTGGTCTGGATAGTTCTGGTCAGATTCATAAAACTCTTCATCGATTATAAATTCGGGTTCAGGTGACCCTGCCTCGTCCCGCGCCGGCTCCAGAGCCGGATGAATCAGATAGTTGCCCTGAACCTCTGATTGGCTATCCAGTATTTGAATTTGTGCCTGAGAACCGGGGGGCAAAGCAATATTGTGGTTGCGCATTGGTAGTGCCGGCTTGCCTACCGTACTGAGTTGACCGAATCCGCCGTCAAGATGAACATACTGATATGTTATCCCGTTGACCTCTTTTTCTGTCATTTCAGGAGGTGGAAAAGTGTATTCAATCTCAACTCCTGAGGCGCCCATATCATTAAGTACTGATACTGGTTCCAAAGTAACATCGTCCGGCAGTGCTGCTATCGGAAGATTAGTCCGTTCCTCTTTACCTCTGGCAGCCGATGCTGACTGCTCACCATAGGGAAACCAGCTGCCCAATAGTAGAATAGTTACTACTACTATACCGGCCAGTATTTTTAGGGCGTTTTTCATTACTCTATTCTCCAATTTCGGGTTATGGAGGTGTGTTATTTTATAATACACATGCCAGTATTAACAACTTTTTGCTTTCAAGCCTTTTACTTAATCTTGGTTGTACAGACAACAATGAATATCTATATTTCTTTCACCGCTATGGTTCGACAGGCTCACCATGAGTGGCATTCATTCCCACTCACCCTGAGCTTGTCGAAGGGTCTCCAACTAAGATTGAGCAGAATCTTTTTAGAACATTGAGCTAGCCACATCTTCACCTACCCGCTTTTGGGTAAATATACTCTTTCCAGCAGGTGTTGACCAGTGATATAAGGAATGGATTATTTCTTCAGCCGTAAAAATGAAATTTATAAAAAAAGAGCTTTTTCTTAACCTTCTGGCTACTGTCAGGCGGATTGATTATGTGGTAAATTGATAGTGTATGAACTGTTTGGCCGTTAAGGTTTCAGGCATTTGAATATAACCACAGGACAGCACAATGAAGTTAATGGGCACGATTATCGGAAGTCTGATTGTCCTCGTTATAGTGATACTGACCCCGTGGCCTGATTTTATTCTCGGCGTGGCAAACAGAATGCTGGCGGTGCCGGAAGCGTATGGGGATGATGTTTATGAATTCCTGGTTAAGACATTTATGGTGACAGTATCATATATCGTGTTTCCCGCTATCGGCGGAGTTATCGGTTTTATTACCGGCTATATTATAAACAGAAAGTTCGAATAGAAGAGATGATGTGGATTATTGTGCAAACGGTCCGATAGGGTCTGAGGCTAACTCTCAATCTCTTCTATTCTTCCGGGCCTGATGTTTCCTCCGGCTTGATTTCAAGCAGCCCGATTGGAATTGCAGCGTGCGACCTTATGAAAGCACAGTTTTTGCAGATGAGCTGGACCATCGGGACAAGTGCAGTATCGTCGGCTTCGCCTTTATTAAAATGAGGCGCTGTCACTATATCTCCAAATGACCATTCATTTCGGCCGCAGGAAGGGCAGTCCGGGTTACAGTTCTTAGAGTGTAACCAATCGGCAAGTTTTCCTTTTTGTTCCTCGCTTAGCGGCATATGTCGATTCTCCGGTATGTTTTTCCCCGTTCAGTCGGAATCCATATCGGTAGCCGACTGTGTGGAGAGTTGTTTTCCCCTTACTACCTGCAATAATGAGTCGAGCTTGTCCCGCGGACCCTGAAATATCACCGGTTTCGGTAAGCCGATAACGGTTATCTCAAGCCATTCCGGTTTAATAATAAGTCCGGTGGCAACCATCAGGCCTCCAAACCCGATTCCTCCCCAGAAAAGAATATCGCTGATGTTTGGTTTGAAAAGGAAACTAATGCCAATACAGACGATACCGGCGATAAGTGTAATCCAGTAACGTTTTGTAGCGTATCCGATAGCTGCAATAGTTGAGTAATCATAATCGCTGACTGTCTTCCCCCTCAGCTCAAGTAACCGCCTGTTAGTAGCGTACACCCTGGTGCGTAAAAGCCGGAAGCTGTGCTCAACAACTTCTTCGGTAGAGAGAGAATTCTGGATTTGCCCCGGTATTTTTTCTTTATCCATAGCAAATGTCAGTATCCCGTTAGATATACTGCTGCCATTATAAACGTATGTGTACGTGTGTCAAGAATAGTCCGGCTACGGGCTGTTTGAGAGAGGGACAGAGGGAAGAGGGATTTTCATTCAACCAAAACCGAACAGTACGTTGCAGCTTCATATTTATAGATACACACTATGTCTTTTCATTCAGCGGGCAAAAATTTTAACGGAATCTTTATGGCATTTTTATGGGAACGTTAATCCCGATTATTTATTATGACAATATAAGTGTGAAATCGCCAGAGTAGTAACTCAGAGAAAACAGAATGATTAAAAGAGTCGTTAGATTCCCGAACGACGTGGTTATTGTGTTTGATGAAAACGGAGAGCAGATCCCTGAATATCAGGGCTATTACAGCTATGTAAAGACGAGTATCTTGAGGGATGCTCCGCCCGATACGGTATTCAGCCATTTATTAGGTACCGTGACCGGATTTCAAGACGTTTCAAGAAATGAGTGGTAACTATTCAACCACCTGATTCTTTTACAGCGCCCTTCCCTACCTCACGGCATACTTCTGCCCCCAAATTTGACATATCAGGATTTCTATAATATATTATCTATGCCTGCTGGCATATTATATGCCAGCACAATACAAGTGGCATGATTTCCTGACTATTGTGGGAATGCGGGAGCTGGAAGTGAAAGACGATGAGAATATGACTCTTCCCCAGCAAAGATTCCTGAAGGAGAACAGGAGACTAGCCGGGAGATTGGAGCGCTCCAGGAAGCAGCTATCTAAAGTCAGGGAGAGACTGAAGAGAGAACTCGCCGCGCGCAGACATATAGAGGAAGAATTGAGGCTGAAAGAGCAGCTCCTCGATAATACCGGTGATGAAATCAGTGTGCTCGACGGCGATGGAAATATCATCTACGTGAATGAAAGGTTCTGTAAATCCCGGGGCTATAGCAGACAGGAACTGATAGGCAGAAATATTCATCAACTGGATATTCCGTCAACCGGCGGGCGCGTGTGGTCGATAATAAACGGACTGCAAGGAAAAAGGTTAGCTTTATCTGATGGAGATGGTGGTGAAGAAGAAGGTATTGGCCATTGATGATAACGAGACATTTCTCAGACTTGTCGATAAATTGCTCAGCAGTAACGGATTTGACGTGGTGAGAGCGGACGGAGGGCAGGAAAGCCTGCGAATCCTTTTTACTGAAAGACCGGATATTGTGCTCCTGGACGTGGCTATGCCGGGAATGGATGGCTGGCAGACCTGCCGGCGTATCCGCGAGATTTCCGATATCCCCATTATCATGCTCACCGGAAAGAGGAAAGCGGAAGAAGATGTTGTGCGCGGGTTGGAATGCGGCGCTGATGATTATCTCTTTAAGCCGGTGGGAAACAAGGAGCTTGTTGCCAGAGTTCGGGCGACATTACGCCGCCTCGAGCTGTCTTCAATGGCAGAAATAAATCGGGACATTTCCTACGCTGATGACTTCCTCACCGCGGATATCGCTGAGAGAAAGGTAGTAGTAGATGGAGAGCGGGTGAAGCTGACCCCGAGAGAGTTTCGTCTCTTCGCTCTCCTCGTGGAGAATGCGGGGCATATTCTTACCCATAAGGAACTCCTTGAGAAAGTATGGGGCTGGGAATATACCGATGACATCGACTACGTTCGTATTTATATCTCGCATCTGCGCCAGAAGCTGGAACCGGACCCGAGTGTGCCAATATATATAAAAACTGAACCCGGGTTTGGCTACTATTTCCAGAAAGCCATCTAGCACCGGACATACCTTATTACCAGCATCATATCCAGAACTATCAGTCTCTATTGTTCTCATGTTTCCAGAGTCTTATCTTCCTGTAACTAATTTAACCTCACCTCCGGTTACGAAGCTCCCCCTCTCCTTACTAGGAGAGGGGGAGCTTCAAAAAAGGTCTGTCATGCTGCTGGAATCTTTCCGGAGTGAAGAAATAAAACTGCCTTAAAAGTACCAAAGCGGGAAGCAGTCGAGCTTTGTCTCATAATACAAGCATGTCTGTTCTAAAGCAGACTGAAAAGAGCACTGCAGAACCCCCAGGTAAATTTATGTAGCAATTCATCCTTCAACTCGAAAATGAAATAAATTATGTATAACCAGAAAGTAGAAGATAATGTTACCCTCAGTAATGCCAGCATCATGAGTCTGGTTGACGCTGAAAACAGCCGTATGCTACTATAAAGCCACTATAACCTGGAATCATTTATTGGGGTTTTGTAAGAAACCCTCTTTATTTATCCTTTATCGATTATGTAATCTATCTGTTTTGATTCCACTCAGGGACTTTAGTTATGCTTATCGAAGAAGAGCTGGCTGAGATATCTCCGGTGAAGGATATGCTCCTGACAATTGGAGTCTTTGATGGAGTCCACCTCGGTCACAAATACCTGATTTCTAAGCTAAAGGAGCTTGCCGGAGAGCGGAATTTACTTAGCGGAGTAGTGACTTTCCGGCAGCATCCTCTGGAGGTGCTGGCGCCTGAGACTGAGCTGCCGTATCTTACTAGTTTGAAAGAGAAGGTACGTCTTCTTGAAAATGAGGGCGTTGATGCGGTTATTACCCTGTCTTTCACCCCGGAATTTGCGCAGCTCAGTGCTAATCAGTTTGCCGGTCTACTGAAGAAACATCTCAGAATGCGAGGGCTGGTGATTGGCCCCGACTTTGCCCTGGGCAGGGATAGAGAAGGTAATGCCGATACACTCCGCACCATCGGAAAATATTTAGATTTTAGTGTGACGGTGGTATCACCGGTGAAAATAAACGGTGAGGTGGTGAGCAGCACGGCAATAAGGAATGCAATTGCTGACGGCGATATGAGAAGAGTACTCAACCTGATAGGGCGCCCCTTCAGCCTTCAGGGACAGGTCATCACCGGTTCAGGCAGGGGAATAGAGCTGGGTTTTCCCACTGCCAATCTTGAAATTGACCCGAAGCAGACTCTTCCCCCGGAGGGTGTTTATACCACCCGGACACATATTGGCGATAAAACCTATCGGTCTGTGACAAATATCGGTAGGAATCCTACCTTCGGTGAAAATCCGCGTTCCGTGGAGACCTATGTTATCGACTATGAAGGTGACCTGCACGGGCACCAGCTCAGGATTGATATTGTTGAAAGGCTTCGCGCCGAGAAGAAGTTCGATACCGTAGAAGAGTTGAAGAAACAAATAGCTGAAGATATCGAACGCAGTAAGTCTATCTTGGACTCCGAGACTGGAAAGGAGTATTATACTAGCGGGTAATGCCTCACCTTGTTCCTGCCAGAGCATTTTGATAATGCCGTTGATTCGGCTATACTTGGGTAACCAGAACAGATATAGAGGAGATAAGTGGAAGAGTTGCGTATTCCGGGACCTACCCCCTGCCCTCCTGAAGTTTTGCAGGCGATGACGAAGCAGATGATAAATCACCGCGGTGAAGAATTTCAGGGAATGTTAAAAGATGTCACCGAAAAGCTGAAGCAGTTGTTTCAGACAAAGAATGACCTTTATCTTCTTACTGGTTCCGGTACGGGTGGTCTGGAGGCGGCAGTAGTCAATTCTCTTTCACCGGGCGATAAGGTATTATCAGTATCAATCGGAGTTTTCGGAGACCGCTTTGCTGCCATCGCCCGGCAGTTTGGCGCCGAGGTTGTCCCCCTCAGCTTTGAATGGGGAAAGGCGGCTGATGTTGACGAAATACGCAAAGCGCTGCAGGCTGACCCGGAAATAAAGGCGGTACTGGTCACCCACAACGAGACGTCCACTGGAGTCACCAATGACCTGGAGTCGATAAGCTCAGTGGTAAAGGAGTTTGATAAGCTGCTGCTCGTTGATGCTATTAGCAGTCTTGGCTCAATAGACCTGCCGGTAGATGAGTGGCAATGCGATATTGCTATCACCGGGTCCCAGAAGGGTTGGATGGTCCCACCCGGCCTGGCCATGGTCAGTATCAGCCAGCGTGCCTGGCAGGCGTACTCCGAGGCAAAAATGCCCCGTCTTTACTGGGATTTATCCCGGGCAAAGAGCTACCTTGAAAGAGGACAGACCCCATGGACACCGGCCGTGTCGGTAGTATATGCCCTGGCAGTCTCTCTGAATATGATGCTTGAGGAGGGGCTAAAGAATATTATTGACCGTCATGCCCGGGTTGGCGCGGCGACCCGCGAAGGCATAAAATCACTGGGACTTGCTCTCTTTGCCGATGAAGCTTATGCTTCAAACACGGTTACCTCGGTCACCGCTTCTGACGGGCTGGATACAAAGAAGCTGCTTAAAATTCTCAGAGAAGAGCATAAGGTTGTGCTCGGCGGCGGACAGCAGAAACTGGATGGCCAGATGTTCCGTATCGGTCACCTGGGGATGGTATCCGTGGACGATATCGAAAAAGTGATTTCCGCTTTGAAAGTGGCTTTACCCAAGGCCGGATTTGGAGGTAGTCAACGTTGATGAAGGTGCTGGTTGCTGACCGTGTTGATGAAGAGGGGATAGGAATCCTTCGTGATTACGCGGAGGTTGATATCAGGCCCGGCTTGAAGGCGGAAGAACTGATATCAATTATCGGCGACTATGAAGCTTTGATTGTGCGCAGCCAGACCCAGGTCACCAAGGAAGTTATAACTGCCGGCAAGAAATTACAGGTCATAGCCCGTGCTGGGGTTGGTGTGGACAATATCGATGTAGGTGAAGCGACCCGCCGCGGTATAGTCGTGGTCAATGCCCCGATAGGAAATACTACTGCCGCTGCTGAGCACACAATTGCCCTGATGCTTGCCCTTGCCCGGCACATTCCGCAAGCTAATGCGATGCTGAAATCGGGACTGTGGCAGCGCAGTAACTTTATGGGTACCGAAGTCAGGGACAAAACGCTGGGTATCATCGGTCTTGGCAATGTCGGTTCGGAGGTCGCCAGACGCGCCAGGGGTCTTCAAATGAGAATTATCGCCAATGACCCATATATCTCGGTTGACCACGCCCGCAACCTTCAGGTGGAACTCGTTACCATAGAGCAGTTGCTGAAGGAAGCCGATTTCATATCCCTGCATATACCCCTTACACAATCAACGAAGGCGCTCATCGGAGCTAAGGAGCTGGCTCTGGTCAAGCCGACGGTTCGCATAATAAATACCGCCCGGGGCGGGCTTGTTGATGAAAAAGAACTGGTGAAAGCGCTGAAGGAAAAAAGGATAGCCGGAGCAGCCGTTGATGTATTCACGGAAGAACCGGCTACAGATAGTATACTTTTCAAAGAGGACAATATTATCGTCACTCCTCACCTTGGAGCTTCTACCACCGAAGCTCAGGCGATGGTAGCCAGGGATGTAGCCGAGCAGGTGATAACAGTGTTTAATGGCCAGCCGGCCCGCTATGCGGTTAACGCTCCCTTCATCTCGGCGGAAACCCTGCCGGTACTGGCGCCTTTTATCACGGCAGCTCATATATCGGGTAAACTTGCCAGCCAGCTTGCCGAAGGACAGCTTAGCACAATCCAGATTCAATATGAAGGCGAGATTTCAAACTATGATACAACGGCTCTCAAAGTAACCGCCCTCGGAGGAGTGCTTGAGGAGATAAGCGAAGAGCGGGTTACCCTTGTGAATGCAAATATACTCGCTGCCCGGCGCGGACTAAATGTCGTGGAGCAAAAGGAATCAACCTGTGAAAATTATGCCAGCCTCATCACGGTAAGAATCACCACCAGCACCGGCGCTACCACGGTGGCGACTACCGTGATGCGTGGTGAAACGCACATCGTCAGAGTTGATGACTACTGGATTGATGTTGTTCCCACCGGAGGTTATTTCCTCTTTGCTGACCACCTTGACCGTCCCGGTATCCTCGGCGCCGTTGGTAAGATAACCGGTGATGCTGATATAAATATCAGTGCTATGCACGTGGGGCGACTGAAACCAAGAGGCCAGGCTTTAATGGTGCTGGCCCTTGATGAACCTCTGCCGGATGAGATACTCGAGAAAATACGCTCCGTTCCCGATATCTATTTTGCTAAACTGGGCAGAGTATAACCGTCCACTTAACAACTGAAGTTTGATACAGGGCTTCTCAGGTATTCCATCCCATGTACCCTGCTATTCAGAGCTCTGGACAGGTGTTACGTAAGTTTCCTTTTTCTGCGTCCAGTCTCTCAACAGGACGATACTCAGCCTCTGGCCAACCTTTTCCGATGTCAGAAGTCGGTGGATATCATCCACGCTATTCACTGGCATCTCATCGAGTGAAATGATTACGTCACCTTCTTTCAGGCCGGCGCTGTCTGCTGGACTCCCCTGCATTACGTTCATAACGTGGACGGCCGATTTCTGTGGCAGGCCGAAATATCTTACAATCCTGGCGGGAAGTGGTACTGTCTGCCCGCTAATGCCTAGGAGACCCCGGGTAACTTCACCTTCTCTCAGCAAAATGGTAACAACCCATCGCATCGTGTTTACCGGCACGGCAAAGCATATCCCCTGTGCGTACTGAATAATGGCAGTGTTGATACCAATAATGTCACCCTTTGAGTCGACGAGGGGACCGCCACTATTTCCCGGATTCAGTGCTGCGTCAGTCTGGATTACGTCTTCGATAAGTCTTCCGGTACGGCTGCGTAAAGACCTGCCCAAGGCACTGATTACGCCCGCCGTGACTGTATTCTGGAATCCGTAAGGATTGCCGATGGCAATGGCAATCTGGCCCACCTGCAATTGGTCCGAATCTCCAAGACGAGCAATGGGAAGCGAATTCCCGGAAACTCTCAGCAATGCCAGATCGGTTGCTTTGTCCAGTCCTACTATTTCAGCCTGAAAAGAAGACCCATCGGATAAAAATACTTCAATTGCTGATGCGTTCTCTACAACATGGCTGTTGGTGACAATGAACCCGTCCGGGGCAATAATTACACCTGAACCACTTGCCTCGGCTTTGCGATTAGGCCGCCTGGAAGCAGCATCCGTTTTTTGTCGTGCCTGTACGTGTACTACCGAAGGGCCTACCTGTTTGACCACACCAACTATCGTCTGCGAATAGATATCAAGTAGCTCCCTGTCCACTTCGGCAACCGATGTCGCTTCCGCGTTTCCCGAAGGAGTAGAGGAGCCAAGAAAAGTAAACTCAAAATCCCGTATATCCGCCATAATTCACCACTAAATTGCCCGACTGAACCTTCTATAATAATTATAACCGGGTAAAGCTGATAATACCAGAAAAAGGATTCTGTTCGCATATGGTTGATTGAACTATCATTGCGAGGATTCAGCCTTTGGCGGACGTCGCGGCAATCTTCTCTCCTGAACGTGGTGATTGCTTCGCCCCGATAAAATCGGGGCTCGCAATGACGTTGCCAACTAAAACCGAATATTACGCTCGAAATATTTTGTTGCCGCATATTTTATTATGTTATAGTATGTTCAGTTCAATAACGGAGCGGTTTCCTCTGACATAACAGAGAGCATGGACAGCGAAAAGCAGTTGCTGAAGATATACTCCAATCCCCGGCTGAAAGAACCTTTTCTTGTTGCCGCCGGACCGGGCACTTCCAACGTCGGACTGAGGACAGCCGGATATCTGAGAGAAAAGCTGAATGCTGAGCTTTTTGCCGAAATCGAACCGGGCGACTTCTTCACCCCTCCCTATCACTTCACCTTTCGGGACGGCATTATCGAAACCTCGCCGATAGACCTGGGGGGAAATACTCCCCGGAACAGTTTCTACTACTGGAAATCAGGGGGAGATAATGACATTATCTTCTTCACTGCAGACACCTCTCCTCTGCCCGGTAAGATTCCGGAACTGGCAGGGTATGTACTAGATGCCGCCAGGAGTTTCAGCCTGACCAGGCTGTATATGCCGGGAGCGTTCCTCACTGACATCCACCATTCCATTGAGCCGACGATATACGGCTCGGCGACTGACAGCAGGCTGCAGGAATACCTGCAAAGCTATAACATAGCGGCGGTGCCGCCGATGAACATTGCCCATAACATGAGCGCCTGGCTACTCGGTATGGCCAAATGGAAGGGTTTGGAAGCAATCGGGCTGGTAAGTGAAATACCGGCCTATAATCCCGAGGGAAAGAATATCAGAGCCTGCCGGGCACTGGTCAGGCTTCTGCTCCGGATGCTCGATATAGAAAGTCTGGACATTTCCGACCTAGATGATATGCTGGCAGAAGAAGAAGACTGGCTGGAGCAAAGGCTTGACGAACTTCAGGCCTCAAAAGACAGGAGAATCGCCGAGTTCGTCAAATACCTTGAGATGTTAAAAGAACGTAAGACGGAAAAACCGCGAAACAGGCGGACGCTTCCCCCTGCGGACATCGAATTACCGGAGTCACTGAAGTATATTGAAGACCTCTACATGGAGGTTATGAATAATCCTGAAAAGGTTAAAGAACTCAGGCTGGCAATTCAGCAATTAGAAGGCTCTGACCGCCTGTTAATACTGAGAAAATTTGGCGACCAGATTATGGAGTTCCTCGGCTACCAGATATAGTCACGGTATCCGCTTTTCAAACTTCATGTTACACTTAACTCTTCACTATCGGCTGCCTTATTACCGTCTTCATCTTCTCCGGCGCTGCTAGCCTGAACACTCGGGCAGTCTCTACATAATGACAAATCCAAAATTTTAGAATACACTCTAAATCTCGCATATGAAATTGTTCTAAAGACAACTAAATACTCGTTTGAAGGACGGAGTGTATTATGAAAAGAATGATATTCATTATTGTATTGAGCGCTGTCCTTATTTTTACCGGGTGTGCTACTCAGAGTGGAATAACAACTGGCGAAGAAAAAGTTGCCGATGAAGAAACGAATGAAGAAGAAGATGTCGTTGAAGAAGTTACCGATGAAGATGATGCGGAAAAAATAACCGAAGAATCCTCTATTGATGAAGTCATCGAGAAAGTTGACACCGAAAAAGAAGTGATCGAAGAACCTGTTGCCGAACCCAAACCTCCTGCTGCAAAGTTCAAACCATCCAATTTACAGATAACACATACCCCGGAGGTCAGTGAAACTTCCTATACCGTCACAATCAATGTGCAAAACACAGGGGACCTTAAAGGTATATATAGATTCAAACCGAAGGTCAATGATGAGCTCCTGGAAACCACGGTTGAGGTGGAATTGAGTCCCGGGCAAAGTAGAAATATTACCCTGACCGAAGTTGAAGAACTTATCTGCAGCTTCGCAGCCAGATATAAAAACGGGGAGATATTTAAACAAACACACAGTGTCAGGGTAGAAGGTTGTTATGAGAAAATAACTTTTCCTAAAGTCGAATACCTGCTTCAGTTGTTATCTACATTTGGACAAAAGTATGGGGAAGAGCAGATTGTCATGCACGGGCAGGTAAAAAATATAAGCGAGAAAAACCTAGACGACGTGGAAGCTGTTATTGAACTCTTTTCCGAAAATGGAGAACTCGTATCGACTATGAGCAAATTAATTGCTCGTAATCCTATCGAACCGGGGCAGACATCATCGTTCGATGTTACGGACTACTCCAGAGAAGCTAAAAGGTATATTGTTTACTTCAGGTATAAAGAGGGCGATCGAATTCCCGTTGATTATGGCGAATATGAAGCATACCGCCCGGATTGAAAAGACCCCAGAATTACAGCGAAGACTAAAAGAAAAAATCAGTTCTTACTTCATAGCCAGGCTATAACATAATACCTCTGAAAAGATGATATGGGTTGAGAAAATTCCTAACCTTCTGATTAACTCTTCATTATCGGCTGCCTTATTACCGTCTTCATTTTTTCCGGCGCTGCTCTCCTGAAATCTGACAGGTACATTTCGTGGTGTCTGCCGGTCAGTTCATAGCCGTTTTCCTGAATGAAGCTGTGAAGCCGCTCCACCGCAGGACCTTCATCTGAAAACGGCCCCAGGTGCATTACCTGGGCAGCCAGTCCCTCACCGAAGGTATCGAATCTCATTTTTGGAAGTGCCAGAGGATTCTTCTTCTTCAATACCTGCCCGGCTGCTTTCTCAAAAAGCTCTTCGGTCACGTACTCGGGCTGCAGAATCATCGATGTCCATTTCCAGATATCCTTGTTATCGACACTGAACTGAGACATATCATCGGTCCACCAGAGGCCCTCAAGAGGCATAACGCCGTAGTCTATACCTGATGCTCCTTTCTTGACCATGAATTTAAGTTCATAGGACACGGCGTACAGAGCTTCTATTGCTTCCTGATATTCCCGGGCCGTATTAGGGTCGCCGGAACCATCTATCATCAGAAAGTTCATCTCCGGAATATCGACGATTGAAATCTCCTTCGAAGACGGGCTGTAAAGGTGCTTTAATTCCTTTTTCAAGTTGATTTTTACCATCTCTGTACCTCCGTAACATTGCGCGATTCTCAAATGGTGCATTCTCGGTTCATGGTCTGCCGCACTCATACTGATTCTAAGGGTCAAACCACCATTTCTTATCCAGGTCAGGTTTCCCGTAATCCATGACATCATCCATTTTAATGAAGAAATTGTTCATGCTCGGAGTACGCTCCACAATCCACCGGACAAGGTCATGAGTCCAGCCTTCCGGCTTGTTCCAGGGGCACACTTTAATACATTTACCGCACGAGACCCCCTTCGGATTGGAAAAGCGGTACCTGGTACAGGTTTCAGAATTGAATTCCCAGTTCTCATAGCCATTTTTTAAGACCTTTTCTCCAGACGAAATTGACCTGGACGGACATTCGGTGGCACACTTCTTGCACTTATTACAGAAGTCCTGAAGGCCGAAGTCCATCGGCTTGTCCGGCTGCAACGGTAAGTCAGTGGTCACCACGGAAGCTTTTAAACGAAGACCGAGAAACGGATTCAGCACGATATGGGCGCGACTCATTTCACCAATACCGGACAGTAACAGCAGCGGTGATACCAGTACCTGATAACCCCTTATCGAATGAAGGCGGGCAGGATATCCCATCATCCTTATATAACTGGCAATTATACTGCCGATATAACCGCACATTGCATAACCCCGCCCGCTCTGGGCAGCGGATATCCAGTCATTGCCATCCGAGGCATCCATAGTCTCACGCCCCTGGTCAATTGCTATGCAAATAGCGTATTTATGGTTGCACTCAATGGGATTTCCCTCGGAGTCGTGACTGTAAACCGCCCATTGCGGCAACTCGCAGATTCCAACAATATCAGCGCCCACAAAATAGCCCATGCTCTTGATATGGCGGCTTAAAATCGATGGGTCATCAGGCAGTATCACCTTTTCCCCGGCAGGTTCACCGGACGGTGGCTGTCGGTCTTCAGATGGTGCGGCTGGCGGCACTCTTTGCGGCATACCGGCCGGATTCAATGCCGACATCAATGCCGTGGCAATGAACGGAGAGCTTCCAGATACAGGAGGTCTGGTATTTCCGGGAGGACCTAATTCGCCACGCCGCAGGCGCGCTAGGCTCATTTCCCTTTCATTGAATCTTGCTATATCATCGGTAATCAAGGTTGTCGGTTTATCCGTTCTCTTCAGTTTTTCCATCGGATAAGGCCCAAGCTGAGACTTACCGGATAGAAGCTTGGAATAACGCCTCTCATTTTGCATACTGCCTGTTCCTCCTCACCTTTCCCAGTTTGCCATTCATTCTAGCATCTAAAAGATATAATATAAACGGCAGACATTCTTGTCTGGATTTGCCTGGCTCAAGACAAGATTATCCGGTTCAGAGCAGTCATATTGTCAACCTTCAGGGAAAATATCAAGTCAATGGTGGACTTGGCAAAAAAGTACGGTGTAAACTGGTAATGTACGGCAAATTAAGAGCGTGGCGTCTTACTTTTCAGTGCCGTATTACTGCATGATTTTCACGTCAGGATATCAGAATGAGTCAACGTTACAAAATAATAGCCTGCATGACCGTAGCTGAAGAGCTTGAGGGAATGATTCCTGAAGGCACAGAAACGGCGTTCATGGAATTCGGCCTGCATTCAAATCCCCGGAAATTAACGGAAAAATTACAGGAAGAGATTGACAGGACGAATGGTGCGGATACCGTCCTCCTCGGCTATGGTCTCTGCTCGATGAGCATACTCGGCTTGAGTTCAACGAGACACCGCCTGGTAGTCCCCCGCATGCATGACTGCATCGGCATTTTCCTGGGCTCCGATAGCAAGTACAAAGAGCAAGCTTACGGCGAACCCGGAACCTACTATCTTACCAAGGGATGGATTGACCATGGTGGCGACCCGTATAAAGTGTTTAAGCAATGGAAGCTGGAGTATGGTGAGAGAAGAGCGAAGATAATGTTAAGAAGAACTCTCGGTAACTATACCCGTCTGGCCTACATTGAGACGGGGAAGATAGACAGGAAAAAGTATCTTGACTACGCTAAAATGGCGGCTGAGAAACTGGGACTCAAATTCGAGAGACTGGACGGCAATCGTTCCATTCTGGAAAAAATGCTTGCCGAGGACTGGGACAGCGACTTCGTAGTCGTCGAACCCGGCAACAAGCCGACCATATACGATTTCGCAGGTCAGGAGTATCGTCTTCAATAAAGACTGAAAAAACTATCTGCCGGAGGCTGCTTTTCGGCGAAGACGGCGGTCCTCGCCGCACTCCAGCGGTTCACCTCTGGCAAGAACTCCAAAGCACTTGTTACAGGAAATACAGGTTGCCGGTTCTGTTTCTCCCCGCTGCCAGCGGGCGATAATGTCAGGTTGCCTGATGAAAGGACGGCACATCGAAACCAGGTCGGCATCTCCGCTATTGATGATATCCTCAGCCATTTCCAGGCTGCGTATCCCCTCTACTGCCATGACCGGTATCTTCACCGCTTTTTTCACCGCTGCCGCCCGGTTGCGATAGTATGCCTGCTCCGGAGCGCCTCTTTTACTTATTTTAGCGGAGGTACCGACTCCGGAACTGACCTCTATGGCATCGATGCCTTCCTCTTCCATCTTCCGGGCGGCTTCCAGACCTTCGGCAAGAGAAAGACCTCCTTCCTCATCATCACGGACGCCGAATTTAATCAGAAGAGGATAACCGGCGCCCACCGTCTGCCGAGTCCTCCGTATCACCTCAAGATGAAATCTCCGCCTGTTTTCGGCACTGCCTCCCCAGCGGTCAGTACGAACGTTGAAAAGGGGTGAGATGAACTGGTTCATACCGTAACCGTGAGCGCCGTGAAACTGGACGGCGTCAAAACCGGCTTCCCTGGCACGCAGCACTGCCGTCACGTACTCTCCGATTAGAACCTCTATATCTTCTTCAGTCATTTCATGGTGCGGTGTCTCGATTCTCTCTAGCTTCGAAACTGCCGGTAGCTCTATCCCCCTGTCATTATGAAGACGTGAATTAACACCGGCATGGACTACCTGGACGGCTATTCTGGCGCCTCCCTGGTGTACTGCCTCGACCAGCCGCTTCAAGCCCGGTACCATATCATCGTTATGGATACCGTACTGCCTGGGAGCCGCCTGACCGAGGGCAGTGACGAAGGAATAGGCGGTCACTATCAGACCGACTCCTCCCTTTCCCAGTTCACGGTAAAGGGCTACCGAAGTATCGGTAACAGCGCCGGAATCATCAGCAGTACCGTCCCACGTTGCCGACCTCACAAAACGGTTCTTCAGCTCCAGGCTGCCGATTTTACAGGGTTGAAAAAGAAACGATGACATACTCGCTCCATGAAAATAGAATTATTTCCCATTCCAGCCATTCTATCTTTTAGCGATTAACAATGTCAAAGAATATGGGCTTCTATCGTTATAACACTTCGGTCATTTAAAACAGGGTGAATACTATCCTGGGTACTATTCATGTTTTGGTTTGCATAAATTTGTCACCCCTTTATCCCCCTCAAACAGTACCCGTTTATTGTCGATATTATATTATTGTTTGAGGGGCAAGGGGTGAGGTAAAGAAAAACAACCAAATGCAAACGGAACCTTATCCTGACCATCTGTGATTCTCGCTTGGAAAATGTTAACATAATCAAAGTTAGTTAGAAGCTGACTCATTCGGGAAGGGCTGGATATTGTTACCTGTGTCTAAAATCAAGGACAGGATTTTTTATGGCTGGATTGTTGTGCTGGCGATTATTGTCAGTAACTTTATCATGATGGGATTCACTTCCTCTTTCGGCGTCTTTTTTAAGTCATTCGAGAGCGCCTTTGGCCTGAACCGGGCAGCAACCTCGGCAATCCTTTCCTGCCGCATGGCTTTTAGCTGTGTATTCGCCTTTGCCGGCGGCTGGGCCATCGACCGTTACGGTCCCAGGATAGTCTTCTCTGTAATGGGATTCTTTGTCGGCATCAGCTTTGTGTTGACCGGCCTGACCAATACCGCCTGGCAGCTATTCCTGACCTACAGCCTGCTGCTGGCGATTGGAGTCGGGGCTACTTATGTGGTGACATCGTCAACGGTGATGCGCTGGTTCAACAGGAAACGGGGACTGGCACTCGGTGTTGCCGGCACGGGAGGTGGTCTGGGGATGGTATTCCTGGCTCCTTTCTCCGCTTTTCTAATTGAAAGCCTTGACTGGAATAAAGCGTTGATGGTACTGGGAGGTATTGCCTGGCTGTTTATGCTGCCGGCTGCCCAGCTGCTGAAAAAAGACCCTTATGAGATAGGAACTCTGCCTGACGGCGATTCGCCGGATGCAACTAATGCCTTGGTGGAGGAAACCGTTCCAGAATCAGGAGAACTCACCCTGCGCCAGGTGTTCCGGACCGGGAACTTCTGGTTTTTTATCTTCATCTGGGTACTGATGGCTTTTTGTGCCTTTTTTGTTTTGACGCACATCGTACCTCATGCTACCGACCTCAGCTTTTCGGCCGTGGAGGCAGCAACAATCGTCAGTCTGACCGGTATTGCCATGACTGCCGGCAGGCTGGGAATCGGCATAATTACCGATAGAATAAGCGCCAGGTTGGCCGCAGTCCTCTGCTCTCTGCTCCAGTTCGGAGCACTTCTCTGGCTCGTCTGGGCAGATGAGCTCTGGATGCTATATCTTATCGGCCTGTTGAACGGCTTTACCCTGGGCGGATTCGGCACTGCAACCACAGTATTGATTGGAGAGGCTTTCGGACTGAGTGACATCGGCAAGATTCTGGGAGTGCTTGAAATCGGTTTTTCCATAGGAGCAGCCATCGGCCCGTTCCTCGGCGGTCTCATTTTCGATGTTAGCGGAAGCTACAGGACAGCTTTCCTTATTGTTTCCGGTACAGTGCTGGCAAGAATTCTGCTGGTAGCCCTGATTAGAAGGGAGGCAGGACAGGCTAATAAGTTAAGTTAGAAATATATGGATTCACATAAAAGGAGGGAACCAGATGTTTAATCCGACTCCCTCCGATTATTCTAGCCGCTATAGTCTTTTTACGTTTTACCTGTTCAGATACCAGCACCAGCAAAACTGGTATCCTTTAGCCTTATTCTTCTCTGATATGTCAGAGAATTACGATTCCGTTCTTAGTACCCCATTTCCTTTTTTAATTCTTGGTCTATCCAGACAAACTGTACCCAGTTGGGCATATTATAGTAGCCTACGCTTATTTCACCGGTGTAGTTCTTCAGCCAGGGCCACCAGAATTGGTACTTATACACGTAAGGTACCGGGATGGCGTATGCCTGTTCCTGGGCGTATTTCACCATTTCCCTGGCTTCCTTCATGCCTGCCTTCGTACCCTCGTTGAGACAAGTCATCCGGATGCTAGCCAGCCACTCGTCGATTTTGGGGTCGAAAATACGACACGTATTGGCTGCCGCCGAAGGCACTCCTGTCAGGGTAGGCGACGTGTGAAACGCGCTATCGGATGCACAACCGCCGTCTGTAATCCCCTGATACCAGTCCTCCTTGCTGTTTAGAATGCTGTTCTTAGCGCCTATCTCCACGACGTCAAGCTCCAGTTCAACGCCCACCTTTGACCACTGGTCCGCGATTATCGCCCAGAAGTCGGCCGCGGTGTTGACCGTGAGCGCTTTGGCCCTGAAGCCGTCGGGATAGCCGGCTTCGGCCAGGAGCTGCTTTGCCTTTTCCGGATTATAGGTGTAAAGCTCTTTGATTGAGTCTGGACAGTCCGGGTCGTCAATGCTGACCCGGAGGTCTTCGTATCCCTTTACCCCCTGATATGGCCAGGATTCGAGTACCCCGAGACCCTTGTACAGATTATCGTTTATAGTCTTCAAGTCGGTAGCCATCCACAGTGCCCGGCGCACCCGGACATCGCTAAATTCCGGCACGTCACCCGGTAAGTCAATAGACTCGGGGGAAATGAGGGGTTTCGTCGGCTCGCCGGATGTTGCTTCCAGCAATTCCGGACACTGCTTCCTCACCATGATAGCGTCATCCAGCTCATAGGACAGGGTGTCAACCTTTCCTGTCCGCATAGCAGCCAGCCGGGTAGATGCATCAGTTATGATGAGAAACTTAACATTTTCTATGTAGGGTAGCTGGTCACCCTTGCCCGGACCTACCGGGTTCTTCATCCAGTAATTGGGGTTTCTTTTCATAGATATCGAGCTTGCCGGAACATAATCGGTAGTAATGTATGGGCCGGTGCCCCAGCTAACATCCTCCCATTTCGTCAACTTGGAATCTTTCATCTCCACTGGACCAATCTTGGTTACATCGCCAAGGCGGAATATAGCTGTCATCAGAGTACTAAGCGGAACCTTGACGCTAACCTCCCAGGGTCCGGTTTTAGTTATGACGGCCTCCCTCAGGGGAGGGTTAGTCCTCCATAAATAAGACCTCTCGTCAGTTACCACCCGCGTCAGGTAGTAGACAACATCATCAGCCGTCAGTTCTCGCCCGTTTGCCTGAAGGCTGGCTTCGCTGACCGGGTTGATAGACCAGTGCATCCCCTGGCGAATCGTGTAGACGATAGTTCCTTCGTCTTTCTCCGCATCGACAAACCATTCGCTTTTTTCGGCAACCAAACCTGTATTGTAATCCCAGATATCGTACTGGCCGCGCCAGTCAGACTCATCAGTGCCGTAGCCGCCGGCATGTCCCTTTGCCCAGTCTCCCTGCCACATGTCCTGAAAACTCAGGTTTACGTTAGGGAGCCCTCAGCAGAATTCAAGCCCGTTGGCCCAGTTCGTCACATCCCTGATCTCCGCCAGGTAAATCGTGCCGCCGTACTGGGGCTTTTCCGGTCCTGTTACCTCTACTTCCTGTTCCTCTTCTTCCTCCTCTTCACCGATTGCTACCTCTTCCTCCTCCTCTTCCTCTGCCGCCGGGCCACAGGAGGCCATAATGAGAGATACTGCCATCAGACAGCTAACCAATAACCATAAAAGCTTTTTTATCAAAATATCTTACCTCCTCCATTAACATTGCATGTCACTGCAAGTAATGGTATATTTTTTAATTAGAATGTGCTAATTATATGGGCATCACCCCCTTAACTGGCCTTGCCGTAAATCCCGATTACCTCCAGGGCTCCAGTCACGGGAGGGGGTTGCTGGCGATTTAAGCTGAGATGCGCGGCAAACATTCAGCACCCTGGTTTCCCCCGGCAAGGCCAGCCTCCAGAATATTATTGATTGCTTCCTCTCCAGTCCGCTCCTCTATATACTTTCCTTTACGAATAATCTGTAGAACTAAAAAAGGGCATCGCAATAACCGCTAAATTCGGTTAATCCGCTGCCCTTTTAGAAGAATCATCATGCTGAACCTACATGTACGTTCAAGCAATTCTACATATTGGTGCATTATTCTAGTATCTATTGGCGAATTTGTCAATGCATGAAAATATTTAAAATGAACCTTCCCACATGTTCGTTTGATTATATATAAGTCAGGGCCCCGCATTTTTCAGCGGGGCCCCTGGTTTTAACTCTATAAATTCCTGCCTTATCGGTAAGGATACCAGCACCAGCAAGACTGGCATCCTGTAGCTATATTCATCTCCTTTACGTCAGAGCGATACAGTTCCAGGCTTAGTATCCCATGCCTTCCTTCATCTCGGTATCTATCCAGGTCCAGTAGGTGTACTGCTCTGGCGTGAAGTAGCCTATCCAAACGCAGCCATAGAAGTTCTGGAACCAGGGCCACCAGCAGGTATACAGTTCTTCTGCCGGCAACCATATTCCCATAACACAGTCTTCAAGCATGAACGGGGTTATGTCCTTCAACGCTTTCATCCACTTGGGGTCATCCTTGCCGAGGTACTTGTTGACCTCGTCATAGACTTCCCTGGTGCGCGGGTTTTCATAGAAGCTGAGGCAGTCCATACTCTCGCTGCGGACCTCGTGCATCTTATAGGGGAACTGCCACATCTTCGTCTCTTTAAAGAGCATCTCTTCGTGCGTCCGGCCACGGTTTATGCTCCTGAAGTCACCAGCTTCGTGTGGAACAATCTCCATATCAATGCCAACAGATAGCAGGTACTCCCTTATCATTGCGAGATAGTCTGTTTGCGAAACGTCGCAGTCAATTTTGGTCTTGAAGCCGTCGGGATACCCGGCCTCGGCCAGAAGCTGCTTTGCCTTATCCGGCTTGAACTCAAATAGCTCCTGCACACTACACTCCGAGCCTGGTATTTTCGGCTCTGCTGGCATCTCTTCGAGCGGGGTATAGAAAGGCTCGTGTGACTTAATCGGGTAGAAGGGCCAGCCCACTAGGAAAGCGTGTCCCTCGTAGTAGAGTTCCTTTATCTCTTCCTGGTTCACCGCCAGGTTCATTGCCTGCCGCACCCTGAGGTCTTTGAAGGGTAGTTCTTCCTTGTCTACCCTGCAGGTTGGTATGTCGTTGTGGCCAACCGTGCTTAGAAATGTTACTTCAGGGCACTGCTCCATCAGCAGTTTTACATCGTCCCACTTCTGCTCTGCCATTAAGTCAATCTTGCCTGTCCGGAATGACGCCAGCCGGGTGGATGCGTCGGCTATGACAAAAAACTTGACGCCATCCATATAGGGTAACTGATTTCCCTTACCCTTGCCACACGGGTCCTTGCCCCAGAAGTTTGGATTCTTTTCAAAAGTTACCGAGGTGCCGGGGCTAAAGTCTTTCAGCAGAAACGGTGCTGTAGTTATGTCGTTTTTCCAGTCTGTGGCGTCTCCGTACTCCTCATATACATCAGGGCACATCATGAACACCCGCTCACCGTTCAGTGCTACCTGCAGCCCCTGTACGTGGGCAGGGACCTTGCATTCGACCGTGTACTTATCAGTCGCCTTGGCGGATATTAGTTTTTCGGGGGGTGCGTTAGTCACGTTGAGAAAAGTTCCCTTTGCCGTCCACTCCTGGGTTATGTTCCAGGCTACGTCCTCAGCGGTCAGCTCCCTGCCATTTGCTGGCGGTTTATCCTGCCAGTGAATCCCCTTACGGATATGCCAGATAATCGTTTCATCATCTGGCAGTTCATAACTTTCGGCTACCTCACCGGTCAGGACATCGACACGGCCAAGATTACCGACCTTCCAGTCGGTCTCGCCAGTGCCTGCCGGTCCTTTACACCAATCTCCTGTAAGCAGTTCCTCATGACCGATGTTAAGGGTGGTACAAAGTAGTGACATGGTGCTATAGGGGTCGAATCCCGATGTGTCTGCATTTATGGCTAGATTGAGTACCCCCCCATATTTAGGCTCGTCCGGCGGTAAAAACGCGCCTTCTTCTTCCTCTTCTTCAGCTGCCGGGCCACATGATGCCACTACCAGGGATACAGCCATCAGGCAGCTAACTACTAACCATACAATCTTTTTCGCCATTATCATTTCACCTCCTCTATTAACGTTGCGTACCAGTGCAAGTAATGGTATATTTTTTATCAGATATCCCGTACTCAGAATGTGTTAGTTCTATGAGCATCACCCCCTAAGCTGACCTTGCCGTATATCCCGATTACCTCCAGGGCTCCAGTCACGGGAGGGGGTTGCTGGCGATTTAAGCTGAGATGCGTGGCAAACATTCAGCACCCTGGTTCCCCCGGCAAGGCCAGCCTCCAGAATATTATTGCTTCCTCTCCAGTCCGCTCCTTTATATACTTTCCTTTACGAATAATTTGTAGAATTGAAAAAGGTATCGTATTAGCCGATAAATCCAGCCAATCCGACGCCCTTTAAAGGAATCATTTTGCTGTTAACCGTATATCTATTCAGGTAATTTTACATATTGGTGCATTATTCTAGTATCTATTTGCCAATTTGTCAATATGTAAAAAAACAAAGTCCCTATCCAGAATTAAAAGCAGCACCTGGAACAATGTCGCCCAGCATATTTCACCCTAGGCGAACAATGGCAGTATCCTGTCCACTGATGAAGCTAAAAAAGGTACTATTCGGTTTTGGCTGGTATAAATTTGTCACCCCCTTTGTCCCCCTCAAACAGTACCCGTTTGTTGTCGATATCATAATTGTTTGAGAGGGAAGGAGTTTGAGAGAGGGGGCGGAGCCCCCTCTCTCTATTTCGCCCCTCTCCGGCCTTAAATGCTTTTCAACAATTTTCAATGGTTCAGGTCAGAGAGGGGCAAGGGGTGAGGTAAAGAAAAACAACCAAATGCAAAAAGAACCCTAAAAAACAATATTTGACAAGCATTCAATAATCTATCAATTTATATATGGACAAATGATGCAGTGATTACATGATTGCGGTCATGTGTTTATTAATCAAGCTGTGAGTTGACATATCACCTGGAATATGGTTTATAGAGCAGTGCGAAATAAATCGTAAGTCTGTAATGCTCTGCCTGAAGGGATGTCTCATTTTTCAAAGTCATCCCGGAACCTGTAAAACGATACGTGTGATGACGTAATCTATAGCTACACTCGAAAAGGAGGATACAACTATGACTGCCTGGCATGGATATGTTATCCTGTCCGCTATGGAGCGGAGAAAGAGTTTGCTGCTGATGTCCTAGTTATCGGCGGAGGCATTGCCGGATGTCCCGCCGCCATCCGGATAAGGAATACACCGCAGAAAGCAGAGGAGGCTGGATGAAATGACCACGCTGGAAGAATATAACGACTATGGAGAAGAACTTGAGAGGTTACTGCTTTTAAGGACATCGCCAATAGCGGTTAAAATGCTGGAGAAGGAAGAAGATATCCCGGAAGGTGCCTACAGACCTAAGAAGGATGATGGTATCCACCTCGCCCAGTGCCAGGCATTCACAATATCACGCCGCCAGAGGAAAACCGTGGTGATGCTGAGAGAGGACAACTGGTGCTGGGCACCTCTCGTTGCTTGGGGACTCGTTGAACAGCCTGACCCGGCTCTCATCTATAACGCCGTTTTTCCCTGCTTCGGATATGGTAAATACATAGGAATCGTTACCGCGCCGCTGAAAACAGCAGGATTCGAGCCGGATGTGGTGCTCATCTATTCCAACACCGCCCAGTTGAGACATATGCTCAGCGCCGTGCAGTCCAGCGAAAACCCGGTTTTAACCTCCGAGTTTTACGCAATCGACTCCTGCGCTTACTCCATTATACCGACGATGTTAACCGGACAGTGCCGGATTAGCCTGCCGGACCCGGGCGAATACGAAAGGGCAATGACCGGGGAAGATGAGATTATCTTCTCCGTGCCGCCGGATAAACTGGAGAAGATGGTAGCCAGACTCAGGCGGGCTTACGAGCAAAAGCGGGGCTACGTCTATTCTACCCAAGGCATGACACCCGACTTCCCCCAGCCTGCCTTCTACAAGGAACTATTCAAGATGTGGGGGCTGGATGTAGCGGAATGAACGAGAGCCGGAAATCAGTCATTTTCGATTCCAGAGACAATGTGGCTACCGCCCGGGGCAGGGGCGGTTTAACCGGAGGTAAAGAATGAGCTTTTCAGGATACCGCCGCCGGGACGGCTCGGCGGGCACCCGTAACTATATAGGTATAATATCCACGGTAAGTTGCGCTAATGATGTGGCCTGGTGGATATCGCGACAGGTTGATGGCTGCGCCCCATTTCTTCACGGGCAGGGCTGCTGCCAGACCAGGCCGGACCTGGATATTACCACCCGCACCCTTATTTCACTGGGACTGAATCCCAATCTGGCCGGCGTTTTAGTTGTCAGTCTGGGCTGTGAAGCGGTATCAGCCGACGAAATCGCCGAAGGTATAGCCCAATCCGGCAAACCGGTGGAGAAAGTTGTCATCCAGAAAGCTGGTGGGGCTACCGCTGCCCTGACCGAGGGTTCGCGGCTGGCTGAAGCAATGCTTTCCGGGGCAGTGAAGACAAAGAGAGAAGAGTGCGATGATTCGGAACTCATGCTGGGAGTGAAGTGCGGCGCCTCTGACACCACGTCAGGACTGTCGGCAAACCCGGTAGCCGGCAGGGCATGCGATATACTCATCGATAACGGTGGCGCCTGCGTTTTCGGTGAAACCACCGAATTCATCGGGGCGGAACACATCCTCGCCCGCCGTGCCACAAGCCCGGAGGTCGCCAGAAAAATCCTCGATATTGTTGACCGCATGGAGAAACGGGCTATTGCCATGGGCTTCGATATGAGAGGCGGCCAGCCGACCGCCGGCAACATCGCCGGAGGATTGACCACGATTGAGGAAAAATCGCTCGGTGCTATCGTCAAGGGTGGCACCAGGCCTATCCGGGACGTCTACGAGTACGGGGAGCGCCCCCAGGGCAAAGGACTGTTCATAATCGATTCTCCGGGACGTGAACCGGAGTTCCTTACTGCCGCAGTTGCCGCCGGAGCCCAGGTTATTGTTTTCACCACCGGGCTGGGTGCTCCGCAGGGTTTTCCTTTTGTGCCAGTGATAAAGGTCACCGGCAACCCGCGTACTTATCAGCAGCTTCTCGAACATATTGATATGCTTGTTGATATGGTAAACAGCACCGGCGGTATCTCACAATCGGGAGAAATGCTATACCAGGAGATACTAGCTGTGGCTTCAGGGAAAAAGACAAAGGCTGAACTCCTGAATTACGGTAACTTCCCCAATATCTTCACAATCGGCCCGGTAATCTGAACCTTCGAATATCTACTCGATTACCACCGGAGTCTGGCCCTTCACGTATGCCTCGTTAAGTTCGATACCGAAGCCCGGCAGGTCGGGAATGGCAAATTTACCACGCTCAGGCTGATAATTCTGGACGCAAATGTTCTTCATATATTCCTTGAGAGCGTTGGTGTGATGCTCGTGAATGAGAAAGTTCGGGATGACAGCCTCCAACTGCAGAGCCACAGCGGTTGCTACCGGGGAACCGCAGACATGCAACTGGACGGTGACATCGTATACGTTCGCGTAATCGCAGACCTTCTTGCCCTCCGTGATTCCGCCGGTAAGCTGGAGGTCAGGCTGAATAACATCGATAGACTGGTCCTCGAAGTACTGGCGGTACCCCCAGCGGGTGTAGATTCTTTCACCAGCCGCCATCGGAATTTCAACGTTCTCGGCAACCTTACTCTGTAGCTTCGTGTTAAGGTAATTAGAAGGTTCCTCGAAGTACATACAGTCGAATTCTTCCCAGAGACGCCCCATTTGAATGGCGGTGGCAACACTCATATAGGAATGCAGCTCGATAATGATATCAATATCCGGACCGACGGCTTCCCGGATAGCTTTGACACGGTCATAGTATAGCCTGACTTTATCGTTGGGTAGAATCTTGCGGGTGTCAAATCCTCCCGAGGTTCCCTTTTCGTCAAAGGCGACAGGGTCAACCTTAACTGCATCATAGCCCTCGCTAACAGCCTTCAGGGCTTCTTCAGCGTACTCCTCCGGACTAACGAGCGATTTGAAATCGGGCGACCAGCCGAACTGTATCTGGGAGGCATAGGTGCGGAGGCTATCGTTAGTTTTACCGCCAAGTAGCTGGTAAACAGGGAGGCCGAGGGCTTTCCCCTTGATATCCCAGCACGCCTCATCAAAGGCAGACATACCTCCGTAAACAACGGGTCCTCCTCCAAGAGCCCAGAACGTTTTCCTGAACATATTCTCCCAGAGCCTTTCAGTCTTGAAAGGGTCTGCACCGATGATAAAATTCTCAGCGATATTCCTGGCATAAGCAGCACCGGCGGAATGACCGGTGCCATAGGCAAGCCCGACCTCACCGACGCCGGTAATGCCCTCATCAGTGGTAAGCCGGACGAGTATGGGGTGGTCCCGCACACCCGGTCCAAGCTCGGAATCGAAAATCTCTGCTTTTATGATTCTCATTTTTTCTCCGGACCTCCCAGTAATCAGAAAATCAAACCTTTAATGCCCCGGCAGATAAAGACTTTCATCCCCCGCTGATAAAGGGCAGAAAGGAGATTACATCTCCGGGCTTAAGAAGTCTTTCAGGGTAGGCTTTTTCCTGGTTGACGGTGGTGACAACATTATCTTCGTCAAGGTCCAGTTCGGGATAATGGCTCTTCACAAGCTCAAGGACATCACCGACCCTCATAATTCCAGAAAGCTCTATGGTGATGCTGTCCTTTTCCGTAGCCAGACGCTGCATACCGAGGAATTTAACCTGGACTATCCTTTTCTGAGTCATGCTATTTCAGTTTTCTCGTCGAGGAATGCGTGAACTAAACATTATATTCGCTGAGCAGCCTGTCTGCCTGTTCATCCATGAGCGCCAGTCTGGTGATAGTCTCACGTTTCGGGACACCATCCGGTGTGAATCCCTTCTTTTCGTAGACAATGTCGCACAGCTTCTCGTAATCTTCAACCCTCTTTTCCACGATGAGTTTGTGTCTCTCATCAGGCGTAGCGGGAACTTTATTCGCACCAAGCTGCTCCTTCAATAACTCCTCGTAGTGCTCGGCTCTGGATTCGTACTCGTCCAGGTATACCGGCGCCATCGCTCTTAGCGGTATCCTGTCGCTGGCACGGGTGCCTTTTCCCTGGCGGAGGTTAATCAGCTTCTGGAGCAGGTACAGTCTTTCGGAGTCGATTAATATGTCCTCGAGCGTCTTGCTGCTGCCGGTTGCCGCATTAAAGTAGTCGACATATAAAGCCATGGTAGGAAGATTCTTGGACGGTTCGGCAGTCTCGGCTGCCAGCGGATTCCTGACATCAATCCAGGGGAGCTTGCAGAGTCCGGTGGCATTAAACCAGGTGCGGATTAACGGGAACCACTTGAGGGCGTCGGCCTTGTCGGTGATGGCTGGTATTTCCCTGTTTACCTGGTCGATAAAGATTAACCAGGTTTCATCATGTTGCGGGCCCTTTAGAGCGAAACCGTAGCCGCCCTGCTGGGCAAGCGACTCCTTGGTAACGTAGAGTGAGAATTCAAGCCCTTTCACTTCCATGCCGAATTTATCAAGTTCGGCAAGCATTTCCTCCCAGGACATACCATTCCTGGAAGCGTATGCGTCGGCGACCCATTTCTTGCCCCTGGCTATACCCTGTCCGGCTATCTTACCGAAACCTTCCGCTTTCCCTATCTCATGCAGTAACCGGCTGGCATTCTCGATATTGCCGAAGCTGAGGTCGTAACCGGTATCTCCGGCGGTGATAAATCCCCGCTCGAAGCACTCCATATAAAAGCTTATCGTTACTCCGGTGGAAATAGTATCGATGCCGTATTCATCGCAGTACCAGTTATATTCAAGGATGAAATGAGGATCAAAAATGCCCATTGAGGTGACGGCACCGATAGTTTCATATTCCGGTCCATCGACGTTCACAATACGTCCCGCACAGGGGCCCTTGGTGAGCTCTATGTTTTCGGCACTCTTTGAGCAGGCAAGATTACATCCATAATAGCAGCCGTCCGGGACGCCTTTTGCCAGGTATTTTTCAAGAAAAACACCGGCAAATACGTTGGGTGCTTCAGGGTCCTGGCCGAAGCGGTAGTTGCGCACCGGGAAAAGGTGGTATCGGTTCATATACTCGGCAAGGACTGTCGTCCCCCAGGCGGCAAGATGAAGCTGCTTGGAATCAACCTCCGAAATTACTTTCCTGAGTTGAGTGCCCGCCTGCCGCACTCCCTCTTTATCTGCCACGTTATTGGCGTTTGCCTTTGGCAGGCCGGAGCGCACGATAATACCCCGAAGCTTCTTTGTCCTCATTACTGTTCCCGTACCGCCCCTGCCCGCCTGTTTGGCACGGAGCCGGTTCCGTCTTCTATCGTAGAAAATACTGTTTACAATCCCGAACCTAGTATTAAGAGCCCCGTCTCCGGCAGTCACCGCCGCCAGCGCATCACTGTACTCACCACCGTTAACATCCTTCAGCAGGTTTTCACCGTAGGAAAGAGCACCCCCGTCTGTTTCATTTCCGTAGGCAGGCGCTTTCACAATGCTTATGCTGCCCTCATCCCCATCAATCACAACGACCACATTTTCTCCGGCAATACCGGAAACGGCCAGGGCATCGAAACCGGCGAGTTTCAGAAGTGGCCCGAAATGGCCGCCGACATTTGAATCAACAAAGGTGTCGGTAAGGGGAGAAATGGTACCGACGATGAACTTGCCCGTACCGGGGAAACCTGTCTCATTACCGAGTGGACCGCTGGCCATCACAAGAATGTTTTCCGGACTGTTATAGCGGGTATCGCGGGTGGTGCCGTCCCAGATGAGTTTAATGGCATAGCCCCTGCCGCCGATGTACTTTTCATGGAAATCAGACGGTAATTCGTCAACTGTAATCTCCATTTTAGTCAGGTCGATTTTCAGTATCCGGTCACTGTAACCACCCGACACGCGGGCAGGTTCATAATTAATATGCTGCAAGATTTCCATAAATCAATACTCCGAATTTCATAGGTACACAATATTAGATTCTATCACATTCACAGCTAAAGTTACACCTGCCGTTATTATTGGTTTTATTTGCATCTGGTTGACATTATTTACCCTGCCCCGAGATTCTTCACCTGCCCGCCGCGCGAAGCTTCGGCAGGCAGGTCATCCGCCTCCGGCGGACCCCTCAGAATGACATATAAGGCAAAGTTCTTTCAAGGGAAAAGAGGATGGGATTATAAGAGACGCAGGAGGAGTGAGATAGATTAATCCAGGCAAAGAGTGAAGATAAGAGGCAGCGGAAGAATCAGAGCGCGGCGCAGGCTGGCTAAACGAGTAAAAATGAGCCGTACGGGTATTGACCTATCTCAGACTTGGTGCTACACTTAATATTGGTAAGGAGCCTGAATTTGACGTCTGTGGTTCCTTTTAATTTAAGTTGCAAGATAAATGGTGTTAGTCTCCTGGTGGTCTGAGCGGGGTGGAACCACCCGTTCCCATCCCGAACACGGAAGTGAAACGCCCCAGCGCGGAGGATACTGAGGGGGTAACCCCTTGTGGAAAATAAGTCACTGCCAGGAGGCTTCACCGATATCAGATAAATTTGGATGTCATTTACGCTTCGGCTTTTGACCTTGACTCACGGTTAATTTATAATATAGATAACGACAGTTCTCAGGGAAAAGCGCTTCTAAGGAGAAAAAATGCCTAGCCGATTTGAGAAATTTTCGGAAAGAGCCCGCCGAGTCCTCACCTCAGCTCAGGAAGAAGCCCAGAACCTTAACCACAGCTACATTGGCACCGAGCATCTTCTACTTGGTTTAATACGTGAGGAGGAGGGAATAGCAGCTAAAGTTCTCATCAACCTTGGCGCAAGCCTGGGTAAAGTAAGGTCGGCTGTGGAGTTCATTATCGGGCGTGGCGAGAAAGCCAGTGTCGGCGAAATAGGACTCACTCCCAGAGCCAAGAGAGTGATAGAACTGGCCATAGATGAGGCGCGTCACCTGGGACACAATTATATCGGTACCGAGCACCTCCTGCTCGGATTATTACACGAAGGTGAGGGGGTCGCCGCCGGCGTACTGGACAGCTTCAATATCACCCTTGAACAGGCACGCACTGAAACAACCCAGATTCTAAGCCAGGGCGCTGCCAAGAACAAAGCAGCCCGAGCGGCGAACCGGACGCCGGTCCTTGACCAGCTCAGCGTCGACCTCACCGCCGCTGCCAATTCCGGGAAACTTGACCCGGTTATCGGGCGGGTAAAGGAAATCGAGCGGGTAATTCAAATTCTCAGCCGACGCACCAAGAACAACCCAGCCCTTATCGGCGAGCCGGGAGTTGGAAAAACGGCAATCGTCGAGGGACTGGCTCACCGTATCGCTGCCGGCGATGTCCCTGAAACTCTTGAAGAGAAACGCCTGGTAACGCTGGACATAGCATCGGTTGTTGCCGGGACGAAATACCGGGGCGAATTCGAAGAACGGCTTAAGAAAATAATAAATGAGATAAAGACTTCAGGTAACTGTGTACTCTTTATTGACGAGTTTCACACCATTGTCGGCGCCGGAGCCGCTGAAGGAGCGGTCGATGCCGCCAGCATCCTCAAGCCATCACTGGCAAGAGGAGAATTGCAGTGCATCGGCGCCACCACGCTTGATGACTACAGGAAGTATGTTGAGCGGGACCCAGCGCTGGAAAGGCGCTTTCAGCCGGTACTCGTCGAAGAACCATCCGTCGAGCAAACTCTTGAGATATTACGCGGCATTAAGGAACGCTATGAGGAGCACCACAGGCTGACGATAACTGATGAGGCATTGAGTACCGCGGCAAATCTGGCCGCCAGGTATATACCTGACCGCTTCCTGCCCGATAAGGCAATCGATGTCATCGACGAGGCGTCCTCAAGAGTCAGGATTAGGCACCGGTCTCAACCCACCGCCTTGAAAGAAGAGAAGATTGCCGAAGATAGCATCCGCAAAGATAAGGAAGCTGCCCTTGCCAGCCAGCAGTATGACTTTGCCGCCGAACTGCGGCAAAAAGAGCTGGAGTCTGAAGAGAAAATAAAGCGGATGAAAGAGGAATGGATGGCTGAAATGGAGCAGGAGAAGCCGGAGGTTACTGCCGAAGACATTGCCGAGGTAATCAGCATGTGGACCGGTGTTCCGGTAGTCCAGCTAAGCGGTGATGAGACAAGCCGGCTGCTTCAGATGGAGGAAGCACTGCACAAACGCATTATCGGCCAGGATGAAGCAATCGATACCATTTCCAGAGCGGTAAGGCGCGCCAGAGCCGGCCTCAAAGACCCGCGGCACCCAATCGGAAACTTTATTTTCCTGGGTCCGACAGGTGTCGGCAAGACCGAGCTGGTTAAAGCCCTTGCCGAGTTTATGTTCGGCAGCGAAGATGCCCTCATCAGGCTTGATATGTCAGAATACCAGGAGAGACACACCGTGTCCCGACTCGTCGGGGCTCCGCCGGGATATGTCGGCTATGACGAAGGCGGACAGTTGACCGAAGCGGTAAGACGTAAGTCATACTGCTGTATCCTACTTGATGAGATTGAAAAAGCCCATCCTGATGTCTTTAATATCCTGCTGCAGATATTTGATGACGGGCATCTGACCGATGCCAAGGGCCGCCGTGTTGATTTCCGTAACAGCATCATCGTAATGACAAGCAATATTGGCGCCGAGCTTATCCAGAAAGGGAGCTCCATCGGGTTTGCCTCACGGAGTGACGAATCTAAAAGCCGGCAGATGGACTACGAGCTTATGAAGGACAAACTTCTTGACGAAATGAAAAAGACCTTCCGGCCCGAGTTCCTCAATCGTATTGACAGCGTGATGGTATTTCACTCGCTTACTAAAGAGCACATCCGCAAGATAGTCGACCTTATGCTGGCAATGGTAGCCCAACAGCTCACCGAAAAGGGAATAACGCTCGAAGTAACTGACGCCGCGAAAGATTTCCTTGGCGAGAAAGGCTATGACGTGGTCTTCGGTGCCCGACCGCTGCGCCGGGTAATTCAAGATATGGTTGAAGATAAACTCTCAGATAGTTTACTCCGGGGGCAGTTCCGTTCAGGAGACACTGCCGTGGTTGACCTTGAGGGAGAAGAGATTGTAGTGCATCCGGCAGCCGAGGAAGCACTGGTAGGGGAAGAGACGCCTTAAGTTGGTACAGATGACATAACAGGATACTATCCAGAGGGCGGGAGCATCTAATACTTGAAAAACCCGTCCTGTTTATTTTATAAAAATACCTGGTAGCTGAATACACGGGGGGGAATTCGAGCGAAATGGTAATAGACTGGGGTGAAGCTGTACGAATCGGTCTGGTAGGCTTTGGCGTGGTCTTTCTGGTTCTTGTAATTCTGGCGGTAGCAATCTGGCTATCCGGGCTTGTTCTCCGCAAAATCGAGAGCAGTAAAGATAAAAACGCTGCAAAGGAAGCTGACAGCGCAGCAAAAACTAACAGTGGAGAAGGAGTGTAAATTGGCACAGGAAGTAGTAGAAGTCCCGATAACAGGCAAAGTTCTAAGTGTAGAAGTTAAAGAAGGGGACACGGTTGAGGAAGGAGACGTGATTTGTTACGTCGAATCGATGAAGATGGAGAATCCAATAGTCGCTCCGGTGGCCGGCAAAATAACGGAGATACAGGTTGCTACAGGGCAGGCAGTTGAGGTAGGTAATACAATAGCAGTTATTGAGTATTAAAAGGAGTTAATCAATGGGCTCTCTCCTGATGGGGTTTACCGGCCTTACCTGGGCGAATATTATTCTGATTGTTATTGCCCTCATTTTCATCTATCTTGGCATTGCCAAGAAGTGGGAGCCCTATGAACTTATCCCCATCGGAGTGGGACTGCTTCTGGCCAACCTGCCCAATAGCGGAATTTTAATCAGGCCTTATGAGGTGGGAGGAGAATTCGGGCGAGCCGGATTATTAGGAATACTCATCGAGTATACCCTTCTCAGGTATACCATCCTGCCTCAGTTTATCTTTCTCGGCCTCGGTGCTATGACCGATTTCGGCCCACTTCTGGCTAATCCCAAACTGTTTTTGCTTGGAGCTGCAGCACAAATAGGAATCGTTGTTGCTTTCTTTGGAGCTCTGGCATTTGGTCATTTCGGTATTGCTAAATTCGGGATAGAAGAGGCAGCCTGCATCGGCATCATCGGTGGTGCCGACGGTCCGACTACGATTTTCCTGACCTCCAAGCTGGCTCCTGATTTCATAGGTGTAACAGCCGTTGCCGCTTATTCATATATGGCGATGGTGGCTCTGATTCAGCCTCCCATAATAAGGCTGCTGACAACAAGTAAAGAGCGGAAAATCTACATGAAACCGCAGATACGTCAGGTTTCACAGCGGGAAAGGATTCTATTCCCGATTATATCCACGATACTCGTTATTCTGATGGTTCCTTACAGCGCGCCCCTGGTGGGGATGTTCATGTTCGGGAACCTTCTCAAAGAATGTGGCGTGGTGGAGAGGCTTTCCGATACGGCGGCGAATACCCTTATCAACGCCGTAACGATTGTCCTTATGCTCTGTATTGGGGCGAGCATGCCGGGGGAACTGGTAGCGCGTACTGATACTCTTCTGGTGCTTGGTCTGGGTCTGTTTGCCTTCGCTGCCGGAACGGCGGGCGGCGTGATTATGGGCAAAATAATGAGACTGGTTACCAAGGAACCTCTTAATCCAATGATTGGTGCGGCAGGAGTATCGGCTGTGCCGATGGCTTCACGCGTGGTACAACACCTGGGGCAGAGAGAAAACCCGCGTAATTTCCTGCTCATGCACGCCATGGCACCGAATGTCGCCGGCGTTGTGGGTTCTGCTGTTGTTGCCGGGGTATTCCTCAGTCTGATAGGCTAACCGGCTGCTCCGCTCCATCTTGAATTATTTTAATTCTGACTAGGAATTTTTCTTCTACTTATTGAACCTCACCCCCTGTATCCCTCTCTCCTTTCTAAGGAGAGAGGGAAGTGTTAGAAAGATGTAGTGTGACGCTAAAAAGCGTCACACTACATCTTAAACTCCTAATACTTGTACTTACAGGGAATTCCATCTCCTTTTGTTACATCTATTCCTGCCCACCGCCCTTAGGGAAGATAAAGAGGGGGCTGACGCCCCCTCTTAAACACCCCTTCTTTTGATTTTTCGACAGGATAAGTTTGCATTTGAACTTACCTGTATTTAATATTGCGATATCCTGACCGCTTGCCGTTGAGGTGCTTTAGAGTCAGTTCCATATCTTCACTGAAGAAAGGCTTTAACAGCACAACAAGCCCTTTTTGAAGTCCCCCTTTCCTTGTTAGTTAAAGAGAGGGGTTCACCCTGAAGGGGGGCTTCGTAACCGGGGGGGGGAGGATTAAAAAAAGAAAGGAATTATTCCTGAAACCGGATGAAAATAACCTTGCATAACCGCCCGAAATCAAGTAAAGTCAAGCCGTGAGCAAATCAGATAATTCCAGGACAATCTTTGTCCGCCAGCGGTGCGGTAAGGAAGAACTGAAATGGCTGGGAGTACTACTATCCCCATTGCTACCGGTGAAAGTCTGACCACTGTACTCGACTTTACCAGGTTACCAGAAGACGGTGCTGTGATGTTTTTGCAGCCTGACCCTGGTTCATGCGGCGCCAAGATGTTTAGAATAGGAAGAGTCTAATCTGAGAACACTTAAAAAAAGAAAGGAGAGAATATTGGGATTGGACATTTTTTCTTTGAAGGGTAAGGTGGCTCTTATTACGGGTAGCGGCAGAAGCATCGGCAAAGGTATTGCTTTATGCATGGCTGATGCCGGAGCCGATATCGTAGTGACTGCTCGTACCCAGGAACAAATAGACCAGACCGTAGCCGAGGTTAAAGCCAAGGGGAGGAAGGCCATAGGTATCCAGTTCGATGCCAGAGAGTCCGAGCAGGTAAATGCTACAGCCGAGAAAGCCGTCAAGGAATTCGGCAGAATAGACATCTGGGTTAATAATGTTGGCACTCCTACTCACTGGGACAATATAGACATGGAAGAAAAGGGGTGGGATGCCCTGATCAGGGAAAACCTGAAAACTACCTTCTTAGGTACTCAGGTAGCATCCAAGATAATGAGAGAGAAGAAAACTAAGGGAAGTATCATCAATATCTCAAGCGCTTCAATGGGCCCTGTTATCATGTCCAGTGGAAGAAGTCCAGGTTACGGAGCATCGAAAGCAGGGGTGAATAGTATCACGATGTCCTGGGCTTTTGCATTGGCTCCTAATGGAATTCGCGTCAACTGCGTAATACCGGGGAATACCCTGCATCCTGTCAGCATGGTGTATTCGAATTTTGCTGACCCTAAGGTTAGAGCGGAAGCGGAAAAAAGAGTGCCGTTGGGCAGACTGGGGACACCGGAAGATATCGGATGGGCATGTGTTTTCCTGGCTTCGGAGGCCGCTTCATATATTACCGGCGTATGTATGAATGTTTGCGGTGGACCACACATTATGTAATTGATTTTATTAGCGTAGTAAGCTAAGAAAGTTTTAGCCCCTTGAATTATAGCTCTTTGTTTCACCGAGACTGGAGTAGTATCACTAAGTAGGAAACTATATTCTTTCAGCTTTCAGGCAGGTTAATTTAACGATAAACGATAGATACAGGGCCATGGAAGAAGAAGTACAATCAGGTACGACGTCATAGCTCGTTCGGTTATTGGCCACCTGCTCCTGAGGCTAGATTGCCGGTAATACAAAATATAGTTTCACGAAAATATTATACTTCCGTTCCCTCTGGTTCTGTCATAGTTATGGCATCATCTTCGCAAATCATGCTGCAAATTCCGCAGTGTTCACATAACTCGGGATGGGCCCAAGTGGTAACCCCCTCTACCAGTTCCATGGCACCAAACGGGCAGTTATCTATACAGCTACCACAAACAATACACTTTTCATAATCGATATAAACCGTCAATTCTTTAAGCACTCCCTCTTTCCAGCTGAAACCTTCCTCCTGAGAACTCAATATATTGACTGCTCACGAACAAGACAAGATTGCTGAAATACCTTTTAGCAAATAGTTAATAACTTTTATTTTCAATCTTTGATGTCAAAGACGGCCTGGGCAGCCTTACCAAGTACGATATCCATTTCTTCTTTAGTGAATTTAATATCTGTCTGTGGGTTTCTAAATACTTGTACCCATTCTTTTTCCGGCAACATCGTATCCCCGTCAGGCGCATCACTGGAGAATAGCACTTTCCAGGGTGTGCAGGCATCTATCAGATGCCGCAACCATTTATAGAATCCCTGAGGGTCCCACACATAGTCTCTCTGGTGAAGCTCGACACCCGTATAGACGTTGTCATTACCTACAACAGCCCCTATTGCCCTTTCCGTCCAGGGCATTCCGGCATGAGACATAATCATTTTGACTTGTGGATAGAGCGATGCCAGTTTCGCCACATTGGTCGGGCAAGAGGTAGGCTGCATCCCGGTATGGATATAGACTGGCAGTCCGTATTCCGCGCATTTGTCGATGAGGAGGAAACATACCGGGTCGTCAGCGTGAAAACCGGCGCCCTGGTGAAGCTTGAGTCCCTTCGCCCCCCATTCCTCGACGGCCTCAATGAATTGGGGAACGGCATCCGGGCGTCTGGGGTCGAGGGCGGCAAACGCTATAATACGGTCCGAGTGCCTTTTTGCTGCATCACAATGGATTTTGTTCTGTTCTCTATTGGTAACCGGTGGCTCTCCTGTCATAGCATAGGCCCAGTCTACGCCGTAGACAATACATTTATCCACACCAGCGTCGTCCAGCCACTTCACCAGATTATCGCCTTTTTCATCCAGGATATCTACGTATTTCCGCATTACATTCTGGTGAAATTCTTTTGAGTTATAATTTGTGCCCATCCTTTTGTTATATGTTGCCTGTAGTCCTGTGTCCGGTGCTCCTGCTCCTCCTTTTTGTTGAAGGTAGCTACGCGCAACCCAGCCATGGCCACAAAGGCGAACCTGGGGATCTATTATCATGACAGCCTCCTTCTATAAATAGTGTAATTTATTCTACTCTGGCAGTTCTACTTCATCTATGTTCTTACACAGCCTGCCTCTCAGAGTACATTCCTTTTTCTCCACATTAATGGCATCTGTTTTTGTTCCTCCCATTCCACCGCCTAATCCAGCCGAACCTACTTCGTAGTTCGCGTTTTCCAGTATTACGGCCGTGAGCATATTCCCTATGGGACATATAAACGGGGTCACGCCATCCTCCATTAGCTTGGCTTCTTTGGGAAGATGAACACAACCGCTGACGCTGACTGCAAATGACTGAACGCCTTTGCCTAATGTGTCTATGGAATACGTAATATTCTTAACAATGCCAGCATCGGTCATTTCTTTGATGCTGCTATCCAGCATCTCTTCCAGGGTCTCTCCTTCAATCTTCCGGGAGCGTATGAAGTCTACACCTGGAAAATCGAACGAAAATCTCCAGTATTCGGTTCGGCCGGTCAGCACCACGAGACGTTCGTCATGCCTGGCCATCAAGTCATTGAAATATGACACAAGAGTATCTGTCTTACTGTTTTCCAACTGGCACCTCCGCTACTTTTTTGGTAATTGTATTTCATATTTTCCGGTTAACGGTATCTCTGGCAGCTTCCTGGTATTACCGAACTCTTCCCAGTAAACCACTTCCTCAAGAGGTTTCCTCGGCCTTGGTTTTGGACTCTCAGCAGGCCAACCAATCGAGAACCAGGCTACTGCAGCATACTCTGCTATTCCCGGTACTTTCAGTATCTTTTTCCACTCGTAGCCATTCCTTTCATTTAACTCTATGGGATACCAGCAGCAACCCAGACCCAGGGAATGCGCCTCCAGCAACATATTTTCTATGCAGGCCGGCACGTCCTCCCAGGCGGCTCCCCCCAGATGACCCAGCATCACCATCATAACAGGTGCTTTGAACCCCATGGTTGCAGCCCCTCCCGACCTATATAATCGTTTTAGAGCTGCAAGAAACCTTTCCCTCTTCCCAGGGTCTTCGATATGGCCAACGGCGGCTTGCATGTCGTCTGCTCTGTCATCCCTGCCTACCATACCGGGTATCATGCGCCTCGTCATCATTTTTTCAAGCTTTTCCTTATTTTCGCCTCTGATGACAATCATTCTCCACGGATTTTTATCACCGGCAGTGGGTGACCATCGTCCCGCTTCCAGTATCCTGAGAATCAACTCATCCGGCACCGGTTCATCGGTATATCTCCTGATACTCCTCCTGCTGTAGAGAAACTCTAAGGCATCCTCCATGTTTTTCTCCTTCCTATGAAAGCGTAGTGCAATTTTTTTCGACCTTTTTCAGTTCCCTCAAGGTGTAATTTCCTTTTAAGACCATCCTCCTATCCATCCAGATAAAACCTTCACACAGTAACCTCCACTCCCAGCTCCCTAACCTTTCTCAAGAGCTTGATGCCTGAGCATCAGCCAGGAGAAAATAAGGAAGTCGGGATTGGATTCTTATTCAGACCGGCATTCCCTTTCTCAAAGAACCTCCCTTGACTTAAAACAACGATAGATAATCGTCAACAACTTTCGGGCAGTAGCAACTTAGGCGGCATTATTGCCCTCTCTCCATCCTCAGTCTTTCATAGCAGGTATAAATCGTCGGGACGCTCTTGATAGCGTGGGGAACTGCTTTGATAACTGCCCACCTCAGCTTCGCTTCTTTTTTTAATGAGGCCGTTTAATTCTGCGGGTCTCTATTCCTGGCTCAGAATCCATACCAGGTAGCACCTTCCCAGAGGGAAGCAGGGAAGGTGCTACCTTCAATATAGCCTAGAACCTGATATTTAACTCTATCTCAGGCTTAGTATCCCATGGATCTCTTCAGTGCCTGGTCTACCCAATGGTACTGACAGAAGAAAGGTACTGAACCATCGCCGTCAGTCCTCTCACCATGGTAATTCTGTAACCACGGCTGCCACACGGTGTATTCAGGTACTGCCGGAAGGTATATCGCGATGGCGTCCTCAAGAGCAATCAGGGTGACGTCCTTGAGCGTTTTGGAAAACATTTCATCGTTCTTTCCGTAGTACTTCATCATCGTGTTCCAGGCTTCCCTGGTAGCCGCGGTTTCGTAGAATGCAGCATTGTCCAGATGCTCCTTGCGGGCAAAAGGTAATTTGTGAGGCACAGGGGCACCGCAGCTGCTCATTATCATCTCTTCGTGGTTCCTGCCCCTCCGAATACTCTGAAACACACCCGCTTCCAGCGGGTTTATCTCCATATCAACACCAATAGCAAGGAGGTTCTCTCTGATTATTGATACGAAGTCCACCTGTGATATGTCGCAATCAATCTTTGTCTTAAAGCCATCGGGATAACCTGCCTCAGCCAGGAGCTGCTTCGCCTTCTGCGGGTTAAGGGTAAATTGCTCCTTGACGGTCTCGCTCTGTTCCTCCCAAGGGGTGTTAAACGGCTCATATTCTACGGCAGGCGGCCAGAAGCTACTGAATACTGTGGTCTCGCCCTTGTAATAGTCGTCTACTAGCGATTGCCTGTCTATAGCCATGTTCATTGCCCGCCGAACCCTCACGTCATTGAAAGGTAGCTCTGGCTTGTCTAGCCTCGCTTGAGGCATACTGGACATACTCAGACACTTTATATATTTTGTGTTAGGATAAGCTTCTAGCAATAATTCAAAGTCATCCAGGCTAACACGATTCCGGTCAAGCACATCAATCTTGCCTGCCCGAAACGCCGCTAGTCGGGTAGATGCGTCAGTTATAGTAAGCACCTTGTAGGTGTCTATATAGGGTAACTGGTTCTCCGGGTGAAGCGGGTCATGCAGCCAGAAGTTTGGGTTCCTTACATAGGTTATGCTACTGCCGGGAACTACATCTTTTATCATAAATGGACCTGTCCCGCAAGAATGCCTCCAGTCCTGCATGTCTCCATATTGCTCTACCGCTTCCGGCGGATACATTTCCATAGCAAGACTAGATTCCAATAGAATTTGCCCTTGCCTGGATGCCGGACACTTGATTTCAAGCGTATATTTGTCAAGAGCCTTAAAAGATGTAGGTCTTTCTTCTCCCCTATAACTGATTTTGTGATAACTCTTAGGAGCATTCCAGGTCCGCTCTTCGTTAAACACAGCATCCTCGGCGGTAAACTCCCTGCCATTTACCGGCGGAATATTCTGCCAGTAACACCCGGGACGGATATGAAAGATGATGGTTTCGTCATCGGGCGTCTCCCAGCTTTCAGCCAGCTCACCCGTTAACAAATTAATAAGGCCAAAATGCCCCCACTGAGTCCAAGTGACATCACCGGTGCCTGCCTCTCCCTTCGTCCAGTCTTCAGCTAGTAATGTTCCATAAATTGGGGCGTAGGCCCCGCCCAATACGCGCAGCTGGACAGTCACATCCCAGTTTGTAAGGTCGCGAGCTTCTACCCTCGTTAGGGTGCCGCCATATTTTGGTACTTCCGGAGGCAATAGCCCCTCTTCCTCCTCTTCCTCCTCTTCCTCTTCCTCCTCCTCTCCTATTATTACCTCTTCTTCCTCCTCCTCTTCAGCTGCCGGTGTGCAGGATGCCATCACCAAGGACAGCACCATCAGGCAGCTCACCACTAACCAAAGAGTCTTTTTTAACATTTTTATTTAACCTCCTTCCTCGATTTGACAAACCTGTTCTAACTAAATTAATCCTCGCAAAAGTCCTCGGACATTCAAATTAATATTTTTCGGCATCTAAGTCACCTGATATCAGGATCCACCTCTCTTGCTGGACTTGCCACTAAGCCAGCTTACTCCAAGGCTCAGGTCACAGGAGGTTTGTGACAATTTATATTGACAAGGCTGCCTGATTCCCTCTAGCAAGGCCGTTTCTCTTCAGGTTACTCTCCTTTCTCCCTACATACTCTCATATATTGTTTTATACTACTTCTGAAACTACGCGGTGACATGTCACTATTAAAACAAAAAAGGGCAACAGTCAGCCCAATATTTTTAAGGTTGCTTACGCCCTTCATTTCATCCCTATAACTCCAGACTAGTACCGGAAGGCTTATCAGCCATTAAAAATCACGTGAAACACTGTAGTATACTCTTAGCCCATTGAGTTGTCAACACGTATGAGGTCTTACCCAAGACTTAATCCGTGAATCAATTAAAAAGCGGGCAAAAAGGCTGTAATCAAGAGAGTTAGGAAACTGCATGGAAGGAAACTAAACCTTCTTCTTTGCACCTTTCATTGCCCACGACTAATCACCCTCATTCGGTTTAGCCTGAGAGTAATGCCCTCGCGGTCTATCTTAAAGGTTTCCTAGCTCTTATAACTGAGCTATTTAACGACCTCTATGTCCTCGCTTGACAAGGGGGGTAGGGTTGCAGACTTTCTCCAGATGAGCCGAAAACAAACAACTTTTGAACAGTACCCTCTGGTACAGGTTCTATTTGCATTTTTGAATAACTTCCTTGTAATATCTTTAAAATGAATAATAACAGGGAAGATGCCTTTCTTTGGATACGGCTTGGTTTTTGGTAATTCTGGGTATATGTGCCAGTATCGTAAGGAAAAACAAACAAATGCAAGTAGCACCATGTGTTCAGGGAGTCGCAACAATAAAAATGACGGTTTATACTTGCCAGCGGCAAATAATCGCTAACTAAGGAGGAGACAAAATGTCGGGCGTGCTCGAAGGTCTAAGGGTAGTTTCAATGGAACACATGGAAGCCATTCCAGTGGCTACTCTCTGGATGGCCGATTGGGGAGCTGAGGTAATCAAGATAGAACCCCCAACAGGAGACATGTTCCGGTGGACAACGAGAACTCACGGTACGAGTCCGTCAATAGAACCCGGTAGTAGCGATATTACATGGTCATTCCAACTACTTAACCGGAATAAGAAGAGTATGGCGATAAACTTAAAAACAGTGCCGGGTAGAGAAATCCTCTACAAGCTTATCGAGAAGGCTGATATTTTTACGTCTAACTATGAATCAGGTGCCCTCAAGAATCTTAAAGCGGATTATGACACCCTCAGTAAAATTAATCCAGGCCTTATCTATGCAACCATTAGCGGTTATGGGACGGCAGGACCGGATTGCGACCAGCGGGGCTTTGACCATGCGGCGGGGTGGGCTCGTTCAGGAATGCAGTATTCGATAGGTGAACCAGGAAGTATTCCATCCAGACTACCGGCAGGTATGATAGACAGGGGGATGGCCGCCCCTCAACTTCTTTCCGGCATAATGGCTGCCCTGTTTCACAGAGAAAAGACGGGCGAGGGGCAAAAGCTGGAGGTTTCTCTATTTCATTCTGGTGTATGGAGCATGGCTTTAATTATTCAGAATGATTTAGTGGGTACACCAATGCCTAAAGGCAACCGTACAAGGGCACAGAATCCGCTATATAATGTCTACCGCACCAGCGATGACCGATGGTTACAGCTATCGATGATTCAGCCCGATCCTTCATGGCCTGCTTTTTGCAGGGCTATAGAGAGACCGGAACTAGAGAACGACCCCCGGTTCAACACTGCGGAGGCACGGGGACAAAATTGTGAAGAGTTGATTCGCATCATAGATGAGGTCCTTGCCACCAGGACACAAAAAGAGTGGGATGAACGTTGTAGAGAATACGACCTAATCTACTCGCGGGTTCAAAGCACTTCTGAAGTCATCAACGACCCGCAAGCCCTGGCCAATAACTTCTTTGTTGATTTACCTCATCCTGCTGGACAGGTAAAGGTAGTAGCCACCCCGGTTAAGTTCCACCAGAATCCGGCTTCAGTAAGAACTCCTGCTCCCAAGATAGGGCAGGACAATGAATTTATCCTTAATGACATGGGCTATAGCGAGGAAGACATTGTCCGGTTAAAACGGCAAGGGGCGATTTTATAAGTTCATTCGGCATTCTCAGGAAATGGTTGCCACGGTAAAGATAGTCTCAGGAACTGGTGGTAGATTATTCCTTGCACTATCGGGACACACCTGATTATATTGCCAACGCCTTCCAGAGCTTGTTTTATAACGTTGGCCGCATTCTCGACAATATTTCAACCGGTGCGTATATTCGTATAGCACCACAGTTTGACCGTCCTATTGCTCAATTCACTATAGGCCTGAACTCTACAGCAACCTCAGTCTTTCCAGTAAATCTGACGGGTCTACAAAATGCTTTGCCAACCATTCTTTTATATTTGAACTTCCAAATGCCAGGGCAGTTAACTCGCTGAAATAGAAGATGGGCATCGGTTGGGAACCGCTGTCTTTTGGCTGGCGTATATCCAAATTTGCCTGACAAATGCCGCAGGCGGTAACGATAGCATCAGCCCCTGCTTCGGAGGCGGCATTCACAATCTTACCGGACAATTTCTCAACAATCTCAGGAGCGGCTATTGATAACGAGCCTCCGCAGCAGTCTACTTTATAAGACCAGTTGATTACTTCCGCACCCAAGGCTTCCATTATTTTATCCATTATCGTTGGATTCTCCGGATCATCAAAACGTGTAACCTCAGGTGGGCGAACTAGATAACATCCGTAGTACGTAACAACTTTAAGGCCTCCCAGAGGTTTCTGAACCTTTTCTTTAATAGCATCAGTCCCGATATCCTGGTATAAAACCTCGAGGATATGCTTTGTCTTATGTGATAGTTCCAGGTTCATGCCGATATCTTCTTCTATTATGGTCTTGAGTGCGGGGTCTTTTTTAAGTTCAAATTCGGCATTCTTAAGGCGAAGAGAGCAGGCGGGGCAAGGAGCAATAATACCCAGGGACATCCTGCTAGCCAGCGCCAGATTCCGGCTGGGCAGAGCTAATGCCAGTTCATGGTTGATAACATGTCCGGAGCTGGCTCCGCAGCAAGTCCAGTCGGGAATCTCTCCCAGTTCAATCCCCAGGTATTTTGCGGTTTCCCTGACCGACTCATCGTATTCAATGGATGTTGACGTTGCGGTACACCCGGGATAATATGCGAATTTCATTCTATCAGCTTCTGTTCAAGCGTTAGACATGGGAAAAAACTTTTTTAAAGATTTCCCCGACAGCTTTGGGGGCATACCTTTTTCTTGAGGGAAGCTTTAGCTTACCTTTGCGAAACATTTGTAGACCTAGGCCGGCTTCTTCGCGCATTTTTTCTAACGAAAGGAAGTCGCCTGTTTTCAGTCCGTAGTTAAGCAAGAGGCTCGCTTCATCCACCCGCCCCCTTTTTCTGATTTGCTCCACGAATACCTCATGGAATTTGGATATATTGCTAACCGGGCTTTTAATGCCCTCCTCAAGAGATTCTCTCCGCAGCACATCCATCAGGCGAACAATTTCGATTTCATTGGGACAGCGAGTGGCACAGGTCTCACAGGAAGCGCAGAGCCAGATGGTTGTGCTTTGCAGTGCCTTCTCCTTCAGTCCCAGCCGAACCAGATGAATGATTTGATTAGGGTAATAGTCCATTGCATAAGCCACCGGACAACCATCACTGCACATAGAACACTGGTAACAGCGATTCAGGTTTTTAACTTCCTCTGCAATCTTCCGTGAGAATGCGTTGTCACGCAGAGGCATCTTCTCTATCGTCGGAGACTGTGACACTTTCCGTTTTTCCTTTCTTTTTCTTTGGTTGCGTCTTCTTTTCTCTCAGTTCCAGCAGCTTTTCTTTCTGCTCGTCGGTTAACTCAACATGTCCCAATTCAGCTATGGCAGTAGTATAATCATTAATGATTTTAGCGAATGCGGCCCCTTCGGCAGCGGACGCAAATTCCAGTCGTAACCTTGATGGATCAATCCCCATATTTTTCAGGTTTTTCTGGGTCACCGGGACCGTCTTCATCGTCTGCTGGACTCCTGAAATATAATGACAATCCGCCGGATGACACCCGACCAATAAGACAGCATCCATTCCTTTCAAGAAGGCATCGTAGATGAATTTATGATGTATCCGGCCAGAGCACAGGACTCTTATAGCTCTGGTATTGGAAGCGTACTGGATTCGAGAAACTCCAGCCAAATCGGCAGCAGCATATCCACACCAGTTACAGAGGATGGCGAGAATCCTGGGTTTGGATTCTTCTATCGGTACCGAATACGCTGCTTCAATCTGGGAGAAGATTTGCTGGTCGGTAAAATGGTTGAGTGATAAGCACCCGGTGGGACATACGGCATTGCAGACACCACATCCTTTACAGGCAGCAGGGATAACCTTCGCTACCTTCCCTTCTTCTGTATCCTCAAGCTCTATTGCACTGTAGGGACAAACCCTCTCACACAGACCACATCCTATACACTCATCCTCATTGACCTCACAAATAGCGCCACTGGCTACGATTGAATCCTGTGAGAGTATGGTAGCGGCGCGTAGAGCTGCCCCATTTGCCTGATTAATTGTCTCTGGAATGTACTTCGGATAATGAGCCACACCACAAAGGAAAATGCCGTCGGTGGCGAAATCGAGGGGTCTTAATTTCATATGTGCTTCCATGAAAAAACCATCCCCGGTAAGAGGAACTCTCAACAATTGAGATAATTCCTGGTTTCCTTCTGTAATGATGGGCGTGCTTAACACCAGTAAATCCGGGTTAATCTCTCCCTCCATGGCTAAAGTCGAATCATAAAAAGTTAACGAAAGGACTTCTCCCTTAAGGGCAACTTCTGGTTTTCTCTCCGGTTCATACTGGATAAATAGTATCCCTTTCTCCCGTGCCTGGAGGTAGTAGTCTTCTTTGAATCCGTAAGCCCGCATATCTCGATAGAAAATGGTGACATCCGTATTCTCATTTAGTTCTTTAAGTTTCAGCGCATTTTTAAGAGCTTCCCCACAGCAGATTCGACTACAGTAAGGTCGCTCCTCATTCCTTGCTCCCACACACTGAATCATGGCCACCTGCTTTAAGTCTTTGGGCAAAGTGTTGGAAGCAATCATATCTTCAAGCTCTTGCTGAGTGACAATTTTTTTACTTTCTCCATATCTGTATTCGGCAGGCTTAAGTAATTTACCTCCGGTAGCAACTATGATAATGCCATGCTCCAGCTCTATCGGCGTAGCATCCTGAGAGTCAACCTTTACAAGCGTGCTTCTGAAATTCCCTACGTGTCCGGCAAAGGATTTCAACTCATAGCCCCTGAAGACTTTAATGTTTTCTTCGCTTTCTACTTCCTCTCTCAACTGTTTGAGGAAGGGCTGGACCTCCATTCCTTCCAGGGTATAATGAAGGTTTCTCAGGTTTCCTCCCAGCTCAGCATTTTTCTCCACCAGATAAACCTCGAATCCCTGCCGGGCCAGAGACAAGGCTGTCTGTATCCCGGCCAAACCGCCTCCGAGAACAAGCCCTTTCTTATTGACCGGTAGTTCAAGTTCTTTCAATGGAGTGAGATTACGAGTTCTGGCTACAGACATTGCTATGATATCTTTTGCTTTCTGGGTGGCTCCATTCTTATCCTGAGAATGTACCCAGGTACAATGCTCTCTTATATTAGCCATGTCCAGAAGATATGGATTGAGCCCCGCTTCACGAAGCGATTCGCGAAATACCAGTTCGTGGTCCCTGGGAGTGCAGGCAGCGACCACCACCCGATTCAGTCCCTTTTCTTTAATTGCCTCGGTGATTTTCCGGAGGGCATCGGAAGCGCAGGAAATAACCTGGTCTTCACAATGGACAACATCCTTTAACGTTGAGGCGTATGCCACCAGTGCGGAGGTATCAGCCACCCCGGCAATATTAGTCCCGCAGTGACAAATGAAGACTCCAATCTTCAATTCCTCGCCTTCAACCGGCCTTTCCTCCGGATATGTTTTTATCTGAGTTAAGGTCCCTCTCTGGCTGGAGAGTAGTTGAGCAGCCAGTGCTCCCGCTCCACTGGCTGAACTGATGGAATCAGGAATATCCATCGGGCCGGTAAACGTTGCCGCCGGGAAAATCCCTGGCTGCTTGGCTATTTCACCAGGTGAAAATGAGTTTGTCTGACAAAATCCATGTTCATTAAGCTCCAAGCCAATTATCTCAGATAATGCTCTGTTACCTTCTGAAGGACTCATTCCTACAGAGAGAACAGCCATATCAAATTCTTCTTCCTGGATGGTATGGTTATCAGAGACGTAGGTAACAATGAGGTTATTGTTTTTCTTGTTCTCTTTTATTGAAGAAATTCTCTTCCTGATAAAGCGAGCGCCCTCCATTCTCTGGGCCCGGTTATAGAAATCTTCGAATCCTTTGCCAAAGCTCCTGATATCATTGTGAAAGACAGCGACCTCGGTCTCCGGGTAATGGTTCTTTACCAGAATCATCTGTTTGATGGCGTAGGTACAGCATATTCCCGAGCAATAAGTGTGACCTAATCTTGTGTCCCGTGACCCAATACACTGAAGCCAAGCAATCTTTTCAGGGGTCTTTCCATCAGATAGTCGAAGAACTTCCCCCTTGTAAGGCCCGGATGCATTGAGGATTCTCTCAAACTCCAGGCTAGTTACAACGTTTTTCAACCTTCCATAACCATACGCTCCGCTAGCTTTGGCATTAAAAATCTCATACCCCGGGCTAACGATTATTGCTCCAACGTGCATTACGCCTTTTTTTCTTTTCTGTGAGAAGTCAATCGCTTTCGCCTGGCAAACCGGTATGCAGATGGTGCACTTATTTTGAAAGTATAAACAGGCCTCCCTGTTAACAACAGCAACAGCAGGAATAGCCTGGGGACACCAGATATCTATCGCTTTTGCCGGCGACAGATTCTCATCAAAGGGATTGGGAAGCGTATACGGGCAGTAAGTGGAGCAGGTTCTGCAGCCTACGCAAAGGTCTTCATCCACATAGCGGGGTCTTCGGGTCACTGTTACAGTGAAGTTTCCCGCTTCCCCCTCCACTGCTTCTATATCGGTATTGGCCAGAATTCTTATATTAGGATGCCGACCGACATCCGCCATTTTGGGGCCCAGTATTCAGAGAGAACAATCCATTGTGGGAAAGGTCTTGTCCAGCTGTGCCATCTTACCCCCAATCATAGGGGCTTTCTCTACCAGGTACACCCTGAACCCGCTGGAAGCCAAATCTAAGGCTGCTTGAACGCCGCTTATACCTCCTCCTATGACCAAAACCGCCCCGATAGGCGAATTTGCACCACTTTTCACTAGAGTTCTTCTACCTCTTCTTCCTCTTCCTCTGCTACTTCAACCTCCTCTATCCTTTCAGGTGCATATGTCAAAGCCTCTCTCACACACCACTGAACGCATAAAGGCCCTCCTTCCGGCATCGGTTCACCACAGGCATCGCATTTTAGAGCAACACCTGAGTCAGGCTCCTTAAAAAGGTTGCGCGAGGGGCAAGAGGACCGGCAGAAAGAGCACTCACCGTATTCTTTTCCGTTGATTGTCGTTATATTTCTGGCATTACATTCGGTCTCAGTATATTCGCCGGCAAGTATCGGGAAATACGCGTTATTCATTGCATCGTAAAAAACCCGAATTCGAGACCTCTCAGGGTTAACAACACTGTATTTAGGCTCAGAGTGAAATGCAGAACAGATTATCTCACATGCTTGGCAACCACTGCATCTGTCAGCATTAATTTTTATTGTTTTTATTATCTTTGTTGTTATCATTCGTGGCACTCCATGTTTTAGATTGCGAAATATCCTGTTAACTGGTTAAAATTCCCCTTTGTTCCAGGTCTTCGGCAATGTAATCCAAACCCATTCGAACCAAAGTCTCTCTGGTAGGAATACCCTCATTATTCCATCCCCTATGTTTGTAATACGCTTCCTTCAGGTCATTTTCCAGCTTAGCGTCTCTGTACTTCCAGTGGTCTCCAGGCGCCTCTTCGTCTTCTCTCTTTAATCCTAATCTTATATTAATGCCTCTAAGCAGAGTCCGGTTCCGCTTACCTATTTCCCATATTCTATCTTCATCAATATCCATCCCGGTCGCAGCCGAAACTGCTATTGGTATGGAATGTATGTGGTACGGAACATTTACAAAAAACATACCCGAATGACCTCCCCAAAAGGCGCAGGTCCCGATGGCGTCATCAATATAACGCATATTCTCATTCCACTCGACGATATTGCAGCTTTCCTTAACACCCATATCAGTACGTTGCTCCCAATTCAAATAATATTGTTTAAACTTGTCATCAGGAGGTTGAACCCAGTTCTTCACCCACTCTTCTCTCATCTCTCTGTCCGGTATCGGACTCTGGGGGAACGACCCTTCAACCTGTGGGACGCTCAACTTCTCGCCGGTGCAATGCATAAGATAAAAAACGGGATTAAGTTTTCCTCGCTTGGTGGGCTGCTGCTCGTATTTTTTAATGGTACAGTGTTCATATGCTTCTGCACCATTACCAATCCGGCGGGCTGCCCAATATGTGCCATCGGCCAGGATGTCTCCAATTCCATCTCGATTGGCAATTTTGTGAATTAGCCATTCGAATCTTTCGCCGGTTTCGGAAGGAAATCCAGGCATATCCTCATCGGTCAAAATGCCTGCTTCATACAGTTCAATAGCCATGGCTATAACTTGCGGTGTTGCAATTCCGTCAAATCCGTACGCTGCGCCAATACCGGCCAACTTAAAGCTAAAGTCCAGCTCCTTGTAAGCTGCCATCATATAACTGTGTCTCGTGAAGCATTTCAGGAAATATTTGTGAATCCCCGGGTAAGCAACCTCTAACGTGCATTGGTTCGGACAGTTATGGCAACCCCGATATGCAAACCCGTACTCTTTCTCCATGGCAGCGTGCAATTTTTGCCTCTCTTTGTTCCAGGTATTTCTTCTCAACTCACGCGCATTGCCCCAGCTAAAATTTTCAAGGTGCCAAGATTCATCCCTATCCTCTCTCCCGAGCCTCTCTTCTAGTAGAAGATGTCTCTCGTGACCGAGTGATATCCTTTCTTCCCCACGAGCTCTCTTCCATATGTCGTTGCAGAACTCAAGAAGCTCAGCCGGTTTGGCAACATAGATGTCCTTCGTTCCACGGACGGCTATCGCCTTTAACCTTTTATCTCCCATAATCACGCCAGCGCCTTTACTGGCACTTGAACAATCATGCTCAATGGATGCCATATAGCACCTGTTTTCACCGGCCAGACCGATAGCTGCCACTTGAACTCTCTCATCTTCCAACTCTTGTTTAATCAGTTCTTGCGTTTCCCCGGTGCCTTTCCCCTGGAGATGAGTGGCATCACGTATTTCCACTTTGTCATCGTTTATCCACAAATAAACCAGGCTTGGGGACTTACCATTAATTATTACCCGGTCATAACCGGCACGTTTCAGTTCCGGTCCCCAATACCCTCCCATTACTGGATTTGCCGCGAGGTATGTCGGAGGAGAAATGGTAGTAACACAAGTACGATTAGCAGTAGGAACAGGCGTGCCAACCAGAATACCAGTACCAAATATCAGTATATTATCGGGAGAAAAGGGCTCAACATCAGGAGGAACCCTATCCCATAATATTTTGGATTGAATACCAAGTCCACCCAAATGAAGCTCAGTCAGTTTTGGGGCACTTTCTTCCTTCTTTATACTTCCTCGGGATAGATTAACTTCTAGATTAATCCCTGTCTCTGCATACTTCATTTCTTACTACCTTTATTTTACTTAGCCTTTAAACAGTTCTTGTAGTTTTATTATCTACTCACGTTACAAATATGGCAAACTCAGTTTGAATTCACTAAAAGGCTCAATGTATATTTAGCCTACTTTAACGTTAATCTTTAGTATATTGTCAAGAGAAGTAACCACGGAGGTACTTACGTTTAGAATAAAGTCCCGGTGTGTGTTACGGGCTTGCTCAACACCACTTTGAGCTTGGGGAAGCGTGAAGATAATTCATGATTCGCTATCTTCATCCAACAATTGAGCAATGTCTACAGGTTCGGATAACAACTTCAGCGGTTTCCCCCTGCGGAATGTCATACCTGCAGAAAGTTTTATTTCTCGGTAACTCGGAGTCATGATACTGATACAACATGACTTAACGGAGGTCCAGGAGCCGTCTGGATTTTTTTTGAAGGCATCGCTTGGAGCTATCTGAGCCATAAGAAACCACCCCTTGTCCAATATTAGTCTGCGTAATTATATAATTACCAATAAATTATTCAAAATATTTAATTTCTCGTTACAGCAATCGATCTAGTGCTTTTCTTTACGGCAGACCTTGCGACTTGCGTTCAGCCTCGATCTCTTCAGGGTGAGCCCGTAAATGCTCAGCGAGCTTCTCCGCATCTTCTTTTCGTTCAAATCGATGAATCGGCACACCATCAGTTACTTCCCAATAGAAACTGTTTGACCTTTTAATAAGGATGACTTGAATATCTTTGTTATCTTCATCTGTATTTTCCGTCATCTTATCTCTCCTTACTAAGTTTACCCAACCTTCAATAACCACTGGTTACCAAGAGAAAAGGATTAAACTTCAGGAGGAACCCTGTCCCATAGTATCCTGGATTGAATACCAAGCCCCAATATAAACCTCAGTCAGTCTCGGGTCACTTTCTTCCTTCTTAATGCTTCCTCCCAACAGGTTAATTTGTAGATTGACCTGTTATCCGCGTACTTCTTTTATTACCTACTTAGTTTATTCAGTCTCTAAACAGCTCTTGTGGTTCTATTAACTGCTCACATTATCAAGTAGCACACTCAGTCTACATTTGTCAATCTTTCGTCTCGGAGAGACTGTTTAGCAACTTTTCAAAAAAATTATTTGAACCAAAGCTGGCCAGCTAGTCTTTGAGCCCCTATTTTTAAAGAAGTTAATTATATACGTTTACAAATCCATTTATTTCCAGGAAAGTTAACATATATAAAATGGCAAATATTGTAATGATTAAAAGGTAATTTTGACTTTGCTGTCTTCCGAACCGCTACCTGATGAAATGAAAGAGGGACTCACTAGAGGTGGCATCCTGCCAATGCTTAAGGAAATTGAAGCGAGGTATGAGGGCAGTTAAAAGAAGAACTTAAGGATAGCTGCGCGTTTTGTTTATAGAGGACAGTCAGTAAAACACATTCGCGGTCACGCGATAAATATCTTTCCGGTATGTTGAACTAGACGACGGCTTTCTCTTTTCGCTGAACCGGACTCTGAAACCTTTCGAGGTTAAAAAACTCAATATCTTGCAGAGAAGTGCCTTTTTCAAGTATTAGTTCAGCCATCAGCCTGCCCACGGCAGGAGAGTGCATGAAGCCGTGTCCGCTAAAGCCGCAAGCAAGATATAGCCCATCTATGCCTGGTATTCTCCCGAGAATAGCTATGTCATCCGTGGTGTCGGAGTGGAGTCCAGCCTGCGCTCTCATAATGCCGATACCTCCCAGACCGGGTACACGATGACAGACTTCAGGAGCAATATCTCTGGCGAAAAAGTCCCAGTCCACGGTGGTAAAAAAGCCCTCGGACTCATGGGGGTTGCGCTTGCCAATGAGGAGGCAAGGACCTTCTCGCCGAAACCAGAACCCATCGTGAAAATCGACTACCATGGGTAACCTGCTCCAGTTAGTATGACGCGCAAATCCTGTACGATAATTGACCGGCTCGGTTATGAAAATATGACGCCTTACCGGACATACCGGAATGTCCAGACCAACCATCCTTCCTATCGCTCCCGCGTACGGCCCGGCCGCATTGACCACTACCGGGGCTACAAATTTTCCTGCTGTAGTTACCACTCCCTCGACACTGCTCTCTTTTACATCTATACCGATAACCTCTGTGCTTTCATATATTCTAACGCCACCTCGCCTGGCGGCTGACGCAAAGCCTGTAACCACTGAATATGGGTCAGCGTAGCCATCAGTTCGACAGAACGTGGCCCCCACGATATCACTTATCTCAAGCTGGGGAATGAGACCTATAATTTCTTTGGGTGAGAGAATGTCCACTTCCAGGCCAAGTTTCCGCTGCAATTCCACGTTCATACACAAGGTTTCCAGTTCATCTCCAGTTTCTGCCAGTATAAGGTATCCGTGTTGATGGAAATCGATGGTCTGCCCGGTCTCACTCTCGAAATTTGTAAAAAATTGTACGCTCTCCATAGAAAGCCGGATATTGGCCTCCAGCGAGAACTGCTGCCGTATACCACCGGCACATTTCTCGGTGGAACCTGACCCAATATAGTTTTTCTCGAAAACCACAACATCCTGACAGCCCTTCTTTGCCAGGTGGAAAGCAATGCTGGTACCAATGACGCCAGCACCGATAATTACCACATCCGCTCTGTTCATCAAACAATCCTGGTTTATACGTATAAAGCGTTATCTCGCCTACTGTTTTCAAATAATGTTAAGCAGTATCTGGAAGTCTTAACCAGATATATGCTTGCACCTATAATGGTACATTTTCAATACCTTTTTTACAATAATGCTAAAATCATGACAACTGAAACAAGCTGAAAAAAACAATCGCTGACGATAAGTAAACCGAAATGCCAGGCGAGAATGGCTATGGTGGATGAGAGCCGGATAGCTTTTAAAGGTACCTTACAGGAGCTACTCGAGAAAGTTGAAAAGGGAGAGATGATTCCCAAGCTAACAGGCAAGCCTCATCTCCTCGTTAAGCCTGAGTCTGGCGGTGATAATAGGAGTTTCTCCTGGCAAATGATGAGTACAACACTTATTAGTCCACTTCTTGGGGGAATGATACTTGTTAACAGCACGCTTCTGAAGCAGAAGCTCGTTCTTGTCGTTAAATAAAAAAACAGATACTGCCCTGTGCAACAATCCACGACGATGAGCTTCTATTTTCTCCATCGTGGAAATTTTGCCATCTGGATTAAGCAAGTCATAGCCATATTCATCAACTAAAATGACGAAGTCCTGAAGGGGGACTTCGTAACCGGGGGTGAGGATTAAAAAAGAAAGGAATTATTCCTGAAACCGGATGACAATAACCTTGCATAACTGCCCGAAATCAAGTAAAGTCAAGCCGTGAGCAAGTCAGATAATTCCAGGACAATCTTTGTCTGCCAGCAGTGCGGTAAGGAAGAACTGAAATGGCTGGGGCGCTGTCCGAACTGCCAGGAGTGGAACAGTTTTGTTGAACAGACAGTATCTGTCACCGTAAAACCCCGGAGTTCCGCTTCTTCCGCCATTCCGCCGCAGGAGCTATCTGGGATATCTGTTGAAGCGGCGGACCGTACTCCGCTACCGATTCCTGAATTCAACCGGGTAATCGGGGGAGGAATTGTACCCGGCTCATTGATGCTTACCGGCGGCGACCCCGGTATCGGCAAGTCCACCCTGCTGCTTCAGGTCTCGGCTTTGGTGGCTGGAATGCGGGGTAGCGTCGTCTATGTCTCCGGTGAGGAAACTTTGCACCAGATTAAGCTCAGGGCACAGCGACTGGGAATAACCGGGGAAAACCTTTACCTGCTGGCGGAGACCGACCTGAGCGCCGTTCTAAGCCAGATTGAGCAGCTTTCACCTGCACTCGTGGTCATTGACTCCATCCAGGCGGTCTATCTGCCTGAAGTGGATACAGCGCCGGGCAGCATCACCCAGGTGCGCGAGTGCACAATGAGACTCATGCACTGGGCAAAGCAGAGCGCCGTGCCCGTATTCATCGTCGGCCATGTCACAAAAGACGGTGCTATTGCCGGTCCACGCGTGCTGGAGCATATTGTGGATGCCGTGCTTTACCTGGAAGGAGAACCTTTCAGCTCCTACCGATTGCTGCGCTGCGTGAAAAACCGATTCGGTTCGACAAACGAGATAGGTATCTTCGAGATGAAGGAGCAGGGGCTGGTCGAGGTGGAGAATCCATCCAGGGCGTTCCTTTCCCACCGGCTGGAGGAGTCCATTGGCTCGGCGGTAGTGCCTGTCCTCGAGGGCAGCCGTCCCCTGCTTGTTGAGATACAGGCACTGACCAATCCGACAAGCTTCGGCCAGCCGCGCCGCACCGCCAACGGAGTCGATTTCGGCAGGCTGCTGCTTATTACCGCCGTGCTTACCCGGCGTCTGGGTCTGAAGCTAGGCAACCAGGATATTATCGCCAACGTTACTGGCGGTCTTAGAATAGGCGAACCGGCGGCGGACCTGGGTATCGCCCTGGCAATTACCTCCAGCGCCCGTGACGTGGCGGTGGACCCTCATCTGGCGGTAGTTGGTGAGGTGGGACTGAGCGGTGAGCTTAGAGCCGTACCCCAGCTTGACAGGCGGATTAACGAAGCCGCCCGTCTCGGATTCAGACGCTGCCTGGTGCCGAAAGCCGGCGCTACAATAAACGTAAAAGATATAGAGATTATACCGGCCGGCACGCTCAGGGAGACGGTCGGGATAGGGCTGGTTAAAGAGAGGAAAACGAAATCAAGGGAGGCATAATATGGCCTGGAATATTAAAGGTGTCTGGCATGAGTCCTGCGCCTCGGAAGGGCACTGCTCCTTTTACTTCGGCAGGGACAGGGAAGAACCTTGCAAGCAGTTCGTACTGTTCGATATCAAAGAAGGGGAAATCGATGGAGTGGATGTGAGTGGTATTAAGGTGGTAACGATTGCCGACCTCTATTCGAATAAGGTTGCCGACCTGATGGCGAAAGGAGCCGAGGGAGCTATCTATATCAGTAACACCGCCACCGGTGAACAGAGGAAGGTGCTGGAGCCTTTCTTCATTAATAATGTGCCGGGTATAGGGTTGATACGGAAGTGCTGGGGCGTTAAGTACGTTAACATTGACCTGAGTGAGGAAGGTAACACCTGCCGTGTTTCAACGCCGTATGCGGAGTGGGAAGCATCGCTGACCACCGGCGGGGACGGCAAGAATCCCCAGCGGATAGAGAACTCGGTGTTCGGCCGGGAGTTTCCGGTGGTCAATATCTGCAACACTCACTTCTGGAAATTCAACGACTATGGCAGGAACTGGGACTTCAAGAACCGTAGCGGCGCCAGGGCTGATTTCGATTTGAAGGGGTAGTACAGGCTTGTTGCCGGGGCTGGACGGGCAATAAATGGAGAATGTAGCGACTCTATATGCGGTGGTACTGACTTTCCCGGACGAGTTTATCAGGGATATAAACAACCTGAGAGAAAAGTACCAGCGATATGTGAGTTACACAATCGTACCCCATGTTACCCTGAAGATGCCCTTCAAACCGGTGACTGATGTGGCTATTGTCATTGATAGGCTAAAAGCGGTAGCTGAAAAGGCAAAGTCATTTACCCTGGTCATGGACGGAATCAAGTTTTTCGAGGGCAGCAATAACGTGGCCTATGTGGCCATCAAGAGCAGGCAGCCTGTTTTAGAACTTCATACCGGTATTGTCAATTCATTGCGGGGATACGTTAAAGAAGAGGGCGGGCAGATATACGAGCTGGACAGGTTCACTCCCCATATGACAATCGGTGAGTGTATACCGGACGACGTATTTCCGGCGATAAAAAAACAGCTGTCTGATTATAATTTACACCTGGAGTACAGGATATCCGCCTTCTCACTGTACTCCGGCAGAATGGACGGGGAGTGGCGGCCGGAACGCGTATTTGAATTCTTAAAGAATTGAAAGGAGTGGTACGATATGGCATCGGAGCAGTCCCCCGATTTCCCCGAATATAATGATAAAACAGCCCCGGTCTGGGAAAGACTCGCCGGGTACTGGGACGAGACCATCGGCGACGGTAACGGCTTCCAGGACTACCTCGTCGAACCGTATTCGGAACAGTTGCTCGACTTGAAACCCGGCGAGCGGGTGCTTGATATCGCCTGCGGCGGAGGTCGCTTCACCAGGCGGATGGCCGCTCTCGGGGTATCGATACTCGCCATCGACCACGCGGCAGAGTTTATAGAAAGGGCGAAGCAGCGGACTACCGAGAACGCCGATAAAATCGAGTACCGGGTGATGAACGCTACGGATAAGGCGGCCCTGCTGGCTCTGGGGAAGAAACAGTTCGATGCCGCTGTCTGCACCATGTCGCTGATGGACATGGCATCCATCGAGCCGATGATATCCGCCCTTCCGGAACTGCTGAAACCGCGGGGACGGTTCGTCTTTTCAATACTCCACCCGGCTTTTCACTCCGGGGGAGTAGAGTTTTTCGCCGAATCGGGTGAGGTGGACGGTGAATTCCGTATCGAATCAGGAGTGAAAGTAGTCAGATACGCCGAAGCTTTTCATTACCTGGGAAAGGGAATACTGGGGCAGCCTGAACCACAGCACTATTTTCACCGTCCTCTCAATATGCTGTTCAATACCTGTTTTAAATACGGGTTCGTTCTCGATAGACTTGAAGAGCCACAACTGCCTGAAGAGCTGGACTCCCCGGCGGTTTCTCTCCTCAGCTGGCTGAAGAAGCGCTCCATACCGCCGCTTATGATAGCCAGAACGAGGCTCATATAACAGGCTGCTGTTCAGACATTACTAAAACCCGTGGAATTAAGGCAACTGCATTTTCTCATTGCTCGAGTATCTTGAAATCGATAATGCTGTAAGAATATAAGCCGGGGTCGCCAAGCCTGTGAGGGTCGCGAAGGGCGATATAGGTGGGATAGCCAGCGTCTCTGTTATACTGAATGTCAGGTTGATTAAATCCTTCTTCCTCACTGTCTCTCAGAACTTTGCGTATTCTGCTAAAAAGGCCTGGGACCGTATCAAAGCTGTCAATATCCGGAGGAATCCCCTTCACTGATTCTTCCAGAGCAGCAACGCCGTTTTTCACTCTTACATTTACCTTCGAATACCACTCGCCTGTCCACGCCCTGAGAGTGTATTCATAGTTCGATATTTCCCTGCTTTCCCACAGCCTTTCGTGACTATTTAACTCAGCTTCTAAGCGGGCATACCTGATTGGCTTAGGTTCAAGGATTTCGAAATCATAGATAGTGTAGGAATAATCACCCTGAATACGCAAGAGTTGACCCTCGGGTTGGCTTGTGAGTTCGATGTGTGTCGGGTAGCCAAGGTCAGTGTCGTAACGAATCACAAGTCTACTAACTCCGTTCTCATCCTTGTCTTCCAGGGCTTTGCGAATTCTGTTAAAAAGGTCAGGCACTGTATCCAAGCTATCAATATTTGCTGGAACCGCATATATCTTACTGGTAAAAACATTTTCCAGTCCTTCCGAGATGGCAGTGCCATCTTCTACCTTTACCGCTGCTTCCGAAATCCCCTCATCATCGGACGTTCTGAGGGTGTATTCATAGTTCGATATTGCCTTACTTTCCCACAGGTCTTCGTATCTGTTTAGCTCAGCTTCTAACCGAGCATATCTGATATGCGTGTTCACCATATAACCGAGGGATATTATCAGAAGGATAACAACAACAATAAGAGCGGACAGGCTCCGCCATCTCGGTGCGGGCAGGTATTCGAGTACCGACACAGGGAGCTTTTTTATTTCGGCGGCTTCCTTACGGCTCTGACTGTCCATTCCCCGTTCTCCTTATACCGGGTGCTAACAAGTGTTGTAACTGTATATACGGAGAAGCGGGAAAAGTATCACTACTCCTAGTCCATAAACGGAATCACGCAGATAAAGCGAAGGTTTTTATCACTGTTGTTTTTAAAGCAGTGGTTTTCCTCACCGGGAACAAAGACCACGCTGTCAACGCCTACTGGTGTTTCTCCATCCTCGCTGACCGCTACCCCGGTACCTTCCAGGACATAGACCTCGTGCTCCCAGGAATGACTATGGAAAGGAGTCGAACTGCCCGGCTCAAGGTCGAAGACGCGCATACAGAAGTTCGGCGCTCCGTCATCAGCGTTAACCACTTCCCTCTTGACCACCCCGGGCATCTCCACGGAAGGCGCGGCATCGAGGTATTTCTTAATCCTCATTCAGTTCCTCCATTTCGCTCACGTCCTTATCATACCAGGCAGTCGCTGTGGTGCCTATTCCGCCCCTTTCCCGGTACATAGCCTCCACCGTCATCGATAGAGGCCTGACCAGTTCCACCAGGTCGTTAAGGATTCGGTTGACGGCGTGCTCCTGCAGAATGCCCACGTTCCGGAAAGAGGTTAAATAGTATTTCAACGACTTCAGCTCGATGAGGGAGCGGTCCGGCAGGTAGGTTATTGTCAGCCTGCCGAAGTCCGGCAGGCCTGTCCAGGGGCAGACGGCGGTAAACTCATCGGTCTCATAGACCACCTCGGTTGCCGATTCCGAATAGTCAAACGGAATAGCTTCTAATACATCCACGTCTATGGCGTCTTCCTGCCGGATATCGAACCTTCTTGAGGCGTACTTCTCTTCGTCCATTGGATTGCTCCTTGTTTGCTATAATTAATGTATCTACTGTGGGATTTGTTGAGATTGCCACATCATCTCGACTTTGTCAGGTCTCCTCGCAATGAAAGTTGTATACGAGATTACTCTACTCCTTGATTTCATGTTTAATAATATCATAGAACCTGCCCCTGGCGTTACGCTCCAGCCAGGGGTAGTGGCCGCACCGCGACAGCAGGACAAACTTGAAGTCTTTCAGTACGCGGGAGAGAGGTTCCTCAACACCGGAGGCAAGATGGGAGTCATAATCGCCGTGTATCGCCAGCACCGGACATTCGATTCTCCTCCCCATTTCAAGCAGTTCACCGCTGGTTCTCAGCTCCTGCGCCTGCTGCCAGACGGTCTGATTGATATCGTAGCTTGTCTCCAGCACCTTGATGTTACCGTTCAGGCGGCTGTACGAGTCAGCCTTTGCCATCAGTTCACCGAACCGGGCCATAAGCTTGTTTTTGTTTCTGCTTCCGGGGTTTTCAAAGCGCGCCATAAGAGAGAGGGCTTCATTTCTTTCTTTCTCAATGAGACGGCTCAACCGGGTAGCCATAATACTCACCGCATACTTTTCCTCAAAGGCTCCGCTGGCAACAAGGATAAGTTTCTTCACCAGTACTGGATGCCGGGCGGTCAGGATGAAACTGAGCATCGCCCCCCAGGAGTGACCGATGAGGGTAACCGGAATATCAGCGTTTTCCTTCAGTACCGCTTCCAGTTCCTCTACCTGGCCCTCAAGTGTGCCTGCCGTCTGGAGAGGTTCGAGGATGCCGCAGAGGGAAGAAAGTTTCCTGGCTACTGGTGCCATCTCACCCGGCGCTCCCGGCCCGCCGTGAATCACCGCGACGGTAAAAGGTGGGTCTCCGTATTTCCTCAGGTTGTTCATGCTATATATTTAGTGCAGACCTGCCTACTTCTATTCCCGGTATAGAAAGCCTCAGGCGGAAGATACTCGTGCGCGCCGTAATATAGAGGGTCTGCCAGTCAGAGCCACCCCAGGCGAAATTCGCCGGCTGCTCGGGCATCATTATTCGGCCGAGGTATTTCCCGTCCTGTGCCGCAATCCAGATACCTCCGGGACCGGTGCAGTACACGTTACCCTCCTTGTCCACCTTCATGCCGTCGGGGCTTCCCGGTTCCTCTCCTTTAAGCTCAAGAAATTCCCGTCCGTTGGATATAGCACCGTCCTCAGCAACATCGAAAGCGCGGATGTGGCTTCTGAAACTGTCATTGATATAGAGTATACGCTCATCCGGCGAAAAGGCCAGGCCGTTGCACATATCGAAATCATCAATAAGCAGCGCCAGTTCGCCATCCGGAGCGATGCGGTAAACGCCCTTACACGGTACCTCCATCCACTTCGGCGGAATTCCCAGCCCGAAGGTAGGGTCGGTAAAATAAACGCTGCCGTCAGACCTGACCACTATATCATTCGGGCTGTTCAAACGTTTGCCCTGGTAACGGTCAGCAATGACAGATACAGAACCATCAACTTCGGTGCGGATTACCCGCCGGCCACTGTGCTCGCAGGTCAGGAGCCTTCCGCAATTATCAAGGGTGTTGCCGTTTGAGAATCCGGATGGAGTACGGAAGGTAGTTACTTCCGGCCCGTAGCTGCGCATGTCCAGGCGGACAATGCGGTTATGCCGCAGGTCACTGAAAAGCAGGTAGTCACCGCACCAGACGGGACCCTCGGTAAAGCCAAAGCCGGTTGCGACCTGCTCCAGGTTTGCGTCCTCCGGAACAATCTGTCGTACCGCATAATCGTTTACTTTAATCTCTACATTCAAGTCAGATTCCTCCCTTTATCACCGGTCCTGCGGAACCGGATAAAATCAATAGTTATATTATATACTAATATTCCTTGTCGACTGCATACCCTTGTTCAATTCTTTGGACTGCTTCGGAATTCCTATCCACCGCGGAGTCCTGTTCATATATTCAAGATATGAACCGTCATATTTCTCAAGGCAGTAACGTTCCTCGTGGAAGGCACGGAAAATCGAGAAGACCGTGTATTTCACACCTAATACAAGGAAAAGCCAGGAAGCTGATGCAATACCTATACCCAAGAAAATTAAGAACTGGGTAATATACACCGGGTGTCTCGAGTAGCGATAAAGTCCATTGAAGACGGGCTTATCAATAGATGCAATATCGAAGTTCACCCAGGTTGTAACATATAAAATGAGACCCACCAGGTAAATGGCAAGACCTGCAAATAACCAAATTGTTCCTGATTCAAGGGGAAGGAAAATGGAGTATATTAACGTAAGGAAATAGATTATAGTTATAATTGGATAGATTCTCTTCAGACTACCGCTGAGAGGAGCCTCGGCACTTTTCATTAATGCTTGTCGGTTAATAATCACCATCAAAGCAGGAGGAATTATAAAGTATATAAGCGCCGGTATCCAGGCATTCCAGACGCCGATCTCAAAAACTGGTATTAGCGACATAATTCACCCCCTTTTGGCTGTCAGTACACATCGGAACTTGAGTTTAATTCCAGACGAAACGTTTGTCAACAGCATTGTACACAGACAAAAGCTAGCAGGCTATAAATAGCCTGCTAGCTTTATATCCCGGTAATTAACCGATAGTTTTTCTCTGGTGTAACCTATTCAACGGTTACATAAATAGTATAAGTCCACTCTGCTTTCTCTCCTCCCTCCCAGGGGCGAGAGTACTCCATCCGTATTTCAGTCGTTCCCTGTTCAATTGCTTCGAAAGTCCACACCTCTTTCCCGTCTGCTCCCACGACATCCTCGTCGGGTTCCTCGAAGTCGTAGTCCTCTTCTTTCAAGACAATCTTCCCGATTGTTTCATATTTCCACCTGTAGCCAGTTGTCGGATTTGAGCATAGTTTCACAGCAATTTTGTCGCCGATCTCAGCCTTGAAATCGTCACTAAGACCGTGAGGCTCCTCCCAGAAGTCGTCACACGAAATGTCTACCTCCATATCATGCGATGTAACAATGCATGATGAAAGCAGGACCGCTATGGTGAGGATGGAAAATAGCGTAATGGCTTTCAGTTTCACCACAGAACCTCCTTTATACAATCACAAATGATTATAGCGGCATTATCGGTTCCTGTAAAAATCAATGCTGTCCGCTACTGCATAGTAAAACTGGTGGAATAATCATTCACCTTGACCGTGTAAGTCTCACCCGAGGTGAAATCGCTTCCCAGGCTCACATTCTTCTCAAAGTAGCTGTAAACGGCGGTACAGACCGCGTCTTTCGGCCGCTGCGTGGTTACCTCGATGTTTATCGTGTTGCCTGCCTGCTCCGTCTTCAGTTCATGAAAGGTGGTGCATCCGTCAGAGAGTCCGCCCTTAATATGGACGAAGACCTGAGGTGGGAATGATTCGGCAATACTTATATCTACTTCGTGAATCGGGGCAAGACGAATTTCTATCTCATCAGAAGGCGGTTGATTATTACTTTCGCCTGCACATGCCCCTACAAATATCACAAGCAGGCTTAACACGGCTACCGCCAGGTAAGCCGCTGTTCTTCTCAGTTTCAATCCCATTTCTTTTTTCCTCCCCTTAAATTATAACGGAAATTCTGAAAAATGGTTAGCTTCTGGACAAGGGATGGTCCATTATTCATATCCGGGAGGATATGATAACTAAGATTGAATTGAGGGTGAGGTTGACAAAAAGGGGTATCTCAGTAATGCCCCGACCGGGCGATAATCAGAAATTCGGTTTTACCGGTAAGGTTCTCCTACGGGGCTATATGAATTTTCTTCTTCGATTCAGGTGATGCTGCTACCTTCCCCCATTTGCGGACAGCGAAATGTACCCATTTTGCGCGTATTCTGGACATACCGTCCTCGCGGCAGATTCTTCTCAGCTCATCATCAGCTTCATCCCGCCATTGCTCGTCGATTACCTCGTTACGCAAGAGCTGGTAAAGAGCATCGTGAACCAGCGAACCCCGCATGAAATTTGGAGCGTCACATGTTGGTCCTGAAGGCCCGTCCCAGGCATATCCCTTCTTGATGGTAAGCATTCCTTCCGGAGTCAATTCAATGAAGTCTCTTTTGATGTCGTTGGCTTGTTTTACGCTAACCTGGACCTGATATTCCTCTGCCAGCTGGTATTTATACCCGCTCCTGTACCTGATTTGTAGTCCTGCCATAGCCCGCCTCCTTCCCGAGCGTCAGTATTTTTGACACACCGGGATGTCTGCCCGTAAATATCAATCATCAATTTAATTGTCATAACCCTTTTACTTAATCATGGTTGCACAGACAACAATGAATATCAATATTTCTTTCGCCGCTGTGGTTCGACAGGCTCGCCATGAGCGGCACGCATTCCCACTCACCCTGAGCTTGTCGAAGGGTCTCCAACTAAGGCTGAGAGGAACCGTCATAACTGAATGAGGACTTGAGTTTAACCCTCAGTTGACTCTTTATTAGCAACCCACCTAGCTACAACTTTGTGTCTATTGTGTATCCGTCTCCAACTTCTCTTCAGTCTTGCCTAGTCATAATAAACGAGTTTACTTCCCAATCTCTTCAGCTGGTAGGAGTACTCCTAATTGCTGAAATAAACTGAGTCTGTCGACCAAACGCCAGACTTCCGCTATCTTGCCATCCTCCAAGCGAAAATTTTCAAACACTGTAACTGCTACATTCTTGCCAGTCGGAGGAATATTGTTATATTTTTCCTTTTGTGTACCCCTAACGGTATCACACACTTATACTATATCACCTTCAGCAACAATATCATCAATCGCTACAGAAAAATCAAGGAAAGCAGAGTGTGCACATGTATTCACTCGTTTCAGAGTTTCACTATCGATGTCTCTACCAGTTCCCATTTCGTGTAAGATAGAGTTGCTGGTTGCTATTTCATCCAGTATTGACGTATCCCCTTTACCCATTCTTTCCTTGAATTGTTTTACAATCGCCTTGTTTTCCTCAATACCCATTGTTATTCTCCTTTTTATTTGGCTAACAGACCATTGAAGACCTGGTAGCCTGATAAGTACCCGTCGCTCAATATATTCCCATTGCACGATGCAACAAAGCCAATACCACAAATACTATCAGTCATACTACCAAGAACATGCCACAAATGCTATAAAACACATAATCAAGCCAATACCACTACCAAAACCTGTGCCCTTTGCTATTTCCCATTTACGCCTAATAACAAAAACAAATGATGACAATAACGCTGCAACTACCAGACCACTAGCGACCCAAAAGCAGATGTCTACTACGGTGGTTCCCTCAGCCTTTACAATTGCTTCAAAGTTCAGGTAGAAGTAAACGATAGTAGCTATTAATAGAAGAGACGGTGGAATCGCTGTAGCCAGTATAGCAGTCCTGTGAGACCTGACCTTCCTCTTCACGATTGCAAGCACAAGCACCCACACCAGAATGACAATAGGAATGCCGATAAAGATAATAGTTTCGCCCAAATTATGTACCGCCTTTCACTTATGCCATTCTTAATAACATGCTACAGAAGAATTAGGAGGATTGGTTGAAAGTCATTCATCTAACGATTCAAGTACCCTTGTTTCATCTTAGCCACTCCTATAACAGGAGAGTAGGAGATGGTTAAGGTTTTGTTTGTTGGGGGGTTAAGTATAGGTTGTATTTGAGAAGTTGTCAATCAGATACGGAGGGGCACTCTAAATCTTCGTACGTGCGGAACGCAATTACAAAATTGGAGTTTGGCTTTATGGTGATTCCACCTCCACCCACAGTCTTCTGCCATCGGTGATGAAGTCGATTGTGCCGTTTTTATCGGTGCGGTAGACATTTTCCGCCCCGAGTCTGTTTTGAAGTCTCTCCAGCACTTCATCGGTCGGGTGGCCGAAGAGATTATCATCGCCCACTGATATTACAGCAACCCGCGGATTAGCCACCGCCAGGAACTCCTCACCTGTGGAAGTAGCCGAGCCATGATGGGCAACCTTGAGCACGGTGCTGTTCAGGTTCGCCCGGCAGGCAATCAGCTCCAGCTCCGCCTCACACATGATATCGGCAGTCAGTAGAAATCTGATTTCTCCTGTCTCCAGGCGCATTACAATGCCACTATTATCAACATCGGACTCCGTGTTCGACAAAGGTGGCGTCTGGGGATTAAGAATTTCTATTGTAGCTTTTCCTATACTTATGGTCTGACCGGCTTGAGCAAATGAGCATTGAATATCCTTTTCTTCGACCATCTGCAGCCACTCGTCATAGATGCCGGACTTAAAATCCAGGTCGGGGTACAGCACCTGTTCCACCCGGTAACGTCGCAGCACTTCTACAAGTCCGGTAGCGTGATCGGCACTGGGATGAGTCAGCACCACCAGGTCTATTGTCCTATCCCAGAAGGGCATCTTTTTACTCAGTTCAAGGTTTATCGGCTGCGGACTGGGGCCGCCGTCAACGAGAATCTGCTGACTGCCTTTCTGAATCAGCACGGCATCGCCCTGTCCCACATTAAGGAAACTCACCCGGAGACTGTCCCCCGGCATTGTCACGGCGGCAACAGATACCAGGCCTGCCATTACCAGCAGGGGCGGAATGAGCCACTTTTTCTGTAATCCGGAAATAAAACCGGCAGCTAGCGGCTCGAACGCAGCAGCTTTACTCCTGTTATTAATTAGCCAGATGATGGAAGCCAGTACCAGATAGTAGAGCCACACCAGGCGAAAATCGAGGTAACTCTCCTCGATAAAGGGAACAGCCGAAAATATCCTGACGATGAGCAGCATATAGGAAAGGAAAAGCCAGGTAACCCAGGCTACTACCTGACCGATGGGCAATGCTATCATTCCCAGAATACCTGCCAGGACTCCGGTGAGAATAACTCCGGGCAGCGCCGGCAGCGCGAAGAGAGTAGCCAGGGGAGCTACCGGTGAAATGACGCCGAAATAATAGGCAACCAGCGGCCAGACGACTATTATTGCCGCCAGGCTTACACCTAAACTGTCGGCAGCGAAGCTGACTGCCGAAGCCGCCAGGCCGCTTTCACCCAACGCAGCCCTGACCAGTCTTCCGAACCACGATTGTATCAGCGGGAAGATGAAAATCAGACCGGCCATGGCGGCAAAGCTCATCTGGAAAGAGGCCGTCCACAGGATTTGAGGACTGATTCCTACCATTACGGCAGCAGCAAAGGTAAGGGCGGTAGCGGCACTACGCTGTCTGCCAAGGAGTTCGGCGATAAGGAACAGGCTTGCCATAATCGCTGCTCTGAGTATCGGCGGGTGCATACCGGTCAGCAGAGCGTAAATCCAGATTACACCAAGTGCCAGCCAGACATAGATGTAGCCTCTCCTGCCGAAGAGCCAGATTCCCAAACTGAGCAGCACTCCGGCAACGATACTCAGGTGAAGACCGGAAATAGCCAGCAGGTGGGCGGTACCGGTATGAATGAAATTTTCTTTTACAGTCTCCGGAATATTCCCCCGGATGCCCAGGATAATGCCCTGAGCCACTGATGCCTGCGGTTCAGGCAGGATTTCGGCGAAGGTCAGAGAGAGACCGTTTCTCAGCGAATAAATCCACTGCAACGGCCCGGAGCCTCTGCCTCTCTCCAGAATCTCAATTTCCGGGTAAGAGATTACTGAATAAATTTCCTGGCTGGCTAAATATTTTTCATAGTCGAAGTCACCAAGTCGCGGTGGGGTTTTTAACTCGCCTTTTACCAGGAGTACGTCTCCGTAGCTATAAGTCGGGTATGTCGGTACATAGAGCAGAACGGTTCCCGAGATATCAAACCATTCTCCGTCCAGCCTGATTTTTTCGGCTGACAGTTGAAGGCGGGTGGTCTTTTCTCCAGGCTCAGGGTTTCTGTTTACGAGCCCTCTGATTTCTGCGGTTCCTTTATCATTATAGAACTGGAGAAGATTATCATTGTTAGCGGGCAGGCTCGCCTGAAAGTACACAGCACCGGCGAGGAAGGTGATGAGGCAAAGGCTTGTTAAAACTACCGGTTTTCGTCGTCCAGGGAAGAGGAAAAGGAGGGAGAGAGGAAGGAGTCCGGTGAAAATAAAAGCGGGTGATATATCCAGTACCGACCCCAGAGCGATACCGGTTACCCAGGCACAACTCAGATAAACAAGTGACACCTTTTCATCCTGAATGTCAGTCAGCTACGGTAATAAAGTCTCTTATCTGCCGGTAGGTATTATCACCAATACCGGATACTCTTGTTATTTCTGAGATATTCCGGTACGGTCCGTTCTCTTCACGATAATCAACAATGCGTTGGGCCAGAGTCTCTCCGATTCCGGGCAAAGCTGTGAGCAGCCACACCCCAGCACGGTTGATATCGATCTTCTGAAATCCCCGGTTTTCTGCTGTCGCAGGAATGTAAAATTCAAGTCCGCTCAGGTTGGCGCTTCCGGCAGTGCCACCGGCTGCCTGGATAAGCTCTTCCACACTATCCCCGGGCAGCAGGGGATAGTAGCCGGGGTTATTTACCGCCCCATGAATATATACCTGTCCCTGCCACTCCTGGCTCCGGGGAAGGGAAATCTCGACCGGTTGCCCGGGACTGTACTTCAGCCAGGCAGTAATGCTGCCGATGACGATGACTGCCACAAGAACAATAACTACCAGAGTCCAGAACCTGTTGAATCTGCCAGCGAGCATGGAAGACCTCCAGAACTACTGCCTGCTTATAGCCACCTTATTCGCCAGTTGGCTAATCAGAACCCACAGTATAATAAAAAAGCGGTTATGTCAAATGTATAGGGATTATAAAGAAATGAAGTCCAGATGAATAAAAATACTAGGTGCCTCTCAGGGTAGCCCGGAGGGTTTCTTCAGCCTCCGGAGTGGTGAGGGCTATTATACGGTCGCCAGCTCGAAGGGTGGTATTAATTGTAGGGACACGGGTTTTGCCCCCCTCCCGGACAACGAGCACCAGCTTACTATTCTTGGGTAGAGAAAGCTCTCTTACCGACTTTCCAACAGTGGTTGACTCGTCGGAGATTTTCACCACCACGATTTCCTGCCCGCTTTCTTCAAAGGCTAATAAGTGTGTCAGGGGGTGTGTCGGCACTTCTGTTTCTATGTTCTCAAGGATAATGGAAGTACTACTGATAGTAACATCGACCCCCAGCGCTTTGAATATAAATTCGTTCTGAGGATTTCTGATGCGGGCTATGGTACGTTTAACGTTAAACATATGCTTGGCTACCTGGCAGGAAACCAGATTATCTTCATCATCACCGGTCACTGCAACAAGCATATCAGCTCTTTCAGTACCCACTTCAGCAAGGAAAGACGCCTCACAGCCATCACCGCGGATACAGATGCTGCCCATCTCATCGTTAATTATTTCGCAGAGAGACTCGTCTTTCTCTATTACAAGTACCTCATGCCCCTCCTCAATTAGAGCCTTAACCAGGTAATACCCCACTCTGCCACCACCGACAACGATGATATACATCTTTTTTAAACCTCAGTTCTCCAGTTGTTCCTTCAGTAAATCGGAAAATACCGTAGTCGGACTGATTGCCTCCAGTCCCAGAGTAGTGTACATTTCCTTGCGCAGAGGGTCGTAAATGCGGCATATTACCCGGGGGACATTAAAAATATGCTTGGCAATCTGACAGGCCATTACATTGCGGTTATCGCCCTGAGTCAGGGCAAAAAAGACATCAGCTTCCTCTATGCCGGCTCTTCTAAGAGCTTCCTGGTCAATGCCGTTACCCACCAGTGCCGTACCTTTGAAATCGGATGATAGCCTTCTGAAGCTGTAAACATCATTGTCCAGAACGGTAACCTGATGTCCGTCGGCATCAAGCAGACCGGCCAGCCGGGCTCCTACCCGCCCAGAACCCATAATTATTATTTTCACTCAGTAACCTCGGGCTCCTTTGTATACTGATGGTAAAGAATAACACGACAGGGAGCGTTCTTCAACACATATGGTATTACCGTGCCCAGGCTAAACTGCCCGAACCGCTTTTTATACTCGACTCCCATGAGTATAAGGTCAACCTCACGCTCTACGGCTTCATTAACTATGGTTGAACCAGCCTCACGGGCTTGAAGAAGGTCGGTATCAATACTGGCACCCTCTTTCTTGGCAACGGCCTCCATGCGGTTCAGTATCTCCTCAGCCCTTTCGACTTCGTCTTCTTTCTCGGCATCTATTGGTAAGGTTCTTTCTATCGGGATGACGTTAACAGCACATATTCTTGCCTTATCCGGTTTCGCTAACCGGCAGGCCAGTTTGATTGTCTCTTCATCGGCTTCAGTGCCCGTTACCGGTACCAGAATATTATCGAACTTCATTCCGTATCATCTCCATTTATCAGTTAAGCAAAGGATATTATAACCCTCCCATAAGAAAACTACAATGCCCTTCCCACCGGCATTTACGCGGCTTACTGCTATTATCGCCACTTCCAGAAAGAAGGAGTAACGAGCATTAATACGGTGAAAAGTTCGAGGCGACCAACAAGCATACAGAGTGTTAGAAAAGCCTTTCCCAGAGGATGTATCGAGAGGTAGTTTGATGTCGGACCTACCAGTCCCAGTCCCGGACCTACATTGCCTAGGGTAGCCAGGACAGAAGACAGCGCGGAAACGTGGTCGAGTCCTACGGCACTCATTACCAGAAAACCGATAATAATAATGCCAAAATAGACGATAGCCATACCCAATATCCCGGATATGGCAGTCTCTGACAGTACGTTACCTCCGAACTTCAGAGGAATAACCGCCCTGGGATTGAAGGCCAGGAGAATCCGGCGGTAAGCATACTTGCCCAATACAAGCAGCCTGACAACTTTTAACGCACCTCCAGTGGACCCGGCCGAAGCTCCTATTATCATCAGGACAAGAAGGACTGCTTTGGCGAAAACCGGCCAGACATCGAAATCAATACTGGCATAACCGGTCGTCGTCATAATGGATACTACCTGAAAGCTGCTGTACCTGAGAGCCGGCTCTAAAGACATTTCCATATTCCAGATGAGGTCAAAAGCCACGAGCAAAGAACTGCCGACAAGAAGTATAATGTACATTCTGAATTCAGGATTACTGATAATTGGTTTCACCTGGCGTTTCCATATCAGGTAGTAAAACAGGCCAAAATTGACACCGGCAATTGCCATGAAGATAAGGATAATTATTTCAACCGGCGGGCTATTATACGCTCCGATGCTTAAATTTGTGGGGGTAAACCCGCCAGTAGGCATGGTGGTGAAAGTTATATTCAGGGCGTCAAAGGCAGGCGTTCCGAAGATAAGGAGTAAAATAAACTCAAGGCAGGAGAACCCCAGATACAGTATCCATACCGCCTTGGCCGTATCCCGGATTCGAGGCGTCAGCCTGTCTGTCTGAGGTCCGGGCATCTCGGCTTCGACAAGATGAGCGGCACCGATACCCAATATGGGGAACAGTGCCACGAAGAGGGTGATTATTCCCATTCCACCCAGCCACTGGGTAGTGGAGCGCCAGAGAAGTATACCCCGGAACTGAGTTTCAACCGAGGCAAACACAGTAGCTCCGGTGGTGGTAAATCCGGACACCGCCTCAAAAAGGGCGTCTACGTAACTGTGGAAAGTGCCTGCTAAAACATAGGGTAGTGTTCCGAAAAGAGAAGCAAACACCCATCCCCCAACGACAATTAGTATCGCTTCCCGCCGGCTTAATCCGCCCTCTCCGGCAGGTGCGAATCGCCAGAGTAACAGTCCTATGCCCACACTGATGCCGATTGATATGATAAATGCCAGGGAGCACGACTCTCCGTAAATGAGGCTGAAAATAAGGGGGAGAAGCATGAAAAGCCCGAGGATAACAAGCAGTAATCCAAGGTAATGGCCAACTTTTATTATTCTCATTACCTGTTTTTCACTTAAAAAGCCTCTCCACGGAAGGGATAGACGAGAGAGGAGATATAATTATGACATGGTCACCAGGGTGTATTGCGGTATTGTTCGGAGGAATTATAATTTCTTCGTTATGAATTACGGCTCCGGCTACGGCTTCCTTCGGCAGACCGGCTTCAATAAGACTTCGCTCGGCAACGCTTGCCGCAGAACTGACAACGAATTCAATCGCCTGAAGCTCTTCACCTCCGACAAAGTTCGCCGAAATCGCCCCGCCGTGGAGGACAAAGTGGGCAATCTTACCGGCAGTAAGTAAGAGTGATGATACGGTCACATCAACCCCTATTGCTTCGGCCAGAGGTATGTACCCTGTCCGGTTGAGAGCCACAATAGTTCGTGATACTCCGAGGTTCTTTGCCAGCAATGCGCATAAAATATTCAGCTCGTCACTCTCTGTAGTGGAAACAAATGCATCTGCGGATGAAACTCCCTGTTCCATAAGAAAATCCCGGTCGGTAGCATCACCATGCACAACTACTGCCAATTCCAGCTCCGCTGCAATTTCCTCACTTCTGCTCAGGCTCTGCTCAATTACCTTCACTGAAATCTCCTGTTTCTCCAGCCCCTCGGCAACAAGCAGTCCGACACGCCCTCCACCAAACACTACCACGCTGCCGACCGGAGGTTGAGGTTTGGTAACCATTTCACCGAGCTTGTCCATTGACTCCCGTGCGGCAACAAGATAAACGTGGTCATCCTGCCGAAGAATCTCATTTTCTCCCGGGATTATTGTCTTACCACTGCGAACGATAGCGGCGACAACGCACGGTTCAGGAAAAGTAATGTCTTTCAGCCGCTTATCAACTATCTTTTCCTGTTCCACCCTGAATTCTCCTATTTGAATCCGCCCATCGGAGAAGTTACTCACCGGGATGGCACAGTAACCACAGAGGACATTTATTATCTCATTGGCAACTTCAACTTCAGGGCTGATGAACAGGTCAACTCCCAGGCTCTTTGGCCTGATTATCTTCCGTGCCGAGGACGGCGATTTTGCTGCGGTCACAAAGTAGCCGACATGTTCAACATTGCGGACTCTGGCTACAGTCATCGCCGCCCCCAGTTCCTTGGCGAGAAAACAGATAAGCATGTTGGTTTCATCGCTGTGAGTAACAGCGATGATTAAATCGGCACGGCCTACTTCTGCTTCTCTGAGGATTCTCGGGGTGGCAGCATTTCCAACAATGGTTTTAACATCAAGCTGGCTGCGGACATTTTCGATAACTGCTGCCGACGGCTCTATCACCGTCACCTCATGCTTCCCTTCAACCAGCGTGGAGGCGATATGCAGACCTACTACTCCAGCACCTGCTACGATAATATACATCTTACCTATTCAGCTATCTATTAGCTGTACCCTTGAACACTCTTCGGATACCCTGGGAGATGACCTGCCGTATTCCCCGGTGCTTTCGGCGCCTCCTCAGTACCCTATCGCCTGTCCGGGTAGTCGATACCTGCTCAAAAAGCTCTTTCTTCATCTCAATAAATTTCGTTGAGACCGACAGTACTTTTTCTTCTTTCACCACCTCTCAGCTATTATTAATCAATCATTATAACTCAACATCAGTAAATAAGAAACAGGGTAAAACCGCTTCTCCTGCCGTTTTGTCTGTTCAGTAACCGAATACCTGTCTCCTCTGCCAATAAATAACTATATACAAAACAATTGGAGGATTTTACCTCTCTATTTACCATCTGTCAAGGGGTTTTTCAGGAATTTTTTCAAAATATTTTAATACAGCTATAAACATACCCGAGATGTAATGATTTTTATGCAGAAATTCCCTTGACAATGTTAAATCAGTTTGTATATACTCTATCTAGGTGTTCAGGTATATATTTATGGTTACTGTAAAGACATAATAGAATGAACTGGTGATTAACAGCCAGGCAGCGGCTTGGTGGGTACTCACCGAGCCGCTTTCTTATTGTATAAAGTACCTTAACAATTGAATAGTGGTAACTAATATCAAATCTGAAGCAGGTCAAGCGGTTAAGGCATACGGTGGATGCCTTGGCATCAAGGGCCGAAGAAGGGCGTAGTACGGCTACGATAAGCCCCGGTGAGCTGCCAAGCAAGCCTAGCCGGGGGTTCCCGAATGGGGCAACCCGGCCCGATAAAATCGGGTCACCCCCAGCCGAACACATAGGCTGGGTGGAGGTAAGTGGGGGAAGTGAAACATCTCAGTACCCCGAGGAAAAGAGATTATTCCCTGAGTAGTGGCGAACGAAAGGGGAGTAGCCCAAACCCTGTAAGCTTAGTGGTTTCAGGACCTATGCTTGCGGGGTGTTGTAAGGCTGCTAGGACCGAACCTGGAATAGGTCAAGGAGTTACAAACCGAACCCTAGTTGAATTTTCCTGGAAAGGATAGCCACAGAGGGTGACAGCCCCGTAGGCGAAAGGGAGAGGCTCCTTAGCTGTCCTTGAGTACCACGGGACACGAGAAATCCTGTGGGAAGCTGCCCTGACCACAGGGCAAGGCTAAATACCCTTGATGACC
>CAYVOV010000004.1:157681-181112 GCA_964453525.1 uncultured Dehalococcoidales bacterium | reverse complement strand
CTGCAACAAGTCCCTGAACTCATCTTTTGTGGATAAACTCTCGCCGGTGGCAACATATCAAGTCATCGTTTATCATGATCAGCAACTTTCCGACCAAAAAGGTTTTGATTTGTTAGGTCTCTCTTTATTGATATTCTTAGTGAGTCTCATTTTTAGTTGAATTCTTCAGCTGAATGACCGTATCCATCATTCAACGCAACGTTTTTAGGCTCAATTCTTTCAAGTCCGTGTATTCTTTCTTTTTCACGTCTTGCCGCAATTAAAGTTGCAGGACTCATTGTCATTACTTTTTCTAAAGGAAATTCTCCGGCAAAATCCTGCAATCCGAAGTGTTTCAGTAAAACCTCGAGAGCTTTTTCGTCCAATCCTGGAGTAGTGGACCATTGACCTACGAGCTCTTTATCGGAACGTCCCCATTTGCCCTTGACTATCCAGCCCCAATCTACGACATTGATAGTGTAAGGAATACCACTATACTCTATACTGTAAGTTCCTAATCCTTCTGTCCTTGAAAAATCACTGATACTGGTAGCATTGGCTGTGTAAGAAGGACGTATCAGTTTCGGATACCTCAGCTTAGTTGGTTGTCGTTTCTCGATCTTCCTTTGGTGTTTTTCAATATAACGGCGGTATTGATCCTTAATTCTAATCTCCTGTTGGCGGCGAGCATTTTTTGCTTCGGCCAATCTAGTCTCTTGATATGAATCCATCAACTGACGCGACCAAGCCTCCCGGTATGAATCGATCATCTGGCGCAACCGAGAAACCCTCTCCTCGAAGCGATGATCTACCGTGTCCCCTTCCTTGTAGCGCCAGTGAGCGGCTACACCGTATTCGGCCGCCCGGTGCATCTCATAGGTCCGTATTTGGACTAATAGTGGTGTAGTCCCTTTACACAGTACCGTAGTGTGCAAGGACTGGTACCCGTTCGATTTAGGGTTAGCGATATAGTCATCAAATTCATTCGATATAGGAAGCCACAATTTGTTAATTAGACCCAGGGCTTGATAACAATCGGCAACCGTCGCTAACAGAACCTGTATGGTCAGCAGGTTATGAATATCATCAAAATCCTTACCGACTTTCTTATATTTCTGCATCTTCTGGTAAATACTGAAGTTGTTTTTAACATTACCAGAAATCTCAGCCTTTAGCCCTACCTTATCAAATTCCTCTTTTAATATCTCAGTGGCCTGAGCGACAAAGTCTTCCCTCTGGGATCGCCGGACTCCAATCAAATTGGCGATGTGCCTGTACTTTTCCGGCTCAATATAACGGAAGGAGAGATCCTCCAGTTGCCATTGCAACTCCCAGATACCCAAACGGTGGGCTAGCGGTGCATATACCTCCATGGTCTCCTGGGCGATGCTGCGCTGCTTTTCTGGAGGCATAGCTTCCAGCGTCTGCATGTTGTGCAAGCGGTCTGCCAGCGCTATGAATACCACACGGATATCTTCTGCCATGGCAACCAACATTTTAAGCCTGTTATTGGCCTGTGACTCACGCCAGGCAATATCCTCACTGGCCCAGGATATTTTGCCCAAGCGTGTGACACCATCTACCAACTTGGCTATTTCTGAGCCAAAGTGAATTTCGATATCAATAATCGGAACCTTGCATTTCTCGGGAACATCATGCAGCAAAGCGGCTGCCAGTGATGCGGCATCCAGCCCCAGTTGAGCCAGAGTCAATGCTACCTGAAGGGGATGCTCGATATAGGGAGTGCCGGAAAAACAAAGTTGACCCTCATGGGCCCTGGCAGAAAGATCGTAGGCATCCTGCACTTTCGCCATTTTTTCTGGCGACAGGTAGCCCGCTTTCTCGATTAGCTGTCTAAATGTCTGCATCGGTGATACCAATATCGAATTATCCGGTCTTTGTCATCAGTTTACCATCATTAATTGACTAATACCAAACGAATTCGCAATGCACTAGGCCGATACAGCTGGTGGGCATTTTCTTAACAATTGAGTTTCGTAGTGTTTTGTTGCCATGGTAGTAAGATAGTGAGTTGTTGCGCGCAACATTTCTGCATAATGTCACATATACTCAAATTGTTACTTTACTCTGAAGTGAAAAGGAATTAAAAAGTTTTTACGTCCATGTAGACATCCCGATGTTTGTCTTGCGGAGACAGATGAGGGGACTCATAAGCCCTTGGTCGCAGGTCCGAATCCACCCTTTGCTACTTATTTCGTGCTAATATCATTTATTGCTTTGTATTGTCAATTAACTTACCGGCCTTCTCTAGCGATTTCATTACTTTGGCATTACCCCTAGGGTCTTCACCATGATAAAATGATGAGGAGGGATAACCAAGCTCAAGCTTTATGACTTTAGTTTCTTGAGAGTTGAGTGGTTTTATAATTGTAATACCATCAAATGACATAGAAGACATAGGTGTCCAGAAAGCTCCCCAATAGATAGCTCCTTTATCGATACACAGCACAAACGACTTTCCACTGACCGGTATTTCTAGCTGAGAGATACGCTGAAAAGCTTCTTCAGTTAGTTCTAATTCATGAGTTTGAGCATTATAAGTGACAATATCTCTCATAGATATGATCGGTTGATCCGCGGTACTTACATAGCTTAAGGCTTCCATTTGGGCAGGAGTAATATCTTCTTTTGTCAAATAAATCGCTAAGCCTTCATCTATTGAAGACTTACACCCGCCTAATATGATAATAGTACCGACTGATATGAGTGCAATAAGATTTACATTGGCATGACCAACTAGCTTTTTTAGCATAAATCAAACTTCTTTGAAGATTTAAATCCAGCTGCTGTCACTGTTGTTATACCCATAATATTAACCTATTTTGTTAACTAACTCACGACTTACTATAATAATGTCCTACACTCTATCTGATTCTAAATTGGTTAATCTGATTTGTACACGGTTATAACCAATAAAAATTGAATTAAAACGGCATCAAATAGCTATATGCATGATAGGACTGAAGTTGTATGGTATAAATACTTGACAATATGACAAATATACTTTACAATATGCTAATAGAACTAATCAGGAGGGTCCACCAATGACGAAAAAGACACTTAGAATCTCAACCGCCGTTATTTCAGTAGCGTTAGCCTTGATAATCGGATGGTCGGTAATTGTCAGCAACTTCATTGTGCCAGTAGTCGCTGTCCCATTGGCGATTTTGCTGAGCTTCTTCCTAAGGAGAGCAACCAAAGATGTTACACGAGATGAGCGTACGACCCTCTTATATGAGAAGGCTGCAGGAATAACCATCAGAATCTGTGTGCCACTGATTGCTCTTACAGGGATTATTCTCTTCATATTGCGAAAAAGTCTTTCCGTTGAATTTGCTTCGGTGGGCTATATCTTGGCTGACGTCGCTTGCTTCCTATTGCTAGTGCATCTGGCTTTCTACTCCTACTACGGTCGAAGGTACTAAAGGATCAGGAAATGAAGAATAGACTAAAAGTCTTTCGGGCAATGCATGATCTGACTCAGGAATCACTAGCCAGCAAGTTGGGTGTCACAAGGCAGACAGTCGTGTCAATTGAAAACGGTAGGTACGATCCATCAATAGGTCTAGCTTTCCGTATAGCTAGACTGTTCAATGTTAAGATAGAAGATGTTTTCGAGTATGAAGGTTCCCCGGGTAAGTTCCACGGTTTGCCGCCGATTTCTCGAACATAGCTTACTACAAAGGAGGAATATAATATAATGAGCGATTGGACAATTGGTTATTTGTTAGGTATTGCCACTGGTTTAGCTATCGGTCTGGTTTATGCAAGAAAACAAAAGCGTTGGTCCGAATTAAGTGACACAGAAAGGAAAATACGAATAGGTCTTTTAGTAATGGGTGTCGGTTTATTAGTAGTTGGAATCGCTACGATGTTAGTCACCTAGTATTTTTGTTGAGCCAGGTAACAAATGTCCGTTCCGTCGCATGGTTGGCTTTCTAGCACTATGTTTAACCTTAATCTAGATCCACGTAAACATCCCGATGTTTGTTCGATGACGATAATTACCCCATTAAACGTAGTAAAGCTTCCCATCCCCAGGCACCAAATAATGCCATGGCAATATATAGCAAGGTCTTGCCGAGGAAGCATGCAACCAGGAATTTACTTATGGGAAAATGTACAAAACCAGCAGCCACTCCGGCTGCATCAAAGGGGAGTACGGGAAGCAATGAAAAAACAAAGACAGTCAATGTCCCCCATCTACTCATCCACCTCTCTGCTCTGGTGAACCACTTATCGTTTCGAGCAATCCCACGTCCACTACGGCCTGCGATATAGCCAGATAATTCGCCTATCGCACCTCCTGCACCACCAACTACTCCAATTAGAATCGGATTAAAAGCGGAACCAAGAGCAAAGAGTAGTAAGAGACTCGGCATGGGTAATACAATTGAGGCATTTGAAACCAGACTAATAAGGAAGGCTCCTAAATAACCAAAGTTTTCGAGTTCAGATACTCTGTCGCGATTAAGAAAGATAACAACTGTAATAGCTATAACCAGGAGTAGTGTTAATAGCGGAATTAAGTTCTTTTTTGCTATTACTCTACAGACATATTCTCCTGATGTAGCTATGACCCTCCCAGGCTTCTGAAATAACTTACTCAGGCGAATTACCATATTGTTCTTATCTCTTTCTAAGCGTGGAAGCACCGGATGTATTGATATCACCCATTATAGGCTCGCCAATATATGATAGTTTTGAGGCACCACTCAGATCCGCATCTAGACGGCCATTCAAGTTTACCGTGCCAAGACTAGCACCACTGAGAGTTACATTGGCATTATTGACTATGAAGTCACCTAGATTGAAAATGCTGGAACCACTCACATCCGCAACTATGTTTGTAGCCGATCCCTGCAACTGAACAATGCTGGCTCCACTTACTTTAAAATCCGTGTGACCGGCAGTGATGTTGCCATTAATCTTGCTGGCTCCAGATACCGTGATATCGATATCATCAGCAGAGCTAAATTCGGAAATAGTCCCTCGACATGCTCCGGAGATAGCCAGGCCATGAAGATAAGGCATGGTGACGATAGCCTTCAAGGTTAAAGACCCAAGTCTAGGAGTTGTTTCAAGATAAATCTTTAGAATATCACCTTCTTTGGTCACCCGTACTTTTTCAATGACATTGTCATCCGCGGTTACGATAATACTGTATGAACTGGACCGGCTAATCTCAAACTCAAAGGCACTGCTGACCTCAACTCTGTCGAAATCACTAAAAGCGTACTCTTCAGTCTTAAGATTTCCAGAACCTGTTAGTACGAAGCCACAGCCAACAATTAATCCAGAGGCCAAAAGAACTATCAGAATAGATGTAATTATTATTAGTTTATTCATAGACAAATTTTCATCTATTACCTACTCTCAAAACATGTTTAACCATAATATTTATGGCCTGATTTCGTCAAATCTAAAAATGAATGTAGATAAAAAGTAAAAGGTATCGAATAATTATGCACACGATTGGACGAACGTCCCGATGTTTTTGAGAAGGTTACAAAAAAGTAGATTGTGACCAAACAATCTGGTGAAATGTGGGAGTTGAAAGAGTCCGCGACTGGGGCCAGCGGTGGGACTCGAACCCACGACGCGCGGTTTACGAATACGCGGCTCGTTTTTTATCCTCGATTTGAAGCTAAAACCACCTAATTAGGGTCTTAACGACCGGTAGTTTTTCCACCATCGAGGAGTCAAATCAAGAAAATTGTAGAAGAATTAAAGAAAAAATACAACTATACTCTTGTTCTTATTTTGGCCGAACATTCGCAGAACCAAAAAAACACAAAATTATCCAACAAAAAGTCATTAAGTGAAATCAGAAGAACTAGCTGGTTTTACTCTACCCCTAGGGCAGTTAGATTGAAAACTTCTTTGTTTGATTTCAGCATAGGACAATAGGGGCTTCTGTCATATTTGACAACCTGGCACGATTCTTATCTCAATTGCCTTTTCTATCCACAGGATTGAACTTGGTATCCTTTCACCGTTGGTGGGCTTCATGTTAGACAGGGTTGGGCCAAGAAAGTTAATGCTTTTTGGCTGGGCTGTATTTGGTCTGGGATTTCTGCTTATCACCAAAGTAAATTTACTGTGGCAATTCTACGGTTCTTTTATAGTCCTTACAGTGGGTTTTAGTTTCGGTTTTTTCCTAGTGATGAACACAACCATCGCTAACTGGTTTATAAAAAAAGAAGCCATGTCTTCTTCATTATCAGTAGCGGTATGGCGTCCAGCGGAATACTTGTACTGCTGCTGGCTCTACTAGTTGAACAGTTTGGCTGGAGAACCGGCGTGAAGTGGGCTGGAGTACCAAGAGCACAAACTCTTCGCTGCTGTCATCTACCGTGTCCCTTTGCTCCACTTTACCGTCTTTATGTTTCACCACTGCATAGCAATACTGCTAACGGTAATGTACCACCGATGTAATGCACAGTGCCCACCTTTAAGTTCTGGCTCTATGATGCCCTGAGTCTAGGAGTCGCGCTACGCTTTGCCGTTACGTTTGTTAAAAGCTTTATGACTCCATATAATTTTAATCTGCAACATCTCGCTGATACCTAATACCTTGGTTCAATCAGCGAAACATACAAGTTGTTCGGCTCAACCACATATGCATACTTCCAGTCTCCTGAGGAGACTTCTACCGTCTGCGGAGGACACAAGAATTTTATGCCCCTCTCCTGTAGCTCCTCATACGCCTTTTCTATATTAGTAACCTCAATAGCAAATTCCATAGGACCAAGGTGTCCCCAGCCCTTGTTGAAAGGTGTAGGCTCAGCCGCAAGTAATTGAATAGGTTCAATCCAGGCTCCATAGAAGTTCGCCATCATCGTAACCGCTGCCCTTGGAGGGGTATTTCGAGGCTTGGTGCTAAGCCTAGGATCGAAAACCATATCAGTGAAGCCGAGTTCCCGATAGAATTCTAGAGACCTATCCATATCTGAAACGCCAAAAGCTACATGATTTACGCCTTCTACCCTTGCCTCTGTTCCCAGACTCTTTCCCATCTCCCATTCAATGAATTCTAGGAGACCATTATCCGGGTCCCTGAAGTATGCAAAAGTATTTTTCGTATCATAAGGAGGGAAGTTACCAGGTGTTGGTGTAAGTACAGCCTTAACGCCTTTATCTGCTAGTTGCTCATATATCTTGCTGGTACTTACGCGTGTGTTAAAGCAAAGTTCGGTAATGCCTAGATCTCCCCACCGCATGCTACCAGCTGGGGCTTCACCGTGGCCATAGTGTACGATACAGGGCTCAGATTTGTCCGGGGGCAAAAGATGGACAAGCTTAATCATTCCCAGACCAAGTGGCCCTGTATTTTGGTTCTTTAGCATAACTACCCTAGCTTCTTTCTTGGACTTGCCGGTAACCCCCTCCATGCCAGGAAGAAAACCTGTGTAGTCAAACATTGCCTGAGTAAACCCTAGATCACGATAAAATTCCAGCGACCTATCCATATTCGAAACGCCGACTCCAACATGATGCACCCCTTTAAACATTGACTCTCCTTTCTTTCTAATAAGCTCTTGTAGGAATGTATTCTAAGCTAAATGAGTTTGATCTATTGTGCGATATTGAATAAAATATCCTTCTATTTTCTCATGCTAGTTCTCCAATTTATCTATTGTTCTGGTAATAAAGCTTTCATTCCTACACAGGATTCATTAATTGACAATTTGTAATACTTATTGTAGACTTATTTTCCTGATTTTAATAGTTGTGAAAATAATCAGCTTCCTTGGATACAAATCTATCGATCGGTAGAACAACATGACTGCCTATGCAATTAGAAGATTACTCTTGATTATACCTACTTTTATTCTGGTGACAATGATAGTCTTTTTGTCTGTTCGTTTCATTCCAGGTGATGTAATATACCAGATGATGGCTGAAATGGGACAGGCGTCAGGGCTGGGCTGGGAGGTAACCTATGACTCCCTCACTGAGGCACTGGGGCTAAATGTGCCTGTCCATGTCCAGTATGGACAGTGGCTGGGAGTTTGGCCGCAGGAATCGGGCGAATTTTCAGGTCTTCTTCAAGGTGACCTGGGAGAGTCCTTGTGGAGACGCGAAAGCATATTAACATACATAATTGACAGGCTTCCAGTAACTCTGGAACTTGGTATCATAGCTTTAATAACCGCAGTAGTACTGGCTATCCCCATAGGCACTTATTCAGCAATACGGCAGGATACCCTTGGTGATTATGGAGGCCGTACTTTCTCTATTATTTTTATATCGGTTCCTTCTTTCTGGATAGGAACAATGGTTATGGTCTATCCTGCAATCTGGTGGGGGTGGTCACCTGCCTTGAGATATATCCCAATTGTTGAAGACCCGTTGGGAAATCTTGTACAGTTTATAATCCCGGGTGTAATTATGGGTTTGGTTATGTCGGGAACCATGATGAGGATGACCCGTACCATGATGCTCGAGGTGCTGAGGCAGGACTATATCCGAACCGCCTGGGCAAAGGGACTCAGGGAAAGAACTGTTATTGTCAGGCATGCCCTGAAAAATGCCCTTATTCCGGTTGTCACGATATTTGGGGTCATGTTGACCATTCTGGTCGGCGGTACTGTTATTATCGAGCAGATATTTTGTCTGCCCGGGATTGGCCTTCTTTTGTTTGAAGCAGTTAACAGGAGAGACTACCCCACAATTTCCGCAATAAATGTGATGCTGACCACTGCCGTGTTGGTAGTGAATGTAATGGTTGACCTGACATACGCCTGGTTAGACCCCAGAGTTCAGTATAGATAGAGAGAAATCAGAAAATGGACGATGAGTCAATGGAAAAACCTATAGAGGAAGTGGTTGAGCGTAAGAGGCACTCTCTGCTAGTTGACGTGGTTATCAGGCTGGTCAGGGAGAAACCTCTGGGCACTATTGGAGGAATTATTGTCCTGTTACTATTTTTGACTGGCATATTTGCTGATTTCATAGCTCCTTATGGTTATAACGAAATGATCTTCGCGGACCGCTTGACTGGCCCGTCAACTGCCCACCTTTTAGGGTGTGATAACATGGGGCGTGACCTGCTTAGCCGTATAATCTATGGGGCTCGTGTCTCTATGATTGTAGGTCTGGGTGCTTCTGGCCTTTTTGTAATTGTCGAGATGCTGGTAGGTATTCCCTCAGGCTACTTTGGTGGTAAGTACGATATCATAGTACAGAGGTTTGTTGATGCCGTCCTGTGCTTTCCGCCGCTGGTCCTTTATTTAACTGTGATGTCCATTTTGGGACCAGGTATCACGTCGGTGATACTGGTTTTAGGGATATCCGATGGCATCCGCGGCTCAAGGACGGTAAGGAGTGCCGTTATCGGCATCAAAGAAAACGTTTATGTTGAGGCAGCAAGGGCTGTCGGTGCCCCCACCAGAAGGATACTCCTCCGGCATATCGTGCCCAATATCATACCTGTCTTAATTATCGAGTTCACACTCGCCATGGGTCGTATGATTCTCGCTGAGGCAACGCTGAGTTTCCTTGGGTTTGGCATCGCTCCACCGACTCCCACCTGGGGAGGTATGCTCAGTGGAGCGGGACGTCAATTCATGCTCCAAGCTCCGTGGATGTGTCTCTGGCCCGGACTAGCTTTATCTCTCGGTGTATACGGTATCAACATGCTGGGAGATGCAGTGAGGGACTTATGGGACCCGAGGCTCAGGGGTGGTCTGGGACGATACTCGGGAGTGGAGAAAAAAATTTCCAGGAGACTGGGGAGAAAAGCCGGGTCAAGCACAGAAAATTGATAGTCCTGAGCAGGAGTGGCAACTGAAAATATAAAGTCATAAAAGGCAAAGCTTAGGTTGCCGTCAAGAAAGGGGCCGGAGGCTTTTGTTCTCTAGCCCCTTTCTCTATTCGAAAGTTACTATGATGCTAAGGCAAACTAGTCCCTAGTATCCCATGGATTTCTTCAGATCTTCGTCTATCCAGACCCACTTCCATATATCATTGAAGTTGGCCCAGCCATGCCAGGTTATACCGTGGTAGGCTTTCACCCAGGGCCAGTAAAAAGAGTACGTCCATTCTGCCGGTGTGAAGATTCCCCAGGCCGTTGAGAGTTCATATACGGCTGCCTCTTTTACAGTTTTCCTGTAGTTAGCAGGGTCACGGATAATGTCCCTGGCCACAACCTCCTGAACATTGAGGAAATATGGGTCGTCAAGAATCTGGAAATTTTCGCCCATCCCTGGTTTGGTCATAAGCATTTCAAAAGGTGCCCAGCACCCTTTAGCCGTGCCATACAACATCTGTTCGTGTGTGTGACCCCAGTAGTAGGTGTTATACACACTCTGCTCCACTGCCCGAATCTCCATGTCAACACCAACTTTGAGCAGGTACTCTCTAAGCATGGATACTTCATCGGCGTACTGGGACTGGCAAATGATGTGGGTCTTGAAGCCATTGGGAAACCCTGCCTCAGCCAGAAGCTCCTTTGCTTTATCCGGATTATAAGTATACAATTCCTGGACCTCTGCGGGCATTTCCTCCAGTGGGGTGTATATTGCTTCATAGTCTTTGGTGGGATGGTAAGGATAGCCTACCATGACACCTTCACCCTGCAGGTAATCATCGAGTATCTCCTTCTTATTTACCGCCATGTTCAGCGCCCGGCGAACCCTGATGTCGTCGAAGGGCGCCGTATCATTTCTGCCAGCGGCGTACCGGGGAGGGGTTATTTTTCTCGACCATTCCAGGTCAGGGTACTGCTCCATCAGTAATTTTGCGTCATCGCGGAGAAGGGCTCCCATTGCTCCCGCGAGGATGTCGACCTTGCCCGTCCGCAGCGCCGTCAGTCTGGTCGATGCGTCTGTTATGATAAGAACTATAACTTCGTCGATATAGGGAATCTTATTCTTGGGATGGAGGGGGTCATACTCAAAGTAGTCGGGGTGCTTTTTAAAGGTTACTGAACTGCCGGAAATATAGTCGGTTAGCACATATGGTCCTGAACCGACAACCTGATCCCAGGAAGCCATGCCTTCGCCTTCACCCGGGCCAGTACCTTCCCAGACTTCAGGAGGACTGGTATACATATTATCACCGATTTCAAGCAGCATTATCCCCTGCGACTCCGCCGGAACCTTGACCTCAACGGTATATTTATCAAGCGCTTTAACTGATGTCGGCCTAAGCGGGCTTCCCGGTAACATTCTGTCTGCAACCTCAGCCGGATTATCTGGGGGATAAGCTATAGACTGCCATACCGCGGGATAATTGAACTGCATACGTATATTCCAGGCAACATCCTCGGCGATTACCTCACGGCCGTTTGCCGGCGGCTTATTATGAAATTTAACTCCTTCACGGATGTTGTAGATGATAGTCTCATCGTTGGGCGTCTCCCAACTTTCACACAGTTCACCTACCATCAGTCTTATATCACCAAGAAAACCAAACTCCCACATAGTTTCCCCGGTGCCCTGCGGGCCTCTTATCCAGTCTCCCTGTATTAACTCATTACTGGTAAATTGCATGTGACCGACCCGAATAGCCTGCATCAAGGTCGGGTCAAAGCCACTGTAGTCACTCGTCATGGCGGTTATAAGCGTCCCGCCATATTCTGGCTTTTCCACCGATGTTGTTACCGTCGTTCCGTCCAGCTTCTTTAACGACAGCTGCACCATATCTTTCTTTCCCACTTCTACCTGTTCTTCTTCTGCTGCTGGACCACAGGACGCTACCACAAGAGAAAGTATCATCAGGCAGCTAATGAGAAGCCATATTAATTTCCTAATCATCAAACTCTTCCTCCTTACCATTAATTCGATAATTTGGACAAATCCACACGTTCAAACTATATTAGAACTTGTTAATCTAACAAATAGTTTGCATTCTAATTTACTACCACCCCCCTTGGCCAGCTCCGTTAAATTTGTTTGTCTTCGACCAAGGGGGTTTGAAGAGGATATGAGAATGGGAAAAGTTAAAATCCATAAACATATATTCGGGGATTACTATAACAGAGCTGGCTGAGCTATATATTTTATTTATTCCCGGTGTTCCTCCTGTCTAATCATACTTGTACTTTCTAAAACCGCCCTTCAAATGATAAAGGGCATCATGATTCCCATTCCCTTGAATGATACATGATGCCCTTTTTAGTAATCATTTTTCTAACCTGTTTAATATATCTAATTACATTATGGGATTTGAGTTTAATACTAAAACACTTATTTGTCAATAGACATAGTTACTTGACCTACCCCAAGGGAAACCAATAAAAGTTATATTCTCTGGACAAATCATACTTAGCAAAGTAATATATAATTCAGTTGTCAATGGCTGGAAAATAAGGTAAGTAGACTCTTTTGAAACAAGGGGCTTAACTGACTGAAGGGCAGAGCCCGTTGCCCCCTCTCCGAAAGGAGACTTGCAAGTACACGGAATATGAAACAGTTGAATTCAATTGTCAATACGAAAGAAGTGCAAAGATGTTATTTCTAAAAGTAAAATTAAAGGCAATTGAACTGATGGAAGAGCATCAGTAATTCTCTTTTATTGGCTCCAGACCTGCTTCTAGTCTAGCATCATTCAGATGCATAAGTACCGATTGATCTAATGACATCATAGTAAAACCGGTGTCTTGTTTAGATCTCGCCATACTTACATTCGTTACTAGTCCTCGCATCTTCATAGATTGTGTTCCAAATTCTATCTTAGCATCAGGTATGTACTTTCGTGCTACATCGGCTATTTGCCTCATGGTGACAGCGGGACCGCCCACATTGTAGGTTGGATGCGGTGATGATGGTAGATGCAGCAGAAGCCTGGTAAGTTCAGCCACATCGTCAGCAGGAGCAAGCGAAGCTTCGTTCGTTCCGTCCAGCTCCATAGTAAATGGTTCTCCAATAGCTACCAAAGACAACATGTCCGAATAAGCCTTGATAAATCCCGGTCCCTTTGGCCATCCTTGATGCCCACATCCGACAACCGGACGTAGACCACTGAAGTTTATACCGTACAGCCTGGTATATTGGTCAGCCAGCATCTCAGAATACTGCTTCATTAAAGCGTAAGCGCTTCCTGGATGAACGGGGTCGTCCTCGGTTACTGGTCTATCACCATACTCATCCTGTGGTCCATATACCCCTCCTGAGCTAGCATACACGACTCGCGATGTGCCTGTAATCCTGGCTGCCTCAAAGGAATTACACATGCCCAAGGCATTAATCTTTGTACTGGTCAGCGGGTTTAATTCAGCTTCTCCAGGTAGTAAAAAAGCCCAGTTGACCAGCTTGTCAACGGAAAATAACCTGATCGCATTAAGGATATCGTCCAGTTGACAAACATCACCACGAATGAAATGAAATTTGTCCTTATATTGATCGATTTGATTCATAGCCCATTCTTTTGGAGGAACTATATCCATAGACACAACATTTGATACCTCTTTATCTTGAAGCAAATGAAGCACTGTTTTACGTCCAAATAGACCGCTCCCTCCAAGTACTAAAACGTTCATGTTCCTCTCCTTATTAGATTGTTATAACTTTTTGAAACAACTCTGTATTCAAGATTGGTTTATTTCTACTTTTATTAATACTATACATAGATTAATGTCCCATTGACTTATTCATTTCTTCTTTGCTTTCAATCTCCTTTCTAATCATATGTGGTTCTTTCGTTTAGTACTAACTAATATTACCCGAAGCCTAAACGTCTTTTACCAGGGACTTTTTCGGTGTCTGAAGTATAGCAGCACGTTGATGAATAATCAATGCATTTGAAATACAGTAGAAGTAAATTGTTAACTTGTGAAAGTCACTTGAAATACTAGTTGAAAAACAATAAAATCAGGGTGTCGGTTGACCTAGTGTCTTGACACCCTGATTCTTTGAAAAATCTGGAAGAGAGATGGTCTATTTAGCTTTGGTAGGCCGTGCAGGTCTCGAACCTGCGACACCCTGATTAAAAGTCAGGTGCTCAGGCTGAATTGACTTTCAAAAGTTCTGCCTATTATACTCTCTACAAAAAAGAGCCGAATTGATATTATTCTGGAAAAACAATAGAATCAAGGTGTCGGTTGACCTAATGTTCTAACTTCGCGATTAGAAGTAAAAATTAATCAAGCCATTTCGCTTGACTTCACAAGTATTGTAAAAGGTAGGCCAGTGAGTCGATTATCCCTTCCACAAGGGGAAGGGGGAAGCATTTTTCTAAAGAGGGGCTTCACCCCTCTTAACACCCCATTATTAAATTTCTTCCTCTTACTACCCTGACATTTGACAAGTCGCGTGTTCATTCAACCTGCACTGGTATTCATACAAGCCTGCCCGTATTAAATCCCTTAATTCCAGTATAGCTTTTTCAGTCTGTCTTTTCTATTTCAGCCGGTGTCCCCACCAGGTATGATTCCATCCTCTGTTTCCTGAGGAAAATGCACAATTCCTCCGCCTTATTTCTATCCTCTAACCGAGTGAACAGTGTCGGGCCCGAGCCGGCGAGATGAACAAAGGGAGCGCCCAGCTTCAGAAAGTGCGCCCGGGCAATGTCAAGCCCGGAGAAGCGGGTAAAAGCCACGTTCTCAAAGGTATTGAACAAAAGCGATGGCTCAAATCTCCCGCCACCCTCCAGCACATCCACCAGCCTCTGTGTAATCATGCCGTCCGTAAAATGGCTGGCTTCAAGGCTATCATAAAGCTGCTTCGTCTTTCCTTTAAGGGCGGGGATTGAAGGCTTCGCCAGGACAACCCATCCGGGAGGTGCAGGCGGCAATGGAGTAACTATTTCACCCCTGCCCTCGACAAGAGCCGTCCCGCCGTAAAGGAAGAAATAAACGTCCGAACCGAGCTTTCCTGCAAGCTCTCGTAAACTGTCAGGCGATAAATTCAACTCCCAGAGCCGGTTCAGCCCCCGCAGAACGGCGGCGGCATCACTCGAGTCGCCACCAAGTCCGGCCATAAGAGGAATCCGCTTTTCGACATCAATATACGCCCCTCTTGAGCAGCCGGTAGTTTCTTTTATCAGAATCACCGCTTTCGATACAAGGCTCTCCTCAGCAACCCATTCCGGCATATCACAACTGTAGGTCACGCCTTCTTTTACGGGCTGAAAATGGAGAGTGTCGCGCAGGTCTATAGCCTGAATAACACTGCGAATTTCGTGAAATCCGTCCATCCCTTTTCCCAGCACTTCCAGGGTAAGGTTTATCTTTGCCGGAGCCTCTACGGTCAGCATTTAGTCCACCCCCTTCCCGGTATATACCTGCCAGAGGTGCACCCACTCCTCAAGAGACAGAGTTTCAGCTCTCCGTTTCGGTTCGATTCCAGCCTTTTCCAGCAGGGAAATCGTCTCAGCCTTTGAGATTGATAAACCCTGAGCCAGCGAATTGGTGATTTGCTTGCGGGTGGCGGTGAATCCGGCCCGCACCAGGCCAAAGAAGCTCTCCCTATCGGCTTTCCTGACAGGCGGTTGAGCACAAGGCATTACTTTCAATATTGCCGAATCAACCTCCGGGGCCGGGTAGAAGCACCCGGCGGGAACATATTCAACTATCTCCGGCTTACCGTACAGTTGCACGCCGATACTAAGCAGGCTCATCCGGCCCGGTCTGGCAGCAATCTCCTCGGCTACCTCCTTCTGCACCATCACCACCATAACCTTCGGCTGGATGTCAGCCTCAAGAAAGTGGCGCAGCACCGGTGAGGTAATGTAATAAGGAAGATTTGCCACCACCTTATAGTTTGAGGATTTTCCCGGCAGGACTGCCAGGTCTACCTTGAGCACGTCCTCATTTATAACGGTAACATTCCTGGAAGCAGCCAGAGTCCGTTTCAGTATCCCGGCAAGTTTTTCGTCCAGTTCAATAGCAATTACGCTGCCGGCCCGTTTCGCCAGTTCCCCGGTCAGCACGCCCAGACCGGGACCGACCTCAATAACGGTATCATCGTGCCTGAGTTCTGCGGCAGCAAGAATGGTACCGAGCACATCTTCATCAATAAGGAAGTGCTGCCCCAGTTCCTTCCTGGCTCTGAGGCCAGACCGGCGAAGCAGTTGACGGGTCCTGATTAGAAGCGGCTCTTTATCCTGACGGCCTCGATTCTTTGCTTTTCCTGTCCCTTTTACCCCCACAACTCCTCACTGTCCTGCTCAGCCTGTTTCTGAATGTCAGCCACGTCGGTGGAGCCGAACTCCCTGTAGGAATCAGCCGAGCCGTATTCTCTCGTCCTGACCACAATTGGCATCGGCACGGCGTGACCGAAGATTAGAGCCTGCTGCTTCGATTCCAGCTTGGCAAGCACCGATTTAAGCTCGCTCCTGCCGGATACGCCGGCCAGCACGTTATCGATATCACGCTCATTATCCAGCAGGCAGGTTATCTTGGTGCCGAGCTGGGACATAACCTCCTCATCTATTCCGCTGGGACGCTGGTCAATAACCAGTAGCGTCGCGTTATACTTGCGCATCTCGCGGGCGATAATGCCGAATATTGTCTGGTTGGCCAGTCCCGGATTGAGGAAACGGTGCGCCTCTTCGATTGTGATAACCAGGGGGTGGGGCGGGGCGCTGTCTTCGGCAATTGCTTTCTCCATTCTCTGCCGGTACTGGGCATGAATGCGGCGGGTAAGCAGGTTCGCCACCAGGATATAAGCGGTGATATCCGTGTACCTGCCGAACTCCAGGACGACATTTATGCCCCGGTCAAGGTATTCAAGAATCTGCCGGACAACATTTTCAGCGGAATGCGGGGTGAGAAAAGGAAGTCGGGCTATTGTTGTCAGCCCGCGTTTCAGGTTGTTCAGGGTGCCCTCGTGTATGTTCAAGCCCTCCGGCAATTCCTCGGTGTCCTCTATATCCAGGGTACTTTGAAGCCAGTTCCTGCCGAACCTGCGGGCAAGCTGGTAGACGGCCTCAACAGCAAGCTCGGTAAGGTTCAGTGTCTGGCGCAGCAGTGCCATATCCTCCGGCTCTATCTCATCATAGCCAATCCTGACGATGAAGTCGGTACTTACCTGCCGCCGTCGGGAGTTTTCCTCATCGAGCGTAAATACAGCCACTTTCTCCGGGAAAAGCTGCTTCAGGGCTTTTACCTTCCGTCCTTCCTCGCTCCGGCTCTCCCAGCCGTACTCGCTGTGCATATCGAAGACAAGATTCACCGCTGCCGATTTTTGCAGCATACCAATGAGCAGCATGCGGGTGAGAAAGGTCTTGCCGGTACCACTCTTGCCGAAGATTCCGTTCGACCGCTTGACAAGCTCCGGCAGGTCAAGGCAAATTTTAGTCTCCATGTCCAAGGGTGTGCCGATGTAAAACCTCTTTTCATCCTCCTCGCCGAAAACAACCTCCATATCCTGCTGAGAAGCAAGATTAACCGGCGAGAAATGACTCGGAACGGTCTTGACCGGCTGGGGTCCCTCGATAAGCTCGGTAACTCCGCTGCCGATGGTCAGCATCGGCAGGACATGGAGCGTGCCATAAGTACTTGTTCCGGAAAGGACTTCAGCCACAAAGGGGTCGGAGACATCCGGTGGAGCAAGCGTCAGCCGCTGGTCCGTCACTCCCAGGCTGATATCGGTTATCATGCCGAAGAACCGCCGCTTCTCCCCCTCGATTGTCACATAGCGTCCGACTGCCATCTCCTCGATTGACGCCAGGCTGTCCAGCCTGACCTCCACTCCCCTGGTCAACGAACCGGAGACGACAATTCCCAATCTCTCAGCACTGCCTTCAGTCACTGGTATGTCCTCCCTCAGGCGCACAACTTTTAACTTTTAATACCAGCCCTTCTATTGCCACGACCTCCACGCTTTCATTAATTTCTATACTTTCGCCATCAGTTTTCGCTTTCCAGTTTTCACCATTGATAAAGACTGTCCCCACCGGCGACAGCGGCCGGACCACGGTACCGTGCAGACCTATCATCCCTTCCCGTCCGGTAACCTGTCTCAGGTGAAAACTCGGTATCACTTTGATATGGACTATTAAAACTATAATGCCGATAAACAGCCCCAGAATTATCGCCGCCGTAAGGGGGATTTGCACACCCAGAAAATGCAGCACAGCAAAAATCACTACCAGGACGATAACTTCATCCAGTAATAGAACAAAAATCTTAAACCAGTCACCTAAACGTTCTTTCATTTTCATTTCCCTGTCACTTTAATAAATCCCATCTGTAGCGGCACTTCTGTCTATCTCCGCTCCGATACATATCCGTATCTTCCGGCAGGTCAACTATTTCCACAAACTCGCAACCCAGTATTTCGCAGGTTCTTCTTGAAGGTATATTATCCGGATTACAGGTTATCCACAGTGTTTCCAGCCCATGGTCAGGGGCGACCGGCTTTATCAGATTGCAGGCCTTTGCTGCAAAATGATGACCGCGATACTTTTCATTTATATCATACCCGATATGCCCGCCATACATAATCAGGTACCTGGTATTGCCAATACGCAAATCGATTCGCCCGATAGGCTCAGAGCTCCCTGTCAGACAAATATTGAATTGGTATGCCGGCACATATCCCTTCTTTTTATCGGCGGGACGCTTTTCTCTGACAACAACGTCTATTTCGCCATTGGTAAATGCTTCATAATCATTGAACTTGAAGTCTGTCATTATTCGTTCTTGTCTGCTTTTTACAACTGTTCAGGCCCCAGCCTGCTCAAAATAGCCTTGAGACGGTTGAACTCGCCGCCGAGCAGCACTGCCAGTTCCTTGCCCGCCGCTACCAGGAATCCGCGAGGGTCCTCCTGTACCTGGCTCATCCGGCGCAGCGAGGCGGCTACAATCTCTTCGATAGGGACCGGCAGACGGGTGTTCATTAGCATATTCAGAAAGCTGAAAGACCGGCTGAACTCTTTTATATCTTCCGGCTGACACTGGTAGACGAAGCTGTGAATCCGCGCCGGCCGCGGCGGCAGGTAATGAAGAAGTCTTTCGTCTTCCCGGCAGCCGACCACTACCGCGGTAAATTCGGTGCGGAGCAGTTTGAGCAGTTGAGGGCTGGAACGGTAGACTTCTTCCTCGCTGGCTTCGTCTTTGCCCCGGGCAATCGGCCTGCGCCCCGGTTCGATTCCGCCTGTCGTGGCATGGCAGACTATGCCGTAAATCTCTACCGCCTCATCAGAGGTCTTTACCAAGCTGCCCAGTGGTGGCGACTGATAAAGCTCGTAGCACTGAGCCACGAAATCCGCCGTGCTGGCTTCAATAACCTCACCTGCTCTGTCCGTCACTTCAGCCACAATTTCTCCTGTGATTATTTATAAAACCCTATCCCCTGTATCCCCTTCCCCTTAAAAAGGGGAAGGGGGAAGTGCTTTTCTGAAGAGGGGTTTCACCCCTCTTCGCACCCCTTTTTATAACTTACTTCTTCTTTAAATCTTTTTTCTTGTCCTTCTGCTGCTTGGGTTTTTTAACGTTTTTTCTTCCTTTAGTGCCCATTCGCTTTCCTCCTATTGTTGATCTCTGTTTTCAATGCCTCGCTCTCTTTGTTCTTTTATTCTTCTTAGTTTTTCTATCATTTCAGCCGTTATAACTGTGTTTTACTGCTCATCAGTTTCGGTCCAGCCTTTTTATTTTTTTATGATGTAATATCTTTTTTATCATACTTGTCCTGTTTACGTCTTCGCCCACTCCAACCCCATCACCCAGTCCCTATACCAAACAAAAACAGCAACCACAAGAAACGGAACCAATCATCCATTTACCTTACCTTTCTTGAAACCTCTTAACCTCCGAATGTACCAGAGACAAACCCGTAGATAAGTCCGCCGACAAGTAATACTACGCCGAGTATCAACAGTACCCATTGCCACCATCTTATGCCCATCTTAACTCCCCTCCTTCCCAAAATTCTAAACCCTAAACTCTAAATCCTAAAATTAAGATTAGGATATTCTGAATTTGTTTAGTGTTTAGATATTGGTATTTAGGATTTATCTCTATATCCACCTCGTTCTTTTGCTCCGGCGCTTTCCAGAGGTAAGGGTGGGCATTTTTTCTTCTGTGAAGGATTCCTCAACGAGCGTCCAGAAATTCTCGCGGTCGGCACCGGTAACCACCGCCTGCTCGTGGGCTTCGCTCAATGCTACCGGATAGCCCTGTCCCCGCCGGCACTGGTCAAGTACCAGGCTGTGAGTCAGGTTGAGCAGGTCTTCGTCGATGGCAACCCACTGCGGAACCTCAATCCTGGCCACCTCGTCTTCAAGCTTGAGGTAAAAGAAATAGACCCGGTGCTCTCCATAGCGCTTCTGAACAATCGAGGACTGAGTGATAAACAGCGCCGACCTCTCACCCTGACCCAGCAATTCTGAGAATAATTCCCTGTCCCGGACACCGGAGACGGCATCACATTCCCTGGCCAGACACTCCCGGCAGTGTTTGTCAGTATCCAGAGGATTATTGGGACAGACAGCCACCTTCAGCGTATTTACCACATCCGTGCTGCGGGGGTAGCTGATATAGCTGGCAAGAGCCAGTCGCCTATCCTTGTTCAGGTTTTTAATCCGGCTCAAACAGTTAAAAAAACCTTTTTCTAGCAGGATATCGCCGACGAAGTCCGGATAAGCCTCCAGACCCCAGAGAATAATGGTGCCGTCGAGCAGTGCCAGGTTCGAACTGCCCGGCGGTAATGCTGCCGCCAGTTCGACAAGCCGGCGGCATTCATCCACACTTCGTTTAATCCCCAGCAGAGTCCCCTCCACAGGCTGCTCGCGTCCCCGGCTGCCGGGCGGAGCGATAACCAGTTCTTCATCTCCGGCATAAAGGCTTGGAGTACTATCAAGCATAGCGCCGGGAGTGGAACCATAATCAAGCACAACGCTGCCAATATTAATAAGGTAGCATCTCGCTGCCTGGTGGCGGTCAACGTCGATATGTGAACCATCGGTAGCAATCACGGTAAAGTCGGAGGGAAGCGGCTGCGCCTGGTAATGAGGGGCAAGTCCGTCAGCAAGGTCGGCTACCAGCCAGGTAGTATTGCTTGCGGCAATCTTCTTTTTCAGGCTATCGATGTCTTCAGACTGTTTGTCCACTGTATCCAGAGCAAACCTGAGCCGCTCCTGCCTCCCGCTGAGGTCAGCTTTCAGCCTGGAGAGCATTTCTCCAACCTGTGAGGCTACTCTGGTCAAATCTAAAGACATTTATCCGGCATCCTTTTTTCAGGCTTGCCTATCTGGTCGATTCCTCAATCCACCTCAAATAATCGGCGTTTCCCTTTTCTATCGGGAATGAAACAATGCAGGGAACGTCATAGGAGTGAAGCTCCTTTACCCTTTCGATGACTTTATCGGCAAGTTCGTCCCTTGTTTTGACGAACATTACCACCTCGCCCTCTTCCTCGATATTATCCTTCCAGCGGTAAACAGACCTAATCGGAAGGATATTGACACAGGCCGCCAGTTTTTCCTCGACAAGTGCCCTGCCGATTTTCCCGGCTTCTTCTTCATCACCGGCAGTTATGTAAATTGAACAGAATTTCATTGAATACTGCCCGCCCGTGCCTATTTCAGGATGCCTTTTACTATGACGTCTATCGCCTCGTCCTCCTCGAGGCCTCTCGCCATCAGGGTCTCTACCTGTCTTTTATCCACGCTGCCAATAGCCGCCTCATGAGTTACCTTCGCTTTGTCATCGGTCACCGAGACGATAGGAATGGCAATGGCTACCGCCTCTGTCCCGTTAACAAGCTCAATGCAATCAACGTGCCCTCTGGCATCCGGGGCATTTCCGTAGGTCTCTCCCTTTACCTCGGCTTTGGCCTTATCACTCAGTACAAGGCGGCTTTTCGCCAGGCCCCTGGCTCCGGCTCCATCAAGATGAATCCTCTCAAGTATTTTTATATCATCATTCTTCCTGCCGTAAGCCTTTACAATAAGCTCGGCAACGGCCTCTTCCTGGCAGAACACCTCGAAATCGTAGTCGAGTTTGCCGACAAGCCCGTCGGTCAGTGTCATTGAACTCTGCCAGACACCTCCCCTATCTACCCTGACCACCGCCTTCGGGATTACCTCGATTCCACCGTTTTCGCCGTGATAATGGGTCTCTTTATAATCGAACTTCGCCTTCTTACCTATCCTGATATCGGCATCCATCCGGTGAATTACCTTCACGGCATTCGGAAAGATGCAGTGGGCTATAACGTTTATCTCGCTGTTATCCCGGGCATCTACCTTCATTATTATTTCCTGCAGCCCTTCTTCCGGGAGAACGCCGAAACAGAGGTGGACCGGCTTTTTTATCTTCGTTCCTTCCTCAACTACCAAGTGTATATCTACTCCGGTTTCAATCTCTCTGGTATCTATCTTCAGTCCGCTGACGCCCTCGGCGCCGAGGACTTTGTTCTCATGAATAACAAGCCTGGCCGAATCTTCACCCGTCAGAGCATCCCTATTGCCACCTGCTTTTTCGTAAGCGTCAACCAGTCCCGCATATTCTTTCTCAACCGAGCGACCAATCATATCTTTCCACCTTTATTATCTAGCTATGTTTTCCAGCGTCGGCTCGTTAATATGAACACAACTCTGGCAGTTTTCCTTGAACCACTGGCTCATTTCCGCCGGCGGTCCCGTTCTCAGTATACTGCCGGCGCAGAGCACGGATACGTTATGCGCCATCTCGACCATTTGTTCGCTGTGGGTAATGAGCAGCACTGATGAACCCTGTTTATTCATTTCCGTTATGCTGTTTAAAATAATCGGCATCGACATTATATCAATACCGGAGTCAGGCTCATCGAGTATCGCCAGTTTCGGTTGCATGGCTATTATCGAAGCCAGTTCTATCCTCTTCCTCTCGCCGCCGCTGAGGGTAGCGTCAATATACCGGTTCAGGTACCGGGCAGGGTCCATTCCCACCATTTGCAGGACCTCGTAGATTCGTTTCAGTCCCGGTTTACTGCCGCTCAGGCTGAGGTAGTCAAGGACACTGAGTCCCTCGATTCTTGCCGGCTCCTGCCAGGCAAGGCTTATCCCCTTCTTTGCCCTCTGTGAGACAGATAACCGGCTGATATCCTCACCCTCAAAGACAATTCTGCCTTTGTTTGGCCGGTAGCCATTCGACCCCATAATAAGGTAAGCAAGAGTTGTCTTTCCGGTGCCGTTTTCACCGAGAACTCCGTGTATTTCTCCCCTTTCTATGTGCAGGTTCAGGGCGTTGATTATCGGTTTTCCTTCCAGATTTAAAAAGAGATTCTCCACCTGAAGCATGGTAATACCTCCACAGTCCACATTCCCAGGAACGCCCGGTGTCTATTCGGATAAATAATCCTCTACAAGTATAATCAATCGGGCAGATGAACTCAAGCAGCAGGCTTGCTTATCAGCTCCCTGAATTGAGATTTATAAAACCCCATCCCCCTGTATCTCCTTCAGGGGAAGGGGGAAGAGGGAAGATTTAGAAAGGGGGTTGGGGGGGGGGGGGGGGCGCCCCCCCCCCCCCCCCACCCACCCCCCCAAAAGGGAATTT
>CAYVOV010000004.1:74189-157671 GCA_964453525.1 uncultured Dehalococcoidales bacterium | reverse complement strand
GTTGGTGGCTCTTTTTTCTTTTTTGCGGGGGGGGGGGCGCGGGCCCCGCCCCCCCCCAACCCTCCTGTACCCCTGATGCCCATATTTTCAGGGGATTCGACTCTCCACGATACATCTCATAGATGAGTAAATAGTAATGTTCGGTTATAGTTAAATGAAAGGCTCTCCCTCCGCCTGCCAAAGCTTGTGCCGCCCGGTTCTATCATCAAAGAATTCTTTCCGGATTTGTGTAAATCTTCATTCCTCTCTCGGTCGTAATTCTTTCTCCGGTATCCGTGGTGACCTTCATCCCCGTATCCCTTACAAACCCGATAATTGTCAATCCACACCTTTCACCGATTTCGACTCCCAGTTTTGTTACCGCGGTCTTTGTCGCCACAACCGGAATATTCGCCCGGCAAATCTTCGACACCATGTCAGAGACCATCCTTCCCGTTGAGGCGGCAAAGGTATTTTTAAAATCAATCTCATTCATTAATGCATATCCTATCACCTTGTCCAGCGCATTATGCCTCCCAACGTCCTCCGCTATGCAGGCCGGCTCTGCCCCTCGTTTAAAAAGTCCGGCCGAATGTATGGCTTCGGTTTCGGCATATATTTTTGATTTCAGAATCGCGTTGACGCCGCTGAATATATCTTCTCTACTAACCTTAAAATCAGAACGTATTCCCGGAGACCGTTCTGCCTTTTCTCCCGTTCCGGGCACAGTCACCTCGGCAATATTGTCTTTTACCGTTATTGATTCAATGTCAGCAACGTTATCTATGATTCCCTGCCCGAATAGATGTCCGATGACGAACTCCCTCTCCATCATTGGTGTTATCATCGCAGTGGCAAAATGCCTTCCGTTTATGATAATTGACAGACCAAGCTCCGTTACCACTCTTTCCTTACCCCTGGTAACTTCTTCATTCAACCTTGTATATTCAACCCAGTCCAGGCTTCTACCGTCTGTCATTCTACCTCCTTAATCTGTACAAGGTTGGTCAAAGTGCTGAATCTAAAATTATCTGCCCACTGTCCAACCTCATCTAGCTTTCGGGCTTCTCTTAGTATAACGGCTTTAAAGCTGGCTGGCTAGCTTCGATTCCAATAATTTTTAAAGAAATGCTGAACAATCGCGAGTGCTGAGTCTGTTGATAACAGTAGACTGGGAGCACTTCTATAAACCGACTTTTCGGTACTGTTTAACTGGGGAAGGGGGAATGTAAGTAAGAGAGGGGGGGCTTTGCCCCCGTCTCAAATCTCGTCCCTCTCTCCTTGTTAAGGAGAGGAGAAATAAGGGGGTGAGGTCTAAAAGAATAAGAATATAGGCATCTCACGGCAAAAAAATCAAGCAAATACAAACAGAACCGGCTCTTCCGGGACTTGACATGGCACTCGGTTAAGTGCTAGCATGGTATTGCGTAAAAATAACGCAATACCAGATATGTGACATACTAATGTTTCGTCCCAGAGCAGCAATGCTGACCCTTTATGGAGACTATGTTCGATATAGAGGGATGGAAATCGGAATCGGCAGCCTGATAAAACTGCTGGGTAATTTTGACCTTTCTGAGCAGTCTATCAGGTCAGCCGTGTCGAGGATGTGCCGGGCCGGTCTACTTAAAGTAAGGCACAACGGGACCAGGAGTTATTATTCGCTAACGGAGGAAGGTATGGGCTTGCTGGAGGAGGGAGAGCGGCGAATTTTCGAGCGGAAAAGCAGTGGCTGGAACGGTTACTGGAGCGTTGTTGTTTACTTTATCCCCGAGGAGAAAAGGGAGGCCAGGGACAGGCTGCGTCAGGAGCTGACCTGGCTGGGCTACGGACCTCTGAGCACGGCTACTTGGATTTCACCCCATGATTTGAGCAAAGAGGTTGAAGCGCTGGCTAAAAAACTCAAGATTAAGGAATACGTGCAGGTTTTCCAGGCAAAGCACCTCGGGTTCAGTAATCCAAAGACTATTATTTCACGCTGCTGGGACCTCGACCGTATCCACAAGAGATATGCCAATTTTATTGCCGAGCACCGTACCAAGCTGGAAGAGCACCGGGAGCGTATTAACAATGGTGAGAATATCGACCCGAGCGAATTTTTTACCGAGAGATTCAAGCTGATTCACGAATACCGCCGGTTGCCCTACTTCGACCCTGACTTACCGGAAGAATTACTCCCCGATAACTGGCTGCGTTCTCAGGCAAGTGCCATGTTCTATGAGTATCACGATATGCTGGCGGAAAAGGCAAACGATTATTTTGATTCAGTATTAAAGGCTTACTGAGCTAAGGGGGCTAATAGATGAGGTACGCAGAGACCGGATATAATTTAGAAATTGACCTGTCCCGGGGAAGTATTGATAAGGTGGAAACCGACCCGAGATTAACCGAACTTTATCTGGGTGGTCTGGGTACTGCTGCAAAGATATTATGGGACAGAGTTCCTCCTGAGGTTGAACCCTCTTCTCCTGATAATCTGCTGATATTCAGCGCTGGTCTCTTGTGCGGCACACCTGTTATCGGTGCCGCCCGGACGGCTGTTAATAGCTTCTCACCTCAGACAAACTTCTTTTCACATTCAACAATGGGAGGATTTTTTGCACCGGAACTGAAATACGCCGGCTATGATAAAATAGTCATCTCCGGCCAAGCTCCTGACCTGGTTTATATATGGATAAACAATGACAAGGTAGAAATACGTGATGCCACTCACCTCCGGGGGAAAGGCAGTCATGAAACTGAATCCCTTATCCGGCAGGAGTTGAAGGAAGACAAAGCCCAGGTGGCCACTATCGGCCCGGCCGGTGAAAACAGGGTCTATATGGCTTCCATCGACCATGACCACTCCAGCGCAGCTCGAATGGTAGGGGTGACCATGGGAGACAAAAGGTTGAAGGCGATAGCTGTCCGCGGAACAAAGGACCTCAATATCGCCCGGCCGGCTGAATTATTCGAGCTATGCCTTAATATGAGGAAAGAAGCTTATGATAACCTGAATGTCGGGGATTGGATGGCAGTCGATGAGAATGATGCTTTCCACCACAACAATTTTGCCTGGGGCAATGCCCGTACCCGGAGAAAAGAATTCTGGAATCCGGAGCTCCAGGAAAGATGGACCAGGTTTAAGTATGACCATATGGACCGCCAAACAAGCTGCTATAACTGCCCCAAGCAATGCCGTAATGTGATTTCCTGGCCGGGAAGGCAAAGATTCGCCTATAAATGCTACGCCAAAGATACCTATCATATGGCATCGTTTCAAGAGCTGGACTTTAGCTATGAAATACTTCCTGTTGCTCAGGAGTATGGCCTGGACTCCTACTCAACGCCGCAGGTCATAGCCTTTGCTATCGAGCTTTACGAAGCCGGCATCTTGACTGATAAGGACATGCCAAAATTTCCATCCGACGTCAGAGAAAGGTTTTACTACCTGGTCGAAAAAATTGTTCACCGGGAAGGCATCGGAGATATTCTGGCAAATGGCGTTTATCATGCCGCCCGGCAGATTGGTAATGGCGCTGAGGAATACGACCATAATACCACCAAGAAATTTGAACAGGTGCCCATCAAACTCGGAAAGTTGAACCCTCCCTATTTCCTGATGATAGCCACCGGCGAGAAGATGGCTATTACCCAGATTGAAGGGTCTTTCCCCCAGGACCCCCTCCCTACCATTGAGGAGAGAGAGGAGTTTTTAAAAAAATGGGACGCCGTTCCTGATGAGAAGTTTAAGCAAATATTTCTTGAATGGGAGAAAAAATACAATATATCCAATGAAGCATCCTCCGCCATTACCGAATGGAATGAGATGATGCATTACATTGATGACAGCGCCGGTCTCTGCGGCTTTCTGTCATCATTTAGAGGCCAGTTTGGCGGCGGAGCTATATTCCACATGCACAATATACCGCATATAATCTCGCTTGCCACCGGGATGGAGCTTGACAAAGACGGACTCTGGCAAATAGGACAAAGGAACCGGAACCTGGTTAGAGCCCTTAATGCAAGAAGAGGTATGAGGAGAACCGACGAGAGGCCTCCAGAAGACCACTGGGCAGTAAGAGACGAGGAGTATGAACAGAAGCTACTTGACGACTACTATGAATACAGGGGATGGGATAAGCAAGGCATACCTACCGCAGAAACTTTAGATAAACTCGGCCTTGATTACGCCAGAGAAGATTTCGAGAGAAGAGCAATCTGGACAACAACCAGCGATAGTGTTTCTGCAAAAAAGAAAATTTCTGCGGGAACCAGGAAGAGTAAAGCGAAAGGGGGAGTAGAGAAACGAAAAAGATCAAAGAAATAAAAGTCGATGTTGACAAGTGTACCGGCTGCCGCGGATGTGAGCTGGCCTGCTCCGCCTTTCACGCCGTGCCTAAATACAGCATCATTAATCCGGCAAGAGCCCGGATTCATGTTGTTGTTGATGACCTGAAAGACGTATTTGTCCCGATACGCGCCGGCGATTACACTCAGGCAGAGTGTAATGGAAGAAATATCTACGTTATTAATGGGAAAGAGTACAGCGAGTGCAGCTTCTGCGGAGCTTCCTGCCCATCCAGGGACTACTTCAAAGAACCTGATTCCGGTCTCCCACTAAAGTGCGATATGTGCGAGAACGAACCGCCGCTTGAGGAACCGATGTGTGTACAGGCGTGCGTATTCGATGCTCTGACTTACGTGGAAAGGGAGGAGGAAGAGGAAGAAGAGGAAGAAAAGCGGGACGAGGTTGAGATAGGAATAGAATCACTGGTAAACAAATACGGAGTCAAGACTGTAATTGATACCATTGCCCGGTTACAAAAAAGCTAAACATTAAGACGAAAGAAGAGGAAGATAGTGGAGATTGTAGCCCCTGCCAAAAGACTGATAGATATGACAAAAGAGGGCGGTGGAGAGGCAGTAAAATACTGCTATCAATGCGGAAAATGCGATACTGTCTGTCCCTGGAATAGAGTTAGCATTTTCAGCATGAGAAAACTGATCCGGGAGGCTACATTCGGCCTGAGTGACCTGAGACGTGAAGAGATATGGCGCTGTACTACCTGTGGACTCTGCCCTCAGCAATGCCCCCGGGACGTCAAGCAGATAGACGATATGGTGGCACTGAGGAGAGTCGCCACCAATTACCGGGCTTATCCCAGACCAATCCGGATGGTCAGTGCCGGCCTTGCCGAGCAAGGTAATCCCATCGGCGAATTACGAAGTACCAGGGCAGACTGGGCAAAAGGCCTGGATGTGAAAACGTTCACCGAGGGGATGGAAATCCTGTATTTTCCCGGCTGCTACCTCTGCTATGATTCAAGATTAAAAAAGGTGGCTGCCGCCACAGCCAGCATCCTCAATAAGGCCAGCGTGGATTTCGGAATACTTGGCGAAAAGGAGAACTGCTGCGGAGAAAGCATCCGTAAGACGGGCGATGAGGAATTATTCAAATATTTAGCCAGGGAAAATATCAAGACTTTTATCGAAAACGGGGTGAAGAAAATCCTTGTTTCTTCACCTCATTGTTACCACACCTTTAAAAACGAGTATCCCGAATTTAAGTCCAACTTTGAGGTGGTACATATCTCCGAGTATCTGTTCGAACTTATTAATCAGGGAAGGCTTGAACTCACCAAGGATTACGGGAAGAAAGTCACCTATCATGACCCGTGTTATCTGGGCCGCCATAACGGCATATATGACGAACCCCGGGAGGTCCTGGAGAAAGTGCCCGGTCTGGAACGGGTTGAGATGGTTGATTCGCTGGAAAATAGCCTCTGCTGCGGAGGCGGAGGCGGCAGAATCTGGATGGACACGGCAAAGGGTGAAAGGTTCTCCGATATCAGACTGGAACAGGCTATGGATACCGGGGCTGAGGTGCTGGTTACCTCATGCCCTTATTGTATTATCAATTTTGAGGACAGCAAGCTAACCCTGCTGGGAGATAGTGAAGGCATAGAGATTAAAGATATTACAGAGATTATCCAGGAAGTGATTTAGGGAAACGAAGAAACCTGATTAAGGAAAGATAATAATGGCAAAAGAAACAGTTGCAGAACAGCTTATCAGCAGCTACCTGGACAGAAACATCGGCGATGTTATGGTTGTCGGCAGCGGGATAAGTGGTATCCAAGCCTCACTTGACCTGGCTGATATGGGTTTTAAGGTTTACCTGATTGAAAAATCACCGGCAATCGGCGGCAAGATGGCACAGCTTGATAAGACCTTCCCTACCAATGACTGCTCGATGTGCATCGAGTCTCCGAAGTTTAATGAAATCAGCAGGCATCCTAATATAGAAGTCATGACTCTTACTGAGGTCGATAGAGTCGAAGGGGAGGCGGGAGACTTCACGGTAACCCTGATTAAAAAGCCCAGATACATTATAGAAGACAGGTGCACCGGCTGCGCCACCTGTGCCGAATACTGCCCGGTCAGGGTCGCCGATGAATACAATGAAGGCTTATCTCTCAGTAAAGCCATTCACGTATACTTTCCTCAGGCAACTCCGCTTATCTCCTATATTGACCCTGAAAAGTGCCTTTACCTTCAGGACGAGAAATGTAACATCTGCATGGGAGTCTGCCAGAAGAACGCCATAGACCTTCATCAAAAACCGGAGAAGGTGGAAATAGAGGTAGGAGCGATAGTCCTGGCTCCGGGTTATCAGGCATTTGACCCCAGGATCAGGGGCGATTATGGCTATGGAAAGATGGCCAATGTGATAACCAGTCTTGAGTTTGAGCGGATAATATGCGCCACCGGACCTTACGAAGGAGAGATGATACGCCCTCCCGACAGGCAGCACCCGAAGAAGATAGCCTGGATTCAGTGCATCGGCTCCAGACAGGTCATACCGGGCGGTAACAGCTACTGCTCCGCCGTATGCTGCACCTATACCCAGAAGCAGGTAATCCTGGCGAAAGACCATGACGCCGATGTCGAATGTACCGTATTCCATAACGATATCCGGTCATTCGGCAAGGACTTCGAGCGATTTTATCAAAGGGCGGAAAACACTCCCGGAGTCCGGTTTATCAGAAGCTATGTATCGATTGGAAAAGAGATACCAGAAAGCAAGAACGTGACATTGAAATACTCCACTTACGATGAGGGAGTAAAGGAAGAGGAATTTGACCTTGTGGTATTGTCCGTCGGGCTGGATGCCCTTGATGGCGTAGAGAATTTAGCTGACACCTTCGGCATCGAGCTCAATAATCATGGGTTCTGTAAAACAAATCCTGTTAACCCTATCGAGACCACCCGGCCGGGAATCTTCGTCAGCGGGGCATTCCAGGGTCCGATGGATATCCCGGAGTCGGTCATGTCAGCCAGCGGGGCTGAAGCCCTTTCCAGCCAACTCCTTGCCAGCCGGCGGGGCAAACTTGCCAGAGAAAGGGTATATCCGATTGAAAGGGATGTCTCAGGAGAGGAACCCAGGGTGGGGGTCTTTGTCTGTCACTGTGGAGCCAATATCGGAAGAGTGGTAGATGTCCCATCGGTAGTTGAATATGCCTCTACCCTGGACAATGTTGTCCATGCCCAAGAAAGCCTGTTTGCCTGTTCTACTGATAGTGCCCAGCAAATAGCAGACGCAATCAGAGAAAAAGGGCTCAATCGGGTGGTTGTCGCCGCCTGTACTCCCAGGACACATGAGCCGCTATTCCGGGACACGCTCCGTGAAGGTGGAATTAATCAATATTTCTTTGACATGGCCAATATCAGAGAACACTGCTCCTGGGTCCACTCTCGAGAAAAGGAAGATGCCACCCGGAAGGCAAAGGATATAGTGCGGATGTCGGTAGCCCGGACTTCCCTTTTACAGCCGTTGCAGGAATTTGAGCTGCCGGTCAATAAGAAGGGCCTGGTGGTCGGCGGAGGCCTGGCAGGAATGACAAGTGCTCTGAGCCTGGCCAACCAGGGATTCGAGGTCTACCTTGTGGAAAAAGATAAAGACCTAGGAGGAAATGCCCGGAGAATCCATTCCACTCTGGAAGGAATGGATGTTCAGGCACACTTAAGCGATATGATACACAAGGTTTACCAGCACCCCCTGGTACATGTAACCACCGGTGCTACCATAACTGATGCCTCCGGTTACGTGGGGAATTTCACAACCAGAATAACGTCTGGAGGAAGAGCCCAGGAATTACATCACGGAATTACCATCATCGCCACCGGTGCTGAAGAATATAAACCCACTGAGTACCTTTATGGCGAAGATGACAGGGTATTGACCTTAATGGAACTGGAGGAGCGAATCGCCGCAGAAGAAGAAAAGGTGATGAACGCCGGGAGCCTAGTGATGATTCAGTGTGTGGGTTGCAGAAATGAAGACAGAAATTATTGCAGCCGGGTATGCTGCGGTCACGCCATAAAGAACGGCCTGGAACTGAAAGAGAAAAATCCCGATATGGATATCTATATTATCTTCCGGGATATGAGAACTTACGGGTTTAAAGAGGATTATTACCGGGAAGCGGCAGATAAAGAGATTAAGTTCTTCCGCTATGAGCCGGATGATAAACCCGAGGTGGTAGCTGTTGAAGAGGGTGATAAGAAGGTTCTGAGAGTTACGGTGACCGACCCCGTGCTGGGCAAGAAGGTTGCTCTGGATGCCGATTTACTGGCTTTAGCCGCCGCCGTTGTTCCTTCGGCGTCAACGGGTGAAATAACACGGTTATTCAAAGTACCGGTCAATCCGGATGGTTTCCTGCAGGAAGCCCACGTAAAATTGAGACCGGTTGATACCGCTACGGACGGCATTTTCATTTGCGGGATAGCCCACTATCCCAAGACCACAACGGAGGCTATCAGCCAGGCTTACGGAGCCGCCGGCAGGGCTGCCGACATACTATCAAGTGATAAGGTCATTGCCTCCGGCGCTGTTTGCGAGGTAAAAGAGAGTGAGTGCGTAACCTGCGGAGCCTGTATATCGGTCTGCAAGTATGATGCCATTGAGTTTGTCGATACACCGGAAGGCAAGAAAGCCAGGGTCAATCCCGTCCTTTGCAAGGGAGACGGCCTCTGTAATGCAAAGTGCCCGACAGGAGCTATTTATCTGAAGCACTTCACCGATGAAGAGATATTCAAACAGATTGACGCGGAGGCCCCGGTCCCTGCGGAGAGTCCGGCTCTTGTCTAGAAGTAAACCAATGAAAAAGGAAGAGATTACTGCTTCAGGAGTGAGCTGAAAATGGTTTCTGTTCACAGGTTCGAACCGAGGATATTGGGATTCTTATGCAACTGGTGCTGCTACGCCGGGGCAGACCTTGCCGGAGTTTCCCGGTATCAGTACCCACCCAATATCAGGATAATAAGATTGATGTGCTCCGGAAGAGTCGACCCGGCATTTATACTCCGGGCTTTCTCGAACGGGACAGACGGGGTGTTTATCGGCGGCTGCTGGCTCGGTGAATGCCATTATATAACCCAGGGAAATTATGACGCCTTAAGCGTGATGCATCTGAGTAAAAAATTACTGGGAGAAATAGGAATAAATCCTGACCGGTTAAGGCTGGAATGGGTATCTGCTTCTGAAGGAATCCGTTTCGCCGAAGTTATGACCGATTTCACCAGTAAGCTGAAAGAGTTGGGACCTCTCGGCACCGGTGAAGGAATAGACGAAAGTGAATTAAAGTTAAACCTGAAAGCCGCTAAAAATTTAGTCCCTTATATTAAACTTGTAGAAAGGGAGAGGCTGAGAGTACATTTCGAAACAGAAGAAGAGTATGACGAGTTTTTCAACAGTGATGAGGTAAACGCGTTATTTAAAGAGTTAATTGTGGATAAACTGGCAATAAGCCGGATTATGCTACTCCTGGAGGAAAAACCCCTTTCAATCGGAGAAATCTCCGAGATTCTGGGATTAAGCCCTTCCGAAGTATCGGGATACATTAACAGTTCGGCAAGGCAAGGACTGACCAGGTATGATGAGAGCCGGAAGCGTTTTGCTCTTGCTTGAAGTGAGAACAGGTACAGAATCAGGGAGAAAGAGAGAGAATGGCTAAGACGGTAGATAAGGAAAACAGTAAAAGTAAAATAGACCAGATTATAGATAATCATGAAGGCGATGCCAGCTCACTGATTCAGGTATTGCTTGAGATTCAGGGCGAAAACCACTGGCTTCCCAAAGAAGTTTTAGAGAAGGTCAGTAAGGAATTAGGAGTGCCGTTAAGTCAGATACAGCATATAACTACTTTTTATAAAGCTTTCAGTTTGGTTCCCAGAGGACGTCATGAAATTCACGTATGTATGGGCACGGCCTGTCATGTTCGTGGTGCGCCGCGTGTCCTCGATACCATTCAGGACATGACCGGAATCAGACCCGGTGAAACGGACCTGGACTTAAAGTTCAGCCTGGAGACTGTTAACTGCCTCGGCTGCTGTGCCCTGGGACCGGTGATGGAAGTTGATGGGACGTATCACGGCAAAATGGTACCGGCCAAGACCGGAGACGTATTAAAAAACTATGATTAAGGGAATATTATGCCAAGGATAAATTCGCCCGTAGAATTGGAAAAGTACAGAAAAGACCTTCTGTCCACAAGAGACCCGGATAAGCCCTGCATTGCTGTTTGTACCGGAACCGGTTGCCTCGCCCTTGGCGCCGCGAACCTGGTCACTGCCCTTAAAGGGGAGATTAAAAAACAGGGACTGGAAGCAAAAGTTGATGTCAGGGAAACAGGCTGTCCGGGCTTCTGTGAGAGAGGCCCTCTGATTGTGATTTATCCCGAGGAGATATGCTATCTGCAGGTGCAGCCGGATGATACAGAGGAAATCGTTTCTCAGACTATACTTGCCGGGAAGACAATCGATAAACTGCTTTATGTCGACCCCGTCACCGGTGAGAAGATAGTCCACGAATCCGAGATACCATTCTATAAAAACCAGATGCGACTCCTTATCGGCAGTAACATTAAAATCGACCCGAAAAATATTGATGACTATCTGGTGCTCGATGGTTATTCGGCATTAGGCAAAGTCCTTTCCCAGATGACTCCTGAGCAGGTACTGGAAGAAGCTAAAAAATCAAACCTGAGAGGGAGGGGAGGCGGTGGTTTTCCCGCAGGGAGGAAGTGGGAGGAATGCCGTAATGCCCCGGATGAGACAAAGTATGTAATCGTTAATGCTGATGAAGGAGACCCGGGGGCTTTTATGGACAGGGCTTTACTCGAAGGGAATCCCCACGCCGTCCTTGAAGGCCTGACAATCGGGTCTTACGCCATCGGCTCCCACGAGGGCTTTATTTACGTTCGGCAGGAATACCCCTTAGCGGTAGAGAATGTGACAATCGCCATCAAGCAGGCTGAAGAGTATGGTTTTCTCGGGGGAAACATCCTTGGCTCAGGCTTTGATTTCACAGTTAAAGTACACCGTGGAGCCGGCGCTTTTGTCTCCGGCGAATCAAGTGCTCTGATGACGGCAATAGAAGGCAGGGTAGGAGAGCCCAGACCGAAGTATATCCACACCGCCGTCAAGGGAGTCTGGGATAAGCCCAGTGACTTAAATAACGTCGAAACGTGGGCAAATGTACCGCTCATTATCAATAAAGGCGCTGACTGGTTTGCTCAATACGGGACTGAAGGGAGCAAGGGCACCAAAATATTTTCACTGGTCGGTAAAGTGAACAACACCGGTCTGGTAGAAGTGCCGATGGGCATAACCTTAAGAGATATTATCTATAAAGTGGGCGGCGGCATCCCCGGAGATAAAAAGTTCAAGGCAGTGCAGACGGGCGGTCCCTCGGGCGGGTGTGTCCCTGAAGAACACCTGGATATCGAAGTAGACTTTGACGAACTGACAAAAGTCGGCACGATAATGGGTTCAGGCGGAATGATTGTGATGGATGAAGACACCTGTATGATTGATGTCGCCAAATACTTTCTGAGTTTCCTTTCTGATGAATCGTGCGGCAAATGTGTCCCCTGCCGCGAAGGTATCAGGCAGATGCTCAAGATTCTGACCAATATCAGTAAAGGAAAGGGCAGAGAGAACGATATCGAGCTTCTTGAGGAGTTAGCCGAGGCAGTTAGAGATTCGTCGCTGTGCGCTTTAGGCAGGACGGCCCCTATCCCGGTCTTAAGCACTTTACGCTACTTCAGAGATGAGTATGAGGCACACATCAGGGAGAAGAGGTGCCCGGCGTATGTCTGCAAAGAGCTGGTCTCCTACTACATTGACCCGGAAAAATGCAAAGCGTGCATGATTTGCTACAGGCAATGCCCGGCAGAGGCGATTATCGGTGGCAGAAACCAGATACATGTAATCGACCAGGAAAAATGCACCAAGTGTGGAACTTGCTTTGAAGTTTGTCCACCTCGCTTCGGTGCGGCAACGAGGCTCTCCGGGGAACCTGTCCCGGCTGCTATCCCTGAAGAAGCAAGAACCATCGTCAGAGAGAGTAAAGAAAAATGAGTGAAATCCTCTTACAGATTGATGGTAAAGAAGTCACAGCAGAGGAAGGGATGACTGTTCTAGAAGCAGCGGAAAGTGCCGGGATATTTATTCCTACACTCTGTCACCACGAGAAACTGGAACCATACGGGGCTTGCCGGATTTGCACGGTAGAAGTAGAAGCTCGCGGCAGGACAAATCTTGTTGCTGCCTGCTGTTACCCGGTAGAACAAAATCTGGAAGTAAGAACCAGGTCTGAGCGGGTAGATAAAGTCCGTAAAATGCTTCTGGAGTTGATGCTGTCTCATGCTCCCGATTCGCCGCAGTTGCAGGAACTGGCTAAAGAATACGGGGCAGACAAAGCCCGTTTTGGAAAAGAGCCTTCTTTTTGCATCCTTTGCGGTCTGTGCGTAAGATACTGTGCTGAGGTCAAGAAAGCTAACGCTGTAGGATTCGCCGATAGAGGAATAAGACGGGAAATAATGTTCATTCCGGAGATTGCCTCAAAGGAGTGCTGGAAATGCAAGGAATGTTTTCCGCTCTGCCCCACAGAGGCACTGCAGGCAGCCTACCTTTTAACCGAAGCCCTCGCCTTTCCCACACCTCCTGTTGAACCCGCATCCGAGGAATAGGCAGAATTTAAATCCGCATAGTAAGTTGCACTATTATCTCTTCCTGTAATGCCAATGTCTCCAAAAGAATTTTTCTCGTTCATATCTGGAAACGGATATATAATCACCCTATCCAGTAATATTATTTATTGAGGCATATCATTAATTTGGTACCTCGTTAGTAGTTTCGAAATTGATGAACAGGAGGTATCTCTTGTTAAGCCTTTAAACCGCTTTCAACATATATAGTATAATTAGTAAAGGAATCGTAAAGAAATGTATATCAGGCAACGTGGTGAATATTCAGACCAGGTTTACCTGTAATGGCCACTCCAGCCTGACAAGTCACATAGACTAGAAACACCCGGACCTGACGATAAATACAATAAAACCTCTAATTAGGAGGAAAATCTAATGCCGGTATATTATGATCTGGTTCTGTCAAGCCCGTTTCCCAATTACGATTTCTTTGCCCACCGGATACGGGAATTGTGCGGCCAACTGAACCTCACCTTTTTCGTAGCAGATAAAGTTTGGGTTAACGATTTTCTCAAGAAGTTGCAGGATAGGGAAGTTTCAGTACGCGTGTTACTTGACCTGAGCAATAACCAGACCGTTCCTGATGACCCGTATCTGATGCTGGCAAAAGAGGCAAAACAGCAACGAGCCTATGTCATTGACGACCCGGATGTCACCAGCGTCGTGGCGCATAAAGCCCTGTTTCACCAGATTATGCTGGAGAAGGGCATCCTGGTACCGGAGACAGTAATCGTAAGCCGCAGGGAGCTGAGAAATTTCAAGCTTACCGATGAGATTAAGACTCAGGTAGGAGTCCCGTTCGTCGTAAAACCGGCCTGGGGCGATTCCAGCCTGGGAGTTATAGTGGACGGGCAATCTGAAGATGATGTTATCAGGTCGGCAGAGCAGGCTCCTAACTCGGATGCCTTCCTGATTCAGCGGCAACTCAAACCGAGAATGCTGGGAAACCACGCCGGATGGTTCCGTATGTTTCACATTATTAACGAGATAATACCCTGCTGGTGGGACCCTTACAGCCACGAGTATCACCTGGTTACACCGGCACAGAGTCGGTATTACAAACTTGCTCCTCTTGCCCGCATAATGAGGCAAATCGCCAGGGCTTCCAAGATGAAATTTTTCACATCGGAGATTTGCCTGGACGTGGATGGTCATTTTTATACGATAGACTACATAAATGCCGACCCGGACATGAATCCCCAGTCCTATTATACAAATGGAGTACCCGATGAGGTTGTCCGGCACATCGTCTGGTTACTGGTGAACGAAAGCATGCGCATTATTATGAAACGGCGCGGTTACTTTGATGAAGATTTAGCTGACGCACAGGTAGACTCCTACGAATGGCAGCAACTTTCACAAAAGAAATCACGAAGGCAAAAGTCTGTTGGTTCGGGGTAACAGGGATTGCTATTACCATCTTTACTCAGCATTGCCGGACTTGTTATCCTCGTCCTGCTGTTAATACTCGCGTATGCCACCCGGGTAGCCCACAAAATAACCATGATTGATAGAGTGTCCGTATCCGGACATCCCTCTCAACTGGATCTGGTCTGGGAAGATGTAACTTTCCCCAGCAGAAATGATGAAGTCCTCTTAAGCGGCTGGTATCTACCGACAACCAGAGATGACCGATGTATTATTCTTGTCCAGGGTACCGACCATCACCGGGACAGTCCGCAGATTCGAGCACTGCGATTGGGAAGAGACCTGGTTAATCGCGGCTTCAGTGTCCTGATGTTCGATTTCCGGGCAAGGGGGAAATCCGGAGGTAGCCGCAGTTCAGAAGGCGACCGAGAACAGTGGGATGTACTTGGCGCTATAGATTTTGTCACAGAACGCGGGATTCCGGCGGAGTGCATCGGGCTTCTGGGATTCTCCCTGGGAGCAGGAGTGGCACTTCTTGTGGCAGCCCAGGAACCACGGATTCCTGCCGTCGTCAGTGATAGCGGCTTCCTTGACTATATGATGGATTTGCAGCAGTTGACTATTGGGCCTGTTCGTCTCCCTTCCTGGTTTGCTTACTTTGTTGCATTTGCTGGGCGTATTTTCTACAGGGCAGATTTCAGCAAAGTCAGTCCGGCGAGTGTGGTAGAACAGGTAGAACAACCTATATTCTTCATTCACGGCGAGGAGGATTCGGTGATATCAGCCGAAGAAACCCGTGTATTGCACAGCGTTTCCGGTAATCCGGAAGACAGGATCTGGATAGTACCGGGTACCGAGCATGTCAACACCTACAGAAATTTACCGGAGCAATATGCCAACCTGATTTCTGAGTTCTTTCACCGGCATATCGGTTAAAGCATCAGATTGTTAATAGTCTTATCCGATACGTACGGTATCATTACTTTTCCATGAAATAGAATAAAATTTTTCAACGCGGGTACGTAATAACAATCTGTAGGAAAATTATTCATAAACTGACAGGGATTCTATTTTGGAAGAGTTTGCCATTAGTATGGTCTGGGCCAGTGCAGTAACACTCTTGCTCTGTAGCCTATGTCTACACCGTTAGATTACTGGCAGATTCGGCTGTTGTGCTGTTTCTTTGTCAGGTTGGTGGCTATTTCTGGCAATCGGATATCAGTTCGTTGGCAACCTGAGACCAGGTAAGCCCTCTCTTATGCAGAACAACAGCCTTTTCCCAGACCCCCAGTGTCCTGAAAACATCTTCAAGGACATCCAGCGATGGCAAATCGTTTTCAGAGGCTTCGTTGTTCGTTGCCAAGCTTTCAGCCATGCTATCAATAGAGATGCTTTTGTCTATTTCCAATTTAATGATGGACCCAAACTCATTATGTTAATATAAATTCTAAAGGCTCATATACAGGCTATCAATACCTTTTAGTATATTATTATCGAATCAAAGGGATAACCTCCACTGATAAAGACCCTTGAGTTATATTTTATAAATGAGGATTCAGAAAAGACATAATTTTACAGCCTCGTATCACTCCCCTTTTCTACATATCCTAATGATTACCAAGCTCTGTCGCCCTGCGTCCCCCTTCTCCTTACCAAGGGGAAGGAGGAGAATTCTAAGAATGAGAAGATGATAGGCGGCGCTAAAGCGCCACCTATCATCTCAAATTATTCCACATCAGAGCAGAAACGCACTTCGGCGTGCAGGCACTTCGCTGCGCTCCTCGCAATGACAGTTCAATCAACTAAATGCAAACAGACCTGAATACTGGAACTTGACAATTAACGAAAAATTCGTTAATATTACTCATTATGCATAATAAAAAGAATTCTATAGAGCAAATCATCCAGCGATTCGGCGGGCAGTCTTCACTGGCAAGCAGTCTGGGGAGACGCCAGAGCACGGTGCAGCACTGGGCAAAGACAGGAAGAATTCCGTCCCAGTGGCACAATCAATTGCTGAATCTCGCCCGCGAGAAGGGAATCGCCCTCGAACCCAGAGACTTTGTTACCGGGGAAATGCCTGAAATTGAGCCGGCTGATGGAAAGCTCGGCATCATGCTTGTCGGCCTGGGGGCGGTAAGTTCCACCTTTATCGCCGGCGTCGAACATATTCGACGCGGCATGGGACAGCCTTTCGGGTCGATTACTCAGATGGCGACTATCCGGCTGGGCAAGCGGCCGGAGAAACAGTCGCCTCTGATACGGGATTTTGTTCCGCTGGCAGGTCTGGACCAGCTTGTATTCGGAGCCTGGGACCCGATTCCGGACAACGGATATGAAGCCGCCGTCAAGTGCGGAGTACTTGACCAGTATAAAGACATCGAGCCTATTGCCGACTTCATGAAGTCTGTTGAGCCCATGCCGGCAGTGTTCGATAGTGAGTACTGCAGACGAATCAAGGGAACTAACGTAAAGAAAGCACGAACCAAGTACGAACTCGTCGAGGCCGTCCGCCAAGACATCCGCCGCTTCAAGGCTAATAACAAATGCGACCGGCTGGTAATGGTCTGGTGCGCATCTACCGAAAAATTCATTACAGAATCGGATTTGCATCAGGACATCGACAGTTTCATACGAGGGCTGGAAGAAAACGACGAAAGAATAGCGCCTTCCATGGTCTATGCCTACGCTACCCTGATGGAAGGCATTCCCTTTGTAAACGGTGCTCCAAATCTGACGGTAGACATTCCGGCTCTCGAAGAACTGGCAAAAGATGAAAATATACCGATTTGCGGGAAGGATTTTAAAACCGGTCAGACACTGGTTAAGACTGTAATCTCTCCGATGCTGAAGGCAAGGATGCTTGGTTTGAACGGCTGGTTTTCAACGAATATACTGGGCAATCGGGATGGTGAAGTCCTTGATGAGCCGGAGAATTTCAGGACGAAAGAGGAATCAAAGCTCGGCGCCCTTGAATACATTTTACAGCCCGAGCTGTATCCTGACCTCTATTCAAATGCGTATCACAAGGTACGTATCAACTACTACCCGCCCCGCGGCGATAACAAAGAAGGTTGGGACAACATAGATATCTTCGGCTGGCTGGGGCGGAGGATGCAGATTAAGATTAATTTCCTCTGCTCGGATTCAATCCTGGCCGCTCCGCTGGCGCTTGACCTAGCTCTATTCATGGACCTTGCCAAGCGGGCCGGACTGGGCGGAATTCAGGAGTGGCTGTCTTTCTACTTCAAGAGCCCCCACCATGCGCGCACTGTATATCCGGAGCACGACCTTTTCATACAACAGACAAAGCTCAAGAATACGCTCAGGTGGCTGAAAGGTGAGGAGCAGATAACCCACCTCGGCATGGAGTACTACCGCGAGGACTGATTTTCAGAGGAGTAAAAAGGTAGGGCGGCGCTGAAGCGCCGCCCTACCTTTTCTAAACTCCCACTATGGCATTCAAACAAGTTATCCCTTTTTTGTCTACATTAATACTATCCTTACCATTATACAAACCTGTCCGGACCGCTTCCCGTTGAGGTACTTTTAAGACGGTTCTATATCTTCACTACAGAAGAATGCAGCAGTAAAATGAGCCTTTTTTGAAGTTCCCCCTTTCCTTTTTAAGGAGAGGGGGAACTTCGTAACAAGGGGGTGAGGATAACTGGAGACACAGCTGATATGTTAAAATCAGACTGAGGTAAATCCATGCTCCCCATTCTGGCAAGCGTATTTGTAATCTCGTTATCCGGTGTTTTACAGCCGGGAATTATGCTGGCTATGGTAGTAGCCAAGAGCTATAAATCGCCCTGGGCCGGCGCCTGGATTGCCCTCGGACACGCCGTAATCGAAGTTCCCATTATACTGCTGATATACCTCGGTTTCGGCAGGTTCTTCCAGAACAATATCGTCCAGCTGGTGCTGAGCATACTCGGCGGCGGGATGATTATTTGGCTGGGCATAGCAATGTTCCGCGCCCGCAAGGCAATAGTGCTCCAGGGAAAGGACCTGCCTTACAACGCATTTACCGCCGGCATTCTCACCAGCATTTTAAATCCCTTTTTCTGGGTGTGGTGGGCAACTATCGGCAGTATGCTGGTGATGAAAATTACAGGTTACGGCACTGGAGGACTTGTTGCACTGACGCTGGTGCACTGGCTGTGCGACCTTATCTGGCTGGTCCTGCTCTCAGTCCTTGTTTACCGGACTCACACGCTCTGGGGCCAGAGACCACAGGAATGGCTGTTTATCGGCTGCAGCCTGCTGCTTACCGGATTCGGAATCTGGTACCTGGTATCCGGAATCAGGCTGGTAATCTGATCATTGTCTTTTTTCGCTACCCGCGGAACGTCCGGATTTCATATCAATCCGTATGCTGCAATAAGAAATCCCGCACTGGTCGCACTCTGTATCACATGGCTCCAGATGAATTGTGATACTGGACTCGGATAATCGGCTTTTAATATCCTGCTCAAGGTGGTCGGACATCTGGTGCGCCTCCTCCAGACTGACATTCTTTGGCAGCAGGAGGTGAAGGTCGATAAAGCGCTGGCTTCCCGCTTTGCGGGTACGCACCTTGTGGAAACCGGCAAGCTGAGTGGTATGCTCTCTAATCGTGGAGATTATCTCTTCCTCTTCTTCATCAGGCAGCCTGGTATCGACAAGCTCACCGAATGCTTTTTTCAATACATCATAAGCCGCTTTCAGGATAAACAGCGATACTCCAAGAGCCACAATCGGGTCCAGAATACTCCATCCGGTAAAGCGTATTACCGTCATCGCCACCAGCACGCCGGCGGCAGAATAGACATCGGCAGTAATGTTGCGGGCGGATGCCTCTAAAGCTATTGAATCTGAATCTCGCGCCACTTTCAGCAGGTGGCGGGAAAGGAAAATGCTGGCAATGATTGAAACGAGCATCACGCCTATACCGGCCTCGGTCAGCTCAATTTCCGCACCGGTCATTATCCGCCGCACGGACGAATAGATAATCCAGCCGCCGGCAGCAAAAATCAACCCTGCCTGTACCACGGCGGCAATACCCTCGATTTTACCGTGCCCGAAGGGGTGTTCTTCGTCAGCCGGCATACCGGCCATCCTGACGGCAAAAACGGTAACGCTTACAGCAAACAGGTCAAGAAAACTATCCACCGCCTGGGCTGTAATGCTGATACTGCCGGTTACATATGCTACCACTGCCTTGAAAATGACCAGGCTGATTACAACCGCCAGAGCAAGTTTAGCCGCGCCATTTCTTGTAGAAAACATCACCCATTACCTTTCCACGACTTAATCAGCGGGTTGAGTACGCCAGGGAAGATACCTGCTCAATTCGCCACTCCGCCAGACGACGAGCAGCGCCGGAGCGATACACAGAGAGCTATAGGTCCCGGCAATAATGCCGATTAAAAGCACCACGGCAAAATTCTGAATCGATGTCCCGACGAAAAGTAATAAAGCAAGGATGACAAACAGTGTGGTCAGACTGGTATTCAGAGACCGGCTCAGCGTCTCTACCAAGCTGTTATTGACAGTAGCCTCGAATCCGGCTCTCGTCTCCCTGGTTAAATTCTCGCGTATCCTGTCAAAGACGACTACGGTGTTGTTGACACTGTAGCCGATTACCGCCAGGACACCGGTAACAAACATCAGATTGATTTCCCAGCTTAATATACCGCCGAGGATGGAAAAGACGCCGAGAGCCACCAGGGCATCGTGCGCCAGGGCGATGAGGGCGCAGATACCGTAGCGGAACGGGTTTGGCATACGGCGAAACGCCCAGGCAATATAGAGCAGTATGCCGACTCCGGCAACGACTACGGCAATGGCCGCGTCCCGAGTCGTTTCAGAAGCCACCATCGGCGAGACGGAATCGAACTCCTTTATATCCAGCTTGCCGAGTTCGGCGGTCAATCCGTTTTCCAGTTCGGTTTTAGCCTTCTGATTGAGTTCCGGCAACCGGAGCAGGAAGTCCTCACCCCCAACACGCTGAATAATTGCATTTGGATAGCCCAAATCAGAGAGTGCCTTCGATAAATCCGCCTTTTCCACCTTCTGCTCAAAACCAACCGTCATCACCGAACCGCTGCTGAACTCTATCCCGGCTTTCAGACCGAAAGTCGCCAGAGAGATTATACAGACCAGGACTATTACCGCCGTTATTATAAAGAACAGGCGTCTTTTGCCGATAATATCAATCATCTTTCCTTCCAAGGTGTGCGCTGAATAGATTTATATTATGCGCCAGAGGAGTTCTCACCAGCAGGCGTAATAATGTCCGGGTAACGACAATAGCCGTGAACATACTCATCACAACGCCGATTGCCAGAGTCCAGGCAAATCCTTTAACTGGCGCACCGGCGGCAACGACACTTCCTACCCAGTACAGGATTATACAGACGATTATCGTGGTCACGTTGCCATCGCGGATTGCCGTCCAGGCCCGGTTGAAACCGGCTTCGATAGCCGCCCCCAGCGTCCGTCCCGCCCTGAGTTCCTCCTTCATCCGCTCAAAGATGAGAACATTGGCATCAACCGCCATGCCTATGGACAGGATGAAACCGCCAAGTCCTGCCAGAGTCAGAGTAACTCCACCGCCCGGCCAGAGCTTGAATATCGCCAGTACCAGCAATCCGTAAAAAATCAGAGCAATACTGGCAAGGAGTCCCGAGACACGGTAATAGAGAATCATGAACAACATTACCACCGCCAGACCAATCAGCCCCGCTCTGAAGCTCATATCAATGAAATTCGAACCCAGCACCGGCGAGATTGTCTGGTCATAAACTATCTCCAGTGGAATCGGCAAACGCCCGAAGTTCAACTGCTGTGACAGCCGGGTGGCATCGTTTAAGCTCAGCCCGGTAATTACTCCCCGGCTGGTGATTGCCGACTGCACGTAAGGAGCAATGAGCCTTCCATCTTCACCGACCAGCGGTTTATCGCCGTCGAATATCGCCAGCGGCCTGTCGATAAGCCGTCCGGTAATCTCCTCGGATAACTTGCTCCCCTCTTCATCCCACTCGAAGTGCAGCTCAATCTGACCCATATTGCTACGCCCCACCTGGGTATTCGTCTTGAAGTAGCGGCTGGTGAGCGCCTTCTCTTCACCGTCAATTACCGCCGCGGCCGGTTTCCATTTGCCCATTTCTATGGTGTTTGTTTTTCTCTCGAAATACTCCGCTTCCCACTTGGCGGATGCGTTATCCGTGGTCAGCTCTCCGAACTGCAGGATATCGACACGGGCAAGCCTTTCCTTTTCAGTATCTGAAATGCTAAGTCCGGGTAGATCGACTACAATCCTGTCATTGCCCTGTATCTGAATAACTGGTTCGGTTACTCCCAAGGGATTGACCCGGTTCTCAATAATCGCTACCGCGCCTTTCAGAGCTTCATCTTTGCCACCCGCCTCGATTGAAGACAGGTCTGCCTGATAGATGATATGAACACCACCCTGAAGGTCCAGGCCATACCGCAAGCCTTTCCCTCCAAGCGTCCCCTCATCAACCGGCAGCACAACAAGGGCGGCAAGGATAAAGACTATCACTACAACAAGGAAAACAAGCGGATTTCTTCTAATCATACCTGCTCTTTACTATATGGAAAGAGATTCAGCATATCCAGCTTCTTCTCTTCAATTCTCTTTTTTCTTTTTTTAAGATTGAGATGATGCCACTAACTCACCAATAAAGACCAGCGCTTCCTCTCTGGTACTGACCTCTCCCGATGCCTGTGCTTCACGCACTGCCTCCAGCAGCCTGCCGACCTCGGGTCCCGGTTTGATACCAAAACGCTTCATTATATCATATCCATCAACTATTTTGGGGGGATGAACAGTACTTTTTTGCTCGAAATGCTGACGAATTACGTAATCAACCAGTCCGGCATGCTCCTGCCAGCTGGTCAGGTCAAGGTTAGGACCTCTGGTTGCCAGGTGGTCGGCCAGACTTAAAAACAGTATATCAAGACCCGCCTCTCCGGTATCGCGAAAGTACCTGTAGATAGCCCTGCCGGTGGGAAGCCCTTCCTGGCTCATCTGGTTCGGCCGCATGTGATGCTTAATCTCAGTCTCTACCAGCTTGATTTCTTTAGCGCTGAACCTCAGCCTTTCAAGTATCTCAGCGGCTGCGGCCGAGCCTTCCTGACTATGCCCGAGGAAACGTATCCTGCCGTTATCGAGAGCTTTCGTCCGGGGTTTGCAAATATCGTGAAGAAGCGCCGCCAGCTTCAGCAGTGATTTGCCGGTGCTGCCACTGCTGACCACCCGGCCAAAGTGCTCATCAAGCACCAGCGACCACGGAACCGAAGCCAGGACCTCCTCACCAGCATACTCCCAGGTTCCCTGCCCGAGCAGAAACTCGACTGCCTGCACCGATTTAAGAGAGTGGTCGAAAACATTCCAGTAATGCTCTCTGGGCTGCTCGACTCCCTTCGCCTCGCCGAGTTCCGGAATCAACGCTTTCAGCAAGCCCAGTTCATCGAGATAGATTACAAACTTACCGGCGCCGGGCAGAGCCAGTAGCCGCAATAGCTCATCCCGCACTCTCTCACCGGCTACTCCGGCAACCAGACTTGAGTATTGCTGAATAAGAGCCTCGGTTCGTTTATCAATGCTGAAACTTAGCTCGGCAGCCAGCCGTACCGCCCGCAATAGCCGCACCGCATCGTCACTAAAAGCCGCTTCCGTAACTGCCCGGATAACGCCCTGGCGGAGGTCCTCCCTGCCATTGAAAGGGTCAATAATGATACCGGCCGGGCTTTCGCCGAACATTTTCAGGTTTACAGCCATAGCATCAATCGTGAAATCACGGCGTGCCAGGTCCTGCTCGATAGTACCCTGAAATGTGGTGAAATCAAACTCGAGCTGAACCGCTTCTGCATGTCCACCTTTTCCCAGGATTACCCTGCCCACCCTGTTCACTTCATCGAGCGGGACATAGCTGCCGCCGAAAGCAGTGGCCACCTCAGAGGCGATGTCCAGAGCATCCGAAGCAACAGCGATATCAATATCAGCCGTATCCCGGCCAAGCAGCACATCACGAATAAAGCCGCCGACCAGATATGACTCAATGTTCCGTCCGGCCAGATAATCGCTTAGATTATCCAGTAATATCCGGACTTCCGGACCAATCAGACTGCAGAAAGAGTCCGCCGGTCCAGCCCCGGCAAAGTCCATTTTTACCCCCTTTTACTGAAAAAACTATACTCTCACCCGCCTGATTTATCAAGAGAATTCCGTAAAGCCGGTTACTGAATACTATTGACAACTGGCATAGATATGGCTATAATTTTGCCATTAGTCTATACGAGGGTATCGCCGTGATAGTGAGAACAAGAATTTTTGAGTTCTGTGACAGCTACTACAGAAACCTGACCGAATTGGCGCTGGCAATGGGAATATCGGTTAGCCAGATATACCGGGTACGTGAAGGTAAACGTCAAATCAACCAGAAATTCATTGTCGGTGCGATGAAAGCGTTTCCCAATCACAAGCTTGATGACCTCTTCTATCTTACCTCCGAGACGCCATCTGTCACAAAAAGCCAGAACCGTCAGTACGCGGCAACACCTTAAATATAATCGATATGATAAAAGGAGAAAGCGAAACAGCACGTAGCCGGTGACAAACCGGCTTTGCCATAGACCTCCGTCACCTCTTCGGGACAAAGGGTGACAGTGAGGTACGGGTTTCAGGGCAATATCTATCATGAGAGAGGGTGAAGCCTCCTCTCACTTTTATACTCCTCTCCAGCCGGGAGAATGCCACTTTCATTTACATTGGTTCTGGCTGGAGAGAGGTTCACCCTGAAGGATTCTCCGTTCGGCTGAGCTCAGTTCTGGTGACATCTCTGGAACCACGACGAAGCCCTGAGGGGACAGTGGTGAGGTAAACGGTAACAACCAAATACACTCAGGCTCCTCAGGTCTCCCCCTTGTTTTTTTAAAATTTATATGATATACTGCTAGTCGCTATTCCACAAAACAGGGAGGACGCTAGTTGCTCACCAACTACGGCTACATAGGTTTATTCTTCATTGTTACCATTGGCTTTAGTTGTTTAATGATTATCATCCCCTTAGTCCTCCGCTTTGTTAAAGTAGTCCCTCACAATCCCAACCCAATCAAGAACGAAATCTTCGAATGCGGAATGGAGACCATCGGCAGGACATGGGTCCAGTTTAATTTCCGCTATTATTTTTACGCCCTCGTATTTCTGGCTCTCGATATTCTAATCGTTTTCCTTTACCCTTGGGCGGTCGACCTCGAAGGACTCGGAGGGGCTGGCCTCACCGGGATACTCGTTCTGATTTTCATTGTTGTTGTCGGGTATTTCTACGCCTGGCGGAAGAAGGTCCTTGAATGGAAGTAGGCAAACCGACATCATATATTTATTCTGATACCGAGCTTGATCGTGTCGAAGGCCAGGTTATAGAAGACCTGAAAGCAAACAGCAAGGAGACTATACCCGACCCCGATAAATGGCTGGATGAAGATGTAAGCCAGAATATCCTGCTGACCACGGTGGACTGGATAATTAACTGGAGCCGCCGTTCTTCACCCTGGGTATCTCTGTGTTTCCCGGCGTGCTGCGCCTTCGAGTTTATCGCCTCGATGGGTCCCCGTTTTGATATCTCGCGTTTCGGCATGGAAATCCTCAGGGCTTCACCGCGCCAGGCGGACCTGATGATTACCGCCGGGACACTGACCTGGAAGATGGCACCCAATATCAGACGAGTTTATAACCAGATGGCGGAGCCGAAATGGGTAATCGCCATGGGGTCCTGCGGTATCAGCGGCGGAATTTTCCGCTCCGGATACAATGTGGTACCTGGATACAACCACATTATCCCGGTTGATGTCTACGTGCCCGGATGCCCGCCCCGTCCTGAAGGCTTGATTCACGGCATCCAGATGCTTCAGGAGAAGATTGCCAGGAGAAAGAACTTCGTAGTACAGGAAGGTTAAGTAACGAATGACAGTAGCCTTATCCGGAAAAGAAGTAGCTGCCAGACTGCAGCAACAATTTCCGGAAAGCATTATTGCATCAGACGAAAATAGCCTTTCAGTAAAGAGTGAATCACTCTACGATATTATTTCTTTTCTTAAAACTGCCCCTGAATACGAGTTCAATTACCTGAGCGGCATTACCGCTGTCGATTACCTCGATTATTTCGATGTGGTCTACCACATAACCTCTATGGTGAATAACCACAGCCTAGTGGTGAAGACCCGCTGTTACGGTCGGGAAAATCTCTCCGTCCCTTCAATTGTAGATATGTATAAGGGAGCCAACATTCAGGAGCGCGAGATTTACGACCTCATGGGAATCAGCTTTGAAGGCCACCCCAATATGAAGCGTCTTTTCCTCTGGGATGGTTTTCAGGGTCACCCGTTACGCAAAGACTATCTATCATAGGGCGGAATAGTTTAGGAAAATGGCGATAAGAACCGAACCTTTTGTCCTGAACTTGGGACCGGTACACCCCAGCACTCACGGGGTTTACCGGATGAGGTTAATACTCGACGGGGAAGTCGTTGTCGATATCGAACCCATCATCGGTTACCTGCACCGAGGCATTGAGAAGCTGACCGAGGAACGGACCTATACCGGCGTTATCCCGCTAACCGACCGTCTTGACTACATATCATCAATGAGCAATAACATGGCTTACTGCATGGCAGTGGAGAAACTCGCCGGCATAGAAGTGCCGGAGCGGGCGGAATATCTGCGGGTCATCATTGCCGAGCTCCAGCGTATCGCCAACCACCTCATAGCCGTTGGCTCTTTCTTTAATGATTCGGGCGCCTATTTCACTCCCTTCCTCCATATGTTCCGGGAAAGAGAGAAGATTCTAGACCTCTTCGAGATGCTCAGCGGCCAGCGCCTTACCTATAACTATATGCGGATTGGTGGCATCAGCCAGGATATTCCCGATGAATTCCTGCCGGCTCTCGTCAGGCTCATTAACCAAATGCCCAGGGCTATCGATGAATTCGATACCTTCCTCAAACTGAACGAGGTATTGCTGGCACGCGCCAAGGGTGTCGGTATCCTCGACGCAGAAACGGCAATCAACTACTCGATTACCGGTCCCGTGCTCCGCGCCAGTGGTGTTGAATGGGACTTGCGCAAGAAAGACCCGTACTCGATATATGACCGCTTTGATTTTGATATACCCACCGGCACTGCTGGCGACTGCTATGACCGTTACCGGGTCAGAATTGAAGAAATGCGGCAGAGCCTGCGGATTATCGAACAGGCAACGAAGCAGCTTCCCTCCGGACCGGTAAGAGCCGATGTCCCTCACCTTGTCAGGCCACCGGCAGGAGAAGTCTATGGACACATCGAGTCACCGAAAGGCGAACTTGCCTTTTATATTGTTTCGGACAATTCAATCGCTCCTTACCGCTGCCACATCCGGCCGACCAGCCTGATGAACCTGGCGGCTTTGCGCGAGATGATAATCGGCTGGAAGATAGCCGACCTAATTGCAATATTCGGCAGCATTGACATCTGCCTGGGAGAGGTTGACAGATAGTGATAAAGATAAGTCCAGAGTTTGGAAACCTCGGCAACCTGCAGACCCTAGCATCTGACTGGCCGGGTGGTTTCTGGTGGCACTGGCTGCTATTTACGGTAATTATTCTTGCCGTAGTAGTCGTTGCGGTGTTGGCCTATATATACACGGCGCGCCGGCAAATCGGACGGATGCAGTCGCGAATTGGCCCCAACCGGACCGGCCCTCAGGGCGTATTCCAGACGTTGGCCGATGCGGTTAAGGTACTGCTTAAAGAGAGTATCGTACCGGACGCCGCTGATAAACCAGTCTACTGGCTGGCACCAATTGTCGCTCTGGCCCCGATATTCGCCATCTTCGCCGTTATACCCTGGACCGACGGCGGAATGCTTGCCGACCTCAACATCGGCATTCTCTACGTAGTGGCGGTTAGCTCGATATCCACGGTTGGAATGTTTATGGCCGGATGGAGTTCGAGCAACAAGTACGCTCTTATCAGCGCCATGCGTGTCATTGCCGCCATAGTCAGCTATGAGATACCGGTACTGCTATCGATTGCCGGGGTGGTGCTGCTTACCGGCTCGCTTTCGATGAATAGTATCGTCCTTGCCCAGGATATTCCTTTCATATTATTACAGCCTCTGGGCTTCCTTGTCTTCTTCGTTGCCGGGCTGGCTGAAATCAGCCGCAGCCCGTTTGACTTGCTTGAAGCCGACCAGGAGATAGTCGCCGGTTTCTTTACTGAATATTCCGGTATGAAGTTTGCCATGTTCTACGTTGTCGAGTACGGTGAGGCATTCCTACTTTCCTGCCTGATTACCACGCTCTTCCTCGGCGGCTGGAGGGGCCCGCTTCTGCCCGAGTGGCTGTGGTTCCTTGTCAAGGCGGTATTCGTCTGGTTCGTGATGGTGTGGATATGGGCAACAATGCCGCGCATCAGGATCGACCAGATGATGGCATTTGCCTGGAAGTTCCTCTCGCCGCTGGCGATAATCAACCTGATTATTACCGCAATCCAGGTATTGACCCTGCCGGATAACATGCTCTGGGTAATGATACCCGTAAATATCGCCATAACGGTAATACTGGTACTGCTGTGGTCGAAATCATTTAAGCTTGGATGGGGTAGAGTTGAAGTTTGAAAGATACGGAATAGGAATAGCCAAGGGGCTGACGGTAACGCTGAAAACACTGTTCCGTCACCCGACGGTGAGTCAGTACCCGGAACAAAAGCTGCATACTTCACGCCGTATCCGGGGCAATGAGCTTGTCTGGGATGTAAAGAAGTGCACCGGCTGTGGCACCTGCGCCAAGACCTGCCCCCAGGGAGTGATTGAGATTACAACCTCGACAAAAATGATAGATAACAAGTATGAGGTCGAGAAGTACCAGGTGGATACCGGGTACTGCATTCAGTGCGGCTTGTGCGTTGAGGCTTGCCCCTTCGATGCCCTGTATATGGGTTACGCCTACGAGAGGGCGAAATACCGCCGGAGCGAACTGGTACAGAATAAAGAAGATATGGCACTGGATAAAAAGCAACCGAGCGGCTATTTCTATCCTGAGGTTGCCGCCGAACTGCCCAGGCAGACATTACTAGTGGAGAAGATTGTAGAGGACGAGTAATGGGTATTGATATTGCCTTCTGGATTCTGGCAATAGTCGGCGTGGTAGCCGCCATTACGGTGGTGCTGCTGCGGAACGTATTCCGGGCAGCCCTCGCCCTGATTCTGTGCCTGGTGACAGTCGCCGGAATCTATATCACCCTCGACGCCGATTTCCTGGCAGCAGTGCAGATCCTTATTTATGTCGGCGGTATATCAATACTGGTAATGCTGGCTATCATGCTTACCAGAGAAGTCCAGAGCGGTAGCCACTCCAATAAATTCAGAATTCCGGCTTTCCTGATAGCGGCAATCTTCCTGGGATTAATGATTTACTCTATGGTGAGTACCCCGTGGCGGATATCAACGGCGCCACCCGTTGAGCCGACTACCGCTGCGCTGGCCGGCAACCTGCTCGGTGAAGGTGGTTTCATCCTGGCAGTGGAGGTTGCTGCTGCCCTGCTGTTAGCCGCCATTCTGGGAGCAATAGTACTGGTGAGGGAGAAATAACCGGTGACAACAGGTCTTGAGCATTACTTGGTACTGGCGGCAGTCCTTTTCTCCATCGGGCTGTACGGAGCCCTGGCGAAACGCAATGCCGTGGTGGTTATGATGTGCATTGAGATTATGCTCAATGCGGTAAACATCGCCCTGGTGGGTTTCTCCCGTTTCGTCACGCCGACCCTGCTGACCGGGCAGGTCTTCGCCATATTCATCATGGTGGTTGCTGCCGCCGAGGCAGCCGTTGGCCTGGCGATTATCATCACCATTTACAGGAACCGGGAAACCGTAGAGACTACCGACATAGATTTAATGAAAGGGTAAAATAAAAAATACCAAGCTCTAAACTCTAAATCCTGAAATTTGTAATATTAACTTAATTTAGTATTTAGAAATTAGTATTCAGGGTTTCATCATGTGGACAGAAGTTAAGCAGGTCAAGACCCTTATGATAGCAGAAACGTGGAAGGAACTCTTCGAGGGAGAAGGGATACCCACCCGTATATTACCCGCTTCCGGAGAACCGATGGGAATGGAACTGGCCACCTATCGCATCCTGGTGCCGGAGGATAAAAAACACGTTATCGATGAGGTGCTGAGGAAACTGTAATGCCAACTCAATTTATCTGGCTTATATTCTTGCTGCCGGTTATCTCTTTCCTGATTATTTCATTATTTATCAGGCCCTTCGTGAAGGGGGAATCGAGAGTATCCGGTTATATAACGATTACCGCCATCGGCCTCTCTTTCATACTGTCCATCTGGACAATGGCATCTGTATTCGGAGCCGAGTACCACGAAATCGATGTCCCCGCCCTCAACTGGGCGACCATTGGCAGCCTGAATATACAGATCGGGATAATGGTGGACGCCCTGACAGCGGTGATGGTGGTTGTTGTCACGCTGGTAAGCCTGATGGTGCAAATTTACTCTCTTGGCTATATGGCACATTCCGTCGAACAGAACGACGGCACCTACACCCGCTATTACGCCTGGATGTCACTGTTCACCGCCTCCATGCTTGGTGTTGTTATGTCATCCAGCCTGCTGATGATATTCATCTTCTGGGAGCTGGTCGGGTTATGCTCATACCTGCTCATCGGCTTCTGGTATCACCGCCCTTCAGCGGCAAACGCCGCCAAGAAAGCCTTTATCGTTACCCGGTTTGGCGATTTCGGTTTCCTTACCGCTCTCCTTGTGATATTCGCCAATACCGGCACTTTTGATATTGCCGAACTTCACGGCCTGGCCGGAACGGCGGCTCTGGCCGGTACCACCCTTACCTGGGCGGCAATCGGCATCTTTTCCGGCGCGGTGGGTAAATCAGCCCAGTTCCCGCTTCACCTCTGGCTGCCCGACGCCATGGAAGGTCCCACGCCGGTCAGCGCCCTGATACATTCCGCCACGATGGTCTCAGCCGGCGTCTTCCTTGTCGCCCGCACCCTGCCAATCTTCGCCCAGTCACTTCAGGCGGTAACCGTAGTCGCCATAATCGGCGCTGTTACCGCCATCTTCGCCGCTTCTATGGGACTTGTAGCCACCGATATCAAGCGGGTACTTGCCTACTCGACAATCAGCCAGCTCGGCTACATGATGCTCGGGCTCGGCGCCGCCGGTATGATTTTTATTCATGAAGGTCATGGTACCGTCGAGCTTGCTAAAGCAGCCGCGGCAATAGGTATATTCCACCTCTTCAACCACGCTTTCTTCAAGGCGCTACTGTTTCTTGGCGCCGGTAGCGCGAACCACGCTACCGGCACATTTGATATGAGATTGATGGGGGGTCTGCGCAAGGCAATGCCCTGGACATATATCACCTTCGTTATCGCCTCGCTGAGCCTGTCCGGAATCTGGCCGCTGGCAGGTTTCTGGAGCAAGGACGAAATCCTTGCCGTAGCCCTGGAAGCCCAGCCGGTACTTTTCACCCTGGCTCTGATAACAGTATTTATGACCGCATTTTACATGTTCCGGGCGGTATTCCTTACCTTCCACGGAGAGTACAGGGGAGGCGACCCCGAGGCCGGCGGTCATACCCATGAATCGCCGATGGTAATGGTGCTGCCCATGGTCGTCCTGGCTGGTCTCGCTATCTTTTCCGGCCTCTGGGGTACTGGCGGAGGATTCGCCGAATTCATGGGAGAAGAACACACCCACGCCCCGGGTTTCTTCGGCGTCCTCGGCATGGGCCTGCCATGGCTATCCCTGATTCTGGCCGGTCTGGGTATTCTCCTTGCCTATGCCATGTATATTAAAAAATGGATTTCCGCCGAGAAACTCAGTAACGCTTTCAAACCCGTATATACTCTATTCCTCAGAAAATACTGGTTCGATGAACTCTATGAAAACATAATCGTTAAAATCAGCTTAATCGGCGGACTGTTTGCCGGTCTGGAGAAGATTGATACTTATGGTGTTGACGGAGCCGTAAACGGAGTGGGAGAAACAATTAGCGATGGTGGTGGAATACTCCGTAAATTACAGACCGGGCAGTTGCAGCTTTACGGGCTATTTATCGGAATAGGAATTCTGGCAATAATTATTGTCGTATTTATAGCTGGTTGAAAAGAGGTAGGATATAATTGCAGTTTAATTATCTCTCAACCATAATCTTCTTGCCGTTATTGGGAGCTATCCTCATCGCCCTCTTCGGCGGCGGACGGGAAAAACTCACCAGATACCTAGCGGCGATTTTTACGATTGTCCCTCTGCTTATCGCCATCGGTATTTTTATCGGCTTTGACAGGTCAATGGAGGCCGCCGGTGTAATTCAGTACGAGGAAAAGATACCCTGGATTACGGCTCTCAATGCTCACTATCACCTGGGTGTAGACGGCTTGAGTATGCCCCTGGTGGTGCTGACCGCATTCCTCGGATTTATGGTTGTCCTTATTTCATGGAAGGAGCAGCTCCGGGTACGCGAGTACTTTGCCTGGCTGCTGCTGCTTGAAACGAGTATCCTCGGCGTATTCTGCTCGCTCGACCTCGTCCTGTTTTTCGTTTTCTGGGAGATAGAAATAATCCCGATGTATTTCCTGATTTCCGTCTGGGGTTCGGGCAGGAAAGAATACTCGGCGATTAAGTACGTCCTCTACACGCTATTCGGCAGCGCTTTCATGCTCGCCGGTATCCTCAGCCTCTACTTTGCTACCGACAGCCTGGATATGGTTGAAATATCCCGGCAGGGACTGGGTATGGTGCAGCTGGTCCCACCGGCTGCGTTAATCTTCTTCCTGCTGATTATCGGCTTTGCCGTCAAGCTGCCGGTTTTCCCGCTTCACACCTGGTTACCCGACGCCCATACCGACGCCCCGACAGCAGGAAGCGTAATGCTGGCCGGTGCTTTAATCAAGATGGGCGGCTACGGGATGATTCGCGTTGTCAGCTTCTTCCCTGATGTTGCCCGGCAGTATGCACCGCTGCTGCTGACACTGGCGGTAATCAGTGTAATCTATGGAGCCGCCCTTACTCTGAGGCAGACCGACCTCAAGAGAATGATTGCTTACAGCAGTGTCAGCCACATGGGCTTTGTCCTGCTCGGTATTTTCGCCCTCGGTGAGATAAGTATTACCGGCGCTGCACTCCAGATGGTAAGTCATGGCCTGCTCACCGGACTTATGTTTGCCATGGCAGGTCTGACAATACATAACCTGCACGAACGCGACCTGAGGAATCTGGGCGGCCTGGCAAGACAGATACCGTTTATCGCTATCATATTCTCGATAGCCGGACTCGGTTCGCTGGGACTGCCGACCACCAGCGGTTTTGCCGCTGAGTTCTTAACCTTCGTCGGCAGCTTCTCCAGCCCGGTTGTCAACGGCGCTCCGGTGTTCACAATCCTCTCCTGTATCGGCGTTGTCCTCGCCGCCGGATATATTTTATGGGCATTACAGCGGGTGTTCTACGGCCCGGTGAAAGAGGAGTTCGATGGTGTCAAGGACGCCGACGGCCTGGAACGGGTCTATATGGTCTGCTTTATAGTGCTTATAATGCTTGTCGGTATCTATCCGGCAGTCCTGACCGATATGATTAAGATTGGGGTTATGCCCATAACGGGTTTAATAGGGTGATAAATTAAGGAGTAAATGTTGAATCTGGGATTCTTTATACCGGAGATAGTGCTGGCCGGTACTGCCATCGCGGTAGTCCTGCTCGACCTATTTATCGAGCGAAAGGGCGCCCTGGCAGTAATCAGCATAATCGGTCTGATAGTAGCCGCTGTTTTTGCAATAACGATGAAAACGGCTTCAGCGGGTATATTCTACGGCATGCTGGCGGTGGACGGCTTCGCCATTTTCTTCAAGCTGCTTTTCCTGGGCATCGCAGCTCTTGTCATTCTGGCATCGACGGACTACGTATCGAAGTTCTCCCGTTTTCAGGGTGAATACTATGCCCTGGTGCTCCTTTCGGCACTCGGCATGATGCTGATGGCAGCCACCACCGAGTTAATCTCAATCTATATCGCCCTGGAGCTTGCCAGCATCTCTCTATATGTGCTTGTCGGCTTCCTGAAAGACTCGAACTCATCCGAATCATCAATCAAGTACATGCTGCTTGGCGCCGTTGCCTCGGCGGTGCTTCTCTTCGGCATGGCACTTGTCTTCGGCTTCACCGGCGAGACAAAGCTCGCTGAAATCGCCGCCTCCATCCAGGGAATGTCTCCAACAGCCGTTTCCGCCAGCCCGGGACTTATCATGGGTATAGTGTTGATTATCGCCGGTCTCGGCTTCAAGATTGCGGCTATTCCATTCCACATGTGGGTTCCCGATGTCTACGAGGGAGCGCCGACTCCGGTAACTGCCTACCTTTCGGTGGGCAGCAAGGCAGCCGGATTCGCCGTTCTGCTGCGGATTTTTTACTCCGCCTTCCAGATGCCCGACTGGCTGAGCACGAACTGGGGAATAATCTTCGCCGTGCTTGCCGCCATCGGAATGTCTCTGGGTAATCTGACCGCCATTCCCCAGGCGAATATCAAGCGGATGCTCGGTTACTCGAGCATCGCTCAGGCCGGTTACCTGCTGGTAGGTCTGGCAACGATGGGAGTATCCAGTTCGACGGATATTGCCGGGCAGAGTGGCATTATATTCTTCCTTGCCGGTTATTCGCTGGCTAACCTGGGAGCTTTTTCAGTCATTATTGCCATCACCAACAAGCTCAATAGCGACCTCATCCAGGACTTCTCCGGAATGATTAAGCGGGCGCCGGTGCTGACTCTCGCCCTGAGCTTCTGCCTTATTTCCCTTATCGGTATGCCGCCGGCTGCCGGCTTCATGGGCAAGTTCTTCATCTTCAGGGGTGCCGTACAGAACGGGCTGCTCTGGCTGGTTATTATTGCCGTGATTAACAGCGTTATCTCCGCATTCTACTACCTGCGGGTGGTTAAGGTGATGTGGTTCGGCGAAGCGGCATCCGGGGAAAAGGTGTCTTCTTCCGGAGCACTGAGGGTGGTGGTGTTTCTCTCCTGCCTCGGCGTCCTGCTCCTGGGCATTGTCCCCAACTACGTGATGAACCTGGCGGAAGCCGCCGCCAGATTGTTCTTCTCCTAATCAGAAATGTCTTTCAATCTAAAGCCAGCTATATTTTGCCCGTTTTCTTCCCGTTTGTTTCACCATCAGGCTTTTTCCAGGCTCACATCGCGTAAAAACCTGGCAACGGCGAGTCCGATTATCACGAAGATGCCGGCAGCAACGGCGAAGACAGCCCTCAGACCAAGCAGCGGAGACAGGATACCGCCGAGCAGCGGCCCGATGCCGATGCCGAGCGCGTTGGCGCTCTGGGCTACTCCGTAAGCCACACCCTGCTGGCTCTGTGCCGCAGAAAGACCGACCAGTGCACTCGAAGATGCCATCAAACCACCCTTCAAGAAGCCAGTCAAGGCAATGAAGATTATCAGCAGCACCACCGTGCCCGCCCACACCGGCGGCAGATAGAGCAGTCCAGCTCCCACACAGGAAAAAACGAGAATCTTCTTCAGGGAAACACGTCCCCCGATACGGGCCGCAAATACAGAAGATATTGCCGCCGTTACTCCCATCGCGCAAAAAGCGATGCCGGACATCGTCGCCGCTTTTATCGCCGGGTTTATCTCCCTGATAAATACCGGGATAATAGGTTGAATCATCTGCGGTCCAAGCTGCAAGGCGCATAAAGTCAGCAAAAGCGGGAGCATCTGTCTGGATGCTGCCAGGCGCAGCATACTCTTCACCGAAGCGGACTCTTCCGGTAAGGGGCGTTCGAATTTTTCTTTGGCGAAGAAGAGCACGATTGTACCGCCCAGAAACAGGAGAGCACCGGTAATGTAGAAGGTAGGCCTGTAACCGAAAACATCAGCCAGAATCCCGCCGAGTAACGGGCCTAAAGTGGTACCGCTGAATACCGCCGCCAGGAGAAGCCCCATGGCGAAAGGCATCTTCTCGCGGGGAGCACCGCCAGCCACCATCGCCTGGGCGGCGGTCATTGTTCCGCTGAAAAATCCCTGGACGACGCGTAACCCGACAACCCAGTAAACGTTTGGTGAAAGCCCGAGGCCGATAAGAATAAAAACGCTGCAGAACTGGGCTCTGAGCAACATCGCTTTCCTGCCCCACTTATCGGCGATGATACCCCACAGCGGCCCTCCTACGAACAGGGCAATACCGAGACCAGCCGTTGCCATGCCCGACCAGAAGGCAGCTTCTTCATTCGAATAATTACCAATCTCCTGTATAAAAAGTGGCAGGAAGGGATTAACAAAATTGAAGCCCATCATCACGAAGAACTGGGCAATAAATATCGTATAGAGGTTCTTCTGCCATTGTTCGAGAATCACTGGTGAACGGGTCCCTTTCCCTGCTGGCTACCGGATGGAATCAATAAGCGGTGTTCTAACCGGGGCAGGCTCTGGTGAATACTAATATTTTAGTATACTATTAAATATCTGCGGAGACAATAAAGGACGCTTTGTCCTTTTACTTAATCATGGTTGCCTGTGCAACCATGAATGTCTATATTTCTTTCGCCGCTATGGTTTCCTTCGGCTTCGCTCAGGACAGGCTAACTGCTCACCATGAGCGGCATTCATCCCCACTCACCCTGAGCTTGTCGAAGGGTCTCCAACTAAGATTGAGAGGAATCGGCTTTGTGTTTTTTAGTATGATACACTCAACTGTTATTGCGAGCGAAGCAATCTCTAACACATTGCCATTCTAACCTCCTGCCCCGAGATGCTTCGGTCGCGGAGTTTATACTGAGTGAAGCGAATGTGCTCCCTCCAGCATGACAACTCGCATGAGTGTCGTTCTGGAGCCCTGGTGGAATCGGGGCGAAAAATCTCAGAGTGGGGAGGCACCATTCTTATACAACCAGTCCCCACTATTATTATTTATTCCCACCCGCCTGCCGGCACATAGTCGCTTTGGCGGAGGCAAGCCTCCTTTAAGGAAACTTGAGAGAGGCTTCGCCGCTTCTGGATAAGCCGAAGTGTCTCTGATTCTGGAGTGGAAAATTGATTTATTTGTCTTAATGCGAGCTATGTAACCCCATCCCCCTTAATCCCCCTTCCCCTTTTAAAAGGGGAAGGGGGAAGTGTTTGAAAGAGGAGTGTGACGCTAACGCGCCACACTCCTCTTAAACGCCCAGACTGGTGCTTTTGAATTATCGTCCTACACTAGAACAAACATACATTCATGTCCGAAACTCCCGACCGCTTCGTGTTGAGGCACTTTCAAAGCATTTTAATATCTTCCATGTAGAAGTATTTCAGTTGCACAGCAATCCTTTTTTGAAGTCCCCCCTCTCCTTGCTAAAGCCTAGCCTAAAATGTCATTCTAAGGAATCTGCCAGAGGCGGATGACGAAGAATCTGTGTGCGGTGAAATTAAAAGATCCCCACCCAGAGATCCTTCACTACGCTCAGGATGACATGGGTTCGCGACTTTTAGGGCAAGCCCCCTTGCTAAGGAGAGGGGGACTTCGTTACCGGGGGTGAGGATAAAAAATATATTTAATAGAGCCGATTTAATACAAAAATGCTTCTAGTATTTCTGAAAAGTCTTACCCATCAGAATCGGACTCCCCCCGTATCAGCCTCTCCCCGTATTCGAGTAAAATTTTCGCCCGTTCGGGGGGATAGCTCGCTTCAAGATAGGTTTTTAGCGCTTCTATGGGAGCTATTTCTTCGGCGGACTTCTCGCCGAGCCTGAGGTGGGTCTCCCGCTTAACATCCCTGGCTACTGTATAATAGTAAGCGCCTTTCAGGGCTTCCCTGATTTCGCTGTCTCTGAGCTGTCCCTCAGCCTCCGCCGGCAGGCTTATCTGGAGTCGTACCACAGCATCACTTACCTTATCCTCGCCATCAGGATGAATTGCCCTGAGCACAGTCGAGGTAGGGTCGGTATCCTCCGCCCCGATATTTACACTGATAGTCTGAAATCTGCGCCCCACTACGGGATGAAACTGATAGGAGACCTGGCGCCTGCCCGTCTGCCCGTCCGTCTCGATATCCACCGTATAAAACCCTTTTTCATCGCCCTCCTCGCCGAAGTCCACCCGCTCCAGGCTCCCGGCATAAACAACCGGAGGATTTTCATTCAGCACCTGGTGCTTGTGGATATGTCCCAGGGCAATGTAATCGAAGGCAGGATTGGCAACAATACCCGGCAGCAGAAAATGCTCGCTCCCTATAGCCATCAGCCGCTCCGAGCCAACGGTGGCATTGGCTACACTGACATGAGCAGCCAGTATTGCCGGCAGTGAGGGGTCGAGTTTTGAGGCATGAGAGGCGATTGTGTTCGTCAGCACCTCCTGCAGCCTCTCGTTAACCTGCTCCAAGCTGAGGTTTTTCGTCTCCTCCCTGCTCAAAAGGGCGCTCCGCCTCAGCCAGGGCAGAGAGGCTACCTGGACAATGCCGCTTTTTGTTTCAATTCTGCATATTTCAGGCCTGTTAGACACGTAAACGTTCCTGATTTCCAGAGTATGGAAAATCTCGGTGGCGGTAGCCTTGCCAATGGCATTCGGCATATCGTGGTTACCTACCAGCAGGAATATGGGAACACCGTTTGAAGAAAGCCTGTTAATACGCCGGGCAAACTCCCGCTGCTGGGTCTGGCCGGGTTCCCGGCTCTTATAGGCATCACCGCAGAAGACCACAAGGTCGACGCTGTTATCCAGAGCGTAATCGACTACCTTATCCAGAGCGGCAAGAAAATCATCAAGGCGGGTCGAGACGCCGGTCTCCGGATTAATTCGCCCGTAGGTCTCGACTCCCAGGTGAAGGTCGGAAAAATGAATGATTTTCATAGTGTAGCTCTTCTCAAAATAATACCATATTGGTACTACCGACTGTAACCCATTCAGAACTTCAGTGCCAAGGTTATCCGCTATTAGTAGATAATTGACTGAATCCTTTACACATTATAAAATACAGCACTGATATTACCGCAGTAGTTAGACGCCTCGCAACAGATAAATCTTTCATCCTTATGGCTTCAACAGTCAGACGATGACTAAAGGAATTAAGGGATTTTATGGTACAGAGTATTATCAATACTGTTGTTTCGGCAGTTATACTGTATCTTCTGGGTCGAGGAGCTAAATATCTTCAGCGCTACCTGAAGAGACGCTTTCCCTCACTTGGGGAACAGACAATGACTGAAAGCACGATAGAGGCGAGCCGGACTGATGAGACCCGTGCCGCCACGGCGGCTCAGCCAATTCCGGAAATTTCTCCAGAAGCTACTCCGCAGGAAGAACCAGAACCGTCCGTTGTACCACCACACATGGAGCGGCCGGATGTTGATAGCCTCCGGGAAGGTGCTATTATCAGTGAAAAAGAATACTCATTTTATAGTGATTACAGGTGGTGGGGCCTTTCGGTATTCATAATCGGCTTCAGCATAGGCATGGCATTCCTGGCTAACTGGATATTTATTTCAATTCTGGGCATCTTCAGCGTTGAAATACCTTACATCGAAGGTGGTATACTGGCGCTAACGGTTGTCGGCATTATCTGGGGGATAATGTATATTGTTTCAGGAACCGGAGTTATAACCGACTGGTATGAAGTGGCTTTCCCGGTTATCGAGCCTTACGGGGACTTCTTTGATTCTTTCCTGACAACAATAATGGTAGCTCTGCCATTTAATATACTTATCGCCTGGGGTGTCGCCAATGGTATTGGAATAGCTGTAGAAATATTTTTTGAGACCGGGTATCAGATAGCTGTCTATATAGTACTGGCTATTATCACTCTCATCCAACTCCGTATAATTAATGAGGAATACTGATATTTATAAATGCAATAATCGTTGAGTACTAAAGGTCAAAGACTAAGGCCTCGTAATTCATACGTACTTTTTCCGCCTTTTTTATTTCCGCTGACCGGCTCTCGCTCCATGGAATAATATGCCCCGTCGAACCCGGTAATCATGAAGTCGTTCCTTTTATACAACGACTCCACAGGATTGTTTCGCAGGTATTTCAGTTTCATCTTTAGACCTGACCGGTCTGCCTTATCGAGGATATTCCTCAATATATTTGTCCCGATGCCTTTATTCTGGTATTCGGGCATGATGAAAAACTGATTTATCTCAATAAATCCCCCGTCTTCAGATATATAGATAGTGCCGATTGGTTCACCGCCGTAAGTTATTACCTCAGGTCTGTTATGCTGCCAGTCCTTGGAGTGGAAACCTCGCTGTACATCCTCATCCCAGCCCCATATCCCGGCAATATACTTACCTTCAGCCGCCTTCTTCACCTGGTAGCCAAACTCACGGTGTGACTCATCAGCCGTAATAATTTCTATAAGCGAGTAGTCAATCATCTTTCACCATTGTCACCTGGAATCCGAACCAACATCAATACGAACATATCCACACTTACGACTTTAAACTCTCTCATTTGACCAGCTCAAGGACCTCTTTCAAGGAAGTAATTACCGGGCCATTCCACTTATCAGCCTCGTAATCAATTCGGTGTACATCAGCACTATCTTCTTCCGGATTGCGGATTAGCACCGGATTCATGCCAACAGCGGCAGCCCCGGAAAGTTCCTGGCTATCGCCGTCCCCGATATAAAGGCAATCTTCCGGTTGAACCGCCAGTTGCTCTGCAGCCAGGAAATAAATACGCGGGTCCGGCTTTTGAATACCGGCAGAACAGGAAAACACCGCCGCATCGGTCAATGACGCGAAAGCCATATCCTCCCAGATCAGGGGGATTTCGGCGGAGCAGTTGGTAATAAGTCCCGTCTTATAACCAAGTGATTTCAGATGTGAAAGTAACTCGGTAGAAAAGGGGCGTGGAGTCATGGAACCTACCGTGTATTCACGGTTTATTTTTGCGGCAAGTCTGACCGCTGCTTCTCCGACGTTTATTTCCATTTTGCCGCATATATACTCGATATTTGCTTCAAGACTCTGAAAAGTCCCGAACCCCCGCATATCGAAAGTATCGAACCACAGCTTGATAAAATCATCGGCAGGTATTGACAGGACAGCAGACATCTGGCCCAGCACCTCCCGGTGGCTCTGCAAAGAGAACTTATCAATCAGCGTCCCAAAAAGGTCAAAGATGACTGCTTCGTATTTCATATCACCCCATCCATTCTCCCCTTCATAACTATTTATAGTATTTCACTCATTTAAAAGAGTCAGGATTTCAGATAGCGAGGAGATTCTCTGGTCGGCACATTCTTCCCGGTTAATAAGATGGGGTTGAGTGCCATCTTCGCCGGCATGACGAATAAGTAACGGATGCATGCCGGCACCTTTAGCACCGCTTAGTTCCTTACCATTTCCATCTCCAACATAGAGGCAGCTTTCAGATTTAACAGACAACCGCTGAACCATCAGTCCATAGATACGTGGGTCAGGCTTCTGCATGCCTGCCGAGCAAGAAAACAAAGCAACATCAAACAGCTTAACGAAAGGTAAATTCTCCCAGAACACAGGAGTTTCAGGAGTACAATTGCTGATTAGTCCCAGCTTTAAATCCTGTGATTTCAGACGAGAGAGTACATCAATAGCATCTGGTTGCGGCTTCATTGATTGAGCAATGAAGTCATTCCTGAGCTTGGTAGCACGCCTTATCTGTGTATCAACGTGATTTACTCCCAGTTTCTCACAGATATATTCAATATTGGCTTCCAAAGTCGGAAAAGCTCCTAGAGTACGCTGGCGCGAAGTCTCAGACCATAACTGCCAGAAATCGGTAAACGGGATTGTGAGGATAGAGGCAACCTGCCTGAGTATATTCAGATATTCTTCGTAGTTTATGTTGTCTACCAGCGTCCCGAAGAGGTCGAATATTACGGCCGAATACTTCATATTATTTCACCAATGATCCCGGGATTAGTTCATCTATCTCGACCAGACACCATGCCCTTGCTTTTTTAACTCGTCAGTCAGCTCCATTTCTTTTTTCACCGCTTCTTTATAAGTCATGGGATTGGATTTTTCGTATAATTCAGGAACCAAGCGTACTCCATATTTATACACTATTCTACTTGATTTATAATGCTCCTTATGGTTTTTAAAACGTTCTTCAGGCGTGAGTCCGGTTATACCAACGTAATAACATGGGAGTGAACGCTTGAACCCCCAATTCTCTTGCTGGAATTTTTTATCGTACATGACCCCCGGAGATAGTTCGATAACATACACATTGTGATGCTTCTTAGGCATTTCAACCCATAATGCTTGGTTGTTTACTTCTTTTCTTACTTCACCGCCGCTTTAACGAAGGCAACAATCAGCGGGTGAGGCTTAGCTTCCTCTGAGGCCAACTGAGGCACGAAGCCGGTAGCCAGAAAGAAATGATGGTCCGGAAGCTCCACAATTCTGGCTCCGCCGTCCTCACTATCTCCGCTAAATTCCAGTCCGGCCGTCTCAAGGTCTCCCCGGAAGGCGGGATTAAGCTCGTAGTTGCAGGTGAAAGGTTCATTCACCTCCGTCCGCTGATAGATGCGAAAAGCCAGGGAGTCGGGAGTCACCGTTATTTTCATCTCTCCCCATAGCCGGGGAGCGCCTTCAGGGCGGTCAGGCACCGGACAGGAAGCAGGTATTAAGAGCGGTACGGGTGTATCGGGGTCGGACTCGGTGTGCCCCGCATTTTCAATACCTGCCACATTCCTGGCATATTCTAACAGAATATGTTGAAAACCGCCTCAGGTACCAAAAAGGGGGCGGTTCTCCTCGCGGGCATACCGGATTCCACTGAGGGCACCATCCATGCTCCGGTACGGGCTGCCGGAAGACACCCATAAACCATCATACAGCTCAAGTTTCTTCAGGCCTGTCGCCGTCAGCAACGATGGCGTTGGTATCCATTCAAAGCTTGCTTTTATATTAAGATGAGCGGCGGCATGCTCGATTGAAGCATCTGTCGCCGGATGAGAGGAGAGGTTTGCATCATAATCACCGATAATTCCGATTTTTATAGTCCGGCCCATCTCTTCCCTCTCTAAATATTATATTACCCCATCCCCCTTCATCCCTCTTCCCCTTACGAAGAGTCTTGCCCTAAAAATCGTTCGTTCCTGCCACCCTGGAGCACATTCACTCCGCTCAGTGTAAACTCCGCGAAGGGTCTCAGGGAGGAGGGGATTACCTTGACTCCCCACCCTGAGATTCTTCGTCCGCCAGTGGCGGACTCCAGAATGACTTTTGAGGCAAGGCACCTTAAAGGGGAAGGGGGAAGTTTTTAAAAAGAGGGGCTGCACCCCTCTTCAACACCCAGTTTAACTTTGGTCGCTCCCTACTCTTCCTTATTCGCCTCCAGCCATATCTGCCCGCCGGGGGGAAGGACGAACAGGTCTTCACCTTCAAGTTTGGCTGTCAGCGTATTCTGTAGCTCGGCCACGGGGACGCGTATCTGGTTCATACTGTCACGCTCGCGGATTGTAACCTGGTTATCCTCGAGCGACTGAAAATCAATGGTGATACAGAAAGGAGTGCCGATTTCGTCCTGGCGCCGGTAGCGACGGCCGACGCTCTGGGCATCGTCATAGGTGACTGCCTGGCACTGGCGCAGCCCGGCATAAACGTCCTTTGCCATCTCCACCAGCGGCTCCCGCCGGCTGAGGGGCAGTACCGCTGCCTTGTAGGGAGCCAGAGCCGGATGGAAACGCAGCACTACCCTGATTTCGTCCTTGTCCTGCTCCTCGTCATAGGCATCGCAGAGAAAAGCCAGCACCGGGCGGTCCACTCCCGCCGAAGGTTCAATCACATAAGGGACGATGTGCTCTTTCGTCTCCTCATCGAAGTAGCTGAGGTCTTTACCGCTGAATCTGGCATGCTGGGTGAGGTCGAAGTCGCCCCGGTTGGCGATTCCCTCTATCTCATCCCAGCCCGTCGGGAAAAGATAGTTTATGTCAACTGTCCTCCTTGAATAGTGGGACAGTTCCTCTTTACTGTGCTCCCGCAGACGGAGGTGGTCTTTTTTAATACCGAACCTCACATACCAGTTCTGGCGTTCCTCCAGCCAGTAATCGAACCACTCCCTGTCCATTCCCGGCTTGACGAAATATTCAATCTCCATCTGCTCGAACTCGCGAGTCCTGAAGATAAAGTTCCCCGTTGTAATCTCATTGCGGAAAGCCTTGCCTATCTGGGCAATGCCGAAGGGCAGCCTTTTCCTGGTGGTATTGAGCACGTTCTCAAAGTTGACGAACATACCCTGTGCCGTCTCGGGACGCAGGTAGACAACAGAGGCATCATCCTCCACCGGTCCCATAAAGGTCTTGAACATCAGGTTAAACTGGCGGGGCTCGGTAAGCTCACCACCGCAGGAAGGGCATTTGTCACCCTCCAGCTCGTCGGCACGCCACCTCTGGTGACAATTCTTACATTCTACAAGAGGGTCTGAAAATCCCTGGAGGTGGCCGCTGGCTTCCCAGACACCGGGATGCATCAGGATACTGGCGTCCATACCCACCATATCGTCCCTTTCCTGCACCATTGCCCGCCACCAGGCCTCTTTCACGTTACGCTTTAACTCTACTCCCAGCGGACCGTAGTCCCAGCAGCTTGACAGACCTCCGTAAATTTCGCTGCTCGGGAAAATAAAGCCACGCCTCCGGGAAAGGGAAACAATCTTTTCCATATCCACTTCGGATGGTATTTTTTTGGGCACTTAATCACTCCTTGCTTGCTGCCCAGACCCGCAATAGAGCCCGGATAAAGAATATGCCGAGAATGATACCGCCACCCCCCATCACGATGAGGACAAACACCCAGAGGGGCAGCAGATGTATCTGATACGAATTGTAGCTGAAAATATCCAGCATTGCAAAGCACAGTATAATCTGGACGAGGGCAACCATATTGCCCATGACCAGCAGAATACTTTCCGGTCTTACAGCGGCACCCTCCACCCGTCCCGGCATTTTTCCCAGTCTGGTTATTCCCCAGGTAATGCCGCCGGCCACCAAGGCAAATAGAAACTGCGGCAGGAGAGCCCAGAGGACAATGGTACTGCGGCTGGCAAATCTATCAGCAGAACCATCAGACTGGAAACGGTAGCCCAACTCTTCGGGAAGCAGGTGATAGAACCAGGCAACGGATATTACGGATATAAGCAGGATGAGCGCCGGTAGCAGGATGTAGACCCAGCGAAAAGCCAGCGTGGCTTCCGGCAGAGCCCCATTACCCGTTTCTTCGCAGTTATTTACCATCCTCTGCCAATAAAATTACCAGCTTTGCCCTTGAGATGTCAAAGGTAAAATGATAATATGGCGCGGGAGGAGAGTAACAATGACCGATAACTCATCGATCCTGGTAAATGCCGAATTGTCCCTGCCGCTATTCATCCGCGGCAAGGTGCGGGACAGCTATGAACTCGGAGAAAACCTACTCATCATCGCTACCGACCGCATATCCACTTTCGATATCGTTATGCCCACACCCATTCCCGACAAAGGCAAAGTGCTGAACCAGCTCTCCGCCTTCTGGTTCGAAAAGACATCGAATATAATACCAAACCACCTTGTCGAGGCTGTATATGACACCAGCCGACTGAACTCCTACCTTCTTGCAGGAGAAAAGAATGACTTTCCTGACTACCTTTCAGGACGTTCAATGGTGGTCAGGAAAGCCGAGCGTATCAATATCGAGTGGGTGCTGCGTGGCTACCTCTCCGGCTCGGCCTGGGCCGAATATAAGAAATCCGGCACCATTCAGGGAATTCCCATGCCGCCCGGAATGCAGGAGAGTCAAGAACTGCCCGAGACCTTCTTTACTCCCACCACCAAGGCGGAGACCGGGCATGACATGCCGATGACAATGGACGATGTCAGGGAAATGGTCGGCGAAGCCATTACCGAAGAAATGAAAGAAAAAAGTCTGGCGGTCTACACCTTCGCCCGGAAGTACGCCCGTGAAAGAGGCATTATCATCGCCGATACCAAGATGGAGTTCGGGCTTGATAACGGAAAGCTGATGATAATCGATGAGCTTCTTACCCCGGACTCGTCCCGCTTCTGGGATGCCGCCCAGTATAAGGTCGGGCAGCCCCAGCCCAGCTACGATAAGCAGCCGGTGCGCGACTGGCTTGTCGAAGCCGGCTGGAACAAGGAACCCCCCACCCCAGAATTGACACCTGAAGTGGTCAAAGCTACAACCGCCCGCTACCGGGAAGCCTATGAAAAACTGACGGAGAAGAAGCTTGTTTAAATACCAATTTTCCATCTAATAAAACCAACAGGGTGTTTAAGGGGGTGGGGGGGCGCCCAAACCGCCCCCCCCACCCCCTTTCTAATACTTCTCCCTTCCCCTGAAGGGGAAGGGAGGATACAGGGGGATGGGGTTATAAAATTCCCTTAATGCCTAAAAAATCTACTTTGCCTTGTCAGGCCTCCGCCACGAGTATTTAATCACCCCGTTGGGGCAGTTATCCACGCAGCTACCACAGAGAATACACTCGGTATTATCCATTGAGCCGCTGGCTACCGCTTTACTTACCTGCAGGCTCATCGGGCAGTTTTTATCACAGGTACCGCAGTGCTGGCAATTTTCACTGGCAGCTTTCAGATTGAGAGACGGCCACCTGAAGAAGTTCTTTATCTTTGTAGCGGTCATATTCAACACTCCCCAGGGACAGAAGTAATGGCAGAACCCCCGCTTGCCGATGAAAAACACCGGCAGCAGGACAACGAGAACAATCATGAAGTACGTAAACCAACTCTGGACACTGTCCACGGAGACGCCGGACTCAGTGTTATAAAGCAGGTCTATCGTCTTATAGCCACCGGCAGAAACGGCAGCGAAGGCAATCGCTCCCACCCAGGCAAAAGCCAGGACATATTTTATCCACTTCAGGAATCTTATTTTCGCCAGCTTTTTTGGTGCCATCCTGTCCTTCGTCTCCTGTATGGCACCAAGCGGACATATATAGCCACAGGCAGCCCTGCCGAAAAACAGCGCCGTGACGGTAAACAGCGTCCAGAAGAAGAAGCTAAACGCCATTATCCCCTGGCTGGAAGCATCGATTATCAGGTAGACCGAAAAGTAATTCAGGGTAATCGGGAAGGTGAGCAATATCAGGAAAAGAAGGCTCAGCCGTATCATCTGCCTCGTTGCCATTTTTTAATCCTTTCTTCCAATAGGTGGTTTACAGGGGATTTCTCCCGCATAAGCTCTTATTTCCCCTTCTCCAGCATACCCTTCGTGCTTGGAGATTGGCCGGCAATCCGCCGGTCAATCCTTGTTGCCATGTCCAGGGCTCTGCCCAGCGCCTTGAACAAAGCCTCCGCCCGGTGGTGGTCGTTAGTGCCGTAAAAAATTCGGGCGTGCAGATTAATCCTGGCTTCGATGGCGAACGACTCTAAAAAGTGGCGGATGAGGTCGGTTGAAAACCCGGACATATCATTACCGCTGAATGACATCTCGAGCACTGTATACGCCCGTCCGCTGACATCCACCGCCACGGTAGCCAGAGCATCATCCATCGGCACGGTTGCATCAGCCATCCTGACAATACCCTGCTTTTCTCCCAGGGCATCGGAGAGGGCTTTACCGAGACAGATGGCAACATCTTCCGCCAGGTGATGCGGGTCATCCCCGGTGGCAGAGAGTTTTAAATCGAACCGGCCGTGCTTGGCTACCTGAGAGAGGAAGTGGTCGAGCATATAGATACCGGTATTGATATCGAGCTTCCCGGTGCCGTCAATATTGATCTCCAGGCTTATATCCGTCTCTTTCGTTTTCCGCGCAACAGCAGAAGTCCTTCTTTCAGGCTCGTACAGAGACAGAAATTTCATCGCACCGCTAAAATAAGCATTACCCACCTTTATCTTTCCGGTACGTGTCTGCTGATAGGTACGCCTGGTACAGCCGAGTTCATGCGCCATCTGCTGGTCAGTATAGCCTTTGCTTTTCTGTATCTGTGTTACCTGTTCCACCAACTCTTCCGGTTGAACAATCGGGTGTTTTAATAACTCTTCGGTTTGAATAATAGGGTTCATTCTCTATCTCCTGTTATCTATTGTGTAATTTTATCACAATTAATGTAATTTGTTATACTGAAAAATAACATTTATTATGTATAATGTGATATTATATTACATATATTCCTGCTTGTCAATAGTCATTGTGTGAAATAGTGAAAATATATTACAATGTCGGGCATTATTGAGTATGTAAACCAGACCTGGTACGCCGCTTGCCTGCTCCTAGCCCCCCAGACTGTGAAGAGTCTTAATCAGGGCATCGGTGTGCTCAGGCTTGCCGACGCTGATGCGGATATAATTCTTCAGGCGCGGCTCCTCGAAGTAGCGGACAAGTATCCCCTTATCCTGTAATTTTTGCCGCAGTTCCTTTGCCCCACCTTTCTCCACCAGGCAGAGAATGAAATTAGCCTGCGAGCGGACAGGTTTCACCCACTCAATTTTCTCAAGCTCTTTGTAAAGACGTTCCCGCTCAGCAATTATTTTCTCAACCGTGCTTTTCAGGTAATCGATATCCTTTAACGATTCCCGAACGGCGACCGCCGCCGCCACATTCACATTGTAGGGTATCTTTATTCTGAGCAGGTAACCGGCTATTTCCGGCGGGAAAAGCCCGTAGCCAATCCTCATACCGGCCAGCCCGGCCCACTTGCTGAAGGTACGCAGAATCATCAGGTTATCGTACCAGCTGAGTAACGGCAGTACCGTCTGGCGGCTGAATTCACAGTACGCCTCGTCAACCGCCACCGGCACTCCGGTATCCAGTATCTCAATAATATCCTTCTCCGGAATAATTGTTCCCGTCGGGTTATTCGGGTTAGCCAGGAATATCATCTTTGTCCTGCCGGTGACCGCTTTCTTTACCGCAGCCACATTAACAGCGAAGTTTTCGTCCCTCGGCACCTCCACCAGCTTTCCGCCGCAAAGCCCGGTGCTGAAACTGTAGATACCGAAGGTGGGTACGCAGTTAATAACCTCGTCACCCGGCTCGAGAAACAGCCGCAGCAGCAGGTCGATAAGGGTATTGCTGCCGCTACCGGCAACGATTTGCCCGGCGCTGACACCGGTATACCCCTCAAGCAGTTTCCCGAGTACAGTCTGGCTGTCATCCGGATAGATATTGAACTCTGAATAAGTGGCAAGCGCCCGGTTCACCTCAGGCGAACAGCCGTATAGGTTCTCATTGGCATCGAGCTTGATGATGCTCTCCACCGGGACCTCGACCTTGCCCTTGAGCGTATCAGGCGACTTTCTGGCGGAATAACCGCCGAAATTTACGAGGTCAGACCGTACCAGTTTTTCAATTCTCTTCTTCTCAGCCATCTCTCCACAAACCTAAAGACGATAAAGCTACCTGCACATTTTAACACTGACTTATGTTAAAGGACAATCACTCTAGGGGACTTTCGGTTTTGCGGTTCAGATTCTAAGGCCAAATAAGTGATATTGTCTCTTGGTCCTTAAAATTTCCTTGATTGGGTGTTTTTACGGTCAAAATCAATATTGGGCCTTGATACTTAGACATACCGCTAGGTCTTTTTTGAATTCCCTCGAAAGGTATTCTCACTACTTCTTTCGGCAGGGAAATTGAAAGACTTGAGTAGGCAGGATATTCAACTATGAATTTTTTATTATAAATGGGTAGAGAATCAGTATACCAATATAGTTCCACGGTTACTTCAACAGATACTCCATTAGGAGTAATTTCTTCGCTCTTTGAATCATAGTAGCTTACACTGATTGAGATACCTTCGTATTCCGGGTCAGCATCATCGCTATATGGCAAAACAAAAGATGCCTTAATATAAGCTAAATCCTCAATAATCTGATTAGCTTCAAGCTCTTCAGAAGTAGGCGGTGGTACTGTCACTGTGAACTGACCGGCTTTTCCATTAATGTCAACTGTATATACACCCGGTACAACTATGGAGGAACCCGATGCATCCAACCTGGTATCTCCTTTAGTGGTAAAGGTCACCGTCTCGGTTTCACCAGCATTGAGTGTTACTTCTACCTTCTCGAAAGTAGTCCAAGAAGAGGCCCTTTTTTTAAAGACCACCGTGTAGCTGCCCTCAGTGCCACCAGTATTGCTTACTTCGACTGATATGGTTATACTACTTCACCCGCCGTAACCTCTGTCGGTGTAATGGTTAGCTCGGACAGGACGAAAAGAGCTGGTGCAGGCTGCTGGGTAGAGGTGGAGTTTTGCTCTGGAGCAAGTGATGATGTTGAGTTATCAGATACCGTAGATTGCACAGGGGTAGTCTTCTCTCGTGATTGGGCAAGACCAGCTTCATAATCTTCTTCGTAGGCTTCCGATTGAGATTGACCGCATCCTGTGGTAAAACTCAGAAGTAACAGGGCTAATCCTAGAAGTAAAAGTGAACAACAATTACTTTTCATTTCAGCTTCATAAGCACTTCAATTGCCTAGTCTCTTCTCCACTGCCCGGGCGTGGGCATCAAGCCCTTCTGCCTGAGCCAGGATTTGAGCCGCTTTCCCCAACTCCTGGAAATCCAGCTTATCGGTATCTATGACGCTGATAAGTTTAAGGAAATCGCTGACGTTAAGCGGCGAGCCGAACCGCGCCGTTCCGCCCGTTGGCAGGCAGTGACTCGGCCCGGCAATATAGTCGCCGAGAACAACCGTTCCCTTTTCTCCGGTGACTATACACCCGGCATTTGTAATCCCATCAATCCAGCCGGTCGCATTCTCTACCACCAGCAGGAGGTGCTCCGGGGCGTAGAGGTTAGCCAGCTCTATTGCCTGGTCGTTACTATCAACCACTGCAATCATACCCCTATCCTCAACCGACTCCTTTGCCAGCGTCTGTTGCGATAATTCTTTGAGCTGCTTCTCTATCTCTTCAGCCACTCGAGCAGCCAGGTCCGGCGAGGTAGTTACCAGAACAGCGGAAGCCAGAATATGCTCGGCCTGCGCCAGCATATCAGAGGCACAGTACACGGGATTAGCTGTCTCATCGGCAACAATCAAGACCTCGGAAGGCCCGTAGAGCCCGTCGATGCCTGCCACCCCGTAGAGCAGTTTCTTGGCTAAAAGCACGTAGATATTACCCGGCCCGCAGACCTTGTCCACGGCGGGCATTGTCTCGGTGCCGAAAGCCAGAGCGGCAATTGCCTGAGCGCCGCCGACAGAGAAAACCCTGTCAACACCGGCAATACCGGCGGCAGTCAGAGTCACCGGATTCACGGCACCGTCTTTTCCCGGAGGCGTGACAACGATTACCTCTTTCACTCCGGCGACTTTAGCCGGGATAGCCGTCATCAATACCGTTGACGGATAAAAAGCCATGCCTCCAGGAACATAGATACCAATCTTTTCCAGTGGTTTCACCAGCCAGCCGACGCCTTTTTCGGTTTTCTCCTTAAAAAGACTGTTTTTCTGCGACTGGTGGTAGGCTTCAATCCGTCCGGCGGCCAGCTTCAGCGCCTTTAAAAGTTCTGAGTCCACTTTCTGACTGGCTGCGGCAATCTGCTCGCGAGTAACTTCCAGTACAGACAGTTTTACACCGTCGAACTTCTCCGTATAGTCAAGCAGAGCGGCATCTCCACGCTGCCTCACATCTTCAACTATTTGCCTCACCGCCTGTTCACGGTCATCGGTTGTCAGCGTAACTTTCGATGGTCCCTGCCTGGACAGGGCTTCTTTCGCCGCCTCAAACCCTTCAATTATCTTCACTATACCAATCCTCTACCCTGAGATTCTTCGTCATCCGCCTCTGGCGGATTCCTCAGAATGACATTTGAGACAAGGCTGTTTCCCCAAGAAATGGGGCGAAGCCCCACTTCACACTCCATTTTATTATTCAACGACGGCTCTCAGCATCCTGACTATAGCTTTTATTCTACCACTCTTTTCCGGACTTGATATACTCTCCTGATTACCTATAAGCCGGCCAGTAGATTCAAACAGGGTATAGATTATCTTGAGGTTATGCCTGGCTATTGTCCGTCCAGTCTCGGTGTTTTCAATCAGCATATCAGCGTCTTCCGGCAAAAAGGCCTCAGTGGCTCCCCAGGTGGGAATTACCTTATACACTCCCAGGTGGTTATCCCGGGCACACTTATCGGCGATGTTAACGTACTCAGAGGCTACCCTGACCGGCTCCCCGCGTTCGGCATAAAGCCGCCTTAAACCCTGTATATCATCCGCAGCTAAATCCCTGCTTACCACCGCCACCACTCTTACCCGGGCGAATTTAAGGTCCAGCAGCTCAATTACCGGACTGGAAGGGAACTGGTAAAGATGTTCCGTAAGCCAGTCCTTCCCGGTAATAGCCAGGTCAAAATTGCCGTTCGCCACCTGTAGCGGCATATCCTGGGGTCTTATCACCTTAACAGTCACTCCATCAAGGCTGATGCCCGGCCGCCGGTTCCCTGTCTCGGACGGGTAATCATCAAACCGGATGCTGGCTTTATTCAGCAACTCGATTGTCGGTTTTTGCTGATGTCCGTCTGGCAGAGCCAGACGTATTACGCCCTCAGCCTTTTTCCCGGTGAGATATTGTTCGGACACCTGAAGGGCTTGCTCCGGGATGGCCGGTGAAGACTCTTTATCAACATTAAGCTCAAGGAGTTTACTATCTATAGAAGCCAGTATCCGGCTGAGGTCTTCCCTCTCCCAGCTACTCCTGTTCGCTATCAGGCAGGCATTGAAACCGAGGACTTTTCTCACCGGTACAAGGTCACGGTTAAAGGCAGCCTCATCCATCCCTGCGGCGATTAATGCCAGCTCGGCGCTCTCCGGCGGATAGACCTCAGCGGCTCCCCAGAGGGGAAAGATGCTGAACCGCCTCAGCCTGTTTTTCAGGGCAAACGACTCGGCAAGATTGGGGTACTCGGTAACGATGCGGATTAGTCCGCTCTCCGTACGGATTGTTTCCATGTCAGGGTTTGATTCAGACCTGCTGACAACCGCATAAAGGACGCCTTCTCCGTATCCAAGGTTTCTCAGCTTTACCAGCGCCGAGCTCGGGTACTTCACAAGAAGCTCTTCTATCCAGTCCAGTCCGCAAATCCCCAGGTCATAGTTACCTATGGCAACCTGAATTGGAATATCCCTTTCATGGAATATCTTGGCCAGCAGGTTGGGGAATTTTTTCGATTCAAGGCGGTAGGAGCGTGCTCCTTCACTGTAGCCGCTGAGTCCCCACTCCGCTCCCCTAAGCAATTTAGCCGTTTCCTTCAGGAGACGCCCTTTTGGTAAGGCTATTTTTAGGTTATTTACCTGTTTTACAGACATTATCTATAAAAATCCTATCCTCTGTATCCCCTTCCCTTTTTGAAAGGGAAGGGGAAGCGGTTTTATAAGAGGGACTTCGTCCCTCTTAACGTCCGTACAATAATATCATTCTTCCAGAGAAAATTGGAAAGCCTATATCAGAGGGATTTCGCCTGCTTCGATACTCTGGAATTCCAGTAACCCGGCCCACGGGTAATCCCCTGTTATAAATCTACTCCCAACTAAAAAACTGCCCGATTACTGGCACTATCATACCTCCGGCAAGTGCTATAATCCCGCCTGTTTTCTCACATCTTCCAAGACGAGTTTCAGGAAAGAATCCCAGAATATATCTCCCTTTTCCCGACTGCCTTTTGAGGGTTCACCAAGGGAGCCGGACGGTGATACTTCCCGGACATCCACCGGGAAATTGAAACTATCGACACGTGTACCCCGAATCCGCTGACTCGGGTCGGGGAAATCCACCGGATTAGGCCCGACTAAATCCGGTCGCAGCGAAGCGATTAGCGACACCTCACACTCGTCGGCGTGCATGCCATCCGTGGTGAATCCGGCAGCTTTGAATGCCTCTTCAAAGGCACTTTGGAGCTGGACTACCAGCACCATCTTACCAGGATATTTCCTGCTCAAATCAGTAATAAAGCCCGAACCCTCCCTGAGAATTATGTTTCCGCCGTGCATGGTCACGATTATGACTGTTTCAAACCCGGTTTTCACCAGGGAATCGGTAATATCCTCTATAACTGCCTTCAAAGTATCCGGGCTGAGAGATACCGTACCACGGAATGACATATGCTCATTAGACATACCTATTGGAATCACTGGTACAAGATAGGCACCCAGCTCTTGGGACAATACCTCAGCAAGTCTCATCGTATTGAGTGAATCGGAAGCAAGCGGCAGATTGGTCCCGTGCTGCTCGGTGGAGCCAACCGGCACAACAGCGACTGTCGTACCGGAATCTTCTATATCTTTCCAGGTATTCTCCCAGGTAAACATTTCAAACGAGTCCGTCTTCCAGCCACCATAACTCTTTAAGCTTTCAGTAGCCTGATAACCCCTTCAGCCGTTTTTGCTTCCGTTTTCTGGTTGTTCACCCGGTCGGTGAGGACGAAGGCAGGCGCTTCAGCGTTTATTTCTACCAGCCATTTCAGGTCCGGCGGCTCCTGACCACCCAGATGCACCTCGGCCGTATAACCGGCCTCATGGAGGCGACCGGCAAGGTTAAAGGCATTCTTCAGCAGACCTTCTTCGGCATCAACTTTAATCAGGACTCCGTTTACCGGTGATTCGGCCGGTATTTCCGCTTTCACAATATTAATCAAGCGGTCAAGATACAGGGCGAATCCGGACGCCGGAATGTCCCTGCCACCCATAAGAGGAATCAGGGCATCATACCTGCCGCCACCACCCACGTGGTCTCCTCCAGCTATGAGCTGGTAAATGACTCCTGTATAGTATTCGAATCCTCTCCCGGAAGCTATATCAATCCGGTACTTGACACCCACCTCCTCAAGCAAGTCAACCACCCTGACAAAACCGTCCAGGGAAGGTTCCAGCTCGGGTAAATCGTGATTGAACAAGGCTTTCAGGTTTTTAAGAAAACCGGAAGACCTCCCCCTCATCTCCAGTAGCGGAGATAAAGTTTTACCCAGCTCCGGCTTCTCCGCTTTTATCCTTGCCAGCACTTTTTCATCGCCATCCAGTATCTGGTCGAACATCCTTGCCTGCTCTTCCGAACCCAGTCCGAATTTCGCCAGCAGCGCCCGTATCAGTCCAGCGTGAGACAATCTCAGTTCCACATTTTTCAGCCCGATCTTCTTCAAGACCTCCAGTGCCAGCACCACCAGTTCCACATCTGCCAGTGTCGAACCGGCTCCAATTAGCTCGGCCCCGCACTGCCATTTCTCTCTTGTTTCTTTGCCGGTCTCCTCGAAGCTAAACACGTTTGTCACGTAAAAGAGCTTGGCAAGCTCTTTCTCTTCCATGTTATCGATATAGAGTCGGGCGATAGGGATGGTGCCGTCCGGTCTCAGGACAACCCTTTCTCCACTCCAGCCGTCCCAGTCGAGGAATGAGTACACCTTACCCAGCCTGCCCGGAGTAAGTGTCCCGGTCGAGGTGAACAGGTGGAGATACTCGAGGGTAGGAGTCCTGACCTCCTCGTATCCCCATTTGAGGCAGCAGTCACGGAACGTTCCCTCGATAAAGCGGAACTTCTTCATCTCCCCAGGAGACAGGTCCTGAGTGCCTTTACATCTTTGAACTCTCATAATAATCACCCGTGTATGCAGGGTAAAGTTTACACTACTTCTGCCCTGCTCTTCAACTTCGCTTAATTGTGATTCTTTTTACATCTTGTTAGCATCTTTTGCCTCACCCTTAGCCCCTCTCCAGCCAGAACCATTGTAAATGAAAGAAGTGTTCTCCTGGCGGCCTTACCTTAAAAGTCATTCTGGAGTCTGCCTCTGGCGGACGAAGAATCTCAGGGTGGGGAGGCAAGGTAACCCCCTCCTCCCTGAGACCCTTCGCGGAGTTTACACTGAGCGGAGCGAATGTGCTCCAGGGTGACAGGAACACACGACTCTTAGGGCAAGACTTCTCCTGGCTGGAGAGGGGGAGTAAAGGAGAGAGGGGGCACAGCCCCCTCTCTTCAATCTCTCCTTCTCCCAAACAAGCGAATAATTGTATTATAAAATAAGGAGCGATTTGAGAGGCGGACTAAAGGGGAGATTTCTAAAGAGGGGCGGAGCCCATCTTTAGCTTCCATAAGGGTGGCGGGCGGGAATAGATATTCTAAAAAGGAGGAGAGTGTTTAATTCAACCAGAGCCGAACAGTACTTAATTGGTTGCAATTAGGCAAGAACCTCTATACAATTATACTTGAAGGCCACTTCTTTCATAAGATTAAAAATGCTGAAAATTATTCGTATTTCATTCCTGCTCTGTCTGATACTTACCGGTGCTGCGTCTCTGACGGCCCGGGCAGCCACGCCGGTAGTTGATGTCTTGACTGTAGACGGCACAATCGTGCCGGTTATTGCGGATTATATCGAACGCGGCATCAATGAGGCTGAGGATAGGAACGTTGCCGTTTGTATCATCGAGTTAAACACTCCCGGAGGACTGCTGGACACTACGGAAGAGATAGTCCAGAAGATTATGAACGCCCGTGTTCCGGTAATTGTTTATGTATCTCCGAAAGGTGCCTGGGCGGCTTCAGCGGGAACCTTCATTACACTATCCGGCCATATTGCTGCAATGACACCTGGCACGACTATCGGTGCGGCCCATCCTGTCAGCGCCGGTGGCGAAAACATCCCGGAAGACCAGATGAAGAAAATAACCGAGTTCTCCGCCAAGTGGATAAAAACCATCGCCGAGGAGCGTGACCGAAATATCGAAGAAGCCCAGCTCGCTGTTACGGAGAGCAAGTCATTCACCGATAACGACGCCCTGGGGTCCAACCTTATTGACCTTCGGGCCGATAATCTGGAAGACCTTATTTCCAAGATTGATGGACAGACGGTAGTCCTGGCAAGCGGCCACGAGGTCACCATCGATACCACCGGTTACGAAATGAACCGAAACGAAATGAGCTTTATCGAGGGCTTTCTACACGCTATCAGCGACCCGAACATTGCTTATATTCTACTCAGTATAGGCTCCATAGGCATTATTGCCGAGGTTTACAATCCGGGAGCATTTTTCCCCGGCATTGTCGGCGCTATCAGCCTGCTGATGGCATTCTACTCTCTGGGGGTTCTCGACGCTAATCTGGGAGGCATACTGCTTATGGTGCTCGCCTTCGGCCTGTTCATCGCCGAGTTCTTTACCACTACCTTCGGCATACTTACTGCCGGGGGGATAGCTGCGCTCGTTCTGGGTTCATTACTGCTTTTCCCCGGCAGGGCTCCCCTTTTTCAGGTAAGCCCCTGGTTAATTGCCGGTATTACGATTCTTTTTGTTGCCTTCTTTTTATTCGTCATCCAGCGGGTAATCAGAGCGCACCGCGGTCAGGCATCTACCGGCTGGGAAGAACTCATAGGAAAACCTGCCCTGGTGCAGGTAGCTCTGGCGCCGGAAGGACTCGTCCTGTTCCGTGGTGAGCGCTGGAAAGCGGTATCGGAAGAAGGCACGGTGGAGCCCGGAGAGGAAGTGATAATTAAAAGGGTTGAAAATCTGAAGCTGTACGTAACAAAAAAGAACGGAGCGGGTGAGTAAATGGGCATAGTAATCGGCAATCTGATAATCGCCCTCTGGCTGGTTATACTGACAGGAATTTGCATTGTTGCTCTGATAGTTTTTATTGTACACAGGTCAATCCTCGCCCACCGGCTTCAGATAGGTGCTGGAATGGAAGAAATGATAGGCAGGACTGCTGAAGTCCTGGTGGCTCTTGACCCAAAAGGCACTGTTCTTATCGAGGGAGAAAGATGGTCAGCCATATCGGAGGCAGGCCGGGTTGAAGCCGGGGAGGAGGTGATTATTACCAAGGTCGAAGGTTTAAAACTTTATGTAGATAAAAAGCAATAAATTAAGGAGGTAGTTATTATGGGTACGCCAGTTGTTATCGGTCTAGTTGTTTTGTTCGTCATTATATTGCTGTCAATGTCAGTCAAAATCGTCCCCGAGTATGAGCGCGGAGTCCTCTTCCGCCTGGGACGGCTGGTAGGGCCGAGAGGACCCGGCCTCTTTCTCATCATCCCATTCGTTGACCGGATGGTAAAGGTTGACCTGCGGGTGGTGACTATGGATGTGCCATCACAGGAAGTAATCACAAAGGACAATGTCACGGTAAGAGTGAACGCGGTTGTATTCTTCAGGGTAGTTACTCCTACCGATGCCGTGGTGAAAGTTCTGGACCATGTCAGGGCAACATCACAGATATCACAGACAACGCTGCGAAATGTGCTGGGACAATCCGAGCTTGATGAGTTGCTGACACAGCGGGAAATGCTCAACCAGAGACTGACCCAGATAATTGACGAGCACACCGACCCCTGGGGAGTGAAGGTAAGCACTGTGGAAATCAAGGAAGTCGAACTTCCCGACCAGATGAAGCGGATGATGTCAGCCCAGGCCGAGGCGGAAAGAGAGAGAAGGGCGAAAATCATTCACGCCGACGGCGAGTTCCAGGCATCAGAGAGACTAGCTGAAGCTGGCGCAATTATTGCCAGGGAACCGACCACGCTACAGCTACGTTACCTGCAAACGCTGGTTGAAGTAGCCTCAGAAAGAAACAGCACCCTCATCTTCCCAATACCAATAGACCTCATCAATATGTTTATGAACAGAGGTGGAGGCAATAGCGGTGGTGGAGGCGGACAGGGTAGTGGCGGAGGCAGCCAGGGCAAGAAATAGCCGCTGCCAATAAGCAGGATTATATATGATTGGTGGCTGAGGTAGTTCCTCCTCAGCCACCAGAGCCTATTCACGCCGGGAAACATCCCCGACCAGAATCGGCATGAGACGGCCATCCTGTCCCCGCAATAGGAGGCTGCCGTCCCTGGCTACAGACTCCGCCACTCCTTCATATACTTCCTCGCCAGCCGTAATCCGGACTTTTTTTCCCAGTGTCTCCAGGTTATCCCGCCAGTCTTCAAAAACAGAGCCGCCGGCAGATAACACCAGATAAAACCTTTCCATCTCAACGAGCAGGCTGCGTATTACTTCCGGCCGTGATACATCTCCGCCTGTTTCGGCAGCAAGACTGGTGGCGGGATATTGAACTCCGGTATTACCGGCCGGGCTGAAGTTCACATTTATCCCGATTCCTATTATGCTGTAATTTACCTTATCTCCCTTCAGGTCGTTCTCAATAAGAATCCCGCAGACTTTTTTACCGTTAATCAGGATATCATTCGGCCACTTAATGGCCGGTTTCAGTCCGGCGGCTGATTCTATAGCGTAAACTACCGCCAGGGAAGCCAGCATAACCATAGAAGGCAGTAAGGCTAGGCGAGGGTAAAGAATAACGGAAAGGGCGATATTGCCACCGGGAGTCAGCCAGGTCCGGCTCAGTCGCCCCCTTCCCGCCGTCTGCTCACCTGCGATTATTGTCGTCCCTTCCGTCGCTCCCAGCCGGGCTTCCTGCCGGGCGATATCCATTGTCGAGGGCAGGCTGGGATAGTACAAAATCCTTCGCCCGATTACGCGGGTTTCCAGTCCCTTGGCAATTGTTTCAGCAGAAATATTATCTTCAAGCATATGCTTAAAATTCCGGCTTCGGAGAAACAACCCCGGATTCTAGCTCAGCAGTGCCTCACTCAGCCGGTCAACCAATGACACTTCGGCGCCCTGCGCCTCTATATATCCTCGAACTGAGCCGTATTCTTATTTCAGTATTGATAAGAAAAATGCCATCGATTCCGGCGATGCTTCCAGATGGTAAGCCGGTAAATTTTTATGAACATCTGCTGTTCTTGGATCATTATTCCACTGATTGATAAATTTATCCATGTAAAGAGCCGTCTGTACATAGTCCTCAATAATATCCTCATCGGTAACGCCAAGTACTCCCAGCAGCATGGCAGCCAGAACGCCCGAGCGGTCTTTACCTGCATTACAGTGAAATACAAGAGGATGGTTTTCAGAGTCGGCAATAATTTCCAGGGCTTCAATAATGCGCCGGCCATATTCGTTACGCCTTATCCGGTATATATAGACTTCTCCCATATTGGAGAACTCTCCATAAGGTTGTATTTCGTCATCGTTATTGCCGTCAGCGATAACAGTAAGCGGAACACCGTAGTACTTGATTCCAATTTCATTCAGGGGTCCGACTCCCAGTTGTTCCACTGTTCCGGAGCTTCTGAGGTCAATTACCGAAGCGAGCCTGATTTCCTCCCTGAGCCGGATAATATCACGCCCGGTTATATTATGAAGTTCACCGCTGCGAAAAATACGCCGCCAGGCTACTGTCCGCCCTCCCCGAGCGCGGTAGCCGCCCAGGTCTCTGAAATTCAGCACCGAGTCAAAATTGATGTGTCTGGACTGAGAATTCTCCGACATCCGCATTATCCGTCCGTAAAAGTTATAATACTGTATTGTTAACCAGTTTGGCTACATACCATTTCCTGTTACCGAGCAAATATCCGACTACACATTTGTCGAAGTAAATGGTCGGCATTATCAGTATTTACTATTTATAATTATCGGATTATTATGGGTCATTGAGGATAGACACTCAGTTCTTTAGCTGGTTGCGGGCTTTCTTAAGTTAATAACCTTAATTCAGGAGGAGTAAATGAATATATTGACTACCGGAGGAAGCGGCATGTTCGGCAGGAAAACGATACTTCACCTGCTGCAGGACCCGGAAATATCCAGCGTTACTTCCATGGATTTGACCCCTCCGGTTGACTGGTTCACAAAAACTATCGACGATTATAAGGACAGGTTTCACTTCATCCATGGTGATATATCCCGGCTTGAGGATATTCTAGATGCCATTAAAGTGTGCTCTATAGACAGGATAATACACTGGGCTGTTGTCATGGGTATGGCAGCCAATACCCAGCCGCGTCTCGCCACAAAAGTAAATATGCTGGGTACCTGTAATATCTTTGAAGCAGCCAGGTTAATGGGTATTAACCGCATCGTCTATGCCAGTTCTCGAAATGTCTATGGAATGCCGCAGGATGTGTACGGAGATAGAGAAGTGACCGAGGACGACCAGATATACCCTAACAATTCTTACGGGATAGCAAAGCGTTACGCCGAGATACTGGCAGGCCAATATTCCGAGCAGTTTGGTATTCAATCTACCGGCATCCGTCCGGCTATAGGCTACGGGCACGGCGGACGAACGCCGATACAGTACTGGTCGGATATGCCATCGGCTGTGGCAGTGGGGGAACCCTACTTTTTCGAAATGGACGGTACTGAGCCAGAGTCACTGGTAGCCGCCGACGACCTGGGCGAATTTGCCAGAATCCTGATTAAGGCGCCTTCATCTCCGAACCCAATATATAATGTCGGCGGGCCACCCGTTACGATGAGGGACCTTGCCCGGGTAATCTGTAAATACATCCCTGATGCCAGGATAGAATTCGGCGATAAGGAATCGCCATTCGGCAAGAGAGGCAGGATACTCTACCGTTTTAGCATGGAGAGAGCTAAAAAAGATTTCGGCTTTTCCTGTATGCCTATGGAGCAGGCCGTACTGATACACATCAACGATGCCAGATTCGAGGCGGGATTGGAGCCAATTGAAGAGTAACTATTCTCATCCACAATCCTACCGTACTGAAAACGGTCGTGCAAAAAAACAGGGAGGTAGAATGTGAGAGTACTCGTCCTCGGCGGTAGCGGTCTTTTCGGAGGCAAGACTGTCATACAACTGCTTCGAGACCCGGCAGTGGAATGCGTCGTCTCCATGGTTCACCAGTCTCCGGTGAAAGGCTGGGTAATGAAATCCATTGAGGAGCACAAAGATAAGTTTCATGTCGCTCGCGGAGATATATCAGAACTTGAAGACCTGTTGAATGCCATAAAAACATACTCAATCGATAAAATGGTAAACTGGGCTTTTCAGTTGCCCGGTATAGCGGAATTTAATCCGCGGTTCAGCACCAGAGTTAATGCCCTCGGTATGTGCAATTTCTTTGAAGCTGCCAGGCTTACGGGTATATCGCGGGTGGTCTATGCCAGTACGGCGGGTGTATACGGGCCGCAGGATGAGTATGGAGATAGGGAGGTAACCGAGGAAGACCGGTTACATGCGGGAAGCGGATACGCTTTAATGAAACAATATGCTGAGATACTGGCGCATCAATACACCGAGCAGTACGATATCAAGCCCACTGGCCTGCGTGTGGTTGTCGGATATGGGCATGGAAGAAGGACTACGGGGCCGGTAATGAATAAATGGTTTTCGGAGATGGTATCGCTGGCAGCTGTGGGTAAACCTTTTTCAATCGAGATGGATGGTACAAACCAGGCCGCCCTGGCTTCTGCAGATGACGTGGCTGAACTTACCAGAGTGCTGCTGCATCTCCCGTCATCACCGCATCCTGCCTACAACGTCGGTGGTCCTCCTACAAGTTTGAAGGATGTAGCCGAAGTTGTGCGTAAATACATCCCCGATGCCAGAATAGAATTCGGAAACCAGTCTCCGCCGGATATGCGAGGACGAGGAATACCATGGATAGTAAGTATGGCTAGAGCCAGAGAAGACCTTGGTTTTTCTATGCTGCCCTTAGAGGAAGCTGTGTTAATACACATTAATGACGCCAGACTCGAAGCAGGACTGGAACCAATATCATCATGAGTACATGTGAGCTCGCCAATCATAGTTTCATCACGCTGGACGGACTCTTGCTATTGATGTCTTGACCTTCTCATCTCCATTCTTATAAGTGTTACTCTGGTTGCCAGGAGTCATGATTATCTGATATAATGCATTGGTTTCTCCGAATGCGTGAATTGTTATCGAGGGTCCTGAGTCGACTAGAACCCAAGCTGCAACGTAGTTAAGGAAGCGTGCTGGTTCATGCCACAAAGTGGATTCTCAACATGCAAGAAGCTACTACCAGCCGTTGGATAACAGATGTTATCCAACGGCTCCGCGCAGAGGGATAGGTTCAAAGCCCGGGACTCAGAACTGGCTTTAACAACCTGGAAGAGTTATGTGAGCAAGGCTGGGCTCAAAGCGTTGTATTGCGGAAGCAGTCGGAAGTAGCTGGCAATTCAGTTGCAATCCAGCGGTAAAAAGAGGCAGCTCCTTCGTTGCGGGTAGCGGCATGCCGATGCCAAATTTATGATAGCAGCTACGAATCCGGGTGCGGAAGCTCCAGCCAACGCTCGACTTAACGAACAGGCGAAAGAGTTAGATAGGATAGTGCAAAAAATAGATAACGTACTCATGAAGGTAGCTTAATTGCTCTTAAGAGCAATGCTACTCTCATTTTTGTCCATGGAGAAGGGGGAAAGAAGCTAATTAGATGAGAGAGGTGATTCAATGGCAATAGCACCATCCAGGGAAGCAGCAGATATCACAAAAGAGGAAGGCGGTGAAATCTGCAAGCTATGTTACCAGTGCGGAAACTGCACCGCTACCTGCCCGTGGAATACGGTCAGGAGCTTCCTCGTCCGCCAGGCAATGCATCAGGCACAGCTAGGTGTAATCGACTTTGAAGATGAGGCAATGTGGCTATGTGTGACCTGTAAAGCTTGCGTTGACCGGTGTCCACGTGGCGTGGAGATAATAGATGTCTGGCAGGCTCTCCGCAGAGCCATTACGGAATTCGGCATCGGCGGTATCCCCGATTCACTTCGGCTCTCAGCCAAGAATATTGCCGCCGTGGGCAACCCTCAAGGGGAAGACCGAGAAAGCAGGACGGACTGGGCAAAAGACCTTAATGTAAAGACGCATACCAAAGGGACTGAGATATTGTACTTCCCCTGCTGTTATAACGCCTATGACCCGAGTCTAAACAGGGTGGCCAGGACTGCCGTTAATATTCTAAAGGCGGCTAAGGTAGATTTTGGCATCCTGGGCTCAGAGCAATCCTGCTGCGGCGAGAGCATTCGTAAAGCTGGCAATGAGAGCGTTTTCCAGAGTCTGGCGCAGAGCAATATTGCGGCTCTTAATGAAGCTGGCGTTACCAAGATTGTTACCACCTCACCGCATTGCTACCACAGCTTGAAGAACGAATATCCCGGTCTGGGGGGCAACTTTGAAGTAGTTCACTTCTCACAATACCTGGCCGAACTTATCAAAGACGGGCGGATAAAGTTCACCAAGGAACTAAATAAGAAGGTTACCTATCACGATTCCTGCTATCTGGGACGCCATAATGATATCTATGAAGCGCCCCGGGAGGTCCTGCGGAGTATACCTGGACTGGAACTGGTTGAGATGTACAATAATCGTGAAGATGGCCTGTGTTGTGGTGGCGGAGGGGGAAGGATATGGGAGGAAACAAAAAAGGGGGAAAGGTTCTCTGATATAAGACTGGAGCAGGCACTTGAGACCGGGGCTGACATCCTGGCAGCCGCCTGTCCCTATTGCATGGCTAACTTTGAAGATAGTGTGGTGACCTTGGATAAGGGCGAGGTCATTGATATTAAAGAAATCGCCGAGCTGGTTCAAGAGGCAATCTAAAAGGGGGTCTAAACATGGAGGATAAGGAAGTTAGAATTGGGGTGTACATCTGTCATTGCGGCACTAATATCGCCGGAACGGTGGATACCAAGGAGGTGGCTGATTTCATTGCAACATTGCCTTCGGTAGTGCTGTCAAAGGACTATATATACATGTGCTCTGACCCCGGGCAAAACATGATTAAGGAAGATATTAAGAAACTGGGGCTGAATCGGGTAGTGGTGGCTTCCTGTTCACCGACGTTGCATGAGCACACCTTCCGGCAGGCTGTCCAGGACGCCGGACTGAATCCCTATCTCTTTGAAATGGCCAACATCCGGGAGCACTGTTCCTGGGTAACCGAGGATAGCACCGACGCTACCGAGAAAGCTAAAGCACTGGTCAGCGCTGCCGTAAGGCGAATCTATTACCAGGAACCTTTGGAAATCAGGGAAGTCCCGGTTACCTCCAGTACCCTGGTGGTGGGAGGAGGTATTGCCGGCATTCAGGCAGCCCTGGAGATAGCCAATGGCGGATACAGGGTTTACCTGGTGGAAAGAGAGCCCAGTATTGGTGGACACATGGCGCAGTTCGACAAAACCTTCCCCACACTGGACTGTGCCAGCTGTATCTTCACTCCTCTCTTAAGCGCGGTAAGTCAGCACCCAAATATTGAGCTGATGGCCTACAGCGAAGTAGAAGAATTTTCCGGCTATATCGGTAATTTTAAGGCTAAAATCAGGAAGAAAGCCAGGTATGTGGATGAAGAGAAGTGTAATGGCTGCCTCGTCTGCGTGGAAAAGTGCCCCTGGAAGACAGTCAGCGAGTTCGACGAGGGCATAAGCCAGAGGAAAGCAATCTATACTCCCTTCCCGCAGGCTATACCCAATGTCCCGGTAATTGACACTGAACACTGCGTCTATTTCCAGAAGGGTACCTGCCGGGCGTGTGAGAAGTTCTGTGGCCCAAAGGCTATCGCTTTTGAACAGCAGGACCAGGAAGTGGAAATAGATGTTGGCGCTGTTCTGGTGGCTACCGGTTACGACGCCTTCGACCCCTCGGCAATTACGCAATATGGTTACGGACATTATGATGATGTATATACCGCCCTCCAGTTTGAACGGATGTGTAACGCCTCCGGACCCACTGAGGGTGAAATAAAGCTCAAGAATGGCACAGTACCCGAGAGCGTGGCTATTATTCACTGCGTGGGTAGCCGCGATAAGAACTACCATGAGTACTGCTCGCGGGTCTGCTGTATGTATTCCCTCAAGTACGCCCACCTGATAAAGGAAAAAATTGAGAATGCTGAAGTTTACCAGTTCTATATTGACATGCGCTGCTTTGGCAAGGGATATGAAGAATTCTATGAGCGTCTCTCCAACGAAGGAGTTCAATTCATACGGGGTAAGGTGGCTCAGGTTACCGACCATGCCATAGATGAGGAGGAGCAGGGCAAGCTGGTGGTTGTAGCCGAGGATACCATGCTGAGTACCATGATAAGAGTACCGGTAGATATGGTTGTCCTGAGTGTAGCTATCGAGCCGCGCTCCGATGCCGAAGATACCGCCCGGATGTTCAATATCAGCCGCAGTGCCGACGGCTTCTTCCTTGAAAGACACCCGAAGCTGGACCCGGTAGCGACCACGACCGATGGCGTATTCGTCATTGGTTGTTCTCAAGGTCCCAAGGATATACCGGATACTGTTGCTCAGGCTTCAGCGGCTGCCGCCCGGGTCCTGGCAATGATTGCTAAAGGAAGCGTTGAAGTTGAAGCTGCCACCGCAGAAATCGATGAGGAACTCTGCTCCGGCTGCAAAATCTGTAATCTCCTCTGTCCCTTCAGTGCCATCTCCTTTAATGAGGAGAAAAAGGTCTCCGAAATCAATACGGCGCTGTGTAAGGGCTGCGGCATCTGTGTGGCAGCCTGCCCCAGCGCCGCCATTACTGGCAAGCACTTTACAACTGAGCAACTTCTAGCTGAAATTGAGGGGGTATTGGTATGAGCTTCGAACCAAAAATCGTAGGCATTCTGTGCAAATGGTGCTCTTATGCCGGCGCCGACCTTGCCGGCACTTCACGAAAGAAGCACCTCCCTAATGTGAGAATAGTGAGAGTCATGTGTAGCGGCCGGGTGGAGCCGATGTTTGTTCTTAAGGCACTGGAGAAAGGAGCCGATGGTGTTCTCATCCTCGGCTGTCATCCCGGCGACTGCCACTACCAGGAAGGAAACTATAAGACACTGCGGCGTTTTACCCTGCTCAAGAAGGTGCTGGCACAGCTGGGAGTCGAAGACGAGCGGGTACGCCTGGAGTGGGTTTCAGCATCAGAAGCAGACCGTTACACCAAAATTGTCGATGAAATGACGGAACAGGTTAGAGAACTGGGACCATTTTCCCGAAGGAACGGAGGCAGCAATGAGTAAACTAAAAATAGCGCTCTACTGGGCAGCCAGTTGCGGTGGTTGTGAGATTGCTCAGCTTCAGATTGGTGATAAAATCCTCAAGCTGGCTGAAGCTGCCGATATCGTTTTTTGGCCGGTAGCCATTGATGTCAAGTATAAGGATGTCGAGTCCATGCCCGATAAGAGTATAGATGCCTGTCTCTTAAACGGGGCAATCAGAAACTCGGAGCAGGAGCACATGGCCAAGATGCTCCGGGAAAAATCCAAGGTGATGATTGCTTACGGCTCTTGCGCCTATGAAGGCTGCATCCCCGGGCTGGCCAACCTGTTCAACAAGCAGATGATTTTTGATCGGGCTTATATCGAGACGGAGTCCACCGATAACAAAGAAAAAATATACCCTCAGACCAGCTATCAGGTACCGGAAGGTGAACTTACCATCCCTGAATTCTGGAACACCGTTAAAACCCTTCCTCAGACTGTGGATGTAGATTATATCATTCCGGGCTGCCCCCCGGAAGAAAAGACGACCTGGCTGGCTCTGGAAGCCCTGATTGAAGGTAATTTGCCCCCCAAGGGGACGGTGATAAGCCATAATGTCAGGGCGGTGTGTGATGATTGCCCCCGGGAGAGGGACGTGAAAAAGATAAAAAAAATTTACCGGAACTATGAAATTATACCCGAACCGGAAATATGTCTCCTGGAGCAGGGTATGCTCTGTCAGGGTATTGCCACCCGGGGTGGTTGTGGCGCCCCCTGCCCCCAGGCTAACATGCCGTGTACCGGCTGCTACGGACCGGTGGAAGGGGTTATTGACCAGGGAGCCCACTTCCTCAGCGCACTGGCTTCGGTAATTGACTCCAATGACCCCGAGGAAATCCAGAAAATCATTGATGATATTCCGGACCCTGTAGGTTCTTTCTACCGCTATAGTCTGCCTGATTCACTTCTAAGAGGAGCGATAATAAAATGAGAAAGATAACGATTGATCCCGTCACGCGGCTGGAAGGCCATGGTAAAATTGAAATTTTCCTTAATGATGATGGTGAAGTGGCCAATACCTACTTCCAGGTTCCAGAACTGAGGGGCTTCGAGAAGTTTTGTGAAGGGAGGCCAGCTGAAGAGCTACCCCAGATAACCCAGAGAATATGTGGTGTCTGTCCTGAAGCCCACCACCTGGCATCAACCAAAACACTGGATGACCTTTTTCACGTTGACCCCCCGGGTCCAGCCAAGAAACTGCGTGAGATTTTCTACAGTGCCTTTTATGTTACCGACCATACCACCCATTTCTACATTCTCGGCGGTCCCGATTTCGTTATGGGTCCGGATGCTCCGGTAGCCGAGCGCAACATCCTGGGGGTTATCGGAAAGGTGGGGCTGGAATTAGCCGGAGAGGTAATCAAGACCCGGATGCGAAACCACGAAATTATCCACATGCTCGGCGGTAGAGCCGTGCATCCGGTGTTCGGTTTACCCGGTGGTATCAGTAAGGGACTCAATGCAGAGGAACTAAAAGAAGTCCAGGAAATAGCCAGGGAATCAATAGAATTTGCCAAGCTGTCTCTGAAAGTCTTTGATGATATTGTCCTCAAGAACAAAGACTACGTGGATATGGTAGTTAGCGATGCCTATACTCACCACACTTATTACATGGGTCTGGTTGATGAGAATAACAAGGTCAACTTCTATGATGGCAAGGTCAGGGTAGTTGACCCGGATGGTAATGAGTATGCCAAATATGCCCCCCGAGAATACCTTGAGCACGTTGCCGAACATGTGGAACCATGGACTTATGTCAAATTCCCCTACCTTAAAAATGTCGGCTGGAATGGATTCGTGGATGGCAAGGATAGCGGCGTTTTTCGGGTAGCGCCTCTGGCTCGACTCAATGCTGCTGATGGCATGGCCACCCCTTTAGCCCAGGAAGCCTACGAGCAGATGTATTCTACCCTCGGTGGCAAGCCAGTTCATCACACCCTGGCCATGCACTGGGCTCGCCTTATTGAGCTCCTCTACGCTGCCGAAAGAATGCTGGAGCTGAGCCAGGACCCTGAAATAACCGACCCCAATATTCGTACCATACCAACGGCTACTCCGGATGAAGGCGTTGGTATTGTGGAAGCTCCGCGGGGCACTTTAACTCATCACTATGTTACCGATGAGAGGGGAGTGATTAAGAAAGCTAATCTGATTGTGGCTACTGTCAATAATGCGGCTGCGGTAAATATGTCAGTCAAAAAAGCGGCAATGTCACTCATCAAACCGGGCGTGGAAATAACCGAAGGATTACTCAATCGCATTGAAATGGCATGGCGTCCTTACGACTTATGCCTTGCCTGTGCTTCCCATGCCCTCTCCGGGACTTCACCGCTGCCGATAGAAGTATACAATAGCAAGGGCAAACTGCTGAAGAAATTTCCTGAGGGATGATGCGGTTTCCCGTAGCTACCCGAACCTTTACAGCCCGCAACAGGGCTTGCCCTAAAAGTCGCAAACCCATGTCACCCTGAGCACATTCGCTCCGCTCAGTGTAAACTCCGTGAAGGGTCTCAGGGTGGCAGTTATAATACTCCCTACCCTGAGATTCTTCGTCATCCGCCTCTGGCGGATTCCTCAGAAAGACATTTGAGGCAAAGCCGCCCGCAATGGCACAGGAGGTTAGATTGACGACTCTGGTTCTAGGACTGGGAAATGAGATACTCAGTGATGATAGTGTGGGCCTGCGTGTCATTGACCAGCTCAAAACCAGGTTCGATATAGCCGACTTAACCTTTGCCAAGAGTTCTGCTTCCGGTATCCGCCTGCTCGAAGAAATTATTGGCTACGATAGGCTCATTATTGTTGATGCTATTCAGACAGAGGCCGGACAGGCGGGTGAGATATCCAGGTTCACTCTGGACGAGTTCAAAGACACTCGTCATTTAAGCTCTTCACATGGTATAAACCTGGCGGCTGCTATTGAGCTGGGAGAGAAGTTAGGAGAGCGTATACCGCAACAAACGGTTATTTTTACTATTGAAGTGGCTGATGTAACCAGCTTCAGCGAAAGATGTACCCCTGAAGTGGAGAAAGCAATCCCGGAGGCGGTGGCTATGGTGGCCAAAGAACTGGATGATGGTTGATAAGTAAGTGCCGGTCCCGAACCTACCAGTAGACTGATAAATAGCTGCTCGGACATTTATGAGAACCTGTTGAGGAAGGTGCGGAAGCGTTTGTAGAAATGTTGAATGCTAACAACGGCGGGGCAAGCCTCGGTTCTGGTCCGGGAGCGGCTCTGAGAGTTAAGCTGACTGCCCCGGAGATGACAAATTTTCAGTTAACCAGTACTATGCCAAACAGTGACCCGAACGGTATTTCAGTGGGTAAGGTATTAATACCAATCGGATAAATATCCCAACCAGCTTTGGTTGCCATTTTATATACGTCCATACCTACAGCTTCCATGGGAGACCTTGACTTAAGGCGATGAGGACAACTCTGTCCTGTCACAAGAACCTTACAATCATCTTTCGGACAAAAAATCTGCTTACAGCTTCCGTTACCAAAACCTATGGCCAGATGATAACCATCATAGAATGCATTAGACTCAATTTTTGCCGTGATTTCAGCTAATTTTATTCGATACTTGATGAGACGTTTCTGCTGATAAGATGCTTTACCGGTGATAATCTCTGGCGGAATTTCCATTCTTATAAAAATGCAATTGTGAAAATTATCCAGTAATTTCCTGACTTCATCTAATTTCATAGCGTAGGGCGGACAATTAGCGTTAGTGCTATAACCCGGACACTTTGGATAAATACATTTCGCCACAACGCGCTCATCCAGAATTACCATATTTGCGGTGATTACTTTAGCATCAGTAGCACCGAGTTCAATCGCATTCTGCCGGTACTTCTCCAAATCATGTTCTTGCTTTCTTTTTACCACAACTTCAACAATCTTCTCAGCCAATTCAGACCTCCCGTCAATGCGTATTCTACTATCCAGAGGCTGATTTTTCAATAAAAACGGTCACCGCAGAGGACAAAGTCTATTCCAGATTATCTATCGGCACCGGCTCGATTGGCTCAGGGGATTGAACCCCGAAGATTTTCAAGTAGAAATACAGTTCAGCATCAAGAGCCCGTTTAATATTCTCTGCTTTTCGAAAACCGTGCTGCTCACCTTCAAAAAGGATATAAGATACAGGCACTCCCTTACGGCGGAGTTCGTCCACCATCACCTCTGCCTGGTCAGGTGGAACAACCCGGTCCTCACTCCCCTGGAAGAAAATCACCGGACAGGACAGCCGGTCCACGAAATTGAGCGGCGAGCGCTCCTGATACAGGTCACGACGCCCGGGATACGGACCAATAAGCCTGTCCAGATAATGCGACTCAAACTTGTGCGTCTCCTTAGCCAATGCTTCCAGGTCGCTTACGCCATAGTAACTTGCTCCAGCCCTGAAAATGCTGCGGAAGGTCAATGCAGCCAGGGTGGTGTAACCACCGGCGCTCCCACCTCTAATGATAATCCGCCCGGCATCAACATCGCCACGCTCAATCAGATATCGTGCGCAGTTCACACAATCGTCTACATCGACAATGCCCCATTTCCCGTCAAGTCGCTGGCGATAAGCCCTCCCGTAACCGCTACTACCGCCATAGTTAACGTCGGCAACTGTAAAACCACGGCTGGTCCAGTATTGTATCGCCAGGCTGAATTTACTAGATGCTGCGCTGGTCGGCCCTCCATGACTCAGGATAATAAGTGGAGAACGCTCATCCGGAGGAGCCGTAAAGTCATGATTTTTTGGCAAATAGAGAAAGGCATGCGCGGTGAGACCCTGCTCGGTTGGAAATTCAACTGGTTGCGGTACTGACAGATAACCATCATCAATGGTAACTTCGGTTGAACGGCGGATTTCAGTGATATTACGATTCGTCATGTTGAGCTTTACGATGGCTTCAGCCTTTATCGGTGACCCGCCAATAAATATGACATTGTCAGGCGCAGTCTGAAGAGAGGCTATTGAAGTATAAGGTACATCGATTACCTCAACCTGCCGGGAATTAACGTCGAGGCGCGCCAGGTATGAAAGTCCATTCTTAATATAAGTACAAATAATTCTATCAGCCGATTCAAACCCGTAAGTTGACAGTCCGAACATCCACTGCGGCGCTCCAAATTCGGCTTCCATTTCACAAAGGGGTTGAACAGTCCCTTCCGTCCAGCGGTAGAGGTTCCACCAGCCAGTCCGGTCCGAGACAAAGTACAGAATACCATCAGGTGAAAATTCCGGCTGACAAATCGATTCGCCCTCGCCGCCGGCTATTCGTACCGGGTTGCTAACCGGGCCGCTTTCAGTCAGCCCTCCAACCCATAACTCTGTAGAGTCCCACGGCATATCGGGATGATTCCAGGTAAGCCAGGCAAGTTGAGTACCATCAGGGCTCAGGCGAGGCGAAGAGTAGAAATCGTTTCCGGTAACAATCTTTTGAACGTTATTGTTATCGTCCAGGCTAATTTCAATCAGATAATTAGAGGCTTCTCGCCCTTTTTCAGTATGGTCTTCGCAGACACATATTATCCGTTTTCTATGATGGTCGAAAACACCATCGGCATAGCGCAGGTCAGATTCCGGTGTTACTGGCTGTGGATTAGCATAAGAGTCTATGCGATATATGCGCTGGTCAGCAAAGTTAGAGAAGTAAACCGTGCCATCTTTCACCAGGAAGGAACCGCCTCCGTATTCGTGAACCCTGGTTCTAGCATTAAACGGTGGAGCCGTAACATCGACAGGTTGTCCGTCCGGTGACCAGCGTACAATGACCGACCTGCCGCCTTCCGAAGGACGGGACTCAACCCAGTACACATCCTCTCCATCGATTGCGAGCTGCCCCTCAAACCTTACCCCTCCCGAGGCAATCAGGTCCGACGTTACCGGTGATTTCCAGGAGCCATAAGGAGCTACTTCAGAGTTAGTCATTATATGTTCTCTCCTTGTTTCTCTGTTTATACTCTTGCCTTCACAGTTGATTCCGGACTAAGGCTGACAGGGTCAATATGCTCCTTACCTATCTCCAGAAGGTTATTAAAATGTACTCCTTTATTCAGCGCCACAGGCAGGCGTTTCGACCAGTGAACCTGTGTGCCAGCAAAGTCTGTGACCTGGGGATGTATTCCCTGCATCGCGCCCGGCTAATTTCCGAAGAATTGTGTATCGGCGTTGGGATATACGGCTACTTTGGCTTTATCGCCATGCTCCTTTCTGAGTGCTTCTATGACCTGGTCCCAGTTATCCATCTGAAGGATTTTTTCCGTATCGGCGAAACGTCCTAGCATTTTGGCTTCGGGATACTCATTGTAGATAATAATCCTTTTGACATGCGGGGGTAACGGCATGGGGTGATATACGTTGCCGGTAATTGTTTTGCCGAACCGGTCAAAGAGGTAGTGAATAACCTGTCCGGAGGGCGAGCTGGCGATAAGAACCATGCTTCCACCTTCCGGTTTGATTGCCTGCATGCCGGATAGTCCCATATTGAATTCGGCAGCCTTGGTGAAATTATTGGCGATAACGATATCGCTGTCTCTGGTGTTGGTATTGACGTAGTGGGATTTGGCTGCTTTGACCGCTTCCGCGTAGGCCGGTTCCAGGGCACCGGCGAAAATACCAGCCGTTTCTCCGATACCGTTGGTCAGGGTGTTTACTATCATATCCAGCCCGGTCATTCTGGCGATTTCCATTGCGTCGGCATGTATCGGGCTGCCGGTAAGGCCGATAAGCTGTTTACCCATTTCCCTCTGTTCCGCCTTCCATGCCTCATGTGTCTGGCTGTGATGGATTGTTACCGTTTCATAGCTGGCTACTCCAGGTATTATCAGTTTGCCGCCGCCGCTGAACCCGTACTGAACATGAGGCAGTATTTGACCGATGGTAATTTTGAGGTCGCAGTACATTACCTCGCTATTTATGGATACTCTGGTGCCGTAGCTGGTGGTGCCGATATCAGTGCAGTTCAGAAACGGGCAGTGGTTATAGACATCGAACCTAGCGACGATATCTTCTCCCAGTTTCTTTACCATGCCTGTGAAGTCCATGGCGTGATGATTGGCAACTCCGGCAATAAAGCGTATCCTGTCATCGGTAAAACCGGCTTCTGCCAGTTCTTCCAGTATAAACGGGATGACTTCATACGGGCGGGAGCCCCGAGTCATGTCATCGAATATTATTACCGCCTCTTTTTTACCCCTGGCGAACTCTCTCAGCGGAGGCATACCGATTGGAGAAGTAATGGCGGCCTTTATTTCATCAATCTTCAAGGCTGGCTTGTTGTATCCGGCAAAATCATGCACGCTTACATTCCAGCCGTCCGGGAGTGGAAATTCTACATATTTGGGGTCGAACCATAAGTGCAGCGGCAATCTAATAATATTTGACAATGTTATCCTCCGGTAATAAAAATCCTCCTGAATACCTGCCGCCTGCAACAGGCGAACCGTACGCAGGCGGCCTTGACATTCTGGCATGAACCAGAACCTTTTCCTTTTCAATGCGTATACAGCTTTCGACCACTCCACCACGTCTCCGGGACCCACAGAAAGCCAAAGATTGAGAATTGTATTCTGCTTTCGTAGCCACATCACAAAGTAATTTAGCCGCAGCCACCGAACCCTTACCGCCCTTGCCGATAAATTCTATCTCCACTCTTACCTCTCATCAAGATATATTCAACAAGATATTATACGTAGCAGGCTTATCAGATAAAGCTTATTATACAGGCACCAGACCGTGTATGCCAATTGCAGGCCATCGGTAGTGTTGTATCGATGACATGCTGATAGAATACGATAAATCTTCTATCCCGGTTTAATAATCCAGATATTTGTCAACGGTTGAAAAATATGGGTTCTTCTCAATCTTAGTTGGAGACCCTTCGACAAGCTCAGGGTGAGTGGGAATGCGTGCCGCTCATGGTGAGTAGTTAGCCTGTCCTGAGCGAAGCCGAAGGAAACCATAGCGGCGAAAGAAATATTGATATTCATTGTTGCCTGTGCAACCATGATAAAGTAAAAGGAAAATATGGTTCTGCTTGCATTTGGTTGTTTTTCTTTACCTCACCCCTTGCCCCTCAAACAATAATATAATATCGACAATAAACGGGTACTGTTTGAGGGGGATAAAGGGGGTGACAAATTTATACCAACCAAAACCGATTAGTACCAAAAATGCATGTATTGTCAAAACAGGCGGGATGCAATACAATTATCTGGAGACTGCGGAGGGGTCGCATAGTGGCCTAGTGCGGGCGCCTGCTAAGCGCTTACCCTGGGTGACCGGGGTCGAGGGTTCGAATCCCTCCCCCTCCGCCAGATATTATGAAAAATCTTTGCAGTTTAGTAGCCTTAATATTAGCTATAACTTCCATTCTATCTGCTACAGGATGCACTGATTCGAACTACAAACCGGTAACAGTCAATGATTTAATTAATGATATTACTGTTTATGATGGACAAAAGGTACGAGTTAATGGTCTCTATGCAGAAGTAATCTGGGCAGTACCCGAGTGTGAACCAACCGGAACCGGAGAGAATCCTGTAATAATAGAAAGATATGTGGATTATGAATCATGGTGGGGTATTAGAAATCTAGATGGATCTGGATTTTTAGGAACTCAAGTTATTGACGAAAACGGCTGTTATATATGTTCACCACCAAATTACACGAAAGGCCAAGAAATCGAAATTAGGGGTATAGCCAGGTCTACAACTGTACAAGACCCATGTGATAGAGATAAAAGGTATAAAACCGTTTATATAGAAATCAACGCGCTAGATATCGACATTACATTAAAACCTCTACCAAAAAATGCGCCAGAAGACCTGTAATTCTCTATTCGTTAGTCATAAACTTTCAGGAATTAAAATGAATGCCCTCATTCCACTATTGTAGAAACCTCGACCGACGAACCCAGTCAAGCAACACGAATAGTAAACTCGAAATCATCGCCCGGGCATATATATTTGGGTGAGTTTCTAAGATATGCTGTCAATGCTAAAATAGGACATTAATAAGAGCGTCCCTAGGATATCAAATGAAAGAATCACCGGGAAAAAATAAATATCATATCTGGACAATTGGCTGCCAGATGAACAAGGCGGAGTCGGAGCGTCTGGGCAGCCTTTTCGAGCAGCAGGGTTACCAGGCTACGGCTGCCGCCGGGGAAGCCGATATCATCGTGCTCAATAGCTGCGTGGTACGCCAGAGCGCGGAAAACCGCGTCACCAACAAGCTTCATGCCCTGAGAGCAATGAAGAGGTCGCATCCAGACCTGGTACTGGCTCTCACTGGTTGTTATGTCAACGCAGATATCAATAAGCTGAAGCAAAAATTCCCCCACGTCGACCACTTTTTCAAGCCCGGGGACATCCCCGAGTGGATCGGACAAACCGAACCGGGACAGGAAATCCCCCGGCAGCCCTCGCCCGCTTTCTATGTCCCGATTACCCAGGGCTGCAATAACTTCTGCTCCTACTGCATTGTCCCCTACAGGCGCGGTCGGGAAACAAGCCGCCCGCCGGAAGAAATAGTCTGTGAGGTCCGGGAGCTTGTCCGCCGCGGCGTAAAAGAAATTACATTGCTTGGCCAGAACGTGGACTCCTACGGGAACGACCTGCCCGGAAGACCGGACCTGGCCGACCTGCTTTACGAACTCAACAGCATAGACCGGCTCGCCCGCCTGCGCTTCCTGACAAATCACCCCAAGGACATGAGCTCCAGACTAATCGAAGCCGTCGCCTCTCTGGACAAGGTCTGCGAGCAGATTAACCTCCCCGTCCAGTCGGGCGATGACGAAATCCTGAAACTAATGAGGCGGGACTATACCGTGGAGCATTACCGCCGGCTTGTTTCAGAAATACGTGGCAAAATACCGGGCATAGCTCTCAGCACCGATGTAATAGTCGGCTTCCCTTCAGAAACCGAGGAGCAGTTCGGCAATACTTTCAAGCTGCTCTCCGAACTCAGGTTCGATACTGTCCACTCCGCCGCCTACTCGCCGAGGGAAGGGACAATCGCCGCCCGGGAACTCAGTGATGATGTTCCCCCTGCCGAAAAAACAAGCAGGTTGAAAGAAATCGAGCAACTCCAGGAAAGCATCGCCACTGAAATAAACGCCCGGCTGCTGGGCAAGGCCGTTGAAATCCTTGTTGAAGGGAAAAAGAAGGGGAAGTGGCAGGGAAGGACAAGAAGTGATAAACTGGTATTCTTCAGTGATAGTGATGACCATTCAGGACAACTGGTAAAGGTCAGGATTAATAAGACAAGTCCCTGGTCACTACAGGGCAAAATCGAATGAAATACAATAACCTGAGAGATAAGGAGGGGAGAGATGCTTAACTATTTGCCTATAATCGTCATGCTGGTGCTGCTGGCAGCGATGGTCTATTTCCTGATGATCCGGCCGCTGCGGCAGCGCGAGAAGCAGCACGACCGACTCGTAACGTACTTGCAGAAAGGAGACAAGGTAATCACTGCCGGCGGAATGTATGGAGAGGTTGATACTATTGACGAGGGCAGCGTCGTCCTGACAGTCGAATCAGGAGCTAAAATAAGAGTTACAAAGGGTGGTGTATTGAGGAGAGAAAGTGAGCCTGAGCAAAGAGACTTTTAGCGATATAATAGACCTCGCTCTGACCGAGGATACCGGTCACGGCGACGTGACAAGCGAAGCGTTGATACCTTCCGAACTCCGGGGTAAGGCATCGATGCTTGTCAAAGCCGAAGGAGTACTTGCCGGAGGTGAGGTAGCCAGAGCGGTATTCCTCAAAATCGACCCCTCACTCAAATACGAACAGCTTATCAAAGACGGAACAAAAATAGAGCCGGGAGATATAATCGGCACAATCACCGGCAGTGTTCTGAGTATTCTAAAAGCCGAGAGAGTAGCCCTCAATTTCCTCCAGAGGTTAAGCGGCATCGCCACAGAGACCGCTCAATACGTAGCCGCAGCGCAGGGAAGCTCCGCCAAAATCGTCGATACCCGTAAGACAACTCCCGGACTCAGAGCACTGGAGAAGTACGCCGTGAAAATGGGCGGCGGAGAGAACCACCGCCTCCACCTGGGTGACGCCGTCCTGATTAAGGACAATCACCTGGCAGCGCTGCGCTCAATGGAAATGAGCCTGGCCGATATCGTATCCAGAGCAAAGCAGAACGCTCCTAAAGGGATGGTTATAGAGGTCGAGGTTACAACAAAAAGTGAGGCCATTCAGGCGGCTGAGGCCGGGGCTGACAAAATCCTCCTGGATAACATGAGTCCCGAAGAAATGCGCTCTGTTGTAGAATCCCTCCCGGAAGGAGTCCGGACGGAAGCCTCGGGTGGCATCACTCTGGAAAACGTCCGGGAAGTAGCCATGACCGGAGTGGATATAATATCCGTTGGCGCCCTCACCCACTCGCCGAAAGCCCTCGATATCAGCATCGAGATTGAGCCGCAGACGCTGCAGCTACTTTAGGAGATTACTGTTCTGCCGACATATATTCCGTATCCGAAGTATTTGAACAGACTGAAGATACTTCCCGGGAAAGCCAAGGAATCTCTGGTGAACCGCCGGGAGGCGGGATCCGTAACAAACCGGGATAAATATTTCCCCCATGCCTTCAGGAAATCAAGGAATTCGAACTGTTTCACTTCACTTACCCACTGACTCAAGGCATTAGTTTTATAGGTTGTGGCAACAGTTTTGGCTAGCCCGGCACCTTCTATCAATGCCGCCCAGCCATCCGCAGCAAGAAACTCGGAGCCCATTATACGGGTCAGGTAGGCTTCAAGCTCCGCAGGTGGCGGCTTTATCCAGGTTACCTCATTGAATCCTGCATAACCTCCCGGCCCGGTCACCCTGGCAAACTCGTTAACCGCCCTCTGTTTATCCCCGACGAAAGCGAGCACTGACTCGCAAAACACAGCATCGAAGGCTCCACCTTCGAAAGGAAGACTTTCAGCGTCAGCCACCATGAATTCGACCTTATCAACAACGCCTTCTTCTTTCGCCCTGTGGTTAGACCTTCCAATCATCTCCGCAGAGAGGTCCACGCCAACCACACTGCATTTATACCTTTTCGCCAAGTAGCAGGGAGTCGTCCCGACACCGCAGCCAACTGCAAGGACTTTATTGCCTTCGCTTATATGGCATTTTTTGGCAAGCTCGTTCGTGGCTCTCAAACCGCCGAGGTGTTTGGTGATGCCCCAGGAAGCCTGCAGCTCAAAGTAAGTGTTTTTCGTAACGTGAACTTTCGTTTGTGAAGACCGGTTTTTATTTTCCATACTGGCACCGGTGGAAGTTTATGAGAAGCTTACACCGAAGGATGGCCGATAGTCAATGTAGTTAAAGCGATATTCTTAGAGTTTCATAGCGCTGGCAAGATAGCTATCGCTATCGTCCTCAATATTTATCTCACCGAATCCGGCGGCAAGAAGTATTGATCGCACCTGGTCTGCATCAGGCAGCAAATCATCTTTGACAGCCGGCATCTGGTGGTGAATTTCATTAATATGAGCCCGGCTTGAGGTGTGGCAGATTACCACCTTGCCGCCCTTCTTCATCACCCGGTTAATCTCGGTCAGGGCTTTTACCTTGTCCCGGAAATGGGGAAAGCTGGAGTAGCAGACAACACTATCGAATATTCCGCTGCTGAGAGGAATGTCCGTAATATCCGCCTGAAGGTAATCGATATTGCCGTTAAAACCCTTTATCCGTGCTTTCTTCAGCATCTCTTCGGCAAGGTCAAGGGCAACTATCCTTCCGTTTTTTCCAATGCTGCTCAGAATATAAGGTAAAAATACGCCGGTTCCCGTCCCCACATCTAGCACTCTTGAGCCGGGCTTGAGACCGAGGCGTTCCGCCATCCGTTCCAGCCTGGCAGTATCTTTTTCGGCTATGTTCTCATCCCAGGTGTCTGCCCTGTTATTGAAGTATGCCCTTAACATTCTCTCATCGCATCCTCTCAGTAGTCTTCATCACCTGCCTTCTTCAGACCGGCCAGGACTTATTTCTCCAATCTCGCTTCAATCTTCGGTAACGTCTTCCGCTGAGGCCGGTTTTATCTGCCAGCCTTTCACCTTCCTTTTAGGGGAGAAAACAGCGGAAAGCATAAAAATCAGCGATGAGGTAATCACAATTGTAGCGCCGCTCGGAATATTGAAGAGATAGGAAAAGAGCAGGCCAACCCAGCCGGATAAAACACCGAATCCAGCCGCCAGCAGGAACATCCTCTTCATACTGTAGGTAAGCTGGTAAGCTGCCGCTGCCGGGTTCAGAATCAGACTGAAAACAAGCAGCCCACCGATGGAGCGCAGGGATGCCGTAACGGTGGCTCCGGTTAGAAAGAGGACGCCGTAAAGGACTATTGTTGCCGGCAGGCCCACCGCCAGTGCCATACTCCTGTTAAAAATAGTAGCCTTGATTTCCTTGTAAAAGAGAATGACAAGTCCGACCACAACCACGGTGACGATGGCAAGTATCAGGATATCGCCCCGGGTGTTGGTCAGGATACTGCCCCAGAGCAACTCCATTGCCCCGGCCCTGGCGTAAGGCATCAGCCCCATAAAGAGAAATGCAATACCAAGCATCAGGGAAAAGATAACCCCCAGCGATGTCTCGGGGCTGAGCTCACCGCGGTCGGCCAGGGGACCGACAACCGCCGCCGCCACCAGACTGAGGGCGAGGGCGCCTATCAACGGGTCAAAACCAAGCCACAGGCCAAGCAGCGCTCCGGCGAAGGCGGCATGTGACATCGCCACCCCGATAAAAGGCATATGCATCAGCACCACGAAAACGCCGATAGTGGCGCAGGCTATCCCGCCAAGAAAGGCGGAAATAATTGCATTCTGCATAAACTGATAGCCAAGGATTTCCAACTTCAGGACTCCTTAATGTGATGAGCATCCCCATCAACGTGAACATGAGGTTTCCGTTCCTCGACCACGGACTCCGGCATATCGTAGAGATGGCTGAGGCTATCGGTAGATACCAGCCTGTCAGGGGGACCATCACCAACTATAAGTCCGTTCTTCATCAACACCACACGGTCACAGGTATGAGGGAGTGCGTCCAGGTCATGAGTAACGAATAGCGTTGTCAGTTTCCGTGAGTCATGAATCCGTTTCACAAGCTGCAGTATCTCCGTCTGGGCTTTCCAATCGAGTGAGGCGGTCGGCTCATCGAGTAAAAACACCTTCGGTTCCTGTGCCAGGCACCTAGCGATGGCCACCCGCTGCTGCTCACCGCCGGAGAGGTGACCGATAGGCCGCTGGGCAAGATGGGTCATTCCCACCAGGTCGAGCATTTCGTCAACGATTTTCCAGTCATGCTTTCCCGGCCTTTTAAACAAGCCGAGCACTCCGTAACGCCCTATCATCACCACCTCACGGACATTCATCGGCATCCGCCGGTCTATATCTTCCGCCTGGGCAACATAGCCGACCCTCTTTCTCAGCGAATGTCCGTTACCAGTTTCAAGCGCAGTACCCAGAACCCGGACTCTGCCGCTGAGCAGCTTGCCCAGCCCGTTGACAACGGTGAGGAGTGTCGTTTTGCCGGCACCGTTTGGCCCGATAATGCCGACAAACTCACCGGCTTCCACCTTAAGCGATACTCCCCTGAGAGCCATGTCCTCGCGGAAAGAGACCACCGCATTTTCAATGTCTATGACTGTCGTCCCCATCTTCACATCCTGAATCTGCCGCCTGATAAACGTTACTCCGATATTGCTTCCAGTATCAGGTTAATATTATAGTCCAGAGTCTGCTCCCAGGTCACGGTGTCCTCATTAACACCGGGAAAATTAAGCAATATGACTCTTTTACAGCCCAGTTCTTCGGCTATGGGCTTGCCCGCATCACGGTTATCATGCAGGTTATCTATAATAAGAGTTACTCCGGCTTCCCGCCCCATCTCAACAAGCTGTTCAATATCGGCGAGTGTCGGCGGAGTCGGCAGGCCGTAGGTGGCAACAATATTAAATCCGCACCAGCCAATGAAGCCGGCCTGCCATCCGGCACAGATAACGTTCACCCCGGAAATGTCTACCTCCGCCAGCCTGCCCCTTATCTCCGTTTCCTTTGCCCGGACTACTTCCTTGTACCTTTCGGCGGCATCCCGGTAGGCGTCGCTGTTCTCGCCATCCACCTGACTCAGGGCATCAGACACCTTATCCACCGCCTGCAGTTGCACCTGCGGCGTCATCCAGCTACCCTGTACCTCAACTGCAATAACGGTAAGGTCCGGATTATCGGCCGATTCAATAAGCCCCGGTACATATACTTCTCCGGGCCAGTTATGCCAGAGAAACAGGTCGGCATCAGCAAGTTTCTGTATGTCGCCCGGTTTGGCATCAAAGTCCCCAGGGTGGGACGCCGGTGGTACGATATTTATCACATCAACCAGGTCACCTCCAACCCGCTTTACCAGTTGTTCAAGATGAGAGGTACTGGTAACCACCTGGATAACGTCATCTTCGGACTGCGCACAGCCGGACAGCACCAGAGCTGTAATGAGCCCGAGAACCATTATTACTACAGTTAAAACCTTCATTCTTTTCTTCAATTTCGTCCTCCACAGGTAATATTTCAAATCATTGCAGATGCAACTAATTGCAGATTATGATTAAATTTTTTTATTTTCTGCAGTCCTGACACCGTCCCAGAATAGCCAGGTGCCTGAGGTCAGCACTGAATTTATACTCCTTAAGCAAAGCGTCCTCCAGAGGGGCCAGCAGTGATTCATCGAGGTCGATTATTGTGCCGCATTCCTGGCAGACCAGGTGATGATGGTGCCCCTTATCGGCCGGGTGGTACCTGACCCTGCCCTCTCCCATGTCCGTCTCAGTAACCAGGTTAAGCCGCTTCAGTAGCTCAAGGGTACGGTAGACGGTAGAGATATTCACATTCGGATACCTGGTAACCACCTGGGCATATATCTCTTCGGCGCTGATATGATGATTGCTGTTTTCAATGGCGGAAATAATCATCATTCGCTGGGGTGTCAGCCGGTATCCCTGCTCGGTCAACTCGCCGATAATACTACGGTGCTGTTCCATTTCAATCCTTTTAACGCAAGAGACCAGAGTAACTATATCATATAATTTAAACTTGTTGCAAGTCTTTGCATATGATAATATTTGCAACTAAAACGTCTCAGCATGAGATAGATAGTACCGGTGTACCGTGATAGCTGGACTAGAACTTGTCCCGGCTGTCAAGCATTATCGTTACCGGGCCGTCATTATGGATTTCAACCTGCATGTACTGCTGGAAACGCCCGGTCTCCACTTTCAGTCCTGTAGCCTCAGACTGCTTGACGAATAGTTCAAAGAGTTCCTCGGCCCGTTCCGGCGGAGCGGCCCCGGTAAAACTGGGACGGCGTCCCTTCTTCGTGTCCGCTAAAAGGGTAAACTGGCTTACCAGCAAAAGCTCACCTCTTATATCCAGGGCGGAAAGGTTGAATTTGCCTTCTTCATCGGCAAAAATGCGCAGCCCGGCTATTTTCTGCACAAGGTACTCCACGTCTTTTTCCGTATCACCCTCAGCCACTCCCACCAAAACAACAAGCCCCTGCCCTATCCTGCCCACGACCTCACCGTCAATACTGACCGAAGCTCCGGTAACCCGCTGAAGCAATGCCTTCAAAGTTTTTACCTCTTTCCTTCATTTGGGATATTTTACCCTAACGGCTGGAGTGCTGTCATTTATATATCCCCCCATATGAGGTTGTGGGTAAGAAAAAAGAGGGTTGGCATTCTTTAATGCTTGAAAAGCCTGTAAACAGGCTTTTCAAGCTATTATCCTTTCCCCCTTAATCCCCCTTCCCTTGGTAAGGGAAGGGGGAAAATCAAAAACAGGCTGTATCGCCTCAATCATCTTTCCGTAATGAAGATATAAAATCGCCTTATAAGTACCTCAACGGGAAGCAACTGAGCCGCTTTGAGTTGAGAGCGGATATGCTCTGATGTGGAAAGAAAGGCGAAACTAGGTTAACAATGAGGCATTTTAGGGAGTCGAAGCCTCCAGACGAATAGGAATAGGGGAGTCTATGAGGGGGCGGAGCCCCCTCATAATCTTCCTTAAAGGGCGGCGGGCGGGAATAGATACAGAAAAGGGGGATGGGATTACAGAAGCTATATAGAATTTTCTCAAACACCATCACCTGGAGTTCAATCAGTAAATACTTCTGGTGGAAGTTTAAGAGTGGGGGGGGGGGGGGGGCCCCCGCCCCCGGGGGGGGGCCAAAAAAAAAAAAAAACAAAAAAGAATATA
>CAYVOV010000004.1:0-74179 GCA_964453525.1 uncultured Dehalococcoidales bacterium | reverse complement strand
ACACCCAGATCTATCCTCCGGCGGGGCCCCCCCGCCGCCCGCCCCCCCCCCCCCCCCCCCCCCACTCTTTCATCTACTTCTCCCCTTCCCCTTAAGGGGAAAGGGGACACAGGGGGATAGGGTTACAGATGGCATATAAAATCCTCTGGACTTATCGGAAAAAAAGGAGTAGAATTAAGTAAATGGGAATAGCCTGACGGGAAAGAGATAAGATGGAACAGGCAGAAAACATTTATAACGGTCAAAAAGAGTAGCGCTGAACTTATAGTTCAGCGCCTTTTAATTGAAGGAGGTACGATAATGCAGTCAAGCCTGATAGGGAAAATCGAGAAAGCAAAAATCTATGCCCAGGAAAAAGACCGGATTACCTTCTTCGACTTTTCAGTGAAATTCCGCGGGGAAAATGATAGCTATACAATTGGCTATCATGACGGAAAGTGGAACTGCACCTGCCACTTCTTCTCAAGCTGGGGAACCTGCAGCCATACCATGGCTCTGGAGAAAATCCTCGAAAATATGCTGCCCGAGGAGGCTATAACCACCCAGTTTAATACCGCCCCCTGAATCAGTGACAGCAATGCTTTTTGGCTAAGGCACCCGGATTAATACGCCGAGAGCGCATTATAACATCGCTTTTCTGCCTGTTTTCTTTAAAACATTATTTCCGCATTCTATACTTTACGCCGCTTCCACCGCCCCCACCTGAAATAAAATATGTAAACAACACCGCGAAAAACCTGGGCAATCACCACCGCCCAGCGTATCCCGTACATACCTAATTCACCTACCTTTGGTAAGAAATATGACAGCGGCACCAGCATCAGCCAGACGCTCACCAGAGTAACAATCATCGTGAATAAGGTATCACCGACTCCCTCCACGCAAAGGCTTATTATTATTGCCGCTCCGAACATTATATAGCTAATTATCTGTATTCTGAGGAAAGAAGCGGTAACTTTCACCAGCTCGGGGTCAGTACTGAAAATGTTAACGATTTTCTCAGCCCAGAACCATATCGCCACCGCAGCGATAGCCATACCACCGGTAAACAAGCCGAGCGCTATCCAGCCGGTCCTCTCCGCCCGGTCCGGCCGGCCTGCCCCAAGATTCTGTCCGGCCAGCACTCCCCCACTCTGTCCCAGCGCTCCGCATGGATTCTGCACGAAGGTATCAATTCTCTGTACCAAAGAATGGGCTGCCACAGCGACAGTACCGAAGGGAGCCATAAACCAGACCAGCACAAGGTGAATAGACATCCTGTGCATCGTAGATATTGAGGCGGGGAAGCCAATCCTCAACAGCCGCCAGATTATATTACCATCAAAGCTAAAATTTCTCAGGGTTAACCTTATCCGGGTTTTGCCGGTAAAAAGAAACCACAGGGCAATGACTGCACCCAGCCCCTGTGAAATCACATTTGCCAGCGCCGCTCCGCTGACCTCCATCTGGGGAAATATCCACCAGCCAAAGATAAGGAAAGGAACAAGCGTCACATGGATAGCCCTGAATACGATAGCTATCCACATCGGATTCACCGTATCGCCCGATGCCTGCATAATCGTCTGAGCCATCATCACCAGTGACATTGTGACGATGCCAGCCAGCTGTACACGCATATAGGCTGCCCCTTCAGCGACTACATCAGGCTCGACACCGAATACGGACAGTACCGATTCGGCAAAGAAGATACCTATCAACGCCACCAGCATAGAAAAAGCTGCCGCCACTACCAGAGCCTGTAGCGCCACGTGGTTGGCGCCTCCTGCATCTCCAGCCCCGAAAAAGCGGGCGATCATTGCCCTCATCCCGGTAAAAAGTCCCAGCAAGAGTGAGTTCGCCATCATAACAGCCATGCCTGAAATGCCAACTCCGGCAACGGCAGCCGCTCCCAGCTTCCCCACCCATATCATATCGACGGTTGGTCCAAGCATATTCAGGCTCTGCCCGACAAACATCGGCCAGGACAGAGCTAGAAGGTTACGGAAGACATTTCCCTTTGTCCAGTCTTTCTCGATTGCGGTACTCTTCACTTAAAAACCTCTACTGGCATTATTATGTAAAATATCCATCACCGGATATTCCACAGGGAAAAGAAACCTTGTGTTCCAAAGAGGTAATTAAAGCCTAAACGGATGGGCAATTATACCTTTTTTTTCTTCCATCTGCCCATCTTGAAATATACCGAATAGGCAATCGCCCCCACAATCCAGCCGGAAACTATCGCCCACCGCACTCCGTTCACACCGAGATTGCCCACCCGCGGCAGGAAGGAAGCCAGAGGTATTTGAACAAGCCAGAAGTTCAGTAACGTAATCAGCATCGGCGGCAGGGTATCACCGGCACCGGAAATTGAATTCTGCATCACAAAGTAAACTCCCATAAACAGGTAACCGACCGCCGCTATTCTCAGGAAAGTACTGGCTACAGCCACTATTTCGGTGTCCGAACTGAAGACATGTATAATGTTCTCTGCCCAGAACAGTATCGATACCGAAATAATGAGAGCGAAGACCTGAGCCAGACTAACTGCCATCCAGCCACTCTTCTCCGCCCGCTCCGGCTGCCGCGCCCCCAGGTTCTGACCTACCAGCACCCCGGAACCGTGACCAAGACCCATACAGGGCATCCGCAGCACCGCTTCCAGCCTCTGCATCAGGGCGTGACCCGCCACCGCCAGAGTGCCGAAAGGGGACATAAACCTTATCAGGACAAGGTCGCCAAAGCTCCTTTCCATAGCCATAATGGAAGCCGGGATACCAATTTTCACTATCCGCCATATCATTTTAAAGTCGAGACGGAAATTACTCAGCGATAGCTTCAGCCGTGACCGCCCGGTGAAAAGTACCCAGAATCCTATAGCCGCTCCCATGCCCTGGGAAATTACATTTGTCGTGGCGGCACCGGCTACTCCCAACTGAGGAAATATCCACCAGCCGAAGATAAAAAAAGGGCACAGAACGGCGTGAAAAACCCTGAAGAAGATTGTTATTCTCATCGGAGTTACCGTATCGCCGGATGCCTGCATAATACCATCAGACATAATCCGGAAAGACATCGCTATCGAGCCGATAAACATTATGCGCATATATGCGGCTCCTTCGGCGACGACATCAGGCTCAAGCCCCAGCAGGATTAATATCGGCTCGGCAAGAAAGATACCTATCGAAGCCATAATCACAACATAGCTGCCGCTGATAACAAAAGCCTGCTGGGCCACATGGTTGGCACCACCATAATCGCCAGCGCCGATAAAACGGGCGACCGTCGCTCTGGTTCCTATGGCGAATCCCATCCTGGCCGAGGTTATCAGCATGACAGCCATACCGGAGACGCCAACTCCAGCAATAGAAGCCGCTCCCAGCCTGCCCACCCATACCATATCAACCACAGGGCCCAGTATGTTGAGTGAGTTGCCAACTATTATCGGCCAGGACAGCAGCACCAGATTACGGAAGATGCTGCCTTTTGTCCAGTCCCTAAAATATGTGCCTTCTCTCCTTTGAGAACCACCAATCTCTTCGTTCATGCTGAGTGGTTACCTCTTTCAACAGCCAGTATTATTAAGTATATCCGATATCCAGCAACCTAATGGTGCTTTCTGGTTCTGGTTGGATGAAACACCCTCCCCCTTCTCCCCAAACAGTTCCCAGCTTTGTAATGCGATTACTCACCGATTTATATCACAAACTACACCTTCTTTCGCTTCCATCTGCCCAGCTTGAAATATGTTGCCAGAGCTACCGCTGAGGCGAACATGCCTCCCACCATTCCCCAGCGTATTCCGTATACACCCAGCCCGGTTATTTGCGGCAAATAGTGAGCCAGCGGGACCTGTATCGCCCAGAAGCCCAACACCGTAGCCAGCATCGGCGGAAGGGTATCGCCTATATTGGAGAGGCCTACCATCAACACAGGCTCGGCGCTGAAAACAAAGAAGCCTATCGCCGCAATCCTCAGGAACCTACTTGCCACCTCTACCACGCCCGGCTCAGGCCCGAAGATACTGATTACACCTTCAGCCCACAGCAGTATCGCCGTAGCACATACAACAACAAAGCCCTCCACCACACCCAGCGCCAGCCAGACGCTCTTCTCCGCCCGCTCTGGATGACCAGCTCCGAGGTTTTGTCCCGCCAGCACGCCGCCACCCATACCCAGTCCCATACCCGGCATCATGATGAACATTTCCACCCTCTGGCAGAGAGTGTGAGCCGCCACGGCAAAGGTGCCAAAGGGGACGATAAACCACATAATTACAAGCTGCCCCAACCCCCGCTGCATACCGGATACAGATGCAGGAACGGCTATCCTTATTATCCGCCAGATAATGCCCGGGTCTATACGAAAGCCCTCGAGGGTTAGTCTTAGTCTGGTACGGCCGCGAAAGAGAACAGCCAGCCCGAGGATAAGCCCCACACTCTGGGAGAGAACATTGGTCAGAGCGGCTCCGCTGACACCCATATGAGGGAATATCCACCAGCCGAAGATAAGAAATGGACAGAGGATTATGTGGAATGCTCTGAAGGCAACAGCTATCCTCATCGGAGATATCGAATCCCCAGAAGCCTGCATTATGCCCTCGGTCATCATCCTGAAGGACATGGCAGCCCCGCCGACAAACAGAATCCGCATATATGCCGCCCCTTCAGCAACGACATCAGGCTCCAGACCCATCAGGATTAATATCGGTTCGGCAAGGAAGATTCCTGTAGGCACCAGAATCAGGGCGAAAGCAGCAATTATAACAAAGGACTGTCTTGCTACATGATTGGCGCCGGCAATATCGCCGGCGCCAATGAAGCGGGCAATCATTGCACGTGAGCCCATATTGAGGCTCATCATCATCGCGTTGAGCAGCATAACCGCCATACCGGAGACGCCGACTCCAGCAATAGAAGCCGCTCCGAGTCTGCCCACCCATATCATATCGATGGTGGGACCGAGCATATTCAGACTGTTGCTTATTACTATAGGCCAGGATAGAGACAGGAGGTTGTGTATGATACTGCCCTGTGTCCAGTCTCTATCAAATAAATTCCCTCTTATTCCCGGATTACCTTTCTCTTCCGAATAAATCAGTTGCTCCTTCCTAGCGGTCACCCGGTTAAGCCAAGCTCCTTGGCCTGTTCAATCGCCCCGGCAACAACAAACAGTGAGCCGGTAACGCAGATAATATCCTTCTCGCCGACCATAGACATAGCCAGAGGAAGCGCGGTTGAAACGTCGTCCGTTTCCCGCACCTCCACCCCACGCCCGGTAAACTCAGCAACAATAGAGTCAACAGGCATAGAGCGGGGATGGATAGAGCGGGTAATAATCACTCTGTCAAATAAAGGCACAAGCTCCGAAACCATTCCGGCTACATCCTTATCAGCAGAAGCCCCCATAATCAATACACCCCCATCGAAGCGGAAATACTGCTCAAGTGCCTCCCGTAATTTACGGGCTGAGTAAGGATTATGGGCACCATCGGCAACAATAAGTGGATTGCTGCTCAAGGTCTGGAGCCGTCCCGGCCAGTTTACCTTGGCCAGTCCCCACACAATATCATCGCCGGTAACACGAAAACCTTTTTCAATCAACACTTCAAGGACAGCCACCGCCACGGCAGCATTCTCAAGCTGATGCTGACCGAGAAGTGGTATCGATAGCTCATAGCCGCCAGCCCTCCCCTGCACCCGAAACGACTGCCCGCCGGAATCAAAATCCAGACCCTGCCAGGTAACATCTTTGCCTACCCTTATCTGCACCGCATCACAATCCAAACACGCCTGCTCAAGCACTTTACTCACCTCGTCAGACTGCGGAGAGGTGATAACAACACTACCGGGTTTTATTATCCCAGCTTTTTCAGTAGCAATTTCAGTAAGCGTATTTCCCAGCACTTCGGTATGGTCAAGGCTTATCGAAGTGATAATACAGACATCGGGACGGACTACGTTGGTGGCATCAAGCCTTCCTCCCAGTCCGACTTCTATTACCTGGACATCCACTCCTTTTTGTTTGAAATAGGCGAAGCCAAGAGCCGTTATCACCTCGAAGGTTGTCAGCACGCCATAAGCGGCTTCTTCGTTTACCGCCTTGACTTCCGGCTTTATTTTCTCCACAAGGGCAATAACCTCTTCATCTGAGATTAACCTGTCATCAATCCTGACTCTCTCATTGAAGACGTGCAAATGCGGCGAGGTAAAAAGCCCGGTTTTATAGCCGGCAGTGGTCAGGGTAGATGTCACCATCGCTGCCACACTTCCCTTACCCTTGGTGCCGGCGATATGGATGGTGGGTGTATCAAGATGAGGAGCATCCAGTCGTGCCAGCAAGGCGTCCATGCGTCTCAGGTCATAATGAACTGCGTCACGCGGTCTTGGCTCTGTTTCATAATCAATAAAACTGTAGATGTAGTCCAGAGCCTGCTGAAACCTGGTATTCTCTGATTTCATTACTTTTTTCATTCACCAAAATCAAAACAAATTATATCACCGCCATCAATTACCCATCAAATCTAGATGTGGACCGGGAGGTATGAAGTCCGGCCGGGGAGTTTAGGAGGTAGGCGGCGCTGAAGCGCCGCCTACCTCTTCCATAAATTCCCCCTTCCCATTCATAAGAGTCTTGCCCTAAAAGTCGTTTGTTCCTGTCACCCTAGAGCGTAGCGAAGGGTCTCAGGGAGGAGGGGATTACCTTGACTCCCCACCCTGAGATTCTTCGTCCGCCACAGGCGGACTCCAGAATGACTTTTGAGGCAAGGCTATTCAAAAGGGGAAGGAGAGAGACAGGGGGATGGGGTTCCATAAATAAGCTTTGTATACAATTTAATTGCTATGATATTATGTTCACAGGGAACATTTTAAAGGAATTAATATGAGGTCAGTCAGGAATGTCATACTGGGAGTAAGCGCCCTGGTCTTTATCATAGTTATCGGGGTTTTCGGTTACAGTATAATAGAAGGCTGGAACCTCTTCGATTCTCTTTATATGACGGCTATGACAATAACAACCGTCGGCTACAGGGAACTGTATCCTCTGAGCTCCGGCGGAAGGGCTTTCAGTATTTTCCTGATGTTCGGCGGTGTCGGTGCCGCTCTGTACACTCTGACAGGAGTAATACAGTACATTATAGAAGGCAACATCGGGACTACATGGTGGAGGCGAAGAATGAAGAACAAGATTTCACAGTTAAAAGGACATTTTATTCTCTGCGGTTACGGCAGAGTCGGTGAGGAGATTGCCAATATTTTCAAAGAAGAAGATACTCCGTTTGTCGTCATCGATAACAGACCTGACTGTGTCGCCAGGGCAGAACAGGCAGGGCACCTGGTTCTGGAGGGCGATGCTACCAGTGACGAAGTGTTAAAAGAAGCTGGCATTGAACATGCCCGGGGACTGGTAGCGGCGCTGGGCACCGATGTTGATAACACCTATATAACACTGTCTGCCCGGGGGCTGTATCCCGGTCTTTTTATCACGGCAAGAGCTTCGGACAAAGAGGCCGAGACCAAGCTAAAAAGAGCCGGCGCTGACCGAATCGTCTCTCCGAATGCAATCGGCGCCCGCCGTATGGCGATGCTTGCCCTGCGTCCGGCAGTGGTTGATTTCCTCGATACGATAACCCGCCGCCGCGGTCCGGAGCTGCAGATGGAGAATGTAGCCATCGGAGAGGATTCTTCTCTGAAAGGCCAGACCATTCATAATGTCCGGCAGTGCTCAAAAGCCACGGTAATGGCAATAACTAAAAAAACAGGCAGGTTTATAGCCAATCCATCCGCAGAGGAAAAGATTACCGCCGGAGACAGCCTGATTATTATGGGCACCAGTGAGCAACTGAATTCCCTGGAAGCAATCTGTGAAGGAGTCCTGGCTAATGAGTAAAATTAAAACAGGAATCATTAACATATTTCCGTCTTCAAGGATTGTTTTAAGCCTGGCTGAAAGCGAAAATACTGGCGGGAAAGATAATGGTCCCGTATAAAATCAGGCTCGCCTGTGATATACTTTTCACACGAAAATGGTAGAAAGTTCAAGGAAGGCAATATGAAGAAAACAGTTTTCGTTGATGGTCAGCATGGCACTACCGGCCTGAAAATCCGTGAGCGCCTCGCCGGCCGTAACGATATCGAAATCATCGAAATCCCGGAGTCAAAACGTAAGGAACCAACCGCCCGTGGAAAGATGATTAATGAGGCGGATATAGTTTTTCTCTGCCTCCCCGATGATGCCGCCCGGGAGTCTGTCAGCCTTATAAAAAACTCTTCGGTCTGCGTTATTGACGGCTCGACGGCTCATCGCGTTACGGATGGTTGGATTTACGGCCTGCCGGAGTTGAAAAAAGACCAGCGTGCCCTGATAAAAAAATCAAAGAGAATAACCGTCCCCGGCTGTCATGCTACCGGTTTTATCCTGATGCTACATCCGCTGATAGCTCAGGGCATCATAGCGCCGGACTACCCCATCACCACTCACGCTATAGCAGGCTATAGCGGCGGCGGTAAATCGATGATTGCGGATTATGAGGCAGCTGGCGCCCCCGACTATATTAAGAATCCCCGCCCTTATTCTCTTACACTTAACCACAAGCATATTCCGGAAATGACAAAATACTCCGGGCTGGCACAGCCGCCGCTTTTCAACCCCACCGTGGTCAATGTATATGCCGGCGAGATAATTTCAATCCCGCTGATAGCGAGCCACCTGGAAAAAAGCCTTAACGCTGAAAGTATCAGAGACTTGCTGGCGGACTATTATGCCGGAGAACAGTTTATCAAGATTATGCCCTACCCGGCCGATAACTTCCTTAATAATGGATTTCTGACTTTTACCGACTGCAACGGCACGAACAATCTGGAGATTTTCGTCTTCGGCAACGATGACAGAATTCTGATGTCCGCCCGCTATGATAACCTGGGAAAGGGGGCCTCCGGTGCTGCCGTCCAGAACATGAATATAATGCTCGGACTGCCCGAGACCACAGGTCTTGAAGCACTGGCTATTTTTCCGTAGTTTGTATCTATTCCCACCCACCACCCTCAAGGAAAATCAAGAGGGGGCTAACGCCCCCTCTTAAACACTCACTATTAATTAATAAAGGGAGGGACTTCACCCCTCTTTCCTTATTCTTCCCCTTCTCCTTTATAAAGGGGAAGGGGGACACAGGGGGATAGGGTTATTAAATCCCCAAATTGACCCTCAGCCTGCTGCTGTGTTAAGCTTAAACTGGAATCAGAGAGGCTTCCAGCACAAAGGAGGAAGACATGCAGAGAGAGAAGGTGGAAGAAGTTCTGAGCCGGGTACGCCCAATTCTGGAGCGTGACGGCGGCGGTGTAGAGCTTATAGATGTTAATGATGACGGCACGGTTTCGGTCAAGCTGACCGGCGCCTGCGGCGGCTGAGCAATGGCCCAAATGACCCTGAAAATGGGCATTGAGCAGGTGCTCAAGCAGGAAATCCCCGAGGTAAAGGAAGTAGTCGCCGTTTAACGGGACCGGTCTGACCGGGGGAATGAATACTCGATGGTAGTGACATCGGTAAAAACCAAAAAGTATACTCACCAGGAGCCGGGGAAAGACGTAATCTTCGGCATTGCCGGCCGCTATATTCCCTACCAGGAAACGATACTGGAATACAATGGCAGGCAGGTCCTCTACTCAATCGGACAGGTGAGAATGGAGGCTTCCTGCTGCAACCTCGAAGACTGGGTATATACGGTTGTCCCCGGCTACATAGTAAACTGGCAGAGTACGACGGATGAGGACGGGCTGCCGGTATCTGAGGTTGAACCAATTACCGATAAGAAAGCACGCCGGGAATTAACTGAAATCATCCAGGCAAGGGAAGAGGTTTTTGCCATCGAGTTCTGGGAGGCTTAGTTACCCCGGAAGTCACGGATAAAGAGTAAATTATTACCATCAGGAGCAGCTTTTTAGCCGCTCCTTTTCCATGTCCTGTCTTCAATAAAAAGGGCAACCACAAGAAGAGCTCCGGCCGCCAGGGCAGCTATAATTGCATACATTGCCGGACTCATTCCACTCATCATAAACTCCCACCCCCAAGCACCGGCCAGGGCAAAAAGAATGTACTTTATTGTCTTGCCGCAGAGTGTGGCAAGGAAGAATTTCCAGAAAGGGTAACGGAGAATGCCGGCGACCATCCCCATAACATCAAACGGCGAAGGAGTTGCAGCAAAAACAAATACGGTTAAAACTCCCCACTTACGAAGCCACTGCACTGCCCTGTCATACATTTGCCTGTTCTCAACCACTCCCCGCCCGCTAAAACCAAGCAGGTAACAGGTCATTTCACCTATCGTGCCTCCCAGAGCACTGACTATCCCGACAAGAAACGGATTAAAGACAGCACCAAAAGCGAAAATCAGCACGAATGTAGGCACAGGTAAAACTACAGTAGCATTACCAACCAGATTGATAAGAAAAAGTCCCAGATAGCCGAGGTTACCTAACTCGGACACCCTGTCACGGTATATGAACAGCGCCACGGTTATGGCAACAACGAACAGCACCGTTAAAATGGGAACAACTTTCCCCTTCCGAACAACTCCCGTCTCAGCCTGTCTGTTACCCTGGGTTCTGCTCTCTGACATTGTATGACAACCGTTTGTTTGCTATACTTTTTACTGACATGCCCCCATCGTCTAGAGGCCTAGGATGACACCCTTTCAAGGTGTAGACAGCGATTCGAATTCGCTTGGGGGCATTCTGATTCATTCTACTACTACTCCTCAAGAAATGCCAGAAATCAAACCAAGGACTAAAATCCCGGTGACGAATAACATGCAGAACCTCTGCACGGAGAGATGATAGCCGGTCACAAAGAAAGAATGAGGTAATTGAACCCGGAGTATATTGCGGAAATACAGGTGACGCTGTATTCAGGCTGCCGAAAGTTGAGGAATAAATGACTCTGAAGATTGCTGTAATTCTCGGAACTCGACCTGAAATTATAAAGATGGCACCGATTATAAGAGAACTGGAAAAGTCAGGGGCAGACTTCTTTATCCTTCATACCGGCCAGCACTATTCGTACAATCTTGACAAAGCCCTTTTTGAACAACTGATGCTTCCCCAGGCCAGGTACAATATTGAAGCTGGTTCAGGCTCCCATGCCGAACAAACAGCAAAAATAATGGTTGGCGCGGAGAAAGTCTTACAGGAAGAAGACGTCGATATTGCTCTTGTCGAAGGTGATACCAACTCTGTACTCGCCGGTGCTCTTGCCGCTGCCAAGCTCCAAATCAAAATCGGACATATCGAGGCTGGACTGCGCAGCTATGATACAAATATGCCTGAAGAAATAAACCGGATTCTGATTGACCACTGTTCCCATTATCTTTTCGCCCCAACCGAGAAAGCCAGAGCAACTCTGCTTGGTGAAGGTATCGCCGGAGAAAAAATATACGTCACCGGCAATACAATCGTCGATGCCGCTTACCAGAATCTGGAGCTATCCAGAGAGCAGAGTAAAATTCTCCAAACTCTGCACTTACGGCCGGAGGAATATTTTCTAATCACCCTCCACCGCCAGGAAAATGTCGATAACAGAGAGAGGTTTACTTCAGTTCTGGACGGGCTGATTAAAGCGGTTGAAAAATACAGTTTACCCGCAGTCTACCCCATCCATCCCCACTCCAGAAAACAGATGAGCGAATTTAATCTGAAAACGCCAAACCTTACCCTGATTGAGCCGGTAGATTATCTGGACTTCCTCCAGCTTGAAAGCAATGCCGGGCTTATCCTGACCGACTCCGGCGGTGTTCAGGAGGAAGCATGCATTCTCCATGTTCCCTGTGTTACGTTAAGAGATAATACTGAAAGGCCGGAGACATTAGAAGTCGGCGCCAACATCCTGGCTGGTGTATCGCCGGGTAAAATAATGGAGTGTATCCGGATAATGCTCGATAGGACCAACGACTGGCAAAATCCCTTTGGTGACGGGAAAGCCGGAGAGAGGATAGTCAATATAATAGCTGGAGGATAAGATGGCTAAAATACTTGTTACCGGCGGGCGTGGCTTCACAGGTTCCAATCTTGTCCACGAGCTAAGAAAACGGGGGCACAGGGTACACAGTTATATATTACTGAACTGATTTCTTCTTATTATCTGGTATCCCTTTATTAATTCGGCGATTCCGTCTTGAAGCGAATAATCCGGCTTGAATCCGGTTGCTTCAATCTTGGTATTGCTTACAATATAGTTTCTTTTATCGGGGTCTTCGCCGACTTCTGCCTCAACGAAGTAGAAGTCCGGAATTTGCTTCTTAATCTCTTCACAGAGTTCCCATTTACTTAAATTAGCGTCGCTCAAGCCGACATTGTAAGGCTCATTCTTCATATCGTCGAAATGTTCCATACAGTGGATAAATGCTTTCACCACATCCCGAATATGTATGTAGTTTCTCTTAAAATGGGCTTCAAACAGGATTATAAAGCGGTCGGTAACCGCCCGGTAAACAAAATCGTTTACCAGCAGGTCAAGGCGCATCCGCGGGCTGATACCAAAAACCGTAGCCAGCCGCAAGGTAATACTATTGCCCGCCTCAAGGATGAGTTTTTCCGCTTCCACCTTCAGTTTACCGTACAAAGAAACCGGGTTCAGCGGAGATTCTTCAGTGCAATAGACCCCCTCCTGCCCTACTCCGTAGCCGCTGTTGGTATTCGGGAAGATAATCTTTTGTTCCTGATTACGCAACTCAAGTATCATATTAATAGCATCAAGGTTGACCTGCCTTGCAGCAAGCGGGTCTTTATCACAAAGTGGCGCTCCTGTCAGGCAGGCAAGGGGGAAAATTACCTCAACGCCTTTCAAACATTCTGAAATCAGCGCTTCGTTGCGGGAGTCACCGCGAATAACCGTCAGCTTTTTATCATTACAGCAATCGAGTAAAGACGGCTGATTATACAGGAAATTATCGACGGCGGTAACTTCATGTCCCTGCTTCAGCAGTATCGGCACCAGGACTGAACCAATATAACCAGCGGCTCCGGTAACTAATATTCTCATTGGCTCTTCTCCATCAAGTTACTTTCAGGCTGAACCTTGAACCACCGGCAGGTCTGCCGGACACCATCCGCAAGGGGGATTTTCGGCGACCATCCCAGCCGAGTGATTTTACCGGCATCCAGAAGCTTTCGTGGCGTACCGTCAGGTTTCGTTTCATCGAAGACTGCCCTCCCCTAGAAACCAACGGCTTCTTTTATTATCAGCGCCAGTTCTTTAATCGATATGTCCGCCCCGGGAACTAACCTTCCAGACCGGCTTTCACCAGCCATTTTGCTGCTTCATACAGACCGGGAGCAATAAAATCGGATACTACAGCACTATTTCCCTCACTATCCGGAAAGTCCTGTCTGGAAAGGAAAATTGTTCGGCATCCCGCCCTGGACCCAGCTTCAATATCACTGCTTTTATCACCAATTACAAAGGACTGTTTAAGATCGATATTAAAATCATGGACAGCCTTTTCTATCATGCCTGGATTGGGTTTACGGCAGTAGCACTCTTTGCGATATTCCTCGATAACACCCTCCACATGATGCGGGCAATAATAGAAGCTATCAATCAATGCCGCTTCTTGAGCCAGTGATTCCCTGATAAAGGTATTTACTTCCTGTACCGCCTCCTCGCTGAAATATCCCCGGGCAACACCAGCCTGATTGGTAATTACGATTACTTTAAAACAACTTTCATTTAACAATCTTATGGCTTCACCAACCCCCGGTAAAAATCTAACCCTTTCAATCTCACCGATATATCCGGCATCTTCAATGATAGTCCCGTCCCTATCCAGAAAAACAGCTTTCTCCACGAATGACCTTTCGTTTGATGGAAATCAGCCTGTGCTCGCCAGCTCTTTCTCCACCATTTCACAAATAATATGTCCGATGGTGATATGAGCTTCCTGAATTCTGGGAGTAACTTCCGAGGGCACTATAATCACCAGGTCTGCCACTTCAGCCAGCGTACCGCCACTACCTCCGGTTAAACCTGCGGTCTTAGCACCCTTTGCTATCGCCGCCTTTATTGCCTCAGTCACACTCGGCGAATTACCGCTGGTACTGATGCCGATGACAACATCATTCTCGTCAACCAGCGCTTCTACCTGGCGGCTGAAAACGGTCTCATAACCGTAGTCATTGGCTAAAGCAGTTAGTATGGAAGTATTTGTGCTCAGAGCTATTGCCGGTAACGCCTGCCTTTCGAGTAGCAATTTACCCACCAGTTCTCCGGCGATGTGCTGGGCATCGGCAGCGCTGCCGCCATTGCCGAACAAGACTACCTTACCACCCGCCCTGAGTGATGCGACAATTAGATTGACTATGCTTGCTATCCCCGTTATTTTACTCTCGGCAATGGCACGCTTTATTCGAACGCTTTCTTCCAACCTTCTGGCAATTTCATTTTGTAGAGATTCTGATTTATCCATACATACCCGCTATTACTATTAATCGCGACCAGCATGCCAGCTAAATAATTACGTTTAATTATATCCCATTCTAGCTAATATATCCACAATATCGCCTGCCGGCAATAACACATTGAAAGCAACTTTTTGATGGAGGAAATACTGGAGAAGAACAGCGAAATATTACTTATCCCACTTCCTGACGAGTCAATAAACGAGCTTGCCTTGCCTTAAATCAGGACTTCCTGGCTATGCAGTAAACCGTTGGTCTCAGTCCCGGGAAAATAAGAGTTGCGAAATATATCATCCAAATACCGGCGGCTACTAATAACCCGAAAAACCCACCTTCCCGAGGCTGATAACGACTCGAAGGCTCGGCCAGCATCACGGTTCTAACTTCAGTGAACTGAGACATTTCGAGGAGTTGCCGATATTCATCAGGGCTGTATTCTCTATAGTGAGAAAAGTATTCGTCAGAACACCATAGTTCCAGGGGTGAGGAGTAGGGATACCTGCCAAAAAGTAGCATGACCCTTTTAAGCAGGCTGATAGAATTCGGACCACCGAGGATGAAATAGCCCCCCTCCTTCAATACTCTACGTATCTCAGCCAGCAGCTTTAGCGGATGCCCGGGCAGGTGCTCCACCACGTCGAGACAGGTAACCACATCAAAAAATCCGGATTCATAAGGCAGAGCCGGGTTCTGCCAGAAATCCTGGGACACAACCGATATATCAGAGTCCCTCATCAACTTTAACCCGTCCACACTCGACCCCATCCGGTTCTCTCCGGTATATTCCTCAAAACGATCGATTAAATGGAGTTCAAGTGATTGATATAACTTTCGTAGAGATAAGAGGTTTACACCCATTCCGCCGCCTACATCCAGCACCTTACCACTCTGCCCGCACTTCTCAAGAATGGTACTCATCTCATATACGTGCTTTCTGAAATTTTCGACAAGTATAGTTTTTTGGCCCGCCGGGCCGAATAACCCGGCCACCTGCCTCAAAGCAGAAGCTTTTTCTTTGTTTGTCAGATTGCTATTAATCATCAGCAAATTCTTTTTCAGAACTCTTTAAGTGATTCGAATTCACCCGGGATAACCAGAGCTAAGGTCCACCTTCAGCGCCTGACTCCTCAGGTTCTTTCAGCAGGTAAATGTTGTCTGCCACCTCCACCAGGTCAGGATTACCGCTCTTGTATACAACATTTCCTTCGAAAGGTCCATTATAGACCCGGGTATAGACAATAGATATACTATTTCCCTTTAAGAATGAAGTGTTAATGCTGCCACCTCTGATAAAAGCATAGGCTTCCCTGTCTATATCCACTGGATAGGAATGTATCCTTGTATAAACAGGTTTACCGGTAAGGGCAGCAAAAGCGGTAGCCTTCCATGGGTCGAGTATTGCTCTTCTATAATCATCACCGACGTTATTCTGAATCCAGGTAATAGCCCGGTAGTCCTCATCATCAATCATCTGATAATAAGGAGTGTTCAGACGCGCCGGGATAGTCACCCACAGTATTACCACGATAAGAACAAAACTCAGGAGCCTGCCTGCATTTTCAGTGATGAAAGGCACTTTCAGCCAGTTGTTAAATCTCTCCGGCAGTTTCAGAGTCTTAATCGCCATCAACCCGGCCCCGGCAATGACACTCATTACAAGCATCATATAGATCAGACCCCGCTCATACAGTATCCAGACTCCATAATTGAAAGAATAATAGCTAACCAGCATTAGCAGTAAAGCAAGCAGCCCCAGTATCAGCCCGTAGTATTTCCTGCCGCCTTTTACTGCCAGCGAAAAAATACCCAGCATGCACAGACCAACAGGCAAATAGCCATATTCCTGAATAACCCGCGGCAGCAGGACATATTCCGAGTGAGAGGTCTGTGAAAACAGGTCTCTGAATGTAGGCAGAAGCATGGTAATTATCCAGGGGAACACTATGAAAAACGGGAGCAACAACGCCAGGATGAGTCCCAGGCTGTGCCTGAAGTTACCCTTGAAATTAAGCAGGATATAGGGGAAGAGCACGATTATGGGAAAGATTGCCGAGGGAGCGTGTATGGCAAGGAGAAAACAAATCAGGACAAATATCAGCAGGTAAGTCCACAGGTTCCTATGATTAAGGGCCAGAAAGAGGAGCAGAGGAGTAAAGAGCAGTCCCATCGATACCGGGACAAGGAACGCCGGTCCCAGTATTCCCACTGTAGTAGGTATCAGGCAGGTCAAGAAGGCAGCCTCCCAGCCAAATCCCTCTCTCCGGGCCATTACATAAACGGACAAGACGGTAATCATGAAAACTATAGCCGGAAAGTATCTGAAGATATTCACCCAGGAAATACCACTGATGGTCTGGAAAACCGCCAAGAATAGCTGGTAACCGGCTTCCAGATTGGAGCTTATACCAAGGGAGTTTCCACCGAGCAAGGGGTCGGCAATAGAAGGGCTGCTTGCTGCAATCATTGCGTTGGAGCGGGCAAGATGAACCCATTCATCGACATGTAAAGGATATGGATAAGACAGGTGCGGGATGAAAGCGATGTAGAATGCCAGCGCCATCAGCGGGATTAACTTCAGGTATTCTGAACGCACTATTTGCCGTATCATTTTCAAGCCTGCAAAGTATCAATACTAAAAAGAAAATTACGGCGGTTCACTCCACATATTCAAAGATTTTTACCTCCGGCACCGAGGTCTGGTCCACGAGCCCAATCCCACCTTCCGAACTGTGAATCAGTTCGTAGTGCTCAAGTGCCTCCAGCGATACGGGGCTTATCATCGGATTGGGACTGATTATCCTGACATTTGGCGACTCCTGGCTCGAACGATATTCTTCGGCAGCTTCATAACTCTCGAACTGCTCCGCGCCGGTAATCTGCTTGAAAACATTACCTGCCTTGTCCGTGCTTTCCTGGTAGGAGATTACCCATACGCTCTCGGGGGTTACTGCCTCACCATTAAAGTTATACAGCCTGACAATCATTGAATTGTAGTATCCAGGATAGAAAAGCGGCCTCAACATCCAGCGCTCCCCATCTTCAGCGGGCACTAGGTAAAGATCAAAGTATTTATTCATGGCTTCTCCCGCCCAGGTTGCTATCGCCGGGAACTTACTACCCATCGTAACCGGATTCACGTAAGCTGTCTGATAGTCAACTATTATATACTCCGAGCCCATTTCTCGAATTATATCATCGGCTGATTCCTCGTCCTGCGAGGTGAAGAAAGAGGCTATAGCCGTCAGAACTTTCGGATCCTGGCTTGGATTTGCAGTCGGTAACCGGTGGCTAATACGGGTAATCCAGTACCCGTAGTCCCACCAGGCCAGCACGCCGTAAGCAGACTCAGGGTATTCAAAGTCCTCCTCTGCCGGGGGTAGTTCAAATATATCATAATATGAATCGGGGTCTCCGAACGGTTCGGGGGTATTCTCTTTCATCCATTTGAGTGAGCTTACCCAGGCATCACTGGGGGCATACTGTGCCTGGCTGGCAACCTGTGTTGCTGGCTCAATGTTCCAGGGATAAACCACCACCAGGACAAGTATCAGGACTATTGCCATAACAGCACGCCTGGCCATAACCGAGGAATCACCTTTTTTCTGCCGTACTCTTCTCCTTACCTCAACTGGCTTTTCCTCTTTTTCGGCAGCCGTCTCTCTAAACCCACCACGCTCAAGCACTCTCCACGCCAGGTAGCCGACAAGCAGCGCTACATTCACGGCAAAGTAGTAGCCGAATCGGCGCTGTATAAGGTTAAGTACCAGTATTATCAGACTCCAGATAACCAGAATGATTTTCTCACCAGCGCCCTGCTTGAAAACAAGATAAATTAATATGCAGAGGGAAACCAGACTCAAGAAAAAGCTTGTCGATATAAAAGCCAGTATATCCTGGAAGTCTGTTCCGGAACCGGTTGTGCTCAGGGGTATCATCCCTGGATAATTTCCCCAGACAATGGCGAAAATATTTCCGTATGAACTCTGATATGCTGGACTGATAAGGGGCTGCATTTCAATTGTTGTAATATGCGCCCCCCGCGGGATGAAGTTAGATAGACTTATCATCATTGAACGAAACAAAGAGGGAGCGACGAGATAGAACAAACCAATACCAGCCAGTCCCAGTCCAAACAGGATTAACGGATAGTAGCCTGTTTTTATTCGCTTTTTCACCATCAGCCAGGATAAAGTTCCCAGGACAACAGGGGCAATCAGGGCGATTGCTACCGAAGCAATATAAAGCCTGTCCACAAAGCTTACCATTGTTATTATCAGGGTAACCAGGAAAAGAGGAACGCCGACAATACCGAGGTATTCGGTGGATTTCTTTCTCAGGTGGTCAACTATAAACTGGATTACAAAATACAGAAAAATTATAAAGACAAAAAGTAGTGCCCCCGCCCAGGCAAGGACGTAAAGTCCGAGAAAAAGACCGGCAAGCAGGCTGTAGATAAATGGCTTTCTGATTATCGACCAGTCCAGATTTTTGAGATTTTCAAAGGTCACCTGACGCCGGCTAGCCGTCTTCACCGCCAGCACAAGAAACATCATCGTCACCGTGGTAAGCAGTGCTTCCAGAACATGATAATCGCTGAAGCCAAGTATAGACCGGCCTATAAACTCTCCCGGCAGTATTGCAATCAGACCGGCCGAAAGCAGTCCTACCCAGCGATTAAACAATTCTTTGCCGATGAAGTAAACGGGAATAACAATAAGAGCACCGAACACCGCTGGCAGATATACACCGACAAGGTCTATGGTATGCTCTGTTGGTGCTCCCAGCCCGATAATCCAGCTGAGGAAGGACGTTAACCAGCCGAAAAATCGAACGTTAACCTCTCCCGTGGCACCGGGGTAAGTGAAGTAGGGGTCAACCTCCGTGTGTTCGGGGAAGTTGTAGGCAAAGTTGTCAACTTGACGCATATTATAATAAGCGTCAGCACTGGTATACTTTATCCCCTCATCACTGAACACCCTGTCATAAGGAAGAAACACCCGAAGACTCAGGGCAAGAACGAAGACTAATACCAGTATTACTGCAACGATTAATTTCGGGTTTAATCTACTTAAATTCACGTTCTCTGCACTTTAAGTTTGACCGGGGGTGATATTTACTGACCCTAGTATTACACAGCCACTCCTGTTTGACAAGAGACCAGACATAACGGTTCTTCTCAATCTTAGTTGGAGACCCTTCGAAAAGCTCAGGGTGAGTGGGAATGCGTGTCGCTCATGACGAGCAGTTAGCCTGTCCTGAGCGAAGCCGAAGGAAACCACAGCGGCGAAAGAAATATTGATATTCATTGTTGCCTGTGCAACCATGATTAAGTAAAAGGGACATAACTGACTCGATGGAGAAAGTGACATTCTATATCAGCAAAAATGATGATTTGCCAACCGGATAGAATCATTCTTTTGAAGGATTGTTATCGCCCATTCAGAATAGTAAATTTAAGTGTCGTTCAGAATCAAAGCATTCACATAAGAAGACACCTTCTTCTCCTGATAGCCTGATAGATGGAAAAGGAATAATGATTATAGAATGCATTCAGTGTGGTGAGAGAAAATACATTGCCGAGCCAGTACCATACGGTAAGGTATATACTTGTAAGAACTGCAAAACGCCGCAAATTCTTGCGGAACAAGAGAAGGTTCCGGCCGCCAAAGAGGGAAAGAAGCTGTTCACAGTAGCACGACAGACTGCCGCTCTGCTCCTTGTCACGATTTTACTGGTATGCACAGCGGGTGCTACAGCAACTGCCGCAAAAACAGATAGTGGACCGAAAAATCCGCTTGAAGGAATTATCGCAGTGCTGACCGGGGCTCCGACTGGCCCGGGCTCCCTGCTGGAGGACGTTCAGGCAATGGTTGCACAATATGAGCGTAGTGTAGTAACGGAATCCCTGCAGTGGATGAGGATAATGGAAAGAATGCCTGACGTTCCGCCGGTTACGGAACCGACAAATGATATGGCACTCTTTCCTACACCCCAGAATTCCCTTTTCCCGGATTATCTCACCTGGAAATATAGCCAGTTTAAGTACACGGTCGACGAGAACGGAATCGTCAGCATCCAAACGGATAATCTGTCAGACGTTAGTCATCACTAGACGGGGAGTGCTAATCTCATCTTTTTACCTCTCTAAGGAACCGGACTGTTCTCAAGAAACAACGTCAGATTTGTACCTCCCCACTTTTTTATACTTCATTTAATTAATACACCTTTTACGGTATAATGTATTAACTTATTCATGAGCATATAAAATACATCGTTATTGCGGACAGATCTAATGAATAAATCACCCAAGCCTTCTCAACAGAAGAACCGTAAAATTATCGCCGGGCTACCCGCCTTTAATGAAGAACAGTATATCGGCACTATTATCCTTCAAACCAGAAAATACGTTGATGAGGTCATTATCGTCGACGACGGCAGCAGTGACCGTACGGCTGAGGTCGCCAGGCTCGCCGGCGCTACCGTGATTCAGCACGAACAGAATAAGGGCTATGGCGCCAGCGTTCAGACACTCATTGCCGAGGCTAAGAAAAGGAAGCCGGATATCTTCGTCCTGCTAGACTCCGATTCCCAGCACAACCCGGATGAAATCCCGGACCTGATTGGTCCCGTCTATGAAGGTTTCGATATCGTCATCGGCTCTCGAGAAGCACAGAAGGAAGAGGTCCCGCGTTACCGCCGCATCGGCCAGAGAATCATTTCAAACTTCTCCCATGTCCTTTCTGGAGAAGAGGTCACCGATTCCGAATCCGGATTCAGAGCTTTCTCCGGAAAGGCTATCGCCTCACTATCCCTGAGAGAAACAGGAATGGCTGTATCGGCTGAGACTATATCCAGGGCCACTGAAAATGGACTGAAGATTACGGAAAAACCAATTTCTATCCGCTACACCGTGGATAGCTCTACACTGAATCCTGTCGTACATGGATTCAGTGTCCTGGGCAGAATACTGGTTATGATTTCAGAGAGACGCCCTCTCTTTTTCTTCGGACTGGGCGGCATTATCATCACTACGCTCGGCCTGGTCGCTGGTGTCATTGCACTCAGCATTTACTCCAAAAGTGGCGTAGCCGTTACCGGCTGGGCACTGGTTGCCAGCCTGTTGCTAATTGTCGGTTCAATAAGTATCTTCACCGGCATAATCTTAAACCTGCTTTCAAAACGCAGGGGTTAATTAAAGGTAATCGAAACAGCATCGGCACCTCAGATGAAATAATCCGTATTCCATATTGAAGATTGAGAGTGAAAATTTGCTGAGCAGAGGGCCACATAACCTGTAGTATAAAGTAATGCTAAGAACAGTTCTAATAAATCCTCCCCAGTTAACAAGCTATCCACAACCTCCGATGGGACTTGCCCAGATTGCTGCCGTCCTTGAGAAGAATGGCTATCCGGTAAGTATAATTGACGCCAGCGCTCTAAAGCTAAAACCTAAGGAGGTGGTCTCACAGCTTGACGACGCCGAAGTAGTGGGGCTTACCGCCATGACGCCAACGGTCAGTGCGGCACTTGAAACTGCCGGCGCTATAAAAGATACAAGACCGGAATTGACTGTAATCCTTGGCGGGGCTCATGCCACGTTACTGCCCGAAGAAACACTAGCAGCAACGCCAAACATAGATATCATCGTCAGGGGAGAGGGCGAAGAGACAATACTTGAACTACTTCAAGCCCTTGAACAGGGCAGGCCATTTAATGAAATTCAGGGCATAAGCTACAGAAAAGATGCGCAGGTCATCAGTAATCCGGCAAGAGCGGAAAACGTGGAAATGGACTCTCTCCCCTTTCTCGCCTACCATTTACTCCCCCGGAGAAGATACAAACCACATCCTCCGCACGGGCGGGCTTTACCCTTTGCCGTTATCATCACCAGCCGCGGCTGTCCTTACCGGTGCGCTTATTGCTCAAAGCCCATCTTCGGCAATAAATTCAGAGCTCAGAGTCCGGAAAGAGTTGTCAGAGAACTCACTTACTTTCAGGATAAACTCGGCATAAAGGAATTCACCTTTTATGATGATGTCTTTACTCTTAATAAGAAACGAGCTCACGATATTGCCGAAGGAATAATAAAAGAAGGGTTGAGGATGCACTGGACCTGCGAAACCAGGGTCGACCTTGTGGATAGAGAGTTGCTGCTCCACATGAAGCAGGCGGGTTGTTACGCCGTAGCTTACGGTATAGAGTCGGCTTCGGAGGAGATACTGGACTCACTATGCAAGGATATTAGCCTTGAACAGGTGGAAGAAGCCATCCGGATAACCCGGGAGGTCGGCATACAGACGGTGGGGTATTTTATGCTGGGCTCTCCGGGAGAAACACCGGAAACAATCAGGCAGACAATCAACCTGGCCAGGAAGCTGAAGCTTGATTTCGCCCAGTTTTCAATTACCACGCCTTTCCCGGGGACCGACCTTTTCGACATATATATGGCCGGGCGCGGTGATGAAAAAATCCCCTGGGAGAGCTTCGTCTATGCCGGCACCGGTGAGGGAATAACTCCCGTTTTTGAAAGCGACCTGCTAAGCCGGGATGAAATCCGGCACTGGATAAAACGCGCCTACAGAGAGTTTTATCTGCGCCCTTCATATCCCTGGCAGCGTCTCAGGCAGATTTCCTCGATAGGAGATTTGAAGGTGGGAATAAAGGGGCTATCGATGCTACTCGGTAACCTGAGGAAAGGGTGAGCCTTCAGGACGAACCCTTAAGGAATCTAGAGAGGGGCAAGAGTCGAACTCCCCTTGGAACGATGCTTTGTTCTGTTTAAGTGTTTTTTTACCACTCAACGAAGATAGCCATGTTTGTCCGGTCACCAAAAACCAGTCCTATGAAGATACAGCAAAATGTAATGCCAGCATTGCTGCGGAATGGGGAGTAGGCGGATATTTCGCTATAAAATCCCTGACTGCTTCCGGATTATTATCTACAAAATGATAACTTTCCGATTCATTATCAGAATTTGTTATGGTTTTCCGGATTTTATTAACGGTAGTATCAACAATTAGTCTTACCGCAATCGCGACTCCTGGGGCCACATATCCTTCGTAGACTAAACCGAGATACTCTAATTGTTTGTAGTCGCGTATGCTTGTTTCTTCTATTAACTCTCTCAATATCGTAAGCCTTATAGAGAGTAAACTTCTAGATGCGGAATCACCGATTAACAACCTATCCTTATCCGGATTCACGAGACCGGAAGGCAAACAATTTGAATTACCTGGCCCGATTGCGTGACGAGAACTCCTGACGCCGAAAATTATTGCACCATCGGGATAGCTTTCCTCCGGCGCAGTAATGGTAACAGCTCCCGTACAGAGATAAAGACATAAATCCCGGTCAAGTGGTATTTCCGTGATGTCAAGACATGACGGCATCTCCTGTTTCAATCCGTCAAATATATCAAACCGGGAACGTTTAAGGGCAAAGTTGAGAGTACCGTCTTCGACCATGAACTTGAGGACACTGGCAAGAGGTCCCGGAAACATACCGGGATGTAATTCAGTCCTGGCTTTCCAGTTTTTATTAATCACCTGGTTCGTTTGATAATCGAAGGTAATAATATCGTTATCAAATGGAGCAATTCCTTCCAAGTTCACACTTGTGAAACCTGTCGCGAGAAGCTGGGTTTCAGATTCTATCCTGTCTCCCAGCCCAAGCTTATCAGCTGCTTCCTTATATGACTCTTCCATACCTCTTTTTTTATTACTCATCATATGTCACGTGATGTCCCATATAGAAGTCTTTTTGGTAATGCCGATTATACATCGATTATCATACATAAACAATTAGTGTATTACTAAGAACATTAACTTCCTTTCAAACTTGTCTTTCCAGTGACTACTCAACGCGAAGGCCCGGTTATTCAAATTATTAACGGTCCCGATGGTTTTTCATCGGAACCGTCCTTATTCCTAGTGGAGGCAGGGGAGCCACTGTCTAACAATCTCTTTTTCACAGAATCAATTCAAATAACTATATCGGCCTGATGATAGCCCGGGCAGGGCCGGCATCGCCCCGCTCAAGCAAAAGGGGCAGACAGACAAGCTCATACCGTCCCGGTTTCACGCCTGCCAGGTTGATACCTTCGATAATATAGACGCCGGCGTTGAGCAGAATCTCGTGGGTATCGTGGAGGTTATCCCTGTCACGATAGGTACCTATCGATAAGTAGTCTAGGCCAACTGCCTTGACTCCCCTGTCGACAAGGTGTTGCGCCACCTCAGTGGAGAAATACACATAATCCTCGAAAAACTCATCCGTCTTGTAGCACCTGTCCGAATTCTCGGTTTTGAAAAGAATCCGCTCACCGCGGCGGATATTATGAGGCAGCAGTTCTTCGACAGTTATCACCTCTTTGTTCTTTATCTCAATGACCCTTGCCCTGCCGATAGTTGCGTTTAAAGGCATTTTATCTATAGTCTTTCCGCCGGCGATAAAATGGAGCGGAGCATCGACATGCGTCCCGGCGTGGTCGATAAAGTGCATGTCCATCAGGCTGACCGGGTCACCGGCATCCCTGTCCTTAAGGCGTACTATCTGCGGTTCCGGGTCACTGGGCCAGTGCACCATCTTATCCCTAAAAGGTATCGAGATGTCAATCCAGGAAGACGGTGGAGCCTCACCCCACTCATAAGCACCGGTCTTTTTCTTCGCCACTATTAATACCTCCTTCAATTAATTAATGATTGACACACGCTCAGGTAGTTGCCGCCAAGGTATATCAAGCCCGCGGTACCCAGAGTACCTGCCGCGGCTTATCAGCCAGCTCTTTTGCCAGGTCTTCTATTTTCCCGTATTTCATACAGGCTGCCATGCAGTGCTTGACACAGGCAGGCTGGAGTCCCTGTCTGGTGCGTGGAGCACAGAGGATGCAGAGCTCGGTGGGAAAGGGCAGGAAGGTCAGATAAGCCTTCTTATTGGGCAGTTTCTGCTCCACCTCGATAACCCTGATTCCCCCCATTCCTGCCGGCCAGCCGTATTCCTGGGCACAGGCGACCTGGCAGGCATAGCAGCCGGTGCAGTATTCATAATCTATAAGCAAACCGTATTCGCACTTATCTGCCATTCTAACTCTCCTCGCTGCCACCGGCTTTATAGACCTTGCAGAGCAGATGTTTAATCGGAGCGCCAAGGCCGTCCTCACCCTGGAAGCCCATTGGAATAAGCTGGTTCACGTTTGATTTCCAGACACCGTAAAGAGAAGGCTCTTCACCCGGCTCCTCGGGGAACCACCAGCCGTGAGCAGTCATCACCATCCACTCCGGCACCACCAGGGTTACCTTTGCCTTGAACTTGCACCGGCCCAGCCAGTTTTCAACCCATACCCAGTCGCCGTTATTTATACCAAGCGGACTCGCCGTATCGGGATGGATTTCAATCACCGGGTCGGGGTCGATTTCCCGCAGCCAGGGGATATTCCGGTGTTCGGCATGAAAGTAGACCGGAGACCGCCTCCCCGTGGACAGGATGAGTGGGTACCGTTTATACAGTTCCGGCTGGCTGACCGGAGTGAAGGGTGGTTCTTCATAACGAACCATCGGTTCCAGTCCCCACTCCTCCCGCAGTACTGAAAACAGTTCCACTCTGCCGGACGGGGTCTGAAAGCCGGGCTTTCCGTCCGGGCGGAGCAGTCCTTTCTCGAAGCGATGATAAGGGTGGCTGGGGTGACCCTCCGGCGGAAATACCCAGCCCTGCTTTTGCAGTTCCTTGAAGGTCAGCCCGGACGGCTCGATTATCTCGTCGAAGAGGTCATGGACCGTTTCCCAGCGGAAATCGGGGTCGAACCTTCTTGCCAGCTCGAAGTTTATCTCCACATCCGGCTTGCACTCCCCCACCGTGATAGCCTTATTGATGCTCTGAAGGGGTATCCACCAGGTGCGGAAGCTGTCTTTCTCAAGGAAAGTGCCAGTCGGCAGGACGACATCGGCAAGCTGGGTGGTGGGGGTGTGGAAAAGGTCAACAACGACAACGAAGTCGAGCTTCTTCAGGGCTTCGACCCACCTCTTCGGGTCCAGACCGATGCCAGCCACGGGATTACACGCCTGCAGCCACATCGCCTTAATCGGGTAGGGGTCTTCGGTAAAGATTTGCTCAAAAGCGACATCGGTCTGGGCGCGCCAGATGAATTTTCTCAGCGGACCGTACTTATCGGCACCGATTCTTTTCTCGTCAGCCTCTTTGGAATCGAGCTTGATGACTCCTTTCGCCCCGGGCAGGGCATAGGCGACGGCATCAAAGGCATAGCGGGAAATCACATTACCGCCGGGCACGTCCAGGTTCCCGGTGAGACACCAGAGGTCGGCGATTGCCTGGGCGGTGGGGGTAATCGCTGGCGTCATATCGATGGGCACCCCCCAGTGGATGGCGGCCGGCTTGCTTCTGGCGTAGAAGCATGCTGCCTCAATAATGTCATTCTCAGGTACCATCGTTATTTCGGAAACTCTCTCCGGCGGATACTCGTTTACCCGCCGGCAATAGACATTCCAGACGGTTTCTACTTTAATTCTCATGCCATTGGCAAGGCTGACTTCATACTCACCTTCAAGCGCCGGAATAACGTCAGCCGACCTGTACTCAACACTTTCGGAGTCCCAGACCACCGGTGCCTGTTTTACCGTGTCCCAGGCGACGAAATTATCCGGAGAACCGCCTGTAACCATGTCACTTTCTCTTAATATGGTACCCGTATTCTTCCTGACCAGGTGAGCGGCGTTCGTCCACTTCTCGACAAACTCCTTCTCATAAAGGCCTTCATTGATAATCACATTGAGGAAACCCATCGCCAGGGCACCGTCCGTCCCCGGGCGGAGTCTGAGCCATTTATGCGACCTCGAGGCGAACCAGGACAGCCTGGGGTCGATAGTAATAATCCTGGTGCCCTTTTTCATAAGGTCGATTATCCAGTGACCGAAGACATTGTCCGGGCATGAGGCGGGAATATTGTAACCCCAGATTACTATACACTCAGGCACCTTATAGTTCGGGTCGTCATAGCGTTCGGGGAACCACTGCGCCGCATCGAGGATACAGTAATCGCCTTGGATAGTCTCCACGGCGGCGATTCTGGGGCTGTAACAGGCAATACCGCTCAGGGCAAACATGACATTGGGACTGCCGTAGGCATAGGCAAGCATACATATCCAGGCGCCGATGTCCCGGCCGGTCCCCATCGAGAAAATGACGCTCTCAGGACCGTAATCTTCTTTTATCTTGCCCAGCTTCTCTTCTATCAGGTCGAAAGCCTCGCCCCAGGAAATCTCCTGCCACTTACCTTCTCCACGCTCACCTACCCTCTTCAGAGGACGTGCCAGGCGGTCAGGATGGTTAACGTACTGGGTCATTGCCAGACATCTTGAGCAGAGCCGCCCCTGATTCCAGGGGTGGTCAGGGTCGCCCTCGATTTTAACCAGTTTTCCGTCCTCGATGTGAGCCAGCACGCCGCAGCCGCCGTGGCAGCCGGGCCCGGCCGACCAGGTGGTGGTACGCACAATCTCACGGTTCTTGCCTTTCGCCATTTCTCTCTCCTTGCCTAGCCCCGATTATATCCCGCACCAGTGATTGAGCGCAAATAGGAAATAAGGTAACCCTCACCCTTAATCACCTCGTTCGACTGAGCTCACGACGAAGTCTCTCCTTTGATAAAGGGAGAGGGAAAGTGTCTTTTAAAAGGGGCTCACGCCCCTTTTAATCCCCCCCTTCCCTTAACTATGGGTTTGCATCAAATGTCATTATGAGGAACGGAGCTACGAAGAATCTCAGGGTAGGGGTATCATAACCACCATCCCGGGATCCTCCCGCCTGCCGAAGCCTCGTGCGGCCTGCTTGCGCTAAAGCTTCAGCGGAGGCAAGCGGGCAGGTCGCGGAGTTTACACTGAGCGGAGCGAATGTGCTCAGGGTGACATGGATGTACGGCTTTTGGGGTAAGCCACCTATATTTACAATTCTCCTGCTCCGCTTTACGAAAATGTGATAGACTACTTAAAAAGAATGAATATAACGAACAGGAGGCAATTGGATGGCGACTAAAATCCTGGTAGTGTATGTATCCAAATATGGCGCAACGGCGGAGATTGCTGAGAAAATTGGAGAGGTGCTCCGTCAGGAAGGTTTAGAGGCCGATGTAATACCGACCAACCGGGTTGGTGACCCGACTCAGTACGATGATTTTATAATCGGGAGCGCAGTATATATAGGCCAGTGGCGGAAAGATGCCGTCAACTTCCTGAAAAAGAACGAAACAATTTTAGCCGGAAAGCCGGTGTGGCTTTTCGTAAGCGGTCCCACGGGAGAAGGAGACGCCACAGAGCTGATGGGAGGCTGGATTTACCCGGGAAAGCTGAAGCCGGTTATAGAAGCCATCAAGCCGCGGGATATCACCGTTTTCCACGGTAATATCGATGTGAAAAAGCTCAATCTCATAGAGAAATTTGTTATAAAGATGGTGAAAGCCTCGACCGGCGATTTCCGAGACTGGAATGCCATAGTTTCCTGGGCTAAAACCATCTCCGGCGAGCTCAAGAAATAATAGGATAAAGAAAGGGCGGGGGCTGAATCCCCCACCCTTAATCCTTTTTCCTGAAATATTATTTCTTTACCACCGGCATCCAATACTGGCAACGATAATCCTTACTCTCCCTGTCTCCTGGCAGATAGACCTCAAGCTCAGGCGTGCCGGCGTGTTCGTAGCCGGTCGAAGGAAACCATTCAATAAAAATTTTATCTTCCAGTTTATTTATTGTTTCCGGGAAAGGTCCCACTGCTTCGAACGCCGCCCAGGTAGATGCCGGAATCCGGATAACCTCAAATTCTGCCAATACTTCTATGCCAGGATTCTCGACACCGATAGTGTACGTATATTCCTCAATTTTTTCATCCACTACACAGACTCCCAGGTATTTTGCCCCCGTAACCGGTCCCGGCTTGCCCTGGGTTATTTTCTCCAGTTCCTCACCGTACCCTGTCCTGCTGAATTCTTCCCAGATATCAAACCAGTTCTCGTTCCAGACGTCGGGGCTTATTATCAGTTTATTATTTACTGAATCTGTGGTTGACACTCTCTTTAATTTACCGATTACTTCAAACGCTGGTTTCTCTATAATTTTATAGTCCACGTCGCTACCTCCCTGTAAAACGATTTTAAAGGAGATACGCGGGAACGCCGTCAGTGTTACTCCCGGCTCGCGCGCCGCCTGAGGAGTCACTCCATGCAGATTGCGGAACGCCCTTGTGAACGCATTCGGTGAATCATAGCCATATTTGGTGGCGATATCGATAACCTTCTGGTCTGTGGACATCAGCTCACGGGCGGCAAGGGTGAGTCTGCGTCGTCTGGCATATTCCGCCGGAGTCAGGCCATTTATGGCAAAGAACATCCGCTGGAAGTGGTAGGTGGAACAGAGAGCTCTGTTCGCTGCTTCATTGAAGTCGATTTCGCCCGCCAGGTTCTCTTCGATATAGTCTACCGCCGCATTCATTCTCTCAGACCATTCCAAGATTCCGCGCCTCCTTCAATAACAGCATACCAGCGTTTTTCTCTGCTGACTCACCTTTTCCTGCTCACTTATGTGTGGTAACCAATTAATGATGAATACACTTCAAGTGATTATTTATACTAGTTCTGAGCGTAAAAAGCAAAGGGGGGCTTTTCAAGCCCCCCTTTTATTCATCTGCCAATCCGTTTTTGCTATTTCTTTACCACAGGTATCCATATCTGGCAACGATAGTCCGGGTCTTGCGGATTCCCCGGCAGATAGACCTCAAGCTCAGGCTTGGCATCATGCTCGTAGCCTGTAGACGGGAACCACTCGCTGAAGATACGCTTGGTCACATCCTGTATCGTGAGTAACGTGCAGTTGAACACCGCATAAGTAGCCGCCGGTATTTCCATCTCCTCGAACGATCCCGCCGATGCGTTTTCAGGTAGTTCCACCGCGATTCCGTAATAAAACTCCACTGGCTTGTCGTCGGCGAAGCAGATGCCGAGCATTTCGCCGCCTGTCACCGCGCCGGGTTTGCTCTGTGTCAGCGACATCATTTTCTCGCAGTCCGGAGACACCATAAAATCATCCCACCATTTCGGAATCTGAATGAAGTTCTGTCCGTTAGCCGTGGTAAATTGCCTTTTCGTTACCCCCACTTTAAAGGCCGGTTTCTCTATAATCTTGTAATCCATGTCTTTACCTCCGTTTGAAACAATATTAAAAGAGATACGTGGGAACGCCGTCAGAGTTACCCCCGGCTCGCGCGCTGCCTGGGGTGTAATACCGTGCAGTTTCCGGAATGCCCGTGTGAAAGCGTCCGGCGAATTATAGCCGTACTTCATAGCGATATCTATAATCTTACCGCTATTAGATGAAATCTCCGTCGCCGCCAGGGTAAGCCTCCGGCGTCTGGCATATTCCGCAGGTGTTACACCGTTCAGGGCAAAGAACATCCGCTGGAAATGAAACGTGGAGCAGAAAGCCCTTTTTGCCGCTTCAGCGAAGTCGATTTCGCCCGCCAGGTTTTCCTCGATATAGTCAATTGCCGTATTCATTCTTTCCGACCATTCCAAGACTCCACGCCTCCTTTCACCGATAATATAGCACCCTTAACCGGCTTTGTCCCGCCTTTTTTTGCGAACTTATGTAGTCAAATAATATATATTATGATGCAATTTGAAATCATACGTAAATAAGTCTATTATGATACGAAACACTAGAAGGAAGACAAGAATGAAGACTCTGGTAGTTTACGACTCATTATACGGGAATACTGAGAAAATCGCCGAGGCTATTGCCGAAGGTATCACTTCAACTGATGACGTTAAATATAGAAGAACTAATGAGATAGGTATCAAGGACCTTGAATCTATCGACCTTCTGATAGTCGGTGCGCCTACCCAGGCAGGCAGAGCATCAAAGCCTTTGCAGGCGTTCCTCAATAGAATCCCGCAAGATGGTCTTAACAATATAAACGTGGCTGCGTTCGATACCAGGTTTTCGATTGAGGGCAGACGCTGGCTGATGCGGACATTCCTTGAAATGCTCGGTTATGCTGCCGGGCGGATAGCAAAAGGCCTGCAGGGCAAGGGCGGCCAATTAGTAGCACCGCCGGAGGGCTTTATCGTTAAGGACAAAGAAGGACCGCTGAAAGAGGGAGAACTGGAGCGGGCTGCCGCCTGGGCTAAAAATGTTGCAGAGAGCATGGGATAACCACGCCGGTTTTATTTTCACTACACCGGAGTATGCAGCCTGCAAGTGCTAATACCCTTACTTCAAGGTGTAATTCTGTTAATACCACGGTACAGGTAAGTCACTTCCCTGACGTTACTGACATCAAAGATCCTCATCAGTATTCGGGTTGGTCCGGGCGCAAAACCACCATGGGGAGGACACCCATACTTAAAGAAGTTCAGATAACTCTCAAATGGCTCCACCTTAAGCCCCTTCCCTTCAATTTGCTTCTTTAACCTGTCATACCGATGTTCTCTTTGTGCCCCGCTCGTTACCTCTAATCCCCTGTAAAGCAGGTCGAAACTCCTGGTCAGCGCCGGCTCCGAATCAAGCCTCATACTGTAGAAAGCCCTGGCTGATGCCGGCCACTGATGAATAAAGACAAAGTCATTCCCCTCTTTTTCTCTTATATACTCGGAAATCGCCCTTTCCTCTTCCGGGGTCAGGTCTTCTTCTTTCTCGCCGGTAATACCTGAAGCTGATAGTATTTCCTTTGCCTCACGTAAAGTCAATCTGGGAAACGGTACCTCAGGTAAAGTTATATCCTGCCCATATTCTCTCTTAATTTCAGCACCGTACCTGTCTTTGACAGCGCCAAACATGGCTACAATCATCTTCTCTTCTTCATCCATCAGGTCGAAATGAGATTCGATAAATGAAATCTCTACATCATACATCGTGAATTCGGTATCATGACGTGAGGTGAATGAAGGATTCGCCCTGAAAACCGGGCCGACTTCAAAGACTTTCTCAAAACCTGCCGCCATCGCCATTTGCTTATATAGCTGGGGAGATTGGGCAAGATAAGCCTTACGACCAAAATAATTAACTTTGAACAGTTCAGAACCGGATTCGGTGGAAGTGACCACTGTTTTAGGAGAGTGAATCTCTATATACCCGTTTGAAACGCAGTAGTCCCTGAAAGCCTGCTCCAGAACGGTCCATACCTTAAAGATTAAAGCCTTTTCCGGTTTTCTCAAGTCAAGCCAGCGCCAATCCAGTCTGACCGGCATTTCAGCTTCATTTCCAGTCTTTTCAACTACCTGAACTGGTAATTCGGACGCAGCCAGAGAAAGGGTTTCAATTGTGTCCGCTCTGACTTCAATACCCCCGGGAGCCTGTTTTTCAGCTTTTAGAACACCTGTGATTTTAACTACTGATTCCAATGATAGTTTTTCAGTAGTGTTAAAAACCTCATTATTCTCTCTTGAGGTAACAACCTGTATTCGACCCGTTATGTCCCTGATTATCAGGAATTTAATTCCACCCTGGTCTCGCAGAGCATGTACCCAGCCGCAAATGGTTACCTCTTGCTCAACTTTCTCTTTCAGTTGCTCAATCATTGTTCTATTCATAAGCAGCCTCCTTCCGTGTCAGAGACCGTAAAAAGCATCGCCCCTACCAGACTGCCAAGACTTTCGTTTGGCTATCTCGTAGGGGCGATATTAATCGCGGTGCCACCCTACATTATACTCATCGAGTGCTCCGGAATTCCGACACACTCTTCGTTCTATAACGGGAACTTCCCGGGGGGTTCTACTCGCTTACCAAGCTTTCTTCCCCCGGCTCGACTGTGTTAGCAGCGTCATTGCCTTCATAATATTATAACGAGCAACATCGTTTTTAACAAGCGAGTAAAGTCAACTCATTAAAGTCACTGTATTCAGCCCTTCGGAGATAAACCGGAGATTCCGGGCAGGTGTATATTTTGGATCTATTTGCATTTGGTAAGTACTGTTGACCTCACCCCTTGCCCCTCTCCAGCCAGAACCACTGTAGATGAAAGAAATGCTCTCTTGGCTGGAGAGGGGAGCAGAGGCCCCTCTCATCCACCTCTCCCCCAACTAAAAAGCGAATAATCATATTATAAAGGAGCGAACGATTTGAGCGGTAGAACAAGGGGGAGATCTCTAAAGAGGGGCGTAGCCCCTCTTTTGCTTCCTTGAGGGCGGCGGGTGGGAATAGATAAAGTAAAAAGGGAGAGCACTTCGTTCAACTAAAATAGAACAGAACTTAGATTTTTATCCCAATACTGGAAATCGAAATTACATTCGTGTTATACTTGGGAATTATGAAATCCGCCGGACATTCTGGAGAGGAGGTGAGAGCAGTGACTGAGAACACGCATGTCCGTTTTTACTGAGCATGAAACAATCGGCTTGATGCAAGTTTTGCACCAGTCATCTGCTCTGAGGAACTCCGTCTTCATATGGCAAGGGGGATTACTATCAGCTAATCTTTTTACCTGATAATCGCCCCCGTGGCGATGGTACGGAATAGTTCCGACCATCGCTTTTTTTATTTTAACAAAACAAAAGGAGAACAATGACTACAGATAACGTACAAATGTGGAAAGACCTGAATATAGACCTGGAGTCTCATGACATGCTTTTAAACGCTCTGGGACCGATTTACCAGGACGTTTACCTTTCCCAGAAAAACCGTCCCCAGGGCACGGGATTCTTTGATTTCGTGGTCGGTGACATTCACGGTATCAGGGTACACGAGCTCAGGGAACACGCTAAAAAAGGCGGTAAGGTGGTAGCCACCTATTGCGTCTTCGTCCCGGAAGAGCTGGCCTGGGCGGCCGGCGCCATTCCGGTGGGCCTTTGCGCCGGCACCCAGTTCTCAGTACCCCTGGCAGAAGAAATACTGCCCCGCAACACCTGCGCACTGATTAAGTCCTCATTCGGCTTCAAACTGGGCCGGATTTGCCCGTACGTTCAGACCAGCCACCTGATTGTTGGCGAGACCACCTGCGATGGCAAGAAAAAAATGTTCGAACTTCTCGGCGAATACCAGCCGGTGCACGTGATGGAGGTCCCGAACAAAAAGAACGAGCACAGCCGGGCGTTATGGCTCCAGGAAGTCATCACATTTAAAGAGGTAATTGAGAAACTGACCGGAAACAAAATAACCGCCGGGAAACTGAGCGAGGCAGTCAACCTTGTAAACCAGCGGCGTCAGGCCCTGAAGCGGTTAAACGACCTGCGTAAAGCTGTTCCCTCTCCAATCAGCGGTAAGGACGGGCTGCTGGTAAACCAGGTATCTTTTTACGACGATGTAAAACGCTGTACCGAGCAGGTTAATGCCCTGTGTGACGAATTGGACGAGCGGGTGGCAAAGGGCGAAGGCGTCGCCCCGGCAGATGCGCCCCGTGTCCTTGTCTCCGGCAGCCCGATGGCGATTCCAAACTGGAAACTGCACCACATTATTGAAACTGCCGGCGCCGTGGCGGTCGGTGAGGAGTCCTGCACCGGTACCAGATTCTTCACCGACCTTGTAAAACCGGAGGAAACACTTGACGCCCAAATAAGGTCAATAGCGGAACGCTATATGAATATCCACTGCGCCTGTTTTACTCCGAACGACGAGCGCCTCGACGATATAGTAAGCATGGCAAAGGAACATAAAGCCGATGGCGTCATTCACTATAACCTCCAGTTCTGCCACACATACGCCAATGAAGCGGTGAGAGTGGAAAAGCGGCTGGAGGAAGCTAATATCCCGCTACTGAGAATTGAGACAGACTACGCTGACGAGGACACCGGACAGCTCAAGACCAGAATCGAAGCCTTTCTGGAGATGATAAAGAAGTGATTTTTGCCGGGCTGGATGTAGGTTCGCGAACCATCAAACTGGTAACTCTGGAAAACAGCTTCAGGGAATCCCGGCTGATAGAGACTGGAGCGAATCCTCTCAAGCGCTGCCAGGAAATACTCTCGGGCAAAGAATATCAGCGGCTGGTGGTGACCGGGTACGGTCGCCACCTCGTTGCCCCGGAGTATGGCGGAGACATCGTATCGGAAATCACCGCATTCGCCATCGGCGCCAGGCATCTCGTCCCTGATTGCCAGGGAGTTATCGATATCGGCGGTCAGGACTGCAAGGTCATCCTGCTTTCTCCGAAGGGAGATGTACAGAAGTTTGAAATGAACGACCGCTGTGCGGCGGGAACCGGCAAATTCCTCGAGGTCATGGCTTCCACACTTGAGGTGGACATCGGTGCTCTCAGTGACCTGGCACTGAGAGCAGATAAAAAGATAACAATTAACAGCCTCTGCACTGTCTTCGCCGAGAGTGAGGTTGTTTCCCTGATAGGGCGGGGAGAAGATGCCGGTACCATCTCCCTAGCTCTGCACGATGCCATCGCGACGCGTGTGGCGACCATGGCAAGAAGGGTAGGTCTAAAAGGGAATATCATTTTTGCCGGTGGCGCCTCACTCAATAATTGCCTCGGTAGAGTTCTGGGAGAAAAACTGGGCACGGAGCTGATTGTGCCGGAATTATCTCAACTGACCGGGGCACTAGGCGCAGCCTTTCTGGCGAAATCCAGAGAAGGAAATACTAATGATTAATACCGAAAAATTCATTAACGGAGGTTAAATATGGCTTCAAAAGTGTTCTTTATAACATCGGGCGGCATCGGAAGAGGAGACGATGAACTGGGAGAGATTCTGATGCTGAATTTTCTGCGCCTTCTGGGAGAAAGCGGAGAAAAACCGGAGACCATTGTATTCATGAATACGGGAGTGCGTCTGGTCTGCGAAGAATCCGACCTCATCCCATATATCCAGAAGCTTGAGGAGCAGGGAGTGGAGGTGCTGGCCTGCACAACCTGCCTTAAACATTTCAACCTGGTAGGCAAGCTGAAGGTCGGAACGCCGACTTCCATGGTGAAGTCGATTGAATTAATGATGAACTCGGAGGTGGTCAGTCTATAGCCAGTGTTTAGCGGGGATACTGGCTCAGTTCAAAGCCCATTTTTTTGAGTCCCTTAATCACCTCCGTCTCAAGTGCTGGACTGATATCTAGATGAAGCAGACTCTTCTGTTTTTGAAAAGCCGCAAGGTAGCATTTCACCGCCTCTTCTACAGAGCCCGGAGTCCTTGTGCAGCCCAGCGGTGCCAGCAGATAATCATACATTTTTTGAAACTCCTTTACGGATACACCTTCCTTTCCGGAGGCTTCCTTGCCGGCTATCCATAGAATCCAGTCCCAGAAGTGACTGTTTATCATGGCAAGGGTGCCATCGCTTGCTGTCCAGGCTGGTTTTCGCTGTTGAGGCCGGTCGAAAATAAGGTCGATTTTAACAGGTCCTCTGAGAATCATCATATAAACTGCGTGGCGGCTTAACGGGTCCCACAGGTGAGTAAGTGGGTTGAGGCTTTCAGTAAGAGCCGGTAATGCTGCTGATACAGCCTCAAAATTGGTGGTCTCAACCAGGAAGTCCCAGTCAGACCACTCCGTAGTATTTCCTCTCAGACGCGAACCGGTAAGGGCAACACTGCTGACTGCCGGATGATTCATCACCAGCTGAGGAATTACCGCTGCTATGTCCATCTCCCTACCAGTCGTATCATATTTCTCTGTTGCTATTATATCAACTTTACCGAAAGGTGATATCAGTTACTTTAAAATTGACAAACCGGAGCAGTAGGCTATAATCTTTAGCAGTAGGCAGAAGCCGGGAAGCTGGCGGTTCAAGGAGGACCCTTTATGAAAGAGCAAACACCAAGCACAATCCGGGAACAGGCAAGAGACACCAAGATAGCCAGAGAAGCGGACGTGGTGGTGGTTGGAGGCGGACCCGGTGGAATCGGTGCGGCGGTAGCTGCGGCGCGGAGCGGAGCCGATACCGTTCTCGTCGAGAGATACGGACACCTCGGCGGTATGGGCACCGGCGGACTGGTCACAATCATCCCGAACCTGAGTGATATTCACGGGAAACAACAGATAGCCGGTATCACCCAGGAGTGGGTGGACAGGCTTGATGCCAGGGAGGCGACCGACTACCCGAAGAAGGAACACTGGGGCACGAAAGATAAGGATATAGTAGATTATTACGCCAGACGCTCTTTCTTTATGACCCGCCTCGGCACGCCTATATATAGCGTCCATATCGACGCCGAGATATCCAAATATATTCTTAACGAGATGGTGGAAGAAGCCGGGGTGAAGACCTACCTCCACTCCTGGGGCACCGAGCCGGTTATGGATGGCAACAGAGTAAAAGGTGTTATTTTCGAAAGCAAGTCAGGCAGACAGGCAATACTGGCCAAAGTGGTAATCGATTCCACAGGCGACGGCGACCTGCTGCCCTACGCCGGGGCTGATTTCGAGACCAGTATTCCACCGAATTTCAGGATTGCCAACCTGGCTCTCTGCTTCTGGGTTGCCAACGTGGACATGGAGAAAGCCCAGGATTTCAAAGAGAACCAGCCGGAGAAATACGGCGAGCTTATGAAAGAAAGCATGGAACAGGGCGGATTCGGCAGCTTTTTCCACGGCCGGTTGAAAGACCAGGATACAGTCGCCTGGTTCCACAACCGTTACCCGAACAAGAGCCAGATAGACGTCGAAGAGTTGACGCGTGTCGAGTTCGAGGGCAGAAAGAAAATGATAAAGACTCACGACTTCTTTAAGAAATACGTCCCTGGATTCGAGCACAGCTTCATCGTTCTTACTGCCCCGCAGCTTGGTACGCGGGCAAGCCGGCGCGTTATCGGCGACTACATGATGACGGAAAAAGACCTGAATACAAATGAACCTTTTGATGATACCATAGCAATATTCCCGGATGTCGACCGCGGTGAAGAGTCCGCCCGTTATCCGAACACTTATATACCTTACCGCTGCCTGATACCGCGGGGAGTGAACAACCTGCTTGTTGCCTGCCGGGCCTTTTCCTCGGACGTGGTTGTCCAGGAGTTCTTTAACCTTATCCCGCACTGCATCGCCTTCGGGCAGGCGGCAGGTACGGCTGCAGCGCTGGCGATTAAGGAAGGCACAGGTGTCAGAGAGGTGGATATCCGGGCGCTACAGGAAAGCCTGAGCCGTCAGGGGGTACCACTGCCGGGGGTGCCTTCGGCATTATCGAAAGTATAGAATTACCAGCTTACAAATCAGTAGCTGATAGATACAGGTGCCGGCAGGCAGCAGAAGGACGAATTGACCGGGGAAGCGGCACCTGAATTTGTGTTAAAGCCGATATACTGGGGATAGTGCTGTGTTTCCCGTCGCGGGCCGACAGGTATCAGTAATATATTTGCGCTCTCGCGTAGAGGAAGGAAGATAAGTATGTCAATCTCTGATAGGGTCAAGAAAAGTATGGAGGCGGGGTCATGGATAAGGAGGATGTTCGAGGAGGGAGTCGTCCTCAAGCAGCAGTATGGTGAAGAAAACGTCTTTGACCTTTCTCTGGGCAATCCGATTATGGAACCCCCCGCTGAGTTCCGCGAGGAATTACAGAGACTGGTTAATAATCCTTTACCGGGAATGCACCGGTACATGGAAAACGCCGGCTATCCGGAAACACGGGCGGCAGTGGCCGAATATCTCTCCGAAGAAGGCGGAATTACCTTCTCCAAGGACGATATTATCATGACCTGCAGTGCCGCCGGAGCAATAAACGTAGTCCTGAAAACGCTGATTAACGTGGGTGATGAAGTCATTATCTTCGCTCCTTATTTCCCCGAGTTTATCAACTACATCGAAAACCACGGCGGGTACGCCAGGATACTCCAGACGGACGAGCAGTTCGTCCCCAAACTAAATGCCCTGGAACGGGCAATCGGCCCCCGGACGAAAGCGGTGCTCGTGAACTCCCCGAACAACCCTTCAGGGGCTGTCTATAACACCGATTTCTACAGGGAACTGGGCTATATACTCACCGAGAAAGAAAAGGAATACGGGAACCACATATTCCTGATTAATGACGAGGCTTACCGTAAGCTGTCTTATGACGGGATAGAATGTCCCCAGATCTGGGAATACTATCCGCAGAGCATCGTCATCGCTTCCTACTCAAAAGACCTGGCGATTCCGGGGGAGCGTATCGGCTACGTAGCCGCTCATCCGCAGCTGGACAGACACGATGAACTGATAGCCGGCTTTATCCACTGCAACCGGATAATGGGATTCGTCAACGCCCCGGCTCTGATGCAGCATGTGGTACGCCGCCTGCAGGGCGTAACCGTTTCTACGGTAGAATACCAGAAGAAGAGAGATTTTCTGTACGACAATCTCACCGGCATGGGTTACTCAATCTTTAAACCACAGGGAGCTTTTTACCTGTTCCCGAAGTCGCCACTGGAAGATGATGTCGCCTTGGTTCAAGAGCTGAGGGAATGGAAGGTGCTCACTGTACCCGGACAGAGTTTCGGTACGCCGGGATATTTCCGGATATCATACTGCACGGATGACAGGACTCTGGAAGGCTCGCTGAACGGTTTCCGGAAAGTCGCCGAGAAATTGGGATTAAGCTAATTGTCATTGCGAAGCCCGATGAAATCGGGCTGTGGCAATCTCTATTAATAATATTTATATAGATTGCTTCGTCATTACATTCCTCGCAATGACAGTTGAAACAACCAAATACAAATAAAACCCCGTATTGACAAATTTTTCAGTATGAACGAATATTAATATGTCAGAACCCAGCATGTTTTAAAATAATGACCCAGCACAGACAGGAGCCAGTGTAAGAGACAATGATAGTCGAAATGAAAACCGGGGCAAGCCAGGAAGAAATACATAATGTAGTTCAGAGGGTTAAGTCCCTGGGAATGGATGTCCAGCTAAACGTGGGCACCGATAAAACGGTGGTTGCCGTACTGGGGAGCAACACCGGTCAGATTTCAACGGACTTATTTGCCGTCCTCCCCGGCGTGGAGAGCGTAACCCGGATTATGAAGCCCTATAAGCTTGCCTCCAGAGAGGTAAAGCCGAAGGATACCCATGTTTCCATTGATGGGATTGAAATTGGTGGAAAGCGGATAATAGTAATGGCCGGGCCTTGTGCCGTGGAGAGCGAAGAGCAGCTTACGGAGGCTGCCGGGCAGGTAAAAAAGGCTGGCGCCAGCATCCTGCGTGGCGGCGCTTTCAAGCCGCGCACTTCCCCGTTCAGCTTTCATGGGCTGGAAGAAGCCGGGCTTGAATTACTTGCCAAGGTAAAAAAACAGTTCAAAATACCGATTATAACCGAGGTGGTTGACCCCCATGACGTGGAACTGGTTTCCGGTGTAGCCGATATACTCCAGGTGGGCACCCGTAACATGCAGAACTTCGCCCTGCTGACAGCTATCGGGAAGAGCAAGCGCCCCGTTGTCCTGAAGCGTGCCTTTTCCTGCACCGTGACCGAGTGGCTTACTGCCGCCGATTACCTGCTGGCAGAAGGAAATAAAAAAGTTATTCTCTGCGAGAGAGGAATCAGAACCTTCGAGGACAGCGCCCGCTTCTCTCTGGATATCTCTGCCATACCGGTAATCAAGAAGTACAGTCACCTGCCGGTGATTGTCGACCCCAGCCATGCCGCCGGTCATTACTCACTGGTACCGGCAATAGCCAAGGCAGCGGTGGCGGCCGGGGCAGACGGGCTCCTCATCGAAGTGCATCCCAACCCGGAGGAAGCCCTTGTCGACGGTCTTCAATCGCTCAAGCCGGACAATTTCACCCAGCTTATGGGCGAACTCAGGGCAATTGCCGAAGCGGTGGGCAGATACATCTAGCCCTGATTATCTTTCAATACTAAGTACACTCATTATTCCGCCTGATTCTACAGGAAGATAAACATGCCGGATATAGTTGACGTTACCATAATCGGAGCCGGCGTCATCGGACTGGCTATAGCTTCCGAGCTTGCCGATGCCAGGAGGAGAAAAATCTATCTGCTCGAAAAAAATGAGACCTTCGGTCAGGAACAGAGCTCCCGCAACAGCGAGGTCATTCACTGCGGTATATTAAGCAGAAAAGGCAGCCTGAGAGCGGAGCTGTGTCTTGAAGGCAACCGCCTTCTTTACCAGCTCTGTGAAAATTACGGCGTACCTTACCGGCGATGCGGTAAAATATTCGTCGCTACCAGCCATGCCGAGGTCGAGAGCCTGGAGAGAATGTTTCAGGGAGGCATCAATGGTGGAGTGCAGCTGCAAATGCTATCTCAAAAGGAAATGCGCCGCCTTGAGCCGAATATGAAGGCTGAAGAAGCCTTCTTTTCGCCTACCTCCGGTATCGTGGACTCATATGCCCTGATGAAGTACTTTCTCAGCAAAGCCCGGGGAAACGGTGCTCATATGTTCTACCGGTCAGAGGTCACCGGCATTGAAAAAGTAGCGGGAGGTTACAGAGTATGGGTCAATAACCGCTCTCAAGACACCGCCCTGGTGACAAGAGTGCTGATAAACTGCGCCGGCCTTTACAGTGACAGAATTTCCGAACTGGCGGGAATAGACATAGACCAGGCGGAATACGGGATTCGCTGGGGGAAAGGTGAATATTACAGCATCGGCGGGGGTAAAAAAGGAATGCTAAATACGCTCGTTTACCCGGTGCCGGACGGCATCGGGCCCGGTATTCATACCTGTATGGATATTGAAGGCAGATTACGCCTGGGACCCCTGTTTTACTGGGTGGATGATATCGACTATAGCATAGACGATTCAAGGAGAGCGAAGTTCGATGAATCGAGCATAATGAAAGCATTACCTTTTATAGAACCTTCCGACCTCGAACCGGAATCGACAGGTATAATGGTATATCCAAAGGAAGGTATGAAACGCCCGCCGGACTACTTAATCAAGGATGAAAGCGAATACGGGCTGCCCGGTTTTATTAACCTGGTCGATATGGGTTCTCCCGGACTTACGGCAGCCCCGGCGATAGCCGGATATGTCAGACGAATTGTAAATGAAATAAGTTGCTAGCGGATTAAAAGTACGTTATAGTCTAGTAAAATTCAGGGGAGGTGTTTAACAGATGCATAAGGACTGGAAATTCTCTCATATATCCATGGTGGTAAAGGATATGGATAAAGCTATCAAGCGTTATGAGTCCCTGGGAGTTGGCCCGTTCAAACCCTTCATCGGCGGACCGGAAGGAATTCCGGTTACGGGAACGGTCCACGGTAAAGAGGTTGATTACGATATGGACCTGAGGATGGGTGAAAGTGATATGGGTGGTATCCGCATCGAACTGATACAACCGCTCAAGGGAAGGACTATCTACGACGAGTTCCTTGAGGAACACGGAGAGGGAGCGCACCACATTTGCTATAACGTCGAAGACCTGGATAAAGAGATTGCCGATATGGCCAGCCGGGGATACCAGGTAACCCAGACCGGGACCACCGGTACCGTCAAATGGGCTTACTTCGATACGGATAAAGACGGCAGCATCGTCGTCGAGCTTGGCCAGAGAGTTAAATAATCGATAAGGGATATATCAAAAGCTATATCATTTCCCTTACAATCAGCTTTTTCAGATAAGAACTGAGAGCCGGACAGGCAGGCATAATGTGGGCTGATATTGCATAGTCTACTGCTTTGTTACTTTCCGCAAATAACTCTCGCGAGATAATGGATTTCAGAGAACTGCTTTCCGCATGAATCCGCTTGCAGAGTCGGCGGTTGAATCTCGATGTGGAACTTGGAGGTTTTAAACGGTAAAAACTTTCCTTCAGGAATCCTCATGTCTTCGGCAGGCTAGTCTTTTCGCCGAGTCACGGAAAGCGTTCCTCGAACTGACACGGCAGTGTATCCGGCTGCAAAGGCATTACCGTTCGACTTTGTCCCTTTGAAGTCTGTTAGTTCATGTGCCAACTTGTCACCTAAATAGAGAATAAAGTCAGTCAGATGTTCTTGAGATACCCAGCCTTTGACCTTCATATATCCCACAATATATGCCTGTTTGATACCATTCTTGAGATTTACCGATATACTAGCGGGAAGTTCTTCTGGATTCAACTGTAATAGTTCTCTTGGCCAGTCTCGTCTTACCTCCTCAAGGAAACTCACCATGAGGTTAGCAGCCTCACTCGGGCTGGTGGAATTCCAAAAATCGTCGAGTTCTGACTTGTACCTCTCCCCAACACTGATTACCTCGTTGACTCTTTTTATCAAAAGGGGGTCAACATATTTTTTCGCCCTAAATGCGGAAGTTATAGCGAGGCTTATCACAATTACAGTTAACCAAGATACGCCCAAACCCACAAGTCCCCACTTCCAGCCCGCAGTAATGAACAGCATTGCCATACCGGCAACGAAAAATATGACAGCTGCACCAAAAAGTAATTTTGGTTGGTGTTGTTCCTTCTCTAAACGATAGGTATATAAGCCACTCATTAAGACACAAAGAAGCAATAACACTATTGCCGGAGATAGTAATTCCACGTTACGTTCTCTTCCAATGCATTGACATAACTAAGAATAAACAGTATGTCCTTTCCTGTCAAGGAAAATACTTTGTATTAGAGTCCGTTGTATACTCGTTAGCTAAATAGAATTTGAGGAATTCAGCGGGTGAACTAGCTTCCCAGAAGGTAGACTTTTTATTTTTAGAGAATCTCCATTATACCGCAGATGGGGACGATAAACTATTTCTTGAAATTCCACTTAAGGCTTTTTACCTGAGAAATTGATATTCAGGCGCTTATTTCTGGCTCTGTTTCATCCGGTACGCCTGGACATATCTCATAGCGCGCTTGTCACGCCCGAGAAGAAGGTCCACAGCCCGGACCACGGAAAGCTCCTTCTTTACATTGGTGATTAAGCAGGTAACACCGGCTTCTATAATCAGGGCGGCGAAAGCGCTGTTCAGCGAAGCACGATCAGGCAGGCCGAAGGATATGTTGCTGGCTCCCAGTGTCTGGTTTACTCCCAGTTCAGCCTTCACCTGCCTTATTGCCCCCAGCACTTCCGGTCCGGAGTCCGTATCCGCCCCCACGGCGAAGGCAAGGCAGTCGATAACAATATCCTCGCGCGGTATTCCTGCCGCTTCAGCCCGCTCGACTATTGTATGAGCAATATTCACCCGCCGCTCTGTATTCTTCGGCACACCTTCATTGTCCTGCACCAGGCCGACCACCGCCGCTCCGTATTCCTTGACCAGGGGCAGTATCTTCTCCAGTGACGGCGTTTCCCCGCTGACGGAGTTGACCAGGAGTTTACCTTTATAGACCTTAAGCGCCGCCTCAATAGCTTCCGGATTAACGCTGTCGATACAGAGCGGCACATCGACAGCCTCCATGGCTATCTTCACCGCCTGAGGGAGAAAAGTCACCTCATCGACGCCGAATGAACCGACATTGACATCCACCATATCCGCCCCGGCTTCTACCTGAGCAATAGCCTCCTTGCGGACAATTTCCTCAATGTCTCCTTTCTTCAGGGCTTCCTCCAGCCTCTTATTGGCGGAGGGATTGATGCGCTCACCGATAAGCACTGTCGGCTGGTCATCACCGATAATTACTTCTTTTTCAGAACTTGTCACTCTGGTCTGCATTGGTAAGTCTCCTTATTTATAGACGCCGTATTCTTTGGCTGCTTCCATGAAAGCCCGAAGGTTTTCAGGATTTGTTTCAGCAACGGCGGCTCCGCCGGTAAGTATATAGCCTCCGCCTTTGCCGCAGGTCTCGATAAGCTGCCGGCAGCGTTCCTTGACCGCCTGGGGCGTGCCTTTGGATATCAATGAACTCGGCACGTTGCCCGAGATACAGCAGACGTCTCCGAGTACCCGTTTCACGTTAGCCATATCCGTCTGGTCGAACTGCCACATTGTCCAGCCCTTTGGCAGTTCACTGAGCGCCTCAAGTCGCCTCTCGTAACGCCCTTCGGCAAAACACATGACCATCAAGCCCTCTTCAATCAGAGCCAGGATTACCTTTTTCAGGGAGGGCCAGTAGAACGTCTCGAACTGCTCATCGGACATAAAGGTATCATCCCCCTTATGCAGCGGGAAACTCACCATTATGCCCGTGGCGTTGTCCGTCATGGCGAGGGCGTTATCTATTGTTATGTCAGCTATTTTATCCATCGCTGCATGAAGTTTATCCGGCTGGCGGTACATATCCATTATTATTCCCTGGGTACCCCTCAGGGCGTCGCCGAGAGTATCGAACGGCGCCACCCCCATGCCACCCCGCATCGACGGGAAACCGGCCGCCTGCCCTTCTTCATTGCAGGCATCAACAGCCTTCTGCCACTTCTCCATTTCCTCACCGGCGTCTATCAGGGCTTGAAACGCCGCCCGGACATCCGGCTCCGCCGTGGGCATTATGTACCTTATCGGTATCCCCATTGCCGATGAAAGTGGAACAAGTTTCCTGAAGGGGTCCAGCGCTCCGATATGACGGGGCAACAAAACCCTCATAGCAAAATCGGACGGGTCTTTAATCAGCGCATCATACTCATCGGCCATCATGTACTCGCCTTCAATAAACTGGTATCCGGCAACATCCTCGGCCAGCCCGTGGCCCGGCCACTTGTAGAGCTTATAGTCGATTATTTCAAGCACCTTGCCCGAATGGACAAGGTTCGGTCCGCGGTAGGTATCCATATCGAAGTCATGGAGAAATTTGAGCCAGGCCCGGCGCAATTCATCGTAATCATACATTACCTTGTGGATTGACCCGCCGGCATAGTAAGCCGGGTAATTCCCTGCCGGGAGCTGCACCGGCACTCTGTCCGGTTCCTGAAGCAGAAGTGCCTTCATCAGCCTGGTCGCCCTTTCCCGGTAGGCTTTCTTTGCGTCAGGACCGGCGAATTCGATATCCTCCGCCTCAATCCACTTCTTTATCCTCACTTCTCGTTTCTCTTCAGGAGTTAACTCTGCCCATTCTTTATCCATCAAGCACCTCTCTTTTTCCACCTTTAATCCGGTATCTCCCGATGAAACCGGCCTCGATAAAAGTCTTTCTGAATTCCGGGGTACTCGCCAGCTCAAGATAGCGCACCCGTGAAGCCAGAGCTATTGCTCTATTACGTTCGGCAATTGAGATTAAAGCCAGCTTTGCCCCCATACCGGCGGCATTTCCTACCTGACGGAAGTTATCGAGGGGGAGCGACGGTAAAAGACCGACGGCTACGGCACTCGAAAGGTCAATATACGAACCGAAAGCCCCGGCAATCACAACCTGCTTAACCTGCTCTTCAACGATACCACTATCTTCAAGCAGCAACTGAATGCCGGTGCGAATCGCCGCTTTTGCCAGTTGCAGTTCGCGTATATCTCTTTGAGTTATCGTGATTGCCTGGTCTCCATCCTTCTCTTCCCGTTCGGCGATTACAAACTCGCCGTTGCTACTCCCGGTACTGACAAGGGGATGGTCACTCTTAAACCGCCCGCCTTCATCGATTGCTCCAGCCAGATATAGCTGAGCCATAGCATCCAGCACGCCGGACCCGCAGATACCCGCCGGCGGGGCGTTTTCGATAGTCTGATAGCTGACTTCATTGCCGGTTATGCGGAGTCTTTCTATAGCCCCTTTGCCGGCCCTCATACCGTGCTTAATATGACCGCCTTCAAATGCCGGCCCGGAAGCACAGGAAGTGGCGGTTACACTATTGCCATTCACCAGAGAGACCTCAGTATTGGTACCGATGTCAAGAACAATTACCGGGCCGTCTGCTGCAGATGACTCGGCAGCCAGCAGCGTGGCGACGTGGTCAGCTCCAATAAACCCGGCAATAACCGGCGGAAAATGAACATATGCTCCCTGCGCAATCCTGAGCCCGAGGTCACGCGCTCTGACATCGAGAGCTGCCTCGACAGCGGGAACGAACGGAGTAAGGGCAAGCTGCTTCACCGGCAAAGCCAGGCAGAGATGGTGCATGGCAGTATTGCCTACGACCACCGCATCGACGATTGTCCCGATGTCAGCGCCGGCTTCCGAACAGAGACTGGAAGCCAGCTCGTTTAACTTATCCACCGCCAGCTTCTGCATTCTCCTGGCATGGCGTGACGACTTTACGGAGTAGTTTATCCGGCTGATTATATCTTCCCCGTAGCCAATCTGGGGATTCATAACTCCCTGAGTGGCAAGGGTCTGACCGCTGTCCGGGTCAACAAGGTAGCCGGCAATGGTGGTGGTACCGATATCCACGGCAAGACCGACATTTTGGCCTGGATGTTTACCCAGGGCTATCACCTCATTATCACGGACTGAAACCTGAAAGTCCCATTTCCGGGCACGAATTTCTTTAGACAGGGTGCGCAGGACAGCTATATCGATATCTGTACAGGACAGCTTGTATTTCTTATTAAGCGCCGTCAGCAGGCGGTCGGCATCGGCCTGCTGGTTAGAAAGAGTCGGTGGTGTAAGTTTGATGTGGTAGGCTTTTACGGCAGGCTGGGGAGAAACGGCCACTTCCAGACCTTCCAGTTGAATCCGCTGTGAAAAGGACATCGATTCCGGTGGAATAACCACCCGGCAGTCAGCGGCGGGACTTGCCTGGCAGGCAAGACGCCAGCCATCGTTAAGCTCCTGAGGAGAAAGGGAGTCCAGCTCGCTCCGTGTCGGCTCCGAAAGTTGTCCGCTTGTTACCTGTATCCGGCAGGTACCACAGGTACCCCTCCCCCCGCAGACGCCACTGATTTCAATACTCAGCCGGCGGGCGCAGTCCAGAATAGACTCGCTATCCCGGCACCTGCCCCTCTGTCCCAGCGGCTCAAAATCTACAATATATTCGGTCACGGTATCTCTACTGAATATTATTCTTGATGATAATATATTCCGCTAATTGTATACGCCATACTCCCTGGTGAAATCAATCATTGCCTTCAGGTTTTCCGGTTTCGCCGCATCCATAGAGCTCCGCGGGCAGACGATGAGACCACCATCCTTGCCGACGAAATCGATAAGCGTCTTACAGTAATCCTTCACAGCATCGGGCGTACCTGTTTCGAGTATTGACGAGGGCACGTTCCCCCGGATACACATATGCCCACCCAGTATTTCTTTAGCCCTGAAAATATCGGTGGAGTCGAAATGCCCCAGGACCTTGCCTTTAGGCAGCTCGAGGAGGTACTCCAGCCGGGCCGTCCAGTTACCCTCGAAAAATATCCCAGGGATATAGCCCGCATCCACCAGGGCAAGGACAACGGCTTTCAGTCCGGGCCAGTAGAATTTTTCAAACTGCTTCAATGACATGAAACCGTCCGACCCTCTATGGAGGGGAATAAATATTCGGTTATCCTCTTCAGTGGGTGGCGGGAGCTCAGATATCGTCTGCAATGTCCGGGACAATATCTTCTCAGTAGCCTGGATGAGCTTGTCCGGCTGGCGGTACATGTCCAGCATAGTACCCTGCATTCCTCTCAGGAAGTCCGAGACCGCATCGAAAGGTGCCTGGAGCAAACCGGCGGCATTCACAGGACAGCCGACGTCTATTATCTCCTGTTTGAAGGCATCCATTCTCGGACGCCATTTCGCTATCTCCCGCCCGGCTTTAATAACCGTCTCGATAGCATCGGCAATTTCCGGTTGTGCCAGCGCCTCAGCCAGCGCCATACCGGCGAAATATCCGTAGCCAAGCCCCATGAAGTCGGGCAGTTTTTCAAGCGGCGCCATAGCACCGATTACCCGGGGTAAATGCCTTCTCAATAAGAAATCGGCATGGTCGCCGAGGAAGGCATCATACTCATCCGCTTTCATCCACTCCCCCTCAATGAACTGGTGGGACGAATCAGAATCCACCCCGTGACCAGGCCACCGGAAGGGTTTCGGGTCAAGAAGCTCAAGGGCAAGACCGGGAGTATAAGAACCCTGATAGAATAGAGCATCCGGCTGAAGGTAAATCACCGTTTCCTTGTAGGCCGCCAGCCATTTATCATAATCATAATAAGCCACATCAAAAGGCAACCCGGCATATTTTGCCGGGAAATAATCGAATCCAATCTCGGTAGGCACCCTGTCGGGTATCTTCAGACTGATGGCATCGTCAATCCGTCTTTTTCTTTCCCAGTACTGCTTCTCGAGTTCTTTCTCCATTGCCTTTCCTGCCTTTATATTTATCATTTATATACGCCGTACTCTTTCGTGAAATCAATCATCATGTGAAGGTTTTCAGGTCATACATCGTCCAGAGAACTCCTTGATGAGACCATAAGACCGCCGTTCCCTTCAACAATATCAATCCGGCGTGGAATATATATGATAACTATGAAAAAGATACGGCGGCGACCACTCCTGTTGAAAAATCTGAATAAACCCCTTCAGGGTCATAATTAAGAAGGTCCGGACTTACTCAAGCGATATGAAACCGTCGGGCCCTCTGATCACGACTGTCTACCACGCCCGTGCATAATCCATACCGGTCACTTTATCAGGTATTTATAGTTAAATGGCACCGGTAACCTTATTACCGGCTCACGACATAGCTCCTCGGGAGCTTCAGTAATTCCTTATTTTACTCCGACCCACTCTTTGGCAAGAGCTACTCCGGTCATAGCGTCACGCCCGTAAGCATCGGCGCCGGAATACTTTCTTATTTCATCATCAATCTGGCCGCCGCCAACCATTATTTTTACCTTATCACGCAGCCCGGCAGCCGATATCGCATCCACAGTTTCTTTCATCGAATCAAAAGCCAGAGTCAGGAAGCCGCTTAAACCCACGATAGGTGCCCCGGTCTCTTTAATCTTGTCAACGAATTTCTGCGGCGGCACATCCACGCCAAGGTCATAGACCTCAAAACCGCTAACATCCAGCATGAAGACAACAATATCTTTGCCGATATCATGAATATCACCGGCAACGGTACCGATAACGCACTTGCCTATACGTTCTCCCTGTGTTTCCGCCTGGAGCTTCGGCTTTACAATCTCAGCGACCTGTTTGAAGATTTCGCCGGAGTATATAAGCTCAGGAAGGAAATAGGTCCCCTCGGCGAACCGCTGGCCGACTACCTCCATCCCTTTCTTAGCTTCCGTCAGTACTTGGTTCGGGTCTGTCCCGCCGTCTATCTTTTCCCGGGCCATCTTTAAAGCGTTGTCTTCCTCCAGGTCGGCAATTGCCTTTGTCAAATCTTCTGCCATTACTTGAAATCCTCCTGTAATATGTTATTGCAATGAACATTCTATCTACTATACCATTTAATTATATAAGAGACCAGTTAATTCCAATATACCTTTTGCTTAATCATTTGTTGCACAAGCAGCAATGAATGTCTATATTTCTTTCGCCGCTATGGTTTCCTTCGGCTTCGCTCAGGACAGGCTAACTGCTCACCATGAGCGGCATTCCTTCCCAATCACCCTGAGCTTGTCGAAGGGTCTCCAGCTAAGATTGAGGAGAATCCCAATATATGTTACCCCATATTTGTTCTCACTCAACCGGCGGTAGACAATCAGGAGTATACCCCGTATTCCCCGGTAAAATCAATCATGGTGCGGACATTCTCCGGTTTCGCTTTGTCAATGACGCCGCCGCTTGCCAGAATGAAGCCGCCGCCTTTCCCGGCAACATCAATCAGTTTTTTACAGTAGTCCCTGACTTCATCGGGAGTGCCGGTATTCAGCAGGCTGAGGGGCACATTTCCGATAATACAGGCAGTCTTGCCGAGGGCTTGCTTTGCCTTTGCCATGTCTGTGAAATCAAAATGCCATACCGTCCTGCCCGGCGGCAGGTCTCTGATAACTTCCAAGCGGGATTCATATCCCCCTTCGGCAAAGAGAAAAGGAACAAGCCCTTCATCAATCAGTCCCAGGATTACTTTCTTCAGCGTCGGCCAGTAGAACTGCGCAAACTGCTCATCGGACATAAAACCGTCGGCGCCTTTATGCAGGGGCAACATAACCACCGGCCGGCCAGCCCCTCTTGCCGCAGAGACGCCCATTTCAATCATAATCGGGGTGAGCCTGTCCATAGCTTCAATCACCTTTTCCGGCTGCCGGTAGCTATCGATAACCAGCCCCCTGGTGCCCCGGAGGGTATCCGAAAGGACATCAAACGGGGCTTTGCTGTAACCGCCGGAGAAGAGTGGAAAGCCTGACTCTCTTATTTCATCATCACAGGCAGTAACCGCCTTCCGCCATTTCAGCGCCTCTTCTCCCGCCTCCATGAGGGCTTTCAGCGCCGACTGTACTTCAGGTTCACCGTAGGCGGCAAGGAAAGGCCCGGTGAAAGGCATCTCAATCGTGCGGTCAACAGGAGAGAGCTTCGTCAGAGCTTCAAGTTTTCCGAAGATGCGGGGGAGATAAGTCCTCATCAGGAAATTAGACGGGTCCCGAATCAGAGCATCGTACTCGTCGGCCATCATATATTCGCCTTCAACGCACTGGTACGGCGAATCGGAAGGAGCGCCGTGGCCCGGCCACTTATAGAGCTTGTAGCCGAGAATCTCATAGGATTTCCCCGGTCCGGGAGTGCTCGACCCGCCGTAGATATCCGGCTGGTACTCAAGGATATGGTCTCTCCAGGCCGCAGTGAGCTCATCATAGTCATACATCACTTCTTCAGGCGTAACTCCGGCGAGATAAGCAGGGAAGAAGCCGGTATTTAAATAGACCGGCACCCTGTCCGGCACTTTTAGCTGGATGGCATCCTTAATCCGGGTTACTCTGGCATGGTAAGCTGCTTCCGCCTCCGGGGTCTTGAATTTTGTCCCCGCCGGTGAAAGCCAGCTCCCGAACAGTTTTTCAAGCTTTTCTTCGGATGAAGGCCCATCCCGTTTCTTGTCCATGATGATTTCCTCCTCTAGCCTGAACCGGGCAGGCAAAATAGTCCCGATATAATATAGTGTCCGGAGGTTTAAATTAATTCCTGTGGGCAGATTTTAGGCTAAACTGCGATAGCTGTCAATAGCAGTTTTTTGGATTCGGTTTCAGCTGGCTGATTAACTGTCATTGCGAAGAGCGTAGCGACGCGGCAATCTCTATTTATATACCTTTATTATCTTTACAGAGTGCGAGCCCCGATTTCATCGGGGCTCGCAACAACATCACCAACTAAAGCGGAGGACATAACCGCCACGTGGTTTCTTACCCCGCAGGAACCACCTTCCCTGCGGTATCCGCTAAAATTCATTCCAGCCCTTTTATTGTTAACATCTATAGCGGGGAAAATGGTTATGGAGTCAATCCCAGCATCGAGCCCAGTTGAGTCGGTGTGTATTTGCCGGGATGCTCGCTATTGGACGCCATCTCGAGGCTGATTTTCAGGAGCATCTCGTTAATCGGCGCCTGGCGTCCCAGTCTTTCCGCCAGCCGTACCACTTCTCCGTTTAGAAAGTCAGTCTCAACACTACCCTGCTCCCGCGCCAGGCTCTGCCAGGTAGAACTCTGTGCTTCCGTCTCAAGGCTGCCCCGCAGCGGTTCGTTTATCTCTGGCCACTCTTCCATCATCTGTTTCTGTGAAATCCAGCGGATATTTGCCTGAGTCAGCAGGTCCTGCAATTCCTGTCCGGCAGCCCGGTAGATAAAATTAGCATCCATTCCCCTGGCGTTAGTAATGGCGCCAATGGCATTACCCAGGTTTCCCACCAGTTTGCCCCACTTATAGGGCATTACGTCATCAAGTACCCTGACATAGAAGCTGGCGGCGCGCAGCTTCTCCGCCACTTCCCCAGCCAGCTCATCCTTCCCCTGCGGATAACACCCGATTATAAACCAGCCCGGCGGGTCACGGCGGGCGATTACTTCGCCATCTTCGAGGTATACGGCGCCTACCCGAACCATAACCCCGTATACTCTGGGAAAGAGTTCCGCCGCAATCTCCTCGTTACGCACTCCGTTCTGCATACAGAAGATTGGTATATCTTTATTCTTTTTCTTCAGTTCATGGAGCGCTTCCTCCGTATTCTGCCCCTTCATACAGAGCAGGACAACATCGTCCGGCTCAAAGTCTATCTGGTCAGGACCGGTAACAGCAGGTATCTCCAATACATAATTGCCAGTAGGCGTAATAAGGTGCAGGCCTTTCTCGTTTATTGCCTGTACGTGGCCGGAGCGGCCGATTAATATCACATCATGACCGGTTCGCGCCAAGTGTCCCCCTGTTACACACCCTATTCCCCCGGCTCCATAGATTATAAGTCTCATTTATTTCACTCCATATGGTTTACTTTTTCTCCGCTCCGGCTGCCGACGGCGGCGGAGTGGGCCTTTCACCGGGGCGAAAAGTCCTTGTCTGTAGCGGCTTACAGATGATTTCGGTGATATGAAAGTCATTGAACTTTGTTGAAGTCGAGGCGGTGGCCACCACAGCGGTATCGGCACCCCGCCCGGTTCCGGTAACGGCGATTACCTGCTCACCGATATCAATCAAGCCGGCATCCGTTGCCATCAGGATTATTTCAACGCAGACTTTCATTCCCTGGCAGAAGATACGGAGCATATTTGCCATGATGGTGGATGTCCTGCCGCCGTAGAAATTTTCGGTGTGGAAAAGCATCGTGCCGAAGTGGACCCGGTGTCCTTTCTTCTCCAGTTCGGCAACAAGCTCCGGCGGGAAGCGCTGTGCTTCACCGAAGCCGTACTGGTGGGGCACCACTATCATCTTAAGCCCACTATCTGCATAGCACTCCGCGGCAAGGCGGGCGGTATCTCCCCTGGTTGATGCCAGGATGATTTTATTTATTCCCCGGGCTTTTGCCCGCTCCGCAGCGAGGCGCAGCGTTTCCTCCGTATTTTCCAGACCCGGCGAATCGAAATAGGTTATTTTCTCTTCCACTGTAATTTATATACCTCCCTAAAATTTCCCTTTAAGTTTCTGATAAGTCTCAGCGAGGGCCTCCGGCACCACCCGCACGTCCGAGATAACGGTCATGAAGTTTGTGTCCCCCTGAAATCGGGGGACGACGTGAGTGTGAACGTGGTCGTCGATTCCGGCGCCGGCGACCTTCCCCAGATTAATACCAAGGTTAAAACCTTCCGGGTTGAGCTCTTTTTTCAGCACCTCAATACAGCGGCTGACAATCTCGAAGTGCTCGTTGCGTTCCTCTTCGGTAAGTTTCTCCGGGCTGTCCGTATGCCGGTAAGGGGATACCATCAGGTGACCCGGGCTGTAAGGATATCGGTTCAGCATGACGAAGTTCTTTTCTCCCCGGTAAAGTATGTAGTTTTCCGCGTCATTATCCTCTTTGGGCTTTTCACAGAGGATGCAGCCTTCCGGTTTCTCCATTTTGATGTACTTCATCCGCCAGGGCCCCCAGACATATTTCATATCATTCTCCTCAGGCTTACAAGCCCTAACCGCTATTTTAGTCCACTGCCCCCAAGCCGTCAAAGTATTCCATAATATATTTAAGGTAACCCATCCCCCTTAATCCCCCTTCCCTTAATAAGGGAAGGGGGAAACAAAAAAAGAGAGGGGGCTTTCGCCCCCTCTCTTAAAATCCCTCCCGCCTTACAGTAAACGCTCATTGTGCTGAAGGCACTAAATAGTCTCCAGTATAAATACTTTCTCTAACATCAGAATGAATCTGAATCTTCATATTAGACAGACTTCTTTTCTCCCCTATGAAGAAAAAGCAAGCTGAAAAGGGTCATTAACAATGCTGAAAAGGGTCATTAACAATTAAGGCATTCTACACGCAATCTTTTATATATTATGGTTCACTATAAGCAATCATTGCCAAGAAGCCTGTTTATGCTCTATATTAAGACTGGTTATGCAAGAAGAGACCTCCTCAAGGGAAACGATTACCTTCCTGGGAACGGGCGGCGCCAGGTTTATGATAATCAGCCAGATTCTGGCTTCGGGCGGTATCTGGCTTGACCTGGACGGCACGGAGATACTCCTTGACCCGGGTCCGGGCTGCATTGTTCAGACCGCTAAAAGAAAGCTGAAGCCGGAGAAGCTGAGTGCCATCATCCTCTCCCACCGCCACCTCGACCACTCGGCAGACATGAACGTAATGGTGGAGGCAATGACCCAGGGCGGACACAAGCGGCACGGCAGGCTTTTTGCCCCGGCCGATGCCCTGGAAGATGAGCCGGTTATCTACTCCTACCTCAGGAACTACCTGGACGGCATCGAGCTGCTGCACGAGGGAGGAGAGTACACGGTGGGCAACGTTTCCTTCACCACGCCGGTAAGGCACGACCACCGGGTTGAGACCTACGGCATGGTCTTCAAAACGGTAAAACACACTTTTTCCTACATTGCCGATACCCGCTACTTCGAGGAACTGAAGAACTATTACAGCGCCGAACTGCTGATTATCAACCTTGTTTTCCTCAAGCCGCGTCCCCCTGCCGATAACCCGCTGACTCCGGCTGACCATCTGGCAGTGCCCGATGCCGAGCGAATGATAAGAGAAATACAGCCGAAGACAGCTATCCTCACCCACTTCGGGATGAGTGTCTGGCAGGCAAAACCCTGGCAGATTGCCGCGGAAATGACGGAAAACACAGGCGTCAGGGTAATCGCCGCCAGGGACGGCATGAAATTCGACCTGGCGGCGCTTGATGAACCTGGCTAGAAACCCAGCACTTTCTTCGGGTTTTCGTAGTAGAGTTTCCTTAGAATATCGTCGTCCAGGTTGAAACCTTTGTGGTCCCAGTCGGACTCTCCATACTCACAGGTGTAGTCCTCTTCCTCGTGAAGAGCGATATCGCATTTTATCCGCTCGTAGAGGAAGTCGAAATCATTACTCTGCCGGCGTAAAATGATATCCGAACCGAAAAGGATTCTATCCTGGTACTTGATGACGAAGTCCTTTATTTTCTGGAGGTCTCTCTGCAGGTACTTGTGATACCTGGCAATGCCACCGCCCATTGAAAGGTCGATGTACATATTGGGGTGTTTATCAAGCAGGGCGGCGCACTTATCCAAGTTAATGCCGCTCATTATCGTTGAAGCGTAGTGAGCGTGGACGAAGGTAACTCCCGGGAAGTCCCCATAGACCCTGTCAAGCTGCCCTTCCAGTTCCGGAATATTGATGATACTACCGTGAAGCAGCACCGGGACATCGTACTTATCCACAACTTCATAGACCTTGTACATATTCGGCGAGTCCATCGGTTCGTCATAAAAGTCGGGGTGTCCGCCAATCAGCTTCAAGCCCTTTGCCCCTGCCTGGATATACTGCTCGACAAGCTCGGCGGCACGGGGGTCGGCTTCATCAATTGTGCAGTAAGGAATTACCTGGTCGGGATAGTCTTCCACAGCTTTTTTAATAAGAGATTCCCAGTACTTTTCGTAGCCACTGTTATCCGGTCCCGAGGCAGTCGGCACAAAGACCACCTTTGATATGCCGAAACAACCGGCGGCTTTCAGGAAATTATCGATATTGCCGCCTGTCCGGTAGTGCTCGTGCATGTCAATTTTTCCATAAAGACCGTCGAGAAGCAGCTTGTCTTTAACGGCAAAGAACTGCTCCGAGATTTCCCCGGCCTCCTTTTCCGTTATCCGCTGGTCACTCTGGTATGAATAAGGAATAATGTGCAGCATTTTTGTGTAAGCAAGGTAAGGGTCATCTACCGGTTCAAAGAAATCGCCTCTGTTTATTACCACACCATTGGAGACAAACATGTCCTGAAGATATTCGCCGAGGCTCTGGGGATGCATCGGAGAGCCACAGGCAGAGAGGAATACCGAGGTAAGGAGAATAAAGACCGCCGCTGTTTTTATAATTGTATTTTTCATACTGGCTACTCTAACACAGAATCGCTTTTTTGGCTAATCTCCCGGCTTAAAGTATAATGTCACCTGTGGAGAACGAAGTAACTAACCTGGACAAAATCCTTCATCAGGTCAATAAACCGGCGCGTTACACCGGCGGAGAGTGGAACAGCACCATCAAGGAATGGGAGCAAACGCCGGTCAGGGCTGCCCTCATCTACCCTGATTTGTACGAAATAGGCATGTCAAACATGGCATTACCTATCCTTTACTGGATACTCAACGGTCAGCCGGACGTCCTCGCCGAAAGGTGTTTTGCTCCCTGGCCAGATATGGAGGCGCTGATGCGGGCGGAGAAGATTCCCCTTTTCAGCCTCGAGTCCAGACGGCCTCTGAAGGACTTCGATATTATCGGTTTCTCCCTGGGCTATGAGCTTACCTATACCAACGTGCTCAATATGCTCGACCTCGCCGAAATACCAGTTCGGGCGGCGGAGAGAGACGTCTCACACCCCCTGGTGATTGCCGGCGGCAGTTGCGCCCTCAACCCGGAACCCATGTCCGAGTTCATCGACCTCTTTGTAATCGGAGACGGAGAAGAGGTAATTCTCGAACTGCTTGATGTTTTCAGGACATGGAAGCAGAGCGGAAAAACATCCAGGGAGGTCCTTCTCCGCCGGGCAGCGACTGTTCCCGGTATCTACGTTCCCGCCCTCTATGACGTGGAGTACCAGCCGGACGGGACTATCAAAGGTGTCACCCCTGCCATACCGGAGGCACAGCCTGTTATTCGGCGGCGGATAGTATCCGAACTGCCCCCTCCGGTAACAAATACGGTAGTCCCGTACATCGAAGTTACTCATGACAGAGGGGCAATCGAGATACGGCGGGGCTGCAGTCACGGCTGCCGGTTCTGCCAGGCTGGTATAATCTACCGCCCGGTACGTGAAAGACCCCAGCAGGAAATACTACAGGCGGCCGAGGATATAATCGCTGATTGCGGCTACAGCGAGGTCTCGCTGGTATCGCTGAGCAGTGGTGATTATACCGAGATTGAAGAGCTTGTAACGGAGCTGCGCCAGCGCCATCCCAACCTTGCCCTGTCATTACCCAGTCTCTATATCGATACCTTCTCAGTGGAGCTGACCGACCTGCTGTCCTCCCACAGGAGGACAGGTCTAACTTTCGCCCCGGAAGCCGGCAGCGAAAGACTACGGCGAATCATAAATAAGAATGTATCCGAAGACGAACTACTGAAGACAGCCGCCGCCGCTTTCGATAAGGGCTGGACAGGCCTGAAACTGTACTTTATGCTGGGCCTGCCCGGGGAGACACTGGAGGACATAGAAAGCATCATCACAATCGTTGAGAAGGTCCGGGCGCTGTGCCGAAAAACAAAGGGGAAAACTCCGCAGATAAGGATTACCCTTTCCACCTTCGTTCCCAAGCCGCACACTCCCTTCCAGTGGATAGCCCAGGAGAGTGAAGAGGGAATAAACAGGAAACATGAAATCCTCAGGCAGGGCTTGAAAAAGAAGGGGATAAAGATTTCCTGGCAGGACCCGGAAGTAAGTTTCCTTGAGGCGGTACTTTCAAGGGGAGACAGACGGCTGGGCAGGGTAATCTATAATGCCTGGAAGCTCGGCTGCACTTTCGACTCCTGGGGTGAGCATTTTCACCCCGATAAATGGCGGCAGGCTTTCGAGGAGTCAGGCGTCGACCCTGAATTCTACGCCCGCCGGCAGCGCTCTCTCGACGAGGTTCTGTCCTGGTCACATATCGATATCGGCATCAGTACCGAATTCCTGAAAAAGGAATACCAGCGCTCACTTGAAGGAACAGAAACACCCGACTGCCAGACCGGAACCTGCAACGCCTGCGGATTGGAAAAGGTGCTGCCGGAGTGCAGAGGAAAGCAGACTACTTATCTCTGAAGCAGGTGATGGCGGTTACTCTGTCACCCTCGCCGAGTCTCATCAGCCGCACTCCCTGAGTGCTCCTGCCCTGAACGGTAATCCCTTTGGTCGGGTCTTTTTCTTTTGTCGGAGTGCGGATGACAATGCCATCAGCGGAGATAATCATTACCTGCTCGGTCAGGGTGGTAAGCCTGGCAGCAGCCACCTCACCCGTCTTTTCTGTAATCCTGAATGTCCGTACTCCGCTTCCAGCGCGTTTCTGTTTCGGGTAATCGCTGACCGGGGTCAGTTTGCCATAGCCGTTGGCGGTAACGACAAGAAGGTAATCCTTTGGATGGGTGATTTCCATGGAAATCACCTCGTCACCTTTACCCAGGCGCATACCGCTTACTCCACCGCTTGTTCTGAGGCTGGTACGCAGACCGGGCACGGCGAAACGAATCGATTGCCCGTTCTGGGTTATCATCATAATATCGTCTTTATCGGTAGCCAGACGGGCCGATACAAGCTCATCACCTTTATCCATTTCCACGTCCATGGCGATAAGCCCGCTACTCCTGACCACGGCGAACTGGCTTGAAGCCGTCTTCTTTATCTCTCCCTGGCGGGTGGCCAGTATCAGGAAGCTTTCCGTGTTGAATTCAGGTACCGCTACTATATCAGTAACCCTTTCCTGTTCGGCAATCGGAATCAGATTAATCGCCGCCAGCCCTTTTGCCGTCCTCGAACTTCCGGCCGGGATTTCATAGCACTTGAGGCGGAAGACCCTGCCCCGGTTGGTGAAGAAAAGCAGGTTATCATGGGTATCCGCCACTACCAGGAGCCTGGCAGCATCGTTTTCCCTGGTCGGCATGCCGGTAATGCCTTTACCGCCACGATGCTGCGGAGAGTAGAGCTGGGAAGGAACCCTTTTCACGAATCCCCGGTTACTCAGAGTAACCACCACTCTCTGATGCGGAATAAGGTCTTCTGCATTGTATTCCACTTCTCCTTCATCGCTTATCTCCGTCCGCCTCTCATCACCGTACTTTGTTTTAATCTCCCCGGTTTCTTCCTTGATAAGCTGTAAAATTCTCCTGGGATTGGCCAGCAGGTCTTCGAGATAAGCAATATTTTTCAGCACCTCGGTATACTCATCGAACACCTTTTTCCGCTCCAGGTTTGCCAGGCGGCGTAACTGCATATCGAGAATAGCCTGCGCCTGTATCTGGGACAACCCGAAACCGTCCATCAAAGCCTGGCGGGCTTTCTCGGCAGTCTGGGACTTGCGGATGGTGGCGATTATTTTATCTATCTGGTCAAGGGCAATTTTCAAGCCCTCGAGAATGTGAGCCCTGGCTCTGGCGCCCTTAAGCTCGAACCGGGAGCGCCTTGTAATTACGGTGCGGCGGAAATCTATGAAATTCTGAAGCGCCTCTTTCAGGCTGAGGACGCGAGGCTGACCGTCAACAAGAGCCAGCATATTTACCGTGAAAGATGACTGCATGGCGGTATGTTTGTAAAGATTTTTCAGCACTACCTGGGGCTGGGCTTCCCTCTTAAGCTCGATAACGATACGCAACCCCTGGCGGTCGGATTCATCCCTAAGCTCGCTGATTCCTGTTATCTTTTTATCGGACGCAAGTTCAGCTATCTTCTCGACGAGAGCCGCTTTATTCGTTTGATACGGAAGCTCGACAATTACTATCTGGCGGCGTGACGATTCCTCAGCTTCATCAATGTATGCCTTGGCCCTGACCACTATTCTGCCGTGTCCGGTAGCGTAGGCGCTTCTTATTCCTTCCTGCCCCTGGATAATGCCGGCGGTAGGAAAATCAGGTCCCTTCACGAATCGGGTTAGGTCTTCTACTGTAGCTTTAGGATTATCGATGAGATGGGAGATGGCATCGCATACTTCACATAGGTTATGAGGAGGAATATTTGTCGCCATTCCTACTGCAATCCCGGCGCTGCCGTTAATCAGTAAATTCGGCAGGCGTGTAGGCAGGACCGCAGGCTCTTTCTGACTGTCATCGAAGTTAGCCGTGAAGTCCACGGTATCTTTATCAATATCGGCCAGCATCTGACTGGCAAGCTCGGTAAGACGAGCCTCGGTGTAGCGCATTGCCGCCGGAGGGTCGTTATCCATACTGCCGAAGTTCCCCTGGCCGTCAACAAGGGGATAACGCATTGAGAAGTCCTGTGCCAGCCGGACCATAGCATCGTAAATCGCCGTATCACCGTGAGGATGGTATTTACCCATTACTTCACCGATAATACGGGCGCTTTTCTTATGCGAGCCGGTACTTGTAATCCCCATATCGTTCATGGCGTAAAGAATGCGGCGCTGCACCGGTTTCAGACCATCCCGCACATCAGGCAAAGCACGAGAGACAATAACGCTCATTGCGTAGTCGAGATAAGAGCTCTGCATCTCATCTACAATGTTTACCGGTTTGGTCTTGCCTATTACCATGCTATATTCGACCTCCTATTCCTCGTTATCATCCTCATTATCAATATCATCGGACTCTTCTGTGAGAATCTCCCCTTCTTCTTCCCCTCCGACAATTGTATAGGTGGGTTCTCCGGACAAAGATTCCTCATATTCAAGCTCACGCCTGATTATTCTATCGCTGATATAAGACCGCGTCGGCTCCACTCCCCTCGGCGGGAAAGAAAGACGCCCTGCCTGTGACGGATCCTGATACACCTCTCTGATGATTACAGTTACACCGTCCACGGAAGCATTTACAACGGTGGCTGTGTATTGATTACCACCCTGTATCAATCTAATAAGCCTTTGCCCGTGCCTGGGCTCAACCCGACCCAGATATTCGCCACGGGCATTATCTGCTATCAGGCTGGAGCCTTCTACCCTGAGGTTTACTCTGCTGCCGGCAACCGTTTTAGCCAGTATTGCCGGTGGTGCCAGCTGGTAAAGACTGACCACCCCGGCCTTGCCCACTTCTTCAATAAACTGCTGCGGCTCAACGGCATAAGAAGTACCACCAGACTCAACCGCCGGCTCGCCCAAATGGGACAACCGGTCAAGGTTCTTCCGGGCAATGTTGTTGTAAGAGTCCAGTTCCAGAGCCTTCTCATAGTACTGCTTTGCCATAGAATACTCCCCAAGCTCCATATAGGCTCTGCCCAGACGATTGTAAATATCCACATCATTGGGGAAGTTCTCCAGCAGACTCTCATTGGCGGCTATCGCTTCACGCCATCTGCCCTGCATGGCTAACAATATAGCTTCTTTGTTTGATTTTCGTTTTAATGTGGTCCGTTCTTCTTCCTGAAATGCCATCCCCGGTTACCTGATTCTCCTTTGGACTTTATTCTCTATTTTACCCCAGCTTATTCATCTTTATCCAGTTCAAACGCCCTGTGTAAACAGCGCACCGCATCCTCAACTTTAGCCTCGTCAATGATGCAGGTTATCCTTATTTCAGAAGTGGAGATAAGCTGAATGTTTATATCCTGCTCACTTAGAGCCTGAAACATCCGGGCGGCATAACCGGGAGTATTCTGCATGCCGGTACCGATGATACTGACCTTTCCCAGTTTGGGATCGCCAATGCAGTCCCTGGCGCCGATTGACCGGGATATCGGCCGAACAACCTCAAGCGCTTTCGATAGCTGGCCCTTCGCCACGGTAAAGGTTAAATCGGTAATATTTTCGATGCTTGCGTTCTGAACGATAGTATCCACACTGACGCCAGCTGCGGCCAACGGTTCAAAGACAGCGGCGGCAATACCCGGACGGTCAGGCACACCGACAACTGTTATCTTGGCCACATCCAGGTCGTGAGCTATTCCTGTTACCTTATTTCGCACTTCCATAGAAGCCCCTCCGTGAATTAATGTACCCGGACTACCGGTGAAACTGGAGGCCACCAGTATAGGAATATTATACAGTTCTCCCAGTTCAACTGCCCGGGAGTGCATTACCTTGGCCCCGTAACTGGCAAGTTCCAGCATCTCCTCATAGCCGATTTCCGGTAGACGTTCTGCCTCAGGAACAAGGTGCGGGTCGGCAGTATAAACGCCCTCAACATCGGTGTATATCTGGCATTCCTTGGCTCCGAGGCTGGCAGCCAGAGCTACCGCGCTGGTATCAGAGGCGCCCCTTCCCAGAGTGGTTACGTCCATCTCTTCGGTAGTACCCTGGAAACCGGCAACAATTACTATATTCCCCTTCTCCAGTTCCTTAACCACCCGGTTTGACTCGATCTTCAGAATACGGGCCTGGCGATGGGCGGCATTGGTCCGTATCCCCGCCTGAGCGCCGGTGAGGCTGATTGCCTCATAGTCCATAGCTCCAAGCGCCATTGTCAGCAATGTGGCGGAGACAACCTCGCCGGTGGAGACAAGGGCATCAAGCTCACGGTTATCCGGATACTCCGAAACCTGGTGAGCCAAGGCAAGCAGTTCGTCGGTGGTATCACCCATCGCCGAGACAACCACTACTACCTGATTTCCGCTGTCTTTGGCGGTGGCAATACGCCGGGCAACATTTTTTATTTTCTCAGCATCCGCCACCGATGAACCGCCGTATTTCTGCACAATTAAAGACATTTATAAAGCTATCCTCTCGGTATATTTATACCTGGTTTCCACGGGTGGAAACCTCTCCCACCAGTTTCTTCATAATATTATAACCGGGGTCAATATACAAGCCAGTTTTGGCCACCTCAGGCTCGGTAAATCTTGCCGCGCCATTTTTTTCAAATCCGTCTCCCCAGAGCATAAACGGGACGGGGTCGGGACTGTGAGTCCTGATTTTTATCGGTGTCGGGTGGTCGGGCGCTACCAGCACTCTTAAAGTGTCTCCCCGCCAGGCTCTAATTCGGCTGACGACCTCCGTGTCGATTTTCTCAATGGCTTCCACCTTCTCGTCAATGGAGCCACCGTGAGCGGCTTCGTCCGGCGCCTCGATATGGACAATCGCCAGGTCTTTTCTCTCCAGAGCTTCCAGGGCTCCGTTTATCTGAGCTTCATTATCATTGTCCGGCCCGTCCGTGACCCCCGCTATGTCCAGTACCTCCATTCCCGCCATCTGCGCCAGGCCTCCCAGCAGGTCCACTCCGGATGTCATCACCGCATCGAAACCGTAAAGCTGCTTGAACGGCGGCATTTCGGGCAGTTTGCCGCTCCCCCAGAAGAGCCATATTCTGTCAGGAGCGACATCGCCCCGGGACTGGCGTGCAACGTTAACCGGGTGCTCCCGCAGCACCTCCTCGGAGCGCGTCATCAGGTCAAGTAACAAGTCACTGCCCGGACCGTGAGGTAAAAACTCCGCCACAGGCCTGCCAGGAATATCATGGGGAGGAGTGCAGACTGCCGAAAGGGTATCCTCCCGTCCGCTTATTTTCAGGATATGCCGGTAGCTCACGCCCGGGTAAAAGCGCACCCGGTCATTGCCCAGGTTTTCGTCCAGGGCAGCGATAAGCTGACGGGCTTCTTCTGTACTGATGTGCCCGGCGCTGTAATCGAACATCCTGCCGTCACGTACTGCCACCAAGTTGCAGCGGAAAACAACATCTCCCTCATCCACGGGAATACCCATGCTCCTGGCTTCAATACTCGCCCGCCCCCGGTAGTATTGCCGTGGGTCGTAGCCGAAGAGGGACATACAGGCGCAGGCGCTCGACGGCTCCATCCCTCCAGGCACGGTACGAACCATTCCCAGAACACTCTCCTTTGCCAGCATATCCAGGTTCGGAGTCTTCGCCAGCTCCAGGCAGGTCTTTCCGCCACGCTCCGGCAGAGGCAAACCTGAAGCACCATCGATTATAATCACAACGTATTTCATATTCTTTCCTTATTCTTAATATATAAATAACCTTTCCTCTTGGCAAGAGGAAAGGTTATGTTTTTTAATAAGTTGAGGGCTCTATATATTAAAGAGTACTAAACTTTTTCCAGGATTATCAGGTCTCCGCTATCATCGGGTAAGAATATCCGGTTATTATAGTAGTCCAGACTGCATATCTGTGGCAGGTTCAGATTGAGCGGATTCTTCTCTTCAGGGTTATTCCTTTCGCCGGATTGAAAATCTCTCTTACCAGCCAGTGTGGAAATAATGCCCGAGGACCTATCAACCATTCTCAGGACGTGATTCCGCGCATCGCCGATGTACATATTCCCCTCTTCATCAACGGATAGGGACATAGGTCCGTCAAAGTAGACATCGGGATTACCACCCAGAGTAGCACTCAGGGCATCTCCTCCATCACCGCTATCTCCGGGCTGGCCCGTACCGACCAGCGTGGTAACGACTTCGTTCACAACATCGATCATTCTTACCGCGAAGTTCTTGCTGTCCAGCACATAAACGTTGCCGTCCGGGCCCAGACGCAGGTCGTATATCCAGTTGAAATGGACATCACCGAACGATACCGGTTCTTTCTGAAATCCGGGAGTACCGTTACCAAGTATGAGAAGCAGTTTCCCGTCCCCACTGAATTTCCATACCCTGCAGCCTCTTATATCATTAATCCAGATATTACCGTCCCGGTCATACACGCAATTCCCGGTATCATACTCTTTTATTCCGAGTTTCAATGTATCGATGAAGAGTTCGGCGGAGGCTTTTCCCGGATATATCCTGTATATTTTGCTATTGCCGTTACTTGAAAGGATTAAAGAACCGTCAGGTGACTCATCTATATAGTGAGGATGATGAATATCAATACTGATGTGGGTATCACTTAATCCCTTATCAACAGAGCCTGCCGTCCAGGTGAAGCGGTCATCCGGGGTCAGATGTCCGAGCCAGTGCTCGTCCCACTGCAACAGGTATTGTTCTCCCTTTTTACCGTGAAAACCGAACAGGCAGAAACCATGCCCCCACAATTTCTCCTGCTCAAAGTTAAAGATGTGTTTTATCTGCCACTTCATTTTACCTGCTCCCTTCACGGTCTCTGTACCAGCCAGCTATCTGACCAGTTCCATCGCCTTTCTGATATCTTCGGCAATCATCCGGCGTTTGCTTTTCTCAATAAAGAAGCTGGGACCGGCCTGAAGGTAGGAAGGAAAAGCCCTTTTTCCTCTGAAGAAGTATTCCTGCCCGCGGATTTTATAGGTGGAGCCGGCCGGAATCACTCTTTTCTCTCCGGCTCTGCGGGCGATATCATTGATTACCCTGATTGCTACATCACCCATCAGCATAAACACTTTTACATCGGGGAAAAGTGCCAGCTCTTTCTCCAGCAACAGCGAGCACTCTTTAACGGTACCAGTCTTTATCCCGTACCCCGTCTTGCCGCACTTTACCGCCGTGGTGAGATAAACCCCCAGATTGATGATATCCTGTATGGAAGACACATCAGCACCGGCATCATTAAATGCCTGAACCGTTGTCTGCTGGAATAGAGAGTCGCCCCCGGCGTAATAATAATCTGCCAGGTCTGCCGGCGCCGCTTCCGATATCATCACCACGGAGATATCTTCCGGTTTCAGGTCTATGTCCGGAACCACGTAACACTCATGCTTTACGTCATCGCAGGGGAATCCATTGCAGTTAATAATTTCACTTACCCGCATTTATAAGCCTCCCTATTTATATAACCCCATCCCCTGTGTCTCTTTCCCCTTAAAAAAAGGAAGGGGAGTAGTCTTTAAGAGAGGGACGGAGTCCCTCTCCTACTCTCTATTTTATCATCACCCTTCTTCACACTGTCATTATTCAATGTTCTACTCTCCCCAATTCCCGATATCACGTGGCTCACCTCTATAAAACTCTCCCCTTGCTGAATTGGGTTAAATACGCCTATAATAGTAGTCTGGAATCGGGGCGTAGCGCAGCCGGGTAGCGCGCAGCGTTCGGGACACTGAGGTTGATATTATAGCATAAATTTAATATAAAGATTATAGATTTGTCGGGGTGTAGCTCAGCCAGGTAGAGCGCTGCGTTCGGGACGCAGAGGTTCGGAGGTTCAAATCCTCTCACCCCGACCATCTTCTTTCCCTTACTACCTTTCTAAAACTCCCTCTATGAAATAGACCCCCGATTATTATCTAGCGACCAAGTCTCTATAATTACAATAGTTTAAATCCCGCATAGTGGGCGGTACCGTACGGTATGTAGAACCTTTAAGTTGACTTTTAAAATAATTTGAACCTGATTTGGACGGGGAGGCCGGGTAGAGTCGAACTCCCCCTGAAACAACGCTTTGTTTTTCATAACTGATTTAACAAAAAGTCATTAAGTGAAATTTCAAGAACTAGCACGTTTATCCTCCCCTCCCAGGGTCCTGATGAATGGAAAAATGGACAATGAGAGGCCTCCCCCGGAGCAGGGAGGCTTCTCTCAGGTCGAATTTAATTCTTCAGTCTTTTCTTAACGATGTATTGTGCAATGCCAAGTTAAGGCAGTATAAACAAGTCCCATCGAGAAGTTTAAACTCCAATCCTGATGGATGATATTAAGGAATTATACTTTATAAATCTTGCAGAGTAACGCTCTCGTCTGCCAGCCACCGGTAAGCGGGTCGCAATACTCAGGATCATCAAGAGTGAGAACATTTACGTTTGACTCCCAAAGCCCATAGAGAGAGGGTTTCTCGGCGGACATTTCCGGGAACCACCAACTAGCTTCAGCATTTACTACGCCGCGAGGAATCTTTCCGGAAACCCTGGCTTTCTGCTTCACTCTACCCCTCCTCGTTTCAATATATACCCAATCACCATCTTCAACGCCGTGTTCCCGTGCGTCCTCGGTATTAATATCCGCCAACGGGTCAGGATGCCTCTCTCGCATACCAGTTCCCCAGTGTCTGAACTCAGAATGATGCTGGGGCATAAACCTGCCACCGGTGTTCAATATGAGTGGATAATCTTTAGCCATTTCCGGCGTTCTGATAGGACTCTCTGCTGGCTCTTCAAAAAATGGCAGAGGGTCATAGCCCAACTTTTCCAATATGGAAGAATACAGCTCAAACTTACCTGAAGGAGTAGGAAAGCCCAGTCTCTGGTATTTTTTCTCTTCCAAAGGAGCCATTACACATCCGGCTTGGACGAATTCTTCATAGGTAATTCCCATCGGCTTTACCCGATAGGCTATATGCTCCTCAAAGGTCTCCCATGGCCAGTACTCTTTCTGACCCAGCCTTATACCAAGCCCGCGCCAGAAATAATAGTCCTCTTTCCGCTCTCCCAGTGGCTCGATTGCTCTTTCGCCACCAAGGGCGAAATCGGCAAAATCCTCCATGGTATCAATATAAGGCCTTTCCATCCAGCTGGCTATTGGCAGTACATAGTCAGCCATAAGAGCGGTGGGGGTCATCCAGTACTCATTAACAACGTAGAGTTCCAGATTAGGACTCTTCATAGCTTCATAAACCAGTTTGGTGTTACCCGCCCAAATTATGGGGTTGCTTTCCCAGCTTATCATGGCAGTAATCGGATAAGGCTTTTTAGTGAGAATGGCACGCCAGAGTAAAGACGGACTGGCTCCCATGCGGTGCATTGTGGGTGCTGGGGCCCCATAGAATTTCTCGTGTGGCGCCGCGGTTAGTTCATACCCGGGCCAGGTCATTAATTTAAATCTGTCCGCCCCCAGTTGTTTGAGCCGCTGTTCTTCAGGCAGCGCATCGCGGAGTTCCAGCTCAGAATCGCGGATGAACCTTTTACCTTCCGTACCTGGTCCGATCGCGGGCATCAAGCTGGCGCCAAGAACATCTATGTTGCCTGTAAGTGCCTGACAGATAGCACAGGCTTGCTCCACACGGCATGCATTCAGACCTATCTGGTCCGTAGCCACACCACCCACAATCCATGCCGGTTTGGTGTTAGCATACATTCTCGCTGATTGTACTATCTGGTCTACGGTCAGTCCGGTAATGTCAGCGACCCTTTGCGGCGGGTACTCTTGAACACGTTTGACCAGCTCATCGAAGCCTACCGTCCAGTTCTGGACAAAATCCTTATCGTACAGTTGCTCGTTTATAATAACATTTGCCCAACCGAGGGCTAGAGCAGTATCAGTTGCTGGCCTGAGTTGCAGATGCATATCGGCTACTTCAGCAATCTTGGTAACCCGGGGGTCAACAACAATTATTCGCAAGGGCCTTTGGTGCCGTTGCTGCGTAATCCAGGCTGACGCCCTCGGTATAGAGTCCGTCGGGTTATTGCCCCAGACCACTATACAATTAGTTTTTTCAATAGAAGCATACTTGGGGGTAAGGCCTTTGTCACAAACACGCCACCCTGCAATAGCCTGACCGATAGAATACCGGTTTAATCCGCAGATGGTACCGGGATGAAAAACATTGTGGGGATTACCAAACAGATAATGAAAGCGAGACCGCATCCAGAAAAGGGTGCCCCTGAGTGTGCCCTCAGTGCTGGCGAGGGTCTCAGGCCCATACTTCTCTTTTAATTGGCTGAGTTTTTCGGCTATTTCATCCAGAGCCTGGTCCCAGGTTATCCTCTCCCACTTACCCTCGCCCTTCTCACCGGCTCTTTTAAGCGGATATTTAAGCTGGTCAGGATGATACAGCCAATTAATCGCATATTTTATTCTCTCACAGATAAAGCCACGGCTGATCGGGTGCTCCCGGTTTCCCACTATCTTAACTATTTGCCCATCTTTAACGTGTACCAGCACACCGCAGTTTCCGGCACAAAATGTACAAATTGTCCTCTTAATTGTTGTTTTGTCGTCCATCTTCTTTTATTCCCCCTCTCTCTAACTTATTAAGAGTGCGGATGATAAACCCAAGTATTGTAAAGTGTATTGTTGCATAATAGGAGTGTCAATTAAGAAGTGGGTTAATATCTTCAATACGCTTTGTGTCAGATGCTACTCAATTTCGCTTTTCTGTAAAGTATGTCCTAATATCTTTTCAATGTATCTCGAAAAAGACCTTATCTTAAACCCTATATATATCATTGGGTCTTTCTTAACTTCACCAAATATATTTTGGCTTATAGCTTTCACAAGCCCCCACATGCAGTCTACTTTTTCAAACTCACCAATGATTTGCTCCCTTGTGTTTGATGGTCTTCAATTCTTTTTCGAACTTAATATTGAATAGTTGCCTTATAAACTGGAATGAAACATTTGACTGATATCTGATTCACTCACATCTCGCATAGTCCACAGTTTGAACATCATTGAATTGGTTTCAAAGCAGTGTTTAGCCATCTCATTAATATCATCCTCTTTTATACCAACTTCTCTCATTGTTTTCGGTAATTCTACATCATCAATCAGTTTTCTAACGGCGAGAATTGATTTAGCTCCTGCTTCCTCGCTGGAAAGACCGGAGATATTTTCCCCTAACAGTTCAGCAATATCGGCGAATTTTTGAGGATTACCGGCTAGATTAAATTCCATAACTGCCGGTAATGTAATAGCCAATGAGGTGCCGTGTGAAATAGGTGCTTTTGCCTGTACATATTCGCCGATTATATGGCATAAACCCATTCCTGCGGTAGATGCAGCATTCATACCCATACAGGCTGCCAGAGACATGTAGTATCGAGATTCTATATCCTCCGGGCCTTTTTCATAGGCTCTAACAAGATATTGCCCGACCAATCTAATAGCTGAACTTGCCAACATATCAGAGATTAAATTTGCAGTCTTGCAGGTAAAGCCTTCTATTGCATGCGTCAGGGCATCGAATCCAGTACTGGCAGTAATTCCAGAGGGTAAGTTCCTTGTCAGTTCCGGATCGATAATTACCCTGTCAGCTCCATACTGTTCCATAGAGCCCGGATATCCCAATCTATTTTCATCATAAAGGACGGCAACTTTACTCCATTCGGAGCCAGTTCCGGCAGTGGTAGGAGCCAGTATTTTAGGAAGCACTTTGCCCTTAATTCGGGTACCGCGGGGTGATTTTATAAAATCCATTAAGCTTAAATCGCTATGGGCAAAAACACTGGATGCCTTAGTAGCATCCATATTGCTGCCTCCTCCAACTCCAACCAATAAATCATATTTTCCGGATTTGACTTTGTCAGCTAATGACATTATCAGATTGAAGGATGGTTCAGGAGAGCAACCATCAAATATTTCGTAGTTTATTTTTGCCTGATTCAATGAGGTTTTTAGGGATTCCAAGATACCTGCGGCAACTATTCCTTTATCAGTGATAACGAGGACATTCTGGGCATCAAATCTAAGTACCTCGTTGCCTATATTCTTAATAACCCCTAACCCAATGGAAGTGCTTGGTATTTTCGCTTCGATAGTGCCGTTCATAGTCGCAACAACTCCTTTGTTATTTTTTCTAGGGCCTCAGGTCATAAATATTTTACGCGATATAACTACCCTTTCTGCGCCCGTTGCTTAGTCATTAACTCAGCTATCTCATTGATGTCACCAAAAAGGATAGCTCCAGCCTGACAGTGCTGAACACAAGCTGGTTTTAGCCCCTTTTCTATCCTGTGTATACATAGATTGCATTTGGCTGTGACACCTTTTTCATCATTAAACCGAATCACAGCAAAGGGGCAGGCTGGTATGCAGGCCATGCAGCCATTGCATAAACTCTCATCAATGAGTACCACCCCGTCCTCGCGTTTGGTTATCGCTTCCACGGGACATGCATCGGCACACAATGGATTGGCACAATGGGTACAGGTAACCGGTATATAATCCACTACCAGCTTACCATCCACCATCCTGGGACCTACGGTAACTATATTAATCCAGGAATTATCCGTAAGTTCGTTTTCCTGCATACAAGCGACCACGCACGCCTGACAATTAAAACAAACATCATGGTCAACTAAAAGAGTTAACTTAGCCATCGCCTGCTTCCTCAGCTTTGTAGATTCTGCACAAATAGCCTCTGGCCGGGGTAGAACCAAAGCCAGGGTCAAAAGGCGGTTCGCTGGACACTAAGAGATTGAGATTCGATTCAAACACGCCATGCTCCGGCTCTTGCTTCTCTGGAAACCACCAGCCGTGCTCACCAAGAACCACCCGTGGGTCAACTCCCGGGCTAAGACTTGCCCTCTGTTTACATCTTCCCCTTGGTGATTCTATCCAGACCCAATCACCATCCGTAATGCCATATTTTTCCGCCGTTTGCGGGTGAATCGTTACTGTTGGCTCCGGGTGAATCTTACGAAGCCAGGGTATCTGGCGGTATTGAGAATGAAAATAAGCGTAACTTCTTGGCGCGGTGCTGCCGACCAGAGGATAGGTATCCAGGAGGTCAGGTGTGTTTATCGGACTTTCCGGCAGTTCCTTATGAACGGGCAAGGGGTCGAGCCCCAGCTCCTCCAGTTCCTGTGAATAAACTTCGACTTTTCCCGAAGGGGTGTTGAATCCCGGCTTCCCGTCAGCGCGTAATAGCCCTTGCTTATATTTCTTCCACCTTTGAGGGACGAAAATCCATCCTTTTTCGACAAACTCCTCATAAGTCATGCCCAATGGCTTCATTACCTCTTCCATCATTTCTCTCACACTACTAAACCCATAACTGAGCCCGGTCCTTTTCAGGATTTCAATGAAAACTTCTATATCGTCTCTGGACTCCCACAATGGCTCTATCACCTTGGGTGCTGCAAATGTGCCATTACCATTGCCGTCATACAAATCGATATAGCGTACGTCATCCCTCTCAAAGGTAGTGGAGGCAGGTAAGACTATATCAGCCATCTCAGCCGTTGGAGTCATAAAATGGTCCATCGCAGAGATGAATTCCAGTCTCTCAAGTGCCTTGTAGACATGTCCTCTGGGATTTTCATGGTCAACAAGGGGGTTGGTAGCGTGGAAAAGCACTGCTTTAATTGGATATGGCTTCCCGGTAAGTACTGCTTGCCATCCGGCATGTCCCGGAGCTGGGTGTGCTTTTGCCAGGAGAGGAAAACCACCTACCGAGTTCTCCCATACCTCCTTGGGTATCAAATCAAACCCTTGCATTTTTCGTACATGGTCCCGTGGATATGGGCGGTCCCAGAATGGGTTGCCGCCAGCAACATCAATGTTGCCCGTAATCGCTGGTAGCGTGAAAATAATATGCGCAGTGTTGGTCGTGTTCGTTCCGAAACAAGTAGCTACCCCATAAGCAATAGTGGCCGGCTTGGTTGTGGCATACATCCGGGCGGCTTGCCGTATCTTTTCTGCAGGAACCCAGGTAATCTTCTCTGCCCACTCGGGTGTGAAGTCTTTAACATGCTCTGCTAATTTATCAAAGCCATAGATCCACTTCTGCACAAATTCTTTATCGTAGAGCCCTTCTTTGATAATAACATTCGTCCATGCCAGGGCGATGGCACAGTCAGTGCCCGGCCTGACCTGCAGCCATATGTCACTCCTGGCCGAAACCGGTGTCAGCAAGGGGTCGATACTGATTACCTTGCATCCTCTTTTGAAACTGTCAATAAATTGCCTACCATCCCGACTTGCCCGTGACTGAGTCGGGCTAAAACCCCAGATCACAGCACAATTTGCGGCTGTAAAGTCGTAGCGGAGGTCAGCACCGTAGACGACCTGTCCCATTCCTACGAAGGGCGAATAACAGTTATGTGGATAGCCGAGTCGGTTCGGAGTGCCCCAGGCATTGGCAAAACGTCTGACCCAGGGAAAAAGTGGTCTGGCTGTACCGCAGCCGATGGCTACAGCTAACGGACCATCTTTTTCTCTAATTTCCTTTATCTTCGCTGATATAGTATCCAGAGCTTCATCCCATGATATTCGATGCCACTTTCCCTCTCCTCTCTCACCAAGCCTCTTCATAGGATATTTCAGGCGGTCTGGATGATATACCAGCTGTTTAGCAGCCAGACCCATGGCACAGAGGGCCCCTCTATTGTTTGGACAATCAGGGTCTCCTTCAACCCTGATAATTTCCCCATCTTTGACGTGAGCAAGTATGCCACACCCGGCATGGCACATCCCACAGTTAGACCGAATAACACGCTCCTCCATATCATTCCCTTAACTGTTTACTATCTTTGGTTACGTTCATGGGGCGTCATATTAGCGCAACTTCTGAAAAACTTGTCCGGGATTCCTTCGGAGGTTAAAAATATACGCAACATTGTTGCATATAGCATCAATTTTTGTCAATAACGAATAGTACCTGTATTCCTGCTTTAACAGCGCAGAAATATTGGATTATATCCGGTATGCTGGTGCAATAATAGTGATAGCAGTGCCGCTTTCTCTTGAAGACATCGAGAGATGCTGGAGAATAATCTGATACTAAGTAATCTGATATATCCGGAGCTAGAAATTTGAGCCTAGCCGCATACTGATTTTTTTTGCAGCCTCTACCAGTGGTACGCTGTACTTCATTGCGAGATTCTTATCAAACCTGGGCA
>CAYVOV010000003.1:0-204551 GCA_964453525.1 uncultured Dehalococcoidales bacterium | reverse complement strand
TTAGACATCTCAGGCGAATTATAAAAAGGACACCAACTAAAAGCAAATAAAACCTATATAAAAGCATATTACTTCTAATAATTACTAATAAAGGAGAAAACAGATGTTGTTCGGTAGTGATGAATACAGGTACGAACTTGTTGACGGCTGGGCGAAGTTGCCTGAAGGCTGGTCGTTCCTTGATATCGGCGGAATTGCCATTGATAAGGATGACAGGGTGTACGTGTTTAACCGGAGCGTTCATCCGGTGATGGTGTTCGAGAGAAACGGCTATTTTGCAGGGAGCTGGGGTGAAGGTTACTTTGCCCGCCCTCATGGTGCCAGGATAAGCGCTGACGGAGCAATCTACTGTGCCGATGACGGCAATCACACGGTTTCCAAGTTCACTCTTCAGGGTGAGCTATTGATGACGCTTGGAACAAAGGATAAACCGTCCGATACCGGATATGTTGACCAGCCGGACTTTTATGCCAGCCTGGAGACGATAAAACGCGGCGGACCGCCATTCAACCGCCCGACCGGTATCGCCTTTTCTTCTTCCGGGGATATCTACATCTGCGATGGCTACGGTAACGCCAGGGTGCACTGCTTCAGTCCTGATGGCAGGCTGCGTTTTTCCTGGGGAGAGCCCGGCACTGGTGAGAGTGAGTTCAGGCTTCCGCACAATATCTGGGTGGATAAGCAGGACCGGGTCTGGGTGGCAGATAGAGAAAACAGCCGGATTCAGATATTCAATGCCGGGGGCAAGTTCCTGACGCAGTGGAAGGAAATCGCCCGCCCTACCGATGTCTTTATCGATGATGAAGATGTGGTCTATGTTCCCGAGCTTGGTCACGTTTCGGGAGTCGGTCCAAGAGTGAGCCTGTTTACGATTGACGGTCAGGTCCTCACCCGCTGGGGAAACGAAGATGAAGACCATGAGACGGACCTGTTCATTGCCCCTCACGCCATAGCCGTCGATTCACACGGCGACATTTACGTGGGTGAAGTGGCAATGACCCACTCCGGAATAGACAGAGGCAGCCGGGTCATCCAGAAGTTCGCTCGGAGAAGGAAAGAAAAGGCTGATTAAGAGATACAAGAGGTTTGTACCTGAGCGTAAAGACAAGTAATTCTTAATACTTTATTATTTGTGATTTAGCTTTAGGTGGTACTGTTTGGTACCACCTTATCATTTCTAGTGGTGAAAAGTTCGTTAGCAAAAATGTTAGCAAATTCTGATGATTTGGCTAGTAGGAAATAATGGAAAAAGGACAGAACTTTTGAGCTGGCGTTTAGTCTCAGTATAAGCTAACTACCAAAGTTTTCTTTCTAATTGAGCCATTTTGAACGAACGTCCATTTTGTTTCATTTGGAATAAAAAGATTGTTTTTACCGTCATATATTCACTATTCTCCAGATGTGCTATAGTTTGTGATAACCTGTGTTTCAATAATGGAGATTATAGGAGGCTGCCATGAAAAAGATTCCCGTTTGGGTCTTAGTAATAGCTGGCCTTTTTGTTCTTCTTCCTCTTGCCTCGTCAACAATGGGATATATTGATCCAACTTTCCAATTCTCAGAGTTTGACGCTGCAGCACTTCCTCTCGCCGGTCCGCTTGGTATGTATCTTTCGCGTAAACTAGCAACCGCCTTGGTAATGGCCGTTGCCATACTCAAACGTGAATTGGGGATGCTGATATGCGCCTTCTTACTCGTATTATTCACCTATATACTCGATATAATAAACATGCTTGTTGGCGGTGGCGGATTCAGTGTATTATCTGTGGTATTCATAGTGCTTTCCGTGCCCGCTCTCTGGAAGCTATGGCCCATGATTAAGGTAAGAGAATAATCCAGATTGATTAGCGACTACCAGACGGTGTAACTGGTGCCCTTTTGGGTTTGGCTTAACCAAATAAGTTCGAGGAGGAGCAAATTATGGAACTACTGAGATGGAAGGCGAGGCTTTCAGTCCTTTGGATCTTTATGGCTGTAGGTATGTCTGCGGCGATGGTCTTGGGGTTTATGATGCCCGGTGAAATAGAGGAAATGATGGCCGGTGAGAGCGAGGCGATGATGGTAGGTTATGCCCTCTTTTGGTTGGTTCCTCTGGTAATGGCAGTATTATGCCTGACCCTGAAGGATTCACCGAATCGCTGGCTGAATTTCGTCCTCGGAATATTGTTTGTGCTCTTTTTTATTATCTGCGAAATACTTGTCCCCGCTATCCGGGGAGATGCAGTATCCGTGGCTCTCTGGCTGGTGACAATCGCAGGGCTTGTGGTTGCATTTTTTATCGCTTGGTTCGCATGGAAATGGCCCAAACAGGAAGTGTAAGCTATCAACGGCCCAAAGCGATTTATAAAGGAAGCAGAATTATTGACAGCCGGTTTTAATACTAATCTCAAAGGAATTATTTTAAAAAGACTACTTTCAGCTAACTTATGCTATATTTTTGTAAGCTGTTGGTAGGCCATGCAGATCTCGAACCTGCGACCCTCTGATTAAGAATTAGTTGCTGCTGCATTAATCCCCGCCTCCCGCCAATATCCGGATAAGCCGTTCAAGTGTCCGGTTTCTATCGATTGTTTCCGGCGTCTCATCGGACACCGGATTACTGCCGACGAAGCGGTAGAGGTCAGCGGCGCCTTCAAGGCCAAGAAAACCAGTGCTTACTATCTAATCTTAGCTGAGAGTACCTCAATCAAATGTCTGAATGTTAATGCGTTCCTGATAGCAAATCCCTCGATATCATTATTAAAATAGGCATAAACTACTCCGGTCTTCAGCACCATAATTTTCTGAGCCCAATCCTCCAGTTCCTCATCAGAGTAGCAACCACCGTAAAGCCGCTGGCTCCCATGAAAGCGCATATAGACGAAATCAGATGTAGCTACCACTGGTGTGCGGAAGCCCGGCATATCGTAGATACAGAAGCCGGCATTGTAGCGACTTAAGAGCTGAAAAATCCCGTCCTCGAACCATGAATTATGGCGGAACTCAAAAACGTGACAGGCGTCCTTGGGAAGTATCTTTAAAAATTCCTCAAGCGTTTGGTAATCAAGCTTCATGCTCTGGGGGAGTTGATAAAGGAGAGGTCCTAGTTTCCCCTCGAGAAGACGGGCCCGAGATATAAAATTGGCAACAGGTTCAGCAGTATCTCTAAGTCTCTTTATGTGGGTAATGAATCGGCTGACCTTTACCGAAAACACGAATTCCGGGGGTGAGGAATTCTTCCAGTTGATAAAAGCTTTCTCAGAAGGTAGGTGATAGAAGCTATTATTGAGCTCTACGGTAGAAAAGTGCCCAGAATAGAACTCAAGCCATCTCGATTTGGCCATACCTTTGGGGTAGAATTCTTCCCGCCAATGATCATAATGCCAGCCTGATGTGCCAATGTAGTATCTCATACCGTATAGCCTGCTCTATCATCTTGGCCTAACAATTGTAACAGTAGAATACACTAACCGGCTGATTGAAAGTTAGTTGCCGCTACGTTAATCCCTGTCTTCTGCCAGTATCCGGATTAGCTGTTCCAGAGTCCGGTTTCTATCGATTGTTTCTGGTGTTTCGTCCGAAATCGGATTGCTGCCGACGAACCGGTATAGGTCGGCGGCGCCTTCGAGGATTTTGGGGGTCAGTCCGAGACTGCCGAAAGTCCTAGCTATCTCCTCCATCTCTCCGACCCAGCGTCTCGATTTGCTGGGGACACTCTGTAACGACCGCTTTAACGATTCGTACCTGTCCGCCTGACTGAGTTTCCATTCGTCTATCAGGGCGTCGTACAGTCCCATCCTCTGTGCGGCGACAAGCAGTTCGATGGAGAGAGCGGAAGTCCCCTTGGTCAGGGCGGCATATACCATTTTCAGTCCAGATGCCTGCCCGATTTCCTTTCCCACCACCCGCACATCCAGCCCGTAATTACTCAGTTCGGCGAATTCTCCGGCATCGGCTCCGGATGCGTAGATTCTATTCCATACGCCGGGACCCGGCGGCCCGCCGATTATTCCGGCATCGACGAACCAGCTTCCGGCTCCGGTGATTATTTCTCCGATTTCTTTCACCGTCATCGGAGCGATAGCATTGCAGTCGGCGTAAACAATCTTCTCTCCGGTCTCCTTCAGGGCACTCGCTACCAGTGTGGCGGCGTTTTTTGCCTCGGCGGGCACCAGGATGGAGAGAATCATATCGGCATCCCTGACAAGCTGTCCGTATGTCGGCACCGAGGTGATACCGGCCTGCCTGGCAAGTCCGGCAGTGCGTTCGCTTCTTCCTTCAAGGCAGGTAATAACCTTCATGCCGTTGTCGACAAGGACACGACCTACCGCGTGCCCCATGTCACCCGGGCTTAAAATCCCTGCTACCTTTACCGTCATCAAATACACCTCCGTTTAACAGCTGTCCACTATGATATCTCAATCCGTTTTATAAGTCTAAATCTTCTACATATTAAAATCGGTTGCCCAGAGTTCAGCCAGCTTTTCCATTGCCGGCTCGGGTATCGGGGCTTTGCCGGAGCAACCGGCAGCTTCTTCTATCTGCTGTATATTCGAGTAGCCGACAAGCACCGTTGAGACGCCTTTATGCATCAGGGCAAACCTGACCGCGGCCTGAGGCAGACTGAGTATATCACCCGAGAGCAGAAAATCGAGCTCCTTTGCCCGCGCATCATCCTCCCGGTAATCTGCTCCTCCGGCGATTGCCCCGCCGATTGTCGGTGCGGCGTGTCCGGTGCGTGCCACCTCTCCTCCCAGAGCGCCCCCGGCCATGACTCTGATAACCACAACGCCCATGTTCCGGTCCATTGCCCGGTCAATCAACTGGCGGAAGTTGTAGTCAGTGAATCCGGGTGGTGCGGCTATTCCGGCGCTGGGATTGAGCAGGTTGTAATAGGACTGCACAACATCGAAACGCCCGCTTTCAATTACCCTGTGTAAGGCTTCGGTATCGCCGAGACCGGTGAAGCCGGTAAAGCGAACCAGTCCCTGTGAACGTACTGAGTCCAAAGCATCGGCAATGCCGTTACTGCCCAGCACATCATTGACAGTCACACTCCACCGGCGGTCATCCGCCCTGCGTTCCAGTGAGACCGGTGTATGAAGTTGCAGCACGTCAACGGAATCGAGCCTGAGGCGATTCAGGCTGGTCTCCAGTGAAGACTCTATAGCGCCTCTGATGTCTCCTAAATCTTCACTGTTGATACTGAATTTGGTGGCAACCTCTACATCGGGCTTGAGTTGCGCCAGCACCGTTCCCAAGTTTGTTTCCGATTGACCGTTGCCGTAAAGCGGAGCGGTATCGAAGTAGTTGATGCCAAGCTCCAGGGCGCGACTGACCGCTTCAACCTGTTCCTGATGACTGCCGCGAATCATCAAGCCTCCCACGTTTCCACAGCCGAAACCGATTTCAGAGACTTCGAGTCCCGTCCTGCCAAGTGTACGGTATTTCACATCAGTCCTCCTTCAGCCCTTCCGGTCATTTTCCTGGAACCGGAGTATTTCTAATAGACTCCGTACTCGTAGGCGGATTCCATCATTGCCTTCAGGTTTTCAATATTTCCCGTGTTAATGCTGGCACCGCCGGAAAGGATATAGCCACCGCCGGGGGCACATGTCTCGATGAGCTGGCGGCAGGTTTCCTTTACCAGCTCCACCGGACTTGTCATTACAATTGCCGTGGGTACATTGCCGACGATACAGCAGACATTACCCAGTATCCTTTTAGCCTCCGCCATATCTGTCTGGTCGAAGTACCAGACGACGCTGCTCTTTGGCGTGTCCGCAATCAACTTCAGGCGGCTGGTATAGATACCTTCGGCAAATGGCATCGGTACCAGTCCTTCTTCAATCATTACCATGAACAGCCTCCGCAGATAAGGCCAGTAAAATGTTTCGAACTGTTCGTCAGACATAAACATATCGTCACCCTTATGCAGGGGCATCATACAAACCGGGCAGGCTGTCATCGGGAAGTCCTTGACTGCTGTCTCAATCAGCAGGTTCAACCGGTGCTCCATTGCCTCATGCAGTTTTTCCGGCTGGCGGTATATGTCCATAATAATACCCCGGGTACCACGGAGCAGGTCGGCAAAGTAATCAAAGGGTGCCCCGGTCATGGGACCGCCGCTACGCAGAGAAGGGTACCCGCGGGAAAGTACCAGTTCGGAAAGCTCGTTGTAGGCAGCCTGATGCTTCTCATGTTCATCCACCAGGTCGATAAGGGTCTGGAAGGTCTTGCGTATTGCGGGGTCGGTCATGATGCCGACCCATGCTGCGCCCCGGATTGAGTACAGGGGCGGCAGATTCTTGAAGGACTCGAATAGTCCGGTGGTGCGGGGCAATTGTACTCTTACATAATAGTCGGAAGGGTCCAGCATCTGCCGGTCGTACTCGTCGGCGTACATATATTCCCCCTCGACAGTCTGGTTGGTGGTTGCGTCATCAGAGAGTCCGATGCCGGGTAAAAGAGTGACTCTTGAATCAAGAGCCTCCGCTATTTTCCCCGATGGTATCAGGCCGGGGGCGCTGAAGGTGTCCATGTCCCCGAAATCATCCATGAACTTTATCCAGGCCTGACGCATTACGTCATAGTCATACATAATCGTCCGGAAGTCCGCCCCTGCGTAATAAGCCGGGAATGTACCGGTGGGCAGCATCACCGGAACTCTGTCCGGTTCCTCCATCTTGATTGCCTTGATGAACCTAGTCACTCTTTCCTTGTATAGCTTCTCTGCTTCCGGACTATTGAACTCAACGTTCTTCGGAGAAAGCCACCGCTTGAACCTTTCCTCGCGTTTTTCTTCCCAGGATAAATCAGCCCAGTTCTTTACTTTTTCCGTGCTTGTCACAGTTACCTCCCGTTATTGTTTTATAAAATGCTTTCAAAACGATTGTGCCAAATAATAAAGCCTCTAATCACTTCTTGTCAATCGGATTGTATTGCCGCTTTTACTTAATCATGGTTGCACAGGCAACAATGATTATCTATATTTCTTTCGCCGCTATGGTTCCCTTCGGCTTCGCTCAGGACAGGCTAGCTGCTCACCATGAGCGGCATTCATTCCCACTCACCCTGAGCGGCATTCATTCCCACTCACCCTGAGCCTGTCGAAGGGTCTCCAACTAAGATTGAGAAGAATCGTATTGCCTGGTTTCTGTTGAATGAAACGCTCTTTTTTTGTCTTATCTATTCCCGCCCTCTGTCCTTGAGAAAACTAAAGAGGAGTACCCCCGTCAACAATCTCTCTCCCAGCCAGGAGAGCACTTCATTTATCTGCGATGGTTCCGGCTGGAGAGGGGGCAGGGGTGAGGTAAAAAACACAAACCAGATAAACAGTACCTTAGCTAGACTGCACATAAAGGTGGAAACAGGCAGTTGAGTTGACTTGAATCGAATTCACAGTGTAACATTTTTTCAGGGCTTATCTATTAAAAAACTACTGAAACAGCACAGTTCCCCACCGGACAACATGAGGAGTACAGCATAACTTGAAGCAGTTATTATCAGGCAATGAAGCGATAGCACTGGGCGCATACCACGCCGGTGTTGGCGTTGCCACATCTTATCCCGGGACCCCCAGCAGTGAGATAATGGAGAACCTCGCCCTCATGGAGGGGCTGTACGTCGAGTGGTCGACAAACGAAAAAGTAGCACTGGACGTGGCGATGGGGGCCGCCTACGGCGGAATTCGTGCCATGGCATCAATGAAGCATGTGGGGCTGAATGTCGCCAGTGACGCTTTTATGGCCGTGGCAATGACGGGCATCGCCGGCGGACTGGTAGTTGTCTCCTGCGATGACCCCGGAATGCACAGTTCGCAGGGTGAACAGGACAACCGCACTTTCGCTAAATTCGCCAGGGTCCCGATGCTCGAACCCACCGACAGCCAGGAAGCCTATGAACTTATGAAACGGGCTTTCGATATCAGCGAGGAATTCGATACTCCGGTGCTTTTCCGCTCAACAACCCGCATATCCCACTGCAAAACAGTCGTGGAGGTAGATGGGGAACGGAAATCCGGTGAAAAGCAGCCGGTATTCAACCGCTCCGCCGCCAAGTACGTGATGACGCCAACCTACTCCCGACTCAGACGCCCGATTATGGAGGAACGCATAGTCAAGCTTAGCGCCTGGGTGGAGGACTTTCCTCTGAACGAAATGGTAATTGCCGACCGCAAGCTCGGTGTTATCTCCAGCGGCGTAGCCTACCAATACGCCAGAGAGGTCTTCAAGGATGCTTCTCACCTCAAGGTGGTAACTACCTACCCCGTTCCGGCAAATCTTATCCGCCGGTTCGCCGGGGAAGTAGAAAGACTGATTGTCATTGAAGAGCTGGACCCTTTCCTTGAAGACGCGGTACGGCTGCTCGGTATTCCTGTCATCGGCAAGGAGTTTATTCCCGTATACGGTGAGCTTAATCCGGAGATAGTCGAGGCCGGTGCAGTACGGACAGGTATTCTGCCGGCTCCCCGGAAGTCCTCAACCAGACCAGAAGCACCGCAGCCGGAATTACCGGAGCGCCCCCCTTTACTCTGTGCCGGCTGTCCGCATACCGCTACCGAATTCGTCTTAAGGAAACTCGGCTATTACAGTCCCCTGCTCACCGGAGAACTGCCGCAGGAAAGAGAAGTCCCGGGGCAGTTGAAGAAAAGCGGCATCATAGTTACCGGGGATATCGGCTGCTATAATCTGGGTGTGTACGCCCCTCTCCTCGCTTTTGATACCACCACCAGCATGGGCGGCAGCATCGGGCAGGCGCTGGGACTGGAAAAAGCCGGGGTGCCGAATAAAATCGTCGCCCTGATTGGTGACTCCACGTTTATACACGCCGGAGTAACGGGACTGATCGATGTGGTCTACAATAAAGGGAAAACCACCGTTATCATCCTTGATAATGAGACGACAGGAATGACCGGTCACCAGGGTCATCCCGGCTCAGGTATCTCGGCGAGAGGGACTCAAACCAACAGAGTGAAAATCGAGGAACTTGTGAAAGGAACCGGCGTTAAAGACGTCACGGTTGTAAGTGCTTTCGACATGGCGGCTATTGAGTCGGCAATCAGGCGCTGCCTGGAGACGGATAAGCCTTCGGTAATAATAGCAAGGGGCGATTGCCCCCTGAATGTAAGGTCTTCGGGGACGCCGCTCGTGGTAGATGCCGAGAAATGTGATAGCTGCTATGCTTGTCTGCGTATCGGCTGCCCCGCCATATCCCTGGCGGATGATAAAGCCTTTATAGATGCTGGTCAGTGCGTTGGTGCCGGATGCAACATCTGCCTTCAGGTCTGCCCTCATGAGGCTATTGCGGAGGGCAAAGCATGAAGGACTTCAACATACTGATGGCAGGTGTCGGCGGTCAGGGAGTAATTCTTGCCAGTGACGCAATGGGTGAAATCGGCATGAACAATGGGTACGACGTTAAGAAGTCTGATTCAATTGGTATGGCACAGCGCGGCGGGAGCGTGGTGAGTCATGTGCGCTGGGGGCAGCGCATATTTTCTCCGATGATAAAGAAGGGAGATGCCCATTTCCTGCTGGGATTCGAACAGCTTGAGGCAGCACGCTGGGCAGCTTACCTGAAGCCGGGCGGAGTAGTCCTGTTGGCTGACGCCACTCTCATCCCCGCCTCGGTAATCGGCGGCACCATACCGTATCCGGACCGGGAGGAAATAATAGAAATCCTCAGTGCCTACACGGATGAGATATACTCAATCCCGGCAACAGGTATTTGCCTTGAAGTGGGTAATCCGCGAGCACTGAACATGGTGATGCTGGGCTCTTTATCGGTATTTCTTGAACTTGAACCGGAAGCCTGGACAGAAGATATCCGGCACCGGGTGCCGCCAGGATTCGTTGAGTCCAGTCTCGAAGCGTTCAATCGCGGAGCCACCGTGACAGTATCAATGAGAAAAGCGAAAGGAACGAGGAAATAATCACTAACCTAGCGTAACAGATTCTGCAGGTGCTCATCTGGCAAGGAGGCTGATTTGTATTCATACCACGGGAAAATCCTGATAATCGACCTGGCTACTCAGGAAACCAGGGTCGAGGAACTCAGCGAATCGCTGTTAAAAGGCTACCTCGGAGGAGTCGGGCTGGCAGCTCGACTGCTCTATGAGTATTTACCGGCCGGAATCGATGCGTTTTACCCGGAGAATCCGCTTGTTTTCGCTACCAGCAGCCTGGGTGGTACCGTCATACCGGCCTCGAGCAAGCACGCCGTAGCTACCAAGTCGCCGCTCACCGGCCTGATTGGCGATTCCATTTCTTCAAGTTACTGGTCTCTGGCGCTGAAAAGGACCGGATTCGATGTGCTGGTTGTGACGGGAGCGGCATCATCGCCAATATACCTTTTCATAGACAATGAGATTGTCCACTTCAAGAAGGCGGAACACCTCTGGGGAAAAGGAAGCCCGGAGACCGAGAACCTCATCCGCAGTGAGATAGGTGACAGCCGGGTGAGAGTCGCCTCAATCGGTCCCGCCGGGGAGAACCTGGTGAGGTACGCCTGCATAACCAATGATATCAACCGGCAGGCGGGAAGAACCGGCACCGGAGCGGTGATGGGCTCGAAGAAGCTCAAAGCAATCGCCCTGCGCGGCACACTGCCGGTCCAGGTAAAGAACTTGGAGGAAGTCGAGAAAATAAGCTTCGATTTGATTCAGAAAACCCAGGGACAGGCAACAGAGAAATACCGGACTCTTGGTACACCGGGCAACATATTAATGCTGAATGCCCTGTCCGCCATGCCGACACGCAATTTTCAGCAGTCGAGCTTCGATAAAGCGGAAAATATAAGCGGAGAGACCCTTGCCGAACATCATCTCACCAAAGTAATGTCCTGCGCCTCCTGTCCGGTTGCCTGCGGTCACATCTACACCGCGGCGGACGGGGAATATAAAGGAGCGCAGTGGGAGATTGACTATGAGTCCCTCTACGCTCTGGGACCTCTCTGCGGCGTGGATAGCGTACCGGGTATACTGAAGGCAGCGGAGCTTTGCGACCGCTACGGCGTGGATACCATCAGCACCGGCGGCTGCATTGCCTGGGCTATGGAATGCTTCGAGAAAGGGCTGTTGACAAAAGAGGACACAGAAGGGCTCGAACTCACCTTCGGCAATCATGAGGCGCTTGTCGAGGTTATAGGAAAAATCGGCAACCGCAGTGGAATCGGAGACCTGCTTGCCGAGGGAGCTAGGCTGGCTTCACAGAAGCTCAAACAGGACTCGGAGCGGTGGGCAATGCACTCCAAGGGCCTTGAGTTCCCCGGCTATGACCCGAGAGCAATGAAGACAATGGCACTGGCCTACGCCATCGGCCTCAGAGGCGCCTGTCACAACCGCGCTCCCGCCTATGAGGTGGACATGTCAGTCGAGGCGGACAGGTTTAAAGGCGGACAGGGAAGAGGCGTGATGGTGAAAGAACGGGAGGACTTTGCTGCCGTGCTGGACTCCCTGATTGTCTGCAAGTTTATCCGCCGGTGCTTCGGTGATTTTTATCAAGAGGCATCTTATCTTTACTCACAGGTTACGGGACTTGAATTGACTGCTTCAGAGCTTGCGGCCGCCGGGGAGCGGATAAACAATATCAAGAAAGCCTTCAATATCCGGGAAGGATGGAAAAAGGATGACGACTGGCTGCCGCCCCGCCTTTTTACCGACCCGCTGACATCCGGCGAGGGCAAAGGCACGGTTGTAATGCGGGAAGAACTCAGTATTATGATTGACGATTACTATAGAGCCCGGGGCTGGACAGTTGAAGGACTCATTCCTCAGGAAAAACTGCGGGCACTGGAACTGAATGATTCGATTGCCCCGGCGAAAGGATTAAAATATGGAACGCAAGTATATAACCTGTGACCCGGAACTCTGTACGGGCTGCGGTATCTGTGAGATGGTTTGCTCGGCGGAAAAAGAAGGAATATTCCAGCCAGAACTGTCACGTATTCACCTGGCGGTGGTCAATGAGAAGACAGCAATGAGCATAGCCTGCCGTTTCTGCGAGGATACCCCCTGTATTGAAGCCTGTCCCCGTGAAGCCCTGACCATGGATGAGGCAAACAACGTGATTCGCATTGATAAGCTCCGCTGTACTGGATGCGGCTGGTGCATTGAAGCTTGCGACTTCGGCGCCATAGTTCCAAACCACCCGGTGAAGTCGGTGGTTCTCTGCGACCTCTGCGAAGAGCGCTCTCAGCCGAAGTGCATCGAGTGGTGTCCAAAGCAGGCGCTCAAGATAGCAACACTCGAAGTAACAGCCCGGAGTTCAAGAGATAAGGCTGCCAGGAAACTGGCGGAGTCGTGATACCCTGAAAGTATCGCCTCTGTTTTAAGGAAGGATTAGAAGCAAGACAATGAACGTGGCGGAAATGCTGGCTCAAAATGCCAGACTCTATCCCGATGATACCGCGCTGACCGAACTTAGACCCGGCGAGGGCGTAAGAAAAGAGATATCCTGGAAGGAATTCGATGACCGGGCTAACCGGATAGCCAATGCCCTTATCGCCAGGGGCATCAGGAAAGGCGATAAGGTCCTTCACTGGATGATGAACTCGATTACCTGGCTTGAGGCATATTTCGGCATTATCAGGACCGGAGCCTGGGCGGTACCGCTCAATTTCAGGTTCACAAATAAAGACCTTGAATACTGCGCCGCCATTGCCGAAGCGAAGGCAATTGTCCTCGGTGAGGAGTTCACAGAAAGAGTTGCCGCCAGCAAGTCAAAGCTGGATACGGTGAAGGACTACATCTTCGCCGGGCAGAATGTGCCGGCAGGTATGGAAAACATCGAAGATTTAATTGAAAAATCATCCGCCGAACCACCGGCAGTCCCGATACACGACGAAGATGCCTGCGGACTTTACTTTACCTCCGGCACTACCGGAGCGCCGAAGCCGATACTCCTCACCCACCGGAATATGGAGTCTGCGGCGATAACTGAAAACCACGGCCATTACCTGACCCGGGAAGACAACTTTATCCTCATCCCCCCGCTCTACCACGCCGGCACCAAGATGCACTGGTACGGCAGCCTGATTGTGGGCAGCCGGGCGACGATACTGACCGAGATGAGCCCGAAGAATGTCTTCGACACCGTCCACAATGAGAGAGGGACTTCGGTATTTATGCTGGTGCCCTGGGCACAGGACATACTAGGAGCGCTGGATAGGGGAGAACTGAAGATAGGGGACTACGACCTTAGCTGCTGGCGTTTACTGCACATGGGTGCCCAGCCGATTCCCCCCAGCGTGGTCAGGCGCTGGAAGGAATATTTCCCGGATATGCAGTATGACACAACCTACGGCTTGAGTGAGTCCACCGGACCGGGCTGCGTCCACCTAGGTATTGAGAACGAGCACAAGGTGGGAGCCATCGGCAAAGCGGGATATGGCTGGGAAACCCGAATCGTCAGCGAAACTGGAGAAGACGTTGCTCAGGGAGAGGTCGGCGAGCTTATCGTGAAAGGCCCCGGAGTAATGAAGGAGTACTATAAAAACCCGGAAAAGACGGCGGAAACAATAAAAGACGGCTGGCTGTACACCGGCGATATGGCGAAGACGGATGAAGAGGGATTCATCTACCTTGTCGATAGAAAAAAGGATGTGGTTATCACCGGCGGCGAGAATATTTACCCGGTGGAGGTTGAGGAGGTGCTGCGCGGCCTTCCCGGTGTTTACGACGTGGGAGTAATCGGCATTCCGGACGAGAGACTCGGCGAGGTAGCCGCCGCCGTAATCGACCCCGCTCCCGGCACGACCCTGACCGAAGCAGAGGTAAATAAGTTCTGCGAGCAGAATTTGCCCCGCTATAAACGCCCGCGCCGCCTGTTCTTCGATAAGGTACCCCGCAGCCCCACCGGCAAGATAGAAAAACCAAAACTCAGAGAAAAATACGCCGGCCAGAAAGAGAGTTTTAAACTCTAGAAAAGGTTTTTTAACCAGTCAGGGACAGTAAATGTAATATCTACTTCAGAATACTACGCCACATCAGACACGGTGTGTGACATCTCTTATTAATGTATACAAGAGATTTTTTCCTATGTAAAATCATTAACAGTCTCAAGAATGTTGAATATCTAAGTATTATCTTTAAGAAAATTTTGAGTCCAAGACCACTCAAGTGCTATCTTATCATTTTCCTTTATTCCTACTTTAAATTCTCTGGTCCATCGAATATTTGGATCAGGAGAATCTGACAAAGCACTTCTTTCTCCAAAATATTCTAGTTTTGGGCGAGATCCGACATAGCCCAGTTCTTGTAGAGTAGCTTCAACAACGTTAACAGTTTCAGACAACTCTTCCCAAGTAGCAGGTTTGGACAAATCGTGGGCTAATTCATTTCTTCGAACACGAAGACGGTGTAAAACATAGGCATCAGATATAACTCCGGTATCACCTAAGATCTCTATACGCCCTTTAAGATTGTCTTTGTATTTTCCTTGGGGTAAGGTAATACCTCTTGAATCAAGTTCAAATTCTAGAACGCCGTTTAGTATTGAAACAACTCTAATAACGAGTAAAGAAGGTAATAATTGGTCTAGTAATGGATTGCGTTGGGTGGAACCACTGTAAAGTAGATAAGGATAATGGTAATACTTAGCTAGTTCATACTCAAGTAAGTAGATTCTCCACCATTGTCTTATTTCTTCTTTACTATCAAGTTCTGTCACTGAATTAATTCAATCCTATTTTAAAGAAATTGTTAATGATATTATAACACCAACCTTGTAACAGGATACCAATGTAATATATGAAATTAGACCTTACTAAAATCAAGGAACTCAGGCTATCATTTGAATAATTGAGCAGGAACTACCGCAGCGTCCCCACATAATTGCTGGTGAGCTGGCGTTTTCTGCCCCGGGGATCCGTGTCATCGGGCAGGAGCATCAGGGCTGCCCGGTCAGTATCGATTCCGGTTAACTGACCGGGTTTCATTTTCAAATTGGCCACGTTTTGTATTATCCGGCTTATTATGGTAAGTTATTGGTATGTGTGCTGACATAAACAGCGGCACTGTTAAAGCCGTTAATGTGGTTTCTACGGGCAACGTGTATTTACATCCTGAGCAAATATCTGGAACCCGCAAACCCTTCTTCTGGTGGCTGCTGACTTCCCGGAGATGGGTACCGCGCCCGATAAACGTCTATGTTATTTACCATTCCAGCGGACTGGTATTATTCGATACAGGCCAGGACCGGGCGTCTGTGACCGACCCGAATTATTATCCGGGTGGATTTATCAGATTTATGTACCGCCGGGTGGCGAGGTTTGATGTCGGTCCGGCAGATACATTGACTGAGAAGTTAAGGACACTGGGCAACTCCATAACTGATGTGAATAAGGTAGTTATCTCCCACCTCCACCAGGACCATATCGGCGGACTCCGCGAACTTGCCCATGCAGAGCTGGTGGTTTCCAGTCAGGAATGGGGGGATATGCTGAAACCTTACGCTACGGGCCGGGGATTTTTGAGAAAACATATTGAGATTCCAGGACTGAAGTGGAACCGTATTTCATTCCGGCACAATGATGACCCGGCGCTGGCGCCTTCTACTGAATCGTTCGACCTGATGGGAGACGGTTCACTGGTGCTGCTGCCCACACCCGGACACACCCCCGGCTCACTTTCCATGCTGGTCAGAGGTAGCAATAAAAACCCTCTCCTTCTGGCAGGTGATGTCGGCTATGATGCCGGAGTTATGGAGCACGGTGCAATTTCCGGCACAGGTGACAGGCGACAACTACGTGACACAACTGCAAAGATACTCGAACTGAAGGAAAACATGCCCGGCCTCACCATCTTGACGGCACATGACATTCGAGCGGCTGACAATCTTCATAATACCGTCTGGTCTGCCCTATAATTCTGACCTGCGTTCAACCGCAGAAATCCCCCGCTTTGCTGCTCTTACCGTAACGTCCCTATGTAATTGCTGGTGAGCTGTCTTTTTCTTACCTGGGGGTCTGTGTAGTCGGGCAGGAGCATGGGGGCGACTCTGTCCGTATCGATTCCGGCGGCTTCAAGCTCTTTATGGTAGGCGGTGACATGGTCGAGGGTTAGTCTTCCCTGTTTCCTGTTTTCAACGGCATAGGCGGCGGCGTTTTTACCGGCAATCCGTCCGAAAACGAGCACGTCCAGCAGCGAATTGCCCATCAGGCGGTTCTCGCCGTGGACGCCGCCGGATACCTCACCGGCAACGAAAAGGCCGGGCACGGAGGTCTCACAGTCCGGATTTATTTTCAACCCGCCGTTCTGGTAATGAAGTGTGGGGTAGACAAGCATCGGCTCTTTCGAGATATCGATGTCATACCTCTTGTAGATTATGTATTTACCGGGAAACTCCTTCTGAACGGTGCCCTCGCCGGATAAAATGTCTATCATCGGCGAGTCCAGCCAGATGCCGAGTTTTCCAGTCGGGGTCGGCACTCCCATCCCTTTCACCAGGCATTCCTGGATACAGGCTGCCGACTCCACATCCCGCGGCTCCCGCTCATTGACAAACTGCATGCCTTCAATGTTCACCAGGTTAGCCCCGGCTCCCCTGAATTTTTCGGTAATAAGAAGTCCTTCTGCCTGCTCCGGGTAAACTACACCGGTAGGATGGTACTGAACGGTGTGCAAAAAACAAATTTCCACCCCGGCCCGGTAGCCAAGCACCACGCCGTCGGCAGTTGCTCCGTAATGGTTGGTGGTCATAAATCCCTGGGTGTGGAGACGTCCGCAGCCGCCGGTAGCCAGTATTGTGGATTTAGCCCTGACGATGAAATACTCCTCAGTCTCAAGGTTGTAAAGTAAAGCTCCGGCACACCGCCCGTGCTCGTCCAGTATCAGCTCCACCGTCGGAGAGAATTCGATTACCTGGATATTCTGCCGGTTGCGCGCCTCGTCCCTGATGGTGCGCATAATCTCCGCACCGGTAATATCGCCGCAGGAGTACATCCGCTTGCGGCTCGTTCCGCCGCCGTGAATGGACTGAAGCCTGCCATCAGGGAACTTGGAAAACATTACTCCCAGCCGCTCCAGCCACTGGATAACATCGGGTGCCTGAGTTACCAGCGTATAGACGAGGTCGGGCTCGCATTTAAAATGTCCTCCCCCCATTACATCAAGATAGTGGTAGCAGGGCGAGTCCTTTTCAAGCTTGGTAGCAGCCTGGATACCGCCTTCAGCCATCATCGTATTGGCATCGCCGTGGCGGAGCTTGGTGGCAATGGTTACCCTAGCCCCCTGTTCCCCGGCAAGGAGAGCCGCCGCTGTTCCGGCGCCTCCACCGCCGATTATCAGGACATCCGTCTCTATATCCGCCGTGGAGAGGTCGACAGTGCCCGGCTCAACACGACTCCGCGCTTCCAGCAAATCGGCGAATTCATGTGGTATCCGGTAACCTTTGTTGGGACCCAGCGCCAGCGCTCTCCGTCCCTCCTCCCGGTAATCGGGATGATACTTCAGCATCTCCTGGCGCTCCGCCAGGGACATCATCGGGAACTCTTCGCCCCGTTTTTTCCTCGCCAGCCGCTCGGGCCTGGTTCTCTCAACGGCTTTAATAAGCTCTTTCAGTTCCGGTGGATACGGCATAATTCTCCTCAGAGGTAGTTACTATCGGCAGGAAGCCAGTCTTCGCCGGCCATCTCCGGTTCTATCTCCCGCTGCTGGTAGACCTTTCTCAGTTCTTCATCGTCCATTGTCATCAATTCCCGCAAACATCCCTCGTATTTACCGGCTTTAGTAGCCTTCACTGCCTCATCCAGGTGTTCGGCCGGGGGAGCAATCTTGGCCCCGTAAATCCGCCTGGCAAGCTGGGCGATATGGTATTGAGGCAGTTCGCCCATGCAGCGACTGGTGCAGAGGCCGCACTGGATGCAACTAAAGGAAAGCTCAGCCGCTTTGGTGATATTGCCCTGCTTTAGAGCCGATACCATATCCATCACCTCGATGTCCATCGGGCAGACCTTGGTGCAGCTATTACAGGCTACGCAGCGGAAAAGCTCCGGATATAATTTGAATATCTCTTCCGGGGCAGCTTCGAGTCTGGAGAAATCATAGACAGCCCGGTTGGCAGGGTAGAACGGTATCTGGGTCAGGTACATATCAGGCTCTATCACCGTCTGGCAGGCTAATCCGGTATAGAGCTTGTAGTCGCCCGCCCTCCCGTAAACCGTAGCGCAGGCACCGCAGATACCGCCGCGGCAACCGCAGCCGCGGATGAACCTGAAGCCGGCATACTCCATCGCCTTCATTATCGTCAGGGCTTCGGGCACTTCGTACCTCTTGCCCATGACGTAAATCGGCACCATTTTCATGTCCTTTTCTTCAATATCGCTCATTCTGACTTTCTTCTAATACTATACTGTTTTAGTTAGTGATGTCATGCGAGCCCGCCTCTGGCGGACGTGCCAATAAATTATTTCCTTTGTCATGTCACTTTTCAATTGCCATCACAAAGGATGAAAAAGCCGTTCGTAGTGAGCCTGTCGAAACCATGAACGGCCCTTCGACAAGCTCAGGGCAAACGGGGGATAATCCATTTTCGGAGCAACCTTCCATTTTAGTGTTTGATAACCTCAACAGGTGACAACGTCTATCATCTCAAAAAACTGGCGGGGGCTCCAGTTCTTATGCTGTATTGCCTTTGCCGGACAGGTGACGGAACAGGCGCCGCAGCCCTCACAAAGCGCTTCATTGACAGTGGCTATCATTTTACCGTTTATCTCAATTGCATGATAGGTGCAAACAGAAACACACAGTCCGCAGCCGGTGCATATCTCTTCATCCACCGTGGCAGTCGTCGGTTCGTGAATCAGCTCCCGGCGTGAGAACAATGAAAGGACCTTGCTGGCCGCTCCGCTGGCTGAAGCTATCGTATCGGGAATATCCCTCGGCCACTGTGCGGTGCCTGCCAGGTAAATACCCGAGGTAAGGCTTTCCACCGGCCTGAGCTTGACATGGGCTTCGGTCAGAAAACCGTACTCATCGGATATAATATTCAGTTTCCTGGCAAGCTCCTTTGCCTCGGCTGACGGCACCATCGCCGTAGCCAGTACCACCATATCCGACGCTATCTCTATATCCTTACCGGATAGAGTGTCCATACCCCGGACCTTTATCTTATCTCCCTCCCTGAACACCTCAGCAACTTCACCGCGTAAATAGAGGATTCTTCCGTTTTCCACCACGCTCTGAACGAACTCCTCGCCGCCGATAACATCCGAGCAAATATCCTTATAGAAAATATAAGCCTGCCCCCCGGGCACGGCTTTCCTGTAGAGCGCAGCCTGCTTGGCGACATACATACAGCAGACGCGGGAACAGTAAGCAACACCCTGCTCCGGGTCGCGGGAACCGGCACACTGGATAAAGACTATCTCTTCAGGAATGGTGCCATCGGAAGGACGCCTGATTTCACCATCGTCGGCCTCCGCATCAGACAGTATTTTTTCAAACCGGAGACCATCCACGATATCAGGGTCTTCAGGATAATCGCCCGCCTTTTCTACAGGCAAAAGGTCATACCCGGTGGCGGCAACGATTACCCCGACCTCTTCCTCGATTATGACGTCTTTGTTTTTAATCTTAGCCGTGAAGTTTCCCACGTAACCGGATACCTCTTCTACTTCGGAACCGGTATAAAGAGTAATCTTCGGATGCGAAGTGACTCTTTGAATCATAGGCGCAATCAGTGAAGCCGGCTTTTCCAGAGTGGGAAAAGTACCGGATAGCTGGTTGACATGACCGCCAATTGCAGCTTCCTTTTCAACAAGAATAACTTCGTATCCTCCGTCGGCAATATCAAGGGCAGCCTGGATTCCAGCCAGTCCCGCTCCGATAACCAGGGCTCTCCTGGTAAGTGGAATGACCATAGGTGAAAGCATCATATTCAGACGCAGTTTCTCAACAGCGGCTCCGGTGATAGCCATCGCCTTTTCAGTGGCAGCCTCTTTAAAGTCTGTGTGCGGCCAGCTGCACTGTTCCCTTATATTGGCTATCTCGCAGCAGTAAGGGTTCAGTCCCTGCGATTCCACCAAGTTGCGAAATGTCCTTTCATGCAGCGAAGGAGAGCAGTTGACATTGACGATACCTTTAAGGTCTTTTTCCGCAATCGCTTTTCTTATCAGTTCCTGTCCCGGCTCGGAGCACATGTAGATATAATGCTCGGCATGAACAACGCCTGGATATTTGCCAAACTCCTGTGTGAGTTTCTCCACATCAACCGTTCCGGCAATGTTAGAGCCGCAGTGGCAGACAAACACGCCGATTCTTTCCATTCTCCTGCTCATCTTATCTCGCTGCCACCTCCTCTGCCACCGGCTCATCCCGGGAGAATAAAGACAGTACCTTTCCGGCCGCCCCGCTCGCCTGGGCAGCCGAATCGGGAATATCCCTGGGACCCTGCGCGGTGCCGGCAAGGTAGACTCCGGGGACGGATGTCTCCAGGGGATTGAATTTCTGGTGCGCCCCTGAAAAGAAGCCATTCTCATCTATGTCAATACCAAGCTTTTCTGCCAGTTCACCAGTTCTCTGGCTTGGTTTTATAGCCATACCGAGAACAACAAGGTCAGCCCGGACTTCGATAGCCTTACCTTCTACTGTATCAACTCCCAGCACGGATAGCTTATCCCCGTCCCGGAATATCTTCGATACTTTTCCTCTCAGGTACTGCACTCCTTCATCAACAGCCCTCCGGACGAATTCTTCATATCCTTTGCCGGTAGTCCGGCGGTCTATATAAAAAACGTAAGCCTGCCCGTCAGGAACGGCATGCTTATAAAGCATCGCCTGTTTCGCCAGGTACATGCAGCAGACTCTTGAGCAGTAAGGAACGCCATGCTCGGTGTCACGTGAGCCGGCACAGGAGACAAATACAACCTCCGCGGGTACTTTGCCATCGGAAGGTCTTATCACCGTCCCGCTGGTCGGCCCTGAAGGGCAGAGCAGCCGCTCGAACTGGATGCCGTTGATAACATCAGGGTCTTCTGCATACTCCCCAATTTCCGCCACCGGCATAAGCTCAAAACCGGTAGCGACAACAATAGCGCCGAATTTCTCATTTACAACCTGAGGTTGCTGCCGCCAGTCGATTGCTCCCACCGGGCACAGTTGTTCACAGACACGGCACTGCGGCGGTTTTTTACCCCCACTGCCTTCATCAAGGAAATCAAGATACCTAATGTAGCGACAGTTTTCAGTATCAATCACCGGCTTGCCCGGTACCGCCTGGGCGAAGGGGATATAAATGGCAGTCCTCTCCGCCATTCCGGCATCGAACTCCGAGGGTACTTTCTCCGGGCACTTCTGCCAGCAGGTGCCGCAACCGTTGCATAAAGAATGGTCCACCATCCTCGCCTTCTGGAGAATCTCAACCTCGAAATCGCCGGCGGCACCGCTGACACTCCGGACTTCAGCGTAAGTCATCAGCTTGATATTCGCGTGCTGAGCTGCCTCTACCATCTTCGGGGTCATAATGCACTGCGGACAATCCAGGGTGGGGAAGACTTCCGAGTACTGGAGCATATGCCCGCCGATACTCGGAGTTTTCTCAACAAGCACAACCTCATAACCGCCATCGGCTATGTCCAGGGCAGCCTGGATTCCGGCTATTCCCCCGCCTATCACCAGCGCTCGCTTAATAATCTCAGTCATTTTCAATTCTCTTATTCAGCTTCCGACTACCTCCGCAACAAAACCCCTCGTTTTAAGCAGTTCCAGCGGTTCTCCGGGATTCAGGTCGAACCGGCATATTTCCGGGTCAAGTCCAAGGGCAAGAGCCAGTACCTGAGTGAAAAACAATACCGGCATACCTTTAAACTCCGGGTATTTTTGTTTTAACTGTTCCTGCTGCCAACCGAGGTTATAGCTGCACAGCGGACAGCTCAGAACGATGGCGTCCGCTCCCTGTCTCAAAGCGGTAGTTAAAATTGTGTAAGCCCGTTCGCCGACGGCATCCGGACTGCTCACAACCTCATATGAGCCGCAGCACTCAGTAGCATAAGGAAAGTTCACCGCCGTAGCTCCCGCAGTCCGGATAAGCTCCTGGAGAACGATCGGCCTCTCCACATCATCTATCGCCGCTTCCTGCGGGCGTAACAGGGTACACCCGTAATAAGGTGCCAGTTTCAGTTTGCGGAGAGGTCTCTTTATTTTCCCGGCGATAGCTTCCCATCCCAGGTCGTCTCTCAGCACCGAAAGCAGGTGAACAACCTCAACACTGCCATCATAGTCTATCTCCTCGGTCATAAAGCTGTTGAGCGTTTTTCTCTTTTCTTCGCTGTTTTTTACCAGCAGGTTAGCCCTCTCAAGAGTGTTATAGCAGAAGGAGCAAAGGGTCGCGACCTTGCCACTTCCCGTCTCTTTTACCCGTATCAGAGTACGGACGGGGGCTATATGGTGCACCAGGTCATCTTCAGCCAGAGAATAAACGGTACCGCAGCAGTTCCAGCGGGGAAGTTCGATAAGGTTTATCCCCAGAGCTGCCATTAAGGCGATGGCAGAATCCTCAAAGTTCTTCGCTTTTGTTTTGAGAGTACATCCGGGATAATAACTCAAGTCCATACCAGTTACCCCGTCAATTTTCTGAAGCCGCTGACAAGGGCTATCTGGGGCATTTCGGCGATAGTCTCAGGTGGAATCTTCGATGGCTCCATGAAATCAATATTTTTTCTCAGGGTTATCAGCCTCAGCGCTTCCATTACTCTGGAAATATCGACCCCTTTCGGGCAGCGTACCGCGCAGGTGAGGCAGGAAGCGCAAAGCCAGAGTGTCTTCGATTTGCCAATCTCTTCCTCAAGTCCGAGCTGCATCAGCCGTATTATCTGGTTGGGCAAGAAGTCCATGGCGTGGGACATCGGGCAGCCGGCGGAGCATTTGCCGCACTGGTAGCAGAGATTCAGGTTCTGACCGCTGAGTTCGGCAACCTTTTTCACAAATTCACTACTGACCTTTGTTGATGAAAGCTGGATTCTCATTTTCTTACCGCCTGACAGAGGAAATAAAAGCAATAAGTAACGTATCAGACTACGTTACTTATATTCCAGAATAGCACAGAAAAGGTTTTTTCTGCCAACTCTCAATCAATTAATAAGAAACCATAACGATTTTGGACATCCTCTTTGCTTTGAAGAACCTCACACGGTAATCCCAGTTTTCGAACAGTTTTATAAACATCAATACCAAATAACTGGTCACACGGTCTGATTCTATCCGGGAAAGAACAGGCTTCTCCGATCTTGACCTTGCACTCATCACAGAAGGCGCAGGCGCGCAGGGTAAAAGCAAAATAATATCCATCCAGAAAAGCTACTTTCTCAAGTTGTAATAAAACCCGATATAGCTCAGTCGCACTATGCGAGTGAACAAGAAGAATACTGGCGTACTGTTTCACCATGTCGATACGCTCGCCGATGCTCGTGTTTCTATTATCGCAGCGGATATTCTCCGAAGTTGAACGGTCACATCCCCAGGAGCATTTAAGGATGGCTCTGATATCAAAGAAGATATTCTCCGGAGAGATAATCATAGCATCAATCATTCCATGGTCTTTCGCAAAATTCACATATTTTTGCATCACTATCTCTCGAGAACAACCGGTCTGTTCAATCAAGCTTCTCCGTATATATTATAGGACTGAATTAACATTTTTATTACTCTAAATACAGCCAAGTGCCACTAAACGCCCTCAAAGAATTTACGGGGGGCATCCACAAGGACGGTGCTAATCACCTCCTCGGAGACTCCCATCTCCCGTAGCTGGGGGAAAACAGTATTCTTTATATAGAGATAGTTATACGGATTCAGCTTCTTTCTTTTCTGTGGTGAACCTATCGGTGAATCGCTCGCCACGTGCCGCGCTAACGACCAGTCGTGAGAAACGCAGAGACGGTCTTTATATCCGGCATCTATCAGGGCTTTCAGCGTCCTGGTACGGGCAAGAGGACTGGCACCTTCCCCGGGGTAGCGGTCAAGACCGAGATAGCAACCCTGGTCGAGCATCCAGGTCAGGTATTCGAGGTCGGTAGTATCATTGGAGTGGTCCATTTTTACCCGGTTGAGGGGCACCCCTTCCTCTTTCAGGATAGCTATCTGTCGCCTGCCCACCTGGCCGGGCGAGTAGGAATGCAGCATAATGGGCAGGCCGGTCTCATGGTGGGCGCGGGCAACGGCGCGGAGGACTGTTTCCTCGTGCGGCAGTACGCCGTCCTTATCACTGGCACCTTTCAGGATTCCGGGTTTGATGCCGGTACCGGCTACTCCCTCTCTAATTTCACGAATGAACGCCCGGGCCAGTCTGTCAACGGAGACCCCGGTCAGAAAGCGGGACTTCTCCGTCCACCAGCCGGAGCAGCAAATAATATTAACTCCGGTACGGCGGGAAGCCTCGGCAAGAATATTTACGTCCCGGCCAAGGTCGAGGGTGGTGGCATCGACAATCGTTTCGATTCCTCCGGCTTTCGCCTGCTTCAAGCCAGCGATTATCTTTCTCATATATCCCCTGTCCAGAATCTCCGGGTACGTCTGAGGAATGAAAATTGACGAGCCCATAATATGCTCATGCATCAGAGTGGCGCCCATTTCTGAGGTATCAAACGGTCCGAGGACGGAATTAATAATTGCCATTCTGTTAACTTCCTTTCCCCCTGGCTTTCACAGAGGAATTTGCAGATTATTACAGAGTACGGTTCCCGATTACCTTACCAGCTACGCCTGGTCAGTAAAGCTCCGCCGTCTACCGGCAGCACGATACCGGTAATCCACCGTGCTTCATCACTGTTAAGAAATACCGCTGCCCAGCCGATATCCCAGCCTTCCCCCTCGGTCTGGAGGGGCGTGGATAACCGGCGATGCTCCCTCAGTTCTTCGGTCAGTATTTCAGCCACCATCGGAGTATAGACCATGCCGGGAACTATGCAGTTCACCCTGATATGGTCGGCAGCGTGAGCCGATGCCAGAGCCTGAGAAAGAGCGATAACGCCACCCTTGGAGGTGGAGTAGGCATCCATACTGCGGGGTCGGAGAGCGGCAACAGAAGAAATATTTGTAATTGAGCCTCCGCCGCCGGATTTCATTTGCGGGATGGCAAACTTGCAGGTTAGCACCATACTTTTCAGGTTGATATTCATTACCCGGTCCCATTCTTCGATATCGGCATCAACAACTGACGCCGTGCTATCGATACCGACATTATTATGCAGGATATCCAGTTTACCGTAGCGCTCAACGGCTGCATCTACTATTGCCCGGCAGTCCTCAATGCTCGTTACATCACCGGCAAAGACACTGGCTTCACCACCCTCGGAATTAATCATCTCCAGCGTTTCATTCATCCGCTCGGGATATGTGTCCACAAGAAGGACTTTAGCACCTTCCCTGGCAAAGAGAACCGCCGTCGCTTTTCCGTTGCCGATACCTGGACCCCGTGAACCGGCACCGGTAACGATTGCCACCTTTCCTTCAAGTCTTGGCCTGCGCTCCACCATATCCGTCCTCCTTCGCATTTTCATTTCTTCTCTTGAATCACCATCTAGTTTATCAGACGGGACGTAAAAATGTAATTCTCTTTTATTAATGTCAGCATTGACCCGCTCATCAGTAAGGTGTTAAATTCGTATATGCAACAGGAGGCAGTAAGATAATGAAAATCTGGTATCAGAGCGGCCTTTCATTCGAGAGATTCCAGTCATATGAAAAATACCTCCGGGAACATGTCCAGAAGGCTGCCAACGCGGACACTGAGATTGAGGTTCACGGTACGACCAGGGGCGGCACGGGAGTCGAATACAGGTTCACCGAGTATTTCTTTACACGCGAAATCCTTGAAAACGCCCTGAAGGCAGAAGAACAGGGTTTTGATGCTTTTACAATCGGCACCACAAATGACGCCGGTCTGTTTCAGACCAGAGAAGTACTGAAGATTCCTGTAATCGGAATAACGCAGACGTCGCTGCTGGTAGCCTGTATGATGGGAAGGAATTTTTCCCTGATTACGCCAAATGAGAAGATGATACCTCACTTCGAGGAGCTTGTGAAAAAATACGGACTTGAAAACAGGCTTTGCAGCATCGAATATATGGACTTCAGGATTCCGGAGCTGGGAATGGTCTTTGAGAGCCCCATATTTCAGAGGAAACAGCTCCAGCAGTTTACCGATGGAGCCAGGAAAACAATCCAGAGCGGGACCGAGGTTATCATCCCTCTGGGCGGAATTGCCAGCCTGTTCCTTGCCAAGTCCGGTCTCAACCAGGTAGAAGGCATTCCCGTTCTGGACACGATAAGTATCGCCGTCAAAGCTACCGAGATGATGGTCAGGCTGAACAAAATTACCGGCACATTCGTCAGCCGGAGACTCAGCTTTGCCGTCCCTCCCGACGATATCCTCAGGGAAATTGTCAAGGACTACGAAATAAATTGAATCTAATGCCGACACTTTCCAGATACTGCTTCACCATGATTGTATTATAGTACTGACTACCTCCGGGAAAATTCTTTTAATATGCAGATGGTGAGATATATTAATCCATCACAACTCTTTATTTAATATAAGCCTATCCTCCTCTTGCTAACGCCTTTTTCGGTGGGTATTCTTCAATCTCCTTACTCTTTTGAATAGGAAAAGTTACTTACTATAAGAAAACTCAATTTAATTGCTCGTATACTGACAATTGTTTAAGGATAATTTATATTTTATATAATCTTTTTTTATTTAAATATTCTTAATTACAATTTTTTACTTAGTTTATTATTTTCAAGGCTCATGATAGTCTTATTTTTAAATTGTATAATGTATATTATAGACATCCTGAAGATTGTATTACGTAATTCTAGCTATAATTTATGATAATCTTTAATTATGCCATAAATATTATTTATAATTTAAATATATTTTTTGGGCCATATCGAATTCTATTAGTCCTGCTTTAAAAAATATATGTGATTGCTAGATAGTATATGACTAAATATATAAGATTATCAATATTATGAATATATATATTTCCCAACGTAGACTTGACAATTATAGATAAATAATGCTATTATTATCCAAGTCACATTTATGGAGGAATATAATGAGCAACGAACTAGAAAGCCTTTTGGTCAGTGGTAAAGAAATAGACCAAAAATTGGTAGCTGAGATACTGGAGCCCTACATTAGAATTGATAACGAGACTTGTGATATTAGACCACTGAGCTCTTGGAATGATTTAAGAGCAAACGTTAAGATACTTTTATATCTCATAGCGAGAAAGGCCATGGTAGCTTTGGAACTGCCTTTGCCAGAAGAAAATACCACTGCGACTGAAATAATGCAGAAAACAGGATTAAAAAAAGGCACTGTGAATCCAGCATTGAGGAGTTTATTCGAAGCTAGAATTGTTGAACAATCTAGTGAGAGGAAGTACTACATCCCCAATCATGCCTTAGAAAGAGTGAAAGCAATAATAAGAGATAAATGATACTATAGCGAAAATAAGAAATGAAAGAGTTGGCGACTTATTAGATAATGTATTAGCAACAGGAGTAACATTATGACAGAAGATATTACGAAGGATTTGACAAGAAGACTAGATGAGCTTGAAAGAAGAATGGCCATATTAGAAGGTGCACAAACCAAGAAAACATCGGCTAAAGGAAAGAAGTTATCAGTAAAAGAATTCTTATTAACGAAACAACCCGGTGATGATGTACAGAGAACTCTAGTTATTGGATATTATCTTGAGCATTTCGATTCGATGGATAGTTTTAACACAAGGGATTTGGCAGATGGCTTCAGGTCAGCAAAGGAGCCACTACCTTCTAATATAAATGATAAGGTGAATTCTAATATTGGTAAGGGTTACATGATGGAAGCGAAAGAGAAGAAAGAAAAATTGAAAGCGTGGGTTTTGACAAACTCCGGAGAAAAGTTTGTTGAAGAAATATTACCAGAAGGTGAACAAGAGTGACCACAGACTGGGAAGAATTTGTTAAGCAGTTCAAAGAGACTGATAAGAGTGACTTTGCGGATATTTCATCATGCAAGAAACCTTTAGATTTCGCATTATGGGTATTATGTATAACAAAGGACAAATTTGATAAAAAGAAGTTAATGGCTTCACAAATAGCATCGATTCTAGTAGACGCTGAAGAATATAGTATAAACGTTCATTCAATCACGAACGCGTTAAAGCGAGCATCAGATAAAGTTCACCGATACTATGAAAACGGCGTCATTTATTATGAAATAATGAAATCGGGTAGGGACTATCTATTTTCTCTACATAAAAGTGATATAGTTAACGCATTCTACTTCGAGCCGGATACAAGATATACTACTAAAAAATTATTTAAGAATCAGATATTCAGTGGATTAACAGGAAACCTCAAGATTCTTGATCCCTATTGCAGTGAAAAAACGTTGGATGTATTGACAACCCTTAAAGACAGACCTATACAATTTATCACGAGACTAGCAAACCTTAGAGAGCGAGACAAAGAAAAATTAGTTCGCGATATCGCAGATTTCAAAACTGAGCATCCAGCTATAGAGTTCAGAGACTACACAAATGCAGATATACATGATAGGTATATAATTTCAGAAGACAAGGTGGCTATAATTGGGCATAGTATTAAAGACTTGGGTACGAAAGAAAGTTTCGTTGTTGTTCTGAATCATATGAACAACAACGAACTATATGAAGCACTAAGTAGTAATTTCATAAATAGATGGAATACCTCGAACATAGTTTAGATCTATGCGACCAAACAGGATCATTTATCACAGAATGAAAGATACAAGAAAAGGAGCTTGACCTCATAAAAGCTTTACTAAATCGGGTTAGAAATGGGCTCTGCTCCTTTCTAGAAAACTCCCTCTCCCTTATAAAAGGGGAGAGGGATAAAGGGTGAGGGGTTACCTTAAAACAAGATAAAAGTATTAAAACACTTTGAGTTATCTCTCTATTATCTCCAGCATAAAGCCGCAGGCTTCCTCGGTATCGAAGAAGGCATAGCCGCCTTTGGTGGGACGCCACCCGCGCTGTACCACCTTATAGCCCTTGGCAGCCATCTGCTCCACCACGGCATCGATGTTATCCACAAAAAAGGAGAAATGCTGGATACCTTCGCCGTGGTTATCCAGGAACTCTTTCTGCATACATTCTGAAATAGGCTCGATAAGTTCAATTTCAAGGGGACCTATTTTTGTAAACTGCATTTTCAGTCTGACTTCTGCCGGCTCCCCGTTAGCTTCCCACCTGACTGTCGGCTCGGCATCGAGCCCGCCGAAGGGACCGATACCGATTGCCTCCAGGTTTTTCGCCGCCTTCTCAATGTCCTTGACAATTATTCCTATCTGCCCGAAATTCGTGAACGGTGTCTTTTCTGCCATTAACTTAACTCCTCATATACATTTTTTTAAACCGAAATCATTTTTCAGATTGTATTTTCTGGTGCTCCTTGAGCATGCACTTGCCCATAACCACCTTCAATCCGGCATCAGCAGCGTATTTCGCGGCTTCCTGGTTAACTATGCCTTCCTGCATCCATATTGCTCTGGCTCCTATTTTTACCGCTGCCTGCACTACAGGAAGCACTTTTTCCGATTTCCTGAAAATATCAACGACCTCCACCTGCTCCGGAATTGAAGCAAGGTCGGGATAACAGGTCTCATCGAGTATAACTTTTTCATTTGGATTGACCGGGATTATTCTATAGCCGTTTGACTTCAGGTATCCGGCTACGCTGTTACTGGGACGCATCGGGTTGGCGGAAAGGCCAACCACAGCTATTGTCTTATAGTTTTCAAGAATCTCTTTTTCCTTTTCCATTTTTTCTCCTCTCTTAATCAAGCGTCACAAAAATCGATTTCCGCGGCTGGTTGTTAACAGCACGGCTGATATGTCCCCGTCCGGTGGTATCCTCGGCAAGCAGAATATCTCCGGTTCCCAGGACACGCTTGCTGCCGTCACCGACAACTATCTCAACCGCCCCCTCAAGATTTATCACAAACTGCCGGCGGGGAGCATTATGCCAGCCAAGGTCATATTCACCGCCGGTTTCCCTGAATATTATCCCGGTGGTCTTTATCAGTTCCGACCTCCGGTCTGATTCTGTCGATTCGCCGAGGGGAATATCAATATCCTCAAAGTGAGACTCGCCATCGGCTCCGGTATAGATGCGGGTTACTTTCATTATTCTCTATCTCCTATCCAGAAAAATTTATTGCTTCAATTATACAACAGGACTGCCGCGTACACTATTGATTATAGCTTGCAGGAAGTGAATAACTATCTGAAATTACCGCTGGCGCCGTAAAAACACCGAGCAAACGACTGTAATGGCGAATGCGGATACGCTGGCGATTGTATAACCGGTGGTGAACCCTACCCTATCGATTAATGCCCCCATTGCCGGAGTCAGTAGTGCACCGACCTCCATGCCGGCAAAATAATAAATGCCGAATATCGTCGAGCGATATTTTTCCGGCGTCTCATTTACAAGATAGGCTTCGGCAGTCGGCGCCCGCATTGACATACATGCCCCCAGAAACAGTAGCAGGGCACCGAAGGCGACTCCATACGGGGCAACGTTCAGCAGGTAGATTAACGGTCCGGTTATGAAGCAGCTTGCCAGCATCACCTGGACTTTACCGATTCGGTCCGAAATGTAGCCTCCCAGCGGAGCCGCCCACAGGCCGGCAGAGTGAATGATTGACAGCGAAGCCGCCGCAACTGCCTCACTGATATGAAAGTTATCAACCATGTAAAGAGGGATGAATGTCATCACGGAAACGAATATCGCCTGGACGGCTGAATTAAGCACCAGGAAGGCAATAAGCTGTCTCAACCGACCCTGCCCGGAAGGAGTCTGTCCGTCAGCCGGCTGCTGGGCAATTGGTTCCATTCCCTTTCCGGCAGCCACAAAGCGCCGCAGCATGACGTAGAACACAATACCGAATATGGTAGTCGGGACAGCCAGCCCGATAAAAGCACCCCGCCAGCCCCAGACAGAAGCTATCGCCGCCGCAATCAGCGGCGATAGAAAGAAGCTGCCGCTTCCACCGATGAGATGAAAGCCAAGCGCCCTCCCCCGCTTTTCCGGCTCGGTTGACGCCCCGATAAGAGGTGCCGCGGATGGGTGATAGCCGCCGCCGGCGATGCCCATCAGCACCAGGAATACTATTAAAGTAACAAAAGAGGTGGATAGTCCGACAAGGAGTCCGGCTACTGCCACCCCGCAGGTACCGATAACGATAAGGAACCGGTAACTTATTCTATCGGCAAGCCACCCCGCCGGCAACTGACTGATACCATAGGCAATGCCGAATGCAGACGCCACCATCCCCGACTGCGCGTAGCTCAGGTTGAAATCATTACGGATTAGCGGCAGCATCGGGGTCGGCAGCGCCGTCAGCAAATGGTGGCCGAAATGGGCAAGAACAAAAAGAGGCAGTGTTCCCAGGAAAATGGAGGGTATTCGGAGTTTCTTCATACTCTAAACACAATAGCACATTCTTTTTCAGCCTCGCAATTAGTACTAAGAATTATTTAACTCGAATAATAATCCGTATAGATTTGCCTTATCCTGAAAAATCCACACCAATTGACTACACAAAATAATCCCATTGGGTAATAGGCTTCTTCTGCTGAATTAACCATAATTACATAGACTGTTTTAAACAGCATATGAATTGAAGAGGGGAATCGATAACTATGGTGAGTCTTGTACAGGCAAATAAATCTGAAGTGCTCTCTTTCGCCGGAGAGATAGAAGGCAGACTGGAGAGAAGAAGATTTTCCATAAAAGGGATATTAACAATACTTGTCCTGTTACCCATATTCCCGGTAATATTTCCACTGATGATGTGGATAGCTAATTACCAGGAGCGGAAGCTAGAGGAATTATGGGAAAATGAAGGGTACGCTATAACGAATAAATAGGATATTTAACATCTCCCGACATCTGCGCCCGGATTTCCGTTCCGGAAATCCGGGCTTTTTTGTTATTCTGCTTTTGAAGTCGGTTTCGTTGCCAGCCATTCTCCGGTCAGCTCCAGCACCGGCAGCTTGGCTTCAAGGTTCTGCCGCCTCAAGGGAATCATATCAATAACATCGAACCCGCAGACCTGAAGAATCCTTTCCAGGTTGACACAGGCAGTGGGAGCTCCACCGCCTCCGCCACCGGCCAGACATAGCCCGGCTGCCGAAATGCCTTCCACCGGCTTTACTTTTTGATGAGCACATATCCGGCGGAACCGGTCCAGAAATCCCCGCATACTCTCCGTGAGGTCGAAAAAGTAGACGGGATTGGCAAAAACCACCACGTCCGAAGACTTGATTTTTTCAACAAGCATGGCGAAATCATCTTCAATAACGCAGTATCCCTCATTACGGCAGACTCCCCAGCCATCACTGTCACACTGCCGGCAGCGCTCAAGGTTCAACTCGGTTAAGAAAAACCGCTCGGTGCTGCCGCCGGCTCTGGTGATACCCCTGGCGATAGCATCGGTAGCTCTGGCTGTTCTGCCTTCATGATTTCTGCTACCGGATAATATTAATACCTGCATGTTTCCTCCTGTGTATTAATAGGTTGAGAATCGTTCTTCCGCGGGTCCCGGGATTCAGCTCGTATAGGTATCGTAGCAAACTATTTCGTCCAGGGACTTCCGTGTTTTCGGTCTTCCTTCATCATTCGGGGAACCGAGGGTGAGCAGGTTAACAATCAGGCAGCTTTCCGGAATGCCTAGGATATTCCTGGCTTCGTCCTGCGAGAAGGCACCAATCCAGCAGGTACCGAGTCCTTCTTCCACCGCCGCCAGAGTCATGTGGTCAATGGCTATGGCCAAGTCCACAGGGTAACCCGGGACCTTGCACATCATCATATTCTCCGGAGCCGTGGATACACCGGCAATAACCACCGGTGCCTTGGCTACCTGTGCCTGCCCGTTTGCCGCCCGGGAAAGTCGCTGGCGTTTATCAGCATCCCTGACGACGACGAATTTCCACTGCTGCCGGTTACCCCCGGAAGGAGCCAGACGTGCCGCCTCCAGGACTTTGAGCAACTTATCTTCCGGAACTGGTGTGTCTTTATAATCTCTGATACTTTTTCTTTTTTCTATTGCCTCTCTAACTTCCATATTTTTCACCTCTTTGTTTTCCCGGTTTCATTCTCAATTCATAAATTATATCACGACTACCTTTCACTGTTAAAAGACTTTGCAAAAGACTTTTCTGTTTTCATATTGTTGGTATTTTTTTACCTCACCCCTGACCCCTCTCCAGCCAGAACCATTCTAAAGGATTGAAGATTACTCTTGGCTGGAGAGGGGAGTAAAAGAGAGAGGGGGCGGAGCCCCCTCTCAACAAACTCTCCCCCTGTCATCAAAATGAATAATCGTATTTTAGAGTAGAGAGTGATCTGAGAGTGGATTGAGGGGGAAGATTTCTAAAGAGGGGGATACCCCCTCTTTAGCTTCCTCAAGGGTGGCGGGTGGGAATAGATAAAGTAAAAAGGAGAAGCACTTCATTCAACCAATACCGAACAGAACTATAAAACACTGTAGGTGCACGTTATGATATAGTATTTCTAAACCCGGTGGAGGTGACATCATGCACAAGAACAGGGTAAAGGAAAAAATCAAGCAGGGCGAGTTAGCTATCGGTACTTACGTAAACCTGGCCGACCCGGCGGTGGTGGAAATAATAGGGCTTGCCGGATTCGATGCCGCCTTTATAGACATGGAGCACTCGGCATTCGACCTCAAACTTGTCCAGGAGATGATTCGTGCCTGCGACCTGGCAGGTATTACTTCACTCGTCAGAGTGCCGGACAACAATCCAAAGACAATTCTCCGCATCCTGGATATGGGAGCGCAGGGGGTTCAGGTACCGCACATCGGCGGTAAAGAGGATGCCCGGGAAATGGTGAGAGCGGTCCGTTACGCGCCGCTCGGCGAGCGGGGAATGGGCGGCCCGACCAGGGCGGCACGGTACGGGGCTATTCCCTCGAAAGAGCACCTTGAAACATCGAACTCGGAGATTATTCTGGCAGTTATGATAGAAGACAGTAAGGCTATCGACCAGCTTGAAGACATTGCATCGTTGGAAGGCGTTGACCTGGTTACTGTAGGCCCAACGGACCTTGCCCAAGCGCTTGGAATCCCGGAAAGCCAGTATACCAATCTGATGGACACAATTGAGGAAATATCTGCAATTGTAAAAAATGTCGGGAAAGCCAGGTTATCATTACCTCTGAATCTGCCTGCTTTTCCGCTGGATGTCTCGCAGCTAAAAAGACTCGGAGTCGCCTACGCCAACTGCGGACCGGCCGATGTAGGCAGACTGCTCAATTCGTATCAACAGCAAGTCCGGGAAATTAAAGGACAGCTTTAGCAGGAAAACAGACACCGGCAGATGCTAGTTTTGAATCAGCGATTTAATCCAGTCGCGTTCAACCCAGAGGGCGCAGCCGCCTTCGGTTTCACTCAGCTTATCGTGGTTTTCTCGAATTGTCTTCAGGAACTCGGATTGCAGGGCGTCTTTGAGCGATAAATCTCTGAGATTCGCATCAGAGTAAGGGGCAAAGGGACAGGGTTCAACATTGCCCTCGGCGCTAATATGAACAAAACCTCTCCCGGCAGACAGGCAGCCACCAATTTCCTCTTCGTCTCCCGGAATTGCTATAAACAGGGCCGGGAACTGCGAACGCAGCCAATTCCTCAATTCAAGCAGGCGGTTCCTCTGCTCATCCGTTGGCACCCAGTCCGCTGTGTCATCGGAAATCGGCGTATATTCGACAAAGAAGAACAGTTTGCACCCTGAGTCAACAAGGTCTCTGACGAATTGTTCGTCGGTCACGGTCTCGAAGTTGGTCCTTGTTACCGTCAGTGAAACACTCCAGAAAATATCCCGACTCTTCAGCTTCTCAATTACCTTTTTCAGCCCGCGGTAAACCCCTTCACCTCTCCGGTTATCGGTATCCGGTTCGTAACCCTCCAGACTTATTACCGGGACCAGGTTCTTGCGTTCCGATATCCCGGCAAGCAGCTTTTCATCGATTAAAAGACCGTTGGTGAAAACAAGAAAGATGATTTCCGGGAAGTCTCCGATTATATCTATTATCTCCGGGCGGACGAGCGGTTCTCCTCCTCCGACAACGATAAAGGAAAAACCGAGTTCTTTAGCTTCTTTAATTGTGCTCCCTATTTTTTCCACTTCCATTTCCGCCTGCCCGGCTTCGTGCAAAGCCCAGTGGAAACAGCCTTTGCAGTGAAGGTTACACCGGTTGGTGATACTGAAAATCATAATCGGCGGGATATGGATACCCTGCTTTTCCCAGTTCGCTCTGATGCGGGAGGCTTTTTTCTGCCACCTTATTGTCCGTAATAGAAAATATGCCTGCGATGGACTGGTCAGAGCCACTCTGAGGGCATCTTTGAAAAATATGCTCAAGGAATTGTTGAGTACTTTACTGAAGTTACTCTCTCTGTCATATTTGACCTTGCCCATCAGCGGCGTTAAAGTATCATCCGGCATTTCTTGCCCCCGATTATTTTAACCGCTTCATTATGAAAAGTAAACCTGCGGCGGGTTTACCGCACAAACAAAAAGGAAAGCAGGTTCACTTTGCCGTCCATCCTCCGTCCACCGGCAGAACAATACCGGTAATCATTGCCGCTTCGTCACTTGCCAGGAAGCAGACGGCAGCCGCTACCTCATCGACAGTCACCAGACGGTCGAACAGAATATTGTCCATCACCCAGGCCCTGCTTTCCGGGTCGCTGAGGGTATTCTCGGTCATATCTGTCTTGACAAAGGTCGGCGCTACGGCATTGACGCGGATATTGTAGGGCGCCCAGTCGATTGCTACGGCGCGGGTGAGCTGGATTACTCCGCCTTTACTGGCGCAGTAGATTGCCCGTTGGCGACCACCGACAATACCCATCTGGGAAGCCATGTTGATTATGACTCCACCCCTGCGGGGTATCATCGACTGCACGGCTACAGCCTGGTTGCAGAAGAAAAGTCCTTTCGTATTTACCGAAAGAATCATATCCCAGTCTTCCTCGGTAAACTCATGTGCCGGTTTGTTCACATTCACTCCGGCATTGCAGACCAGAATATCTATTTCACCGAGTTCTTCCCTGATTCTGCTTATTGCTGGATTAATAGCAGCGATATCAGCCACGTCAAGCTGGTAGTATCTCACGGTACCATACTTCTGTAATGCCCCGGCTGCTTCAGACAGGCGCCCGAGATTTCTGGCTATTATAGCTACTTTTGCACCGCTTGCTGCTAGCATCTCAGCGCAGGCAAGTCCGATGCCGGATGAAGCCCCGGTAACTACGGCTACCTTGTCATTGAAATTAAAGTTCATCACTACCTCCTCTCTTCCTGTTAATACTGTCAGGTTCCGATGGCTTTTTTATACTTCCATCCCGTTTCTTTTACAGAGGCCAGCGTAAATATGGCAATAAAAGAAAGCCCTGCCCAGAAGACAAAGGGCAGTCCCGGATTGATATCTGCCAGACTGTTGCCCAGGGGAGGAGAGAAAACGCCCCCAAGCTGAGCTATCGTGAAAACAAGCCCCAGCGCTGTCCCCGAGTACTCCGGCTTCACTCCCTCTGTTTCCAGAAGCGTGGTAACGATTAATGCCATGAATCCGTCCATAAAGATTCCCGAAATTATCATAGAAATCCATACCATTGTGCTATTGGCCACCGATAACAGTCCAAAGCATACCAGCGTTACAATCAGTGCCGGCAAAAGGATAGTTTTACGTGAACCGATTTTATCCGAGAGTGAAGCCAGGGGAATAACGCATATCGTACTGGTGGCATAGAAGCTGGAGAGAGCACCATCGGCACTGGCTGCTGGCCATCCCTGCCGGCGAAGATAGAGCGGCAAGTAGCCGGTCATTCCCATAATACAGCCGATACGGAGCATCAGAGTCAGTCCTATTAGCCACAGCGCCCTGGTACGGATTACCTCAGAAAATGCCCGGCGGAAGGGTACCGTGCTGGTCTGTCCAGCGTCCGCTCTATCCTGTGGCGGTTCCCTTCCGAAGATAAACCAGAGTACGGCTACCACCACCGATAATGCTCCGTATAGAAAAAGAACGTTTCGCCAGCCGCCCAACAGCGGTGATAATATCGTGGCGCTTATCATTGGTCCCAGCATAAGACCCAGGCCCATGCCCATCGCTCCGATACCGTTAGCCAGTCCCAGGTTTTTTCCTCTGAACCAGATGCCTAATGTCTTGGTGATGTTTATCGGTAACATCATCCGGACTATGCTATGAATAAAGACGGTGACACTGAGAATAAAAAAAGTCCCTGATAAACCTCTGGCAGCGCCCAGTATCCCTGACAACAAACATGACAGACCGACAATAAACCTTATGCCTAAGCGGTCGCCCAGCAAGCCGGCAGGCAGGCTGACGAATATTCCGGCTAGGCTAACCATTCCCCAGACGCTGCCGACCTGCAACAGGCTTAGTCCAAGGTCTTCCGATATCTCTTCGAAGAGGACCGGCAGGCAGGAAAACGGAATGGCGGATACAACAGTGCTGGTTACTACTACCAGCGCCAGTATGTACCATCTGTACTTTGACTGATTGGCTGACATTACGAATTTTTACCGGTGATATCGGTGCAATCCAAAGAAGTATATTGCAGGATACGGAAAAACGTCAATTATAAAGAAACATGATGGTAGTATTATGTCAAGTATTCACAGGTTAACATGCCCCCTGTCTGGTACCAGGACTATTAAGAGACCCGAAATTTTTTTTGTCATAAAAGAAATTGCACGTTCAGTAGCCTAAAAGGATACTTGATTTTTTTATGCCAAGATTATAATATTCCTACAAGCACCTGAAGGAAATTATGATGCGAAGTTTCCTTGATAAAAGAAGAAGACGTAAGCTCTATGACCAGTGGGTCAACACCAGCGGACTGCCCCCAGAAGAGATTCCGCCGGACTTACAGGATTCCGAACCTTACAGTGAAGATGCGGAAACAACGGACCAGGGTACACGTAGTGTTCCTTACAGGGGCAGTACTTATCTACCCGTAAGGTGGCAGCATGTTATATACGTTTCACTTATTATAGTTGTACTGGTAATTATTACGTCTATTCTGGCCACAATTCTGGCAATGCAGTCGTGCTAAATCCAGGTCATAATAACTGGATTATGTTGAATAATACTAATTAAGGTATAATATTTCATATCGATTACATATCTCTTCTATACTCAATATTAACTAATTGAGGTAAGTTGTTATGAAGATACTGGCGATAGGTTTTGGACAATGCGGAGGCAGGATTGCCGACCAATTCAATATGCTAAACAACCGCTCGAAAAGCCGGAGGGGAATAGAGATTGTCACCGGAGCATTTGCCGTAAATACCGATACGGCGGACCTCAGCGGACTTTCTTCTATCAAAGCAGACCATAAGCACCGAATACTTATCGGAGGTGAAGTAACAAGAGGACACGGCGTCGCCAAGCTTAATGAACTCGGCGCCCAGATTGCCAGAGAGGATTCAGACAAAATAATAGACGCGATAAGACAGGTGAAGCGCTTCCACGAGACTGATGCAATAATGGTGATAGCCGGGGCAGGTGGCGGAACAGGCTCGGGAGCTATCTCGGTTATAACACAGCGCCTGAAACAGAGATATGCTGATAAACCTGTCTATGCAATTATTGTCCTTCCTTTCGACCACGAACAACAGGTAGAAGAAAGGACTATTTATAACACCGGAGTATGTCTGAAATCCACATACTCGGTCGCAGATGCTGTTTTCCTTATTGATAACCAGAGATTTGTAAAGAAAGACTCCTCACTCAGGAATAATATGGATAAAATTAATCAGCTTATCGTTGAGCCGTTCTACAACCTGTTTTGTGCCGGTGAGGAAAAGAGGAAAAAGCATATCGGAACTAAAGTGCTCGATGCCGGAGATATTATGCAGACGCTGTCCGGCTGGACGGTTATGGGCTATGGCAAAGCAGAGCTTTCTCTAATTAGATTTCCTTCAATGTCTCCCGGTAACTTTATGAAGAAAAGCTCGGAAACGCACAAAGGCACCCAGGCAATGGACGAGGCAATCAGCGAACTCACACTGCAGTGTGACCCGAATGAAGCGATGAGGGCGCTGTATCTTCTATCCGCGCCAACGGATGAGATGAACATATCCATAGTGCAGGAGCTTGGTGAGTACGTAAAAAAGCTCGCTCCCAATGCAGTAATCAGAAGTGGTGACTATCCGACGGAACGAGGCTTGATGGATGTGACGATTATCCTCTCCCAGATAAAAGAGCTTGAGGAAGTCAAGGACTTTTACAGTCAGTCCATCGAAGTCGCACAGGAAATCAGGAGAAAGACCGCTGAGGAAGAAGGCAGTGTCAGTGAAACGGACGAAGCATCCAAAGATATTCCTACTTTAATATAAAAATATAATCATAAAACTTTAACTTACTGTACTATATATACTGGCGGGATTTGCCACAGATCAGGCTTTTTCATATCAGCCTGCACCCCGGGCGGAGAGGCAATTATGGACGTTTATGAAGCAATTGAAAAAAGGAGAACGGTTCGCAGCCTGACGCAGGGTGTTTCGGAAGAGATGCTCAGGAAATTAATTCTGGCAGGTACCAAAGCACCATCAGCCGGAAACCGCCAGCCCTGGGAATTTATTATCGTGGAAGATTCCGACATTATCGACCAGATTGCCGAGCAAAAATACCTTCAGAACTGCACCATTGCTCCGCGGCCGGGAGCCACCCAGGCAGACGTTGACGCAGCCGCAACGAGACAGAGAGATATGTATAAAAACTGCAGTGTTGTTGCCGTCTGCCACAAGGAGGGACACGAACAGGCAGTCTCCAACTGGATGTGCATCGAGAATATAGCGCTGGCGGCAACCGCCGAAGGGCTCGGCATCGTACCCTCCGGCTTCTGGGAAGATTACCCCTATAAAGAGGCCGTTGAGAAGCTGCTGGGGCTTCCTGATGACTATGAACTCACCGCCATACTACTTATAGGGGTGCAGGAAGGTTATCCGAATGTGGAGTATCCGGAAAGACAGAGACGCCCCGACTTTTCCTGGCTTCATAAAAACAGATACGGAACCAAACCGTAACCACCTGCCTTAACCCAATCTATTCCCTGGTCCCTTTCCGTGCCGTCGAGGTCAAGAATTATTTTGTCTCTCATTTCTGCAGGCACAAGCTGTTTAAAAGGTTTTTTCCGTCATCTTGGGGGTGTTTGACTTCGAATAAACAGAAAAGGCCTGTCCACTTTGATAGCTCTGAACGGACAGTGTATGAAATTGGGCGGTATGGATATATTACGTAAAATATGGTTAAATACTCAGTCAAAGGCAGGAAGCAATTCTGAGAAGGAGGAAAAGACACGTGGCAGAAACGAAATACCGACACCTTGTTCATAAATTAGCTTTCAGGGCAGGTCGTGGCGGAGCCAATGCCAGAGAGCTTGTCGCCGTGACCGGTGATGAAATGGCTGGATTTGATTTCAATTTCATTATTGGAGTCTACAACCAGACCGGCGACTGGGCTCCCGGACGCGGAGCGCACACTCATCCATTCGATGAGTTCCTTTTGTTTTTCGGCTATGATGACGAAGACCTGAACTATCTTGGTTCGGATATGGAACTGTCGCTGGGCAAGGAATGGGAACCGCACGCTTTCAGCATCCCAACCGTGGCTGTTGCTGCCAAGGGATTTCCGCACTGTCCGCTGGTAACAAAGAAAGTATACAAGCCCTTCGGCCATTTTCACCTGGCTCTCAGCGCCAAGTACTCGGGTAACCAGTCGCCGAAGGAAGGCACCACCGACGGAAATAAATATTCCTACCTGGTTAAAAAGATGGAGGCTAAAGAGGGACCGGGAGGCGCCAACGCCAAACAGCTAATCACTATGTCCGGTGACGACCTCGAAGGACTCGATATCAACTATGCCCTGGGGCTCTACAATAAAACCGGAGAGTGGAATCCCGGCCAGGGAGCACACAAACATCCCTACAACGAATGCTATATATTTTTTGGGCATGACGTGGACAACTTGAGCTATTTCGGGGCGGAACTTACCCTTGATATCGGCGAAGAACACGAGAAACACGTTATCAATGCTCCCACCGTGGTCTCGCTGCCCGCCGGGCTGCCACACTTCCCCATAGTCTGCAACAAGGTTGAAAGGCCATACGGGATGATGCAGGTCGGCCTTGCCCGAAAATACGAAAGCACGCCGGTGGATTAGTCGTCCTGTTCGGCTGGTTGCAGGTCTTTGAACACCTGCCGAGCCTGGGGGCAAATATTCTTCGCCCGGCAGTGAACGCAGGCTATCCTAGGGAATATCACAAAGAAACGGAAAAGAAGCAGCGCCACGATAGCAAGCAGGACAGCCAAGACAGGGAAGGAGAAATTTATTATTAATGCCGGTATTATGGCAACAACCGGAATGACCAGGCTGGCAATGTAAAGATTATTCGAGCAAATCAGTCCCTTAGCCCGGTTTGAGAAGTTTTTTATATCTCCTTCCGCGGCAATCTTCCTGGAGAGAAGGTTAAGCCCGGAAATACACAGCGAGTTCTCCAGCCTGAAATAGACACAGTTCGGGCAGACCTTCAGCGGCAGATGCAGGTACATCTCAAAAAGAGCAAAGGCTAAATATATTATTCCGCCAATATTACCTGCCAGCGAATTATAGCCGAGGACAATGCCGATTGCACCCAGCAGGTAATGAGCCAGCGTCGCCCCGTTGTAGATACATACACTCGATAATGGATACCTTGTGTAGAGCTGTGTTTTATTTTCGGACAACACTATTCCTTTGCCAGTGAGTTTATACATTATCCTTGAGTTTGTCAATGCTTTTGTATATAATTTATACAAATATTACAAAAAATATCAGGTTCACAAAGGGTCCTAAGGCTTATGAATGGTTTTGAGCGTAGAAAAGAGCAGAAGAAGGAGAGTATCAGGCAGGCGGCGATAGAGCTCTTCAAGACGTTCGGGTTCGGCAAGGTCAGCATCGGAGACATCGCCCACCGGGCTAACGTCTCTCACGTTACAATCTATAACCACTTCGGCAGCAAAGATGCCCTGGTGAGAGAGGTTGTCAGGACGGTATTGTCCAATCTGGTAGCCAAATCAAGCGAAATTATCTACGCAGACAAGCCTTACCTGGAAAAACTGGAGGCAATCATCTTTGATAAAGCCGAACTCGCCAGTCAGTATCAGGGTGAGCTGATGAAGACAGCGGTGAGAGATTATCCGGAGATGGCGCAGATAATCGAGACTATGTGGCAGAATGAAATTGATAAGCTCATCGATGACCTCGTCGAAGAAGGCAGGGAAAAGGGTTATATACATAAAGGATTATCGCAGCAGGCTATCAAGTTATATTTCGAAATAGTCCGTAACGGAGTATTTAGCAGTCTGGAAACAATCAATCAATTGAAGGTGGATTCAAAGCTGACCCAGGACCTGAACCGTCTGTTTCTATTTGGACTGGTGGGTAAAAATATCGAGAATGACTGACGGTATTAATATGCCCTTGTATTATCATATTTGGAATGATAGATTCCTTTATCACCTGAAGCTATTGAAATTATTCACCACCTATTATATGCTTATTTGTTTGATAGTCTCGCCAAAGGCAGGAACAATTAGAGAGGAGCTTCATGCAGGACGATATTGTCAGGCGGATTCAGGAGACAGGAAATAAAGTTAAGGAAAACGTTGAGAGGGTAATCGTCGGCAAGAGTGAAGTCGTCGAGCTTGTCGTTGTTACCCTTCTCTGCGAAGGCCACATCCTCATCGACGATGTACCCGGCATCGGCAAGACGATGCTCGCCAAGTCCGTTGCCAGGTCACTCGGCTGCGCTTTCCGGCGTATCCAGTTTACCCCGGACCTGCTGCCTTCCGATATCACCGGAACCCATATCTTCAACCAGAAAACGTCGGACTTCGAGTTGAAGCCGGGACCGATTATGGCGCAGATAATCCTGGCTGACGAGATTAACCGGGCAACTCCGCGCACGCAGTCGGCACTGCTCGAAGCCATGCAGGAGCGCCAGATTACAATCGAAGGTGAAACTGAGCAATTGCCCAGGCCGTTTCTGGTACTGGCGACTCAGAATCCAATCGAGCTTGAAGGCACCTTTCCCCTGCCGGAAGCCCAGCTTGACCGGTTTCTCCTCAAAATAAGACTGGGATATCCCACAATGGATGACGACCGGGTGATACTGACACGTTTCCGCCAGACAAATCCTCTTGACGAACTTGAGGCGGTAGTTCCCGCCGATGAACTCCTCAAGATGCAAGCAGCCTGCCGGGAGATACTTGTCACCGCCGATATCGAGGACTACATAATCCGTCTTATCCACGCCACCCGCAGCCATAACTCAGTGGAGCTCGGCGCCAGTCCGCGGGCAATGCTGGCTCTTTACCAGTCAGCCCAGGCGCTGGCGGCACTGCGGGGCAGGGCATACGTCCTCCCCGACGATGTTAAATACCTTGCCGGTTCCGTGCTGTCCCACCGCATTGTTCTCAAAGCGGAAACCTACCTCCGCGGGACCAGCGTCGAACATGCCCTGGCGGAGATAGTCGATACCGTGCCGGTCCCTGTCGAAGTACAGGCCGGCACTGAAGAAAGGTAAATGCGGTGGGCAACTACTGGTTCCTCCTCCCGCTTATCCTGTTTATCGGCAGCCTGCTTCTGCATCAGGTGCCGCTGCTTCTTGTTTCCCTGCTGCTATTCCTTGCCGGAGGTGTTGCCAGACTCTGGGGACGCTACTGTCTGAACCGGGTGGAATATCACAGAAAATTAAGCTCCAACCGCGTTTTCTGGGGAGAAGAAGTCCAGCTTGAGATAGAGATAACCAACAAAAAAATATTGCCCCTGTTCTGGCTCCAGATAGATGATGAAGTCCCTTCCGAGGTGACTTTCCTCAAGGGTAGAGTCTCACCGACAGGCACCCAGAACTGCTCTATACTGAATAATGTTCTGTCCCTGAGCTGGTACCACCGGGTGAAGCGGCGTTTCCCTATTAAATGCCTTCAGCGCGGCTATTTTACCTTCGGTCCGGCAAAACTTTCCTCCGGAGACCTCTTTGGCTTTTCAAAAAGAACAATTGACGCCCCTGAAACCAGCACTCTCATGGTATACCCCAGGGTTGTACCGCTGGAGAAGCTGGGTATTCCTGCCCGGCAGCCTTTTGGCGATATCAGGATGGAGAGGCACATGTTTCAGGACCCGGTTCTGACGGCGGGAGTCAGGGATTACTTTCCGGGCGATAGTTTAAAACAAATCCACTGGAAAAGCACGGCGCGGCGCGGAAGCCTCCAGACAAAAATCTTTGAACCGACGACAACAGTGGATATGGGCATCTTTCTTGACGTGCGCACTGTCAAACCGCCGTTCTGGGGAAGCGTGCCCCAGCTTCTGGAACTTAGTATCATAACCGCCGCCTCTGTTTCCCGGTATGCCCTGAACAATGGTTACCGGGTGGGTTTATACGTTAATCAGAGCCGGAGCGCGGGAATAGAGTCCAGCATCAGGCTGGCGCCCAGTCAGCATACCGACCAGCAGCTCCGGATAATGGAGATACTGGCACAGATACACCAGACGGAAACTCTGCAGATGCCCCGGCTGGTGTTGAAAGAGGCAAAGAATATCCCCTGGGGAAGCACGGTGGTTGTAATAACCGCTGTGGTCACCGACTCTCTCCTGGCTTCACTCAACCAGATAAAAAGGGGCGGACGCAAGGTGGCATTGATTATTGTTGGCGGTTCGGAGTCAGGGATAAGCCGGGACGGGCTGACCGTTTACCGCGTCAATGATGAAGTGTTGTGGAGCGAACTGGAGACTCTGACCGTGGACACAGCGGGGAAAGCACTGAGCCAAACTCCGGCAACAAATTGAATAGAGGGTAGAAATTGGCGACAATCCTCAACAGACTATCAGGTTTCAACTGGGTGACGACAGGCGCTTTCATAGCGTCGGTTACCCTTATGCACGTCTTCTGGATGTTTCCCTGGCTGGTCTGGCTGGCAAAGCTCCCCGACCTCAACTGGATAAAGCCGCCTCTGAGCCTGCTCTCACTGGCAGTTATCCTGGGAGTTTCCTTCGTCAGCGCAAGATTCTTCATTAACAGAAAATGGCCTATCGGTTGGGTCAGACTGAGCATAATCGCCTGCGGTATAATAACGGTTCTGATTATCATCCGTGCCGAGTACGGCGCTGGTCACAGCCTGCTGAGTGGTGAGTGGTTTAAATACGTTGCCACGCTGATGCTGAGCAGCTTCACCCATATCATACCGATGATAGTGGCTCTGGCGCTCTCCTTTTTAGTCTGGTGGCGTGGTATCAGCCTGGGACGCTCCAGGCTCGACGAAACAGATATCTACCGATATTTTCTCTTCGGGATAGCCGCCCTTGTCCTGGTCATTCTCGTCAGCGGAGTCACTCTGGGGACTCGTTTTCTTTTCAATGTTACCTCGGTCTGGCTCCACCTTGCCGGATTTTTCTTTTTCGGTCTGCTGGCAATGGCTCTGGCTAACCTTAGAAGTATTCAGCAAAAGATGGCGTTCGACGGAATATCACCGACATTGAACCGCCGGTGGCTCTCGGTCCTGCTCGTTGTCATCGGTGGTCTGGTCACCTCAGGCATTGCCGCCGCCAGTGTCGTCTCTTTGGACTTCGTCAATTTTCTGACCGGTGCCCTGAACACCGCCTCCGATTTCCTCTTCCGGATTATATCCTACATCTACCTACCCATCGGTTACCTGATTGAGTGGTTATACAACGTCGGCATGAACCTTGTCCGTTTCTTCCAGGGTGAGAATCCGGAGCCGATGCGGGGTAATGAATTCGGTGAAATGCTGGGCAGGCCGGAACAGGTGATTTCACAGGGCTTGCCTCCCGAGCTTGTCATGGCACTGAAATGGCTCTTCTTCGCCCTGGTTGCTGCCCTAATCATCTTCCTGTTGAGCAAGGCTGTCTTCCGCTATGCGTGGTCTAAAGAGAGAGATGAGCTGGATGAAACTCATGAATCGCTCTGGAGCTGGGACCTTTTTAAATCCGACCTTCAGATTCTTCTGGACAGGATGCGGGGACTGGTGCCATCCCGGAAACAGGCAGACGCGGCCGGCGTACTGCCCGAGTGGTACCTAGATTCCTTTCAGGGTACGCTGAGTATCCGGCAGATTTACGAGTGCCTGCTCTGGGAAACCGCCCGCGTCAATATGCCACGCCGGCAATATGAGACGCCGAACGAGTACGCCAGACGCCTATACCGGTCACTGCCAGAGAGTCGGGAACTGCTCGGTGAAATCACCGGCATTTACGATGACACCCGCTACGGCGAACGAGAGACCGAAAATACTCTGCTGATACACGCCAATAACCTCTGGAAATCCCTGCGCAACCTGCTCCGCGGGCCTGAGAATGAGTAATTGAATCGGGGTGTTTAAGAGGGGGCGTGAGCCCCTCTTAATTTTCGCTAAGGGCGGTGGGCGGGAATAGATAACAACAGAGAAAGCTTTTTTGTGATTAAGAAATTCAGCCTGCGTGATATGTACTTCGGCTGGTGGACGGTTATCTCCACCGGCGTTATCTCCGGTCTGGGGCACGGTTTTACAAGCTACGGGTTTTCGGCTATTTTCAAGCCCCTTGCCGCCGAGCTTCAGTTCAACCGTGCCGTTACATCGGTCGCTGCCGGAATCGCCAGATTCGAGGGCGGAATCGAAGCTCCGCTTACCGGATGGCTTGTCGACAGGTTCGGCCCCCGGTGGGTCATCTTCACCGGCATGGCTGTCGCCGCCTTCGGCGTGCTGATAATGTACTTCGTCAATACTCTCTGGGCGTACTACCTTGTCTGGGGCTTTTTAATCGGCATCGGGATTAACCTTTCAATGACAATCGCTATGGACAAGACTGTTACCAACTGGTTCATCAGCAAGAGAGGACTGGCGCACGGCATCAAGTTTGCCCTCATCGGAGTGGTGGGCGTTATCGTGCTGCCGATAATCACCTGGCAGGTGGATGAGGTCGGCTGGCGGCTGACCTGCGTGACATGGGGCTCGGTACTCGTTGCCGGCCTGCCTTTCGTGCTGCTGACAATTAAACAGCAGCGGCCGGAATACTACGGAATTCTTCCCGACGGAGCAAAGACGGAGGTGGACGCCGCAACTGATGTGGGCAGCATGATTGACCGGGGAGTTGAGTACGCTTCAGGTTTTCAGGAAGTTGAATTCACCCTGAGGCAGGCGATGAAGACTCCCGCCTTCTGGATGATAGTGATTGCCATGGCGGGACACACTGTCGTTTTCGGCGGCCTCAACGTCCACTGCATTCCTTTCCTTACCGACCGGGGAATTGAGTCCACCGCCGCCGGGGCAATGATGGGGATGATGATTTTCTTCACTATACCATCAAGGTTCATCGGCGGGGTTATTGCCGATAGGGTCACCAAAGACCGGATGCCATTCCTGCTGGCGGGGGCGTTCTTCTTCCAGGCTGCCGGAATCGGTGCTTTCTGCATCAGCCCGTCTACGGCAACTGTCTACGTAATGCTTGCCCTTTACGGATTCGGCAGCGGCGCTGCCGTGCCGCTCTATCTCCTGATACTGGGGCGGTACTTCGGGCGGAAAGCCTACGGCTCGATTCACGGCGCCACCAACCTGTTCCGGGCGCCGGTGCAGTTCGCCTCGCCGATTTTTGCCGGGTGGATTTATGATACTTACGGCAGCTATATGATAGCCTTCATTACCTTCGCCGCCACCGTCACCCTCTCCACAATCGTAATGCTCCTGGCCCGCCCCCCAAAACCTCCCGAGCAGATAGGCGATGTAAGACAGTTCGTCTAGACATAAACTATATATTGTGCTTTTCGGGCACCTTGTCATTATGAGGAGTCCCGATAGAATGGGAATTACGTGCCTGCACGCCGAGGTGCGTTTTAGTACGGAGGCGTGGTAATCTCAAATACAACTGTCATTGCGAGGAGTCCCGATAAAATCGGGATGACGAAGTAATCTATATAGATATTATAAATAGAGATTGCCACGCCCGCCAGAGGCGGGCTCGCAATGACAAAGGAAATAATTTATTGCAACGCCCCGATTACAAAAGGACTCGCAATGTCATTATTAAAAGTAGAATCACTGAGCAGGATAATCGGTTCGGAGGTGAAGAATGTTTACAGCTCTTTCAGTATTATTATTCATTACAGCCGCCAGCATAGTCTATTACTGGACTGACTTTTACCTCAGAGGAGAAGTCCAGGTGGTGAATGAAGACTGGTATATTATATTCCAGAAGTCTTTTCTGGCTGCCGATTCGTGGGCTGCCATCTGCGCTATAGTCGGTGCAATCGGGCTGCTGACAGGACAGACTTACGGCCTGATTTTCGCTATTATCACCGGGGCCTCCCTGATATTCCTGGGACTGATGGACATTGCCTTCAATATCCAGAACAACCTTTACCGTCTCCTCGGTTCCTCCGGTCAGATGAAGTTCGAACTGCTCCTTAATATCTGTGCGCTGGGATTAGGCGCCGCCTTCATAATACCCCTAGCACCAAGACTGGCTCTGGTTTAAAACACAAGGTAACCAAGTTACAGCTAAGCAGTTAAGTTACGTTCGGCAGTTTGTTTAGGTAAGATTATTTTTAGAAAATAAGTAAGGGGAAGCCTAAGCGGCTTCCCCTTACTTATTTCAGTCATGTATGATATAATATGTTAAATATTTATTTACTATAAATTCAATGTAAATTTATAGTAAATAAATTAATAGTATGAAACCAGCAAAGAAAAAAATACGTAGGAGGAAAGTGATGAAGTATATATCACATATCATCCTCGTAACTTTAGCAATTTGTATCGTTTGGATAATTGTTATATCCGGTTTAACAGATTTATCTTCAAGAGAATGTCTATTTTTATCAGTATTATTAACAGGTTTAGCAATAGCAGCTTCTTGGCTTGGTACTGGTATTGCCTCAAAATCTACTTCTGAACAAATGAAAAATACTTTAAAAACAGAATATATGGAGAATTTAAGAACATACGCTTTAAAAGCTGCCGAAAAAGTACAAAATTTATCTGCAGAGATGGAGCGATTAATTGATTATGTAAATGAATCTCCACCTTCGGAAAAAGAAGGTCTTTCTAGAACTTTAATCGAGAGATTTAAAACAGTCTCAATAATGCTTGAAACTATTAAATCTGTAAACGATACAGCGCTATCTGATTGGCGTGGAATAATTGGTGATGAGCTTAAAAAACAAGAGCAAATAAAAACAGATATAGACGAAATATTCAGCAAGATCGAAGATTTGGAAGAAGCTATCACAACACCAACAACATCAACAGGGCAACTAACGATGATACCAAGTATTTATTCAGCTACGGTACCTACCGATTGGTCTTCGATGTTTAATTATAATATAAATACAAGACTAGAAGATATAGACAAGGATATTGTCAATTATGCTTCAAGTAGTCCCATTCCCGTGCGTTTGCCACGTAAGCGAAGAATTAATGCTACTGTTAAATGCCCAAAATGCGAAAGTGAAAATTCAACGAGAGTAAATATGAGAGATGGTTATAAGAAAGTAATAAGATGTAACAATTGCCTTAATTATTTTGCAGTTACAGTAGATTCGGACCAAAATATTGGTGTCGAAAGCATAGGAGCAAAAGAAGTTGCTATAAAGTGCATGTTATGTGATTACGAGCATACTGTAACTTATCCTCTTTGGCCTAGTTATGTAATCCATCATGAATGTCCGAAATGTAGATGCATTATGTATGCAAATGTAGATAAAGCTCAAGAGCTTCAATACCGCCAATCGGAGAATATCACCAAAAGATTCTTAGAAATTATCGAACAATTAGTGGATGGCAAATACCCAGATGCAACTACTATCTCAGGAATTGCTAGGGAAATTGGTGTTTCAAAAGCAAAAATAACACAAGGAATAAAGGTTCTAGTTAATCTGGAACGTATCGAAGGTCCAGAAGAGGAACAAGAAGAAGTAGTCGATGAAGAACTAGAGCAAGAACAGGATTGATTAAAACTACACGCAAGTAAATAACAAATTAGAATTAAGTATTCATTCATTTGATTTCTCTCCTCGAAAAAACATCTTCTAAGTTTAAATACTTCCCTAATTGACAATCTCCTTTAAAGGTAATACTATTCGGTTTACCGTTATTTAAAGCATTTAAAGGAGGTTGCTATGGGATTTGTGCAGGTCGGTGGATTTATAACAGGTGCTCTTGCCATCATCGCCGGTATCGTGGTTATTATCAAGCCACGAATACTTGCCTGGGTGGTCGGTATATCCTTCATAGTTTTCGGCGTTCTCGCCCTTGCCTCGGCTATTACTCTGCCCTGAAATCTATACCTGCTACAAATTATAGTTCAATAACATCGGAGGAGGTTTTATAGTTGTTTAAGATTGATATTTTTTCCCACATTCTGCCGGAGAAGTACCTTGAGCTTTACAGGAAAAAGAGCCCGAAAATAGCCAACGAAGTCGAGCTGGGCAACCGCGCCGTGACCAACCTTGAGACGCGACTGCGGCTGATGAACAGGTACCCGGATGTACTCCAGGTGCTGACGGTCTCACAGCCGCCGCTTGAGAAGTTCGTCGGCCCGGCGGACGCCGTCGAGCTTGCCAAGATAGCCAATGAAGAGCTTGCCGAGCTTGTACAGAAATACCCGGACTGCTTCATCGCCGCCGTAGCCTGCCTGCCGATGAATGACATCGATGCCGCACTTAAAGAAGCCGACCGGGCAATCAACGAACTGGGGTTAAAGGGAGTCCAGATATACAGCAGAGTAGCCGGTGAGACGCTCGACAGTCCAAAACTCAGGCCCCTTTACGAAAAAATGGCAGGATATGACCTGCCGATATGGATTCACCCCACCACGGACGCCGACCTTGATACCGGCGGCCTGCTCGGCTGGCCCTTCGAAACGGCAACGGCAATGTGGCGGCTGGTAATGGCGGAGGTATTCAACGAGTTCCCCAATATCAAGTTCATCACCCACCACGCCGGCAGCATGATTCCCACCTTCTCAAAGCGTATCAAGTGGCTGATGTACCCCTGGAGAATCCCGTCCACGCTTAAGAACCCTGTGGAGCACTTCCGCAAATTCTATAATGACACGGCGCTGTACGGGCACACCGCGGGACTGATGTGTGCTTATGAGTTCTTCGGCGCTGACCGCCTGCTCTTCGGCACCGATGCCCCGCTGGGACCGAAGTTCGGTCTCACCCGGGACACGATTGAATCAATCGAGCGGATGGACATCACCGAGGCGGAGAAGGAGAAAATACTCGTCAAGAATGCTGTAGAAATGCTTTCGCTGGCATTTTAGTTTAATTTAATATTGTAACCCTCCCCCTTGTATTCCCCCTCCCTTTGATAAGGGAGGGGGAAAATGGTTTTTTTAAGAGGGGCTTATGCCCCTCTTAAACACCCCGTGTTTGTTAGCTCTTAGGTTTCTTTTAACCTCTCCCTTTTATAAAGGGATTCATCCTGAAGGAGACTGAGGGGGATTTTCTAAATCCCCCTCAGTCTCCCTTTTTCAAAGGGGGACACACTAAATCATTCCTCTCAACACTATCGGCATAAACAATTGACAGGTCTGGCTCATTCCAGTATTCTTTAAGACGCCTGTCATAAATTCCGTCAGTTTTATTTCACGAGCCTTAAAAGGAGGAATACTTAATGCAAGGTAGAACTGCCATAGCCAAAATACTGAAGATGGAAGGAGTGGAGTTTATCAGCGGTTTCCCGATGAATCCGGTAATCGAAGGCTGCGCCGAGGAAGGTATCAGGTCGATTATGGCCAGGAACGAACGGGTGGGAGTCGGCATTGCCGACGGTTTTACCCGGGTCTCCAACGGTAAAAAAATCGGCGTCTGCGCCATGCAGTCGGGTCCGGGTGTGGAAAACGCCTTCTCCGGCGTTGCCCAGGCATACAGCGAATCGGTACCGATTCTGATACTCCCCGGAGGGAATCCACGCCGCCGGATGCTACCACCCAATTTCATATCGTCGAGAAACTACGAGAGAATCACCAAGTGGTCGGACATGATAAACTATGCCGACCGCGTGCCGGAGATGATGAGGCGCGCCTTTAACGCTCTCAGGACAGGGCGACCGGGTGCGGTATTGCTTGAAGTTCCAATGGATGTTGCCATGGAAGAGTTTGATGATGCAATGTTTCAGTACAGCCCGGTGAAAGCCCTGAGGTCAGCCGGAGACCCGGCGGACGTGACAGCTGTTGCCAGGGCGCTGTTAGCAGCAGAGAGTCCTGTTATCCGGGCGGGAATCGGCGTTTTATGGTCTGAGGCATGGGACGAGCTTCTTGAGCTTGCCGAACTGACCCAGATTCCCGTCTACACCACGATGAACGGCAAGAGCGCCTTCCCCGAAGACCATCCCCTGGCGCTCGGAGCCGGCGGAAACAGTTATCCGAAGATGATCAGGCACTTCACAACAAAATCCGACCTCGTATTCGCAATCGGCTCGAGCTGCACAAGAGGTGGATTTACCTTCACCATTCCCGATGGCAAAAGGGTTATACAGTCGACCGTAGACGAACGCGATTTAAACAAGGACTATCCTCTTGAGCATGCCATCATTGGCGATGCCAAGCTGGTACTGCGGCAGCTAATTGACGAGATTAAGAAACAGACCGGTCCCGAAGGCAGGAGGGGAAATGGTGCTGTTGCTGCAGAGGTCAAAACGGTTAAAGAAGAGTGGCTGCAGGACTGGATGCCGAAGCTGACCTCCGATGAAGTACCGATTAATCCTTACCGGGTAATTCACGATATGAAGCAGGCGCTGGACAAAAAAGAAACAATCATCAGCCATGATTCCGGCAGCCCGCGGGACTCGCTTGTCCCGTTCTGGGAAGCGGTTGTCCCCAATAGTTACATCGGCTGGGGGAAATCCACCACCCTGGGCGGCTCGCTGGGATTCGCCATGGGAGCCAAGCTGGCCAAGCCGGAAAAAACCACCGTTTCCTTCATGGGTAACGCCGCCTTTGGTATGGTGGGAATGGACTTCGAGACGGCAATCAGGGAAAATATCCCTATCCTTGTTGTCCTGATAAACAACTCCCTGCTCGGCGGCTATACAAAATTCCATCCGGTAGCCTCGGAGAAGTACAACCTTAACCGCCAGAGCGGGAATTACGCCAAAGTAGCCGAAGGGCTGGGCGGTTACGCAGAGCAGGTAACCCAGCCGGATGAAATTATTCCCGCTATCCAGAGGGCAAAGCAGAAGGTGGATTCCGGGCAGGCGGCACTCCTTGAAATCATCACCCGTGAGGAAACCGCCTTCTCCGTGTACCAGTAAACGGTAGACCGAACATTTACCTGAGAGTGGTGGCTGATATCAGCCACCACTCTCTTTTTAAAAAGACGTAGTATCGCTCACCTCAGGGCATAGACAATAACATCGCCGACATTTGTTCCGGTGTTGCCGGTTATTATCAGAGAGCCGCCGATTTCCTTCAACAGAGTATTGCTGTCATACCGGTCAAGATATGAATTCACGCCTATTCTCCTGCCTTCTGCGGTAGCAAGAGAGCCGTTATCAACTATCGCTCCGGCAACATCAGGCAGGTAGTCGGAGCCGTCGGTTCCGACGCTGGCGACCACCCATTCTCCGGGATAGTCTTTCATTTCAAGCATCGATACGGCAGCATAGTGCTGGTTCCTGCCTCCCCTGCCGGGTTTATCGGGCAGTGTCGGAGTAGTCTCCCCACCGATAAGGATAAGGTCATATCCGGCGTATTTCCCCTCCAGTATCTCCTTTGCCCTGAGCCGAGCCGCAGCAGCCGTGTCTCCTCGCTGCTCGGCGGTTACTATAAAAGGTGTGAATCCGAGGCTTTCCGCCTCCTTCGCCATAGCTTCCAGAGCCAGCCTATTATCTCCGATTATGAAATTATGGCAGTTGCCAAGAGCTTTGGGCGTTTCCGGGACCTCTCCGCGGCACCCCTTCAGCAAGTAGCCGGCAATGCTTTCAGGTACCTCTGATAGTAAATAATAGCTTTGCAGCACATCGTACGCTTCCTGAAAAGTGGACGGATCCGGGCAGGTAGGACCGGAGGCAATAACATCAAGGTCATTACCGATAACGTCGGACAGTATAAGAGAGATGACTGTTGCCGGTGAAAAATATTCACCCAGGCTTCCTCCCTTTGTTCTTGATAGGTGCTTTCGTATCGAATTTATTTCATGAATATCGGCACCACTGCCTAGCAGCAGTTCGGTCACTCTCTGTTTATCTTCCAGGCTCACCGCCTCCACCGGGCACGGCATCAGGGCTGAACCCCCACCTGAAATAAGAGTCAATACGAGGTCGTTTTCATCTATAGAGTATTTATCTTTGAGGGCAAGCATCTGTCTGACACCTTCGATGCCGCCACTGTCCGGCACCGGATGGCCGGCTTCCACTATTCTGATTTTACCCGTCTTATAATCATCGCTCTTACAGTTACAGTTGACGATTCCGGCCGTTATATTGTCCGGCGATACAATTTTTTCTAGCGTCTCCGCCATCAGGGCCGATGCCTTGCCCCCTCCGATGACAAAAAGCCTTCCTCTATCCAGGGAGTAGCGGTAGTCACCAATTGTCAGAATGCGTCCAGCCGGGTCATAGCTGATGGCGGACTTCATAACAGCCGGGGGAAGGACCTGGGCAATACCGGCTTCAACAATATCAAGAACCTGCTTCCTCAACGCGGTCTTGGAGAGTTCGTTTTTATTTTTGATAATCATAGTCTGTACGGATATACTATTCGTCTTCTTTCTCAACAGTAACTTCAGTCCTTGATGCTACCTGCCTGAATAGAGTAGCATTACCAGTAACCTTACCGAAAACCGTGACGGCGCTTACCGGACGCACTTCATCCCCCTGGCTGACGGGAGTAGGCCCGAAGAAAATGCAGAAGGCATTGCCCGAAGGCCAGTACCCGAGGTCGCCCACGTTTACAATCTCCTGTCCATTCTCAAGCTCAAGGTGTAGAGGGATAGGAAAATATATTTCATCCCCCCAGAGGCTGGCAATGCCTGTTATCGGCAGCACATCCCAGATTGCCTGAGCCGTTTTCGTATCATTGAGTTCTGCCATCGCTACCACTGGCGGGGCTTTGATTATGATTATTTTCGCCATTGCCTGCATCCTCCTTACAGATAAGGCTCAATCCACTGGAGATTCTCTCCCGTGATGCCGGAGGGAATATACTCGCAACCAATCCAGCCATCATAGCCTGTCTTATCAATGAGATTGAACAGGTACGGATAGTTTATTTCACCGGTGCCCGGCTCGTGCCGTCCCGGATTATCGGCGAGCTGAAAATGGGCGATTCGTGGCAGGTTCTCCTGGATAGTCCGCGCCAGGTCTCCGTCCATAATCTGCAGGTGATAGATATCGCACTGGAGCCAGAGGTTGGGATGATTAACCTCTTCAAACACCCGGACTATATCTTTAATATGCATCAGGTGAAATCCCGGATTATCAAAGTGGTTGAGGTGTTCAACAAGCAGGCGAATACCCTCTTTTTCAAGGGCGGCTGCAGCAAAGTGGATATTATCCACCATTGTCTTCTGAATCTTATCTTCCGGAACTCCCGCAGGAGTATTGCCAACAAGGCAGTTGAGGCGGGTACACTTCAAAGCTTCAGCATACTCGATAGCTAGCCCCACTCCTTCCTGAAATTCCCCCACCCGGTCAGGCAGGCAGGCGATGCCTCGCTCACCGCCCTCCCAATCTCCGGCAGGAAGATTATACAGCACCTGCACAAGACCGTTTTTCTCAAGCGATTCCGCCAGTAATTCCTTGTCCCACCGGTAAGGAAAAAGGAATTCCACTCCCTTAAAGCCGGCTCCGGCCGCCTTCTCGAAACGGCTTAAAAAACCGACTTCATTGAACAGCATTGTAAGGTTAGCACTGAATCTTGGCATTACTTTTACCTTCACGCGGATGCGTATAGTGTTTCTTCAGTAAAACTAATATCCGCAAGGAAAATTTTCCCAGATTGTGAAACACCTGTCAACAAGTGATTTAATCGGGTTCTATTCACATTTAGCTGGTATTTTTTACTTCACCTCTAGAAACCCTCTTCAGCTTCCTACAGGGTTCATCCTGAAGGCTCACCGTCAGGCTGAGCTCAGTTCTGATGACATCACTGGAACCACGACCAGGCCCTGAAGGGCGGTGGGCGGGAATAGATAGAAAGGGGGAGAGCACTTCATCCAACCAGAACCAAACAGTACCTCATACAATACTACTTGACAAAGCAATGACGAGAAGACATACTTCATTATTATCACAGAATCAAACCGCCGGATTACTCTGATATGTAATAAGAGATACCTCAAGAGATATGGTAAACAGGTAACAGGCATAAAAAACAAACACCTGCCATTGCATGCCGGATAGCCGGATTCTAAACACTAAAAAAGGGAGGAAGCCAATGACAACTGGAAACGATACCGTGGATGTCAATAAACTGATGGAATTTACCACCAGAGCATTTCAGAAAGTGGGCGTCCCGGAGGCAGACGCACGGATAACTGCCGGTATACTGGTGGCAACAGACTTGAGGGGCATTGACTCTCACGGAGTCGGCCACCTGGCGATGTATGTCAGAGGAGTCAAGGAAGGACGCACCAATCCCAACCCGAAGACTGAAATTATCAGCCAGGCTCCAACAACAGCTATCATGGACGGCAACCGCGGGCTTGGTTTTGTTGTCGGCCACCGGGCGATGACGGAGGCGATGCGCCGGGCTGAGGAAACAGGCGCCGGATTCATTACCGTCCGCAACAGCAGCCACTTCGGCGCCGGTGGTAACTATTCAATGATGGCTTTACCCAGGGATATGATTGGAATATCAATGACCGAGGGTGGCATCGGAATGGTAGCACCGGGCAGCGTCGGGCGGGGTATCCATATCAACGTGATAAGCGTTGCCATTCCGGCAAAGGATGAGGCACCATTCGTTCTTGATATGGCAACCACGGTGGTCGCCGCCGGAAAGGTAGAAATAGCCAACCGCGAAGGCAAACCGCTGCCGGTGGGGTGGTCGGTCGACAAAGAAGGAAATCCTGTCACCGAGCCCAGAAAGCACTATGAGGGAGGTGCCCTGCTGCCCCTGGGCGGCACGCCACTAACCGGCAGCTATAAAGGTTTTGGGCTGGCGCTGCTGGTGGATATCCTTTGCGGTGTTCTATCCGGCTCACCACCGGACACTCAAATGGCGGGTAACCACTTCTTCGGCGCCATCCGCATCGACGGTTTCATGCCTGCTGACCAGTTCAAGGCATTACTGGACAATAAGATGAAAGAAATCAAGGCACTGCCGAAGGCACCCGGCGTGGACAGAATGTACATTCCGGGCGAGGTTGAACAGGAAATAGAGAAAAAGCGGAGAGGCGGTATTCCCCTCCATCCGGCGATAGTCAAATCACTCAAGGAACTGGCGGAAGAAATAGAAATTGAATACGACCTGTGATTTACGGTATCTACAGAGATTAACTTTCATTTGAGTGAATTCAATGCCGTTAAATATGCGTAAAGCAGAGAAATCCGATATCGAAACGCTTTGTAGTTTGATGAACGATATGGATTATCCTATTACTTCTGAACAAATGGAGAACAGACTGCAATTTGTGGAGAAGAGCGAGTTTGATTCGCTATTCGTTTGTGAAGAAGACGGTCGAGTACTGGGACTTATCGGATTCAGAATACGTGAAAATATTGAAGAGGTAAGCCGTTTCGGCGAAATTTCAGCCCTCGTGGTAGACCGTAACAGCAGGTTAAAAGGCGTTGGGCGTTTTATGATGGAATATGCTGAGAAGCTGGCAAAGGAGCTTGATTGCAAAGGTACATGGCTGGTAAGTGGATTTCCCAGGGAAGAAGAAGCTCATAAATTTTATAAAGGGCTGGGGTATGATATTACCGGATACAGGTTTGTGAAATCTTTCAGGTAAATTACCAAGTATTATATCTTGTCTATAGTCGGAATATTAACAGGAGGAGGAACAATGGCAGATAAATTCAAAGTGGTTGGTCTGGGCAAGTTGGCCGGCGGTCCGATGGACCTGGAGAAAAAAGAACTTGAAAAGGTAGATGCGGAAGTTGAAATAGTGGACACAAGATGCCGGAGCGAGGAAGAAATGCTGGCGGTAGCAGGAGATGCCGATGCCATACTGGGAGGAAATCCCTTTCTTACCCGCAAGGTCATGGAATCAATGCCGAAGTGCCGGATAATCGCTACCTACTCCGTGGGCTACGACTATATTGATGTTGATGCCGCCACCGATAACGGCATCATCGTTGTAAACAACCCTGCCTCGGAGTGGTGTGTCGAGGAAGTCTCAAATCATGCCGTTGCCCTGCTGCTCGCCTGCGCCAAGAAGCTGACAATAATGGATAACCTTACCAAACAGGGAAAATGGGCAGAAGCCAAACAGGCACAGGCACCAATGGCTTCAATTCACGGGCAGACACTGGGGCTGGTCGGCTGCGGAGAAATCGGCCGGATGACCGCCAGAAAAGCCCAGTGTTTCGGACTGAAAACAATCAGCTATGACCCCTACATGGATAAATCCGTAGCCGAAGCGTCCGGGATAACCCTGGTAAGCCTGCCCGAGCTACTGAAAGAGTCGGACTTCATCTCAGTCCATACTCCTCTGAATGATGAAACATTCCACCTGATTTGCGAAAAGGAATTCAGCCAGATGAAACCGAATGCCTACTTTATCAATACAGCCCGGGGCAAGATAGTCAATGAACCTGCTCTGATAACAGCTCTCCAGGATAAGAGGATAATGGGTGCCGGACTGGACGTCTTTGAGCAGGAACCCATCGACCCGGAAAATCCTCTGCTCAAGATGGACAATGTAATCACCATTCCGCATAATGCTTCTTACTCAGATGCGGCGCTGGTACAGCAAGCAGTAAACCCGGCGCAGGAGGTTGCCAGAGTACTCAGCGGACGGTGGCCCAATAATCCGGTAAATAAAACGGTAAAACCGAAAGTGGAACTGACGAAATAAATTCCAATTCGTATTGAGAACAGGATAATGGTGGCTGCTCAATTAATATGAGCAGCCACCATGTTTTTATCCAACGGATTTCTTATTAAGACACAGCAGCTTTTCAAGCGGGGATATAAAAACGTGAAGCACCAGGAGGACAAGAAACGGAATCAAAAGGTAGTCATGTATCCTGAAAGACAGCGGCTTGGAAAGCAATCCGAAAGTTACGGTCTCAACCACTCTAAACTGGGTGATTCCGAAACCGGAGGCAAGGTACAATATAATAACGGCGAATAATGACCAGCGAATTACCTTTTTTATCAATTCCAGCCTCCATCCATTTCATAATCTACTGAAAATATTCAAAAAAGGGTTTATCAAGTGAGCCATCATTGGAATAGCCACGGCTTTCCCAGTAACCGAGGAAGTCTTGGTCAAACAATTCAATTGCTGTCACCCATTTTATCCACTTGTAGCCCCACTTATCTTCGGCTACAAGCTGGAAGGGGAATCCTCTTTCCGGTGGAATTGTAATCCCATTCATCTTATACGCCAGGAGAATGTCATTTTCCATCAGGTATTCAACCGGGAATGAAGTTGTATACCCGTCATAAGCGTGAAAGATAACAATTTTTGCCCCGGGTAAAATGCCAGATTTTTCAATAATGTCACGTACCAGCACCCCTTCCCAGAGAATGTCAACACTCCAGCCTTCCACGCAGTTCAGTGTCACCAGCTTGGTGTAACTATCATTATCATTGATAACCTGGTCATAGGTGTAAAACTTCGGCTTTTCAACAAGCCCACCAACCTGAAGCCGGTACTCCTCTATGTCTACGTACTGGGGACCTCTAATCGAGTTTTCCCTGAAATCATTAACCGATGAGAGCTTTTCACCCTGATATTCCGTAATCTCTACTGAATCCAGTTCACCCGGTCCGTCCATTTCCTCTAGCGCACAGGCCGTGAATACCGTACCGATTGAAACAGCAAGCAGGAAAGCTGCAGAAATAAAGACAAACTTCCTCATTTTATACCACCTCAGACGAGCATATAGGTTAATTTTAAAAAGGCAGCGGTTTCCTGTCTGTGACTATAATCTCACTCATGTCAGGTAGAGGTACTCCTCAATTCCATGCCCTGTCACAATAGCGCCCGGTAAATATTTCCACCTGAGTTTACACAGATTTTACATACGTATAAAACCACGTTAATAATCCCGCCTTATATTGAATACAGGCTGCGGGACTGCTCAGTGAAGTCAGACCGGGGAATCCGGAAGAATCATCAGTCAGTCCCAATCAATAAAAAGTAAGGAGGAAAGGATGATGTAAAAACGTAAAGTATGCTCAGTCGGCAAGCCCCCGATAACAATCTTTAAAAAAAGGAGGATAAGAAAATGAAAAAAATGAAAAGCTGGAAAAAATGGTCGGTAATAATTCCGGTGCTGATGGCGGCAATACTTCTTACTTCATCGCCAATGTCTGCCATGGCACAGGCGGAAGAAGACTTAACCACGGATACTGACTCACCCTGGAGAGGTGCTCTGGCAATCATAGCGCCCTGGAAAGCCCCGGTGGGACAGGAAATATCAATGAGAGTCTTCCTCAGGGAAAACCAGGAGCCATTCGCCGGCGCTGGAGTCTGGGCGCTTACCCGTGACGAGGCCGAAGCGGCAAAAGCCGAGATAGCAGCGCTGAATAATGACACCAGCATCGCCACCGAAGAGAAGGACTACGAGTCTATTGCTGATATTCACGGCACTTTCATCGGCCGGACAGGCGAAGATGGCAGGCTGTACCATGCCTTTGACGAGGCGGGCGTTTACGTGCTGATGGCAGCCAGGAGAGGATACCACCCCGGTTTTACCCCAATCCGCATCGGCGAGGGAATCAGGGCTCTGGCAATAAAGGCTCCAGAAAAAGCTATGCCGGGTGAAGAAGTGTTGATGACGGTTTACCAGAGAGGTACGGAAGAAACCGTGGCCAATGCTGGAATCTGGGCGGTAAGCAGGGAGAATGTAGAGGCACTGAAAGCTGATATAACCGCACTCAGAGAGGACACCGGCGTCTCCGCCGAGGAAATGGACTACGAATCCGTAGTTGATCTTCACGGTAGATTCCTGGGCAGAACGGATGAATACGGGCAGTTGAGATATATCTTCGACGCTGAAGGAGGCTACCTGCTGATAGCAGTTCACCGAGGATACGTCCCCGGCCGTGCCCCGATTCGCATCGGAAATCCACTCCAGGCTCTCACGATATGGGCTCCTCTCAGAGCACTGGTCGGTAATGAAGTAACAATGACCGTCTACCAGAGAGGAACCATCGAAACCGTAGATAACGCCGGCATCTGGGCGATAACCCGCGACAGGGTTGAGGCGCTGAGAGAAGATATAGCCGCACTCAACGAGGACAGCAGTCTTACTGCCGAGGAAAAGGACTATGAGTCTCTTATTAATATGTATGGTTTCTTCCTCGGACGGACTGATGAATACGGCAAGTTGAGTCATACTTTTAACGAAGAGGGCGACTATATCCTGGTAGCAGTCAAGAGAGGCTATATCCCGGGCTTCGCCCCGATTCGCATTGTGACTTTACCCCTGACAGTCAGACCCGGAGCAAAAGACAATGCTGATACTGTCACGAACACAAGGGCGGAAGCACTGCGGCGAAATGGCGTGCAGGGCAACGGCCTGGATAAAGCTCCCGGCCTGCAAAAATCTGCCAGACTACGACAGCAACAGCTTAAAAAGAACAACGTTAATGGTAAAAGGCTGGGAAACGTACCGGGCCTGAAGGGACCGTGGACCGTCAATGCGCAGGCAGCGAATAATAATCCGATGAACAGCCAATGACGGGAAAAACAACCGGTTTCTCATAGATCCGGGCTGGCCCTGACCGGGCTGGCCCGGATCTTACTGCGTACTTGAGAAAATAGAGCCGAATATAGGCAGGTAAAAGGCTTTGGAGTATAATGGGAGATAAAAATCAACCTGATTCAGGAATGACAGATGCAAAAGATACTTGTTGTTGACGATGAACCGAATATAATAGCACTGGCTAAGCTTTATCTTGAGCGTGAGGGATACGACATAGTGGGTGCTGCCAACGGCAATGACGCCCTTTCAAAGCAAAGCGCCGATAAACCGGACCTCGTTATTCTCGACCTCATGCTGCCGGATATTGACGGCTATGAGGTATGCCGCCAGATAAGGGCGAAAAGCGATGTCCCCATTCTGATGCTCACCGCCCGCAGGGAAGATATCGATAAGATAGTCGGACTTGAACTTGGTGCCGACGATTACCTGACCAAACCCTTCAATCCCAGAGAACTCGTTGCCAGGGTCAGGGCTATCCTGCGGCGCTACCAGACCGGAATCAAATCCGGCGATAGTGCGGAAATCGGCAGGCTAAAGATTGACTTTCCCCGGCAGGAAGCGAGGATAGACGACCAGCTTCTGAAACTGAGAACGAAGGAATTCGCCCTGCTGGCAACATTCGTTCAGAACCCTGGAATCGTGCTCAGCCGGGAGAAACTCCTTGAAGTGGTCTGGGGATTCGATTACTACGGAGAAAGTCGCACCGTGGACGTCCACGTTAATCATCTGCGGGAAAAATTAGTCGGGTCAGGTGTGCGGATTGAAACGGTAAGAGGCACGGGATACAAAATAACCACTGAAGAGGATTCATAAATGAGTCTGAGGATGCGTCTGATTATCTCGTTTACCCTGGTGGTGGTTCTGTGTCTGAGCATCGCTGCGGTGGCGGTTACCGTGGTACTCCAGGGCAGCCGGGACAGTCTGGCAACATCACGCCTTAATGATATCGCGCGGCCGATATATGTCCAGGCTATGACTCTGGCCAGGGGAAATAAACCTCAGGCTGAGTTAATAAGCAGCCTTCAGGAGCAGGCGGAGCAGAACCAGGTCTATATTTTCCTTGCCGATGGTAAGGGCAATGTTCTCGTTCAGATACCACCGGAGAAAAACGTTGAGAGACAGCAAATTACAATTCCGCTGGAAAAATTACCCGCGAATGTCGGCCAACCCACACAGGGAACCTTCATGACGCCGGATAGACAGACCTTTCTTTATTCTGCCTATCCATTAGGCGGACTGTTCACCTCTCAGGTCCAATCACGATTTGAAACCCTGATTCTGGCGGTACCCAGAACCAGACCGATAGCTATAATGGTAGGTCTGTTCGTCCCCTTTCTCTGGGCGGGATTGATTGCCCTTGTTATCTCAATTGGCATTGCCATTCTGCTGGCTAATTCCGCCTATCGTCCTGTCCAGCAAGTAACGGAAGCGGTGGATATAATAGCCGGCGGTAATTATGACTATGAAGTGCCTGTTACCGGCCCCAGGGAAATCAGGGGACTGGCTGCCCAGTTTAACCAGATGATGGTAAAGGTAAAAGAGTCGCAGCAGCAGCTACGCCACTTCGTCGCCGATGTCTCTCACCAGTTGAGAACTCCGCTGACCTCGATTCAGGGATTCGCCCAGGCAATTCTCGATGGTACCGCTGAGGACAGCGAGACAAAACTAAAAGCCGCCCGGGTGATTGATGATGAATCAAAGCGAATGATAAGGCAGGTGGAAGAGCTCCTGGAGCTTTCCCGAATACAGTCCGGACAGCTTCAAATGAACCGTGAACTCGTGGACGTAAAAGAACTGCTTGTGCACTGCCAGGAAGTTTTCAGCCTGCGCGCCGAAGAAAAAGGTATCCGTATCAGGGCAGAAATAGAACCGCTGATGCCTGTTAACGGTGATGTCGACCGCCTGGAGCAGGTTTTCAGCAACCTTCTGGATAATGCCCTGAAAAATACTCCGAATAAAGGCGAAGTAACTATTACCGGCCTTAACAGTACGGCTAACTCCGTTGAAATCTCCGTAGCCGATAACGGACCCGGAATACCACCCGAGCAGCTACCCTACGTATTCGAGCGCTACTACCAGGCAAGCGGTCTGAGAACCGGCTTCGGACTCGGTCTGGCTATTGCCAGGGAAATAGTCACCGCTCATGGTGGCAGCATCGAGGTGTACAGCAGCCCCGGCGAAGAAACAAAGTTTACGATTACCCTGCCTGCAAGTATCTCCGATTCTGGTAAATTGGATAATAAAGATGGATGATATCAGCGACAATTCAATGATAGCCTGCTGCGGTCTGGACTGTTCAACCTGTGGTATTCGACTTGCTGAAAATGACCCGGAACGTGCCGGGCGTCTTACTCGTGAATTCCGGGCAAACGGATTTACTGATGCACAGCCGGAATGGTTTCGTTGTGATAGCTGCCGGGGCGACCGTTCAAAACACTGGTCGGAGAACTGCTGGATTCTGAAATGCTGTGTCGATGACAGAGGGCTGAAATACTGCAGTCAGTGTGAAGATTTCGCCTGTGCTAGGCTTGAAGAGTGGGCAGAAAAAAATGACAGGTATCGTAAGGCACTTAACCGGCTTATAGAAATGAGAGCCCAGCTATAATTTGATTGTTTTGATATTAAGATATTTGATAATTAAAGAGGCTGGTGTTTGCTTGCAGCGACCAGCCTCTCGAACACTAGAATATTTAACAAAAAGCGTTAAGCTTTGCCAATTCTGAACATTTTCGTGCCACATACCGGGCAAGTCCCCTGTGTGGCTGGCTTGCCATTCTTCATGGTAATAGCTTTAGGGTCTCTCATTTCCCTCTTTGCACGGCACTTCACGCAATATGCTTCCATTAACTCACCTCCTTTCCTTTCTCCGCTGTTTATACTGAGGCTAGAACATTTTAGCCGTAAAGTCAAGTGTTTTAGGGGGGAAATTTGCACCAATTTGGCCCATTTACACAAATATTGTAAAAATTATGCAGTTTTAACCCTAAAATACACATAATATCAGGTTTTTATCAGTATTCTATTGCCGGTCCTGCCATTTGACGCAGCCATCTAAAAAAGGTAATATACATAGGTTAAGGTTAGCCAACATTGATGTAAGAAGAAGTTTAATATTAATAAAATTGCTTGAAGTGGGGGACAACGATGCCATTTCGTATGGGGCCGTGGGAAATCACTCTCATCGTTCTAATAATCTTGATTGTTTTCGGGGTAGGAAAACTCCCCCAGGTCGGTGGGGCTGTAGGCAGGGGTCTGAGAGCCTTCCGCAAGGGGCAGAAGGGAGAACTTCTGGATGAGGAAGAGGAAGAAGAGGAAGAGGAGCCAAAACCCGCAAGCAAGTCCACGAAGAAGGCAAAAAAGAGCGGAGCATAACGCTGTGAAAAGTTATTACTGAAATTTAATACCGGATATCGGATTTTTCAGCGAGCACTAGACAGATTTAAAAACAGGCTCTGCCTGGCTGAAAAAGCCGGGCGGGGCTTTTTATTATCCCGGACTATGGGCGTAAGACCGGGAAATTCGTGATATAATCAGATAATCACTGTGTTACTCAAATCTAATAAAGGTCAGAGAGCTATCAGAGATGAATGTTTACGATGAATTCGAGTGGAGAGGCCTGATTTACGACAGTACGGAAGGTATCGATAAGATACTTGCAGAAGAGAAGATTGCCACTTATATAGGATTTGATGTATCGGCGGCGAGTCTCCACGCCGGTAACCTTATTCCTATTATGGGACTGGTCAGAATGCAGCAATACGGACACACTCCGATACCTGTTGTCGGCGGGGGCACCAGCCTTATTGGTGACCCCGGCGGTAAGTCTACAGAAAGGCCTCTAATGAGTAAAGAAGAAATTGAAACTAACACCGAAGGTATCAGGGCACAACTGAGCAGGTTTCTGGATTTTAATTCAAAGACCAACCCGGCAATAATGGTGAATAATGCCGACTGGTTATGCACAATTAACTTAACTGACTTCCTCCGGGATATCGGAAAACACTTTTCCGTAGGTTCCATGCTGGCAAAAGAATCGGTAAGCGCCAGACTGGAAAGAGATGGCATTTCTTTTACCGAATTCAGCTATATGCTGCTGCAGGCGTATGATTTTCTGAACCTCTACGAGAAGTACAACTGCGTCCTTCAAATGGGAGCGAGTGACCAGTGGGGAAATATTACCGCCGGAATCGACCTCATCCGGCGTCTGTATGGTCCCGGAGCGCACGCCCTTGTCTTTCCGCTGCTCACCACCTCCGGCGGTGACAAATACGGAAAAACGGAAAAAGGAGCAGTATGGCTCGATGCCGAGTGGACTTCTCCCTACCGCTTCTATCAGTTCTGGGTAAATACTGAAGATGGTGAGGTAATCAAGCTTCTTAAATTCTACACTCTGTTTTCAAAGCCAGAAATAGAAGAGCTGGCAGAGGCAGTCAGGACAGAGCCGGAAAAACGAGAGGCACAAATAAAGCTGGCGCAGGACATTACCCGGCGCGTTCACGGACAAGAAGCTCTTAAAAAAGCCGAACACGCTTCCAGAGTACTGTTCGGAGAGCAGGTCAGCAACCTTAACCTGTCTGACCTCCTGGATATTTTTGCCGAAGCTCCTTCCGTAAAGATAGGCAAATCCGAATTCCAGGGCGAAGGAATGACTCTTACCGACCTTACCGCAGCTACCACGCTGGTCAAGTCCAAGGGTGAAGCCAGACGAATTATTGAAGGCGGCGGACTGTATCTTCAGAATATCCGGATTACCGACCCGAGACAGAAAGTATCCCTGGAAAATGCTATCGAGGGACAGGCTTTCGTCGTACGCAAGGGCCAAAAAGATTACTGCCTGGTACGGGTCTCGGGAGACTAAGATTTACCATATGGCATCAAGGGCAATCAGGCGATGTCCAGAAGTAATTATTGCTTGGTCAGGCCAGGCTAAGCTTTTTCAATACTTTTTCCGGACTGACCAGGTGCCTCTTCCACCAGCCTCTGGCTTTACTGCTATCAACGCCAAGAGCAAGCCCCATTAGCTCGCTGAAGTGCATAATGGGCAGAGTCGCGGCCCCAGTCTGTCTCATATCCAGGTTAGCCTGGCACAGAGGACAGGCAGTGACAATCGCCACAGCGCCAGATTCTGTTGCCGACCGGCAGATATCTCCCACCAGCTTAACCACGACATCAGCCCGGGACAGCAGCAGGTTGCCGCCGCAGCACTCCACCTTGTGAGACCAGTCCACCGTCTCTGCTCCCAGGGCAGAAAGCAAATCATCCAGAATGCGCGGGTTTTCGGGGTCGTCAAACTGAGTGACCTCAGGAGGACGGACAAGGTAACAGCCGTAATAGGCGGCGAGTTTCAGTCCTTCAAGCGGTCTTTGCACTCGCCGCCTGATTTCATCGAGTCCGACCTCTCGGGCGAAAATATCAACGAGGTGTCTTACCTCGACATTGCCCTTATAAGGCATGCCGACTATCTTTTCTATCCGCTGCCGGAGATTATCGTCATTCCTCAAATCATGGTTGGTCTGCTTGAAACGGAGGAAGCAGGCGGCACAGGCGACAGCCAGGTCGTGCCCTTCCTTCTCCGCTATCGCCAGGTTCCTCGCCGGCAGGGCAAGAGAAAGCTCGTAATCAGTGCAGTGCCCCGAAGAAGCTCCGCAGCAGTTCCAGTCCTTAAGCTCCACAAGCCCCACATCCAGTATACTGGCGACTTCACGCATCGACCGGTCATACTCTTTCGCCGTAGCTTCCAGTGAACAACCGGGATAATAACTGTACCTGAATTTTTCCACTACTCTGACCCGTTCTCTTTCTCAGCCTGCTTGAACAGCCGTTTCACTTCGGCGGCTCCCCTTATCTTTTCGGGAAAGATGGCAAGCTTTCCTTTAAAAAATATCTTGATTCCCAGAGGAATATTAGCAAGCATCGCTTTAAGGTCTAAAATGTCGCCGCTCTTTATTATATAGCGCAGGATGAGTCCCGGCTCATGCACCCGACCGTAGCTCTTTATACCGCCGAGGAAAGTATCGTGGAACAATGGCAGTGAAGTCTGCCGGGTGCGGCCTTCTTTCAGGGCAATTTCTCTCAAGACGTCCATAAAGCGGACGATTTCGATTTCATTCGGGCACCTGGTGGCGCAGGTCTGGCAACTTGCGCAGAGCCAGTATGTGGTGCTGTCGAGCACTCTATCCTTGAGACCGAGCTGGGCCATCCTGATTAGCTGGTGCGGCTTGTAGTCCATCACGTACGCCACCGGGCAGCCGGAGCTGCAGGCGAGGCACTGATAGCACCGCTCAAGGTGAGACTTGCTCTTCTCTCTCACTTCCCGGGCGAAAGAAAGGTCGCATTCTTCACTTTTCGCATCACTCAATAGACGAACCGTCATTTTTCACCAATCCACTCGAGTTCATCTTCTTTAAAAGCAGTCGGTGGTAGCTCATCTTCTAGGCTCCGGCCCGGAGTATACTCGAACAGTTTCTGTACTTTATCGCCGATAAGCTGGAATATCTTGAGTAGCGGGATATCGCTGGGGCAGGCTTCCTCACAGGCACCGCAGCCGATACAGGAAGCTCCCATGTGGTTCATCCTGGTCAGGTGAAAAAGAAGAGTATCGGTAGGCATTCTAATGGCACCCTTTTTCTCGGCAAGTCCGAGGTATTTTTCAGCTTCGAGTTCAAAAGTCGGTGAATCAAAGAAACACTCACGGCAGTAGCAGACCGGGCAGACTACCCGGCAGTTATGGCAATTAATGCAGGGGGCAAAAATCGCGGCGATGTTCTCGACACCAGCCACCTCTTCATGTGTCTGTTCGAAGAATGACTTTCTTTTCTCTTCCATATCGGCAATGGTTTTATCCACTGCTTCCTGCCTTTTTTGAGCCAGACTGCTGTCTGCCTCCGCAGCCAGTCCCAGTTCTTCAAGCACCTGTTCACCTCTCTCAGTATCGGCCAGAAGCAGAAGCTCTTTGTCCGGGTCCATTCCCATGAAACCGATAACAAGGTCGGCAGTCATCGGTGCCGGATAGGCACAAATTCGGCAGCCTGCCCTGAGTTTGGCTTCTTCTTCGGCATTTCTTTGTGCCGATGTTTTTACAAATTCGTCCGAAGTATTTTCAGCAGCAAACTGCTCGTAGTCCTCAATCGAGCAGACACCGGGGCAGTCGATACCAATCAATAACAGGTGGTCAAGCTGTGCCTGTTTTAATTTAACTAGCTCAACAAGCGCCCGCATCTCACAGGGACGCATCACCGCTGCCGTCTTCCTGGTCACCGGGGTAATTCTCGTCATCGCCTGGACAATCCGCGCCGAAACAACGGGAAGAACGGGAGCAAATATATCCGCCTGCTCAAGATACTCTGGATTCGTAACCAGGCTCTGCACAACATCATCCTTTGCCGGGTGCTTTACCGCCACCAGCACCGCTTCTACCACGTTTTTATTGAGCAAGTCCTGTAAAAGAGTGTTTACTGTCTTTCGTATCTGTCCGTTCTCGACCGGTAAGGTTGTACTTTTCGCCATTCTTCTTCTCTTCAAAGAGCCCAGCTATTTGCCAGAGCGCTGGGACCCTGTTTTCTTGTCTCCTCGGTAATGTCCCTTACTGTCTGAGCAAACTCCGGTCCTTCGCTGGCGCTAATCCACCTTGCCCAGATTCGATTATCGTCAAGGCCGAGGGCTTCAAAGATTGCCTTGAGCATGGCAATACGTCTCCTGGCTTTATAGTTACCTGATACATAATGGCAATCCCCGGGATGACAGCCGCCCACCATAACGGCATCAGCGCCGGATAACAACGCCTTGATAAGATAAACGGGGTCGACAGTCCCGCTGCACATCACCCTAATCGGTTGAAGGTTCGGGGGATACTGCGTCCTGGTGGTTCCTGCCAGGTCAGCCGCCGCCGCCGTGCACCAGTTACATAGAAATCCTATTATCTTCGGCTCGAACTCCTCGTTTTTCTTCTCATTATTATTATCAACCATCTTATCACCCCTTTATCTTCGATAGAGACCGCTACAGGGCAGCTTCAATCATTGAGAATAATTGTTTTTCTTTCATTCCCCGCAGCTTGGCGGCGGAGTTGGGGCAGACGGCAACACAGGTGCCGCAACCCTGGCATATCGCTTCTTCAACGACAGCTATTTTCAGGTCCTCATCCAGCCGCCTGGCATTATAAGGACAGGCAGCTACGCAGAGTGCGCAGCCGCTGCACCTTCTCTGATTTACTTCGGCAATTACTCTGCCTGATTCCAGTGTCTCCCTGGCGAGAATATTCGCTGCTCTCTGCGCCGCTGCCTCCGCCCGGGTAATCTCCTCCTCAAGGTTTCCGGGAGCGCTGGAGTGACCGCAGATAAAAACACCGTCAATCACCGCATCAACCGGGCGGAATTTTGTGTCCATTTCCTTGAAAAAGCCATCTTCAGTCAGTTCAAGAGATAGCGTCTCTGCCAGTTGCTGATTATCCGCAGCGATGATACCGGTACTCAGCACCAGGAGGTCGGCCTCGATTTCAAGCCTTCCGGGCAGCGACGGGTCGCTGACCGTTACCACCACCGCCCTGTCTTCAATCTTTACTTCCGGCTCCTCTCCAGGCTCGTAGCGAAGGAATAGAACACCAGCCTCTCTCGCCTGTGTATAATACTCTTCTTTAAAAGCGTAGGTCATAATATCCCGGTTGAGTATGATAACTTCCGTCTCCGGGTTCTGCTCTTTGATTTTAAGAGCACTGGCAATAGCTTCGGAACAGCAGGTGCGGTTACAGTAAGGATGTTCATCATCCCTGGCACCGACGCACTGAATCATTACCACCGTTGATACATCCGGTTTGCCCTCGGCCAGCTTTTTCTGCAGCTCTTTCTGAGTGATAATCCGGTTATCCTGTCCATAAAGGTACTCGGTTGGCTGGTAGTCATCGGCGCCGGTGGCAACAATAACCGCGCCGTGGTCGATATAATTCACTTCCCCTCCCATTCTAATGCCGGACCTGAAATTCCCGGCATAACCGGTCACTTCCGTTACCTCACTATTCAGGTGGAGGTGAATATTTTCATTAGATTTGACCTTCGCGATAATGTCATTCAGGAAAGGCTGCGGGTCGGCATTGCCAAGGCTGAAATACATATCCCTGACATGACCGCCAGGCTCAGCCGTTTTTTCAACAAGGTAGACATCGAATCCCCTTTCGGCAAGACTGAGTGCCGAGACAAGCCCGGAAATACCACCGCCTATTACCAGCCCGCTGTTATTTACCGGCACCGACGGCACCGGCAGCAGTTCCTGACTCCTTAGCTTCTGCACCGCCACGGCCAGCATTCCTCTGGCCTTTTCCGCAGCCAGGCCGGGACTGTCTATGTGTACCCAGGCAATTTGTTCCCTGAAATTCACCAGTTGCCACAGGGACGAGTCGATACCGGCTTCACGAAGGGCCTCACCGAACTTTCGGTGATAGTGATAGGGAGCGCAGGCGGCGATTATTACCCGGTTCGCCCCTGACTTCTTCACGGCATCTTTCAGTTTATCAAGCGACTCTGCCATGCAGAGGTAATCAATTTCCCCGACGCTGACGACATCAGGCAGGTTGCGAGCGAAATCAGCCACCTTTTCCATATCAACTACTTCTGGAATAATATTACCGCATTTGCAGAGGAAAACAGCTATCCTGGTATCTTCATCGACCGCTGCCGCTTCGGCCACACCGTTTTTTTCAGGAAGTTGTGCACGCGCCGGAGTAAGCAGCCTGGACGCTTCACCGGCGGCAGCGTTGGCCATAAGCACCGTCTCCGATATATCAGCCGGCGCTGCTGCCGAGCCGCAGACATAAACGCCGTCTCTCGAAGTCTTTACCCGAGAAAATTCCTGAGTGCCAATGAACCCCCATTTATTGAGTTCTACGCCCAGGGCTTTTCTCAACTCAACAGTGCCTGAAGACGGACACTGGGCGGTGGACAGCACCACCAGGTCGAATTCGCTGTTAATAGAACTCCCTTCTTCCGTCCGGGCGACAAGCATTATATTCCTGCTCTGGGGATTCTCCCTGAAAGTAGAAACCCGGCAACGGATAAAATTCACTCCGAGTTCCTTTGCCTTCATATATTCCCGGTAATAGCCCTTGCCGAAGGCGCGCATATCCATGTAGAAAATGGCAACAACTATTTCAGGATTGTATTCCTTAATCAATATAGCCTCTTTTAAGGCATACATGCAGCAGGCGGCAGAGCAGTAGTTGCGTTTCATATCTCTCGAACCGACACACTGCAGGAAAGCCACCTTTTTAGGCCCTTTCCCGTCCGAAGGGCGGAGAAGCTTTCCCCCGGTTGTCCCGGCTGAAGCCAGCAGTCTTTCAAGTTGAATATTGCTCAGCACATTGGGGTAACGTCCGAATCCGTACTGGCCCATTTGAGCAGCATTGAACTCTTCAAAACCGCTGGAGATAATCACGGCGCCGACATCAAGCTGACGTGTCTCTTCCGGCATTTCGAAATCTATTGCATTTGTCGGACAAACCTCGAGGCACCTGCCGCACCTGGTGCAGTTTTCCCTATCGATGGCGAATACATTCGGTACTGCCTGGGGATTCCTTACATAGATAGCCCTGCGGTTTCGGAGACCCCCTTCGAACTCATCCGGCACTTCGACCGGGCAGACATCGACACAGAGTCCGCAGGCGGTACACCTGTCAGGTTTTACCAGGCGCGATTCCGCAGTAACCGACACCTTGAAGTTGCCCGCCTCACCGTCAACTCCGCTGACTCTGGTGCCTGTCAATAATTCTATATTCGGATGAAAGAAATCCCGGAGCAGGCAGAACTGGGAGCATTCATCCCTGGAAAATACCGGTATCAGCTTGCACATCTCACATCGGTTTCCGGGAAACCACGTGCTGAGCCGGGTAATGGTGCCACCGATGACGGGAGCTCTATCAACGAGATAGACCTTAAAGCCGGACTCAGCCAGGTCAAAAGCGGCCCTGATGCCGCCTACCCCGGCACCGACCACAAGAGCAGCCGACTTTGGCTTATCTCTGGCTACAGCGGTCTCTTCAACCAAGATAGAACCTCGGAAGTAAAAATCTGTTAATTCCCGAAAAAAGAGCCAGAGGCCGTTCCAATTCTGACTCCTTCCACTTCAATATACTCTGAATCAAGCGTACACTGAATCAAGCTTCATGGTCAACTTTTTTACCGATAACTTGAACTTATTTAGCTTCAATTAACCGGTTTTAATATAAATAGCAGGACAGATACCATTTGTATTTGGTTGGTACTGTTTACCTCACCCCTAACCCCTCTCAAACTGGTGAATATCCGCATTATAAATCAGGGAGCTGTTTGAGAGGGGGATTAAGGGGGAGAGCACTTGAGTCTACCAAATACAGACAGAACCACAGGAAATAATACTTGCATTTTTCTTATAATTCCTTTATTATCGAACAGTAAAAAGAATAGCTATCTCCGGAGATTTCCAAAGACAGGATATAAACGGAAAGCAAGTTGGTGAGATTCCAACGCAGTCCCGCCTGCTGTGATCCCGAAATAATCGGGTAAGCCAGAACGCCGGTCTCCGGGCAGCCCTAGACCTCCGCGGAGGAAGGGGGTAGGAGCATGTTTAACAGACATGAGCAGCATCCCTTTGTCCAGGTGGCAAAGGGATTTTATTTTACCTGCCCCGGCAGGATGTAAACAGCCTGCCTTAAGGATAAGAAAATGGATGCACTACTGGTATTGCTTATTGCCCTGATAATAGACCTGTTACTCGGTGAGCCGCCGCGCCCGGTTCATCCCGTGGTGTGGATGGGTAAGCTGGTATCACTCCTCGAAAAAGGAAATATTGTCAAGTCACGCCCGGTCCAGTTTATCTATGGGACGGTGATAACACTGCTCATTACCGGAGTTTTCACCGCCGCCGTATATTTTATCCTTCTCTATGCGGACAGGCTGCACACGGCGGTGTACGTGATTGCCGGTGCCATATTGCTGAAGTCCACCTTTTCCCTTAAAGAACTAAGAAAGGTAGCTCTCCGGGTAAAAAGTCTCCTTTTAAGCAAAAAACGCGACGAACTCAGCCTGGAACTGCGCTCGCTGGTCAGCCGGGACACAGGTAACCTGTCAGAGCCTCTGCTGGTATCAGCCGCTGTGGAGTCGGTAGCGGAAAGCATCTGTGACAGCTTTGTCGCCCCCCTGTTTTATTTTCTCTTCTTCGGCGTCCCCGGCGCAATTGCCTACCGGGCAGTCAATACCCTGGACTCGATGATAGGCTATCACGGTAGATACGAGTATCTGGGAAAATTCGCCAGCAGATTTGACGATATTCTCAATTATATACCGGCCAGATTGACAGCGTTATTGCTTGTTTTAGCCAGTCTTGCATCAGGGAGAGGAGCCCGGGCTCCATGGCAGGTTGCCCTCAGCGACCACTCGAAAACGGAAAGCCCGAACGCTGGCTGGACTATCTCAGCAGTCGCTGGAGCGCTCAATGTGCAGCTCATTAAAGAGGGACACTATACACTGGGAAAAGCGGGCAATCCGCTTGTCCCGGAGACAATCGACGCCTCATTACAGCTTGTGCAGATAACGGCAATAACCTGGGTAATAGCCTGCTTTGCCGCGGGAGGTATTTATCTTGTCCTTACGTCCTAGACCGGAAATAGAGAAACTCGTGCCTGCGTCACACGGCGGGCCGAAACAGGCGGAACTGGAATCTTTTGGGCTCACTCCCAATGATGTCATCGATTTCAGCGTCTGCTCCAATCCTTTTGCCCCGCCGCCGGAGGTAAAGAAGGCGGCTGATAAAATCGTTGTCAACCGCTACCCGGACTCGGAATCGACCGAGCTCAGAGAGTGCCTTTCTGAAAAACTCAGCGTGCCAGCAGATAATATTCTGGCCGGCAGCGGCGCTATGGAGATAATCCGCCTTATATCCCTGGCTTACTTCAGGCCGGGAGACAGTGTGCTGATTCTGGAACCGACCTTTGGTGAATACCGGGTAAGCTGCCAGATTATGGGGGCGGAGGTAATCAGCCAGTGGGGCGAAGAAAAGGTGAATTTCTGCCACCAGATTGAAGAAACTACCGGCCTGATTAAAAACTATCGTCCCAGAGCGGTATTCATCTGCAATCCGAATAATCCTACCGGTAAATACCACAGCCAGCAGGAAATCGAGGCTGTTCTGGACGCCAGCAATGAGACGCTTGTCATCCTGGATGAAGCTTATGTCAACTTCGTGGACAATATCTGGCCGTCGCTCGACCTCATCGAACGGAACAACCTGGTTATCATCCGCTCGATGACAAAGGACCACGCCCTGACCGGACTCCGGCTTGGCTACGCCGTAGCCCACACAGAGATAATTGAATCCCTCCGTCTGGTACGCCCGCCGTGGAATATTAATGCCGTAGCTCAGGAAGTGGGCAAAATTATTCTTAACGGTGACGATTATCTGAATAGTTCGAGAAAAAAAATAAGAAAAACAAAGCAGTTTCTTATTGGTGAACTCGGCCGACTCGGCTTTGATATGGTGCCATCGGACACGAATTATTTTCTCTTTAAAGTTGCCAATTCCAGAGACTTCCGTACCGCTCTATTGAAAAAGGGAATAATGGTACGCGATTGCACGTCCTTCGGCCTTCCCGATTACATTCGCATCGCCGCCCGCACCATGCCCGAGTGTAAAAAACTGATTGAAGCAATCGAGAAAATAAGGAGCTATTGAGAAAAATGCCGGCTAAAGTCTTAATGATACAGGGGACAGCATCCTCGGCGGGTAAAAGCGTGCTGGTGGCGGCTCTCTGCCGCATCTTCAGGCAGGACGGCTTGTCCGTTGCTCCCTTCAAATCACAGAATATGGCGCTAAATTCATTTGTTACAAAGGAGGGAGGCGAAATTGGCCGGGCACAGGTCGTGCAGGCGGAAGCGGCCGGAATCAAGCCGACCGTGGATATGAATCCGGTGCTGCTCAAGCCGGAAGCTGACTCAAGGTCACAGGTAATCGTCCTGGGCAAGCTGTTCAAGACCATATCCGCCAGAGAATATTACAGATACACCGCGGACCTGCTTGAGACGGTACGGGACTCGTTCAACCGCCTTTCCTCCACCTATGACGTCGTTATTATCGAGGGAGCCGGGAGTCCGGCGGAGATAAACCTCAGGGAAAGAGAAATAACAAATATGCGGATTGCCAGGATGGCTGAGGCACCGGTTCTCCTCGTCGGAGATATCGACCGTGGTGGAGTAATGGCTTCGCTGGTCGGTACCCTTGAGCTGCTTGACGAAGAGGAGCGAAACCACATAAAGGGGTTTATTATCAACAAGTTTCGCGGCGATGTCAGTCTTTTCCAGCCGGCTATTGACTTTCTTGAGGGTAAGACGCTGAAGCCGGTTATCGGGATAGTGCCCTATTTCCGGGATATCCACATCGCCCAGGAGGACTCCGTTTATCTTGACGAGAGGCAGGCAAACTCGGGGACGGCCGGTATCGACATCGCCGTCATCCGTCTCCCTCGCATCTCCAACTACGATGATTTCGACCCGCTTGAGGCGGAAGGCTGTAAAGTGCGCTATGTCACCGGCGTTTCCGAGCTGGGAAGCCCCGACCTTATTATTCTGCCGGGGACGAAGAACACTATCCAGGACCTCAGCTTCCTGAGACAATCAGGCCTGGCTGAAGAAATTACGCGGCAGGCAGGAGAAGGAAAACCGATAATCGGTATTTGCGGCGGCTATCAAATGCTGGGCAGGAGTATTCATGACCCCGAAGGCGTGGAATCAACGGAGAAAGAGGTCCCGGGACTGGGACTCCTCGATGTGGTGACCACCTTCCTGCCGGAGAAATCGACCGTCCAGGTGAAGGCAAGGGTAGTAGCCGCTCGGGGTCTGCTCGAAGGGGCAAGCGGTCAGGAACTTACCGGCTATGAAATCCATATGGGGCAGACAAGGAGCGATGAAAACGCCAGTGCCTTTCATGTTTACGAAACACCGAAAGGTGAAGCCGACTATCCCGACGGTGTTCTCAATGCCAGAGGTACGATACTGGGTTCCTATATGCACGGTCTTTTCCATAACGCCGGTCTGAGGCACAACCTGCTGAATTACCTGCGCCGCAGTAAAGGACTTCCCGAAGCACACAAACAGAAATCAACAGATAAAGAGGCGGAGTATGACAGGCTGGCGGAACTCATCCGCCGCAGCCTGAATATGGACCTGGTTTATAAAATAATTAATCAGGGAATAGAAAGGAAGTGACTATGGCTGGCCTATTATCCGATACAATCAAAATGATAGGCACCCTCGATGAAAAAGCAATGGCTGAAGCCAGGGCAAGACAGGATATGCTGACAAAACCACAGGGCAGCCTGGGCAGGCTGGAGGAGCTATCCGTCCAACTTGCCGGTATCCAGGGGCAGCCGGTACCTCAAATCAAACACAAGGCGATTATCACCATGGCTGGAGACCACGGAGTGGTGGCTGAAGGAATCGGTAACTGGCCCCAGGAGGTAACCGCCCAGATGGTAGAGAATTTCCTCCGCGGCGGTGCCGGAATCAATGCCATCGCCCGCCAGGTAGACGCCCGTATTATCGTGGTTGACATGGGAGTAGTCGGTAAAATCGAAGACAATCCCCAGCTCCTCTCAAGAAAGGTGGCTCCAGGAACGGGCAATATGACAGCAGGTCCGGCAATGACCGAAAAGCAGGCAATGAAGGCAATCGAGACCGGAATTCAAATCGTGAATGACGAAATCGCCAGGGGCCTGGATATAGTCGGCACCGGCGATATGGGTATCGGCAACACCACCGCCAGCAGCACCATCTGCGCCGTTATCACCGGTAAACCGGCGGCAGAGGTAACCGGCAGGGGCACCGGCATATCCGATGAACAGCTAGCCCATAAGATAGCGATAGTAAACAAAGCCCTCGAAGTCAACCGCCCCGACCCGGCAAAGCCGATGGAAGTGCTGGCAAAGGTGGGTGGTTTTGAGATTGGAGGGCTGGCTGGAGTAATGCTGGCAGCAGCGGCTCAGCGTATTCCGGTGGTTATCGATGGCTTTATCTCTGGAGCAGCGGCCCTTATTGCCACCTCCCTGGCACCGGAACTTAAAAACTTCCTTATCGGCGGACACCTTTCGGCGGAAGGCGGACATGGGGTAATGCTGGAACACATGGGCCTTAATCCGCTTCTGGACCTCGGTATGCGTCTCGGTGAAGGAACTGGCGCCGCCCTCGGTATATTCCTGTGTGAAACAGCCTGCCGGGTACTGTCAGAGATGGCAACATTTACCGAAGCCGGAGTATCAGAGGAGAGTGAGTCAGACAGTTGAGTTTCTTTACCGCCCTGCGGTTTTTAACCATTATCCCGGTACCTTTCGGGAGTAAGGAAAGCCCGGAAGACATGGGGCGTTCCACCGTCTTTTTCCCGGTTGTCGGACTGCTTATCGGTCTTATCCTGGTCGGGGTGAATGCTCTCTTCAAACTATTCCTGCCTTCTGAGGTAGTCAATGGATTTCTCATTGTAACTCTCGTCGTAATCAGCGGAGCTTTACACCTAGATGGATTTGTCGATACCTGCGACGGAATCGCCGGTCATAAGTCAGCCAAAGATAGATGGCAGGTTATGCATGACAGCCGTGCCGGCGCCTTCGGCATGGTTGGTGTTGTTCTGGTATTGCTGTTTAAATATATTACATTGAATGGTATTCCCAGCAACCTGGTGCCGGCAGCCCTGCTGCTGACGCCGCTTGTCAGCCGCTGGGCAATGGTCTACGCCATCGTCGCCTACTCTTATGCCAGGCAGGAAGGGCTGGGAAAAGCCTTCAAGCAAAGCGCCGGCCGGCAGCAGTTAGTCGCCGCCACCATAATAACGCTGGCACTGGTGGTACTATCAGCCTGGCTCGGCGGTGTCACTTACTTTTTCCTGGCGGGGCCGGTTGTAATACTTGCCATCTGGGTTATAATCATATTGACGGCATCATACTTCAAACGAAAGTTCACCGGGCTAACCGGCGATACCTACGGGGCAATAAATGAGATAGCCGAGGTGGGAGTGCTTGTCCTGATGAGCATCTTCGCCCACATCGGCTGGTTTACTTAACCGGGTCAGGAGGAGAATTTGTCAAGACTGTTTCTTGTACGCCACGGTATAACCGAGACCAACGTCACGCGGAAGTTCACCGGTCAGAGCGATATAGACCTTAATGCCGACGGCTACCGGCAGGCGGAAGAGCTGCGTGACCGGCTGGCGGAAGAGAAGATCGACGCCGTTTATTGCAGCGACCTTAAAAGGGCAATCACCACTACCGAGGTTATCTGTTCTCCACATGAACTGGAAATCGTAGCCTGTCCTGAGATTCGAGAACTCAATTACGGTGAAGCCGAGGGACTGACCTACAAGGAAATTTCAGAAAAATATCCCGAGCTGAGCGAAATGATTGCCAAATACAGCCCTATGCTGAGCTTTCCCGGCGGTGAAAGTTTCAGCGATTTATCTGATAGAGCAGGCAGGTTCCTTGAGAAACTGAATAATCACTCCACGGACCAGACTATACTAATTGTTTCCCACGGCGGAATGCTGAGGACACTTATCTGCCAGTTACTCGGTATGGACCAGGAGCACTGGCCCAAGTTCCGCTTCGATAACGCTTCACTGACGATTATCGATATCTACCCGCAGCGAGCCATACTCAGCCTGCTCAATGATACATCGCATTTGAAAGACAAAGGAGGTCCGAATTGAAATCTGTTTTTATATCATGGAGCGGAGGAAAGGATAGCTGCCTAGCAGGTTATCTGGCAATCAGAGACGGCTTTGAAGCTCGGTATCTTGCAAACACGGTATCTGAGGACGGCAAACGTTCCCGCAGCCACGGAATATCAGCCGAGGTGATAAAAACTCAGGCACAGGCGATAGGAATTCCCCTGGCGCAGCAGCCGACCGGCAGCGATGACTACGAAGAAAACTTCAAGAATATACTCTGCAAATTCAAAGAGGAAGGGATTGATGATGGCATCTTCGGGGATATCGACTTCAATGCCCACCGGGAATGGATTGACAGGGTCTGCGCCGAAGCAGGTATCACTCCCCACCTGCCACTGTGGGAAATGGACCAGGAAAAGATAATGAGAAACTTCATCGGGCTCGGGTTTGAATCGGTAGTGGTCGCCACCATGGCCGATATTCTCGGAGAGGAATGGCTGGGCAGGAAAGTTGACCTTGATTTCATCAAAGACCTGGAAAAACTCAGAGAAACGGCGGATATAACGTTCTGCGGCGAAAATGGGGAATACCACAGCCTGGTTATTGACGGACCGCTGTTCAAACAGCGCCTGGAAATTGTAAAAGCAGAAAAGACACTCAGAGACGGGCGCTGGTTCCTTGATATCTCGAAGTGCGAGTTGAGAGATAAATAATATCATTACTGTTTTGCCATCAAATGTGATACCGGCTATAATAGCCGACACACCTGCTTATCAATAAAAGCAAGGAGGGTGGACAGAAATGGTAACGATAAAGAAATTCGGAGTACTATCGGTCGGTGTTATGTGGGGAATATTATCGGCAATAGCAGGACTGCTGGTAGGGCTGTGGATGGCAGGGTGGTTTTCCATATTATCCGGTTTCACGCCTGCAGGCACAATGTTTGGTGAAAAATACGGGCCTTTTGAATGGATATTCAGCGGTCTGGTGATTATCATTGCCCCTGTTTTTTATGGGGTATTCGGTTTCGTAGGCGGCATTATCTCAGCTGCCCTTTATAATCTTTTCGCCAGATGGACCGGCGGAATAAAGGTTGAGCTTCAGCAGGAGGCCACTGCCGAAGGTAGTGTATAGAACCGGGTAGCCTGCATATCGTTAATACGAATATGTGGATACTCAATCACGGGGGAATTTGTTGGAGAATCCGAAGAAGATTGTGGCGCGGGGATACGACAGTATCACCAATGACTATTTGAAACTTATAGATTCAATGGGTCTGGCAGTACGGGATAAATACCTGAAGACACTCACCGATAGCCTGCCGGCGGGTGCCCGGATACTTGAACTGGGCTGCGGGGTGGGCATTCCTATGACAAAAGACCTTGCCGGAAAATTCAGCGTGATGGGCGTTGATATCTCAAAGGAGCAGCTTTTACTGGCAATAAAAAATGTTCCCGAAGCTAGCTTTGAACTTGCCGACATGACCCGATTGTGCTTCAAAGATAACGCTTTCGACGCTGTGGCAGCTTTTTATTCCATTACCCACGTGCCACGAAATGAGCACTTTCAACTTCTTGCAGATATCTACCGTATATTAAGATCCGGCGGCATGCTTGTGGCAACTATGGGAGCCGGTGATTTGCCGGATTCGGTGGAGCAGGACTGGCTTGGTACACCGATGTTCTTCAGCCACTTCGATGGCAGCAGGAACGAAGCCCTTGTTAAGAAAGCAGGATTCAATATAATCAGTACCGCTGATGAAAATGAGCTGGAACACGGCCGTCCGGTATGCTTCCACTGGATTGTAGCCCGCAAACATGAATAAATATCTTTTATCATGAGAAATACGAAGTCAAAATGAGAGTGATGAATCAGGAAAAGTTCAGCCATCTCATCCTACTGGCTGAAAAAATCCAGGCGGGAAGAGGAAAGAAGCCCCTATTCCAGAACCAACCTCCCCCTTTTGAAAAGGGGGATTAAGGGAGAAGTTAAAAGAGTCTTGCCCTAAAAGTCGTGTGTTCCTGTCACCCCGGGCACATTCGCTCCGCTCAGTGTAAACTCTGCGAAGGGTCTCAGGGAGGAGGGGATTACCTTGACTCCCCACCCTGAGATTCTTCGTCCGCCAGAGGCGGACTCCAGAATGACTTTTCAGGCAAGGCCCTTTTCAAGGGGAAGGGGGATACAGGGGGATAGGGTTATATAAATAACTTCATTTATAAGGAGGATAAGGCAGATAAACACCCTCATTATAGGCGGCGCCCGCAGCGGTAAGAGCAATTTTGCCCAGAAACTTGCCCTGGAATCAGGAAAAAAGGTGCTTTTCGTGGCAACCGCCGAGGCCGGCGATGAAGAAATGCGGCGGCGAATCGAGAAACACAAAGAAAGCCGGCCGCCGTCCTGGGCTACTCTTGAGATAACCACAGACATCGGGAAGGAGATTCTCAATAAGGCGGGTGATGCCCGGGTGATAATCATCGACTGCATCACCCTGCTGGTTAATAATATTTTCTGCAAGTTTGGCTACCAGGCAGGCGAGCAATCCGGTGACTCTCCGGTCGGGAAAGAGATTACCCGTGAGCTAGGCGAGCTAATTGAATACATTAATCGCCTCGATGCTGACTTTATTATCGTTACCAATGAGGTAGGGATGGACCTTGTGCCGGCGAATGAAACAGGCCGCCTTTACCGCGACTGGCTGGGCAGGGCAAACCAGCAGCTCGCCGAGCATGCTGACAGGGTCTACCTAATGGTCGCCGGAATACCGTTTCAGATTAAACCGGACAGGAATCGCTGAGAGCAAGATACCTTTAAAAAGCTGAAGCCTCTATGTATGACTTCAAGAAAGAAAGGTTATAATCCAGCCAGTTGTGAACTGCTTTAATTAACTCTCAAACTTGCTTGCTGTAGATTCTGAAACACCACTTTATCGTCGTTTTGCTGTGCGCCTTTATGTACTCAATGGCGTTCTTCCCGAATATGAATCCGTAGGTTGATAAAATATGATCCAGCGAACGAAATTCCTGCGTTTGATAGATGTCCTCAATGTTAAATCCTAGGCTGATAAAAGTCCCATCAACATTCTCTTCGAGTCTGTCCATGTGTTTTCTGAAGTCAGGGTTATCGATAATCACAGATTCTAATTCTCCACCATACCATCCCGGAGGAACACCTAAAACAATTATATGACCATTCTTGGTTAGGACTCGCTCTGCCTCTTTAACAAAACGCTTTACATCTTCTGCAAAGAAAAAACTTCCGCCGGTAATTGAAACAACGAAATCAAAGGCGTGGTCCGGCAGAGGAATATTATCTGAAGTACCCTTCTTAAACTCCACATTCCGAAATTCGGAGCTAGCAAGGTTATTTCTGGCAACGCGTATCATATTTTCTTCAGGCTCGATGCCAATGACTTCCCCGGCATATGGCGCTAATTCGAAGGTCGACCTGCCCGTACCGGAACCGACATCAATCACCCGCTTACCCTGCATTTCGAACATTATAGCCAGGTCTTTTACCGGTATATCCTCTTCTCTAGCAAAAGTGTCATAGACATCAGGATAGTCGCGGTATAGAATGTCCCAGCGATTTTCAATAGTTTCAGGTCGCTTGCTATCCGTCATAATGGTGAATTATATCACAGTATGGCTGTTGAGCCGAAACGAGCCTGTAAAAAGGTTGAATCAGGACGACCGGCGTGAGCACATCGTAGGAGCAAGTCACTAAAATTTTACACAGATATTCCCTTGCGCTATACTGTATTCACCGGACTCAACCACGGGCAGGTGGTGGAGATGAGTTTCAATCAGTTAATAGAGAGAGCTCGGGAATATCTTCCGGCCGAGAAGATAGCGATAGTTGAAGATGCCTACAAATACGCCGTAAAAGCACATCAAGGCCAGATGCGCAAATCAGGCGAGCCGTACGTGGAGCACCCGCTGCAGGTCGCCTTAACTCTGGCCGACCTTCAACTCGATACAAGCTCTCTCGTTGCCGCTCTGCTACATGATGTCCCTGAGAACTGCGGGATACCTGTGGAGGAAATCGAGTCCAGGTTCGGCTCGGAGGTAGCCAGACTCGTCGATGGCGTTACCAAGCTGGGTAAACTGTCCTGGCAGGCGCCGGAGGAGGTGACACGGAGGGGTCGTTCCACGAGCAGGGAGGAGCAGGCGGAGAGCCTCAGAAAAATGCTGGTGGCAATGGCCGAAGACCTCCGCGTGGTCTTCATCAAGCTGGCTGACCGGCTGCATAACATGCAGACCCTTGATGCGCTGGAACCGAAGAAACAGCGAAGCATCGCCCAGGAAACAATCGAGGTATATGCTCCTCTTGCCCACCGCCTGGGAATATGGGAACTGAAATGGCAACTTGAGGACCTGTCCTTCCGTTATCTGGAGCCGAGGAAATACCGGCAAATTGCCAGGCTTGTCGCTGCCCGGCGTACCCAGCGCGAGAATTTCATCAATGAGATGATTCAGACACTAAATAAAGAATTTGACCGGGCTGGCCTGAAAGCCGAGGTCTCGGGCAGGCCCAAGCACATTTACAGTATAAATCAGAAAATTGAGAGATATACCGCAATGGGTAAAGACTTCGATGATATTCATGACCTCCTTGCCCTGCGGGTACTTGTTAATACCGTGCCCGATTGCTACAGCGCTCTGGGTATAATTCATAATATGTGGCACCCCCTGCCCGAGCAGTTTAATGACTATATCGCCAATCCCAAGTCCAATGGTTATCAGTCATTGCACACTACCGTTATGTGCCAGGGGACAACTCCTCTTGAGATACAGATTCGTACCTACCAGATGCACCGCATTGCCGAGTTCGGTGTGGCATCTCACTGGCGCTATAAGGAAGGTGAGAAAACGGATACCCAGTTCGAGGAAAGGGTTGGCTGGCTGCGCCAGCTTGTCGACTGGCACCGGGAACTGAGCGGCGCTGAAGAGTTCCTTGAATCGGTCAAGACAGACATCTTCAAGGACCAGGTTTTCGTCTATACACCCAAGGGAGAAATAAGGGATTTGCCCAGCGGGTCCACCCCTCTCGATTTCGCCTACCGTGTTCACACTGACCTCGGGCACAAGTGTACCGGGGCAAAGGTTAACGGACGGTTAGTACCCCTCAACTACCAGCTCAAGAACGGCGACGTCGTTGAAATTATGTCCACAAAGGGAGAAAAAGGGCCGAGCCGTGACTGGCTGAATCCCGCCCTAGGTTACGTAAAGACATCGCACTCAAGAGGAAAGATAAGGCAGTGGTTCAAGAGGCAGGAGCGGACAGAAAATATCGAACGTGGTCATGAGCTTCTTGATAAATTAATGAGGCAGCTCAATATTGCTGACATGGAACGGGAAAAACTCGTCAAGCGTTTTAAATATGACAGCCTGGATGACTTTTATGCCGCTCTTGGTTACGGTGACATCACAACCCAACAGATTGCCCTGAGATTAACCAGCCAGCAGCGGAAACCGAAGATATCTGAAGTCGCCCCTCCCCGGCAGCCAACATCGGCTGTCATGGTAAGGGGAGTGGGAGATTTGCTCACCCAGCTTGCCCAGTGCTGTCATCCCATGCCCGGAGACAAAATAGTGGGTTATATTACCCGCAGTCGCGGGGTGACAGTCCACCGCCAAGACTGCCAGAATATCTTAAATGAGGACGAAAAGGATAGATTGGTCCCGGTAGAGTGGGGAGATACCACATCGCTATATCCTGCCCAGATTCAAGTCCAGGCATGGGATAGAGTGGGGCTGATGCGTGACATCACCACCCATGTCGCCGATGAAAAAATAAACATTGCTGCCGTAAGTCTTGCCAATAATGATGACCAGAGTATATCTATATCCCTCTCTTTAGAGGCGGCAAATCTAGTCCAGCTTAGCCGGCTCCTTGCCAAAATCGAAGGAATACGCGGGGTAATAAGCGCCACCAGAATAGGAGAGGGAGCGGCGGTGAAAACCAGCCCCAGACCTGACATATCCTACAACTGAAACAGTTTTGCCGGAAAATTTTGCATTTCAGTACCGATTAGATTTATTATAGAGAGGACAATTGCTCACATAACTCAGGAGGTAAGTATTGCCAATAAGCAAATCAGCCAAAAAAGAGATGCGTGCATCAGCAAAAAGGCAGGCACGTAACAAATCCATCCGCAGCCTGTGTAAGACAAATATAACCAAGGCAGAGAGGCTTATCTTCTCCGGCGAGCTTGAAGCTGCTAAAGAAGCAGTCGTCACCGCTATCAGCTCCCTGGATAAAGCGACGGAGAAAGGCGTTATCCACCAGAATAACGCTGCCCGGCGCAAGTCCCGCCTGATGAAAAAACTCAACAAAGCTCAACCTGCGGCTACTGTCGAAGAATCACCAGCACCAGCCGAATAATCCATCTCATATAGCATAACATGACTTTTTTGGCAGCCCTCACCACCGTAATCCCCTTCCTTATCAGGAGAAGGGGATTTTTTATCTGGTAGAAATCGATATATTTCAATAAATATATAGGTATTTAAAATTTCAGCTCCTCGAACACTGGAAACCGGGGGTATAGATGAGCGAGGCACCCATTCCATGGCAAGGTTCCCCCTTTTACAAAGGGGGAACCTTGCCACAAAAGTCATTCTGGAGTCCGCCTCTGGCGGACGAAGAATCTCAGGGTAGGGAGTCAAGGTAATCCCCTCCTCCCTGAGACCCTTCGCGGAGTTTACACTGAGCAGAGCGAATGTGCCCGGGGTGATAGGAACACACGACTTTTAGGGCAAGACTAAAAGGGAGAGTTTAAAAAGGAATTTTTAAAGAAATTCTGCAGTTGGTGTTTTAGAGAAATGAAGCTATTCCACCAGAAAATCCCTTAGACTGCCCCGTATCTTTCATTACCGACTTGAGCGGGAATCCAGATTTCCGAAACTGTCTTGCAGTAATGGATTCCTGCCCCCTATATCAAGTACGGGGCAAGCTTTCGCGGGTATGACATACTGGAGGTGCCCAAGAGGTGATGTGGCACTGAAGCGCCACATCACCTTCCTAGAATTCCCCCTTCCCCTTTAAAAGGGGAAGGGGGATACAGGGGGATGGGGTTTCAATTATCCTCAACAAGGGTGTCGGACAGGAATAAATACAAATCCCGGTGATGAGTGGGATAAGAAATAAGCAGGTGGATGGGATAAAAACAGGAAAGGTTATTACATGGCTTCCACCTCGGCAACTTCCTCAGGAGTAAGCTTCCATTGGGCAGCGGCAACGTTGGCGGATACCTGCTCCGTCTTTCTTCCTCCGGCAATAATTGTGCTTATATACGGCTTCGAGAGCAGCCAGGCAATCGCCAGTTCTCCATTGTATGCCCATGCTCCCTGGCAAAAGTCTCATATTTAGCCAGTTTCTCCCAGTTGGCATCAGTAAAGATACGGGCATAGGGCGTGTCAGGGGCAGACAGGCGTCCGTCAGGCGGAAATTCTTCGTCCTTATGATATTTCCCGGTAAGAAAGCCTCCGGCAAGAGGGCTGTAAGGGATGACTCCTATTCCGTACGCCTGACAGCAGGGGATAAGCTCGCTCTCAATTTGCCGGTAAAGAAGGTTATATTGAGGCTGGACGGTGACAAAAGAATGCAGAGAGTTCACCCGGGAAGTCCAGAGCGCTTCGCAGAGTTGCCAGGCAGCAAAATTGGAACAGCCAATATAGCGGACCTTGCCGCTTCTAACCAGGCCATCAAGAGCGCGCAGTGTTTCCTCGATGGGAGTTGATGCATCAGGAAAATGCATCTGGTAGAGGTCGATATAATCGGTCTGGAGACGCTCCAGGCTGGCTTCCACTGCCTTCAAGATATAGTAACGCGAGCCGCCGCGCTGGTTGGGGTTTTCACCCATCGGTATACCGAACTTGGTAGCGATAATAACCTGCGTACGTTTGCCCTTCAGCGCTTTGCCAATCCAGGTCTCTGAGTTGCCTTTGTCATAGGCATCGGCGGTATCGATGAAGTTGATGCCCTGGTCAAGAGCATGGTTGATGATGGAAATCGAGGTCTCTTCATCGGCCCACCAGCCGAAGGGATTGCCTCCCAGACCAATCTCGGACACCTTGAGTCCCGAATTGCCCAGTTTGCGATATTCCATTTCTACCTCCTTAAATATACCCCACAAAATCTTCGATTTTGCGGGGACCCCCTTGGAACCCCAGCAATCGGTTCCTTACAGCGAGCTGCGGGGTATATGACTATAATTATAATAAAGCAGTGGGTTTCTATTTTTATGTAATTGTGCTTTAATATGTACACGTTGCTATGAAGATTAAGCCAGCGACTACAAAAAAAGAAAAGAGCGAACTGGACAGGTTACTCTGGAATGTGCTCTGGAAACCCCTTAATCTTCCACGCCATATTCGTGATTCATTTAAAATTGATTCGCCCCAGATTGAGCTGATAGCAATCGAAGGAAAGGTTATTACCGGCGTTCTGGTGGCTAACTGGTTATCTGAAAATGAGATTGAAATACGCCACATTGCCGTCAGACCGGACTATCAGGAAAACTCAATCGGCACGCTGCTTGTCGAAGAGTTGCTCAAGCTGGTTCGGGAAAAAGCGCCGCTCCGGATTCAAATCCATGCCAGGAATACATCCATCGGATTTTTCTCGAAACTGGGATTCAAACCCAGCGGTAACCGGCTGGACCATCAGAATTTTATCAAGCAGGGAATCTGGATTCAGCAGATGTTCCGGGATTTGGCAAGAAACAACTTAAACTAGCCGTCAGCACATTCTATGCCAAATATAAGCCCATTCGCCTGATAATTCCTATTCGATTGTAAACGTGCCTGTGTCTGAAACGACTCTATTTAAAACCTATTTCATGTATCCTTTCTCTTTAAGAAGCTGGCTCACCTTCTTCCAGATAATATTCTTGATTCTTGCTTTTGAAAGAGTGGCATCTATTACCAGCCAGCGCTCCGGGTCTTCGTCAGCCAGGCTGAGATAACCCTCTCTGATTCTCTCATGGAAAGCAATATCTTCCTGCTCAAAGCGGTCCCGTCTTTTTTTCGGTCTGCGGGAGAATCCCTCCTCCACAGGGATATCCATCAGGACGGTGAGGTCCGGTTTTATCCCGTGGGTGGCGGTGCTGTTAACGGACCTGACAAGCTCGATATCCAGACCGCGTCCGTAGCTCTGGTAGGAAATTGTGGAATCGGTATAGCGGTCGCAGATAACGACCTCGCCGGACTGCAGGTTCGGCTGGATTACCTCTTTAACAAGTTGTGCCCGGGAAGCATTGAAAAGCAGCAATTCGGCAATTGGCGTAATATCAGCCTCCGCTGTCCATTTCAGTAAACGGCTAATTTTCTCACCAAGTTCAGTTCCGCCGGGTTCGTGGGTCAGGAGCACCGGTACAGCCATCTGCCGAAGCTTCCTGTAAAGTGCCTTCGCCTGGAAGGTCTTGCCGCTTCCCTCTCCACCCTCAAAAGTAATGAATAGAGCCATTTTATACCTCTGGACAATGCAGTTGGCTAATAGTTTAACACGCCCTTATTCCGAATACAAAAACCCTATTTCAGGACTCTGTAGCAACCCTCACATAACCGAATTGTGCAGGATAAGCTGTTATTTTATAATATCCAGAAAGAGAGCAGGAGAATTATTCCTTTGAAAGCCGAAGGATGGGAAAGGATATATAAGGAAAAAGGGGACCTTCGCTTTGCCGTTCTACCCAAGATAAGGAGAGCAGCGGGAATCTTCAGGGAGAAAGACTATAAACGGATACTGGACCTCGGCTGCGGTACCGGGAAGCACAGTATCTTCCTGGCAAAACAGGGATTCCAGGTATATGCTACCGATGTGTCTCCGACCGGCATAGAAATAGCGAAGGGAAAAGCAGAATCACAGCGCCTCAATATTCAGTTCAGGCAGCATGATATGAGAGAAATCCCTTTTGCTAATGACTTCTTCGATGCCATTTTATGCATCTGGACGATATATCACGGGATGCTGGAGGATATTAAAAAGACTGTTAGTGAGATATACCGCGTACTTAAACTAGGCGGCACTGCTATCACCGATTTTCTCTCGGTAACTGACAGCACTTATGGAACCGGCAAAGAAATCGAAAAAAACACCTTTATCGGGGAAAAGGGTGATGAAAAGGACGTGCCCCACCACTACGTGACGAGGGAGGAACTCATCCAATTATTTTCGGAATTCAGCCACTTAAAAATCCAAGCGTCCTCTAACTCCTACACAGATAACGTAGGGAATAATTACACCAGGAAGTACTATAATATTGAAGCGATTAAATAGGTATATAAGAGTGGAAATATGTCAGACCGCACCATAATGCATATTGACCTGGATGCTTTCTTTGTCTCGGTGGAGCAGGTAATTAATCCCGAGCTCCGGGGTAAGCCGGTGGTGGTGGGCGGCAAAGCAGGAGAAAGAGGCGTTATCGCCGCCGCTTCCTATGAGGCAAGGACATTCGGCCTTCATTCCGGAATGCCTCTGAAGACCGCCAGCCGCCTCTGTCCCCGGGCAATCTTTATTGAAGGCAGCTTTACCAGGTACCGTGAAGCCTCAGAGGGATTCATGGCTATCCTCGCCGATTTTTCTCCTTTTCTTGAACCGGGCGGCCTCGACGAGGCCTATCTTGACGTAACCGGCTTTGATTCTTTTTACGGTTCTTTCCGGGAAATGGCATCGGCAATAAAGCAACGGATTAAGGATGAGCTAGGTCTCCCTGCATCCATAGGTATCGCTCCCTGCAAGGTGGTTGCCAAGGTTGCTTCCGACCTTTCAAAACCGGACGGTCTGCTCGAGGTAACCAGGGGAGAAGAAGCGTCTTTCCTGGCGCCGCTGCCGGTAGGGAGACTACCTGGAGTGGGAAAGAAGACAGAGAAGGTATTGAATAGTCTTGGAATCAGCACTGTTGGAGAACTGGCAGCAGTGTCGCCAGGTCTCCTTCAGAGTCATTTCGGCATTTCCGGCGAGAGTCTTCACAGACTGGCCAACGGCATCGATGACAGACGTGTGGTACCTGCCGGCACTGCCAAGTCCATAAGCAGGGAGACTACCTTCAGCCAGGACATCAGGAACCGCCAGTTTCTGAAGGCGACACTCCGTTACCTCAGTGAGAGGGTTGGTGCCGATTTGCGGAGCCGCCGCAGGCGGGCAAGGTGCATCACCTTAAAACTGCGATATGCTGATTTCACCACCCTGAGTCGCAGCCAGACCATATCGCATACCACTGATAGTGACCGGGGTATTTTTCAGACAGGGGTACGGCTGCTGGAGAGAGCTCTTTCCTCAGGAAAGCAACCGGTCCGCCTTATCGGCATCGGAGTATCGAACCTTTCCGAGATGAGCGGACAGTTGGAGATGCTTGACTCCTCGGTACAGCGGCAATCACAACTCGATAAGACAATCGACCACATCCGCCAGAAGTACGGCTTCACCGCCATCCAGACTGGCCAAACCTTACTCCTGAAAGACCTCTACCCTGAGAGTAAAAGAGGCTATACACTGCACACGCCAGGGCTATCGAGATAGGGTTTATTTGGTATCTATCTATTCCCGCCCTCCACCCTCAAGGATAATTAAGAGAGGCTCTACCTCTCTTAATTATCCCACTTTATCAAATCAGGCTCGTTCTGTTAAATTTACTTTCTTCTCTCTGAACCCTGCCTGCTTGACCGGAATGCAGGTGGGAGTGTGGCGTCATCGAAGGTAAGAAGTCGTGCCGGGTAGTTTATCACAATGCCTTCCTTATCGAGGGCTGCCTTGAGGCGCTTGATGATTTCACTCTTTACACGGAAAGACCCCATCCTGTCTTTCGCTCGTATCCATATTAAGAAATTGATATTGGAATCTCCGAATTCTTCGTAATTGAACCACGGCTCGAATGTCTTATCTGCATCATCAAGCTCTTCGATAACTTCTCTGGCTACATCCAGAGCAATAGCCTCCACTCTGGGGAGGTTAGCGTTATAACTTACCCCACAACTTATTGTAATGCCAATTTCCATGGTCGGCCCGTAATAATTGGTTAATACACTATCGGCCAGGCGTGAATTAGGAATAACCACCATATTATTGAATGGAGTTCGAATCCTGGTGCTGCGCCAGCCGATATCGGTTACGTATCCTTTTATTGAGCTGCCATCCAGTTCGATATAGTCTCCAACCCTTATTACACGGTCGGATACAATCTGGGTACCGGCGAAGAAATTACCCAGAGTAGGTTGCAGTGCAAGAGCGACGGCTAAACCGCCGACACCAAGACCGGCAACAATGGGAGTAATTGAAATACTCAGGTAATCCAGCACTACCAGTATACCGATGGCATAGATGATAATTGTTAAAATTCGCCGCAGTAAGCGAATAAGTCCTTCATCAATGCGAGCTCTCCGGCGGACCGTTGCTGTCTTAAGATACCAGGATACCAGCACTCCCGCTATCCTTGCCAGCGTATATACCACCAGCACAAGCAGCAGGACAATCCTGGACTTTACCAGAATATCACCCCATTGTGCTGTATAAGATAAAGAGCCCAGCCCAAAAAGGAGTCCTTCGAGTATTATCAGAAGAAAAAGCGGTCTGGTGAGACTCTCCAGTAATTGCGACAAGAAGACAGGTTTATGAGTCTGTTTCTCAATTTTACGTTCTATGTAGCGTACTCCAACTAGAATAAGCCAGCCAATTAAGATAGAGACAAGAAATATACCAACAGCCCAGACTGTTTCAAGAAATAAACCCGTTATAAATTCCGGCTGCATTGTCTACCTCCTGTGAGTAAAGCATCAACTTGTTTCAATACTTGATAATTTAAGCGGTTGGCCTGCCTTTGTCAAACATAACCACTTTAAGGTATCGTTCGGCTTCGGTTTTAGTTCATAGTGTCATTGCGAGCCCCGACTCGTTCCGATATGTCAGAGTGAATGAAATAAGGGCGTGGCAATAAATAATTTCCTATGTCATTGCGAGTCCGCCTGTGGCGGACGTGGCAATCTCAATAAATATATATAGATAGATTGCTTCGTCATTACACTCCCCGCAATGACAGTTGTGTTTGAGATTGCCACGCCTGAGTGTCGGAACGTATTACAGCGTACAGGCACGTCGCTACTCTCCTTACAATTACAACATAACTGTTCGGATGCAAATGCTACTACTTGATTAATCGCTTTTTTTGCTGTATAAGTATTGGGTATAACGGATGACAATCGGAAAGGAGAGGAAAATGCCATCATATGCCTTTTTTAATAATGAATTTGTTCCTTTATCCGATGCCAAACTCGGAGTTATGACCAACTTCATGCACTACGGCACCGGCGTTTTTGAGGGCATAAGAGGCAACTGGAATGGCGAGAAGAATCAGTGCAACATCTTTTGCCTGAAGGAGCACTATAAACGACTCTACCAGGGCTGCAAAATACTGAAGATTGACCTTCCTTACAGCATTGATAAATTATGCCATATAACTGTGGAGCTTGTTGAGAAGTGCGGCTTCCAGGAAGATATTTATATCCGTCCGGTAGCATATAAAAGCTCCGAGGCTCTCGGTGTTCGTCTCCATGACCTTGAGTGTGACTTTCTTGTCTTCGCTTTTCCCTGGGGTCCCTATTTACCGGAGACGGTAAGGTGCTGTGTGTCTTCATGGCGTTTTCCGAATGAAGTACCGCGGGCAAAGCTTACCGGTCTCTATATAATAAACGCCCTGGCAAAAACGGAAGCCATTGAGCTGGGGTATGACGAGGCGATTATGCTAAACTCGGACGGTTATATCGCCGAAGGTAGCGGAGAGAACCTCTTTCTCCTGAAGGGGAACACGCTGATTACGCCGGCAACCTATGACGGTCCCCTGGTAGGTATTACTCGCAACAAGGTAATCGAACTGGCAGAAGCCGAACTGGGCATTAAAACAATCGAAAGACACATCGACCGCATCGAGCTTTATGATGCCGATGAATGTTTCCTGACCGGCACGGCTGCCAATATTACTCCCGTAGCCGAGATAGACAGGCGTAAGATAGGTGACGGCAGAATTGGTGTGGTGACGGAGAAGTTACAGAACATATACTTTGATGTAATAAAAGGCAACAACCTGAAATATCTTGACTGGTGCACACCGGTTCCAATCAAGAGTCCGGTAGCTTAATCAGGGAAGATGATTAATGGTGTAATAGCCGTACTGATTGCTTATTTACTCGGCTCTATTCCATCGGCTTATATCATTACCCGCTTCAAAACGGGAAAAGATATCCGCAAGCTTGGTGGAGGAAATGTTGGCGCCCTGAATGTCTACAATGAAGTGGGAAAAGGTGCCGCCGTTATGGTAGGGATTCTTGATATGGGCAAAGGGGCGTTGGCGGTGGGCATTGCTCACTGGATTCTTGGTTTTTCTGCGGTTCAGCAGGTATCCGTCCCACAAATTTTCATGCTGGCAGCGGGACTGGCGGTGGTGGCCGGTCATGTATGGTCGGTTTTTCTTAAATTCACCGGTGGGAACGGCCTGGCTACAACCCTGGGCGTTGTGTCAGTTATTATGACAAGAGAGTTACTAATTGCCGTGGCAATAGCATTTCTGTTATTTGTCATCACCCGTAACGTAATTCTTTCACTAAATACAAGTCTCCTTGTATCAGTGCCTGTATCCGCCTGGCTGCTTGGTAAACCGCTGCCATATATTATCTTTCCCCCTGTTCTGGCAGTGATATTGATACTTCATTTCCTGCCAACGGCCAAGGCGGCTCTTGATAAAGCGGGGAGTAAAGAAAACCTCGGAGCGGAGCTTATACGGCGCACCGAGGCAGACAAGCGAGCGGAGAATAAAGGCTAATCTCTGGCGGGACTTGCTCCAAGTGACTTCAACAGACAAATCACCTGGCAGCTTTCCTCAAGGGTGGTGGTATAATTACAGGCTTCTTCAAGTAACTGCCCGGTAGCGAAGCAGCCGTGACCGTGAACCATAACAATCCTGTGCTCCATCAGCGCCCGGGCAATCACATCTTCAAGCCCGCCCGGTTTCACTTCCATATTCCAGCCGAGAACGGGGACATTGCCTATTATTTCAAGACCTTCCGTGCAATTGGGTACAATCTCGGTTTCAGTTAATGACAGGGCGATTGCATGAGGCGGATGGGCATGAATGATGGCTGATGCCGGAGTCAGCCTGTAAATCTCCCGGTGCACGGCCAGCTCGGTTGATGCCAGCGGCGTTGAACGGTCATTTTTGTCAATCCCCGTCTCTATAAGGTCGTTCTCTTCGAGGCTGCTCAGGCGGCAGCCACGCCGGGTGATGATTAAACGGTCCCTCAATCTGATGCTGAGGTTTCCATTATGGGAAGAGACAAGTCCCCTTGTGAACAGTTCGTGGCCTACAGTCTGAAACTGAGATAATATCATAATACTCTCTCAATTTACCAATCAGGTGAAGAGGTTTTATATAGACTGTAGCTAATTTATACCTATCGCAGATAAAAATCAAGTCAGGCTCAAGCAAGCTGCCTGACGACGGCAATTACCCTGCCCTGGATATCTACATTGTCCGGTTCGGTATATATCGGTCTCATGCGGCTGTTGGCCGGCTGGAGACGGATGCGGTCATCCTCCCGGTACACTTTTTTCAGTGTTACCTCTTTCTCAGCCCTGAGCCAAACCGCTGCCATCTCTCCATTCTCAACTACGTTCACTGATTGCATAAGTACAATATCACCATCGTTAATCAGGGCATCTATCATTGACGTCCCTTTTACCTTAAGGGCATAAACATCGTTCCTGCCCCGGGTCAGGTCTGAGGTAACCTCTATCGTTTCCGAGGAAGCCGTGGTGTCCCAGGTATCGGCATCAGGTACCGGTATCGGTTCGCCGGCCGCTATCAGACCGATTACAGGTACCGAAAGACTGTTCCCGGATAAAGCAGACTGGGTCGCCAGTTCAATGCCACGTGAAATTCCGGCATGGCGGCGAATATAGCCTTTATTCTCCAGTATCTTCAGATTATAATCGGCAACGGATGTAGAACTGATTCCGCAGCCTTTCACGATATCCCGGATGGTGGGCGGATAACTTCTCTCCCTGTAGAACCTGCTGATAAAATCAATAATCTTCTGCTGTCTGGCCGATAGTGTTTTCACTTATCACCTCTCAGAATATCTTCTCCGGACAATGCCGAACATCTGTTCTATGGTAACTTTATTACTTATCAGGTTTTCTGTCAAGCCCCTGGTAAGCACACCAATTCATTTGTTCCTGAAATTCTAGATTCTGTTCTTTTGTGGTTGAATGAGGTGCCCCTCTTTTTACTTTATCTATTCCCACCCACCGTCCTCCAGGGCTTCGTCGTGAGCTCAGCCGAACGGTGAGCCCTCAGGATAAACCCTTGTGGAAGCTAAAGAGGGGGATATCCCCCTCTTTAGAAATCTCCCCCTCTGTTCTCCTCTCAAACAGTCCCCTGTTTTATCATGCGAGTATTCGCCTTGTTAAAAGGGGGGAGAGATTGTCGAGAGGGGGCTTCGCCCCCTCTCTTTTTTACACCCCTCTCCAGCCAGGAGAGCATTTCATTTATCTGCGATGGTTCAGGCTGGAGAGGGGCAAGGGGTAACGTGAAAAAATACCAGCCAAATGCAAAAAGAACCGGAGTTTGCCGCATTTGACTAAGTCTTTTAACTCAGAGTAGAATTGTAAAATGTTTGAAATAACAATTTCAGAAAGGAGCTAAATATGATTGGTGGTTACATGGGAAAGATTTTGTTCGTGAATCTTTCAACCGGAGAAATCAAGGAAGAAACACCTGACGAAAGTCTGTACCGGGATTATATGGGTGGTTATGGAGTTGGGGCAAGAATTTTATATGACCGGATGAAACCCAGGGTAGACCCGCTGGGACCGGACAACATCCTGGGAATTGTCACCGGGCCTCTTACCGGCACACCGGCTCCAACCGGTGCCCGTTACTGTGCGGTAGCAAAGTCTCCCCTTACCGGCGGATGGGGGGATGCGAACTCGGGAGGGCATTTCGCCCCCGTCCTCAAATTCTCCGGCTATGATGCCGTGTTCTTTACCGGGGCATCTGACAAACCGGTGTACCTGTTTATCGATAACGGCAAAGCCGAACTGAAAGATGCCGGACACCTCTGGGGAAAAGACTGCTACGATACCGAAGACACACTTAAAGCCGAACTGGGAAAAGATACCGAAGTGATTTGTATCGGTCAGTCCGGCGAGAAGCTTGCCCTTATTTCCTGCATCATTACCGACCGGGGAGCTGCCGCCGGCCGTTCCGGACTGGGAGCGGTGATGGGTTCCAAGAAGCTCAAGGCAGTAGTGGCAAAGGGGAACAAGGACGTCCCAATGGCCGATAAAGCGAAGGCTGATGAGCTGAGAAAAGAGCTTGTAGACAGGATGAACAAACCGAATCCTGACGGTAGCATGTCATTCGCTCAGCGTTTCGGTAAGTATGGTACCGCCGGTATGGCCGACCGCTCAGCCCACAGCGGCGATACGCCGGTAAAGAACTGGGGTGGCATCGGTATCACTGATGTCCCGGATGTTTCCGGGCTTGACGGTGACCTGGCAATAGAGAATATTGATAGAAGAGCCGGCTGCTGGCATTGCCCTATTGCCTGTGAGAGCAGACTGAAAGCAGGAACAGGTGAGTACAAGTACCCGGCGGGTATCCGCAGAGTAGAATATGAGACTCAGGGCTCCTTCGGTGTGATGTGCGGCAATACCGATAAAGAGTCGCTTAATATGGCTACCCACATCTGCAACAGCAATGGACTGGATACAATCTCCGCCGGCTGTGTAATCGCTTTTGCTATCGAGTGCTACGAGAATGGCATTCTCACCAAAGAAGATACCGATGGCATTGAGCTTACCTGGGGCAACCATAGAGCCATGATGGCGATGACCGAGAAAATGGCAAAGAGGGAAGGCCTTGGTGATATCCTGGCTGACGGAGTCAAGGTGGCGGCGGAGAAAATCGGTAAAGGAGCCGAAAAATACGCTGTGCATATTGGAGGGCAGGAACTAGGAATGCATGACCCGAAGCTTCCCGGGTTCGGAGGACCGCACCCCGAGGTTCGCTACCAGATGGATGCTACTCCGGGCCGCCATACCCAGGGCTTCGGGTCTAACGGCTTCAGGACTCATATCACCAATGCCTCCGGTCTCTGCCTGTTCAGCGGTATGGCAATGGGACCGGACGCACCCAAATACACCGCAGGGTTCATGGCAGCCGTAACCGGCCTTGACCGTTCCACGGACGAGCTAAATAAGGTAGCTGAGAGAATCGCCAATATCAGGCATGCCTTCAACCTGCGCGAGGGCATTGTCGAGAAGGATTGGCCGGTGCATCCCAGGATAATCGGCGTTCCTCCTCAGGCTGAGGGTCCGCTTGCCGGAGTAACCTGTGACCTGGAAGGCGGAACCAAGGAGAATCTCGATGAGCTGGACTGGGACCTGAAAACAACCAAACCCAGCAAGAAGAAGTTAGTTGAACTGGGCCTTGATGATGTGGCTAAAGACCTCTGGCCTTAGATAATAATTCTCATTGAGCTAAAAAAGGGGCTTTTGAAAGCCCCTTTTTTTACTGCTGCATGCCGGAGTTCGTTATCGGTTACATCAGGCCTGATACCCTGATGCACTGGCCGGTAATATTCTTGGAGACATCCGAGACAAGAAATGCCGCTGTATTTCCAAGCTCCTCCGGAGTGGTGGTCTTGCCCGCTTCCGCCATATCCTTTACAAACTTATTGATAAATTCATCAGGGAAATTACTTGCTTTGTGGAAATTGGTAGCTCCCAGCCCCGGAGCCATGCAGTTCACGTTTATTCCGAAATCCGCCACCTCCTTGGCAAGCGCATTAGTAAAGAGTACTACCCCTGCCTTTGCCGCCCCGTAGACACTACCGGTGGTCATCCCGGCCAGCCCGGCAGTTGACGCCATACTGACAATCTTGCCACTCTTGCGCTCAATCATATTAGGGAGAACAGCCTTCGTCACATTCATTGTTCCCCGGAGGTTAATATTTATGTTCGTATCCCACTCTTCTTCGGTAGATTCGACGAACGGTTTGGGCTGAGTGCCGACTCCAGCGTTGTTAATCAAAATGTCGATTTTACCAAATTCTCTAATCGCCGTATCGACTGCTTCTTTTACTTCGGCGGTCTTTGTAACATCCATCTTCAAAGCAATTGCTTTTCGTCCCAGAGCCATGACATCAGCGGCGGTTTTTGCCGCACCTTCAATATCCATATCGCACACTATGATATCGCAGCCTTCTCTGGCCAGAGCCATCGCCATTCCTTTGCCGAAACCTTTCTGGCTACCGGCTCCGGTTATAAGAGCAACTTTATCTTTCAAACCCAGGTCCATTGTTTCCTCCCTCTATTTTTCATCCTTTTCAGTCTGCCAGCCGGATTGTGCATACGAGCGGTCCGGTTACATGGTGCCTGATACTCTGAGGCACTGTCCCATTATCCGGTTGGAAACGTCCGAAGCCAGGAAAGCCACCACGTTTCCGATGTCCTCAGGAGTGGTGGTCCGCCCCGCCTCCGCTGCTTTTTTAACAAAGTTATCGGTGAATTCTTTGGGAAAATTATCATAAAAAGCGGTATTACCGAGCCCCGGGGCTATACAGTTTACGCTTATTCCAGAATCCGCCAGTCCCTGGGCCAGCGACTGGGTAAAGTTAATTATTCCGGCTTTAGCCGCACCATAGGCTGCCCCGGTGGCAACGCCTATCATTCCGCCAACTGAAGAGATACTGATAATACTGCCGCTCTTGCGCGCAACCATTTGAGGTAAAACTTCTCTTGTGCAAATTGCCGCCCCATTAAGATTAAGGGCGATATCCCTGTCCCATTCTTCTTTAGTTGATAATTCAAACGGCTTAGGCGGACTGCTACCGCCGGCGTTATTCACCAGGATATCTATCTTTCCGAATTTATCCAGTGATTCTTTAACCATATTCTTAACTTCGGCTTCGCTGGTAACGTCTGCTTTTATAGCAATAGCCTTGCATCCCAGACTCTGAACCCCGGCTGCCGTTTTTTCAGCGCCTTCAATGTCGACATCGCAGGCAATTATATCGCAGCCTTCCCCAGCCAGAGCCATCACGATGCCCTTACCGAAACCTCTCTGGCTGCCGGCTCCGGTTACCAGCGCTACCTTTCCTTTCAGATTCAGGTCCATTATTCCCTCCTTCTCAGGGTTTTTCCTCCATAAGTTCAGTCAGCGTGCTTTCAGGGTAAAAAGTGCCCTTCAGGTCAGCTTCATTAATTATGGGCAACTAAGAGCAAAGAGGGGCAGCCAACCAGACCGTGCATTACCGCTGGTTCTGTATTTAAGAGGAAGGTCGTATGCCACCCTTCACTTTTATGTCACTAATATTAATTCCACAAAATTTGTTTGTCAATCCAACAAAAATAGGGTTCTATTTGCATTTGGTTGATATTTTTTCCTCATCCCTTACCCCCCAGCCGGGACTATTGTTAATGTAAGAAATGCTCTCCTGGCTGGAGAAAGGGGAATGAGAGAGATGGAGCGAAGCCCCCTCTTTAGCTTCCTTAAGGGCGGTGGGCGGGAATAGATAGAGTAAAAAGGGAGAGTATATCGTTCAACAGGAACTGAACAGTACCAATATTAGTGTAATAGCCATGATGGTGATTAAATTTCCTGTCGCCGTGTCCATGTTATGCCTGAAATACCAGGCCTTTTGACACAGCTACATCAGTGCAGTATTATTGGTCAAATATTAGGGCAATTTACGGAAGGAGAACAGATGATGTCCGAAACCGGCTATGATAGATATATCATTAGGAAGCCTGTGTACGAGGAGCAAAGTCCGGAAATTAAAAACCGTCAGTCTCCGACCATGACATTCATAAGCAATAAGCAAATACCCGGCGTGGACAATTACATAGAACTTGGCTGGATATACGGGATACCCGAACCAAACCCCTTTATTTATGAACATATCCATGATTACGACCAGATTATACTCTACTGGGGTGGTAATGCTGATACGCCTCAGGACCTCGGTGCTGAAATTGAGTATTACATCGGCGGTCAACCTGTAACATTTAACACAACCGCGGGAATATTTATCCCGAAGGGAACTCCGCATGGTCCGGTAACCTGGAATAAATTCCGGTTTCCACACATTCAGATGACACTGACGCCCGGTACCGGCGAAGTGGCTGATATCTGGAGCAAGAGCGGCATATCTGATTCCGGGAAACAATTACCCGTGAAAAAAGATAAATTCGATTATGAGCAGTACGTTATACGCAGCCCGATGCGGGAAACGGGTGAAATATTCACCAGAGGCCGTCAGTCTCCCACCATGACCTATATGAGCAGGACCCAGATAAACGCAGCCGATTACTATATCGAGTTCGGCTGGATATGGGATGAGGTGGAACCCAGTATCGGCGAGATGAGACATGAGAAGTATAATGAGATTGTCCTGCATATCGGAGGGAACCCCGATAATCCCGAAGACCTCGGCGCTGATATGGAGTTCGGCCTCGGCGGCGAGTTATTCTCCCTGAATACCAGTTTCGGCGTCTATATTCCCAGGGGGGTGCCTCACGGTCCGTTGAATTTCAAGACCTGCCGGAAGCCCTATATAGAGATGGCAATAATGCTCGGCGCCGGAACTCATGCCGAAGGATGGGCCGACAGCTTCTTCGAGTCGCCGAAAAGTCAATAATTCCTAAATGATAGATATCCTCTTTTCAAGTGCGACGCTTGATGCTCTCAGCAGTTATTTTCATACCGGGTATACCGGATAAAACCTTTACTTTTTTATGTCCTGAAGGTAAATTCCACCGGTGCCCATAGCGGTATGGAATATTGGCCTGTCAACTCTCCTGATAATCAACGGGCAGTGTTTCATCCCCTTCGGTATGAAAAGCAGGGAGCTTCTGGTGAGTATCTGCGGTTCGTCTTCCAGCCAGATTTCGATTTCTCCACCCAAATCATAAGGGTCTTCAACATTGCTGCCGATAAATGTAACCACTTCATCGAATTCGTGGGTGTGTGGATTAGGTTCGGCCGTTCCGGGCAGCTTCCCTCCCGGCAGTATCCAGACACATTCCGCGTATAAGGCATTTTCTATGATTTCATTATCGAGATACAGGAGCTGAATGCGTCCTCCCTCACCCGGCTTGGGGATACGGAAAGGGTCGGGACCTTGCCGGGGTGGAGACAGTTTCGAGGCGAGTTTCAATTCTGATATAACGTAGTTACCGTATTTAGATTCAGCCATCTTTTCCGTGCACCTCCGTAAACTTCTATTGAAAACCCTATTACCACCAAAACACAACCTGTCTAAATGCATTATCGCAGGATTAAACAAAAAGATAACATAAAACCTCGACTATAATCAACATTGTGTATCCCCGATGCTGTTCGGTTCCCGTTGAATGAAGTGCTATCACTTATTATTCTATCTATTCCCACCCGCCGCCCTTGAGGAAGCTAAAGAGGGGGACACCCCCTCTTTAGAAATCTCCCACTGACTGATAAAGTATTGTACGGCCTGCTTATGCTAAAGCTACCGCCTGCCGAAGCCCCGTGTGGCGGACAGGTCAACGTAGTCAAGTGGGCAGGTCTTTATCTTTTTCGGGGAGAATCCTTCAGGATGCACTGCTCTCAAATAGTACCCTACTTTAGAATACGGTTATTCGACTGTTTGGAAAGGGAGAGAGATTGTTGAGAGGGGGCTCCGCCCCCTCTCACTTTTACACCCCTCTCCAGCCAATAGAACATTTCTTTCATTTACAATGGTTCTGGCTGGAGAGGGGCAAGGGGTGAGGTAAAGAAAAACAACCAGATGTAAACAGAACTCTATCTTTTCATTATTTTTGATAATATTACCAGTGAATATAGACCCTGAGTTGACACCGGTCACCGATTGTAGTAGTTTTTCAGGTACATCATAAGTGACCGATTCCCAGACACATGTCAGGTTATGCTATCGGCAAGGTTTTCACGCATTTAATTAATCCGGTTCCCTGAATCAGGGGGTTGCGGGACTTGTGACTGCAGTGTTTAACAGGCAATAAGGAGGTCAGGCTTTATGAGACTGAAGGACAGGGTAGCCATTATTACCGGAGGAGGGACAGGTATCGGCCGGGCTATTGCCAATACCTTTGCCTCAGAGGGAGCGATAGTTGTGATAGCAGCCCGTACTCTTTCCAGGTTGGAAGAAGTGGCTAAAGAAATCAAATCCGCCGGCGGGGAGGCAAAGGCGATTCAGACTGATGTTTCCAGTGAAGAGGAGGTAAATAGTCTGGCAGCTGAGACCATTAAGGAGTACGGGAAAATTGACGTAATGGTCTGCAACCATGCCGGGGGAGGTGGTGGAGGCAGTGTGGTTGACCTTGAACTTGACGGCTGGAGGGAAACATTAGCAATAAATTTAACCGGCACGCTGCTCTGCTGCCGGGCGGCGCTCAGGGATATGATTCCCCGCAGGAGCGGCAGTATCGTCAATATCAGCAGTGTTGCCGGAATGTACGGCGTGCCCGGACTGAGCGCTTACTCTACAAGCAAGTGGGGAGTAATCGGCCTCACTCAAACAATGGCTATTGAGATGGGAGAGTACAATATCCGTGTTAACTCCATCAGCCCGGCCGGCACCAGGACGGGACGCTTCGAGGGCGTAGCTGAAATGAGAGGTATACCTTTCGAAGAGCTTGAGAAAGAATTGATAGGCCACTATGCCCTGAAGAGGATTGCCGAACCCGCCGAGACAGCCGCTGCTGCCCTGTTCCTGGCTTCGGATGAATCAAGCGCCATAACCGGCCATAACCTCGTTGTCAGTTGCGGCTTTCACGCCATTCATCCCTAGCCGGTCTGTATGATAAAAATCACTGAAATTTGACATGGTAAAAAAGAGAACGGGGATAAATCCCCGTTCTCTTTAACTATTTCTTTTCCACCAGAACATATTAGTAACCCATGGATTCCTTTAAGGCTGCATTCTGCCAGACATACTTGGTGAAATTAAAATTGTTATTGTAACCCAGGCTGTTTGTGCCGTAGCAGTTCTCAATCCAGGGCCACCAGAAGTTGTAATAGGGGCCTGCTGGCGTTGGAATCAGCCACACCTGGTCGAGGACGTATTTCAACAACTCCTTGTTAATTCTGTCTGCCTCGGACGGATTCAGGATGGTATTCTCCATCATTTTGTCCTTTGCTTCAGCAACCTTCGGGTCATTGATACGGCTCATGTTACCACCCAGCAGGTTTCCGTGATACCAGAAACAGATGTAAATATTGGCAATCGGTCCGGGATTGGCGAATATCATCTCCTGGTAGCTTCTACCCCAGAAAATGGGGGTGAAAGAAACAGGCTCATAGGGAACGATATCTATATCGATACCCACTTTCTGCCACATATCTTTGAATATCGACAGGTAGTCAGCGGTAACGACATTACATTCCACCTTGAGTTTAAAACCGTCCGGATAGCCTGCATCAGCCAGAAGCTGTTTCGCCTTATCCGGATTGTAAACATACAGCTCCTGTACCGATGCCGGGGCTTCTTCCAGAGGCAGATAAGCACCGGCGTATTCTTTCATGTAGACAATCGGGAAGCTGTGTATCTGGGCTTCACCGCCAAAGTATTCTTCCTTTATCAACTCATAGTCGAGAGCCATCATCATTGCCCGGCGGACATTCCTGTCGTTAAAAGGTAGCCCGGTTTTATCCAATCTCATGCCGAAGGCGGCCTCTGAACTGCTGTAATACATCTTGGATTCAATTTCCGGATACATGCTTAGTATACTTGAGGCGTCTTCCCAATCAACACTGCTGAGATAATCGATTTTACCTGTTCTCAGAGCTGCCAGGCGGGTTGAGGCATCCGGGATAATCAGGAATTTGGCACCATCCAGGTAAGGTAACTGGTTTCCCTTACCTGGCCCAATCGGGCCGGTTTTCCAGTAGCTGGGATTTTTTATGAAAGTTGCCGAGTTGCCCGGAACATAGTCGGTAAGCATAAATGGCCCGGTGCCAACGGAGTTTTCCCAATCGAGAGGTAAGCCGTACGTGTCAGCTATTTCAGGCGCCATAATACTGGCAAAATCACCGAGAATAGTGACATCATCAAAGGCAGTTACCGGAAGTGTACATTTAACGGTGTACTTGTCCAGGGCGGTACTTGTTGAGAACCTGGTGTCACCGTAGGAGAGGGCAGCACGTGGTGTGGTACAATAGGTGGTCAGTGAGAAAACCACGTCATCGGCAGTTAGTTCTCGCCCTCCAAGCAGTTTGCTTGCTTCGTTGTTAGGGTCCAGTGCCCAGTGCACTCCCTTGCGCATATTGAATATAATAGTACCCAGTTCGGGAACTTCCCAGCTTTCGGCAAGACCACCGGTATACAGGTTAAATTTGCGGATAGTACCATGCGCCCAGTCAAACTCACCGGTACCGGCAGGCCCTTTTGTCCAGTCGCCCTCGAACAGCTCCTCGTGAGTCAGCTTCATGGTCAGAGCGTTTGCCGCTACGGTGTAAACTTCATCAAAACCCAGAGCGTCTGTCTCCCATACACACTTTATCTGGCCGCCATATTGAGGGACACCGGTAACCACCGGTTTTTCTCCTTCTTCCTCTTCTTCTTCCTCCTCTTCTTCCATCATTTCTTCTTCCTCCTCCTCTTCCTCCTCCACTACAGTTGTGCCGCACGATACCATCACCAGGGAAATTGCCATCAAACTACTCACTACTATCCAGATGATTTTCTTTTTCATTTTCTTTTTTGCTCCTTGCCTATTTTAATACAGAAATACCTATCGGCCTTCATATAGGCGCCTATCTGTGAAGGGCAACACCTCCTTTCCAGACCTCTTTACTGATGGCTGCTTTCTACTTCATCATTCTCCGATTTAAAAAGGTTATCGGATTATGTCATTAAATGGATTCAAGTATAATTCTCATAGAGATTTTTGTCAAATTGCCGTTCTTTTTTCGGTTATATCTGCACGAAATATGACGAATCCGGTTAATTTATTGCTGTTCGGAGAGCAATTTTTCAATCAATTTGTAGACTCTATTACCATAATTTATAATAAGGCGTTGCCAAGGCAGCAAGGATGTAATTGAAGGCATAGTGAATAATGCCTGGACGTGAAGGAGGCTGAAGAATGCCGGAAGAAAAAGAATGGGCGGCTCTAACTCCGGAAGAAAAAAGAGAGGTAAGGTTCAAACGATGGCTTGAGGCACCCGATATCGAGTTTATCAGCCCGGACGCAAAGAAAGCTTATTCAGAAAGAGTCCAGAGGCTGCAGGCGGTCCTTCTTATGAAAGAACCTGACAGGGTGCCGGTCTCTCTGATGGGAGGAAATTTCCCGATTTATTACGGCGGCTCGACTCTCCATAAGGCGATGTACGACTACGAAGACCTCTGCCGGGCATGGAGAAAATTTTTCTACGATTTTATTAATGATATGGATACCTTCTCAGGCCCTGGCATCTATTCGGCGAAGGTATTCGAACATATCGGGTTTAAAATGTATAAATGGCCCGGAAACGGGCTGGCACCCGATGTACCGATGTTCCAGTTTGTTGAAGATGAGTATATGAAAGAGGATGAGTACGATGATTTGATTAGAGACCCGTCAGATTTTGCCATCAGAGTCTTTATGCCCAGAACCGTAGCTGCACTGGCACCTTTCAGGAACCTTGTCCCCTTCTCATCGATTATGGGAATTGGTTCGGCAATTGGCTTTGTGGCACCCGGGGCGAGTCCGGATATTCAGGCAGCATTCCAGGCTATTTTTAACGCCGGAACGGAGCTGGCAAAATGGGGAGAGACAATAGGTGCCTGCAATCGGGAGATACTGGCAGCCGGATTCCCATCGATGAGAAGTGCTTCTGCCCTGGCGCCTTTTGACAGTATCGCTGACATACTCAGGGGGACCTCGGGAGCATCGAAAGATATGTACCGGCAGCCGGATAAACTACTCGAAGCGATGGATAAAATATCGGATATGACGATAAAGCAGACTATAGCAGCCGCCAATGCGTTCGGAGCCGTGGCGGTTGGCATGCCACTACACAAAGGCGATGATGTTTTTATGTCCGATAAGCAGTTCGAGACCTTCTACTGGCCTACTCTGAAAAAATTAATCCTTGCCTTCATTGACGAAGGTCTTATGGTACGTCCGGTGGCCGAAGGGCGCTACGAAAGACGACTTGAGGTGATTCAGGACCTGCCCAGAGGCTGGACTCACTGGACATTTGATGAGACGGATATGACCCGGGCCAAGAGAATCGTCGGTAAGAATGCAAGTATTTCCGGGATTGTTCCTTACTCTCTGATGCTCACCGGCACTCCTCAGGATATAAAGGAGTACTGCCGGAAGCTAATTGAGGTCTGTGGAGAGGGTGGCGGCTACATTTTAAACGGCGGTGCGGTGGCTACCGAGACTAATCCCGAAAAACTGCGCGTCTTCATGCAGGCCGCTAAAGAGTACGGCACCTACCGGTGATGGAGCAGGTCTGGCTATATCACTATCAATCTCATTCCATCGGGTAGTCGGGCTGATTCAGATAAACGATTAAATAAAACTCTTTTCCTTCCTTGAAGGGGCTGCTGTAAAACATCGGACCGTGGGTTACTCCCGCCGGAGCATAAATCACCGTGGTCTCATTGAATTTGTGCTCTTCGCCTTCGTCACCCATATGGAATGTGACAGTTGTTCCGAGGTCTGCATCGGGCCCGGCAGCGACAAACATTATAATTTCGTCAACGTCATCGTGCTTGTGAGCGAGAAGGAAAGGCTGGTTGGCGGGAGCCTCAGATGTCCGCTGAAGGCTGACATATACCGGGCATTCAGGGAAGGCGTCCGAATTCAGGTATACTCCCGAACCGGGGCGAGGCGCCGGTCTCCTTTCTGTGGTGATTTCCTCATTGAAACTATCGGAGTGGAATGCCAGTCTGCCGCGCGGCGGCACGTTGACCGGCTTCGTCCTGATGTACTTTCCATATTTTTTCTTAGCCATTTCTCCATCCTTTTTTTTCTATAAATATTTGCTGGCAATAATCAAAATAGCCCGAATAATAATCGTTTATTTACAAAAACCATGTATTACAGTGGCATGTGTACGCATCATACACTTTTTCCATGTTAGAAGTAAACCTTATGGTAAACGGGACCCACCTCTTTGTCATATTGATCGCTGATATTGACAGGGTGAGCACGATAAGCTAATGTTTTTATTATTGCGGTTGTTCATCTCCTGCTGGTTTGAGACACGGATTTGAGGACAAGGAGGAAAAGATGGCGGTTGTCTACGGGGTAACCCAGTTCGAATATGATGAGAAGAACGATACCGAAAACTATACCGTCTTCCTCGCCGACCTCGCCCACGGCACCCCACCCTGGAAACCGCTTTACTTCATTGAGAGCTGGGGACGCTGGTGTTACCGCTCGATACAGCGCCTTGCCGAGCGGCTCTCCCTGCCGACGACCAAAGGCTGGGATGTCAGGTACATCGATGGTTACCCCTACCTTGCCGTAATCGAGACCACGGAAGAGGAGGCAAAAGAGCGTGAGCCGGTATTCAGAGAGAGGATAAGACCGTATATCGAGGACTTCGATGCTATCTGGGAACAGCGAAAAACAGAGATTATGGATATCTATCAGAAGCTGAAGTCGGACTACGGACTTGAAAAGTATGAGGATATCGGCCGGATAAGTAATGTCGACCTCCTTGACCTGTTCGACGATTATCTGCAGGTGACCAGAAAACAGTGGGACATCCACATGGAGCTGATGATGCCGGCTTACTACCTTTTCGGCCTGTTCGACCAGATGTGCCGCGAGTTGCTCGGCTTCGGTCACAGTGATGCCAGATTTGCCAGGCTGATGGCCGGCTATGACAGCACAGTATTCCAGTTCAACAAGGAAATCTGGCGTCTCGCCAGCCGGGCGGTGAAAATGGGTCTCGCTGAAATTTTCCGTAACACAGAGGACAACGAGGCGGTGATTGATAAGCTTGAAGATAGTGAAAACGGGCGTGCCTGGCTCAAGGAATACCGTGATTCCCTGGAGATTTACGGCTGGCGGAACGAACGAATGCTTGACTGGGCAACGCCAAACTGGATTGAGAAACCCAGCCTGGGTGTCCCGGCAATAAAGATTGCTATCAATACCGGAGGAGCTTCAACGATAGACGAAAGAAGGAAACAGGCAGTCAAGGAAAGAGAGGAAACGGAAAACGAAGTCCTATCTGGAGTAGCTGCTGGCCAGAGAGGATGGTTCAGCGCCCTGATGAAAGCCGCTCAGAAAGCCTGCTACTGGAGCGAGGACCATAACTACTACCTTGACCTTTACTGTCATGCCATCGGACGGTGGATAACCAGGGAGATAGGGGAGCGCTTTGCCCGGGCCGGGGTAATCGATGAGCCTGAGGACGTCTATTTCCTGATTGCGGTTGAGATTGAGAAAGCCCTGATACCGATGGGTAAGGTGAAGCTCCACAAATATGTTGACCAGCGCAAGAAGGAATGGGAGGGCTACTGTAAAATCACCCCCAGGCCTCACTACGGCAATATCGGCCTGGTGCAGGAGGTGGTGAGGAAAGACCCTGTGATTACCGTAGCCACGGCGACTCCCATTGTCAGAGAGGATATCAAGGCAGACCTCTACAGCGCCGCGGCGGCCCCCGGCGTTGTGGAAGGTATCGCCCGGGTAATAACGAGTGAAGACAGGCTGGGTGAGATTCAGCGGGGGGAGATACTGGTGGCATCGGGGACAAGCGCCCTGTGGACTCCTTCCTTCGAGATAATAAGCGGCATTGTTACCGATGGTGGCGGTGCCCTCTCTCACGCCGTAATCGTGGCGCGGGAGTACGGAATTCCGGCGGTGGTCGGCTGCCTGGAGGCGACAAGCAAGATAAAGACCGGTGACAGGTTGAAGGTCGATGGCGACCTCGGGCTGGTCTATATCCTGGAGCAGGTCTGACCTCCACTTAAATGCAGGGAGAGATAAATTATGTCCGGGAAATGGATATTCTGGCTTGAAGAACTAAGAAGGGAACATAAAGAGCAGGTCGGTAATAAGTGCGCCAACCTAGGTGAGATGGCAGGACTGGGGCTGCCTATCCCGGGTGGATTTGCCCTGTCCGTAGATGCTTACCTGGATTTTATGGACAGGACGGGAGCCACCGACGAGGTTCAAAAACACCTGAACCGGTCCGGCAGCGAAGCAACAAAATTAGATGAGTTGAGTGCCGGTATACGCCGGGCAGTGGAATCGGCAGATATGCCGGAGCAGATAAAGGAGGAAGTAGTCCAGCATTACCGGGAACTGTGCCGGAAGTGTAATGCTCCGGCAGTTGCCGTCTCGGTGCGTTCCTCCGGCCCGGTAAGCCACCCCGGACAGTATGAGACCTGTCTCAATGTGTCCGGCGAGTTGGAACTGATAGATAATATCAGGAAAGTGTGGGCAAGCACCTTCAATGCCAGGTCGCTATCTTTCAGAAAGCAGAAGGCGCTGCCTCTGGAGAGCGACCCTATCGGTATTGCCGTGCTGAAGATGGTCAACGCTAGAGCCGCCGGTATAATTTTCACTGCCGACCCCAACACCGGAGACGCTTCCCGGATGATAATCGAGGCAAACTGGGGGCTCGGGGAAAGCGTTGTCGGCGGTAGCTCGACACCGGACATCTATACTCTGGATAAGGATACCCTGGAAATAATCGAGAAAAAGCTGGGGCCGAAAGCTGCGTATATAACCGCCGGTAAGACCGGAGTAACCGAGATGAAGACACCACCGGAGAAAAGCTCTGCCTTCTGTCTCAGTGATGAAGAGGCAAAGGCAATAGCCGAACTGGGAAAGAAACTGGAGAATCACTTCGGCGTTCCCCAGGACGTGGAATGGGCGGTAGACCAGGATGCCGTGTTACCTGACAGCATCGTCCTGCTGCAGACCCGCGCCGAGGTGATAGCGCAGGAAAAAAGCACTACTGACCAGATTGTAGACCTGATGTTGAACCGTTTCTCAGGCGGACCGGGAATCGGAAGCGGTATATAAAATCTGCCGGTGTAAAGTGTCATTCGGAAATGTCGATTAGAGCAAAATGGATTGGTATTGATTTCGGGCAGACGCTCTGTGACAGCACTCCCGAGCGTACCTACTGGATGATTGGAGATGCCTGTAAAGAGCTGGGGCAACCGGAACTTATTGATGCCTGCTGCTACAGATGGCGTATCCTGAAGGAAAGGTACGGTTCCTGGTCGGCCGTCAAGGAGGGCCACCGGGATGAGATAGCCAGTTTTGTTTTCGATGGCCATCCGGAGGGAATGGCAACGTTCGTTAAAATGGAGCAGAAGTATATTAAACCGGCAGACGGAGCGGTTGATGCCATAAAGTACTTCAAAGACCAGGGAATCGAGCTATCAATTGTTGCCGAATTGAAAAGAACCTTCGGGCCGATAGGGACCGACCAGGTAAGCCTGTTCCTTGAGAACCAGAATATCAAGCAGTATTTTGAGTCGTTCATTACTCCCCAAGGTAAAGTCAATCTACGGGACAACTCCCTGGATACCAGGTACAAAGGCTCGTCAAAAGAGACGGGCGACCTCTACGATATACTTGTTGGAGACCTGCTTGAGCGTGGAATAAAGCCCGCCGAGGCGGTGATAATCGGGGACAAGGAGTGGTCCGATATCACCCCGGCACAAAAGAGAGGTCTGAAAACAATCAACTATATCGGTTTTATCTACCGCAGCCCGTCCACCGCTGAGTTTACAGTGAAACATTTTTCCGAACTGAAGAATATAATCAAAGGATTTAAGGAATGAGGAAGCTGAAACGCCTGATAATTGAGTATGAAGACGGCACCGGGAAACGGCTTGAATCCGGCGAGATAGGCACGGTATTGCAGGCATCCCTGGCTGATGCCGGCCTGTGTAGTCCGCCGCCGGAAATTTCTCAGGCGAAATATTATCTGATGCTGCAGTGGAAAGACGGGTGGCGGGAAGTGGTATCGGTAGATGGTGATGCAGCCAACCTGCTCAGGTATTACGTTATCAGGCGCATCGAAGACAGGGGAAGACTGGTGCTTGACCTGGGCATCGATTATCCTGAATTGCAGATGATTGAACGGACACCGATGGATATCAGCCGTCTGTTGATAGTCGGTGATGGTTCGGTTAAGTCCTACAATCTGGAACTGGAAGTGGAAGGATACGAGGGGACGTTTGAGGCTGGCGGAAAGAAGGAATTCACCAAATATGACAGAGACAATCCCTATTTTAATGGTGAGTTCAGCGAAGCACCGGATATCACCGATGAGATAGAAAATGCGGTGGCAGCGGTACTGAAAGATAAGGGGCTGGCTCCTGCTGACCTGTTATCAATGGAGCAGGACCGGCGGATTCAGGAATACGCGGATATTGCCCGTATTACCGGGATAAGAGGGGCTCACAGACAGAGCGATGTCTACGGATTCATCGAGCTAATCCTGAAAAAGCTTGCCGTTTAAGAAGATAAAGAAGGCAAGCACACCGTCCGAACGAAAATCATCCTTATCGAGTCTCTTAACTATCAGTGCTAGTTGTTTTAGTCCCATTTGGGATATGGTCTTTTATAGCAACCACTCCTTTATCTGTTGAGCGGAAAATCCCAGAGAAAGGTGATTAATATTATCGTATTGGACAGGAATGCCCTCGAATTGTATAATGGTAATCGTTTCAGGAAGGAGACATCATTGACCGGCGAAGACTCCCTGGCATGGACCAGAGAAGACTTTCCAGCACTAAAAAACCGGCAAAATGGCAACCCTCCGGTTTATTTTGATAACGCCTGTAACACGCTGGTACCGAGGCAGGTTATCGGAGCCCTTACCGAATACTACAACGATTTCCCCGCCTGCGGGGAGGGCCGGAGCCGGCACTGGTTCGCCCGGGAAGTTACCGACCGGATTGACGGGGACCCTGAGAGGAATATGAAAGGTTCACGGCCCATAATCAGGGACTTCATAAATGCCAGCTCTGAGAAAGAAGTAGTATTTACCCTGAATTCAAGCCATGCCATTAACATCGTGGCGCTTGGTATCAGGTTCAGGCCGGGCGACGTTGTCCTGCTGACTGACAAGGAGCATAATTCAAACCTGATTCCCTGGCTGAGGTTGCAGAAACAGGGGCTTATTAAAACGGAATTTGTTGAAGAAGACCAGGATGGAAACCTCGACCTTGATGCACTTGAGAAAAAGCTGGAAAGCGGCAGGGTCAGGCTTGTCAGCATGGGTTATACCTCGAACCTGACCGGCTACACGATACCGGCAAAAGAAGTGGTTAGTATCGCTCACCGCTACGGCGCAATGGTGATGCTTGACGGAGCCCAGACAGTACCGCACCGGGCTGTGAATGTCCAGGACCTGGACGTGGATTTTCTGGCATTCTCGATACATAAGATGTGCGGACCGAGAGGCGTTGGTGTCCTTTACGGTAAAGCCGAACTCCTCGGACATGAGCTGCACGAGGAAGACGAAGCCGAAAATGTTATTCTACCCGCCATGCTCGGCGGCGACACTATTATTGATACCACCTATGAAGCCTATACCCTCCTGCCGCCGCCTGAAAGATTCGAAGTTGGGCTTCAGGACTACCCCGGCCAGATTGCTGCCGGGGCAGCCGTCGAGTACCTGCAGAAAGTAGGTATGGATAGAATCGGCGCTCAGGAAGAGCGACTGAACGGCTTCCTGACTGCGCAGCTTCTGGAGCGCTACGGTGATCTGGGCTGGTTCAGGATACTCGGTCCGGGCGATGTAAGAAAGAGAGGTGGGATACTGACCTTCGAGGTTAAACGGCCCAACGCCATAGGGATAGCTGAAGAGCTGAGTGAAAAAAGGAACATAATGATAAGAGACGGCGTTTTCTGCGTCCACTCTTATCTGAACAAGGAGTTCGGCCAGGGATGGACCGGGCCAAGGCTGCCGATGGAGCAAAGAATGACCTACCGGGTCTCCCTGTATTTCTATAATACAATAGAGGAATGCCGGGTCTTCCTGGATACCCTGCACGAGGTTTTCAAAGAGCGTGCCTACGTATAAATCCTGCAGAATCGGATGAAAGAGGACAAGCTTATCAATGGATGAAGTAGTGACAGAATTTTACAGGAAGTTGCTTGAAAACGGCTTTAAAAACGCCGGGTCTTTCGATAATCCCACGATGTTTATCGATACCAAGGCTGAGGGAATATCTATCTGCGGCCAGTCAGGTAAGGACTACATGAATATCTATATTATGATTACGGATAACGTAATAACCGATGTCAAATACCTGTGTAGTTGTGACCCGACGGCTAATGTTGTGGTCGAAGTCCTTTGCGACCTTGTAAGGGGTAAAACCATCAAAGAAGCAAAAGCGTTAAACAAAGAGCAGTTTTTCGAGGCGATTGGTAGTGACGGAGGAACAGTACGCCGGAAAACATGGCAGGCAATAGAACTGCTGAACCGCGTCTTCAATCGTTTCGAAGCCCGGGCGGCTTCCTGAGCCCGGGAATACTCCCTGCTGGTTTAAGAATCTGCAGCCAGGGATGCTGAAATTCGTGCGGTCGAACGGAAACATGAACTCCGATGAAACTCTATTGCAGATAAAATAGACTAACTTGAGCGGAATAGTCGTATTATGCTAGAATACTGCACATGCCTGAATATTAATCGTTATTCTATGATTGATTTCACACAGGTTTGAAAAAATTAAAGAAAGGAACTAGAATGGCAGACAAATACAAATTTCTCAACCCGCTTGGTATCCAGGACCCTGTGGAACAGTATCCTCTTTCTCCACGGCTCGATTCCATCGATGGCAAAGAAATCTATTTCAGCATCGGGGCCGGCGGTGAGCAGGATATCATCATTCCGCTGACCAAAAGATTACCGATTGATTATCCTCAGGTAAACTGGAAAATTACCTTCGCAGCCGAGCACAGGACAGTTGCCGGCAGCAGTGCCCTTTCAGAAGAGGAGATGAAAACGGCGGATGCCCTTATCCGCGGTGTTGTCTGGTGACATGGAGCTATCTGGGAGCAGTTGCCCCAGTTAGTAACCATTGAGAAGGCGGGTATTCCGATGGTCCTGATTATCTACCCGGACCAGGAAGAATGCTTCAGGCAAGCAGCCAAGCTGTCCGGCGTTCCCAACATACGGACGATACACGTTTCCCGGACTCTCCCCGGTCCTGAAGATGTTGACAGGTTTATCCAGCCGATGATGGACGCCCTGGTAACTCCTCTGACCGACAAGGAGAAGGAAAAGGGGATATGGAATGAACCTGATGAGAGGATAATCTTCGAGGGAACTATAGATGAAGCTTATGAGTTCTTCACCCAGACCGAAATCATCCCGACGCTTCAGGGCGCTCCTATCTGCAAATATACCGATGGCCTCCCGATAGTACTCCCCACCGAGGAACGGGTGGAGAAGATGCTGAAAGGCACCAGTCACAAGCCTGACGAAATCCTCACCTTCCAGACCGACCACCGGGTAGATGACAGGCAGACCCAGATGGGCAGAACCGGGAAGAAGGGCGACCCCTGCCGGTTCCTGCCGATGGCAAGAAAAGCTACCGTTGAGAAGATAGCCACTATCGGCGTGATGGCGGGTTGCAGTCCGGAGCATATGCCCATTTTACTGGCGATGGCCGAAGCAGGCGGCGGCTGCGGTGACGGTCGCGGCGGCCAGCAATTCGTTATCAGCGGGCCAATCGCCAAGGAAGTCGGCATGAACTTCGATGTCAACGTCCTTGGTCCAGGCAATCCATCGAACAGGGCACTCGGACGGGCTGCCGACCTTATGTGGCGTAACCTTGGTGGCAACATTCCTGCCGCAAACAATTGCGGTGTCTGGGGGAACACTGCTAATAATTGCTTCCCCGAGAATGCCGAAGCACTGCCGCCGGGATGGAAGGGACTGAACGAAGAGTACGACTTCAAGAAAGATGAAAGCTGTATTGTCCACATGGGAGCAGGACAGGGAGGTGGCTGGCAGGGTTCGCAGTTCTCACCGGGCGGATACCGGGCATTCCAGAAGAGCGGACACGGCGGGATTGCCCGACGTCTCGGTGTCAAGGGCGTGCCCGGCCCGAAGAACTGGCTCGAATATCTACTCCCCAGTTTCTGGAGAGGCAGCGAGGGCGGCTTCACCTTTCTTATGCTTCCCGAGATGGCATATCACCTCTACGAGTGCGGATTCAAATCGAAGGACGATGTCTATGAGTGGCTCTACCAGAAAAGCTTCATGACTGTAGCCGAGTACAGGACCCATTCCTGGCCGGATGTCTGGACCAATGCCTGGAAAGGGATTGAGAGGGTTTCCGGGAAGCCCTGGAAAGAGCTGCCCGATGATGCCATGGTGCCGGCAATGAATGACCCGTATCAGGCATGTATAATCGTTACCGGCGGCGGTGAGGAGGTATCGCTGTGGGGCGGTGGCCGCGTGCCAAACGTCGATGCTGCCTTCGGAATAGACGTGTGGCGGTAGCGTACCTGTATCTCTGAAAATCTAAAAAGGTGCAGGAGAGGACCCTCTCCTGCACCTTTGTCATCTTTCCTCGTATAATTGATTGATTGGGGAATGCTGTAATATATTGGTTGAAGACGGCTAAGAATTAAGGGAAGAAAAAACTATGCTGAAAGCAGTTATGCACAACTCAGTTAGTCTGGACGGAGCCATGCTGGGTTTTGACGTGAATATGGAACTGCATTACCGGATAGCCGGTAGATACGCGGCAGATGTTCAGCTTGTCGGCTCCAATACCATCAAAATGGGAATAGATATGTTCGGCGTGGAAATACCGCCTGAGGAGAAATCTGACTTTACCAAGCCGGAAAAGGATGCCAGCTTACCTTACTGGGTAGTACCGGATACAAAAGGTGTTTTAATGGGGTTATTACATTACCTGAGGCGGGTCGAATTCTGTAAAGATATCGTTGTGCTGGTATCGGAAAAGACCGGCCGGGACTACCTTCAATACCTTGAGGAAAGGGACTGCAGCTATTATAGTTGTGGCGAAGATTATGTAAATTATGAGAGAGCGTTCGAGATTCTTCAGGATGAATTGGGCGCCGGGACGGTTTTTATCGACGCCGGGCCTACCCTTAATGGCATTCTGCTGGAGAAAGGTCTGATTGACGAAATAAGCCTGCTGGTGCACCCTTTCCTGGTCGGTAAAAAATCCGGCAAGCTGTTCGAGCGCCTTGAGCTTGAGGGCGGGAATATTGAGCTTGAGCCGATAACCTGCGAGTTACTCGACGGAAAATACTTGCATTTGAGTTATAGAGTGGTTAAATAATTTTTCGGGCGTGGACAGAAGTTTTCCTTTCGAGCAGGAAAAACGGAAATCATTGACGGGGACCTCGTTTATTGGATAGTATTTAATCAGCCCATACAATCACATTATAAGTTCCACGTCGGGGATTAGAGTTGAAACTTGAGCTTAACGTAGTAAATATAAGTGCTGTTCAGTTCGCTGATAAAACAGCCATCGAAAACGGTGTACTGTCAGTAAACCGCCAGGAACTGATAAATTTGTTGAAAGCAGATACCAGGCTGGAATCTGTTGATATCGATGTGGCGAACCCCGGTGATAAAGCACGGATTATCCGGGTTATTGACGTTATCGAACCGAGAGCCAAGATAGGTAACAGCGGGCAGGAGTACCCAGGAGCGCTGGACAGGCTGGGGACTGTAGGAAGGGGCAGCACCTGTGTGCTGCACGACGCTGCCGTGGTGCTGAGCGAATACCGCCGCAGCCAGGACCGGGGCAGGGCAGCAACCGGAATTATTGATATGTGGGGTCCCGGTGCTGAAATCGGTCCCTACGGTAACACGCATAACATCGTTGTCATGGCAAACCCGGCTGACGGGATTACTCAGGATGAATACCGCATCGCCCTCAAGACCGCCGGACTGAAGACTGCCGTTTACCTGGCTCAGGCAGGAAGCGCGATAAAACCGGACGGAGTGGAGGTATATGATATCCCTTCGCTGGGTAAATCCGCTGGCGAGCCACCGGGATTGCCAAGAGTGACCTATATCTTCCAGGTGCTCACCCTCCAGTTCAAACCGCTGGAGGGAGACCCCGTCCTCTACGGGAATAATATCAGTGCCATAGTACCAACCGTACTCCACCCGAACGAAATTCTAGACGGAGCTATCACGGCACCGTACTCAAGTACTTTTATGGATACATACGGCATTCAAAATCATCCCGTTGTCCACGAGCTTTATAAAGAGCATGGCAAGAGTCTCAGTTTCTGCGGGGTGATAATAGGCAATGCCCCGAACAATGCCCCTGAGTATGAGAGGACGGCGACCATAGCCGCCAACCTGGCGAAGTGGACTCTGGGAGCCGACGGCGCAGTACTGACCAAGTGCGGCGGCGGTGCGCCGGAGATGGTTATGGCACGGACAGCACAGAAATGCGAGCAACTGGGAGTAAAGACAGCCCTGGCCCTGCTGCATATGGGAATGGATACCACCGAGGTATCGCTGAAAGCGAGCACGATTTTCAGTGATATGCCGGAAGTGGATGCTATGGTCAGCATGGGAACTCCGGCCGGGAATCCCGCCGTGACACTCGAGCCTGCGGAAAGAGTTATCGGTTCGCCCGATGGCTCCGAGCGCGGTGGAGCGGCAACGCAGGCGCGCCAGATACGGGGTTCGATGAGCCAGATTGGAGATTCAAGGCTGATAGCGATACGGTACTGAGTCCGGGGGAGGTGAAAATAGCAGTGGATAAAATGAGAGTCGTTCATTATCTGAACCAGTTTTTCGGTGGTCTGGGGGGTGAGGGAAAAGCGAATATCGGACCACAGGTCATCGATGGCACAACCGGTCCCGGCAGAGCTATCCAGAATACACTGGCAGAGCAGGGAGAAGTTGTAGCCACTGCAATCTGCGGTGATAACTATATCGGAGAGAAGCCGGAACAGGCTGCCGCTGAAATAATCGAGCTAATCCGTCCCTGCAAACCGGATATATTAATCGCCGGGCCTGCCTTTGAGGCGGGGCGTTTCGGCATTGCCTGTGGAGCGGTCTGCAAAGCCGTCCAGGAGATGCTGGGAATTCCTGCCGTTACCGGCATGTACCGTGAAAACCCGGGTGTCGAGCTCTATCACAAAGACGTTTACATTATCTCCACGGGAAATTCGGTGCGGGTAATGAATGAGGCTGTCACCGCGATGGTCAAGCTGGCGCTCAAGCTGGCCGCCGGAGAGAAACCGGGAAAGCCGGTGGATGAGGAATTTTTCCCGCGTGGAACGGTGATTAACGAGACGGTCGACCGCACCGGCGCCGAGAGAGTCGTCAGTATGCTGCTGAAGAAACTCAGCGGAAAACCTTTTGAAACGGAGGTAATCCAGCCACGGTTCTACCGTATCTCACCGGCGGAAAAGGTATCGGACCTGGCTTCGGCAACGGTAGCCCTGGTTACTGATGGCGGACTGGTGCCGAAAGGCAATCCTGACGGCATCGAAATGTCCGACGCCACCCGCTTCGGCAACTACAGTATCGAGGGAATCGAGTCCCTGGACCCGGAGAATTACGAGGTCAGCCACGGCGGTTATGATACCGTCTTTATCCGCCAGAATCCCAACCGGTTGGTACCTGTCGATGTTATGAGGGAATTAGAAAAGCAGAAGGTAATCGGTAAACTTCACCAGCGTTTCTACTCGACGACAGGCGTGGCGACGAAGATAGAGAACGCCAGGAGGATGGGGCAGGAAATTGCCCGGCAGCTAAAAGAGGACGGCGTTTCGGCGGTTATTCTTACCTCCACCTGAGGCACCAGCACCCGCTGCGGAGCAGCGCTGACCAAGGAAATGGAGCGTGCCGGACTGCCGACAGCCCACATAACGGCGATGACGCCGGTAGCGGTAATGGGCGGCTCTCCGAGGATAGTACAGGGAAAAGAAATAGTCAGCCCCTGGGGAAGGTCGGATGCGGATGCTGAGAAGGAAAAGACGATACGCCGCGAAATTGCTGCCGAAGCCCTGAAGTCCCTGCAGACCGAAGCAGAAGACATGACTCCACCTACTGATGCAGCCTGAAGGAAAAGATACTTATAAAATGTCTCAAAACTCACAAACATATAATTCGGCCCCGGTGGTAAAAGCAGTCTCCTATTTTCTGGGGCACGTGCCGAGCATGGTCTGCCACGGCTCAAAGCCGTCCCGGGAAATAGCCAAAGACCCGCAATTATTCAAGCAGATAGTGGAACACCTGCACCCTTACGCCAGCACGGTTGCCTATCCGCCCAGCCAGGTATTTATCGGTAATCTATCTCCCGATGAATTATTCGATATTCCCACACCCTGGTACCAGAACCCGGTTGCTAACGCCTCACGCCGGGGCGAGTTCGGGGAAATCATGCCTGAGGAAGAGTTCTACGGCATGATGAAGATATGTGACGAATTCGATTTGCTTTTCTTTGAAAAGGAGTTCCTCGCCGACGTAACTTCACGCCTTGAAGAGCACCCGCTTTTTGATGACACGGACATCAAGAGACTGGGAGAGGGTCACTCTCTGGACGAGATTAAGAAGAAGCTGGAGGAGAGCAATTCCTTACCTCTGTACGTGGAGGGCGACCGTTTAATCGGCTGCTGCCGGGGAGCCCTTGAAGAAGACGCTAACCTTACTCCCGGCATTCTCCTGGAGAACCTTGCCTACCGGGCGTCCGGCGTCGTGCCGCTGCGTCAGCTTACCTCGGAACATATCACCGCCGGAGATATCGATTACCTTCTCGGCTGCGGCGAGGAGGCGGTCGGAGACCGCTATAACCGCGGCGGCGGCAATATGGCAAAGTCAATCGGCGAGCTTGCCGGGTGTAGTCGGGCTACCGGCTCCGATGTTAAAGCGTTCTGCTGCGCTCCGGTTCATGCCATCGTCCTGGCGGCAAGCCTGGTCTCCTCTGGAATATTTAAAAACGTGGTCGTGGCAGCCGGTGGCTCTTTCGCCAAGCTAGGGATGAAGTTCCAAGGACACCTCCGCCATGATATGCCGATACTCGAGGACGTACTGGCCGGTATTGCCGTCCTGATAAGCGGTGACGATGGTAAAAGTCCGGTCATTGACCTCGGTTCGGTTGGAAAACACGAGATTGGTTCCGGTTCCGCCCAGCAGGATATAATGGAGAAGCTTGTTGTCGAGCCTCTGGCACGCCTGAAGATGAAGATAACCGACGTTGATAAGTATGCCACGGAGATGCATAATCCGGAGATGACCGAACCGCAGGGAAGCGGCAACGTTCCCCGCAATAATTACCGCACTATCGGCAGCCTAGCGGTGCTGCGCTCCGAGATAGAAAGAAGCGCCCTTGAGGATTTCGTGAAAACTCACGGCATGCCCGGATTCTCCCCCACCCAGGGGCACATCGCTTCGGCGGTGCCGGTGCTGGGGCATTCGGTAAAAGCGATGCTTGATGGTAAAATGAAGAATACTATGTTCCTGGCAAAGGGTAGCCTTTTCCTGGGAAGAATGACCCAGCTTTCCGATGGCATGTCGTTTTTGCTGAAAAGAAATGACGGAGGGAAATAAATTTGGCTATAGAGCTTGACCGTGACAATTATGAAAATGAGACCCTGCGTTCCGAAAAGCCGGTGCTTGTGGACTTCTGGGGAGAGCAGTGCAAACCATGCCTGGCGCTGACGCCGGCGGTTGAAAAAATAGAGAACGACTATTCCGGAAAACTGAAGGTCGCCAAGGTGGATGCCCCGAAAAACAGGATGCTCTGTGCCAGATTAAGAGTGATGAGCCTGCCGACCTTCATCTTATACAGAGACGGCAATGAGCATAAGCGCCTTATCGGGGAAAGTATCACTGCCAGGGATATTAAAGAAGCCGTTGAGGAGCTGGTCAACCAGCCGGATTTACCAGTTTCACGGAGGAATAACAATGGAGCTTAAAGGGAAGAAGGTAATAGTAATCGGAGAGCGTGACGGAGTCCAGGGACCGGCAATCGAGGAGTGCATCAGAAGCGCCGGTGCCGAACCGGTACTGGTGCAGACCCAGTGCTTCGTCTGAACTGCCGCCGGTGCTTTCGACCCGGAGGGTCAGGAAATGGTGAAGAAAATCGTGGACCAGTATGGTAAAGACGGCGTTATAGTTATCCTCGGTTCGCCGGATGCCGATAGCTCCGAACTATATGCCGAGACCCTTATCAACGGCGACCCCAGCTGGCTGGGACCGCTGGCTGGCGTTTCACTTGATTTGCCCGTCTACCACATTATGGAACCGGAGATAAGGTCGCAGGTTGACCCTGCTGTCTACAAAGAACACCTGGAGCTTCTTGAAATTGCCCTGGATGTTGATAAAATAACAGAAGGTCTTAATAGAGTGAGGCAGGGATAAGAATCGGGAAATGTTAAGTCCGTATCGAGTCCTGGATTTGACCGACGAGAAAGGCCTGCTATGCGGTAAGATTCTGGCCGACCTCGGGGCCGACGTAATCCAGGTGGAAAAACCGGGAGGAAATCCCGCCAGAAGGATTCCCCCCTTTTTTAATGCTACGGTCCACCCCGAAAGAAGCCTCTTCTGGCTGGCTTTCAGTGCCGGTAAAAGGAGTATTACCCTCGACCTGAATTCAGTGCCGGGAAAGGAGATATTCCAGAGACTTGCCGGGACAGCCGATTTTATTATCGAATCATTCCCTACCGGATATCTGGAAAGCATCGGACTTGGCTACGATGTACTCAGAGATACTAATCCCGCTCTGATTATGGCATCGATTACTCCTTTCGGTCAGACCGGACCTTATAAGGACTACAAAGCCGGCGACCTGGTCGCATCGGCAATGGGGGGGATGGTCTACTGCACCGGGGAGCCGGACCGTGCTCCACTGCGGGTGAGTGTCGACCAGGCTTATTCACAGGCAGGCGTTCATGCTGCCGTGGGGCTGTTAATCGCTCTCCATAGCCGGACGCTTACCGGGCGGGGGCAGCAGGTGGATGTTTCGATGCAGGAAAGCATGGTCCGGACGCTGCACACCCAGTTGCCTTACTGGGAATACAGCAACCGTATTGTGCAGAGGTCGGGGATAAAGCGTTTCCGCGGAGGAGTCTCGACACAGGAAATCTGGCCCTGTCGGGACGGATTCGTCTCCTGGATGTTCTTTGGCGGCGCCGTCGGCACGCAGCAGATGAGGCTGATGGTGGAATGGATGCAGGAAAGGGGAATGGCCGGCAGCCTCAGCGAAGAAGTGGAGGACTGGTCGGCGCTGGACCTGACAAAGGTGGCTACGGAGAAAATAGAAGCCTGGGAGAAAATAATCGGCGACTTCTTCCTGGCTCATACCAAAAGAGAGCTTTATCAAGAAGCTCTGGAAAAGCGCGTACCGCTGACGCCTTTAAGTGACGTGGCGGATGTGGCTGAGGATGAGCAGCTTGCCTCAAGAGACTTCTGGGTGGATATTGATTATCCCGAAATGGGTGCCAGCATTCACTATCCCGGCTTCCTCTTTCTCACCACTGAGGAGGAATGCTCGCCGAAGGTAAAGGGGCGGGCGCCATTAATCGGTGAGCACAATGAAGAGATATACATGAGGGAACTCGGTATCAGCGAAGATGAATTCAGTACCCTGAAGAAAAGCGGCGTTATCTGAGGAAATGGAAAAGATGGCTCTTGATGATGTAAAAGTGGTCGATTTTAGCTGGGCGTTCGCCGGGCCCTTCATCGGCGCCTATCTGGGAGATTTCGGAGCGCAGGTAATCAAGATTGAGAGCCAGTCACGCCTGGATATCACAAGGGTGACGGCGCCGTACAAGGACGGAATCACCGGCGTCAACCGTTCCGGCTGTTTTTTGGTAGCCAACAATAGCAAGTACAGTCTGACCCTAAACCTGAAACACCAGCGGGCTCCTGAAATTATCAGTAAACTAATAACCTGGGCTGACATAGTGGTTGAAAACTTCGGAGCCGGAGTTATGGAGAGGCTGGGTCTTGGCTATGACGAGCTGAAAAAGATAAATCCGGAGATTATCATGCTGAGTGCCACCATTCAGGGCCAGACCGGACCGAACTCCACTTTTGCCGGATATGGCTGGAATACTGTGGCTATAACCGGCATCGGCAATCTTACCGGCTGGCCTGACCGGTCTCCGGTGGGCACGCTTCAGGCTTACCCGGATAGCGTCGTGCCCTGGTTCGGCGTGGTGGCTTTGCTGGCGGCACTGGACCACCGCCGCCGGACGGGTAAAGGCCAGTACATCGATGTCAACCAGTATGAGACCACCTGCCAGTTTCTGGCTCCATTTCTGCTTGATTATTCGGCAAACGGTAATATTGCAATGCGGGCTGGTAATCAATCTCCTTATGCGGCGCCGCACGGAGTCTACCGCTGCAAGGGTGATGACAGGTGGTGCGCCATCAGTGTTTTTTCGGAAGCGGAGTGGCAGGCTTTTTGCAGGGCTATCGGCTCACCGGACTGGATGGGTGATGAGAAATTTGCTTCGTTTCAGGGGAGAAAACAAAGCGAGGAAGAGCTTGACCGGCTGATAGAGCAGTGGACTGTTAATTTCACTCCTGAAGAAGTAATGACCCGGCTGCAGGAGGCCGGTGTGCCGGCCGGAGTGGCGAAAACAAACCGGGAAATTTTTGAAGACCCTCAATTAAAACACCGGCAGTATTTCCGGGAAGTGGAGCACCCTGAAATCGGGCGGTGCTATCAGCAGGCCTGGCCGGTAAAGCTTTCGGAGAGCCCGGTCAATATCCGTCCCGTGCCCTGTCTGGGCGAGCATAATGAATACATCTGTACTCAGATTCTCGGTTTACCAGATACCGAGTTTATCAACTATCTTGAAGAAGGTGTCTTCGAATAGGCTTAATTCCGTTTCCGTATCATTTCGCAGAGGATGTCAACCGCCTGTTCGGCGAAAGATTCGTCGTTTATGTGTGAATCAACCTCAATAACCCTTATAGACGGCTGGAGGTTTTGCTTCAGCGCCTCGATGAAAGCCCTGTCTGTTTCAGGGTCGTAGAGAGCTTTGCCCTCCCTGTTGCCGGGCGAGAATCCCCTGAGCGGTATCACCACTGCCACCAGACCGGTGGCTTTATTCAGCTTCTCAGCTATTGTCTTGCCCGTGGCTACCATCTCTTCCTGGTTGGCCCGCACAATGGCGACCTCCGGAGTATGCCGGTAAATTTTTCTATTCTTTATAGTCCCGCGAACACTTTCCGGCGGGCTGAAGGCGATAAAGTCCAGGCACCCCGGAATGACTACCTGAGGGATGCCTTTTGTACCGGCTGTTTCAAGGCGTTCCGGCCCGGCATCATAACAGCCACCGTACAGGTGGTCTACCAGCTCATGGGTAACAAGGTCGAGTACACCATCAACCAAACCCTGCTCGATTGTTTCCTCCATTGCCCGCCCGCCGGTGCCGACGGTATGGAAAGAGACCACCTCGAATCCCCTCTCTTCAAGAGTCTTTCGGGCTTTGAATGCAGCCCGGTTTATCCCTCCCATGGCACTCATTGCAACCAGTTGCTTTTTTGAAACTTCAGGTTTAGGATTTGCCTGTACTGCTCCCATTACGGCTCCTGCTGCATAAGCCAGCAGTCTTCTCGTCATCCGGTTCAGGCCGGCAATATCGGTAACGGAATGAATAACTGTAATATCACTTGTGCCCACGTAGGGTCTCATATCGCCGGAGGCGATGGTACTAACCATGACCTTGGGTATGCCGAACGGTAGTGCCCTCATCGCTGCCGTACCGATAGCAGTGCCGCGTGAACCTCCCAGAGCCATTATCCCGTCCAGCCTGTGGGAGTCGTAGAGAATCCGGGCGGTCCTGATTGCTCCCTTCATCATAACCTGTATTTCCTTGCTTTCATCGGTACGGTCGACCACATCTTCGATTTCAAACCCGGCCGCCCTGGATACTACCTCCCGGGAAATGTCCGGCTGGAACCGGGGGACGCCGCGTGTTCCAGCGTCTACAACAATGACTTCGAAGCCCCCCCGCGCTATAATATCCCTGACGTAAGCATACTCTTGTCCTTTGCTGTCGAGACGTCCGATAAGTACTATCTTCTTTTTGGGCATTGTCATAGCGAAGTCCTCCAGTTAATCCATAAAGTACCACTCCTCAGAACAACTGTCAAAACAGCGGTGGATTTGTAACCTTGCCGACGAAAGAGATTGATTTCAGAATGCTTTAGCGGGTACAATCTGGAAAAAGCACGACAGTCCGGTAAAAATCTTCCGCTCAAACGCCGGTAAAGCAAGCGATTTCGGGCTTGTCTCAGATGTCATTCTGAGTCCGATTTTATCGTCCCGATAAAATCGGGATGACGAAGAATCCCGGGGTGGCGTAGTACGTATCCGGTAGGAACTGCCCCTCCCCGATACCCTTCATCCCGACCGGTCAGGACTCAGGGTGACACGGATGCAAGACCTTCAGAGCAAGCCAGGCGGTTTATAAAAAGGAGGTATGCTCGTGGAGAAGGTGATTTTATGCATAGGTACCCTCGATTCAAAAGGCCCTGAGCTTCAGTATGTAAAACGGCTTATCGAACTGAACCAGGGCTACAGAGCCATGGTTATGGATACCGGCAGCCTGGGGGAACCATATTTCACTGCCGATATTACCGCTGAAGAGGTCGCCCGGGCGGGCGGCAGCACGATAGAGGAAGTCAGGAGCATGGACGAGGCCGGTCCGGCATCGGCGGTTATGGCGCTCGGAGCAACGAAAATAGCCAGAGATTTATATAATGCGGGAAAATTTCAGGCAGTTATTTCAATAGGAGGCGGTATGGGTTCCGGGGTAGCCTCGGCGGCAATGAGAGAGCTTCCAATCGGTATGCCCAAGTTTATGCTTTCCTCACAGAAGATTGTCCAGGCGGGTATCAGAAAATACGTGGGAACAAAGGATATAGTAGTATTGCCCTCGATGGCTGATATTGCCGGGTTGAACAGGCTGACCATGGACTCCTTGAGCAAGGCGGTCGGCGCTATAATCGGGATGATGGAAGCGGCAGAACCGGAGGTGTCCGATAACCCTCTTGTCTTTATGACTATGACCGGCCTGTCCACCGGCTGCGGACTCACCGTCAAGTCAATACTCGAGGAGCGGGGATTTGAAGTAGCGGTGTTTCACGCTATAGGCGTCGGCGGCGAGACCTATGAAGAACTTGTTAGAAGCTATCCGGTGAAGGGGGTTATAGAACTGGGTCTGAACGAGATTGGGAATGAGCTTTTTGGCGGGCTGGCTTCAGCCGGTCCGAATCGGCTTGAAGCTGCCGGTGAGAAGGGAATTCCTCAAATTATCACTCCCGGTTGCATTGATATTATTAACTTCCTTTCACCGGATACATTACCTGACCGGTATAAGGACAGACCTCTTTGTTATCATAACCCGCAGGCAACCCTGCCGAGATTAAATGGTGAAGAACTGAGTCTGGTAGCTGAGACGATGGCGAAAAAACTGAACCTTGCCGTCGGAAAAGTGAAGTTCCTGATTCCCCTCGGCGGTTTTTCTTCTCTTGACCACCAGGGAGGGATTTTCTATGACCCGGAAGCTGACAGGGCTTTTATCGATTCTCTTAGAGTTTCCTTGAAGGAAGCTATTGAAATTAAGGAAATTGATGCCCACATAAATGACACTGAATTTGCCGAAGTAGTCGCGGATGAATTTATGGACATTATCAGAGCTGAATAGATCGGTTACATATGGAAGAAATAGGATTTTCCCCGGGGAGACGTGGCGCCTCTGACAGGGACTGGACGCAGGGCAGTATCCCGCGAAATCTGCTGTCTCTAGCCTGGCCGATGGTAGTGACCAATTCCCTGATGATGCTTGGTCCGACAATCGATATGGTATGGGTGGGGAAACTAGGGTCGGCCGCAATCGCCGGAGTAGGTGTTGCCGGTATAGCCGTGCAACTGGTGATTGTGGCATTAATGGGCCTGATGATGGGGGTGAGGGCAATGGTTGCCCGGTTTATCGGAGCCGGCGATATCCGGGGCGCCAACCACGTCTCCAGGCAAGCCTTCGTTATCGGCGCAACCTTTTCAATAGTGATGGCGGTGATAGGTATATTCCTTGCTGAGCAGATACTTATCCTGTTCGGTCTGGAGCCTGATGTGGTTGCCGAAGGTGCCACCTACCTGCGGATACTGTTTGTCGGCGCGGTAGCGATGTCTTTCCGGGTGGTTGTCGAAGCGATTATGCAGGCATCGGGTGATACCGTAACACCGATGAAGATTACAATCGGCTACAGACTTTTCCATATTACCCTTGCCCCGTTCCTGATTTTCGGCTGGTGGATATTTCCCAGGATGGGAGTCAGCGGAGCCGCCGTAACAAACATTTTGTCCCAGAGCCTGGGAACGGTAATCGGATTCTGGGTGTTATTCAGCGGACGTTCACGATTACAGATAGACTTTAAAAATTTCAATGTCGACCTCAATATGATATGGCGGGTGATAAGAATCGGGTTTCCTGCCCTTGTTTCGAGTATCCAGAGGTCAATCAGTCAGATGCTGCTGATGTGGCTTCTTGTCCCATTTGGCACCCTGGCAATAGCCGCACACACCATAAACCAGAGGATAGAGATGATATTGATGATGCCGAGCATGTCATTCGGGATGAGCGCCGGAGTGCTCGCCGGACAAAACCTGGGGGCGGAGCAACCGGCGCAGGCGGAAAAGACCGCCTGGCTGGCGGTGGGTATAATGGAGGGCATCGCTGTCATCGTTTCGGTGGTGATACTTGTTGCGGCGGAGAGCCTGGTTCATATTTTCAATACCGAGCCCGCTCTTGTTGAGATTGCCAGTACCTTTCTCAGGATATCGGTAGCCGGTTACATACTGCTTGGTTTTATGGGCGTGCTAATGCAGGTACTGGCCGGTGCTGGTGACACTGTCCCGACGATGGTGATTAGCCTGATAGCGATGTGGGCGCTGACATTGCCTTTAGCCTACTTCCTGCCCAATGCAACCGGACTCGGTGTCTATGGAGTGCGATGGGCGATGGTGGCAGGCATGGTCTTTCCTGCCATTACCCTGACGGTTTATTTTAAGACGGGCAGGTGGAAACGCAAGAAGGTCTGATACACCTGTCCATTTGAATGTGAGAAACGAATTTTATTACTTATATTTCGCCTCGGCGGGGTCATGGTTTCTGAAGTGGGCGATGCGGATACGTTTCATGATATCGCCTTCCATTTCATAGAGTATGAAGTTGGTCATAATAATCACATCACCTTTTTTCAGCGGCGGACGGCTGGCTGACGCCGGGGCATCGTTGAAGGCATGGAATTCGGTATAGAGCTCGGCAAACAGCTCGGTCTCGGTGGATAAAAATGACCTGAGTTCGAGAACCTCTCTTACGTTCTCATGAAGCGCTTTGTAGGCGGCCTCAAACTCGGCTGGTCCGTGCAGCGTGCGGTGCGGAACGTGCTCTCCGGTTGCGTTATCATAGTATTCAACAGTTATATCCGGGGCAAAGTAGCCGGTAACGGCATCATATCTCCTGTTATTGAAATGGTCCACATATACCTGAAACTGCTCTCTATTCACGGTATTACCTCCACATTTTATTGTTCAATTACGGAATCCATTCTTTTTATTGCCAGTATCATAATAAATAACCCTCAAAAAGACAAGAACTCAAGAAATCGGACTCTGCCAGCCATTTATTCTCCAGGCACTAACCCATTTCAGTATTCATCGTTATAACCAGGTATAGAGCAGCCAGAAGAAGAGAATATATCCGATGAGGTAACAAAAACTACCCAAAAGATTCGGCTTTACATATTGCTGATGTTCATAATCGATATTACCATAATAGTAATCCAGGCATGGAGGTAAAAAAACAATGAAAAGATTACTCACCGCCGCCATTGTTTCAATACTCCTGGTTTGTGTGATATCGGGAACCTCGCCGGCTCTGGCTCAAGATGAAGAGAATGCCACAAGAGCATCATCATTCACGGAATCGGTCAGTGCTAACCAGACAACGGCAGGGGCTTATTCGGTAAATGTGGATCAGACAACCGCACAGACTTATTCGGTAAATGACCGCCTAATGGATGAACTGGACAGGCTGGTAAAAATGCTCAGGGAGGCGGAGAACAATGGTGACCGCGAGTTAATTGCAGCACTGCAGGAAAAAATTCAGATAATAAAAGATGAGATAGCGAAGGCAAGTGAAGTACCAACGACTACTGCGGTAAACAGCGTATCACCGGTGGCTATCAGCAGTACAGGAGAACAAGAAGAGGACAAACCCACTGTTACTGCGACAAGCGGAGTAAACATTGTCAGTTCCGCTCGCCTGGACAGTTGCGAAGAACTCAGGACTTTAGAAGCCAAGAAGAAACATTATGAAGACCTCTACTCTCTGTCAGATGACGAGTTGACCGATAAAGGATACACGAGAGGGCGAGAAGAAATCAGGAAAACGATAGCAAGCCTCGAAGAAATGATTCAGAGGCTGAGAATAGAATGTGAAGCCGGCGTGACCAACAGGGTCGGTAGTGACAATGACGGGCAGACCTGGACTTCCGCAACCGGAACAAGGCCTTTAAACATTACAGCCAGACCAATCGCCGTGGAATCCGGCATGGAAATAACGGATTACTACAAGCGCAGAATTGCCGAGATAGCGACTGAAGAGATTGACATAGATAGAAAAGTGACCGTCCTTAAAGAACTGAGAGATGAGATAGACAGACTGATAGAGGAACTAATAAAAAGCAAAGATGCAATAAGCACCCAGGAAGTCAGCGGACTGGTCACAAAAATACAGGTGAGACCCGGCGAAGTAAAGATGGATGAGGTGGCGGTAAAAACGGTTGATAAGAGTGTAGTCGCCAGAATTAACGACAAGGACCTTGAAATTAAACCGGCCAGAGCTCAGGTGATAATGAACGACGGAGACCTTGAAATAAAGGCACCGGAACTGAGCATAGAAAATGATGTGTTAAGAGTCGGCAATTCGGAGGTTAAGCTCGTACCAAGCACCGTTTTAGAGAAAATAAACGTTGAAGCGAAAGAAATGGAATTAATAGAGGAGAATTCCAGAGCGGTTTACAAGATAAAAACAGGTGAAAAAAGAAAACTGCTCGGCTTCATCCCACTGGAAGTTAAAAATACTTTAACCGTAGATGCCACAAACACTGATTCAGAAATTATTAAAGAAGAAAGACCCTGGTGGGCATTTTTCACTACCAGGTAATTCTTTGTCTAAGAAGAAACTCAGGTCAGGGGAGCAATAATATGCTCCCCTGACTTTTTGAGAGAGAGCAACTCCGCTTCTCATTTCTCTAACTCAGTCATACAGAGATAAGTCTGATAACTCTGTGGTCCTGCTCCTCGTTCACCCCACATAACATCAAACTTTTTAATAACTCTAAGGGATATTTTAATAACTGTTATTCCATTCCATGTATGCCTGATTATAATCAAACCATACCAGGAGGTAACAGTCCATGCCAGTTAATATAAATGGTCAGACATATTACAGAACTGCTGAAGTATGCCAGGAGGTTGGCATCAGCAGAACTACTTTCTTTCGCTGGCTCAAAAATGGCATATTAGAAGAAGTTGCACTTAGAGACAGGAGAGGATGGAGACTATTTACAAAAGACGACCTGGAAAAAATCCATGCGGAAGCAACGAGGATTGACGTGCGAGAACTATCCTGAGCATCAACGCGTTTGTATCGATGAATATCAGCGGACAAAACTGCACGGCGCAGGAGAGCACAATGAAAGATACCGCAAAGACAAAAGCACAGCTATTGGACGAACTGGAGCAGACACGACGCCGAGTTATTGAACTAGAAGAAACGGTAAACGAGTATAAAAGTCTGGAAAGTAAATTAGTAGCAAGAGAACAAGAATATAATTCTATTGCAGATTCGGTAAACGACGCCATTATTATCACTGACAACGAGGCGAACATTATTTCGTGGAGTAAGGCGGCGGAGGACATCTTCGGGTATAAAAAAGAGGAGGTTCTTAGCAAGCCTCTTTCCATCTTAATACCTGAAAAATACAGAAAAGATTTTCAGACAGGAATATACCTTTTAAATCAGAACAAAGCTATTCCATCCAGTGAAATGACACATGAACGTGAAGGATTGAAAAAAGATGGCAGTAATTTTTTAGCCAGAATTACGGTAGGAGGTTGGAGACTCGATGATAGAGCTTATTACCTTGCGATTGTCCGTGACATTACCCGGCAAAGAGAGGCAGAAAATGCGCTGCAAAAGTCTGAAGAGCAGTACCGGTCCATAGTCGACCTGGCTCCTGACGGCATAATAACAGTAGATACACGTGGAGTGGTCACATCCTGCAATAAGGCTTTCGAAGAGCTAACCGGATATTCGAGTGCCGAGCTAATCGGCAAACACTTTACAAAAATGCCTGCCATCAGACTTAAGGACCTGCCCACATTAACTACACTATTCACTTCTTTTTCAAAGGGGGAAAAATCAGGAGCATTAGTTTTCGAGTGGATACGAAAGGACGGTACCTTGCGTCTGGGTGAAGCTCGAGTCTCCGCACTGGAAATTGGTAAGCGTTTCGTTGGCATTCAGGCATTCGTCAGGGATATCACTGAAAAAATGAAGGCGGAAAAAGCACTGCGGGAGAGCGAAGCATTCCGGTCAAGCCTGCTGAATAATTCACAAAACCCGATAAACGTCATTAATCCGGATACCTCAATAAAATACATTAATCCGGCACTGGAGAAACTGACCGGTTATTCTGCCGAGGAGCTCATTGGTCAGAAAGCACCATATCCCTTCTGGCAGGACAAGACTTTCAAGCGCGCCATATCAAAATTGAAAAAAGATATAAAATTGGGTGCAAAAGGATATGAGGTCGAGTTCCAGAAGAAAAACGGAGAGAAATTCTGGGTGGAGATAACCAGTACACCGGTGAAAACAGACGGGAAACTTAGTTATCTGCTGTCAAGCTGGATTGATATTACCGAGCGTAAAAAAGCCGAGCAAGAGCTCAAACTGAGGGCCGAACTTCTTGACAGTGCCAGTGATTCAATCACGTTGAATGATTTTATTGCCAACCTCCTTTACGTAAATGAAGCATTCTGCAAGGCTCACGGATACAGTCGGGAAGATTTACTGGGAATGAACCTCCGTCAACTGGACCGGACGGGACTCGGGCTATTCGTGAAAGAGAAACTTGAAGAATTAAGACAAAAAGGTGAGATTGAATTTGAATCCACTCATATCCGTAAAGACGGCTCAGCATTCGATGTGGAGGTGCATGCCCGGGTTATAGAATCAGGGGACAGGAAACTTGTCCTGAATGTTGAACGTGACATCACCGAACGCAAGCAGGCTGAGGAAGAAATAAGGCTGAGAGCCCAGATTCTTGATAATGCCGGTGATTCAATCACTCTTAGTGATTTTGATGGAAATCTTCTCTATGTGAATGAAACATTCTGCAGGACTCACGGCTATAGCAGGGAAGAATTGCTGGCGATGAATTTTAATCAACTGAATATTTCTGCAATCGCCGCACCATTGAAGTCGAAAATAGAAGAGCTAAGCGAAAAGGGAGAGTACATTTTTGAAAACACTCATTTCAGCAAAGACGGTTCGGCGTTCGATGTGGAAGTACACGCCAGGGTTATCGAGTCGGGCGGCAGAAAACTCATCCTGAGTGTAGAGCGTGATATCACCGAAAGACTTAAGAGAGAACAGGAAATCCTGAAACTTTCGACAGCGGTAGAGTACAGTCCCAGTGTAGTAATTATTACAGACAAAAACAACATAATTGAATATGTAAATAGGAAATTTGTTGAAGTTACCGGCTATAATGCCGACGAAGTCATTGGACAGAACGCAGGGAATATCGGTCTACAGCCGGCTGCAGAAGAGGAGAAAATGTTGAGGACTCTCGCCGGAGGTAAAGAATGGCATGGCGAGTTCATCAACAGGAAGAGGAATGGAGAACTGTACTATGAGTCCGCTTCCATCGCGGCTATAAGGGATGAATCCGGTAACATCGCTCACCTGGTTAAAGTAGCCATAGACATCACCGAGAAAAAGCAGACTGAGAGTGAGCTACAGCGGTCGGAACTGCAGTTGCGCGAGTTAACCAGTCATATGCGTCAGATAAGAGAGGAGGAGAGGAAGAGCATAGCCCGGAATATTCATGATAACCTCGGACAGGCGCTGGCCGCATTAAAGATTGATTTATCATGGCTAAGTAAGAGACTAACCGAGGAGCAGTTACCTCTATTATATAAGGCACAGGAAATGTCACAGCTAATCGACCAGTGCATACAGACAGTAAAGGAGTTATCATCAGAACTGAGACCGGAAATACTGGATATACTCGGTCTAGCCGCGGCAATAGAATGGCATACCTCCGAGTTTCAAAAAAGAACGGGAACAAAGTGTACACTTAACCTAGGAGAAAATGATATAAAGCTGGACAGGGAGTATGCCATCGATTGTTTTCGCATCCTCCAGGAAGCGCTGACAAACATCTCTCTTCATGCTAATGCAACCAGAGTCAGGATAAGTCTTAAACAGGAAACCGATAAACTGATAATGCAAATCAAGGACAACGGTAAGGGAATTACCGGCGGACAATTACGCAGCTCAAGGTCATTCGGATTGATAGGAATGCATGAGCGAGCAAAAGCAATCGGAGGTTACCTGGAAATGAAAGGGGTATACGAAAAAGGAACTACCGTAAAACTGACCGTACCAACCAGGTGAGAAGGAGTAATGTATGATTAGAACTTTCATTGCTGATGACCACGTTATTGTTCGCCGCGGATTAAGGCAGATTGTCGCTGAAACTCCTGAAATAGTAATCGCCGGTGAGGCCGGCACCGGGCAGGAGGCTTTACGTGCGATTCTGAGTAAGGATTATGATGTTATCCTTCTAGATATTACGATGCCGGACCTGAACGGGCTGGATGTCCTGAAAGAACTCAAGCGGCAAAGGCCCGAAGTCCGGGTACTGATGTTGAGTATGCACCCCGAAGAGCAATTTGCCATACGGTCACTAAAAGCTGGCGCTTTAGGTTACCTGACTAAAGACAGCGCCCCCGCTGAGCTGGTTGGGGCGATAAAAAAGGTAGCCGCCGGTGGCAGGTATATCAGTACCTCACTCGGGGAGAAGCTAGCTTCACAATTAACAGATGACTCAGACAAAGAGCCGCATGAGACACTTGCTGACCGCGAATACCAGATAATGCAAATGATTGCCCGGGGATTGAGTGTTCAACATATCGCCAAAGAGCTGTTCCTTAGTACAAGTACCATCTACACATACCGGACACGCATTCTCCGGAAATTACAGATCAAAAGTAATGCCGAACTGATCCGTTACGCCACGGATAATCATCTGGCGTGATACACGGGATGGTGTTTTTCCTCTAGCCGTCCCGGTTAACCCTCGGTGGCGCTGAATGCAAGCGGCGTATCCTCCACTGTAAACATTGCCACAGAAAAATCAGAAAAAGAAACCTGAAAAATCACAATTTCTCTCACAATTTCTGGCTGACTTTATATCTTACTACTCTGTATTATTAACTGGATAATCATATCTGAACGTCAGACATAAAATAAGTCTGTACGGCGCACCAATATTTTTGCTTCACGAAGAAGCCAGAGTAAGCGGCTACATCAAATACCCAAAACCAGATGAGAGGCAGGATTTTGGCGGAGAATAAAAAGAACAAGAATCAGAGTATTGCCGAGCGAGAGCTTGAAGTCAGAAACAAGTTTACGGCCGCCTTTTTTGCTGCTTCTGAAGACGCAATGTTTCCAGAAAGGAGTGGAAGCAAAGCCAGAACAGTGCGGCTGGAACATGACGTACGAAAACGTATGAAAGAGCTACGCTGTCTTTATGCTATCTCAAGCATTACTCAGAATCAAAGCATTCCCGGTGTTGAAGTGCTTAAAGAGGTTGCAGACTCCATACCGCCGGGAATGCAATACCCGGAAATCACTTATACAAGAATTGCTGCCTGTGGAGACGAGTACCGGTCAAAAAATTACAAAGACACAGAATGGAAAATAACTTCTGATATAGAGGAACAGGGAACCCGTGTCGGCTTTGTAGAAGTGGGCTACCTGGAAAACAGGGCAGCCAATAATGAAAGCCTGTTTCTTGACGAAGAAAAAAAACTGATCTCCGCTATCACTGAACTGACAGGCCTGCACTTCGAGCGAAGGGACTCGCAGGAAATGTTTGAGAATTTAGCCACCAATTCGCCGGTGGGTGTCTATATCGTTCAGGATGGCAAGTATGAATATGTCAATCCCCAATTTTCAGAGTTCAGCGGCTACAGCGAAGACGAGCTTCTGGAAATGGATGCCTTTAACCTGGTTGCCCCTGAAGACCGGCCGACTGCCAGAAACAATGCTATTCAGATGTTGAAAGGCGAACGTCATACCCCCTATGAATTCAGAGTCCTCCATAAAGATGGAAGCGTAAGATGGGCCGTGGAAAGTGTCAGCTCAATCCAGTACAACGGACGCAGAGCTACACTGGGGAACCACCTGGATATTACCGAACTAAAGCAGGCGAAGGAAGCACTGCTGTTCTCGGATGCCGCCCTGAAATCAATCCACGAATGCGTTTTCGCTATTGATAATGATTTCAAGGTAACCTACTGGAACGAAGTCAGTGAACAGATGTTCGGTATCAGGGAATCCAGAGCCATTGGCAAATATATCGGCGATATTATTTCCACTGTCGAGGATTATCCCGGCCAGAACCAGGAACGTATCGAGACGCTGCTGACCAAGGGATATAACAAGGAGGACCAGCGCTACCTTACCCCACGCGGCGAGGTATGGGTTGATGTTAATGCACAGGCCATAGAAGGAAACGGTAGACACTACGGATGGGTAACACTCGCCAACGACATCACCGAACGCAAGCTGGCGGAACAGGCGCTACGGGAAAGCGAAGCATTCCGGTCAAGCCTGCTGAATAATTCACCAAATCCGATAAACGTTATTAACCCGGACACATCAATAAGGTACGTTAATACGGCGCTTGAAAAACTGACCGGTTATTCCGCCGAAGAGCTTATCGGCAGGAAAGCCCCGTACCCTTTCTGGCACCAGGGAGCATCGGAAGAAGGCATTTCCAGATTGAAGGAGAATATGCACCACGGCCTGAAAGGATATGAAATTGAGTTCCAGAAGAAAAACGGCGAGAAATTCTGGGTTGAAATAACCAATGCTCCGGTAGAAACCAATGGGGAATTAAATTATCTGCTTTCAAGCTGGGTTGATATAACCGAGCGTAAGAAAATGGAAGAGGTACTCAAGGAGTCTGAAGAAAAACTACGCCTGATTTATGAAGCCGTACCGGAAGGCATAACCGTCACTGATATCGAGGGAAAGATAATCCAGATAAACGACTCCATACTTCATATGCATGGTTATGAAAACAAAGAAGAGCTAATCGGGAGAAGCCTTTATGACCTGGTCGATATAAAGCACCGCAGCCGCGCCAAAGTCAATCTGGAAAAAGCACTGAAAGAAGGATACGCCGGTCCGGAAGAATACACTTTACTGAAGAAGAATGGAGATAAATTCCCCGCAGAGCTAAGCGCCTCTCTCCTGTCTGACACTTCAGGACAAAAAATCGGTCTCGTCGCCATTTCGGAGGATATTACAGACCGAATTAAAAATAATGAGCAGCTTATCGTCACCGACCGCCTGGCGGCAATCGGGGAGCTATCTTCCGGTATCGCCCATGAAATCAACAATCCTCTTACCGGGATTATCGGCTTCTCTGACCTGTTACTTGAAAAAGAAACCCCTGTTAACATCAGAGAAGACCTCGTTATTATCAACAGAGAAGCAAAACGTACTGCCGAGATAGTAAGGAACTTGCTTATTTTCTCAAGAAAACACCCGGAGGAAATAAGCAAGACAGATATAAACAAAATTATTGACGAAGTAATAGCAATGCGCAGCTATGAACAGAAGGTTAACAATATCACCGTTATTAAAAATTATGATGCCAACCTGCCTCCAGTGCTGTCTAACGGTTTCGAACTGCAGCAGGTCTTTCTAAACATAATCATCAATGCCGAACATTTCATGATAGAGAAGAATGGCAGAGGTACGCTGACAATTACAACAGAAAGAGTTGGAGATATTATTCGGGCTTCTTTTACCGATAATGGACCTGGCATCGAAAAAGAGAATATTAAATACCTGTTTGACCCCTTCTTCACGACAAAAGAAATCGGCAAAGGTACCGGACTCGGTCTGAGTATCTGCCACGGCATAATCACCAAACACAACGGTAAAATATATGCTGAAAGTGAACCTGGCGAAGGAGCAACGTTTATTATCGAACTACCGATATTAGAGACTGCAGAGAAGGAGAAGATTGAGTGACTGAAATCAAACCAATAACAATTCTTGTAGTTGATGATGAGCCGAGCATTAACCTGATGTGCAGCAAAATACTTACTAAAGCAGGATATAAGGTAGATATTGCTATCAATTCAAAGATAGCGCAGGAAATACTTGCCATCTGGGAGTATAACCTGTGCTTGATTGATATCAGGACACCAGCCATGAATGGCATTGAGCTCTATCAATGGCTTAAAGAACACCATCCGGCACAGGCTGAGCGGGTAATTTTCACCAGTGGAGATGTTCATAATGAAGAAATTGAAGAAGATATAAAACTTTCTACAAAGCGATTCTTGCCCAAACCATTCACCACGGAGGAGCTTGAGGATACAGTAAGGGAATTTTTCAAAGAGGTAGAATGATGACCATGAAAACAGACACAATAATGGTTGTAGATGATGAAGAAGCGGTGCGCAGTGTCCTGAAGCGAATGCTTGAGAGTATTGGCTATCAGGTAGTTACAGCGGCCGATGGTCAGGAAGCCCTGTATAAACTGTCACTGGATGAAGCCAGGATTATGCTACTGGATATAATGATGCCGAATATGTCCGGTATAGATGTGCTTAAAAAACTGGCTAATGACCACACCGATTGCTGCGTGATTATGGTTACTGCCGTTGCCGATATGCAAACTGCTATCAATGCTATGCAGCTAGGAGCTGCCGATTATATCACCAAGCCCTTTGACCATGACGAGATACAGGATAAATTGAACAACGCTATAGATAGATTTCACCAGTCGCTGCTTGAAAAGAACCGTTACGAAACTCTACAGAGGAATGTTGTAGAACAAACCGAACGAATGCAGGAGCAATTTAACGAGCTTGTCAGCAGCCTGGCCAGAGAGCACAAACTACTCCATGAATTAGCAGCTAAAAAGTCCGATGGCGGCAAAACGGCGCTTTCCAGTCTACCAAAAGAACTACAGGAGCCGATTTCCTCCGTTGAGGAATTCAGAGACGCCCTGCTCAGAGTCTTGAAAAAAAGAGAGGTCCGATAACCTGTAAACTCTGTGAACTACTTTAATAGTAAAAAGGATATACACCCATGTGAGATACGGCATGAAGAAAAAACGCATCCTGATAGCGGACGATGAACTGAGCATAATAAAATTCCTCCGTGCCACCCTGAAAGATAATAGTTTTGAAGTACTGGTGGCAATGGACGGTGCCGAAGCTCTCAAGGCAATCGAATCTGAACTACCCGACCTGGTAATTCTCGATATCATGATGCCCTTTATCGATGGTATGGAAGTCTGCCGCCAGACCCGTCAGTGGTCTCAGGTTCCGATTATTATACTCAGTGCCCGGGGTAACCAGGACGATAAAGTGAAGTGCCTGAACCTCGGTGCCGACGACTATATCACCAAACCATTCGGTAAAGATGAGCTCGTAGCCAGAGTTCAGGCAGTATTACGCCGTACCCAGGAAATCACTGCCGCTCCGGCAGAACCTTCCTTTCACAGCGGTGACCTGAGCATTAATTTCGCCCGAAGACAAATAAACGTGGCTGAAAAAGAAGTTACACTGACACCTACAGAATACAACCTTTTACAGGAACTCGTCACAAATGCCGGGAAAGTCCTCACCCATACTCATCTTCTCAACAGGGTATGGGGTCCTGAATACATGGAAGAAAGAGAGTATCTTCATGTCTTCATCCGCCGCCTGCGAAACAAGCTCGAAGATGACTCAACGGAACCCAGATACATACTCACTGTTCCCGGAGTAGGCTACCAGTTTAAAGATTCGGCGTAAGGTATAACCAGGATAAAAGGTAAGGCAAATACAAAAAACAAATTACCCGTCTTATCATTCAGCTCACCGGATTGCCAGCAGCCCGAGCGATATTGACAACTTCACCGCCTCCATCTACACTGCTCAATACACAGAGCCGTAAGTAAGGAGGTATGTGATGGTAAAGGGTGATATCAAATTCGTAAAAGAGGCAGCTCGCAATACACCGGTATATAAAAAAGTAGATGTTGTGGTTGCCGGTAGTGATCCAGCAGGACTAGCAGCGGCCGTTTGCGCTGCCAGAAACGGCGCCAACGTGCTCCTCGTTGAGCGTAATTCTTTTCTCGGCGGGATGGCTACCGCATCATTTCAGGTCTGGTTCGGTGGCGCCACCGATATCTTAACCGGGTTTTCAAAAGAATTTGCCGAAAGGCTGGATGATATCGGGGCGGCGAAATTACTCGAAAGATATCGGACACAAACTCCGGAAACCGGTATTGCTCCGCTTACCTACCATATTTCAATCGACCCTGAAGAGTGGAAATATATAGCCACTGATATGGTGGAGGAATCCGGCGCCAAAATGCTGACAAACACCTGGACTGTCGATGCCATCGTTGAAAACCGGGAAATCAAGGGTATTATCATTGAAAACAAGTCCGGGCGGCAGGCGATACTGGCCGATGTGGTAATAGATGCCACCGGTGATGCCGATATAGCGGCAAGGGCTGGAGCGCCAATCGATAAGCTTCCGCAGAGCGGCTATTTAATGGCTATGATAATGCTGTTCCGGGTGGGAGGTATCAATTACCAGAAGATAGCGGATTACGCCAGGGAGCATCCGGATGACTTCACGCCCGGCTCCGGTGTGCCCCCCGGAGATTTCGATGGGACAAATATGGCTTCGATACAGGGTATGGGTGGATGGTTCTCACATGTTAAAGAAGCCAAGAAAAAAGGTGACCTTCCGCCTGACTGGCAGACCGGCTGGGGACGGGAAGGTTTCAGCATCTGCGGGGTTTCTCCGTCAGCCATAGAGCGTGGAATCGGATACTTTGACATTATTCATATCTTCAAACGCTTCCCCTGGAACGCCGAGGACGTCTGTCAGGCAGAGCTTGATGGAAGAAAGCGTATTCGGCAATTTGTTCAGTTCCTGAAGACCGTCCCCGGATTCGAAGCATCCTTCCTTATCGATACCGCTCACAGTATTGGGTTGCAGGATTCCAGGCGAATAATAGGGGACTATGTTCCGACCAGAAAAGATATACGTGATGGCCGTACTTTTGATGATGATATCTGCCTGATTACCCTTACCTGGCCGGACCCGGAAGTATCGGAAGACCGGGGATGGATTATGCATCCTTCGGATGGCAGTCAGGGAAATGAGAAATACCACCGCCAGATAAGTGACGTTTCATATTTCCAGACAGTTTTCGGTGTTCCGTACCGCTGTCTTATTCCTAAAGATATCAACAGGCTCCTCGTTGCCGGACAGACGATTTCAATGACCTATATGGCACATGAACCGGGACCGTGTCGCGGGATGGTGCCTTGTATGCACTGGGGACAGGCGGCCGGTACGGCCGCCGCAATTGCCGTGAAGCAGGGGATATCGCCCAGACAGGTGGACATCCCGACCCTCAGGAGGACGCTGGAAAGCCAGGGAGTCAACCTCAACAAAGAGGCAATTGACCTCACGGAAGCGAGAAAGAGAGTTGAACTCAGAGGCGCCAGGATTAGTCATGTGGCGTAAGCTGTTACACTTTTATAATTGATACGTTCAGGGTGACATGGACGGCCCCAATCACCCGGAGTCAAGCAGATTTCACCGTGTAAAGCAGTCATCTTGACCGGACGCTAATGATAATTTAAGTAATGAAAGTACCGTCGCTTAATTGCCTTGTCACGTCGGCAATCTCCGCCATTGCTTCATCATGGGTGGCAACCACTATACCCACATTTTCTTCGGCAGCTATCTCTTTTAGCAATCTGATGATTTCCGCCCCCTTTGCCAGGTCCAGCTCACCGGTCGGCTCATCGGCAAGTATAAGGGCAGGCCGGTGAGCAATAGCCCGGGCCACAGCCACCCGCTGTAACTCGCCACCTGATAGTTCGTATGGTCGGTGATGGGAACGACTGCTCAGGCCCACCATCTCAAGACAGTCCGCCGCTCTTTTCTGCCGCTCCGCCCTGTCCCACTCGCTGATTCGCAGGGGAAGCTCTACATTTTCATAGGCCGAAAGCAAGGAGAGCAGACCGAAGGACTGAAAGATAAAGCCGATATGACGGCGGCGTAGCTGCGTCAACTCCCATTCCGAGAGTCCTGACAGGTCCTGCTCCTGAAAATAAACGGCACCGGATGTGGGAGTGTCCAGCCCACCGAGCAGATTAAGCAGGGTCGTTTTTCCCGAGCCTGACCGCCCGGTGATTACCATTAGCCGACCTGAAGTAACCTCCATGTCAACACCATGGATGGCCCTTATCTGCTCACTGCCCAGGTTGAATACTCTTTCAAGGTTACTTGCTAAAACCAGCGGTGCAGTCATTGCCTGTCTTCTCCCCTGTCATTATCCTCCGGCCAGACTGTAATATGGTCGTTCTCAAGATGAACCTTCACTCTTCCTTTCAATTTCAATTTATCCACGTACTCCTGAGGGATTTGAAGACGTCCGAAGCCATCCAGGACAATAAATTCCTCATAGGTTTCCGGCGCTTCTTTATCTATTGAAACAGAGCCTGTTCCCCGGACGGATTCCAGACTGGTTCTACCGTCACGGATGGTGACGACGCGCTGGACTTTGCCGGTGACAGACATATCATGGGTCACGATTACGATTGTAATCCTATAGGCCTCATTCAAGGAGCGAAAGACGTCAAGGATATTAGCGGCGGAATGGCTGTCCAGCTCTCCGGTCGGTTCGTCAGCCAGCAAAAGCGGCGGATTATGAGCCAGCGCCACGGCGATAGCCACCCGCTGCTGTTCACCACCTGATAACCGCTCTGGCTTATGATGCATCCGGTCAGCCAGCCCCACTGCTTCAAGTACTTCGCTGACGCGTTGCTTGCGCTTTCTTTGAGGCCACCCCAGCAGGGAAAGAGGCAATTCCACATTCTGAAACGCCGTGAGATAAGGAATGAGGTTTCTCCCGGTCTGCTGCCAGACGAAGCCAACGTCTTCCCGCCGGTATCTGACCAGACTGCGGGGGGTTATGGTGAGCAGGTTGGTCCTGCCAACCATTACTCTTCCGGCTGTCGGACTGTCCAGTCCGCCGAGGATATTCAGCAGGGTAGTCTTGCCACTGCCGCTGGCGCCGACAATAGCCATTAGCTCGCCCCGCTTCACAAGAAGGTCCAGTCCCCGCAGGGCAACGACCTCGAGGTCGGCTATCTTGTAGATTTTAAACAGGTCTTCACAGACTATATAGTTACTATCATCGTGATAATCAGCCATCATATTCTCTCTCCGTAATCTGGCATAAGTACCTTTTTACACATCTCCCATCCTCAGCGTCTGGTGAATAGCCACCCTGTAGAAGAATAAAACCACCATAGAAATGGTGATGATGAATGCAATAGCCAGAATAGCGTAGGCAATTCCAATTGTCTGCCAGTTAATGGTAAGCAAGAAAGGCGGTAATACCCTTTCACCTTTTTCCGTTAGCTGGAGGAATGGCAGCATGACATAACTGAGCCTTTCACCGATAAGGGTCCCTATTCCCATTCCGACGATAATAATAAAGAGTTGCTCGAAACAGACCACTCCGATTATCTGGCGTAAGGAAAATCCCAGTGTTCTCAGGATGGCAAAATCAAGCTGCCTGCTCTGGGCGGAAAGATAGTTATAGACTATAAAGCCAAGGCTGCTGACGAGGACAACCCCTAGAAAAGCTATCAGGAGCATCCCTCCCCAGCCGGCGCCGGCCAGCGGGTCAGATTTCAACTCCGACAGCATCTCCTCTTTATCATACAATTCCCTGGCTTTATAATTCCCGAAGTTAAGCTTATCGATTGTTGCCTTCCTCAGTTCTTCATCATCGGTAACCTTGAGCCAGGCTTCGTTGGGACTGTTAGCGTTACTATCAAGTGTGTTTCTCGGGCTGAGCAGGCGGTCAAGATTAACAATCATAAATCCTTTTGCTGCCGGGTCCAGAGTTGGGAAATAGTCGGCAACATCCGTGATTACCACCGGAATAAACTCTCCTGGAATGCGAATATTTACCGGGTCGCCAATCTCAACCTTGGCACGGTCCAGGAAAGAGCGGCTGGCTACGGCAGCAAGAGGTCTGATATCCGCATTGGCAAAAATGCCCTTTCTCGCATAACCTCTACGGTGCGCCCAGCTTAACTGTGCGGAAGAAGTCCCGCTGTGAACCACTTCATCGTTCAATACCAACTTGTCAGTCCCGACGCCTATCGAAGAAATTGCTCCCGAGGACTCATCCATCATCAGAGTCCATTCCGCAATATCCTCAAAATCCTCGATTACCACCGGTTGCGGAGAGAAAGAACCCCGAACCTGGAGGTCGTCAAAATAAACACCTCCGGGACTCCCCCAGTATCTACTTCTCCCTTCATACCTTACGTGGACACAGGTGAGACTGAGAGGAGGTGGCGGCGGGTCATCGGTACCAAACGCGGTAAGTTTCACCTCCAGGTACTGCCAGCCAGCTTTATCAGTTAAGCCGAGTTCATGGTCCTTATAGCGTCCCAGTCCATCCTTTATCCTGGCAAAAACGCTTAACTCCGGACTCCCCTCCTCCGGGAATACCCAGACACCGAGTCTCTCAGTACCCTCGGGAAGGTCTATTCCCTGCTTGAGCGGTTCATCTTCTGCCACGGGTTTCATCAGCTCCGGGAGAGATTTGGCGGCAAAGTCATCACGGTACCAGGCAATTTTACTTATACTCGCAGCATCAACGGCCAGCATATCGAATTCCGTTTCCGTAAACAGGGTACCAACCCTCCCGCCGACCCGGTAAACGAAACTGACTTCCTCCACTCCTTCCAGTTCCGAATAACGCTGCCTGAGCACCTCCTTCGGACTGGTCCAGTCATATAATCCCTGAAGGCGAACATCGCCCCCGGCGATGTACAAAGTCCGTTCATTATAACTGCGCTCCAGGGTGCCGAGAAAGGTAGCGGAAAACATACCCACACTGGCTGCCATAATCAGCAGGAGAATCAGCCGACCGTAGTGGACAGGGTTTCGCGCCATTTGCCATAGACTCAATAACGCCGGAGCATTTCCCAGAAATGTGCCGAGTTTCGTTACTAGGTTGATAATAATCGGAAAAAGCCGGAGAAATACAATGGCAACGGCAAGTAATATCAGCATCGGTGCTACCAGCAGTAACGGGTCTACATTCATCCCCCCGAAGATATCCATTGTCATCAGTGAACCGCGTTCTCTCAGTTCCCAGTACAGTATTCCGCCGAAGACAAGTATCACCAGGTCCAGGTAAAAGCGCTGCCAGAACGGCTTAGAGGGCGGACGGGCAGCCTGCTGTCTCTGGTGCACTACACTACGGCGCGCCGCCTGGATTGCAGGCACCAGAATAGTAAGTAAACAGAGCACTGCCGCCACAACCGCCAGTATAAACACGGTACCTGAAAACCTGACGGGGAGAAGCCCGCCACCGGTCAGGGAGTAAAAAGAGTCTGTCATACCCAGCACGCTGAAGACAAGGGCACCCAGAAACGGACCGACGGCACCACCGATTGCGGTTATGAGCAGGCCCTCCATGAAATAAATGCTTGTGATTTGCCGTGTGCTGGCACCCCGGCTCCTGAGTAAAGCGATTTCACCGGCCTGACGTTCGATGAGCATATTGGCTACCGTGACAAGATAGTACAAAATGATGGCAACAATCTGGGAAACGATAAGGAAGAGCGGTATCTGGGTATACATCAGCTTATCCTGGTACTGACTGATAACGGCATTCAGTGAGGTGAGCATTCCACTCTTCGGCAGATTCGTCAGTAGCTGACGCTCCATACGCTCAACAGCATTATTGATTCTACCGGCATTCTGGGAGTCTATTTTGTTAATATCCACAAAATAGAACCAGTAACATGATGCTCTGGAAGCAGGAATAACACGGGCAACACCTTCAAAAAGCGTTTGCTCGGGGACGAAGATTGATGCTACCTGGCCTTCATCCGGTGGTGCGGTAAAGACATCCTTTTTCAGCAGCCAATATTCCTCATCGAGGTCAATGGGGTTTATGATGGCCGTAAGCTCAATCTTTATCCGTCTTTCATCCGCACCATAGCCGGTTATGAAAATCAGACGGTCGCCGACACCTACTCCGAAAATTTCTGCCGTCTCGCTGCCAATCATGCCTTCAACGGCAAAATCAGGGTCCTCAAGCTCTTCCCGGGTAAAGCCGGCGACGACCGGTTCAGCGTACCGACCTTCTACTATTGATATATGGTCTTTAAGATTGCTGAAAACTTGAAAATATCCGGTGGGTCTCATTTCACCGGTAGGGATGGGGCGACCTTCCCAGCCTGCGTAGTAGCTCTGGCTCTTTATCCATGTCTCTTCCTGGCGAATTATCGGACTGATATTACGCGATACCTGCCGGTCAATGAATTCTCCCGCTTCAATATAACTTTGATAGTTGACGTAATCACTCGGAACCCAGACCTGCATATCAAGCAGCTCAATCTGGCTTTCCCGCAGGGCACGCTTCAATCCCAGGTCATTTATGGCGTTTGAGTAGAGCGGTGTGGACGAGAGCAGAGCGACGGCAACGAGAACCCCGACCATTAACGTCGAGAGGAGACGCCAGTTAGCCAGGGTTCTTCTAAAAATGAGGTGCCACTCCGAGAAGAAAAGTGACATTGCGCATCAACTATAGCAGATAGTGCACTTATATACAACACCGATTATGTATGGTTCTTCTTGCACTGGTTAGTATCTTTTACCTCTCCTCTCTTTAGCTTCTTCAAGAGCGGTGAGTGGGAATAGATAAAATAAAAATGGATAGCACTTCATTCAACCAAAACCGAACAGAACCCAAAATTCGGTTCTTCTCAATCTTAGTTGGAGACCCTTCGACAAGCTCAGGGTGAGTGGGAATGTGTGCCGCTCATGGTGAGCCGTTAGCCTGTCCTGAGCGAAGCCGAAGGAAACCACAACGGCAAAAGAAATATTGATATTCATTGTTGCCTGTGCAACCATGATTAAGTAAAAGGCGAAATTCCGATTGCTTGACAATAATTATCGGCGGTCATAGACTATAGGCACTCATCAGGTACGGAAACGCAAAATATGAAGTGTCCCAGGTGTCAGGCTGATAATCCGGGTATGTACAAATGATATTCCGCCCTGAAATCACCCTTACCCGGCTTCAGCTTGCCGAGTTGTTGCTAGAGTACTACCCGGATGAAGAGAAAGAAGCCCTCGAGCACCTCGACTTCGCCATCAAGGAGTTCCGCGAGATGAAGATGAAACCGTCACTGGAGCGGGCGTTAAGGCACAAGGATATTTTAAAGGCGTAGTCTCTCCGGAAAAGAAGGTAGCATATGCCATATGCAGAAAATCAAGGCGTTCGTATCTATTATGAGGTTGAGGGAGAAGGCCCGCCTCTGGTGCTGGGACATGGAGGCAGTTACACTCTGGATATGTGGCGGGAATGGGGTTACACGGATGGCCTTAAGGATGAATTTCAGCTGATTTTACTTGATTTCCGGGGACACGGGCGGAGTGATAAGCCTGATGAAGTATCTAGCCACAGGACCGGGATGTCAGATGACGTGGTAGCTGTACTTGATGCGCTGGGAACAACCAGGGCGCATTACTTCGGTTACTCTATGGGGGCTACGGTAGGATTTACACTTGCCACCCGCCACGCCGCACGGTTCTGTAGTTTCATCCTCGGGGGTATGACTCCATACGAATGGCCTGATGAAATGGTCAAGGCAATCAATATATCAATAGAAGGGTATAAATTACTCCGCACCGACCCTGAAGCTTATATACAGTGGATGGAAAATCTGCTCGGGTGTTCCCTGTCACCCGAGGAAAGGAGTGAGTTACTAGCCAGGGATGCAGAGGCGTCCATCACGATGCAGTCAGGCCTCCTTGACACTCTACCACTGACCAACCAGGACCTGGCGGGAATACCGGTGCCATGTCTCGTCTACTGCGGCGACCTTGACCCGTTCCATGCCGGAGCCAGGGAAAGTGTTGAACACATGCCGCGGGCAGCTTTTATCTCTATGACCGGTTTTAACCACATCACGGCTATAGTCCAGAGCGACCTAGTGGTCCCGTACGTCAAAGCGTTCCTGGCTGTGGTAAGCCAGTAAAAAGGGAACAAACACATACAGCCTTCATAATTTATTCCTCCCTCACCCTTTCTTGCCGTAATACCCGCCGTTGGATATACTATCCTGTAGCTATGAAGGAACGGATTCCATCTTTTTTCAGGAGAAGTGAACTGGTTGTTCCGTATCTCAGCCGGATTCTCGGTGTACGGGTGCGGCTGCATTACACTTGGCTGCTTGCCTTTGCATCTATTACCGCCGCCGTGATAACACAGTTCTCTACGGACTATTCCCTCAGGTACCGGATAATACTGGGTATAGCCGCCAGTGTGCTTTTCTTCTTTGGAATAACCACCCGAGAGTTTGTTCTCAATTTCATTGCCGTAAACCGAGGCATTGCCGTGAAGCGGGTGACACTTTTTGCCTTTGGCGCGGTCCATGAAGTGAATAAAGAGTCCTCCTGCCCCTCGCTTGACCTGCTGCTGGCAGTCAGCGGAATGCTGATAAACGTGATGATAGCCGGAGTATTCTTTATCATTTATACGGCGTTTGCCGCCACCGGACACATAGTTATTAACGTACTAATCCAGTGGCTGGCATTTATCTATCTGATGCTTACCTTTTTTCACCTTGTTCCCGGTTTTCCACTGGATATGGGTAGAGTGCTAAGAGCACTGCTCTGGAAACTGACCGGCAATTATGAAAAGGTGACACGTATCTCCGGCTGGATTGGGTGGGTATTCGGGGTAATAGTAGCTGCCGGCGGCGTCTGGCTTCTTGTCAGGACACAAGAATGGTTCACCGGTGTATTTTTATTATTTACCGGCCTTATCTTACAGAATGCGGCAACACACAGCCGCCGTGATTTATCACCGGGTGATTCTTAAAAGTCCGGGAAGTGAGCCTGTCAACTGCTGCCACCAGTGCCCGGTATAATCTCCCCGGACATCTCATCAATGACCTTTCTTTTCCGGGTCTCTATAGAGTAAACCCTCCATTCAGCCTTAAACCAGCGGAAAGGACTCTGCGCCTCCGATGATATTTTAATTCTGGGGTCGAGTGGATCATATGTTTCCCAGGTAATACCTTTGATGCTGGTGAGCGGGGTGCCAGCGACTATTTTCACTTCATAATAATCACGCTCTTTCTGAGGTGATAACAGTCCCTGCTCGTGGATACTCCAGTTCACTTCAACAGTGTTGCGGGGCGCAGCCCTGGTTCTCAGGTAGAGCCGGCAGTCTTCAACATTATCAGAATTCCAGCGCGCTTCCTGAAGGCCGGTCAGGAATGCGGAGGAAACGCGGCTGACATAAAATTTATCCCGTTTTGCTCCGGCCGGACATTCACCGACCACATCCTCCCACTCTTGCCATTTGAAATATGACTCGTTTCTATGCACTACGGTATCGCTGCTTGAAGGCATTCCGCCGACGGTATCATACCAGTGGTCAGTTCCCAACAGCCAGTCAGCTTTATGGTTTAAAATACCGCTCCTGGAGAAAACGGAGAAATCTATATAATCGCCGAAAATGTAACGCAGGATTGTATCGCCAATAAATTCCGAAATAGAATCCATCCCGGCGAAATCGCTGTGCCCGAGGCTTCCGTAGTAAATAACATCGGCTCCCTCCGCGTATTGAGCGGAAAGAGGCACCAGACCGTCGTCCATGTCTCTCGGCCAGGGGTCGACTCCGGTAAAATCGAACTGTTTGCTCAGCGGGGCCGATTCACCGGAGATAAACGCCAGCCAGTGCTTATTTGTTGCGACCCAGTCGCCGTCTTCCGAGCTATCATGAAAAGCCACGGAAGTGGATACTCCCTGGTCAAGGAGATGCCACAGAGCCTGCAGGTAATCGTAAACCGAGCCGCCGCCGGTTACGAAATACCTGTTCAGCCCCTTAACCGGACTGTTTATTGTAACAACCATTGCCACTCTTTCGGCAATACCGCCAATGTTGTTAGCCACAGCGTAGAGGGCCGTCTTTCCTCCCATGCTGTGTCCCACCAGAATCAGGTTTTTCTTTTTCGGCAGATACTCATTGATGCTATCGGCAATATTCCTTGCCCAGCTCTTGATATCCATATAGCCCGGGTAACATCGCTTTAGAGTGTTAATCCGGACCTCGGTGCCGGGGTTGGTCCGTTTGTACCTGGAAATATATTTATATGCCTCATCGAATATATAGTCCTCGAGAAGTTGAAAAGAGCAGGTATTACCGCCGGCGCCGTGAAGAAAAACAAAGTTGAGCTCTTTCACCTGCGTACCGTTATCCGGGGCAGCAATTACCGTTCCCGGGAAGACAAGCTGGCTGTAAAGGGCAATAACTACCGGTATAACTGACCACTTCATCACACCTTTAGATATTCTCATAAACGCACATCAAGTAACAAATTTGTAATACCGTACTGCCCGGATTATTATGGTTAATATAACACGACAGACAAATCCTATCTACTTGACAATGATAATAAAGTGTCTTAAAATTGAAGTAGCATATAACGATATATCGTTATATGCTACTTCCACCCGGGTCAAGGCTGAGAATCTTTATGGAGAGACGTCACCAGAAACACCTATTCCACGGGCCGGGACGGGGAAGACCGTTCCAGCGGGGAGATTTTAAGTACATCCTGCTAGAGCACCTTAAGGATAAGCCGAGCTATGGATATGAGATTATCCGGGCGCTGCAGGAACGCTTCCACAACTTCTATACGCCCAGCCCGGGCAGCGTCTATCCGACTCTCCAGATGCTTGAGGAAATGGGCTATGTCACCTCCGGTGAGCAGGAAGGTAAAAAAGTATACACCGTAACCGATGAGGGACTCGGCTTTCTGGATGAGCAAAAGGAGTTCGCAGAGAGAATCAGAAACCAGATAGAAAGCTGGTGGAATCCGGAAAATACTGATGACGTAAGTAAGACGATGAGCGAGCTTAGAAAACTTGCCGGACTGCTCAGAGATAAGGCGCGCACGGCAGACACCAAAAAGCTGAACCGTATGCGGAAAGTTCTTTCCCGTGCTTATGACGATATCCTGGAAGTTTGACCAACTTATAACTCGCTTTAGTCGGGGCCTGTATTGGCCGACTTTAAAGAAGTTATTGTGAAATGAAAACGATACTGCGTTTAATAGTTTTTGTCAGGAGTCGCTGGGGCTGGTTGGTCCTTGCCTTTATCTGTCTGGCACTCAGCACCGCTTTTGGCCTGATTGTACCAAAGATGCTCGGGAACGGCATCGATACTGCTCTCAAGGTAACCGAAAGTGGTTTCCTGTGGTGGCAAATGCCGCGGGAGACAGCTATCTGGCTGGTTGCCGCGACTGTTATTGCTTCCAGCGCCCTGAGGGGGATTTCGGACTACGGTCAGACCTTCCTCAGCCAGACTGTTTCCCAGAAAACATCCTATGATATTAGAAACGCCATCTACGAGCGGTTACAGCGCCTTAGTTTCGCTTATCATGACCAGGCACAGACGGGACAATTGATGTCACGGGCTACTGTTGATGTTGAAGCGATACGGATGTTCTTTGGAATGGGAATACTCGGCATCGCTCAACTGGTTATCATGCTTGTTGCCGTCTCTTGTATCCTGTTTATTACGAACTGGCAGCTTGCTTTGCTGACTCTTGCCTTTATGCCCCTTATTGCCTGGCGGACGATTACCTTCAGCAACCGTCTCCGCCCTATCTGGCTCAAGATCCAGGAGCTTATGGCTACCCTGGGGACGATACTCGAGGAGAGCCTCACCGGGGTCAGAATAGTGAAGGCTTTCTCACGCCAGAAGGAAGAGGACAGGAAATTCTCTGGCCAGGCAACATTGCTTTATAACGAGCACATCGACGTTGCCCGGCAGATGGCTTTCAACCTGCCTCTTATGCTGTTTTTCATGGGGCTGCCCACAGTGCTTATTCTCTGGTATGGCGGACGCCAGGTTGCAGCCGGATTTATGACTCCAGGGGACCTTACCGCATTCATACTCTATATTAGCATGCTCGTGATGCCGGTCCGCCGCCTGGGAATGATGGGTAACCTGCTTTCCCGTACCGTTTCGGCCGGGCAGCGCATCCTGGAGATACTTGATACCGAATCCGCAGTTAAGGAAAACCCGGGTGCCATTGATATAGGAAAGGTTGAGGGTGAGGTAACTTTTGAAGGTGTCACCTTCAGCTATGATTCGATGGCTCCGACGCTCAATAATGTAAGCTTCAGCGTAAAACCCGGTAACCTGGTGGCTTTACTCGGTGGTTCGGGCAGCGGCAAGAGTACCATAGCCAACCTGCTGCCGAGGTTTTATGATGTCACGGCGGGGAGTATCAAGATAGATAATACAGATATCCGTGATATGACAATAGCCTCATTACGCCGTAACGTGGGGATTGCCCAGCAGGATATATTCCTGTTTTCCGGGACTATAAAGGACAATATTTCCTATGGAGCGGTGAATGCTGATATGGAGCAGATAATAGCCGTATCAAAAGCAGCCCATCTTCATGATTTTATTGAGAGCCTTCCTGATGGCTATGATACCTGGGTGGGTGAACGGGGACTAACTCTCTCCGGCGGCGAGAAGCAACGGCTGGCTATCGCCCGGACGCTGCTGATAAATCCAAGCATCCTTATCCTGGATGACTCGATGTCCAGCGTTGATGCTGAGACCGAACGTCTCATCCGCCAGGCTTTGAATAGCCTGATTAAGGGGCGGACTACCTTCATTATCACCCACCGTCTGCCGATAATAAAGAACGCCGACCTTATCCTGATGCTCAAGGATGGTCAGCTCATTGAAAAAGGTAAACACAGTGAACTGATGGCTAAGAATGAACTCTATCATCAGGTATATCAATCGCAGCTTCTTGTTGATAATGGAGCCGGTGAAGATTCCGATAAAGAATCCGGAGGAGAAGAATAATGTTTCACGGCGGCGGATTTGGCGGTGGCGGTGGTCACGGCGGGCCTCACGGGGGCAGGTTGCACAGTGCCCTCGATATTGACGAAGAAGAGGAACTGGGTAAACTATACGATAGCAAGGTCGTAGCCAGACTGCCCCGATACCTGGCGCCGGTTAAAAAATGGATGGCTCTGGGTGCCATTGGCATGGTGGTTCGCACCCTTGCCCAGCTTGCAATACCCGCCATGGTGGGTATTGCCACCGACAGGTTTATTGAGCAGGGCAACCTTTCCGGGCTCAATATTATCGTCATTGCTATGGTGGTGGTGATGCTGCTGATGTGGGGCGGGGAGTACATGTCCACTCTCTTTCTTGCCTATGCAGGTCAATCGATACTCTTTAGAATGCGTACCGAGATGTTTAATCACCTGCACCGGCTATCGCTCAGCTTCTTCGACCACAACAAGGTGGGCAAGCTTATGTCCCGCGTGCAAAACGATGTCGGTCAGTTGCAGGAAGTCGTTACCAACGGTGTTCTGAACATATTCACCAGCATTCTCACCCTGGTTGGTATCACCATCGTCATGATTGTCATGAATCCCCGGTTAGCCCTTATTACTCTCTCCGTGGTGCCATTACTGGGTCTGGCTATTTTCATCTGGCAAAAATATGCCCGCCGCGCTTTCATCCGGGTGCGCCAGGCTATTGCCGTGGTTAATGACCAGCTTCAGGAAAGCATCTCCGGGGTACGTGTTGTCCAGAGTCTGTCCCGGGAGCAGGTGAATGCCAGGCAGTTCGACAGCGTCAACAGAGACCACCTTAATGCCAATATCAGCGCCGTCAGGTTACAGGCGCTGATGATGCCCACCGTACAGATAACGACCGCCATTGCCTACGCACTGCTGATTATCTTCGGCGGCTATCAGGTCCTGGCCGGGACGATGGGAGTGGGCGTTTTGCTGATGTTTATCCTCTATATCCAGCGTTTCTTTGAGCCGGTGATGCAATTGACAATGCAGTACACGGAACTCCAGCGAGCGATGGCTTCCGGGGCGCGAATCTTCGAGCTTCTCGATGTCAAGCCTGAAATCAACGATAAACCCGGGGCGGTTGAGTTACCGCCGATAAAAGGCGAACTGAAGTTTAATGATGTAAGCTTTGCCTATGAGCCCGATGTCGAGGTACTCCACAACATCAACCTGACCGTCAACCCGGGAGAGACGGTCGCCTTCGTCGGCCGGACGGGTGCCGGAAAGAGCAGCCTGATGAACCTGACCTCCCGCTTCTATGAGATAGAAAAGGGTGAGATTACAGTTGATGGTTACAGCGTGGGCTCGATCACCCAGGAATCGTTGAGAAAACAGATAGGCATTGTTCCGCAGGATGCCTTTCTCTTTTCCGGTACTATCGAGGATAATATCCGCTACGGACGCCTTGACGCCAGCCATGAAGATGTTATCGAGGCAGCCAGAGCGGCGGGAGTTCATGACTTTATTTCACACCTCGACCGTGGCTACGATACCCCGGTAGGAGAAAGGGGCGGCAACCTCAGTGCCGGGCAGCGCCAGCTTGTTTGCCTAGCCAGGGCAATCCTGGCTGACCCGCCGATTATGATACTCGATGAAGCTACCTCCAACGTAGATACAAATACAGAGCGTATCATGCAGAGGTCGCTCCGCAACCTGGCTAAGGGGCGCACCTGTCTCATTATTGCTCACCGGCTGTCAACAATCACCAGTGCCGACCGCATTGTGGCACTTGAGCAGGGGAAAATCGCCGAGATAGGCAACCATAAAGAGCTGCTGGCCAAGAAGGGTCTTTACGCCCAGATGTATGAGACCCTGAGCGCCTCCGACTCGGAATAACCCGGTTACTGGTAGTCGGTAAGAATAGACTGCTATCCTCTGTCATTTTTATAATCAACCCATATATTTGTATTATTTTATAATCCAAACTCCTTCTGTATTCCGTTTCTCTTTTCATACTGAATATATAATCAAGAATGTATTCGCACGCTCATTGGGGTAAACAAGTTATTCATTATTATGCAAAAATGTTGACTTTTTGTAGAACTATCGTTAATATTATTGGTCAGCAGATATGTTCTTATCACATTCACAGGTGAATAATAAACTGATGCTGGCCCTGCTATACAGTCCTGCACACTGTGGGTTTTCTTTCCCAGCCTGGCAGTTAAGTAACGGTTCACTAACCAGGGCAGTCCTATAGCGGGGTCGGCAAATAAGGAGGTATGGTTTTGATATGATTCAGTTTAAAATCAAAGATGCCTCATTTCTGATATATATTTGTATTTGAAGGAGGATAAATTGTGAGTTTAAAAAAGATCACTTTGTTGTTGATAAGTTGCCTTATGGTGCTATCTCTTATAATAGCGTCGTGCGGTCCTGCGGAGACAGAAGAGGAAGAAGGAGAAGGAGGTTTATCGCTCCCCGAAGAGCCGAAGTACGGCGGAACACTCACCTACGTCTTCAGTGAGCCTTTCGGCTTCGACCCGTATTACAATTTTATGATGGAATGCAAAACCCTCTTCACGTGTAACGAAGAACTGCTGATGGGAGACTGGGCAAAGGGACCGGCCGGTACCGGAGAAACAGACTGGGCCTCCGGTTGTCTTGGTTTTAAGGACCTGCTAACAGGTCAGTTATGCGAAAGCTGGGAATACAAGGATGACAGGACCCTGCGTTTCCAGATACGGAAAGGAGTCCACTGGTGGGATAAACCGCCGATGAACGGCCGGGAGCTCACCGCTGAAGACGTAGCCTGGGGTATCACCCGTCTCTGGACTAAAGGTGTCCATACTGTAATCGGCCCGGAGGATGAGAAACTGGTCGAGGCGAGGGCTCTTGATGATTGGACGCTTGAAATCGAATTCGAGCCACATGCTCTGGGTGTGGCCGGTGTTATCTACAGTTCCGCCTGGGCTTACATACTCCCGCGTGAAGTAATAGAAACGTATGGGGATATGAAGGACTGGAAAAATGTCTGTGGGACCGGGGCGTTTATACTGACAGACTATGTTTCCGGCAGCTCCATAACTTATCAGAAGAATCCCAATTACTGGCAGTTCGACCCACTGCACCCCAAGAACAGGCTGCCTTACGTGGATACTGTCAAACAACTTATAATAACTGACGCTTCGACCCAGGTGGCAGCACTGCGTAGCGGCAAGGTCGATACCTCTTTCTGGATGACACTCTCTCTCGACGATGCCCGGCTGCTGATGAAACAATTTCCTGATTTGAAGTCCAAGGAGATAAGTGGCAGGGACAACCAGCTATACTTCAGGGTTGATAAAGAAGAACTGCCTTTCAAGGACCTCAAGGTCCGTCAGGCGTTGACTCTGGCAATAAACCAGCAGGAAATAATAGATGACTACTACGATGGTGACGCCAACCTGCTGGGTACTCCGTACCCGCCCTACAAGGCTTGGGAGCCCTTCTATACACCGCTAGACGAAATGCCGAAAGAACCAACCCAGGAGGGTTCGGAGTGCACGGTCCCGGAGCTGTTTACCTACAAACCTGATAAGGCAAAGCAGCTTTTAGCCGAGGCAGGCTACCCCGATGGCTTCAAGTGCTCGATACTTTCCGGTTCGGCTGCCGAGACTGATTTCCTGGCTATAATCAAAGAGTACTTCGCCAAGGTTGGAGTTGAGCTTGAGATTGAGCAGGTGGAATCAGGCGTAGCCCGGAGCATGAAGAGGGACAGGTCTTACGAGCAGGGTGTCTATACCGCCTCTCCTACTGCTTTATTCCCCTATGATATGCACAATACCCGCAAGGAAAGCTTCGACTGCTTCAGCTACTTTGAGCATCCATACACCAGACGTATTTATAACGAGCAGCGCCTCTGCGTTGCCAAAGACGATACGAAGTATGCCGCTTTGCTGAAAGAAGCAGTCCCGTTTATTCTCGAAGAGTGTGTGGCAGTCTGGCTGCCGGTACCGAAGGCATATACCTTATGGTGGCCGTGGCTGCAGAACTACCATGGTGAAGGCTCTCTGGGCATCGATGACCAGACGCTCTGGAGCTACTATGTATGGATTGACCAGGATTTAAAGGAGAAGATGGGATACTGAGCCTGAAATAGTAGTAACAAAACAGCAGAAAGGAGAAAAATCTCTTGGAAGCGTATTGTGTTAAATGCCGAAAAAAGAGGGAAATGAAGGATGCAAAAAGCATCACGATGAAGAACGGTAAACCCGCTACCCAGGGGACGTGCCCAACCTGCGGCACCAAGATGTTCAGAATCGGCAAAGGATAATCTTCTCACCTGATTGCATCAACTTATAAGGGGGGAGTACCACTGTGCTTCCCCCATCCGTTTATTCTCCAGGGAAAGTCAGGAACTTTATTAAAAGGGGTGAAAGCCCCTTTCTCTACACTATTCCCTCTCCCCTTTTTCAAAAGGGAGACTTCGACATGGTTCCAGTGATGTCACCAGAACTGAGTTCAGTCGAACGAGGGATAAAGGCCTGCCCGCCGCACAAGGCTTTGACAGGCGGGGTAAGGGGTTACCATATTAAAACCAGGTAGAATGGACAGGGATTGGGATGGCAACCTGTTGTTCTTTGAGCTTTCCCGTGTATATAGTATAATCATATTGAGAGTCACCGAATTATGAAATGGTGGCTATTACAATTATGGATGATGAGATAAGAAGCGCCCGGGAGATAGCGCTAGAGAAAGCCAAACAGATAGGTGAGGCAACCGATGAGGAGCGTCTGGGATGGAAATACGTCCCTGAAGGAGAAAAACTGGCGGCAAAGTATCTCAGGGAAGACTCCAACCTCGTCGTTGAGTTAAGGCAGTATGAGGAAGCTACCAGGAAGTATGTTGTCAAAGGCGCAATGGATGTACTGACCAGGAACTTAAGCCTGCCAAAGAATGACATTGAGAAGAAGAATAACCGGAGAGTGATGGATGGAGTAAAGCTGCTGAAAACCGATAAGGTAACCGTGGAAAATGTTTACAGCAAGATAAGATACCTCTTTAACCACTATGCCGAAGAAGGTGAAAAGCAGAGACAACAGGCTTATCAGTCGTTAAAAGCTGATATGGAAAACAAGATACAGCAGGCAATGCAGCAGCAGATGAATCCTTTAATGGGAACGAAGATAGATGTGGAAAAACAGCCGCAGTTTCAGCAGGAATGGCGGAAGATACAGATTCAGCTTGATGCCGCATACATTACCCACCTTAATGAATACAAGCAAGAGCTACTGGCTATAGAGTGAACTGTGGTGGATGAGCTATCTTCCTTTATCGATAAAATATACCGGGAACCTTATTTCCTTTTCGGTAACAACTGTATTCGGAAGTCTTTGAAAATAAAAGCAAAGGCTGAGGAACTTGGTAAAAAGGCAGACCTGATTTGTTGTATATCGATAGTGCCGATAAAGAAGTGGTATAACCTGCCCACCGTTAATCCTCACATGTATACGGTGGTGGAAGGAAGAAAAATAGACGTATCGCTTGACCCCGGTCATGAAGCGGTATACTGTAAAAATAGTGAGAAAAAGATAATTTTACCGGTAAACATCTCCCGGCTGTGGAGAATATTGCTGGAATACCGGAGCCGGGCCACCCGCAAGGAGGAAATCCGGAGAAACCTGAAATGGATATAGACAAGAGAATTGAATACGCGGTAAGGCAGACGCAGGTACTGAGGGCTCCCAGACAGAACCTCTATACCTTCGGCACTACCAATATATATTACTATCTTGTCACCGAGCCGGCTTACTCCGAGCTTATACAGGATATCACCGAGACCGTGATCAGGGAAGGCAGGGTAATTGCCGAAAGACCCCAGATTGTCACTCCTTATTACCTTTCCCGGCTTGAGGGATTCAGCACCGAAGCCAGGAGATATTTCGAAGCGCTTGCCGAAGAACACGAGGTAGGTCTCCAGGGCCTGTTTTACACCTATAAGAATGAGCCGGGAGGACTCAATATCGTCTCCGATAACCTTCGCTCGGTGGTGGACAAGCTGAATGAAGACATCGATAAACGTAATGACCCCCTGTCGGCAATAATAAAAGGTGAAGATGAACTCTGGGACGTGTCGCTGATGAAGTTTATTTACGAGGTGACAAGAAGTTCGGTACCGCATAATCTCAGGCAACTGGGGAGACAGGGTTTACTGAATATGGACTCCCACGGTACGGCGGTAGCCACGAGAAAAAGGATTGATGAACTGTTCGAGCAGGTTATCAGGGGTGACCTTGCCCCCGGAGAACTGAAAGACGAGCTTGACCGCTGGGGTCTCTTTGAAGAGTATGAAGACAGGTTTTACAGCCTTTTCGGGAAGAGATGAGGTAGATTATGGACGAGAGAATGGTACAGGTGCGCCCGCCGAGTGAAGCAAACAGCTTTTTACTGCCCGTAACACTCGGCTGTTCAAATAATACCTGCACTTTCTGCGGTACCTATACCGGTATAAAATTCAGGATAAGGAATATCGAGGATATAAAGCGCGATATCGATGAGGTGGCTCGGATTTACAGTCGCAGCGTCAGCCATGTGTTCCTAGAAAACGGGGATGCCCTGATTGCTCCCCGGAGAATCCTGGTTGAAGTGCTTAAGCACCTGAACCGGAGCTTCCCTCATCTGGAGAGAATCGGGACTTATTCCACTCCACGCGCCGCTCTGATTAAGAGCATTGACGAGCTTATAGAATTGAGGGAACTCAACCTCAAAATAGCCTACCTAGGAGTGGAGACGGGAGATGAAGAACTCCTGAAGAAGATTAAAAAAGGGGCTACCTACGACGAGATAGTCGAGGCGGGAAGAAAGCTGAAACAGGCGGGAATCACCACTTCGGTGACGGTGATTCTGGGGCTCGGTGGCGTCGAGGGCAGTAAAAAACATGCCCTCCAGACAGCGAAAATACTCTCCGATATCGACCCCGATTTCGCCGGTGCCCTGACAATTATGCTTACACCCGGAACACCGCTTTACAAAGACTGGGAAGAAGGCAGGTTCACCCTGATATCACCATTCCAGGCACTGGAAGAACTGAAGATAATGATAGAGAACTCAGATTTTACGAACTGCTTTTTCACTGCCAATCACGCCTCCAACTACCTGCCGATAAAGGTACGGCTGCCCGAACAAAAGGAAGAGGCGGTTAAACTGATTTCTGATGTCCTGGCAAGAAAAGATATGTCCGACCTCCGCCCCGAATATCTCAGGGCTCTGTAGGAATGGTTTTAATAGTTGCATGAGTTTATATCTATGCTACTATTTTCCATGTATAATTTCATATATAAATGGCATTTTCACTTTAAAAGAAGTTAAAGTCCTCAATACTATTGATAATGAATTCGTCTCTGCGATATTAGAATCTCGAAAATTATTACAAAAATACTATTTGTAATAGTTGATAGAATGAAGGTAGTTGGCATATAATATGCTATCTTTAAAAGGATAATTAATAAGGTAATAGATTAAAGAATTAATGAATATTTTTAAAATTGAGGCTAGAGATTTATCCGAAGCATGGTTTCTTTGTTTAAGAAAGACTTTGACGGAAGGATACAAATATACTATTGAAAGGGGAAGCTACGCTGGGCATACACGAATTGAACTTGACTTTGTAGTAGTTGAGATTCTTAATCCAGGAACAAAACCACTAATACCTGACCTGCCCCAAGGTGTACCACCACCAACATCTATGGAATATATAGAAGCGTACCTTCCCTATCTAATGACCTCACATAAAGCCGAAGGAGAGCAATATACGTATGGTCAATATTTGGAATCGCAAATTGATGAAGTAATTAAGATGTATAAAAAGGAGGGCCCTTATAACAATCAAGCTTATATGGTAGTTGGTGATAGTAAATCTATTTTACTCGATGACCCACCATGCCTCCGAGGGATAGACACTAAAATTCGGGATGGCAGACTGCACTTTTTTGTATATTTCCGTTCTTGGGATCTGTGGGCTGGTTTTCCTTCAAATCTTGCAGCTATCCAGATGTTGAAGGAATATATGGCAGATGAGATTGGCGTGCGTGACGGCGAATTGATTGCGTTAAGCAAAGGATTGCATCTATACAAGTACTCCTGGGAACAAGCTTGTATAGCTGCTAGAATGGATTGGTTGCGGACAGAACAGCTTGCGTTTCCATTTGAAGTAGATGGGAAGCAATTAAAATTTGGACAAAAATAAAACCAATTTTCCCACTGCATTCTCAGATTAATTTCCATTTACGTTTGTGTTAGCGCTTAATAGAATCTAATAGGTCGAGTAGAACTTTTCAGCGAAATCGGCGTCGAGGACGGCGAGCTGATTGCCGTCAGCAAGGGACTTCACCTCTACGATTACTCCTGGGACCTGGCTAAAGCCGTCCTGCGGATGGAATAACCAGCCAACAGCTTTTCTTAAACTGGTCCCGGCACTGTTCAGTTTTTTGAATGAAACACTTCGCTTCTTCACTTTATCTATTCCCACCCGCCACCCTTGATAAAGTCTATATAACCCTACCCCCTGTTCCCCCTTCCCCTGAATGGGAAGGGGGAAGTTTATAGAAGAGGGTGGTTGGCGCTTAAGCGCCACCACCCTCTTAAACTCCCAGCGGAGGTATTTTAGGGAGGCTTTGCTCCTATTCACACCCCGTTTTTTCGTTTGTCATTCCCGCGTAGGCGGGAATCTATATTCAAATTCGTTCCTGAATACTGGGCTCTCGCTCAGGTCTGGAATGATAGTCTAACATTTTCATATGGCATATCCACATTAAAACTAACCTGCTTTCTGGTAAAAAGAGCCCAATCACCTCCCATTGATATGCTATCAGGACTTATAAATATCTTCACCGAATAATAATCACTGAAGCATATCAAGCCTTTTTTGAAATCCCCCCTTCCTTGCTAAGGAGTCTTGCCCTAAAAGTCGTGTGTCCATGTCACCCTGGAGCACATTCGCTCCGCACAGTGTAAACCCCGCGAAGGGTCTCAGGGAGGAGGGGATTACCTTGACTCCCCACCCTGAGATTCTTCGTCCGCCAGAGGCGGACTCCAGAATGACTCTTGAGGCAAGGCCTTGTTAAGGAGAGGGGTTCACCCTGAAGGATTCTCCGTTCGTCTGAGCTCACGACGAAACCCTGAAGGGGACTTCGGAACCGGGGGTGGGGATATAATAATTAAAGAGAAGGATAGTCCTGAAATACTTCCAGTTTACTTACTTATGCCCCAAAACAATTAGTCGCTGTGCCTTGTGGTCGTAAGGACTACCATCCAGGCCGCCGTAAGCCTCAGCCCGGCTGAACCCGCATCCGGTCAGCAGAGCCATCAGCTCGGTTGCGGCATAAAGACGGTGGGAAATCTCGTTCTCGATTCGCTCATTGCCTCTGAACATTATCCAGCGGTTCCACATCCAGCTCCAGTTCTGGCTTACTTTCCTCTCCTCCAGCCATATTACACCGCCACGCTCATTCCAGTTCCTTTCCTGATATTTGCGTGCCAGCGTTTCTTTACCTTGAGTATCCAGGATAAAAACTCCTCCCGGATTCAACGACTTATACACATTTTCCACAACTTTTTTATCCTCTTCAGGGTCCTCAAAATAACTGAACGATGTAAACATACTTATTGCACAGTCGAACGACTCTGCTCGTAAAAAGTCCCGCATATCCTCCTGGATAAACTCCACCTTCAGGCTTTCTTCGGTAGCCTGAGCTATAGCTTTGTCCAGGTAGCTGCGGGTGCGGTCGACACCGGTTACCTGAAAGCCGCGGCGTGCCAGTTCCAGGGAATGACGCCCGACTCCGCAGCAGAGGTCAAGAACCCGTGCCCCCGGTTTGATTTCCAAAAGGTCGATAACTTTATCCACTTCATCTTTCGCGTTTTCTATCCTGCCGGGTGAGAACATAATAGGTCCCCAGGTTTCCCAGAAGGAATCGTCTTCATGCCACGGTCTTGCTTCCTTCATTTCATTACCTCCGGTAATATTCATTCCGAATTATTTTTCGACTATCCAGACCATTTCCTGGTCGTGTGATTCCAGCGGCTGATACTCAAATCCTCCGTACACCTGCCATTTGGTGAATCCTGCCAGCCTGAGCAGCAGCTCGAATTCACGCTTGTAAATGAATGACAGTTTTGACCTGAACCGGGAGAGTTCGCGTTCATCTTTTTTCCAGGTGAAAATTATATCTATAACCTGGTCCGGCTCATCAGCAAAATCTGATTTCTGTACCAGTTCTACCTGACCGTCTGGCGTGTCGAAGAGCTGCTTCATTTCTTTCCCGTAGTTGTTCGCCATAACATCGCGGCTGGGATAAAAGAAGTTGAGGACCAGCCTGCCGTTTACTGCCAGATGCTTCCGGCAGCTTTTAAGTGTATTGAGCTGGTCATCAATCGTTATATTATGTAAAAACGACCTTGCCGGGATGATAATCAGGTCGAATGTATTATCCAGCTCGAATTCTCTCATATCGGCGAGATAGACCTTCGGTTCCAGTCCCGTTTTTCCGGCTTTTTCCTTTAACGCACTCAGCATCTTTTCGGAAAGGTCTATGCCGTAAATATCAGCGCCTTCTTTCAGTAAATCAAGGTAGACCCTGCCGCTGCCGCAGGCTATTTCCAGCACTTTACCGGTAACCTCCTTAACAAGCCGGGTATAGAACCGGACATCTGTCTTCTGTGCCCCGAAGGTAAGGTCATAGTACACGGGATCATATCCTTCAAACCTTCCTGTTTCGTCCACAACCACAGTGCACCTCCTTTTTATTTGTTTTACTCTGGAGCCTGCGTATATATCTGTATAATAAGAAAGCCCGGGACTTTTGCTTCCCGGGCCTGGCTGTTTCCTGTAGATTTATCGTGTCACTTCTTCATGTAATAGAACTGGAAACACACCAGGCCCTTCCAACGACCGTAGCCGGAATGACGTGAAGGATAATTACCTGTGTGTTCCAGTAATAATTTGTCATTTTCTTTTAATTACGCTGACTGGTAGAAGCAGCTGAATTATAATATGTAAATTCTCTCCTGTCAATATAGAATACGATTTGGTAAAGTACAACCTTCTTGCAGAGTGCCTAATAGGGAGGTTATAATATCCATAAGCCTAAAGGGGGGGACTTATGAAATCACTCTTTAGGCAAATCCTTTCAGGAGTGATAGGGTTGGCTAAATCACTTACATTTTGGAGCGTTCTATTAGGTGCCTTCATTACTTGGGTCTCACCTTTATATGTAAGTTTCTATAAGATACTTATAGAGAAAGGATGGCTTGCAGCTCTCCAAAGTCGGCAATATCCATGGCTTGTGCCTGTGGCATTTTTATTTATTTCTCTATTTGGTTTATTTTATGTTACTGAACGGAAACAAAGTGCAAAATCAGGCGAAATAACGAATGAGATAATGTCTAAATTGGATAATATTACTCTCGCAATAAAAGAAAATACCAATGAATTAAAGAAAATGCAGTTAATGTTTAACAAACCGCATGACGAAGAAGGTGATACCCGCCCCGACAACTAATCCCACAAGCATACCGAATAAAAATACATGATTTGTGAGGAATTGAATAGTAGCACTTAAAGCCCAAAGCACAAAGGCAATGATAACTATAATAAGAAAAAATTTGAGAAAAGTATTCCAATCTTTATCTGTCATGAGTGCTTAATTATAAAATAGTTATAATTGAAAGGCAATAATGAGTTTTATTCGAGCAAAAGAAATTCCACCTGGAAGTGGCAATTGGTATGATTATGAAGTAGAGACAATTCACAAAGGCGATAAAGTCATACAAAGGCATATCCGGTATGTCGGCAAATCATTTAGAGGTAATATGGGTTCAAGTAGTGGTGGATTAAATTTTAATCAGACTCAAAGAATGCCTAGTGCAAAGATGGTTGCCAGAATTAAGAAAATGAAAACACCCGCCCGCCGGATAGCTTCTGCTTTAAGTATGTATTATAACGGTATGACACTCGATGGAATTCAGCAGCAATTCAGGCAAGACCATAATCTTGATATGAGTGAAAGTAACTATTGGAATTGGGTAGAGAGATTTACCAAAGAGGCTATCAGGCAGGCTAAAAATTTTCACCCTATTGTTGGCAATAAGTGGGTTGCCGATGAGACTTATATGAAGCTGAAAGGACGCAATATTTACTTTTGGGACATAATAGACGCTGATTCAAGATACCTTTTAGCCTCACACGTTTCATATACAAGAAGTGGGAGAGACGCTAAAATCCTGATGCTTAAAGCGGCAAAGCGTGCTAATAAAACTCCAAAAGTGGTAGTAACAGACAAGCTTAAGTCTTATCTGGTCGGAGTGGAAGAGGCTTTTGGAGCGTGGTCAGAGCATAAGACAGGTGGACCATTTGATTTAGAACATAGCACCAGCCTTATAGAGCGGTTTCACAAGACACTAGAGCAAAGAACAAGGGTATTCCAGAAGTATGATGATATTGATACTATCAGGCTTTTAACTAATGGCTGGCTGATTAATTATAATTACTTCAAGCAGAATGAGGGTTGCGGGAATGTCCCACCCGCTCAGGCTATGAGCAAGGTAGTGCCATTCAAAGACTGGAATGATATAGTCAGACCTGAAATGATACCTGATAAGGACTACAAAGTCAGCCTATATCGTAGACCATCAGTTAGGCGGGGAAAGCCTGTTTATGATGCTACCCTGACACCCTTTGAGGTTGAGGTGGAAGGGTAAATTAATATTATTGCAGGGGGGCGAATTGATGCGGCGATGCAATGGTTTCTGGCGAAAAAGAATACCTGCGGCAATATTGGCTCTTGGGGGTGATGCCTATAATGCCGACATTTACGAATGGATTCAAACTCATATCCAACTCACACAGCATGAACTATCCAAAAGTTACGGGAGACACAGATTCCACCATACAGTAAGGGGAATAGCGGGTCGTATGTCAAAGGATGGTTCCCTTGTTAAAATTGAAGATGGGCATTATAAATTGCCTTAACCTGACTAGGAGAGTGCCTAAACGATTGTACTTTACCTACGATTTGGCAGTGTATCATTTTGGAATTATCGATAGTATTATTGTAATCAACCTTTAGTATTATTGTATTGACATAGTATTAGTGCAATGATACGATTACAACGAATTAAAATGGAAATAAGTAGATTAGAATTAGTATTGGATATCGCTGAAGAAGCGAAGCTTCATACACACTCTTATAATGTTAGTAAAACCTTAGGTGAAGAACTATCAGACGAGGAATACCAACCTATCATCGTTCGTGATGAAAAAAATAAGTTTGGCATACGCTGGGATTATGAGACATGCGGAATAATTACAGAAAATGTTGAAAATGAAAACGATTGTATTAATAAATTCATATCCACTCTTGAATCTATTAATAAAGTGGCGCCATTTGGCAAGTTTTCTACTAGGAAATTAAGAGTGGATTGGATTTTTCCTGTTAATGAAAAATATGACTTCAAAACACTTGAATTGAAGTACAGGCATATATTCATTAAAGATAATGAAATATTTAAGAAATGTTATGATTCCAGTGTGGTAATGGACATGAGTTATGAACATATAAAGCTACATCATCAAAGTGGTACTATGGATATATCTCAATTGCAAAACATGTTTAAAGTATTTACAATTAAAAAGGGACATCCTACATTATTTCTTTTTCTTAACACAGAGGCTAGTGAGTCACGAATAATTAATTATTCAGTGGACAATATGAAAGAATTCATATTGTATTCTTTCAATTTATGTAAGAATCAGGCAGAAGAATTTGGAAAGATGATGGAGGCAGTGTTATGAGTGGAACATCAACATTACTTGAACCAAAACAATTATATAACAAAGGGGAGTGGCGTTTTACGGAAAATCTATACAGGGTAAGAGATATACCTGAAAAAGAAATCATTACGGAACATGATTCAGTGGTCTTGAATCCTAAGTTGATGGAGCTAGATAAGTTTTACCTTTCTGTGATAGATAATAAGCCATATTTATATCGCAAAATAGATGATAATGAGATAGAGGTCTACGGATTTGCTGGATAAATTTATATCTAAGTTCCCAATAAATGTCGATATAGAAGCAAAAACTTCAAAGCAAAATATTACCTATTTATTTAAGATTAATACTAGAGACCTTGAAGTATGTCACCCAGCGATGATAACACGTGAACGTTCTTTCGGTCGCACGGAGAAACTGGATATTATTCACGCATTTGCAGATGGTACAGTAAGACACACACCCATTAAATAGTAACTCTCTTATCCAATATCCCCACTATTTCTTCAATAGTCCAAATATGATTCGTTAATCCTGATGCCATAGCTGGTGTTCTTGGATATGGATTAGCGAGACTCTTATGTGGTCTTGCGAAATTGTAATACATGAAGTAGAGAGCCAGAGCAAGGATATGATTTTCCAATTTCTTTGAGAACGCATTAGTTAATCTAGTAAATCTACGCATACTCATTCTCATTGTAAGGTTTTGCCGTTCTACATAGCTTGTTGAAATTGCCTTAGTATCTGGTTTACCCTGCACAATCCTCTTATCAGCCCCAATGCACTTAGCTGGACTATAACGCCTTTCAGGTTCGGGGTCTTGCCCATAAATTTTGACTAACATAGCGTAATCTATGTCAGCCCCGAAAGAGCGTTCAATAGCTTCAAGATACATTCCGTGTCCATCGGTAGTTAGCTGGACTCTATAAGCTAACCTGCTTTTCAAGTCATTAATGAAAGCATAAGCACAATCCACATTCCGAAGCCCCACAAACCAGCCAGGGATTAGTTTTGAATCAGCATCAATAGCTGTGAAAGTCCAAACATCACCGTAGCCAAACTTGCCATTGTATTCTTCTGGCACATTCTTGGCTTTGGCATAAACAAAGCTCCAGATTTCGTCACATTGGAGTTTCTTGCACGGTAGATTGTGCATAACTTCATCCTGATAATTCAGGCAGGCAGCACCTACTTCTCTAAGTAGCTTGACCACTGTGTTGACAGCAGAATTGGTTATACGAGCAGTGCTGCGTATTGAGTTACCTTCGCAGAGGACTTTTATGATTTGTGCTTGGCGTTCTAAATTCAGCTTATTCATTTCTCATTCCTTTATTCTAACTGATTAAATTATAGCATACGCTCAAGCATTTGTCAAGCATTATACACATATTTTTTGTTCAGTTTCAATTAAAATTGAATATCATCATTTGGTATTTCTTCAGCACCGAAATCTGGAGGAAGTTCATCTACTTTCACTCCAATAAGAGAGAAGGTATTAGCTTGAGGGCGATTAAATACTATTCCTTTTCTTACTAACCTGCCGAGAGAGCCAGCAAGAGACATTTTATTAGCTTTTGTATTGGGTCTTCCAAGACCAATCGCAATTTCTTCAATTCTCATGGGTCTCCCTGTCTGCTTTATGAGGTCTCGTACTTTTGCCATGTCACTGCCTTCACGTATCTCTCCCCTCCCCTTTCTAGGAGTTCGGCTGTTATCCTTAGGTAATATTCTAAGTGCCTCTTGCAAACCTTGGATAAATAGTTCAGAACGATTAATCTCGTCTTGTAATTCTTTTATTTTGTTCTGTTCTTTTTCTATGCGCCTTTCAATACTTCTTCTGTAAGTCATATAGCACCTCCTAGCTATAAACCAAGTATAATATGGCATTGCATATTTTTCAAGTATGGCACTTTGTATATTTGCCAATTTGTGCTATAATTAATAAATAAAACTAAAGAGGCAGGAGTATATGGAAGATAATGAACTCATATACGTCAGGGAAAATACCGTAAGATTTCTAGACGAAATTAAGCACAGAGATTCCAAGGGTTTTGATTATTGGCATGCAAGAGATTTGCAAAAATTACTAGGGTATGTTGAGTGGCGCAAATTTAAAGATGCGATTGAACGAGCTAAGATGGCATGTGAAAGCTCGGGTGGCATATCCCGCCACCATTTTGGCGACATCGCCAAAATGGTGGCTCTAGGAAGTACGGCAAAAAGAAAAATAGATGATGTAGTTCTAACACGGTACGCTTGTTATTTGATTGCCATGAATGGCGACCCATCAAAGCCTGAAATAGCAGTAGCACAAGCCTATTTTGCCATTCAAACTCGTAAACAAGAATTGACAGAACAACTTAATGAAACCGAAGACCGCCTTATGCTTAGGGATAGGGTGAGAGATGCGAATAAAGACCTAAACAGTGCAGCTAAAAGTGTCGGAATAGAAAATTACGCCTTTTTCCATGATGCTGGTTATCAGGGCTTGTATGGTGGTCTAAGGTTATCAGAGATAAAAGAGGTAAAAGGAATAGAGCCTAAAGAAGACTTATTAGACCGTATAGGGCGGGCAGAACTGGCAGCAAACGAATTTAGAATTACACAAACTGAGTTAAGATTAAAAAGCGAGCGAGCTAATGGTCAGAAACAAGCAGAACAAGTACATAATTTCGTGGGGAAAGAAGTAAGGCAAACAATAGAAAAACTAAGCGGCACAATGCCCGAAGATTTGCCGCCCGAACCACCAATTAAACAACTTAAAAGGGCTAAAGATACTAAGAAGCTTCCCCCTTCTTCCACCTAGCTTGAGCAGCTTTTCTAGCTATCTCACTTCGTCTTTCAGGGGTTAATTTTTCTGCTCTAGCCTTACCGCCTTTTAAACCACCTTTGCGACCTAACGCAGAATAGTCAGGTTCATTTTGTCCAGTAGCCTCTTGAACGACACGGAAAGCCGTTATTGCGAAATCGTGTTCTTTCTTCTTACGCTTTGCCATACTTTAAGCGTATCATTGTCGCTCAAGCATTGTCAACGCTCAAGCATTTCAAAATGATACACTACCTACGATTTCCTTTTACTTAATCATGGTTGCACAGGCAACAATAAAGATCAATATTTCTTTCGCCGCTGTGGTTTCCTTCGGCTTCGCTCAGGACAGGCTAACGGCTCACCATGAGCGGCACACATTCCCACGCACCCTGAGCGGCACACATTCCCACTCACCCTGAGCTTGTCGAAGGGTCTCCAACTAAGATTGAGAAGAACCACGGTTGGGTTCTGTTTGTATCTGGTTGTTTTTCTTTACCTCACCCCTTGCCCCTCAAACAATAATATAATATCGACAATAAACGGGTACTGTTTGAGGAGGATAAAGGGGGTGACAAATTTATACCAACCAAAACCGAATAGTACCATACGATTTTATCCGGTCTGTATCCCTGGCTTTCAATGACATCAACAAGCAGGATATAATAGAGTCTGATATACCTGCGTCTTTTTAACTGCTACGCCTTTGTGCTAGAATAACCAGAGTCCTCTCTTGCAGGCTCTCCTTAGAAGTTTCCCCTCTTCCTAGAAAGAGTTGGCATGGTTCCCACACCATTGAAGCAGCAGAGATTCTACGGGTGGCTGGCACTTGCCGGAGCAATGCTGGCTATATGCAGCACACTGGGTAACGTTGTAATTGCCTACGGCGTATTCCTGCCTAACATGTCTGATGACCTTGGCTGGAGCCGGTCATTCCTTTCGGCACCTTATACTGCTTTCTGGATAGTTATGGGTCTGCTGGGTCCGCTTGTCGGGATTAGTGTCGTTAAATTCGGCCCGAGGAGAAACATGATTTTCGGTAATATCGTTATTGTCCTCGGTGCCCTGGGGATGTCCCGGGTCAGTGAAATCTGGCAGGTCTATCTCTTTTACAGCGTCTTGATGGGCGCCGGTCAGTCCTTTGGTTCATTCATCGCTGCTAACTCGATTATAACAAACTGGTTCGTCAGGAGAAGGGCGCTGGCTATTAGCCTGATTTCTGCTTCAGGGGGTGTAGGCGGTCTTATCTTTTCCCCGTTACTGGGCTGGATTATTTCCATCCAGGGCTGGCGTCCTGCCTGGATGTACGTCTCAGGGATCCACCTGTTGCTGGCTGTTGTTGCCGGTGGATTACTTGTCAGGAACAATCCTGAAGATATGGGACAGACGCCTGATGGAAGGGCGGAAGACCCGACCATAGAATCTGAATCAGAGAATCCGGCTCACAGCCGGGTTTATCAGACACCAGTGGACTGGAAGACCGGTGATGCCCTGCGGACCCGGGCTTTCTGGCTGACATTAGCCTTCGCCTCAACAACAATGTTTACCCTGAATTTCCTGACTATCCACCAGGTGGCATATCTACAGGACCTGGGGTATGCTCCAATAACGGCGGCTACGGTTGCCGGCTTACTTGCCGGGATGTCAATCATCGGGCAGCTTGCCAGTGGTGCTCTCGGCACGAGGTATGAAATCAGGCATATTGCCGCCGTCTGTCTTATCGGGATTGCAGTCGGTATCGCCATCCTGATGAATGCCAGGATTCTCCCCCTCATTTACCTGCATACCGTCATCACCGGAATTAGCTGCGGGGGAATAATAGTGGCGCTACCAATCCTGTTTGGGGCTTACTTTGGTCGAACTCATTATGCCCGGATTCTGGGCTTTACCACTCCGGTAACAACAATTTTCAGTGCCGGCAGCCCTCTGCTTGCCGCTTTTATCTTTGATAATTATGGCAGCTATATCCCTGTTTTTATAATCGCCCTTATCCTGCTTGGAGCCGGTTTTATATGCGCTCTCCTTGATAAACCTCCCAAAACCGGGGCAAATATTGATGGGAGCGCTTCTCTTTGACAGCCAGAGGTTGATATACTGCTATTATAGAGAAATGAAACCGATTATCCTTGCAGGTTTATTAATAATTCCCCTTCTCAGTACCGGCTGTGCTTCCAGCCGGAGTTTTGATGCCCGCCTGAATTCAATAGTTAATCCGTACCGCTTCAGTATTGCCGGATGGGAGTCAGAAGCCCTGACACAGGAAATCGGCAGGTGGTTTTCCGGCAAGCAGGAGGAAACCGATGATGAAATTCAACTCGTTATCGAGTATTTCGACTGTGTTAAAAGGATAAAAGCTCTGAAATCGGAGATAGGAATGGCTGTAACCGGAAATGAAAAGATAGACCCGGCGATAATGGAAGACGAACTGGACAGGCTCCAGGAACGGAAAACGGCTTTGATTGAAGTGGTAGAGGAAATAATGGAAGGGCAGGTAAGAGACACTCTGGCTGAGCAGGGTATCTTTAATCCGTTTACGGATTCGGAGTCCACTTTTCCGCCGGTGAATTTCAGGCTTGAGCAGCTACCCTCCTTGCTTGTTATTTCGCCGAGAGACAGAATAGAGTCGATAAGAGAATTCACCCTGAAGTCCGGTCTTGTCACCGATGAAAAAGAGGCAATTGAAGAAAAGGCTGATGAGCTAGGAGTCTCCTCACTGGTAACGGAGATTGGCGGCATCGCTACCTATCCTTCCCTTGTCGATAGCCAGTCAAACCTGCGGCATGCCATAAATACCATTATCGAGGAGTGGCTGCATCTATACCTTGCTTTTAAACCGCTCGGTTTTCGCTATGTGCTTGATACTTCCGGTATCTCCCGGAATTATGAAATCGCTACTATGAATGAGACTCTGGTCGGTATGGTTAGTGATGAGATTGGCTCGATTGTATATGAGAAATACTATTCTGAATATGGTGAACCAGGTGCCAATCAGACTACAGAACAGGGATTTGATTTTAACCTGGAGATGAGGGGAATAAGGAAAACGGTTGATGAATACCTTGCCCGGGGAGAAATCGAGCTTGCCGAGGAATACATGGACCAGAAACGGCAGTACCTTGCTTCAGAAGGCTACTATATCAGGAAGCTTAACCAAGCTTACTTTGCCTTTCACGGCACATATGCGGATAGGCCGGCTTTTATAAGTCCAATCGGGCTCGAGTTGCGGGAATTGAGAGACCGGAGTGACTCAGTAAAGGATTTCCTTGATACCGCCGCGGCAATGACAGGCCGTCAGGACTTGAAGGCCAGCATCAAATAACGCTGTAGTAAGAGCAGACGTACAAGCACAGTAGATAATCGTGCCGGTGACTTATGGAGTCTTGTTGGGAGCCGGAAGATAAAGTCCAGAGATTTCTAGGCATCGGCGGTACCGAGAGGTAAAGTGAAATAGAAGGTGCTGCCTTTGCCTTTTTCACTACTCACCCCTATCTTCCCACCGTGCGTTTCTACAATTGTCTTGCACAGGGCCAGTCCAAGTCCGAGTCCGCCACGGCGCGGTGTGTCGCTCTTCACGCGGTAGTATGCTTCGAAAATCTTCTTCCGGTTTTCCCTGGCTACCCCAGGACCGGAGTCACTGACCTCTACTCTAACAGCAGAATCCTGTTTTTGAGCTTTTAAGGTTACCTTGCTTCCTTCCGGACTCCATTTAAAGGCATTGGTCAGAAGATTGGTAAAAACCTGCTCCAGGCGGCTCTCATCAGCCCAGATGGAAGGTAATGAATGGGGTATATCAAGAGAAAGAGACAGTTGTTGTCGGGAAGCAAGCGGGGACATCTCATCGTATACCTGGTTAATCAGATTTAACAGGTCCACAGTACTGCAATCGAGTTCGAGCATATCCATCTCGCCCTTTGCCAGGTCAAGCAGTGTATCAATTCTGGTACTCATCCTATTGGCACTTCTGCGAATATTTTCAATCAGCTTGAGCAAAGATTCCTCGTGAATTTCGTCAAAAAGTAACTCACCGGCGGCTAAAATCGGGGTGAGAGGTGTTTTCAGTTCATGGACCAGCGCTCTGGAGAATTCCACACGCCATGCTATCTCTTCTTCCAGATTCTGGCGTAATTCTTTCTCATTTTCATAAAGTTCGGCTATCTTTTGCTCAGCCTGCTTGCGTTCGGTAATATCGCGGCACACGCAAAAAATCAGCTTCTGCTTCCCGAAATAAGCAGCGTTGGTGCTGATTTCAACATCATAAATAGTACCATCCTTGCGGCGGTGTTGCGTTTCAAAGTGGTCGCCAGCCTCATCAACAGTCCGGATCATTTCAATCACTTGCTCTTTTGGAAAGAGAAACTCCCAATCGAACACCTGGAGCTGACTGACTTCCTCCGGGGTATATCCGAGCATCTCGGCAAATCGCTTGTTAGACTCATATACATTTCCGTCCTGGTCAAGGACAACAATCCCATCTCTGGACCCATCGATAAGGATACGACGGCGGGTTGCTTCTTCGGCGAGGGCTGCTTGTGCCTTCTTGCGTTCTGTAATGTCCCTCTCTACACTCAGAACATAATTGGTTCCACCTGAAATAATAGGCCGGGCATGTACTTCCACTTCGATTATCGACCCGTCTTTACGGGTATGAGTGGCTTCAAATGCAGCCGCACCTTTTTGCTCCATCTCTGTTATTATAAACTCAATGCGTTCATCAGATAGTGGACGGTCCACCTGGCGAATATTCATTCCTATTATTTCTTCGCGGCTGTAGCCGTGTGATTTACAATACTGCTCATTTGCATAGACTATGACCGCATCAGGAGCAGGAGTGTGCAAAACGATTGAGTCACTGGCGCTGTCCAGAAGCAGGGCCCTTAACTCCAGCTCTGCCGCAACACGCTTTCGATTGGTGATATCCATGAAGTTACCGAGAGTAGCTCGTTTCCCCTCATAGACAACCGAGCTGACCGTCTCCATAGCCCACTTTATCGTACCATCCTTATTAATTACCCGGAGCTCGTAGGGAGTGGTCGTATCTCCTTTCAGCATCTGAATTGCGTTTTGTCTGACACCATCTCGGTCTTCAGGATAGACAAGGTCTAAAGGGTCCATCTTAAGTAGTTCTTTCTCAGTGTAACCGTTGTATTCCTGGAACTGGCGATTAACAAACTGAAACTTGTTGTCCTGAACAATGTAGATACCAACCGGCGAGCTTTCAGCCAGGATTCTATACAGTTCCTCCGCCTGTTTACGCCTGGCGACCTCTTTTTTAAGCCTTTCACTGGTTTTAGCTAGCAACCTATTTGACTGCTTCAAGCTTTCGGTAAGGTCTCCGGTCTCCTGAAGAAATTTCTGCTGGCGCAGAGTTCTCTTTTCATCGGCTCCCATTTATAACTCCATTACGGGTACATTTCTTTAAGGTATACTGGCCTTAATAGCATAATATTCAGAATACAGACGTAAAGGTTACGGAAGAGTTCTTATCTCTTCCGTATTTATTCTGTCTGATTATTCCCTTTATTAAAAATTATTTCAGCCATTTGTATATATGTCAAGTATCAAAAGTAGCAATTCTTGCCTGATTTTAGTATAAATGATAGACTTGTTAAGCATGGGCCGCTAGCTCAACTGGCAGAGCAGCTGACTCTTAATCAGCCGGTTGGAGGTTCGAGTCCTCCGCGGCTCACCATTTTTGAGGCTAATTTTCCTCATTTTTAACGGTTCTCCTTTCAGCTACTCAGTATACTCAGCAGTTTGCTTAACAAAATTCGCGATTTTAGCCTCAATTTTGCTTAACAAACTGCTTAACTTTTAGTCTAATTTCTCTAATCAAGTTTTTTAACTTGAGTTTTTCTCGTAAGTTCGTGACAGTGCTTAGCTAATTCCACTAGCGTCAATTCAAAATCATAAAGCGGATTGTTTATATAAAACCAAATGGGTCTTGTAATCGGATCTATAAACTTATTCTCTATGGGACATGTTGCAGGTTTGTTTTGGATTTGCTCTCTACGTAAACCACAAAACTGCTTAACATTTACCTCATCATACTTCCAAACATCTTTAAGATATTGTTTCAAGGTGTCCTCATTTATTTCGGCCTCCCTTAGTCTTTTCATGTAGTAGCTCCAAAGTCCTTTGAGTTCATCATCATCTATTAGCCCCTTTTTCCACAAAACTGCTAGACCTTCCATCCAGTTGAGGTAATTGTCGAAATCCTCATGCAGACGTTGCATACATACATCTGGGTTATCTTTAATATTGTCCTTATAACTGCGGGAGAAAAACTCAACTTCATAGGGACTTGGATCTTCGATATTCAAAGTGGCCAATACTATCTGTAATTCGGGATCGTCGTGTTCTATTCTACGTTGAATATCCGTAAATATCTTGTTAGTAATGAATTCATGCCTTTTCTCATTGCCAAAGCGTGATCTCTCAATTTTTTTACTCCACAAGTAGGTCTCAGTAGTAAGCCAAAAGCCAAAGTAGGCGATTATACCTAGAAATACTTCCTTTTGACGGAGAAATAATAGGACATATATTAGGATGAATATAAACCCACCTGTTAGAATTCCTGCTCGAATTCTTTGTTCAAGTGGTCTGCTGACCAACCAAATCCAAAGTTGCTCCATTTTGTGTTTCATTTTCCCTCCTCTTCTTTATTCAGTGAGTGGAAGATAAGGGATTTTCATTCAGCTTTACAAGGAAATGGGACTTATTACCTTTAATTACACAAATCTTTATGTATTTTATGTTGCAGGTCTTCCAAGCTCTTGAAATAGGTACCACGCAATACCACCTTCCGTAAAAGCCTTTTTTTTCTCCATACGTGAGAGTTGACGGAAGGATAATATATTACCAGTACAATTTGGTGAACCACACGAACACCGAACTTTATTCTCCGAAGCGGGTTCACTCCATTCAAGCTCGGTTCTCCAATATGAATAGGATATTTCCTGGCCCACCTTTATATCTTTCGAAGCTATGAAATGGTGCAGCCCTCTATTATCCCATCTAATAATAAGATTTCCTTCGCAGTGATGGTTTACGTAACGTCCGCCATATGTATGTGGGTCAATGTGGACTCCGTATCCTATTTGAATAGAGTGCTGTTCTGTTTGATGGCCAATTATCGTACCAAATACTGTAAATACCTCTTCACCTTTGTGGAGATCTCTATTAGCAAGATAACCTAGTTCTCCCGGTACTATCTTAGAGGATCCTACTATGATGTTACTCTTAGCTAAAGCGATATACTTACGAAAATTGCTTATAGAATTGCTTAAAGGGCCCGGGATTAACTCAGATAATCCTTTAATCGGCATAAGTGGTGACTTATAGTCTAAGTTATCTATGACACTCATCGTGGCCCTCCCTCACTATTTAATGAATCATTATACGTTATTCCTATAGCTCAATATAGTAAAGGCAAAAGTGGAAAGTCACTTCTTTCCCATTGAATCCAGCGCCTGCGGCCTACCTTCTCAATAAGTTCTTGGCTCGAGTATTCTGGAGCTACCAGGTAAACCCGTACACCCTGTGCTTTCAGGTCATCTATTAGGTCAGTAAAACCATTGTCCCGCGTAATTAACACCAGTATAGTACCAGTGGGTTCCTGCCCGCTATCGCTACGTGACTGGTCAATGATTTCATCTCTTATGCCGGTGTCATCTTCCCACACACGCCAACCAAGGTCTTCCAGTATATCTGCCGCGTTTGATTGATATGGGTACGTAAACGCTTTTAATAACTGAAAGCTTACCCCACTGAATCTCCTTTGCACTTCTGTTCTAATCCAGGTGTCAGCTTGAGTAACCTGGTCTGCAGGTACTCCTAGGGTCTGAAAATCCCACATTACGATTAATCTATAGCGAGATTTTTGAGTCTGCTGCGATTCCCGACGTATGCCGAAGAAAACCGGTGTAATATTGTGTTCTTTTGCTACTGAGTATACTAGCGCAAGATAATTGGCGTCGGGGACAGTGGCTCCGGTCTCCCACCGCGAAAGGGTATTAGGAGGAACATCCAAAAGATCCGCCATAGCAGCCTGAGATAATTTCAGGCGCTTGCGGATTTCCACTATACTGGACGGCATAAATTCGTATATTCCTTTTTTCCCGCTTTTCTTCGGTGTCACTAGACTTCCTCCTGTTAGAGACCTGGAGCCATATCCCCTATCCTAATCCTTTACTTACCCTGCCGAGAGCTACGATAGGCAGCACTATTAGGGTTAAGCTGCGTGCTACGGTTGTCTCTCGCCGCTTTGTGGGCAGGGCTGTTGGGATTATGGACATTCGCTCTCTGGTTATTACGGTTGGCCGAGCTGCTACCACCTTTTCCTTTACCCATGATACCTCCTTTCCAATTCATTGAGGTATCAAACTTGCTGCGCAGTCAAGAATTGACTCCTCATCTAAAATAATACACCATTCAAGGAGGTATGTCAACAGTTAGCGTATATTATCTACAGCTATAAATATACTAGCTTCAAAATTAGCTGTCACTTTCATTAATAATTGTAAGATATACACTCTAGAAATTACCTCTGTGTGCTCTAGCGATAAGTCGCTGAATAAAGTTCTCGGTAATTTTATCGTCTGTCAATTCAGCCCAATCCTCAATAGCTACCAATTCAAGAAATTCCCCTTCCTCTTTCAGTTGCTTCAGCAGTTCGGCGGCTGAAGCCCTATCTACGTCTCCCAACTTAGCCAGTTGTTCACCTATCCACTGGCCTCCATATACTAGTTCTCCCACCGTATCCATAGCAGTACCTCGATAAGCAGCGTTCTCATTGCGATATTTCCCAAGATTGGAAGCAATTACTAAGGCTGTAGTCGTAAGCTCGTTAGAATCTTGAACTCGTTGTTCCTCTTCATGCAACTCATACTCTGCGTAGTCAGGTCTGAGTTCTACAACAAATTCTTTTATTTCTGGTAGTTCAGATAGTAGCTGTGTGATTTTACCGAGAGGAAGTTTTGTTAACTCCTTTCTCACTCTGGTGATTGTATGCCGACTAAACACAGGGTGTACTTGCGAATCCTCATCAAGATAGGCAAGTGTATCGATAATAGTAACTCCGGATTCCCAGAGTTTCCAGATTGTCTTTTTGGTCTCCCAAGGCACATTCGTTATAAACCAACTAGGTTTCCGTGGTTTCATTTTTTATCCCTAAATTAGCCAGAGTTTAACCATTTAACAGACATTATTCGTCCCCTCATATTCTAAATCTAGTATATCATATTTATAGCTGGAGCGTGCGTTATGTAAGCTCACGGTTGGCACAAACATTATTGCAAGAGCGTTATATGTCGCTAAGAGACTATTTAAAGCGCCACAAAGTGGAGGACAAGGACTACCTAGAGTTATTCCTGCAATCGCGGGAATCAATGGGGGTAAGCCCGAAGACCTTCAGGTATTATCGTGAGCGCTTATCAAAGTTAGTCCGTGCTGTCGATATCCTGCATGCCACCCGCCAAGATATACAACGGTACTTGAATACTATTCCTCCTAATAAATACGGATTGGGAAATCGTCATGCTTCATACCGGGCAATCAAAGCTCTCTATAAATGGTTGAACCGTGAGTACGGCATTCCGAATCCAATGGAGGGTATGCCAGCTCCAATCCTGGGTAAACCTATATTTCCTGCGTTAGTAAAAGAGCAGGTGCTTATCCTTATCGAAAAAGCGGCTTCCGTAAGGGATAAAGCCATTGTTGCCCTGTTCGTTGAGAGCGGATTAAGGTTATCGGAGCTTGCGAATATTCTACTTGGACATATCAACTGGTCAAACAGGACTATTCGAATACTGGGAAAAGGGAGGAAGGAAGCTTATGCAGCATTCGGTGACCTGACAGAAAAATACCTGAGAGCCTGGCTACAGGAGTACCAACCTGGCGATAGCAACATTTGGGGGCTGACTGGATGGGGAATCGCTTCGATGCTCCGCAGGCTTGAGAAAGAGACAGGCATAACCTGTAACGCTCATTCATTAAGGAGAACCTTTGCCTGTCTGCTTCGGAAAGCCGGAGTAGACACCATGACCATTAAAGATCTAGGACGATGGGAATCCCTGGAAATGGTGCAGCGGTATACCCGTTCAGTAGATTTTGATGATAGCCTGAAGTTTTATCCGGCTTCTCTCTTAAACGAGAAAACATAATTATTAAGGAGGAATCTAATGAGTGTTAAGTGTGAAATTTGCGGAAGAGAATTTAAGAATACCCAAGGTTTGAGGGGACACAAAACGTTTGTCCACCAGATGACTACTACCCAAGACACACCTGCTCGACTAGCCACTGAGCAGAGACTGAGTGAAGTGGAAGACGCAGTCAAGCAGGTGGTAACTTTGCTCAAGCCAATAGTAGACCTATACGCTAAGCAACTAAGAATAATGGAAGACCTTACCCAGTATAGTCGCAGTATTGGAAAGCAAGTAAGGACGATAGTTAGTAGTAATGCCTATTCAGAGTCAAAGGTTGTTGGTTTACCCCAAAATGTGGTTCGGTCTCGAAAAGAAATAGAAGAATTGGGCGCGCGGCATATCGGAAGCTAAGTTACGGCAAACTGCAGTGTCCGAATGCAATGATTATTCTTCCTCAAATCCGAAGCTCTCAAATTTTAGAGTCCGAGCGTTTTCAGACACAATTCGAATGATTTGGTCCGGAACACCTTCTGGTACATTCGCCTCAATATCTAGGGTAATTTGGACATCTGCACCAAGCAGTGCTTGTAAGTGTTGTATAACTTCCTGACCAATGGTTCCAGCTTCACTTGACATTCTCATTGGGTTCAGGCGAACGGTAGCATAAAATCGCTTTGGTGCTTTTACAACGACCCTATCTTCTACTTCCTCTTTCGTTCCAGTCTCACCAGTTTTAACTTGAGTACCTTCTTCACTGGTCATCTCAGCCTTTCTTATGCTTTTTTCAGCGACTTTTGGCCTCACTAATACGCTGCTCTCATCATAGTAAACACCAGGGGGTATTCCCCCAAATGTAAGTCCTATGTAATCTGGGGCTTCTGACCCTTTCTTTTCTTTAACTCCAGTTGCGTATCCGAAGAAATCGCGTGTTACAACACCTGCTTTAATAGTCATTAAAAGAACATCGTGGTCTCTAAGTCTTGAGAGATATGGATATGTGGCAAAGTATTCCCAGAGCTGTTTGACACTAATATGAGATTGCCCTTCTTTCCATAAATACTGGTCTAATTCTCGACACAAATGAATTGGAGACCAGCTTGTAATGAGAAGCTCTTGGCTCTGTAATCTATACGATGCACGTTGTACTAATCCTCCCGTCGACCCAAGGTCATTACCCTTCAACAAGATAGTTTCCCATTCAAGTGGGCCGGTTCCTTCTTGTTTAGGTGATAGGGCCCATTGATAAGCAGAGTCAAGCTGAGCAGCAATAGTCCTATCTCCCTTGTCGACAGCCTCTTTAACTTGTCTTTCCTGCGCTCTGTCAAGGTTCAATGCCAAGGAATCCTTCTGAATCGAAAGCCAGGCTAAATAGCGTCTGGTTTCGTCCGTTAGAATCTGGATGGCATCTTCATCAACAGCAACAAAGACCAACATGTTCCTATAGCGTCTTGGTGAGTTACCTCGATTCTCCAAAATTTGTTTTGCCTGGGTTAAAGCAGCACTTTCACCATTAGCACGCTTGTGGGGATAACTAGGAGAGAGAACTACTAAGCGAGCCGCTGGTTCATCCGGAACGTCCGCTGTATTCTCAGGACATACATGTATGCCAGCAAAATCACCTTTACTACGTATAATTCCAATCAGTTCATCTTCAAGATGGTGATATATTTCTTTTTCTGAAACACGTGATGAGCGATCGGCCACAGTACGAGTTAAATTAGGCTGTACATCAAACCAATATCTACCTTGACCAGATGTGTATAGAAACTGAAGCCGTTGCTGCAAGCGTCCAAGTGCATCATTATAGGTAGATATTGATTCATCCGGTTGTACAACACCAAGCCGAACACGCACGTCTTCAATACCTCGTGTAGCCTTGAATGGCACACTTCCTAAAAATGCCGTACGTGCAAGGCGTCGGGCAGCCTGAATTTGGCCAAATCTTTGGTTTTCACTATCAATTCGGGCAGCTTCAGATTCTAGGCCATCCACTTCGTTTAATACAGGAGTCCATTGGTCATTAAGGTATCTCAGTAATTCATCTCTTACCGGAGGAGCATACAGGGGAAGGGAGCCTGCCATAATCATTGGGTAGGCATCACCTGCTTGCCATAGTTGATGGATAACAGCTGCCATCAGCCTTAGGACACCTCTTGTCCGCTGGAATCGTTCCAAGGTTGACCAATCATCGTATAGGCGATCAAAGACTTCAGGATGAATTGGGTAACTGGCCTGCATCCGCCTTTCATATTCAACCTCTCGGCACTCGATTGGAAAATCATTTGAATTGCTGCGATAAAGGCGACTAAAAGCAGCACATGTTGATTCCCTAGCGCCTTCATCTTGTATCTCGCTAAAAAGCCTACGTCTAACAATTTCAAAAGATTCGTAAGCCTCTGCTGGTGTCCAGGTAATTGATATACGCTCAAAGGTCTTCTCAACACGTTGTAGAACCTGCAGACCCTCTGGGCCACCAACCTCGATGTTTGATTCCGGTATGGCAGCAACCAGTACAGCATTCGGAGCCCTTTTTAGGGATTCAGTTAGATTCTGTATGAATGTCATGTTAGAATCAAAGGTTCCTCCAGGTAGACCACGGCTTCGTCCAATATTGCGTATATATGCTACTAGCTCATCTATTAAGATTACACACGGGCCGACCATACTGAACAGTTGGTCAAGAGTCCTACCACCTGGAGCATTCCCACTAGCGTCTGCTTCATCGACTAGACGATAGCCCTTCACCCCGGCGAGCTGAAAAGCCATCTCGCCCCATAAAGTACGTAGTTCACCTCCCCCGAGTTCCTCCTTAGGCTGCCCTCTTGTCGGATCCAGGTATGTTCCAACCAACACTGCACATGCCGCCTTAGGGATAGTTTCCAGCTCAACTTCTTTTAATAAGTCTTTAATCGGATTGAGCTTCAGCAGTTGCTTATTACCAGATAGCAGGTGATAAAGCGCCAGCATACTGTGTGTCTTGCCGCCGCCGAAGGAGGTTTTGAGTTGGATTACTGGTTCGCCACAACTTCCAGTAAGACGCTCCAGTGCTGAGCGTAACAGACCCCTGATTCCGGAGGTTATGTAGGTGCGATTATAGAACTCGACAGGAGCTTGGTACTCAGGATCAGCACGACCCTCAAGTACCTGAGCTAAGTCAGCAGCAAATTCTGCCTGCAGATATCTACCAGAAGCTACATCTGGGTGTGGTGTTATAGCATCTTTCCAAGGTGTTAGTTTAGTAACCATGTCACATCATCCTCCCTTGAGCTTCCTCAGCGGCAGCAGCGGCTGCCTTTTGTATTTCAGACCAAGAAGATACTAAAGCGTTATAGCCGGAAGCCTCTTCAGCCCATCCCTTACGGTCAGCAATACCGTAGAGACGATATGCCAGTTGTCTTGCTTGCTCAGCTACACCACCCAATCGTCTTGCCAAGCGACCTGTTTCCTGCTCCCCGTTCTCATTCAGGCTCCACACTAGGCGTTGGCAAGCTTCCCAAGCAGTGATCCGCGACTGATTTCTGGGATCCCAATCATCTTCATAACTCTCTCGCAGGGTTAGATGTACTTTACCTCTTTCAGCATCGACCAGACCAAGACGAGCCAGACCATCAACACTGACATCCTTAGCTCTTGACAGCACATCCGCCTCTCCAAAGGGGCCTTCTCTAGAGCCATATTGTTGAAACCAAACAACGCAGAACTGGCTCTCTACGTCTAGGTCTCCCTCCTGCTGTGCTAGGTAGTCTTCTAGGAAATAATTAATCTCCTGAAGAGCGGTTCTCACCGTCATGGCTGAACCATTCGCCTCTAGTACCTTGCTGTAGCGAGAAAAGATGGCCATTCCTGGGCCAATGGATGCCTGCGCTAGATCAACCGGGGCTACCCGACCATTCATGAGTACTCTCAATTCTTGAGGTAAATCCTTTCGCAAGGCAGCCAAAAATTCCCTTCGTGTAGCAATTGGCGCATCTTTCTGCTTGAGTCTAAAAGCAAGTACGACTGATGAAGCAAGGGCATTAGACGAAATCCCACGCATCCTCGTACCTAGCTCTGTCCTCATTGGCCAAGTAGCCGTAATCTGAAAGCCAGCACTTAACAGGCCCTGAAGCATGGTCTCCCAGCCTGTGGATGCCTGTGCAAGAGTAGGAACTTCTGATTTACTATTTGCGTCGCTACCATTGTCATTCTCAGCTTGCTTGAAAGCATAATAGAGTGTAACTGGATACTCCGAGGCAGCCTTTGTTCGCATAAGCACAAAGTTTTTCTCGAGTCCATTTTCGAAATGCTCCTTTGCTTTCTGTTTGCTTCCGTCAAATCGGTATGGTGATGCTATAAGCTCTTGATTCTTTGGTGTTAGCAAGGTTGAAAACAATTCAGGATAAATGCTCTTCAACATGCGACGGAGCCATATATAAAAGAAATCAGAGAGGTCTGCATAACCGATATTATCGTAATATGGAGGGTCAGTGGCAATGAGAGCTGGTATAGAAACTGGAAGCGCTTGTGTGGCGTCCAGTTGACTGACTGCTCCAGCTGGTACACTATGCAACTTCCCTAAGCTGAGTGTTTCCAATACGGCTGCACTCTTAGATGCAAGATCTGCGTAGTTGACAAATTGAAATGGGTTTACCTCGGCAAAGTCCCATAGCATGGACAATGTGGGACGAGCGAACAGGTTGGTTGCTGTAGCATGATCGGACCGCCAGCGACAGAATGCATTACATGAATCAACTATTTTACTTGCTGTTAGACCTAAGTAAGTGGTAACCGCATTAGCATATTCTTCATCTCTCCCAGAGTGTTCAATAACCTGAAGATGGGCCTCCTCTACTAGATCACATAGCACAGAGAGGAATACAAGCTGACGGCTTGTGAAAAGTTCTGCATGCCTCGAAATACCATATAATTGAACACGAAATCCGAGCGCTTGTTCTGGTAACTCTGTATCGGGAATCCAGTCAGGATCAGCAGAAACCGCGATACTTTCGTGATTATTGTCTGGAGACAAATAGATACGTCCGTGTTGGTTCTCACCAACCATTGCCATTAACCGCCTATTTATGCATCCTGCTTTACCCTCTGCTCTAATGTAGTCAAAGGATACTGCCGTACCACATAGGATACAGCGAGCTCCCAAACGGTTGACTGTTCCTTGTGGTGCATCACTGTCACTTATACTCGTTTCGAACCGCACTGTCTTGTTATCTAAATCCAAGATAGGTTTTACCCAAGCCCTTTTGCCTTTCTGCGTGGATAGCCAGAAGGACCGCACTAAAGGCATTTGAGTACCACATGCAGGATTGGGGCATTTTACTGTTCTTGTCCATAGCCAAGTGATGACTGTCTCCCCATTTGGTCCTTTGGGATACAGATGACCAATACGCTTCCACGCCTCATTGTGCATCCATTGGCCGTAGAAACGCACGTCAGCTGCCAAACCTGAAGCACCTCTCCAGCCAGCAGTACTACCGGTACCTTTCTTTGAATCCGGATTCACCGGAGGTTTTCCGACAAACTTAGCTGGTATTTCAATAAGTGCCTTGGTAATCAGAACAGCCACTGGATTCAAGTCAGAGGCATAGGCTTCTAATCCCAGGCGTTGAGCTTCCAGCGGTATAGCACCTCCACCACAAAAGGGGTCTATGAGTGAAGGAGGATTATCTCTCGTACTCCTAATTATCTCTTCCCTCGCCATACCGATTACCGTTTCGTTATTAATGTTTTCCCATCTCACAAGGTCTTCAAGTATACGGAACAAGCGTTCTCGCTCCTTATTTGCCTCATTTTCGGGCAAGTCATTACTGGGATCATCAACCAATGAGGCAAAGAGTATTGCTCTACAAGCAGCGAGAGGTCTTCGCGCCCACCACAAATGGAGCGCGGATGGATGACCACGCCGCACTGCTTTTTCGTGAGCAGATGCGTTGTTAATAGCATCAAGAGGCATGGCTACCTCTATTAACTTCTTGCGGTAGGTCATCGTATAGCCTCCACAGTCTCCAACTTCAGTAGTTCATTAATATTCAGATCAATACCCGTTACACCAAAAGTCAGATCACCGGCTACAGCGCGGGCCATCGGGTCACGGATATAATGCAATGACTCCACTTGGTTATCACGAACACGTCCAATAGCTAGAATAAACATGCCCCTCTTGTTCAAGGCGACAAGCCATTCGTTCTTCGTAATATGTACGATGTCGGCATCAGCCTGGCGTCCTTTTACCTCAATAAAATGTAGATGCCCAGTCTCAGGATCTCTTGATTCGATATCGTAACCAGGGTTATTGACCGGCATACGAGTAGGAATTCGCCCAGTCTTTCTCTCGGCTTCTTCTACCGCCTTCATAGCAAGCTCTTCTACCACATCTTTTTCTACGCCCCCACGGTCTGGCACAGGACGATTTAGCATGTGTGCTAACACTTTCTCTGGAACTACAAGAGCACCACCGACAACCACTGGTGGCCGGGGTGACAGTTGCCTTTCTAATTCGAGCTCTTTCATGCGTGCCTGGAGTCGGTCAGTGAGGTCATCAGCACGACGGCGTGCTAATGCAGAGTTTATTCGTGGCTTCTTACCGGCTAGTTCTTGAGCTTTCAACTCCTCCGCCCTTTTATCCCAGTATTGGATTTCCTTAGTTAAGCGTTCTTTCACCGCTGCCATGGTCTTCAATACCAACGACTCCCGATAGGCTTTTACTTCTTCAAAGTGTCTTGGCACAAGGAATTCAATAGCATAAGCCTTAGCTTGCTCTTCAATGTCTTTTTGAAGCCAGGCCTGTTGAAGAAGTTGGTTAACCGCTTTTCCCTCATCATCATTTAATGATCGGTAATCAAGATAGGGAGCAGCACCAGCATCCTGAGATTCCCCATTTTGAGAAATCTCTACAAAATGCAGCTTCCTGGAGGCAGTACGGTTTCGTCCTTGCTTGTCAACTCTGCCATCGTGAATCTCATGTTGAATAAATAACAAGGCTCTTGAAGTATTAGGCCCGTCTTCCCTAGGATCAACAAGAAGAGCGCCTCGACGCAGAAGCTGACTATGCCGTTCCAAAGTAAGGTCAATTGTGGCATCCAGCAGAGGATGTCCTGGAGCTACAAATTCAGCCGGGGGTTTTTCATCTACGTTTATACGTTCTTTCTCAAACACTATTCGTTCATAGCGGTGTACCAGCGGGATCCCCCGTCTGATTTGACGGGCCCTCCTGATTATCTCTTGTGGAACCCGCCTGATTTCATAACGCTGAGATTCCCGCTCTCTAATTGAGCCACCTAGTCGCTGAAACGCATCTGTAAAGAAGGATGCAATAAAGTGGGGCTGGAGCCGTAGCGCTTCAGCTCTCTCCATATCTTCCATCAGAGATTGTAAACGAGTAGTATCAATCGTGTCAGTTGCCAAAGCAAATCGCTCAATAAGCTCTCTATAGTGTTCAGGACTCATAAGTTCATCGATTCGCTCTTCCAACCTTGCTCTTACTTCAGGTTGGTCTCCATAGCGAATTGCATCCATAAGAAGATTACGCAGTGGGATTTCGTCAAAGACTCTCCCTAGAACATCAAATACCTTATCCTTTAATGCTTGACGTTGTGACTCCAGTTTCTCAAAAAGGCGACGGAAGACTGCACCTTCACGCGTCTGATATGCAACAAGATTCCATAGATGACAGACTTCACGCTGTCCTAGACGATGGATACGTCCAAATCTCTGTTCGATACGATTTGGATTCCAGGGAAGGTCATAATTAACCATAAGATGGGCGCGTTGTAGGTTTATACCCTCGCCTGCTGCATCAGTGGCAATTAATATTTCAGCAGTAGGGTCGTTAATAAAAGTATTTTGTGCTTTCCTTCTCTCTACACGTCCCATCCCACCATGTATCTCAATTATTGCAGTAGGATCACCCAACAGATTCCGTACTTTGCTAGCCAAATACCTAAGGGTGTCCCGATGCTCAGAGAATATAATGAGCTTTCTTCTTCGTCCCTTCTGGTCAAACATCTCAGCACGATTCAAGAGCAGATCACGAAGCTCCTCCCACTTACGGTCGGTGTCACTTTGTCTGACCTCCTTAGCTAGCTTCTCTAGTTCCTTTAAACGGATAATCTCAAGTTCAAGTTCAGCGATAGTACGGGCATTTGATGCCAGATCAACTACTTGGTCTTCAAGTTCTTCCGTCTCTCTGTCTGGAAGGTCATCCATCTCCTCTTCGTCAATTGCTCTAAGTCCGGAAGTAAGGTCGAGCTCCGCTGCTTGCTTCTTATGTCTTTCCTCCTCAATCCTTTTTTCCAGCCGCTCCCGACGCCGTCGTAAGGATTGGTATATAGCTTCCGGTGAGGAGGCTAAGCGTCTCTGTAGAACCGTAAGTGCAAAGCCAATCACTGTCCGACGATGTGAACCTACTTCTGCCAACTCGTCAGCTCTATTCATCTCAGTACGTACATACTCAGTTACATCAGCATACAACCGTGCTTCTAATGGACTCAGGTCATAGTTCACTGTATACGCCCGTCTCTCTGGAAATAAAGGTTTCCCCTCGAAATCAACAAGTTCTTCCTTTAGCATCCGTCGCATAATGTCGGAGGTATCTACGCGATGAACTCCTGTTCTGAAGCGCCCTTCAAAGCGGTCTTTGTCTAGCAGAGCTAAGAAGAGCTGGAAATCTTCCTCTTTACCATGATGAGGCGTCGCAGTGAGAAATACGATATGACGGCTATGCTGTGGATCGCACAGAATTTGACCAAGCCTATACCTCGCGGTTAATTTAACATCTCCTCCAACAAATGAGGCGCTCATTTTGTGAGCTTCATCGACAACTAGTAAGTCCCACTCCACTTGTTTTAACCTATCAAGGTTAGATTCATCGAGTTCACCGTTTTTATCTCTCCTCGGTTTAAGAAGGTCGATACGGCTGATAACGAAAGGTTTTTCAAGAAAGGGATTAATGGTGAGGCTACTCTCTATTTGTTCGCGCCCTACAATCTCGAAGTGTAATTTGAATTTTTCGCTAAGTTCATCTTGCCATTGCTCTGCGAGATTTGCAGGACATACGACTAAGCACCTTTCAAGGTCTCCTCTAAGAATTAGCTCCTTTATAAATAGGCCAGCCATAATTGTTTTACCGGCACCTGGATCGTCAGCTAAGAGATACCGTAGTGGTTGTCTAATTAACATTTCCTCGTATACGGCGGCTATTTGATGCGGCAATGGGTCTACTTGCGAAACGTGAACAGCTAGTCTTGGATCGAATAAGTATGCGAGACGAATGCGGTTTGCTTCAGATGCTAATCGGAATGTCTCGCCGTCACCATCAAACACCAAAGCAGAAGTTGTCTCTATGAGACGGAGTGCATCCTCATCTGATCGATATAACAAACGGTTACTGACAGTCCCCGTTTGTTCATTTTTGTACGTTAGCTCTATAGCCTGTTCACCAAACCACTTCGTATGTATTACAGTAGCGGGGCTATCAGCAATTATTCCCTCGACTAGGGCTCCTTCTACCAGTTCTTCAAGTTTGGCCATCAAATTACCCTTTTATTAATATCCATGTTGCTTGGCCTTCCCCTCCGGCCGTTATATTCCTTAGCAAAGGACTGCACATCGTTAATGTGGATTAGCCATCCATTATGGACTTTGTGGGCTGATAACCTGCGTTCACGACAAAGCCTCTTGACAGTGCCCGGATGAACTTTGAGAAACTCAGCAGCTTCATTAACGCTTATATAATCTTCTAGAACTGGCATACTAACTTCTCTCCAAAAAGTTCCGTTGTCGTAATAATATTCAGTTGTCGGATAAAAGTCAACCTTCCAGATTAATAGAAATTCACAAAAATTAATGAAACGGTATTGACAAACGCTCCCATATTATTATATAATATTTGTATGCAGGATAAAGATATTATTAAAGACTCTATCCCCAGGATACGGATAGATCAGCTTCTTGATTCTCTCCGTTTTATTTCCTTATCCAAATCCACTTGTACATTTGATGAAGTACGCCGTTCTCTTCACAGCTCATCGAAACGACATGCTCCTCCATCACGTGAAGTTATGTGGACAGTAGCACGTGATGCTCTTACAGACCTAAATAAACTTAGATTAATAACAGTGGGACCTTTACCTCGTAAAAGGTCCGAGGTAGAAAGATTAAAAGAAACGCCCTGCAAAGTCACAGAGAAAGGTATGGAGATAGCACGCTTATATAAGGATAGTCGTGGAAAAGCGTTTGATTCTATATTACTTTTATGGATGAACAATCATCCCTACTTTAGAGCGTTCACTATACGTTTACTCAAGTCGCCAATGTATATTCCTGATATAACAAGTATTAAACAGCTTGGGCAAAGCCTGAAATTCCCTATTGATCCTGATCTGTTGGCTAATAGAATAATCGAAAGCTGCACTACAAGGCTTAAAACCATCGATTTCCCTGCGGAGAAAATTGTCATATTCAACGAAAAGGTAGATGAACAAGTTGAGTATCTGAATCGTGTTTCATCTATGCGAAATATTGACGTAAAGAAAATTGTAGATACAGTAGAGGATAATATTGTAGTGCCTGCCATCCTGAAATCAGAAGGCTTATTTTTTGATACAGTTACTTTTCAGCATATATTTAGTTGTTCGCAAGATTTCTACAGCGTGGCTATAACATCTTCTCATCCTGATTTTACAGGACGAGTTATATTTTCGACGTGCGATTTCATGCCTGATCCGTCTTTTAACGCTGAGGCTTCTGTTTCCGGAGTTACCCATCATGGACAGTCTTACGTTTCAAATGATTTTACGATGTCATTAATATCTGCATATAAAAAATTGTCCGGCTCATTACAAACATATATCGATATCTATCCTCTTCGGGCACTCGTTTGCACGGACTTGAGGATACAACCTTTAATATTCTCACTTTGTTTAGAACGGATAATTGAACACCGTGAAGAATCAGGGGTGACTATTTATACCGAGTTGCCGTTTACCCCACCACCGCAAGGAGAAAGCTATGTTCTAGTAAGAGGTCATCGAATTGGATTAATAAAACTATCAATTTCTGATGGAGGTTAAAAATGGCAATTAAATCTTATTATGAAATCCAATACGGTTTAAAGAAAAATCCTTTCCCTAGTCAAGCCACTTATGGAGAGGACACGGAAATCATATATGTGCCCGAAATGTTTGGGCTTCAGCGAAATGAATTTTTACGTAAGTTCATATTAGCACCACTTGAGAATGGGCAGCCTCTTATTGGTGCTGTTTGGTCTGTGTCCAGTGGTGATCCGTCGGCCCGCGGGTTTGGAAAATCTACGCTTATGGCCGAAGAAGCAAAAAAGATAAATCAAGACTTCGGAAAATCGACTTTAACATCGTTGGGTATTTCAGATGAGGACGCTAATGCTAATCCTGTGCTTGCTGGATATGTAACATTTGTTGCTAAGGCTTATGGTGGTATTTTGAGTATTGATGCCGCTGCTTTCAATTTGGCACGATTTATTCTCCGGACGCGGGATAATGCTGGCATAAGTACGCACACAAAACTGAGAGAACGAGCTGCAGCAAAGCTCGTGAGTGCTGGGAAGGCAGTCGAAGGTAGTGAAGATACTGCCATCGTCGAAGCCATTAGGGATAGGTTCCGGAAGCTGGCAGTAACTCTCGACATCAGGAATTTGCTTGAAGATTTCATGTACCATCTTGCTACACCAGATACAGAGGCATTAGAAAGATTCCTTGCTTCTGATGTTGGCACTTGGCATCATGATCGTAATGGACTCAAATATCTGCAGATTCTTGTTGTGTTCTCTGAATTAGCAGGAATGGAGCATTTTACTTTCTTTATTGACCAAGTAGAGGATTTTACATCAATGTCTGGAACCTCCAAAATAGAGCGAAATGTGAAATTCATTAGAGATGCGTTAATTGAGGCTGAACCATTTTCCTCCCGGGCATCCTTTGTGTTCCAGCTACATCCCAGTGCATATTACCGCCTTAGAAACGCGTGGCAACACGAAGACCTTCCTTCTCTAGACTATGACAATCCTCTTAATGAGCCTGTTGTAGTTGTGCTTAAAGGTCTCGAGGAGTTTAGTTCGGCGCATCTTCTTGCAGAACGAATGCTCAATGACTCAACCGTAGCGCTTCCCACTCGTACAGATAGTATTTCGCCCTTTACGGAAGCGTCTCTAAAAATAGCATGGGAAGCTACAAGACCTAATCCAAGGGAGTTTTTGCGCATACTAAATAGGCTATTAGAGCTTGGTAACACTAATAAAGCACCACGATTAGACGAAGTGTTCGTTCTACCAAAGCTTGAGCGTTTGCTTCCAACGACTTCCGAAGATGAAGAAACCGAGGAAATTGCTACTGACGAGCGCATTATTTAGAGGGTTCAGGGATGTGGTGGAAGAAGCCAATTGTAAAGGACTATTCCAACCTATTTCCAGAGAATATCCTTGACCTAATAGTTAGAGTTTATGCAATTGTAGAGGTTGGGGGAATATCTGGTCATGGATATGAGAGAGGTCGTAATTTCGAGGACCTCTTTTACGACCTTTGTGAGCGACGCGGCATCCGTCTTAGCGAGAAAGCAGGCTCTACTTCCCTCGCAGAGCAGCGTAGTGCTTCGGGACTTAGACATGAGGTAGATGGCGGTACAAGAGACGTTACTTGCGTGACCCACTGGGAACTGAAACACCTAACAACCAAATTAGAAAAAAATGAACTTCTAATTTTCAATAGTAAAAGTCTTGATTTTCTCCAGGGTAGTAGTCAATTCTACGCAAAGATTCCGATGAATAGATTCCTTCTATCTGGTCATAACATACGTGATGATTGCCGTCATTACGCAGCACTCTGGGGAATCACAGTGATCGAGCCTCAAAGGCTCCCATTGCCATTAATATACGAAGCAACAGCTAGAGGAGCTGCTAAATGCCTAAGCGAGATAGATTGTCGCGCGGTTCAAAATTTAGCAGCATGGTCATGCAGGTCTCTCCAAACAGTCTTGGATGAAATTGAAAATTGGTGCAAAGGCACTAATAATCAGCGACTCTATTGTGGACCAGATGCCTTAAGGGCTGCTAAATCGGCAACTGATCTTCAGGAACAGATTGGTGCTGATATATTGGACTACTTAGATGAAATGTTCCCAGATTGGATTGATGAAGCAGCCGAAGAAATGTGGCAAGAAGTCGGAGGATGGTAAGAAACTTACTTTATCCAGGATAATTCGACTTATTTATATCATATGCTGTTTAAAGGGTGGTACAAAGGAGGAAGGATTTATGACAGAGGAAAATATATATACTGAAGAAGAGAATAACCTAGAGCGGTGTATATCACGTATTGACGAGGTTATAGAAGAAGATAAACGCTTTCTAGGCATGTCTAAAGAAGAAGCACCTGTGTTTGGTGAAGCTGCTCGTGACATGCGCCAGAAAAAAGAGGAGAACATCCGGAATCTATCAGAAGCCCGGCAAAGTCCATATTTCGGTCGTATAGATTTTGTAAAGGGGGCAACTCAGGACAATATTGAATCTTACTATTTGGGTGAGTATCACATTCCGCTGGACTATGTTTTTAATTGGCAGGCACCTATAGGTAAGCTTTTTTATAATCCTTTAGCCGGGGAGTATACCTGCCCATCTGGAAAAATTAAAGTAGTTGTTAATCTAAAACGCGAATTATTGATTGAACAATCTACATTGCTAGACGTTGTAGAAGTCCCCTTACTACCACCTGGAGAGAAGGTAACACCTGTTAAACAAACACGAATTTCTCGGCAGTTGTCTGAGTCAAAGGGTACTGAATTAAAGAAGATCGTTGCTACAATCCAGCCTGAGCAGTACGAACTCATAGCATCAACACCATATCGAGTTCTAATCATTCAAGGCGTAGCAGGCAGCGGCAAAAGCGAAGTAGGTATTCATAGAATAGCTTATTTGCTATCACCGTTCAATGAACTTGACCTAGATATTTCACCAAATAGGGTTGTCTTCTTTGGCCCCAGTAGAGCATTTCTCAAATATGTTTCTAACTTGCTTCCAGGTCTAGGCGTTGAAAGAGTAAGGCAAATGACTATTCCTGAGTGGCTTCGCAGCACTTTACCTCGCCGCATAAGACAATTTGAGGACAAGTTGCTTGAGAAATTGCTGAGGGGATCCAGAAAAGACTTAGGCATGGAAGTGAAGGTAGCAAAACAAAAGGTTTCACTCCAAATGGCGCATATTCTTGATAGGTATGTCCAGACTCTGCGAAATGAATTCATAAACAACTCTACAAGTATTGTCAGCGGAGTAGTAACCATTAGTAGGTCTAGAGTCAGGAGGATAATCAAGGAATTGGGCAATCAACCTCTTAATGAACAACGTAGAATGGCTATATCGAATATTGAGCGAGAATTCAGAAGAGGATTATTAACAAAGTTAGATGACTCACGGCGTAAAGCCATTACAAGTCAATTTGATGAATTTTGGCCTGAACTCGACTTTAGAAATGCCTACCTAAAACTTTTATCAAATCGAGATTATCTGCTTAATATGTCAAAAGGTGTCATTACAGAAGAAGAAACTGATTATTTCGTCAAAGCATTATCAGGGAAGACCAAACGTTTAAAACTAGAAGACCTAGCTGCAATTTGCTATTTGAATTATCTATTGAACGGCATTAACGAAAGAAGCAGAAAGGGACGGAGTAATCCTTCATTTGAACACGTAGTTGTAGATGAAGCTCAAGATGTTTCACCCCTTGAACTATTGCTTTTGTACGTTTATTCCGCTAACAAATCATTTACAATACTTGGTGATATTGGACAGAGTCTATTACCCCATCGAGGTATGAAGGACTGGAGCGAAGTAAAAGGATTATTCTCTAAAGAGCGTCCTCACAGAACAGATATCCGCATCAGCTATCGCACAACATCTGAGATAACAAAATATGCAAACCGAATTTTGAAGCTAACGGCGCCCAGGTTGCCTAAAGCCATTGCTTACGAACGCCATGGGGAGAAACCTCTCCTGATACGTTCTAAATCCGCTAAAGAAATGGTAAAAGCTATAGCAGAAGATATCAGGTCTTTGAAAACCAAAGAAATTCAGTCTATTGCTGTACTATGTAAGACATCACGTGAAGCTTCTCAACTAGCAGTGAAGCTTCGCAAGGAAGGCATAGATGACGCTATGCTGCTTGATAAGCCAGGTTATGAACGAACCAAGACGGCAGTTTCCCCTATATATCTTTCTAAAGGTCTAGAGTATGATGCTGTAATATTAGCTAATGCCCGTAAGAACAATTTTACTGGTTCCGATCTTCATAACAAATTACTGTATCTGGCGACTACACGTGGAGCTCACTATCTGCATATTCATTGGTTTGGGACAATAGCTGCTGTTCTTGAGGATCCAAGCCTTATGCCCAAGACCAAGAAGACAAAAGCTACAAAGAAACGTAGAAAGTTAAGGAAAGGGAAACTAACTAAATAGCCTCTTTCCTAAGCGAAAAATGTCTCTATTGTTATCAAAATCGAAATATCTAAACGGTCTCCAGTGCCCTAGGTACGTCTGGATGCAGTTCCATGAACCGGAGCGAATACCAGAAACAGATGCAGTTACCCAGTATACATTCGACCAAGGGCATGAAGTCGGGTATCTGGCAAACAGACTGTTTCCTGGAGGTATTTATATACCTCAAGATGATTTTATAAAGAACATAGAGAAGACAAAGGAAATGCTGAGTAAAAGAAAACCTTTGTTCGAAGCAGGTATCTTGTCGGATGGGCTTTATTGTAGGGTGGATATCCTCTTTCCTGCCGGCGAAGATGAGTGGAACATATGCGAAGTTAAGAGTTCAACCAATATCAAGAAAGTCCATATCGACGACGTGGCTTTTCAACGCCATTGCTGTGTACAGTACGGATTGAGTATCAGGAATTGTTACTTGGCTCTAATCAATAACCAGTACGTCAGGGAAGGAGAGTTAGACCCAGAAGGCCTTTTTAATATCCACGACATTACCGATAAAGTAAATGAATCAAGCATAGATATACAGGATAAAATAGATAGCATTATAAAAATTATTAACCAAGATGTATGTCCCGAAATGATAATCGGGCCGTACTGCCGAGATCCATACGAGTGTCCTTTAACAGACTGCTGGGGAAACCTACCTGAACACAGTATTTTCTCGCTATATTGGGGTGGAAAGAAAGCGTATGAAATGTATAACGATGGTGTAGCAACCATTAGCGAAATACCGGTTAGCTACAAATTAAACGGCAAGCAGCTTATTCAAAAGGCAGCTGTTGTAAGCAGTGAGCCCCATGTAGACAAGGAAAGAATCAAAGAGTTCCTCTCTTCACTCGAATACCCTCTTTATTACCTCGATTTCGAGACCATCGGGCCGGCAATACCTCTGTTTGACGGAGTAAAACCTTACCAAGACGTTCCATTCCAGTATTCTTTACACGTTGTCCGGGATGAAAAGTCAGAGCCAGTGCACTACTCGTACCTGACAAATGATACTGGTGATCCACGGCCTGGTCTACTTGCTGAGATTAGAAAGGTACTGGGGGATTCTGGGAGCATCATTGCCTACAACAAAGGATTTGAAGAGGGGTGTTTGCGGGAAATGGCAGCTGCTTTCCCTGAATATAACGATTGGATTGAACGGATATGCAACCGGCTAGTTGACCTACTAAAGCCTTTTAGTAAATTTGATTATTATCACCCCGCTCAGAAAGGTAGTGCATCACTCAAGGCTGTACTTCCAGCAATAACAGGCAAAGGATACGAGGGTTTGAATATTTCCGATGGCCAGGTAGCTAGCTTATCCTTTCTTACAGCCAACTATGGTGAAATACCAGAGGAAGACAGAGCAAAGGTGATGATTGATCTGGAAAAGTATTGCGGTCGGGATACCGAAGGTATGATATGGATTGTGGAGAAACTATATGAGCTTTCTACCGGAAATTAATATGCAAGAATATTTACTTGTTGAACGGGGGAGCCCTGAGTTGTTCCGCGGAAGCAAAACAGCTGACGTACTTTTCTTAGGTCAGGATCCCACTATAGTAAGTTCCAGGTATATACCTGCTGTACTGGACTTAAATAACACGTCTGGCCAACTGAGTAAATACATATTCGGTAAGATTTGTAGAACGTTGGGCTTCAGCAGGAGGCGCATTCTAGCCTGGAACTTAGTAAACCGTTATTTTATTAAAAAACCACGGGATTTAGCTCATAATCCCTTGGTTGAATTTTACTTACATAATAAGTTTTTTCAACTAGATGGCAGTAGGAACGATTGGAAAACGGTGCGTTTCCTTTACTATTACTTTGTCGAATTCGGTAAACAAGAACTGGAGTGTGTAGTAAATAAATATCAACCTTGCATTTTAATATCACTTGGTGAACCTGTCTTTCGTGTTCTTCGACACGCCTATGCTATACCACAAGATGTCACTATGCCAGAAAACTTAGCAGAGTTTTGCTGTGAAGGAACCTTTAAATTAGTAGTAGGCAATAATATACTTGTATGGCTCGCACTACCACATGAGCCAACTGGTGATCGCAATCCACATTATAAGAAAGTGCTAGCGGATAAATTACCTATAATCGCAAACAATCTATAGAATGAATATATTCTTCTACGTTGGAATTACTATGCAGGTTAACGGCTAAAATAAGACATACAGAACTTCTAATGCACTTGATTATTAAACCTGCACTTTATATTCCCCTAGCCTAAGCCCTCTTACAGGAACTACTTGCCTCCTCCGTCCAATGAACACTATCCTTTTAAGTCCCTCATTTTAAGAAAGTGGCGCTTTGTAGAATCTCATGCTATCTTGGAATCTCACCGATCTAGTATACCTCTGCACCATTTCTAGGCTTTCCCACCGGCCCAAGTCTTTGATAGTCATTACGTCCACACCGGCCTTGCGAAGAAGGCAGGCGAAGGTTCTTCTGAAGGCGTGCGCATTACATCGTATTCCAGTAGCTGACTCCAGTCTCCTGAGCATAGAGGCGATTCCCCACTCGTTGAGTCCCCAGATGTTACCGTTGGGCTGGTGTTGCTGAAGCCAAGACTTGAGATATTTTTCAGTTAACTCACCGAAAGGCGCTAAAGCTTCTTTCCGGCCTTTACCCAGTATCTGCACTGTGTGTGACTCCCAGTCTATTTTATCTGGAGTAATACTGACCAGCTCAGATAGTCTCAAGCCACTCTCAGTAAATAGTGCCACTATGGCTCTGTCACGTGTAGTCTCAGCATGCTGAATCAGTAGCTCGACCTGATCTCTGGTGAGACTGGGCAGTATGGGTTTACCCAGTATTGGTGCGGCTACTCCAGCTACTGGATTGGGTAACTCATACTCGCTACTCAGCCACCTATAGAATGCTCTCAGTGCACGGTAAGTTGCGTGTCGATTACCAAGGCCATACTGGTTCGGAGGGATTGAATTCAAAAATTCCTCGATGTCCTGCCTTGTGGCGCGAGTATACTCGACCCTATCGACAAATTTAGACAATCTTTCCTGGTAATACCGGAGTGTTTTTGGGCTTACTCCCCTTGCTTGGCGGGATTGCAGGAATATCTCAAGGTAGTCTTTGTCTGGCTTCTTTGGCCTTTCTAACTCGTCCAGTATCTCGAGCAGTTTCGGGGATGGCGAGCGTTTTCCATGCTTAACCTGTGAGATGTAAGCCTTGCTTAAACTGCTTAACTCCGCTAGCTGAGAGACACTCAGTTTGTTAAGCTGTTTGAGCGTGTGTGCCCGCCTCTTAATCAGCCGGTTGGAGGTTCGAGTCCTCCGCGGCTCACCACGAAGCTAGGCAACCGGTTGACTATGTTAATACCCCAAAGGTAGGTTGAGACTAAGGACAACCAGTTGACTAAGAAAAAATAAATAAATAGGGCCGACCGCAAATGAAAGGTGAAAAAGAGTGACAAAGCAATCGGCCTAGTAGATTTTGTGGAGGGATTTCTCTTTTCCCTCCAAGCTGAAGGACGTGCGCTCCGCACGCACGAATATTATTATAAGTTACTGAAACATTTCTTATCCTACGCAAAATCCCAGAGCTGGCCTGATAGCGTTAACTTTTTAGACGCTAGGCGAATCAGAGAGTTTTTATCTTGGGTTGGTTCAAGAAACATTGAGTATATCGCAGGTAATGGCAGCCATAGGTTTTCTAGGTCTAAACCGTCCACAGCATGGCCTTACTACAAAGCGCTAAGGCGCTTATTTAACTGGGGAATTGAGGAAGGGCTCGTTGAGGAAAGCCCTGTCAAGGATATTCATTTTAAGGCTCCACTGCCTCCACCCGTCCAGCCTTATGAGAAAGACGAACTGAAGCGGTTTCTTGCCGTTTGTGAACTTGACATCAAGACTGGTTCGCGGTTTATCGGACTGCGCAATAAAGCTATGCTTCTGCTCTTTATCGACTCGGGTTTGCGCTTGAGTGAGCAGGTGAATTTGAACCTCGCAGACCTCAATCTGGAGCAAAAGTGGGTTCGAGTCATTGGTAAAGGTAACAAGGTAGGCATATGTCCGTTTTCCTCCAAGACAGCCAAAGCTATCTGGCTCTATCTGTTGGAAAGGAGGCGTCGTGCGAAAAGCGACGCTCTTTGGGTAACTGAAGAAGGCAAGCAGTTCACAGTCAGCGGATTAGCTTCGTCATTTGTTTCCCTAAAGAAAAGAGCTGGAGTGAGCGGGCGAGGGAGAGTTCATCGCCTTCGGCACACTAGTGCCTTACAATATCTCCGAGGTGCCAAAGACTCATTCTTGCTTCAGTTGTTTCTAAGACACGAGGACCTGACAATGAGTCGGCGTTATACTCAAGGCTTAAAGCGAGAGGAGGCTATTCAGGCCCACCGAAATGGAGCAAGTCCCGTCGAGGGGTTGGGATTGGGTTGAGTATTTTGTTGAATTAGTCCTTGTGTGTATCAATCATTAAAAAAGCTAGCCTGATAGGCTAGCTTTTTTCCCCTGAAGAATGGAAGCAAAGTTTGGGAGTTTTCTGAAAACGATAAAATGAAGTCTCTGGGCAAAGAGTGGTATTGGTGTCCTCCAAATATATTATTTGTTTTATCGGGATTCTTTGTTTATTGTTATTAGAAGTCTATTCCCCTTCTTAACTAGGTACCTTGTAATATCACTCTGCTCGCTATCATAGGGTTTCGTAGTTTTTAGTTCGTATTCCCGAGCAATTTCGACGTAGGAAGCGCCCTTATTTTTCATGACTGCACAATTGATTGCCAAACGATCTGAGTACCTTGGAACAGGACCCGGTTTTGATGAACTTCTTCTGGGTCTGCCAGTTGTTCTATGCAATATATCGATAAGTGGATGGTTCACATTTACGGTTAGCGGATATCCTTCTCTAATTCTATAGTCGAAAACAATTGGAGGATACGCACGTGTACCGCCCCGATATAATATCGGATTGCCGCTAGAAGCCTTTTGTAGTTCCTCGTACCAATACGGTATCAGGATATTATGCCACGTTTCCGGGCTATCCATGTTGAAGTCCGAACAGCAGCATGAAATCCAGTATATATATGAGGGTTTGAGTCTTAACCCTAGTCCACGAAAGATTGGATCAATAATAGATTCGAGCTCACTCAGGCTAAGTTTACAGAGATCAGGGCCATAAACCCATTGACGGATAATAGACTTACGCCAATCTTTCCAATTAAACAGACTTCTTTCTACCTGTTTCTCATTCCACATTAAAGTTACAAAACGCCGGGCTTTTGCGCATAGTCTATCCTTTTTACACGAACTTTCCAACTTATTAGCATACGGGTGTAATTGTATATCTGGAGGAGTGCATGAAACAGCACAAGCTGGGCCAACAAATATCGGGAGTGATATATGCCGAGAAAAGATGTCAACGGCGATTCAAAGGAAAAAATAATCGATGTTCGGTCGGCTGGTCATCGCGGGGGGAATGAGACTCTCCGACGGTACGGCTCTGAGCACTCTAAAAGGATCGGAAGGAAAGGAGGTAAGACCACGAGCAAAAAATATAAGGAAATGCTGGCATCGTGGGGTCAGCTCGGTGGGCGTCCGAAAAGCCCAAAAATTGGGGAGCCGCCATAGGAATAAAACAGGAGGATATGCGGTCGGCCCCGCAAAATCTTGGTGGCTCCCCAAAAATCCCGAAGTATCACTTTCAGCACACAAGCATCGTGCGAAGATGCGGCACTTTGGTAATGCGATTATATCAATCCCGAATACATCCTCTCAACTCCAATAATACAAACAGTGACCGATAATCGCGCATAATCATGCAAGATCCGGTAGTCAGATAAGAAAGGACGCATTTCGAAAATGGCAATCCTTACTCTGACCCCAGTCTGTAACTGGACGATATATAGGATGGAGTAGGCTTCAATGTATGGAACGTTGCCTACTTCTAGCAAGTAATTGAGTCTCTCGAAAGGGCAATGTGGTTGCCTCCAAGTCTAGGTTCAAGGTTAAGAAGTATAGACGTCCTTGTGTAGTTTAACTGGAATTTATGCTTGCTACCACAGTCTTCCACCATTAAAGGTATAGACATCTTGCCCTAATATCACTCGCCATCACTATTATTGCCTGACTCACCGATGAGATAACGTTAATCATTGTTTTAAAAGGAGATAGTTACGAAACTTAAGAAGATATTTGGTTTTAGGAATTCTCGCAAATACCCTATAAAGCGTGACGAAAGAGGGCGATCCTTAAGAGAAAGGTGCTTTGAACTCTTTGATCAGGGAATGAGACCGGTCGAGGTCGCCAAAAAACTAGGGATGAAGGTGTCTACTGTTTACAAATATTATCGGCAATGGAAACAGCTTGGCCCTGATTTTGAAAAGCGTTACGCTTTCGTTAGAAGTTTTTTCAAAAGGGGTAATCCAGACCGGGACCACAACCTGGAACTCTTTGCTAGAACATGTGGTACTACCAAAGAAGAGTTCGAGACAGTATTGGCAAAGCCCCATGGGTTAAGGCGACTGATGACAGGTAAGCTGTATTTTCCGGGGCATGAGGATGCTGACCGCAAACGCCAGGCAGTGCTTGAGGTTGCATTACTTGTTTATGATCATCTGATAAAGAATGGAGGAGCAATTGATCATGTCCGCTTTGCGCTTGAGTATCTGATGAATCAAAGAATGGAATACCGCAAAAGAGAAGAGGCCAATATCGAGGAAGAGAACAACGATATAGTTTTGCTCCGGCAGGTGCTTCAGGCAATTATTGAAGCTGAACAACGGAAACGACCCAAAAGAGAGAGGCTTTCTGATGAAGAACGTAATGCAATCCTGAGGTTTGGTTTAGAGTCTAAAATGAGAGACCTCGAAAAAACGTACTGGATTCGTATAACCGAGCTGACAAGTGACGGACTTACCATAGAGCAAGCCCGCAAAAAAATATATCAGGATCTGCTGGATAAAGGTGATTTGAAAGGCGCGAGGATGATGCGTGCCTATCAAGATATGATTCATCCGCTGAAAGGTAACAGCCAAGCGTCGCCAACCTCACCGCCTCAACCATCTTCGTCTTAATAATAACCGGGTAACAGGCTATACTATCGACAAACCTTCAAGGTGAGAATTCTCTTGAGCCCGTATGTGTTTTATCCATACAGGTCATTTCAATTGAATCAGTCAAAATTCTTTCGTTAGGGGAGTGTCCAGATAAGTAAGACCACCGTTTTTGCCAGGGTGTTGCAGCCGGTAGCTGATGGCAGAGATAGTCGATGCGACAGTTACAATTCGTTTTAAATCCGGGTAGTGCTTGCATCATTCCTGCTATCTAAGGAGCCGGCCATACTTCCTTAACGAACACTTTTCTTTCGCAAAATTCATAACGTTTGTGGATTCTATTAGTGTGACAGCATTCTTCGTGCCCTCGCAGCCATTTCTTTAACGTTAATCGTGAGATTCTCTGTCTTTAGCTGCTACTATCTGCATTTCCTGAAGATTGAAAAACGGCTGATCCGTCATACATAGCCGGATATTCTTTAGTTAGAGGGTCATTTCATCAAGTGATTTCCATGAATTACTTCTTTGAACCAACTTCGTTGCTGACAGCTGCCTCGTAGGCAGCTTTTTATTATTGTTGAGCCCGGTTTTCTTGACCGTTCTGGTGGTTTTTTGATTGCGTTCTATATGCTTTTTATGGCAATATTCGAAGCTGGAGTATCCTAGTGTATCCTTGTTGAAACCTTTGTTATTTTTACAAGCTTGATTCGTACCCCTGTATGAACGCTAATGTCACCCTTCAGGTGGCCTATTTTTGTTATTTTCGGTTCGTTAGAAACGCTTATTGTACCTTATTTGCAAGTTATAACACAAAAAGATGCTTTTATAGGTTATTCTTTTGTATCAGTTGGTTCTACTCAGCAACAACAGAGGATGAATGCTTTCATTGATATCTATTTTTAATATATTCATTCTGTGATTGCATGAATCGACGAAGTACTTATATATCAATTAACAAAACAGGCTATTGTTCACCAAGATTTAGCTATCAAGGTTTTCGGGAATAACCTATGTTGGATGGTTATCGAGTAACCAATAATCCCCTCCCCCACCTTCACGCTCCATCATTCCGTGTTCGACCAAACCACGCCGTAAAGTAGCTGTATCTTCGGAGTAAAAAGACAACATTTCGTTAACTTGCTTTTCTCCATATCGTACGCCTGATTTAAAAGACTTGGCCACATGCCGTAATAGAACCTCGAATTTCTTCCTCTGCGCGGGGAATTGCAGAATACGCCCATCAGTATCACAGAAGGTATTGAGCACCTTACGGTCAAAGGTGTCCATATCGACATCGGCGGTGACAGCCGGCATTATCTCGCGTGTCAGCAGTCGCTGAGACATGCACTCCAACACGCTTGACTCTAAGCGGTAAATATTATAGTAACTCTCTGAGCGGGCACTCACCAGACCAGTCATTGATAGCCTGGCCAGATGGTGGGAGACCGTCGAGGGCCGCAGACTCAACATCTCAGCCATTTGTTCTACAGTGTATTCACCCTGCGCTAGCAGACCAATTATCTTCAAACGGTTAGCATCGGCCAGAGCCTTGAAGAATTCCAGCAATTCACTAGCTTTATCTTCCAATTTTACGTCCTCCGAATCAATTAGATATATATCTAATTGATTCTATACATATATAATCAATTTCGTCAAGTGCCGAGACATAAACTCATTGGTAGGACTAGGCTCAGTCAATATTGGAATGTCAACATAGACGTGAATATTGACATATGAAGCTGCGAATATTCCATTGGGCTTCAGCAACCGAAAACAAATGTCTATACAACGCTGGATATCCGGTTGTGGTACGTGATAAATCGGTCCCATAAACAAGACAACATCAAAATCTCTGTTCAGGGAGATAGATAGATTCCTGATATCAGCCACATGAGTTTGGATATCGAGATCGGGCTGCAATTGAAGTTTGCCTCGTAATATTTCGATATAGCTTTCAACAGCGTCAATAGCAACCACCGAGCAGCCCTTTTTTGCATAGTATAGAGAATATGCTCCGGTACCTGCTCCGACATCCAGAATTCTAGAATCTTTATTGATTATACTTTATCAAGAACATATGTTGTGGACACGAACTCGGTTCCATGTCTTTGCAGTCTGCCATCCTCATCATATTCTTGGGAATAAAACTCAACAAAATCACTCACGATGCCATTATAATTATGAAGTGAAACAAGTGACAAGTACAGAATAACATTTCGCTATCCTGTTGGATAACTTTCTATTTTGTTGCCTAAGCCGATAAACTAGTGTCTCCACCCTTTGGGAAGTTCTAATGCAAGAGTACAGAATCTGATCTTACCTATGCTCCAAGTAGGTGAGCGCAATACAGAACTTTAGGCAGGGCGTCGCCCTGAAATGCCCCTGATGTTCGCCATACCAGGAACTTCAGATATCCTTATGGAAGTAAAGCCAGCATCGGTCAT
>CAYVOV010000002.1:157994-222823 GCA_964453525.1 uncultured Dehalococcoidales bacterium | reverse complement strand
CTTCAGCGCCGCCAACCCCCTCTTAAACACCTGCTGGTTTTATTTGGGCGAGGCGAAGCCTCTCTTTAACACCCCACACTCCTCAGTCGCTTAATTCACTTAATCTACTTTCCAATTTCCCAATATATTGAATTGACATACATCATACTAAAAGCCAATAATGCGTTAATGAATATGTGAGGTTGACCTATATTGGCGGGAGAGAACTTATCGGGTGAATTACGGGCTATTCTGGAGTCAAGGGGAGCGGACCTGGCCGGTTTCGCCGACCTGCGGAACCTCCCATCCGATATCCGGGACGGGTTTCCCTGTGGTATTTCAATCGCCGTCGCACTCAATCCTGAAATAATATCGGGACTCATAAATGGCCCAAATAGAAAATACTATGCTGAATATGACCGGGCTAATCGCCTTTTAGATTCACTGGGTCAATATATTGCCCGGTTTCTGGAAGGACGAGGGTATAAAGTGAGGTGGCTCTCTGCTACGAACACCGGGATTGATGCCGAAACTCTCTCCACGCGTCTTCCCCATAAGACCGTGGCTACCCGTGCTGGTCTTGGTTGGATTGGCAAATGCGCCTTGCTTATTACCCAGGAATACGGTTCAGCTGTCCGGATAACCAGCGTATTAACGGATGCTAGATTACCCACCGGTGATGCTATAGACGAGTCTCAGTGTGGAGAATGTCGTGCCTGTGTTGATGTATGCCCCGGTCAAGCCCCATCAGGAAAAGAGTGGCAGGTAAATCTACATCGTGATTCCTTTTTTAACCCCTTCGCCTGCCGGAGAACCGCGCAAGAATGGGCATTGAAGCGGAAGGGAATACGGGACAATATATGCGGCATGTGTATTGCCGTTTGCCCGTGGACACAAAGGTATTTAAAAAAAGTCGATTGAAAATCTATTAGCTTTATCACGCTTCCTTTTTACCTATTCCCGCCCGCCACCCTTAATGTGATTAAGAGGATTCCCCCCCTTTCTTAAAGAGAATTAATGGGGATTTTTTCTACCTCTCCCCCTGTATCCCCCTCTCCTTCAAAGGAGAGGGGGAAGATTTAGAATAGGGGTTGGTGGCGCTGAAGCGCCGCCAACCCCTATAAGCTTCCTCGGCATAAAGAGATTAAAATGGGGATTGAGGGGAGCATCGACCTCTTTCATATTTCAATTGCTATTGCGAGGAGTCCCGATAGAATCGGGATGACGAAGCTATCTCTAGAGATAAACTCATTTATATAGATTGCTTCGCTTCGCTCGCAATAACAAAGAATTTGTCACGCCCCGATTTCATCAAGTCGTATCCACTTTAACTCTTTCTTCGCCCATCAGTTCGATGAGTTGATTATAGAGTTCGTCACAGTAGCCGGTACTGCTTAGCTGCAGGATATCTGTCTTGGTCCCGTTTTCGAGGCGCAGGATTACTTCATCTTTTCCTGAAAAACCTTTAATCAGGTCATTTAGTCTGTGCAGGCGGGCGATGTCACCCTCCGTGTCGCCTGTCTGTGCCATATTGATTACCAGCCGGTGACTTTTAGCCGGTTGAGTGACAGGTGGTGTTTCTTTAACCGCCTGCCGGGTTTCCTCGTCCGGGGCGCCAGGAGTCTCATCGGGTAGGGAGGTGGGCAGTTGATAAAGCTCGGCTTTATTGATATTTAGCTGTACCTCGTCATCCCTGATTCTGACGGTTGCTTCAAGCTGGAGTGTGTTTCCCTCCTCCCATAACTCGCTGGTACCCTCGTACACTCTTGGCCAGACGGTGGCTTCGATACCACCGCTGATGTCTTCCAGGATTACTTTAACGAATGACTTACCGTCCCTACGGGTAAATAAATGGGTAACGCTGGCTACCTCACCGATAACGGTAATGTTTTCCCCGTTCATTTCATTGTCAACCGTCCCGCACAGGGTAGCATCCGAATTATATTTGCTGGGGTCGAATAATTTCTTTGAGAAAGGTACCCCCATCAGTTCTTTCTCCCAGCCGGCTTTTTCTCTGTCAGTTGCACCGGAGAATTCCATATCCAGGCTGGGCATGGGCAGTGCCGTCGTCTCGCCCCAGAGGTCGAACATTGTCGTCTGCCCCGATTCCCTCAAACGCTGTTCCCGCTGAGCCAGAGACAGTATGCTATTGACGTTACTCAGCAGGGTGCCGCGGTCGCCAAGCGAGTCGAAAGCACCGGCTTTAATCAGACTCTCCATAGTCCGCCGGTTTATCCCGCTGAGGTCGCAGCGGCGGCAGAAATCTTCGATAGATTTGAACTCTCCTCCTTTATCCCGCTCGGCAATAACAGGCTCGATAGCTCCGTATCCCACATTTTTTATTGATGCCAGGCCGAAGAGAATCGCGTCCCTGCCATTGTTCCTGTCAATGGAGAAGTTTTCCCGACTGTGCTGTATATCAGGCTTCTCGATAGTAATGTCCAGTCGGCGGCACTCGGCGGCGGCACTGGCTATCTTATCCGCCTGTCCGGAGTTAGCAATCAGGAAGGCGGTGATGTATTCAACAGGGTAGTTAGCTTTGAGATAGGCAGTCTGGTAGGCGATAAGGGCGTAGCTGACAGCATGGGCTTTATTGAAGGCGTAGCCGGAGAACGGCTCGATTAGGGCGAATATCTCTTCGGCGAGTTCATCGGAGAATCCCTTTTCCCTGGCTCCGTTAATGAAGTTCTGTTTCTCTTTTCTCATAACCTGGGCGATTTTCTTGCCCATCGCCTTACGGAGAATGTCTGCCTGACCCAGGCTGTAACCGGCGATTGCCTGAGCGATGAACAACACCTGTTCCTGGTAGACAATTACCCCATAGGTTTCTTCAAGGATATCGGCCAGGGCGGGATTAGGATACTTGATAGGCGTTTCGCCGTGCTTGCCTTTTATAAAGGTGGGAATATGCTCCATCGGTCCGGGACGGTAAAGGGCAACCATAGCGGCGATATCGCTGAAATTGGTCGGTTTAAGCTCTTTTATATAGCGGCGCATACCGGCACCTTCAAGCTGGAAAACGCCGGTAGTCTCTCCTGATGATAAGAGGTCGAAGGTCTTTTTATCATCCATCGGGATATTGTGAGGGTCGATATCGATACCCTTGTTCTCATGAATAATTTCTCTTGCCTTGCCGAGGATTGTTAAATTTGCCAGACCGAGGAAGTCCATCTTCAGGAGCCCAATCCGGGCAATATCGTCCATACTGAACTGGGTCATCGTGGTATCATCGCCGTTAATCCTGCTGGCTCGCTGCAAAGGGACATGGTCTGTCAGGGGCTCTTTAGAAATAACCACACCGGCGGCGTGAGTGCTGGCATGGCGGGAAATGCCTTCCACTCTCATTGCCGAATCAATCAGGTTGCGTATTGTGGCATCTTCCCTGTAAATAGTATTGAGTTCGGCGTTCCCCTCCATGGCTCTTGTCAGTGTCATACCCGGTGCGTAGGGGACCAGCCTGGCTACCCGGTCAACCTCACCATAGGGCATACCGAGAGCACGCCCCACGTCCCTTAGCGCCGCCCTGGCGCCGAGGGTGCCAAAGGTAATAATCTGGGCAACGTGGTCATGTCCGTACTTCCGGGTTACATAGGAGATGACCTCGTCACGGCGGTCATCCTGAAAATCAAGGTCTACGTCCGGCATTTCAATTCGTTCTTTGTTGAGAAACCTCTCGAAGACAAGTCCGTTTTCAATCGGGTCTATCTCGGTTATACCCAGGCAGTGAAGCACGATGCTGGAGGCAGCGCTGCCTCTGACTCCAAACAGAATGCCCTGTTCTCTGACGAAAGAGATTATATCCCAGACAACAAGAATGTAGTTGGCAAACTGGGTGTCTCCGATTACTTCCAGTTCGTACTCAAGACGCTGTTGAATCTCCGGAGAGGGATTTGGATAGTATCTGGATAATCCCTCGTAGCAGAGGTCAGCCAGATACTGGTCAGCAGTTTTCCCTTCCGGTATTTCTATCTCGGGGAGGTGAAGCCGGCCGAAGGAGAGTTTGAGATTGCACATTTCCGCGATAAGTCCGGCATTCTCGATAGCCTGCGGGATGTCACGGTACTGCTCTTCCATTTCCTGCGGACTCTTGAGGTAGAGGAAATCTCCTTCCATTTTTATCCGCTTCTCGTCGTATATTGTTGAGTTGGTGCCGATGCAGAGCAGCAGGTCGTGGGCTGAGGCGTCTTCCCGGTTAACGTAGTGGACATCGTTGGTGGCTACCAACGGAATATCAAGCTCGCTGCTCATCGCTATAAGCTCGGCGTTTATCTGCTCCAGTTGGGTAATGGGATGCCTCTGTATTTCAAGATAGAACTCACCGAGGGTTTGCCGGTACCAGCGGGCAGCCTGTTTCGCTTCATTGAGGCGTCCTGACAGAATCAGCTGAGGAATCTCACCACCGATGCAGGCGGAGAGTCCGATAAGACCCTCACTATATTGCTCGAGAGTCTCCTTATCTATCCTTGGCTTGTAATAGAAACCCTCGAGGTGGGCTTTTGTGGTCAGTTGAAGCAGATTGTGGTATCCGGCCTGGTTTTTAGCCAGCAGGACGAGGTGATAGTTCTGCTTGTCACCGGCTTCATTATTGAGGCGGCTGCCCTGAGCGATGTAGACCTCGCAGCCGATAATCGGTTTTATACCGGCTTCTCTGGCTTCCTGATAGAACTCGATGGCGCCATGCATGGCGCCGTGGTCGGTTATTGCCAGGCTGTCCATGCCCAGTTCTTTAGCCCGCGCTACCACGTTGGGGATGCGGCTCATGCCATCAAGCAGACTGTATTCAGTGTGGACATGAAGATGGCTAAACATAGTCATTCCCGGCGAGGAATTGCATGGAATAATTATAGCACAGGGCTGTTTTAGGGTAATATCGGCTCATCGGGGCTGAGAGAGACAGAACGGAATTTTAAAAAAGTGCCGCCATCAATTTTCAACCTTTTTCTAACTTTTTAAAGGTTGTTTAAGAGTGGTGGTATACTTCTCTCCCTTTGAAAAAGGGGGGGCTTGCCCTAAAAGTCGCAAAACCATGTCGTCCTGAGCACATTCGCTCCCTCAGTGTAAGCTCCGTGAAGGGTCTCAGGGTGGTGGTTATAATATCCCCTACCCTGAGATTCTTCGTCATCCGCCTCTGGCAGATTCCTCAGAATGACATTTGAGTAAGGCTTTGTTAAGGAGAGATGGCACTTCGGAACCGGGGGTGAGGATAAATAGACTGCATTAAAAGTGACTGGTTGCGTTAACCTGCTTGCCAGAGTCTTAGAAGACAGGGGGCAGGAAAGACACCACAGGAGGACTAAATATAATTCATTGACATTTTCGCGGCTTTAAAGTATTATTCAGGCAATTGAATATTTGCTAGGGGAGCTGGAAGGCTGAGAGTCCCGATATTATCGGGACAACCCTTATTACCTGATCTCGGTAATGCGAGCGTAGGGAAGTGAGAAACCTGAAGCCAGAAGACCGCTAATATCCAGCTTCTGGTTTTTTATTTCACCTTATCGTTCTGCCAGACGATACTGAGACATGAATCAGTCTTCCGCGCAGGAGATTGAAAATGAATGCAAACATATACAACGGTTCTGTTGATTATGATGAAACCAGCCTTATCTATGATATCAGCCGGGTAGCCAATACCGAGGTTACAGAGAAGCTGGTCAGTTCAATGCACCTTGGTAATGATTCGTTAGTTCTCGATATGGGCTGCGGGACAGGTAACTACTTAATAGCCCTCCAGCCGTCAGTAAAGAGCGTCATTGGTATAGATTTATCTACAGGCATGCTAAGACAGGCACGCGTCAAGTTTCCTTCATTACCGCTTGTATATGGTGATATAACCAGCCTCCCCTTTCGTTCGAATACGTTTGATGGTGCCTTCGCCGTGCAGGTGTTGCATCACGTCAGGAAAAAGGAGAGTTTCCTGAAGGAAGCCTGCAGGGTAATCAAGGAAGAAGCATACCTGGTACTGGATTCGTGTTCCCACCGGCAGATGCGCACTTTCTGGCTGTACCACTACTTCCCACGGGGTATGGAAGTGGACCTGGCAAGAATACCTGATGTTGCAGATATCGCCAGCCTGCTTGAAGCGACCGGTTTTTCAAACGTAGGCGTTGAAATATCTTACAGTGATATAGCTTTTGAGCACGAAAAGCCGGAACGATATCTGGTTAAAAATTATCGGAACGGACAATCTACTTTTCATCTAATTCCTGAAGGTGACGTCAAATCGGGATGCAGAAAGCTAAAAGAGGACATCGCCTCAGGCGCTGTAGAAGACATCATCAGGCAGTATGAGGCAGAAGAGGCACTTGTCGGCGGTTCGTGTATTATATACGGAATGAAAGGAGAGTAATAAGATGATTTGCCAGGATGCACCATTCGAAGTAGAAATCAGGTGTCATTTCTATAGCTACGGTGAAGCATACAAGAAGATATCGTTTTTACAGGCGTGCCTGCAAAAGGAAGATACCTGGATTACCACTTTCTACGGACACGAGTTATTCAAATCAGGACAATTACTCAGGTCGAGCGATGTTTTTTACTACGAGGAAGTAAAGCATTATCTTAGCTGGAAAGGCCCGGATATCGGTGAATTCGCCAATATCCGGCAGGAACTTGTTGAAGATATCTCTGCTGGAATTGTAAACAGCGCTATCCTGAAAATCATCGGAGGTAATGAAGGAAGTAAGACTCCTGATGAAGTTATCAATGAGTTACATCGTCTGGGGCACCATGAGTTCATGTTATTCCGGGGGAGGAGCAATATCGGACGCTATGAGCCTTCAAGGACTGATGTCAAGCTGATGTTCTGTCCCCTGCTTAAATACCCTCTGATGGTGGAGTTTGAAAAAACCGCCGCCACTGAGGAAGAAGCAAAACAGTGTGAAAGTGAGCTTAAAGATTTATGTTACGACTTAAAAATCCAGGACAGACTGGTGAAAGAAGAGCCGCCATCGCTTCTGTATGAGGCAACGTTTCAAGACTACAGTGAAACAGGCTGAAAAAAGAAAGAAGCAGAAGCAAAATATGGATAGAAATCAGGAATTAAAGGAACTATTTGAAAAATACCTTGAGCAGGCAGGGAAGGAATCTTTTTCCGGCTGGGATTTCGGATATTTAACCCGCACTAACCGGATGAAGGAAGCACCACTGAGGTGGAATTACTACAATATTGTGCTTCCCCGGCTTTCGAAGGCTGAGACTTTGCTTGATATGGGTACGGGAGGAGGAGAAATCCTCTCCGAATTCAGCCCACTACCACCGGTCACTTATGCCACCGAACAGTATAAGCCGAATGTGGAGGTGGCAAGGAATCGACTTGAACCGCTCGGGGTAAAGGTCTTCGAAATTGAAGAAGAGAATTCACCGCCGTATAATACAGACCTGCCCTTTGAGGATGGATTCTTCGACCTTGTAATCAACAGGCACGAGGCTTATTATCCGCCGGAGCTATACAGGATTCTCAAGCCCGGAGGCACGTTCATCACCCAGCAGGTGGGAGGTAATACAAACCGCAACCTAATAGAGTTTCTGACCGGTGAAACACAGGATGAATCCAACTGGAACCTTGAATCCGCTGTTGCCGAACTTGAAGCGGCAGGATTCAGTATTATTCACCGGCAGGAGGATGCGCAATTCTACAGGTTTTATGATATCGGTGCTATAGTCTATCTCCTTAAAGCAATCCCCTGGACTATCGAAAATTTTTCTGTCGAGCGATACAGGAATAAGCTCTGGGAACTGCATATTAAGATATACACTGACGGCTACTATGATACGCCCCAGCATCGCTTCATCATCGTGGCACAGAAAGTATAATTGAACATCTCTAACACTCCTTTATTATCTATTCCCACCCACCGCCCTTAAGATTCCTTTTTTAACCTCCCCTTTTTGTAAAGGGATTCATCCTGAAGGATTCTTCCTGAAGGGGACTGAGAGGGATTTATAAAATCCCCTGCATCCCCCTTTTAGCCTTACTCAAATGTCATTCTGAGGAATCTGCCAGAGGCGGATGACGAAGAATCTTGACCAGGGTATATTATAACCATCACCCCGAGACCCTTTACGGAGTTTACGCTGAGCGGAGCGAATGTGCTCAGGACGACACGGGTTTGTGACTTTTAGGGCAAGTCGCACTTATAAGGCGAAGCCCTTTCAAAGGGGAAGGGGGACACAGGGGGATGGGGTTTTATAAAATATAATAGGATATGATTTATTAAGTTCTCAAAATATTTATGGTTATTTGGCAGGACTATTTCCCTTAATCTTGTAGTGGATAAATTGGTTGAATTCTCCTATTCCAGATTGAACAGTACTTCGGTCTTTATCTCTTTCTTCTCGCTCAAATATCCGGAGAGCGGACTCGACGAGTTCTCTCCACTCCGGAAAATGCTCTCCGGTCCATTCCGCGGCACGGCGTTTTGAGATAACAACATCTTTAGTATTGTAACTATAGAGCAAGCGACAAAAGTTAAGGATGCAATAGTCCGGATGCTGGTCAAAGTAATTCATGGTGTGCTTTCGCACAGCTTCGAGCCCTGCCACCAGGTCCTGCCAGGTTGGCTCGGGTAAAAAACTGTTCGGCTCCGGTCCATATAAGACAATACAATAGCCAGCTCTCATGTGAGCAATGTGCAGAGGCCATGATTCATCAGCGATATCCGGATACACCTGATGCCACGGTATCGATATTTTCCGTGCATCGCTCTCCAGTATGTAGTAGCCGTCCAGTTCGTCTTCAGAGTGGGGTAATTCCTCATTGAGTTCTGTTAGTTCCGCATGAAGTTTCTTGATGTCTTCCTTTTCCGGGTCTGAAAGCCTTCTTTTCACTATTACGTGGAAATCTATATCCTGAATATATCTAGTTTCAGGAAAGACCATGGCACCGTACAGATATATCCCGTAGATATTGTCATTTAATACAGCTATAAGTCCGTCCATCAGTTTGGTACAAACCATACGAATTTCCGCCGGCAGCTGGTCCAAACCTAATGGGGCAGTTGAGTCTTCAGGAATGACTTTCATAAGTAGCCAGATTATAACATATAGCTTTGATAAACCTTAATAAGTGCTGTTTGTTACGGGATTGTAATGTCGCGGTTACCGGTGTTATCAAGCGAGAATCTCCTCCAATTACGTTTAAACAAACGTCCTTTTACGCTACAATGATAGTATGAGATGAAGATTAAGATTGCGGGTATCGCCACCAGGTGGATTTTTATACTCTGCATTCCGGTACTGCTGCTGACCGCCAGTATCGGTTGTGCTGCTAACAGCCTCTGGTTCTATGAATCGGAGTTCAAAAAATATGATGTCGGTACCGTCACCGGATTGAGTAAGTCGGAGCTTGAGAAGGCAGCCAGGGGTCTGATTTCATACCTTAACTCCGGCGAGGAATTCATCAGCCTTACCGTGGAGAAAGACGGCAAACCGTTTGTACTGTTCAATCAACGGGAGATAGTCCATCTGAAGGATGTAAAGGGACTTATCCGGCTGGACTATTTTGTCCTGTGCGGTACTTTAATTTATTTTCTCGGTTATGGGATAGCCTGCCTGTTATGGCAGAAGGGGCGGTACCGGCAACGGCTGGCCCGGGCATTAATCTGGGGTAGTGGCGTAACTTTAGCGTTGATGCTGGCTCTGTGGCTGGGGACGCTGTTTGGATTCGACCGGTTATTTTTACAGTTCCATCTCATCAGCTTCGCCAATGATTTCTGGCTGCTTGACCCGGCAAAGGACTACATGATAATGCTTTTCCCGCGCGGCTTCTGGCATGATGTCACCCTGTTCTGCGCCCTGGGAACGGCGGCGGCGGCAATTATTCTGGCAGGAATAGCCGGGGGTTACATATTTTTAAACAAAAGGCTTTTGCATTTTCGGCAATAGATGGCATAATATAAGTCAATAAAAAATACCCTGGAAACCACCGGGAGGTCGATAATGAAGAAGGCAATTGTTGCATTAACTCTGGCAGCCGTCTTAATGGTACCGGTCATATTTATGGGATGTGAAAATGATGGTCCAATAAGGATTGGCGTCAATGAAGAAGTAATCACGGAAGAAAAGGAGTTCTCCGGTTTTACCAGTGTTGATGCAGGAAGTGCCTTCGAGGTTGAGATAACCCGGTCCGACTCATTCAGTGTTGTTATTAGTGCCGAAGAGAGCCTGTTCGATTATGTAGAGGTTACAAAAACAGGCAGCGAATTGAAGATTTATCTGAATCCACGGCATATCTTTACTGACTTCACTATTGGAGCAAAAACTCTGAAAGCCAAGATTACCATGCCTGCTATTGGTGAATTACGCCTGTCCGGAGCCAGCAAAGGCATAATTACCGGATTCAAGTCATCGAGTGATTTCGACACTAACGTATCGGGAGCCAGCCAGCTTGAGATTGTCGACTGCCAGGTCGGCAACGCAGATATCGAAGTGTCGGGAGCCAGTGGAATCAGCGGCAATTTAACCGCTGCCGATATCGACTTAGAGGTGTCGGGGGCGAGCAGTGCCGAGCTTTCAGGCGCAGCGGATGATATTTTTCTCGATGTATCCGGTGCCAGCAAGGCGGATATGACAGATTTCCAGGTTCGGAATGCCGATATTGAGCTCAGCGGTGCCAGTGAAGCCACCATGAATGTAAAGGGGAAACTGGATATTGAGTTGAGCGGCGCCTCAAGGCTCTATTTCTACGGAAATCCGAGCATTGGCAAACAGGATGTAACCGGTGCCTCGACAATCAAACACAAGTAAGGATTTTAAGTTCAACCTTGAAACGTGTTTTAATTGGCTGGCAATGTCCTTTTCTATTTTTCCATTTCCTTGACTACCTGCAAGTACTTTTCATGTATCAGCTTTCTATCAAACTCCCAGAACTCCTGGAGCATTGCGTCCTGCTCAGGCTGGCTGAAATATTCCTGACAGGGGTAAAAGAAATGTTTATCTTCCTTCTCAATGTGCGCCGGGTAAAATTCTACCAGTTCTTTCATGTAGACGACGATATCTTCCAGCGATTTATTATTACCTTTCGCGTAGCTCTCTTTAGCCGTTAGAAGAGCCCCCACCGTTTTCCGACCGTAAATATGTTCCGCAACCAGTTCATCCATTATTGTTTTAAGTTCTTGAGTAAGCTGCTTTTTTGCCAGGTCTCGAAAGAGTATATCTTCCTCTTTACCGTGGTGAGTCTTATCGGCATAGGTCCGGAAGAAATCTACGGCCGCTGTAATGAAATCCGGTTCAGTTTTGCCTGTCTGTTCTATTCTCTCCATTTCTGAATTGAGCAAACCGACCATACGCTCAATGAGTCGGTGTTCTCTCATTAAAGGACCGATTGGTTTCATTGATTAATCACCTCTTTGATTATTTGCCTGAAATAATGCTATGCGTGACTCATTCTGGTCAGCCTGCCTATTGCCTCGTTCTTTTCTTTAATACCCAGCTTCGCCCTGCCAATCGCTTTTCTGAGAAGCTCGATTGACCGGTCGTAGGTCTCCCTGTCTACGGGGTAGGGAATACCGTCTTTGCCCCCGTGGGCGAAGCTGTAGCGGGCGGGGTCCTGATAGCTGGGAGGAACTCCGTGAACAAGCTCGGAAATCAGGCTGAGGGCGCGGATTGTTTTTGCCCCCACTCCCGGCAGGCCAAGCAGGCGCTCAAAGTCCTTCGGCTGGCGTTTATAGGTACTGAGGATAATCCGTTTCAGGCTGTCCGGATGGAGGTCTTTTGTACTCAGGTAATGATGTGCCGGCAGGCTGAGGGTTTTAATTTTTTTAAGTTCGGCAAGGATGGTTTCCGGTTTTTCCTGTGTGACGATATCGGCGATGGTATCCCTTGCCCGGCCGCTTTCGCCGGCAACCAGGTTTAATGCCTTCCCTCTTGCCTCGGAAAGAACGGCCGAGTGTGGTTCATTTACATAATCGGTAACCGCCTCGCCCAGCCAGTGGTAGCGGCGGGCGTAGCGGACGGTGTCATTCATACCCTGCTGGACAACCGCCCATGAACCCCGGCTGGTGAAGAAGAGATTGTGGTGATAGAGCTGGTAGCCGTCCTGGACGGCGGAGCTGTCCACCTTTGCCGACATCCGGCTGGCGTAAACAAGCCGCGCCGGGTTTATTGAGAGGCGCTCTCCCCACGTTTCAAGTTCGGAAGGAGTGTTGCGCGAGGTCTTGCCCTTGCCCCCGGCAACAAAAAAGCCGAGGTCCCGTTCCAGTCCTCTAATCCCTTCCTTGAGAGCGCCGCAGAGGGTAGTGGTGACGCCGCTCGAATGCCAGTCGAAACCCAGAATGCAGCCGAAAGCCTGGAACCAGTAAGGGTGGGAAAGGCGTCTCAGCATTTCTTCGGGACCAAAATCGGAAACGATGACAATAGTAATTTCACGGGCAAGCTTGACCATGCGGTCGAACAGCCAGCGGGGTGCCTTGCCGCGGTGGAGAGGCAGGTTAGCGATTCCGGTACGTGAAAAACTCAATTTTCATCCTCGTAACTAAGTGGACAGAAAGCCTCCGTCCACCGGTATTAAGGCTCCGTGGACATAGCTGGATAAATCACTTGCCAGGACCAGGGCGACACGGGCAACGTCATCCGGCTGACCTGACCTGATTAAAGGTAATCTCTGTTTGTAATCATAGCCAAGTTTGAGGAGGTTAACCTTGAATTTAGCTACCTCTTTGGCTACTCCTTTTGTGCCCGGGGTTACTATGCCGCCGGGTATAATAACGTTAATTCTGAAGCCGTTCTTGCCGTACTCTCTGGCAAGCGACCTTGTCAGGGCGATAACGCCTGCTTTACTAACGCTGTAAGAAGTCAGGTCTTTGGCGAAAGGCAGCAGAGCCTCGATAGTACCAATATTAATAACAATGCCCCCGCTCTTCAGCCTTCTCTTTATCATCTGCTGGCTCATCCAGAGAGCGGACCTAAGGTTGATATCCATTACCCTGTTAAGGAAAGCTTCATCTACCTCCAGGAAGTCTATAAACGGATAAATCCCGGCGTTATTCACAAGAATATCCGGTTCTTTTCCCGCCAGTTTCTCCCATAAAGCATCAATTTCCTCTTTCTTTGATAGGTCAGCTTTATTAATGTTTATCTCTGTTTCGAAACTGGAAAGCTCTTTCCTGAGAGTCCTCAGACCGTCTCTGTTAAGGTCGACGAGTTCAAGGTCTGCTCCTGCTTCGGCAAACCTGTAGGCAATTGCTTTGCCGATTCCGACGGCGGAACCGGTGACTAAGGCTCTTTTCCCTGCCAGTGAAATAAGCTCGGGCAAAGGTTTTAAACCTTTCTTCATGCGGGTTTTCTCCTGGTGTCTATAATATAAGGTGTTATATACCTGCGCAATATTACTGCCGGAAATAATACGTTATGTGTGCTTTAGTAAAGGTGGCTTTCCAGCTAAAGCACCTGAATCAACACGGTACTTATAAACTGTAACTCAGAAGCTGGCAATGCTTAAGAGAATTACGCCCAGTCCCAGGGCTATCAGGGTTATCGGGCAGGGCAAAGGCCATCCCTTTATGGGATTGGGGCGGCGGGTAATGATGAGTGTCGCGTCATATATAAGCAATACGCCGGCTATTATTAAGAGTATCTGGGCGGCGAGCAGCATTTTCACCTCCTCAGAATACTGTATGTCTGTTACATGGCGCAGGTGGCACAGTTTGAAGAACTGCAGCTGGCGCAGGAGCTTCCTCCACCTATGGGAGTGGTCATTCCGCTGGAATCGGTAGAAACACAGCAGAAGCTAGACAGCACGCGTTCAGAATCATGTTTGCAGTATGGGCATTCGGCCACGTCGTCTGCTTTGCTGAAGGGACGTAACAGTTCGAACTTCGATTCACAATCCGTACAAACGTATTCGTATAATGGCATATTTCTCTCCCCAGTATTCAGTTTAAGTCCTTACGGCAGGTAAGTCAAGATTCCCAGACCACCTCACCGCCAATGATTGTCATTTCTACCTTGATGTCTTTAATCTGTTCGGGAGGTACCTTCGTCGGGTCATCACTGAGTAACACTATATCCGCCAGCTTTCCCGGGGTAATTGAGCCTTTTATATCTTCCTCAAAAGAGGCGTAAGCAGCATTTACCGTGTACATAGCCAGCGCCCGGGCGGGCGAGATTCGCTCCTCTGGCTGAAGCTGATGACCCGATTCGGACTGCCTGGTGACGGCGCCGTATATGCCGGCAAGCGGATTATCAGGGACTATCGGCGAGTCCGACCCGGCGGCGACAATCAGACCGCAATCGAGAAGAGATTTAAACCGGTACAGGTAAGGTAACTTCTCCTCCGGAACCATAGCCAGATACCTGTCTCCGCTGTAATGGACAAATGGAGGCTGAGTAACAACCACCGGCCGCAGCTTTTTCAATCGCTTAAGCAGATGCGGCGGGCACTCGGAGCAGTGCTCGATGCGGTGGCGTCTGTCCGCTTGGGGGGATTGACTTCGGGCTTTCTCCAGAGTACCGATTACGGCTTCAACCATATTGTCCTGAATGGCATGGATGGCGACCTGATAGCCGGCCTGCTGGGCTTCCAATACATACTTGTCCAGCTCTGCCCGGGAAGGGTATAACTGGCCGGTTATCAAACTCGGGACTATCTTGATTGCACCAAGACGTAAGCGGCTGTCACCGGAACCAAAGGTAAGTCCTTCTTCCTTTAACTGGCGCGTCGTCTCGGTGCCGCACATCATCGATACCCGGCACTTTAATATACCTTCATCTTTAAACCGGAGATAATTCTGCCACCTTTTGTAATCACTGACATAGGTTGCATCTTGTAGAGAGGTTATTCCGCTGGACAAATAATGCCGGTTAGCCAGTGTAATGCCTCTGATTAACTCGGCCTCGGACATCTCGGGCATTACTTTTTCCCTGATATAACCAAGCATCTCAAGGAGGAGTCCGTTCGGTTCCCCGGTATTGAGGTCGCGGTCGATATGCCCGCCGGGCGGTTCTTCAGTTTCTCCGGTAATGCCTGCCAGAGAGAGCGCCAGGCTGTTGAGCACGCAGGCGTGCAGGGAGCGGTGGGAGAGAATTACCGGGTGATTCGGTGCTGCCTCGTCTATTTCATGCCGGGTAGGGTGGCGGTTCTCGATGAGCTGAAAATCATTATAATCGGTGCCGGTAATCCATTCTCCCAGAGGAGTATTTTCTGCTTTCTTCTTGATGGCTGCCTTGATGTCTTCTATCGAGCTGACCGCGGGTGGACTCAAATCAACGCTGAGCAATTTTCTCAGAAAGGAGAAAACGTGGTAGTGGGCGTCATTGAAGCCGGGGACTAGCGTTTTGCCCCGGCAATCGATTACCCTGCTGCCAGGTCCCCTGACCGATTCAAGGCTATCATTCCCGCCAACAAATAAAATCCTGTCGCTCTTGACTGCTACCAGTTCGGCGGAGGGCTGGGCAGGGTCAACCGTAATGACACTGGCATTTTTCAGAATAAGGTCGGCAACTGGCATCTTTTTGCACCTGAAACACCTTCATTATGCACAATTCACGGCTAATTTGCCAGCAGCAGAAGAGGTTACGGTGGAAATCTGGTTAAAGGACAGGTAAGGGAGTTAGCCGGTTTTCTGAGCGTCCCCCGGGAGATAATAGAAAAAGCTCCTTCAACACGACTGTGGTCGGGACAGACCGGTGAAGCCGACCTTCGTCTAAGTTATGTGAACTCGACCGCTATCTGCTTAGCGGTTAAGCTTCTGCCGAGGCAAGGAATAATATTGAGTCCAGTATAGAAGCCTGCCGCCGCGGTACCCGACTTCTAGTTATTTTTCTCTTCTTCTTGCTGTGCCGCCATCATTTGCCGCCTTCCGCCAACCCAGATTTTGTCCGGGTCAACATCTTCGCGGAATATGCGCAGCTCCTCTTCGGTGGGTGGCTCGGTCTCCTTTACATCCGGAGATACCTTGAGGTCCCATCCGACCTCTTCTTTGACCTGGTCGAGTGTTACTCCCACCCCGGCGTGATATGACGTCAGCACCATTTCACCGTCTTCAAACTCGTAACAGCCGAGGTTGGTGATTACCGCCTTCGGACCGGTGCCCGGGATTAAACCGATTTCTTCTCTCCGTCCCGGTTTGCCGTCCAGGTATCCCGGACAGGTGATGAAGTCGACATGCTCCGGGAACCTCCGCTTGCTCTGCCGCACAATGATAACGGTCCGCTTGCAGATACTCATTACATCGTTGGCGCCGCCGCTTCCAGGCCAGCGTAGCACCGGATTTCGGTAATCGCCGACGCAGGTAGAGTTAAGATTTCCGTACCTGTCCACCTGCCCTGCGCCCAGGAATCCGAGGTCTATATAACCGGCCTGCCCCAGACAGTTTACATAAAACAGGCTGGTCAGCAAGTCAGCCATTTTGTGAACCCCCAGTGTATCGGTGGCTGCCGGCAGGGGAAAGAGTGTACTTCTAACCGTGCCGTTCTGGATGACTATCGTGCAGTTCGGAGCATGGTTGTGTTTCGCCATCATTGCCGTCACCATGGGCAGTCCGACTCCGACATATACAACCTCATTATCTTTAATCTGACGGGCGGCCGAGATTATCATCTGGTCGCTGGCTTCATAGCTACTACTCTTGTTGTTTTCCATGTTTATTCTCACTCCTCCTAGAATCCGTGAATTACCGGTTCACTCATTATTGGCTCTTTAATCAGCAGGCTATCGAAGTATTCATCGCCTTTGTCTTCCCGTCTGAGCTTGAGGTATTCATTCCAGTCTTTAACGCCGTAGATATACTTATTAACAAAGTTCTCATAGCCTTCCGCAGTCCTCGTTTCCGCCATCGAGCCCCACATGTCGCCACTGTAACAGCCGGCAAGGTGCATCGGAAACGCACCCCAGGGCTGCTCCACCACCGCATTTACCCTGAAGCTCGGGATGATGGTACGGTTCGGGTCCCGCCTGATAACATCGGAATCGACAATCTTCTCGGTTGTGACAATAACCTTCTTGCTGGCATTAATTCCTTCCTGGTCGACACCGAGACTCCCCCATTTCTGGGCATTGCCTTCGGCATCAGCCCTCTGGACGTGGATTATACCTACATCAGGCACTATTGCCTTGACCGCGCCGACGTTGTCTCCGGAAAACGGGTCCTTCATCGATTTTATGTTCTCGTTGTATTTCATCATATCGGAACCCAGAAGACACCTGGTTGGCATGAAAGGTATGCCAACATATCCGGCAAACAACCCCAGGGCTATTCCGAAGTGAGAGTACTCTTCATAGACAGGCAGCTTACCTGCCGCTTTGGCTTTGGTCATGGCATGGCTGCGCCTTTCATCCTGTGGAGAATACCCGGTTATCATCTTATCTATACACCCTTCGCCAATTAAAAGTGTAGCCGAGCCCACCAGGGCGCAGACGAGACTCAGGTGGTCTATTCTCTGCCGTATTATCTCGTATACTGCTGCCGCCGGCTCGCCGTGCTGGGTTCCGGAAAGAAACAGTAAATCTCCACTTTTTACGTACTTTGAGACCGCTTCTTTCATTGTCATTACCTTGCTCACTGACAAATACCTCCTTCGTTACGTGTAGCAGTCGGCTGTCTCCGAAACATGGGGGATGAAAATATTTTTCTTCGGAGAAATCTGTAGCTGATAAACTATCATTTAAGAGCCTGTTTGTCAATATTGCTATATTCGGTTCGGTCTTGTGTTGTCATCTGAGAGATGAGATGCAGGGGGAAATTTTTAAAGAGGGGGTGTTAGCCCCCTCTTTAGCCTTCTTAAGGGTGGAGGGCGGGAGTAGATATAGAAAAAAGAAGCGCATCATTCAAACAAAACCGAACAGTGGCCACTTGAAAGCGGCTGGCTAAGATAGTAATATGTTGAAATATAGGAAACGTCTCTGAAACCATCAAGAAATATGAATCCAGTATTAGGGTAAAGGATAAGAATGGCGGATAAATACAGTCCACAGGAAATCGAAAAAAAGTGGCAGCGGAAATGGGCCGAAGACAGGCTTTATGAAGTCAGCGAAGACAGCTCCAGGCCCAAATATTATGCCCTGACAATGTTCCCCTATACATCGGGCGACCTTCATATCGGGCACTGGTATAACAATGTTCCGGCTGACGTCCGCGCCAGATTCAAGAAGATGCAGGGCTATAATGTGCTCCATCCGATGGGATTCGATGCCTTCGGTCTGCCTGCTGAGAACGCTGCCATTAAACGTGGCATTCACCCCTATACCTGGACGTTGCAGAATATAGAGAATATGCGCCGTCAGCTTGAGAGTATCGGCGCCATGTATGACTGGAGTCGGGAGGTTGTTACCTGCCAGCCGGATTATTACAGGTGGACGCAGTGGTTTTTCCTTAAACTGTATGAGAATGACCTCGCCTACCGGGGTAAGGCGCCGGTTAACTGGTGTCCCAGTTGCCAGACGGTGCTGGCTAATGAGCAGGTGGTTGGTGAGGGTGTCTGCGAGCGCTGCGGCACGGCAGTGACCCACCGCGACCTTGAGCAGTGGTTTTTCCGTATCACGAAATATGCCGATGAGCTTATGCAGCATAACGGTATCGACTGGCCGGAGCGGATAAAGATAATGCAGCGTAACTGGGTGGGTAGGAGCACCGGAGCCGATATTTCCTTCGGGCTTGACCACCCCGGTGTCGAGGAGAAGGAAATAAGGGTCTTTACCACCCGCCCCGATACGCTTTACGGGGTTACCTTCATGGTGCTGGCTCCGGAGCACCCTCTGGTGGAGAAATTGACCTCCCCGGAAAGAAAAGCGGAGGTCGAGGAGTATATTGCCCGGTCACGAAGACAGACCGAGATAGAGCGTCTGTCAACGGAAAAAGAGAAGGACGGCGTTTTTACCGGTGCCTACTGCGTAAACAGAGTTAATGGCGAAAAGGTGCCGGTGTGGATTGCCGATTATGTGCTGCTGAGCTATGGTACCGGTGCCGTAATGGCGGTCCCGGCGCATGACGAGCGCGACTTCGCCTTTGCCAAAAAGTATGACATTCCAATCAGGGTGGTGATTGCCCCGCCCGGCTGGCAGGGAGAGGAGCTTGAGGAAGCCTATATTGAACCGGGCACAATGGTGAATTCGGAACGGTTCAACGGGACACCAAGCGAGCAGGGTATCGAGGCTGTCTCCAGTTACCTGGCAGAGAATGGCTGGGGAGGACCGACGGTAACCTACCGACTCCGTGACTGGCTTATCTCCCGCCAACGCTACTGGGGAGCGCCGATACCGATGATTTACTGTGATAAGTGCGGCATAGTCCCGGTGCCGGAAAAGGACCTGCCGGTGCTGCTGCCTGAAGATGCTGAGTTCAAGCCCACCGGCGAGTCTCCGCTGGCCTATAATGAGAAGTTTGTAAATACAACCTGCCCGAAGTGCTCAGCTCCGGCGAAGCGGGAGACGGACACCATGGATACCTTTATGTGTTCGAACTGGTATTTCCTGCGTTATACCAGCCCTCATTATGATACCGGCCCCTTTGACCCGGAGAAGGTAAAATACTGGCTGCCGGTGGATTTATATACCGGCGGTGCCGAGCATGCCGTGATGCACCTGCTCTATTCCCGGTTCTTCTTCAAGGCAATCAGGGACATTGGGCTTGTTGAATTTGATGAACCGTTCACCCGGCTGTTTAACCAGGGAGTTATTATTGCCGATAAACAGAAAATGAGCAAATCACGCGGTAACGTGATTAATCCTGATGAGTATGTTATAGAACTTGGTGCCGATGCCGTGCGCGTCTACCTGATGTTCATCGGGCCCTGGGAGCAGGGCGGTGACTGGAATGACAGCGGCATCAGCGGTGTCAGCCGCTGGCTTAACCGGGTCTGGAACCTTGTCCTGGAGCCGTACGGCGGTGGAAAAGCTACCGGGGAAAAAGCGGATATTGAATTGCAGCGGATGACTCACCAGACAATAAGGAAGGTAACCGGAGATATAGAAAGGCTGCGCTTCAATACCATGGTAGCGGCGCTGATGGAGCTCACCAATTACCTGTCCCGGGCGAAGGAGGAAGGCAGTGTTACTGCTTCCGTCTGGCAGGATGCCCTGGAGAAACTACTTCTCCTGCTGGCTCCGTCTACTCCTCATTTTGCCGAAGAACTATGGCAGCTAACCGGGCGCGAATACAGCATTCATAACCAGAAATGGCCTGACTGGGACGAGGAACTGGCTAAAGAGGAGGAAATTACCCTCATCGTACAGGTGAACGGTAAACTGCGGGACAGGATAACAGTCCCGGCATCTATAACCGAAGACGAAGCAAAAGAAAAAGCCCGGCAGAGCGAAAAAGCCAGAGCACACCTGGAAGGCAGGACCACAGTCAAGGAAATCTATGTCCCGGGCAAACTGGTGAATATAGTGGTGAAGTGATTGTATTCATAGGATAGGGAAGCGAAGGGAGGCGAAGGGAGATTCTAAATCCCTCTTTTTCTCCCTTTACGAAAGGGAGATTTATTGGATATATTAGCTGTTGCTAATGTGCGAATAACAGAAAAGGGGGAGTGAAGAGGGGCGGAGCCCCTCTTCTATAAACAATTTCCCTCTCCCTTTGGTAAAGGGAGAGGGATAAAGGGTGAGGGATTATATAAATCATGAAAATAACTTTTATCGGCGGTGGAAATATGGGGGAGGCGATGCTTTCTTCCCTTCTTGAAAAAGGGCTCACTTCATTAGGTGACGTTACCGTCAGTGATATCAGCGAGGAGCGCCGAAAGTATATCAAGGATAAATATGGCGTTCCAGTCACTGCTGATAATCGGAAGGCTATCCAGGACGCCGAGGTGATAGTCCTGGCTGTCAAACCCCAGCATCTGGCAGAACCAATGGCTGACCTCAGAGGAGAGCTTCAATCCTCACAACTGGTGCTCTCGATTATCGCCGGGGCGAAAATCGAGACTCTTGCTGACGGGCTTGCTCACCAGAGTATCGTCCGGGTAATGCCAAATACTCCTGCCCGGATTGGGGAAGGGATGAGTGTATGGACGGCTACCCCGGAAGTAACCGGGAAGCAGAAAGAACTGGCGGCGACCATTCTCGGAGCTATCGGTAAAGAAATCTATGTTGATGATGAGAAATACCTGGATATGGCTACCGCTGTGAGCGGCAGCGGTCCGGCATATTTTTTCCTGTTTGTTGAAGCTCTGGTTGAGGCCGCTGAGGAAATCGGCTTTACCAATGAAGTGGCGCTGGAATTCGTCCTGCAAACAATGCTAGGCTCCGGGCATCTTATTGAAAAGTCAGGTAAATCACCTGCCGAATTACGCGAAATGGTGACCTCTAAAGGAGGCACCACTGCCGAGGCACTCGATGTGTTCGATAGCGGTGGATTTAAGACTCTTATCAGAAAGGCGGTTAAAGCGGCATACAATAGAGCCAGGGTACTCGGCGGAGAGAAAAAGTGAACTTCCTTTTTAGATTTCTCGAGCTTTTTTTTCAGGTGCTTACCTTTTGTATCATCCTGAGAGTTATAGCGTCCTGGATATTTCCGGGACAGACCAATATATTTACCACGGTCATTTATCAGATAACCGAACCGATTCTGGCACCGATACGCCGGATACTGCCAAGGACCGGGATGCTCGATTTTGCCCCGATGGTAGCTGTTATAATCCTTCAGGTCATAATATTCGTCATTCTACCCCTATTAAAGCCCTGAGTGTTTAATGTATTTCGAACATAGTATCTATTCAGAATATTGGGTATTGACAAAATGTACAAAATGTATTATACTCTAAGAAATTAGAATCTGAATAGGTATTCGGGAGGCATGGGATGGGTGACGAAAAGCAAACTGAAAAACAGCTCTTTGTGGAAGAAGCAGGCATTGTCTTCGAACAGACCGGCCTGCCTCGAATGGCGGGTAGAGTTTTCGGCTGGCTCCTTGTATCTGACCCGCCTCGACAGAATGCGGAACAGATTGGCAGGGCTCTTATTGCCAGCAAGGGGTCGGTAAGTACATCGACGCGTCTCCTTATCCAGCTTGGGCTAATTGAGCGTCTGAGCGTGCCCGGGGTGAGGCATGACTATTTCAGGATAAATGCTGATGCTCTGGGCCACATGATTGAGCGTGGTATCGATGACGAGGTTAAGCTGTTCCGGCAGCTTGCCGAACGGGGACTCGGAATCGTCACAGACAGGACATCCATAGCATATAAATGGCTGGAGGAGATGCGTGACCTGTATGTCTTCCTAGAGAAGGAGTTGCCGTTCCTGAGGGAGCGCTGGCTGAAGCAGCGGAAAAAGATAACCTGAATTTGATTCGCAAGCTAATGTGCTTGAGATATGGAGGCTCTGAAATGAGGAAATTAACTATAGTTGGCGTATTGTTGCTGGTACTCGTGCTAACTGGTATGACCGCCTGTAATCCAATGGGTAGCGAAGGGGAGGCAACCAACGAGCTTGTTGAAGTGGAGCGGGGTGATTTAATGGTCACCGTCAGTGGCAGCGGCAACATAGATGTTTATGAGGAGATGAGTCTTACCTTTGGTATTGGCGGCAGGATAGAAGAGATACTTGTTGAAGAGGGTGATGAAGTAGAAGAAGGCGATGTGCTTGCCAGGCTGGAGACAGATGCTCTGGAACTGGCAGTAACTCAGGCACAGGTTGCCGTGACCAAGGCGCAAACAGATATAACTCAGGTAGAGGTTGCTCTGAAGACAGCGGAGTATAATCTGGAGCAAACTCAAAGTACGTATAGCCTGGAGGATATTAAAGCGGCAGAGGCCGACATAGTTGTAGCCAAGCGGGACCTGGATGAAGTCCTGTGGACACTATCCAAGTATGATGAGGGTACTCCGGGTTGGGAGGCCTATCAGAAAATATTGATATTTGCTCAGGCAAGAGTAAATGCAGCTGAGGACAAGCTAGATGCGATATTAATGGGTACTGATAGTGAAGAGGTGGCAATTAAAAAGCTGCAGGTGGAACTAGCTGCACAGTCGGTAGAGCTGGCTAATCAGTCTCTGGTACTGGCTGAAAAATCGCTTGAGCAGTCTCGGAAGCAGCTTGATAACACCACGATTACCGCTCCGTTCACCGGTATTGTAGCTGCTGTGAACGCAAAGGAGAAGGATACCGTTACCACCATGAATCCAATCGTCTATCTGATTGACCCCAGCAGGATGGAACTGAAGGTTGACGTGGATGAAATTGATGTAGCTGATGTAAAACTCGGGCAAAAGGCTATCATTGAAGTAGATGCCCTGCCTGACCTTGAACTGGAAGGAGAAGTCAGCTTTATTAGCCAGCTGCCGAAAGAAGAAGGCGGAGTGATAGTATATGAGGTAAAGGTCAGGTTCGATGTCGGTGATGGTAGCGGTTTGAAAGACGGGATGAGTGCCAGCACCGATATAGTCGTTAAAGAACGTACCGGTGTACTTCTGGTGCCCAGCCGGGCCGTTAAGCGGAACAGTGATGGTGATACGGTCGTCGAGGTCAGTATGGTAGGTGGTGAAAATCAAGAGAGAGTAGTAACCGTCGGTATCAGCGATGGCTTTCAGACTGAAATCATCAGTGGTCTTGAAGAGGGAGAAGTAGTAGTTGGCAGGTAAAGAAAGATATGATTGTCTGCTTAGAAATATCCTGTGGACTGGTCAGCGGCAACGTTATTGAAGGATAAAGGAAATGATAGAGCTGGAGAATGTAACCAAGGTTTACCGGATGGGTAAGGTGTATATACAGGCATTAAATGCAGTAAGCCTTACTATCAAGAAAGGAGACATGGTGGCTATTGTTGGGGCTTCGGGTTCGGGTAAGTCCACCCTGATGAATGTCATTGGTTTTCTTGATAAACTCACCTCAGGCAAATATACCTTCAATGGTACAGATGTCAGTCAGTTTAATGATAACCGGCTGGCTACGATGCGGAATAGAGAAATCGGCTTTGTCTTCCAGGACTATAATCTTCTCTCCCGTGCTACCGCCGCAGCCAACGTTGAACTGCCGCTCATTTATAGTGGTGCCCAGCGGAAGCGTAGTCGGGCGCTGGATGCACTGGCGCGGGTGGGACTGGCTGCCAGGGCAAATCACAAGCCCACTGAGCTATCCGGTGGTGAGCAGCAGCGGGTAGCTATTGCCCGGGCGCTTGTCAATGACCCGACTATTCTCCTGGCTGATGAGCCGACCGGTAATCTGGACAGTGCTGTTACGCAGGAAATTATGTCTATTTTCCGCGGACTTAATAATGACGGTATTACCGTGGTTATGGTTACTCACGAGATGGACATAGCCGCTCAGGCAAAGCGAACCATCCGGCTCCTGGACGGTCAAATTGTTAATGATGAAAGGACAGGTAAGGGGACTGAGTAAGGCTTAGTCGTTAATGAGGTTAGCCATGAAGCTTATCGAATTCTTCGGCATTGCTATAAAATCAATACTCGCCACCAAGTTACGCTCGGCACTCACCATGCTGGGTATGATAATCGGGGTCGGTGCTGTTATAATCCTGATGTCGGTAGGAGCCGGCCTGCAGAATATGATTACCGATACCTTCGAACAACTGGGAAGTAACACACTCTTTGTACAGCCGTCCAATCCGGAAGCGCCGGGGCTTGCTTCACTGGCACCGGGATATGCCACCGCCAGCCTTACTCTTGATGATGCTGAAGCAATTAGTGACCTCCACTCGGTGAAAGCGGTGGTGCCGGCAAATGAAAACTTTGTCAAACTTGTCGCCGGTAACGAGGATACTCTGTCCGTGATTCACGGCAGTACCCCCGATTACCAGGAAGTTTATGGTTTTGATATGGGGGAGGGACAGTTTATCTCCGAGGTGAATGTCGCCAGGAGAGACATGGTGGCGGTTTTGGGCAATAAAGTTGCTGAAGACCTCTTTGACAGTGCTGATGCCGTCGGACAACAGGTGAAAATCCGGGAAAAAAGGTTCACAGTTATCGGGGTAATGGCGCCCCGTGGTCTTTCTTCTTTCGGATTTAGCTGGGACGAACTTGTGGTAGTACCGATGACCACCTATCAAACCCGCCTTTTCTCTCTGAAGACTCCTAGCGGGGAAGACGCCGTCCAGCAAATCAGTGTTCAGGTTGCCGATGGCTGGACGCTGGATGATGCCACTGAGGATATTGAAACAGTCTTAAGAAAGCGCCATCGAATCGATGAAGATGAAGATGCCGATTTCAGTGTTATCAGTCCAGAGCAGCTCCTGGGGTCATTTGAGACGATAACTATCGCCCTGACCGTGTTTCTGGGGCTTATCGGAAGCATTTCTCTGATTGTGGGAAGTATCGGCATTATGAATATTATGCTGGTCTCGGTTACCGAGCGCACAAGAGAGATTGGCCTGCGAAAGGCAATAGGAGCCAAGCGCCGGGACATTCTTGTTCAATTCCTGCTTGAAGCCTCCGTGTTGAGTCTGTCCGGTGGTGCTATTGGATTGATAGGTGCCTGGTTGGTGGCGTGGGGTATATCTCAGGTTGACCTCGGTGGATTCACCCTTAGTGCCGAAGTCTCACCGGTAATAGTGATGGTAGCAATAATGGTCTCCGTTTTTATCGGTCTCGCTTCCGGCATATATCCGGCAGTGAGGGCGGCTAGACTTAATCCGATTGATGCTTTACACTATGGATGATGTAGACATAAAGGTTGAGTGAGAGGAGGTGTAAAGTTGAACTGGCTTGACATAATCATACTTGTTGTCTTAGCTATCGCCGTCTTTTACGGATTGAAAACAGGTATTATAAAAGCGGTATTATCTCTGGCTGGATTGATAATTGGTGTAATCCTGGCAGGGCGCTTTTACATTTCTCTTGCTGAACGCCTGACCTTCATTTCCCAGGAGGGAGTAGCGAATGCTGTCGCCTTTGCGTTAATACTTATCGTGGTAATGGTAGCTGCTGCCGTCCTGGCAAATTTTTTGAAGTGGGTAACCTCCCTGGTGATGCTCGGATGGGTAAACCGCCTCGGCGGCGCTGTTTTCGGCTTGATAATGGGAGCCATCTTCTGCGGTGCATTGCTAACCCTCTGGGGTAAATTTCTGGGTACCCCGCAAGTATTCGCAGAATCAAATCTGACAGGCTTTCTATTAGACGGCTTCCCTGCTGTACTCACCCTGCTTCCCAGCGAGTTTGATGCAGTGCGCCACTTTTTCAAGTAGAGGCCTGTATCAATACGGGCGAAACCAGACATATCACAGGTTATAAATACAGTTTCGCCCGCACATAATCACTTTTGCTTTGTAGTGGCTGTTTAGGCTTTTCTCGGATGGTCCGGGTCAGGCACGCAGGCATCCACGGGGCAAATCTCGGCGCACTTCGAAGAGTCGAAGTAACCGACACATTCGACACATGTTTCGGGGTTGATTTCGTAGATTGTCTCACCCTCACTTATTGAATTGGTAGGGCACTCCGGCTCGCAGGCTCCGCAACTTATACATTCGTCCGTAATCTTGTAAGCCATATAGAATTTTCCTCCTTCTTAAACTCCTCTCTTATTAAATGGTAACCGATTATATCATGATTTCAGTTTTGTTTCCTCAGGCCACTTTCTTTTTCAGTGCTTCCGCCACTGCTTCGGGAACAAGGTCGTCGATACGGCCGCCCAGCCTGGCCACCTCCTTGACCCGCCCTGAGCTGAGAAACTGGTATTGCAGGCTTGCCATTAAGCAAACCAGCTCAATGTCAGGGGACAGATTTTTATTCATAAGCGCCATCTCTCGTTCATATTCAAAGTCGGCACCTATTCTAAGCCCGCGTACTATGGCAATTGCTCCCACTTTTTCAGCAAAGTCAACGGTCAAGCCGCTAAAGGACGCCACCTCGACACCGGGCAGGTCGGCCAATGCTTGCTTTACCAGTTTTGCTCTCTCGTCGGTTGTAAACATAAGGGTTTTAGCCGGAGTATCATAAACTCCGATAACGACCTTCTGGAAAAGCTTGGCTGCTCTCGTAGCTATGTCAAGGTGCCCGTTCGTTATCGGGTCGAAAGTACCCGGGTAGAGAGCAGTGGTCATACCTTTCTCTCCTTTCGGTAGACTGCTATGTAACTATCGCCGTGGCGGTGCTCCTTGATAATATTCAGTGAGGCATAGGTTGGATCCAGACTGAGGTGAGGAGAGTGGGTTACGACCAATGTTGTCTCTTTCCCTACTAGGTTTGAATTAGCCAGTTGCTCAATTAGAGTGCCTATAGAAGAATCAGAGTAAGGTGGATCCATCAGTATAATATTATACTCCTTATCAAGAAAAGAAAAGGCTTTAGCCACACTGCAGCAGTAAACATGCGCTTGCCCGGTAAGCTTTACCTTTTCCAAGTTTTCCCTGATTATATCACAACATCTTGGCTTACGTTCAACAAAATCAACCCAGCCGGCTCCCCGGCTCAGAGCCTCAATGCCCAGAGCTCCGCTGCCCGAGAATAAATCCAGTACCTCTGTCCAATCGCTGGCGACATTTTCCAGGATAGAAAATATTGCTCCTCTTACCAAATCTGTCGCCGGACGAGTGGTGGTCCCCTTCGGTACTTTAAGCCGGTGCCCTTTGGCTTTCCCAGCAATAACTCTCATTACAGCGTATTGATGATACCCAGTTTTTATGGATATTGTCAATCCTTATATTTTATCTATTAGAGCCTGTACCTTGGCGCGGGCATTCTTTATCAGTGGCCTGCCGTGCCCTGAAGTAAGAATATCGAAGTCCAGTCTACCTATCGTCTTTATCGAGTCCGCCGCCTGCGCCATATCAGTGCTTGCCATCTTGGGCGGGAGATACAAACCCTTACCACGGTTTCTTATCGCATCGCCGACGATTACCAGCTTTCTATCCGGGGAGTAGAGACTGATGCTGCCCGGAGTATGCCCGGGAGTATGAATGACCTCCAGACCTCCGAGTGGTTTCAATACCTCGCCGCCGGAAAGCTGGATATCAATATCGCTGAATTTAACGGAGATGGCCGATTGCAGTGTTGAGGAAATCAGCTCTTGCGGCGATTTGCGAATGACTTCGCCAAGGGATGGCTGGTTCTCAATATCTATTATATCATCCTTATGAATGGCGACCTTGGCCGGAGCTATCCGTTTCATCTCGGTAAGTCCACCCATGTGGTCAAGATGATTATGTGTGGAAATAATAAGGCTGATTTCCTGTGGTGACCGCCCTATTTGATTTATGAAATCAATTATCTGAGGTGAGTTCCCGCGAAGTCCGGCATCAATAAGGGTCAGCTCATCTTCAACAATAAGTACTATGTTCACTCCCCTGATGGTAAGTTGATATACATCAGGGATGATTTCACTTGTGCTGTATATCAGGCGGCGTATATGCGGTAAGAGTGTCATCTTTCCAGATGGCCGGATTATCAGTCATAGTACGCTGATAATCGGCGCTGATTACATCTTTTTCGGAGCCAGGTCATCGGTCCTGGCTTTACCCCATTCCTTTTTCCACTGAGTTTCTGTCAAGCCGAGTTTCTGGAAAATATCATCTACATAACGCAGATAGTATTTATCGTCAAAGAGGGGTTCGAGTTCTTCCGGCGGCAGGATGGCAGTTACCTCCGGGTCAGCTTTCAGGAGGCTGAGGAATTTCCTGTTACCCTTCCATACTTTCATGGCATTACGCTGAGCGAGTTTGTAGGCTTTCTGCCGGCTCAACCCTTTATCAATAAGAGCCAGCATTACCCGCTGTGAATAGATAAGGCCTTTTGTAAGATTAATATTTCGCTTCATCTGCCGCGGGTAGATAAGCAGCCCTTTCATTACCGGAGTGAAGATGGACAGGGAATAGTCAAGCAGCAGACAGGAATCGGGCAGAATAATCCGCTCCGGAGCGGAATTACTGATATCACGTTCATGCCACAGGGTGATATTTTCCATGGAAGTCAGGGCATAACCTCTGGCCAGCCGGGCGAGTCCGCATACCCTTTCGCATAGTTCGGGATTCCGCTTGTGGGGCATCGCTGAGGAGCCGGTCTGCCCGGCGGCGAAGGGCTCCTCTACTTCCCTGGTTTCCGTTTTCTGCAGCCCCCTTATCTCGGTAGCGAACTTCTCCAGTGAGCTGGCGATAATTGCCAGAGTGGTAACAAACTGGGCGTGGCGGTCTCGCTGTAAAATCTGGCTCGATATCGGTGCCGGAGTAAGCTTCAACCTGGCACAGGCTTTCTCTTCCACCTCGGGAGTAAGGGTTGCATAGGTGCCTACCGCTCCCGAAACCTTGCCGACAGCTATTGCTTTCTTTGCTTCGTTCAGCCGCTGCCGGTTGCGGTTCATCTCCTCGAACCAGAGCGCCATTTTGAGGCCGAAGGAGGTTGGTTCGGCATGAACACCGTGGGTCCGTCCCATAATCGGGGTATATTTATACTTAATTGCTTTTTCGGCAAGTACAGAGGTGAGTTCTTTAATATCCTGAGTCAGTATCTCGGCTGCCTCGACCATCTGCAGGCTTAGAGCGGTATCGACAATATCGTAGGAGGTAAGGCCGAGATGGATGTAACGCGATTCACTACCGAGGCTTTCGGCAACGGTATTGAGGAAGGCGGTAACATCGTGATGAGTTTCCTGAAGAATCTCCTCCATCCGCTTGAGATTCACCCGGGCGAGCTTTATCTTGGGTATTACATCCCTGGGGATTACGCCCAGGTCAGCCCAGGCTTCACAGACAGCTATTTCAACTTCAAGCCACTTTGAGAACTTGTTCTCGTCTGACCAGACTCTTTTCATCTGCGGTCTGGAATACCTCTCAATCATCTCTTATCTCCTCAGGATTATTGGAATTATCAGGATTATATGGGCTTCGCCCCTCTTAACGCCCTCTGTATTTAATTCTTCATGTTTAGCTTCTCCCTGTCGAAGGGGAGACTCAGAGGGATTTATAATAAAACCCCCTTAATCCCCCCTTTTTAAAAGGGGGAGATTGGTCCTAGCATAGGCGATTTGTCTTTCTTGGACACCACTTCTTTATCCGGAATTATTTATCTTATCCGGCTACTCTTTTCCCTGCAGGGTATTTCTATACTTTTCGTAAGCCTTCCGAATTTTATCATATTTCAGGCCAAGAATCTCGGCGGCGAGGTAAGCAGCGTTCTTCGCTCCGGCAGACCCTATTGCCACAGTGGCTACCGGTATTCCGGGCGGCATTTGAACAATGGAGTAAAGAGCGTCGACCCCCTTTAACTCACCGCTGGCAACAGGGATGCCTATAACCGGCAGGGTAGTCCAGCTTGCCAGTACTCCCGGCAGATGGGCAGCCATGCCGGCGGCGGCAATAATAACCTCGATGCCCCGGCCCCGCGCTTGTTGAGCATATTGTTTTGCCTTGTCCGGCGTGCGGTGAGCTGAGATTACGTTTACCTCGTGGTCGATACCCAGCTCGGTGAGTATATCAAGTGTAAGTTGCACTGCTTCAGTGTCTGATTTTGAACCCATTACCACGCCTGCTAGTGGCATAACAATTGCCTCACTTCCGCTTATAAAAATCCTAAATTCTAAATTCTAAACTTTATAATTTGAATTTGTTTAATATTTAGAGCTTAGTAATTTATTAAAGCAATATCCTTGCGGTAATGGCAACCCTCGAAGCTAATCCGCGAAATATTAGCGTATACTTTTTCTCTGGCTTCGTTAAGAGTTTTACCCAGAGCGACTACCGTTAAAACCCGCCCTCCGCTGGTAAGCACTTCATTGTCATCGCCAAGCTTCGTTCCGGCATGCAATACTAATATATTGTCATCCAGGTCATCCAGCCCGCTGATAGGAAAGCCCATTTCATAGGCTTCGGGATACCCACTTGAAGCCATCACCACGCCGACACAGGCGTCTTCAGTACACTCTACCTCTATCTGGTCCAGGGTGCCGTTAATCACCGCCATCATAATGTCAACAAGGTCAGTTTTCAGGCGGGGCAGAATAACCTGCGTTTCGGGGTCGCCGAATCTGGCATTAAACTCAATTACTTTAGGTCCTTCATCGGTAATCATCAGTCCCCCATAAAGTACGCCTTTGTAGGGTCTTTTTTCCTTTTCCATAGCCTTCACCGTCGGCTTCATAATGGTTTCCATAACCTGGTTACCAAGTTCAGGAGTGTGAAAGTAAGGAGGGCTATAGCTGCCCATGCCGCCGGTATTCAGTCCTTTGTCACCATCGTTAATTCGCTTGTAATCGCAGGCGTCAACCATTGGTACCACGGTATGACCGTCAGTAAAGGCGAAGGAACTCATTTCTTTTCCTATTAGGGGTTCCTCGATAACAATCCTTTCCCCGGCCTCTCCGAGCATCTTGGCCTCCATAATGTTGGAGAGAATGTCCAGCGCCTGCGCCATGTGGTTGGCAACAATCGCTCCCTTTCCTGCTGCAAGTCCATCGGCTTTAATCCAGATAGGCGGGGTTTGTTCCTTGACATAATCTTTGGCGTGGTTGAAATCACGGAAGGTCTTACTTTGAGCGCAGGGAACACCGTATTTCTGCATCAGCTCCTTGGCGAAAGCTTTGCTCGATTCTATCTGAGTGGCTCCTTTTGTTGGTCCGAAAATGGGAATGCCGGTCGCCTGGAAACGGTCGACAATACCTTCAGATAACGGTACCTCTGGTCCGACGACAACAAGCTCTATTTTTTCTTCCAGGGCCGTTTTTACAAGTTCCTCAAAATTACTGGGACTGATGTCCAGATTACGGGCAATCCGGGCGGTGCCGGCGTTACCCGGAGCGGCATAAATTTCTTTTGTTTTCGGACTCTGGGCTAGCTTCCAGACAAGGGTATGCTCTCTTGCCCCGCTGCCAACAACTAATATCTTCAGTTTTCAACCTCCTCTGGTGTTATTGAGAGACTGCGTTCACGAGGCAAAGTGAACTGCTAGTGCTAGCAATTCATAACTCGTCATACAAGTCATGCCAGTCCCTATTTACGAAATCAATAAGATTTATCTTATCCTGCCTTGACCCGGCTTTGATTTGCTTTTCCCTTATAATAGCACCTTCGGTATTATCACATAACTGATAATATACAAGTCTGGTCAGATTATATCTCATTGTGAAACCCTTGATCAGCTTGTTCCTGTGTTCATATGCTCTTCTTTGCAGGTTATTGGTAATACCAGTATAAAGGACGGTATTCTTGTGGTTGGTCATTAAGTAGACGTAATATGGTTGTTCCATATTGATAAAGATTCCTTCGCCACGTCATTGCGAGTCCATTCCGCCGCAGGCGGAAGGCGAAGCAATCTGTGTGGTGGGGAAGAGATACCCCCGTCCCAGATTGCCACGTCATTCCTATTTAATCGGGACTCCTCGCAATGACAAATTAATAAGGGCGAGGCTCTTTTCAGACACTCCTTTTTTCTTTATTTGCTTTTGTTATAAAATTATTCTTCGAGAAATGGAGATAATATCTCCCTTGCCTTTTCTGCTTTGGAAGCCAGCACATGAATTTCACAGCCATAAGAAAGAGATGGCATATACATGGCCGCTTTCAGGTTTCCGCTTTTTAATAAAGAATGAATACCTTCGTTCTCTAGGATTCCTACCCACATATTGGCCAGCGGTTCATTGGGGGCGGTAGCGATATGAACCAGCGGTTCGTCTGTTACTTCACGCTCCGGCAGAACGGGTAATTCCCTGACCAGGGCGACATTACAGTCCGGACAGACTTCTACCCATTCCTGAAACTCATCACGGCATTCGGGGCAATACGGCATATTCCTCTCTTAACTAATACAAATCCTTATTGATTTATCTACCCTATCCCCTGTGTCCACTTCAGGGAGAACCTTCAGGGAGAACCCTTCCCCTTGTCAAAGGGGAAGGGGAAGTCTATAGAAGAGGGGCTTCGCCCCTCTCTAACTCTCCTTTACCCGGTCACGTTGTTATACTCTCAGCCCATTGTTCAATCTGCTGTCGGTGGGAATTAAAATCATAACAAAGAGCATCAACCATATTTTTTACCGTGACCACTCCTCCTTTATAAGTCACTCCGTAATCGTTGTCCCACTCGGTTGGGTCAAGGGATAGTACATACTGCTTAAGCTCTTTGGCAGAAGCCTCCAGCTGTTTTATTAGCTCAGCCTTGTCAGTTGAGTTGTGTTCTCGAACCAGCACTGCATTTACCTTACTGAAATCGTTCCCCGGGTCAATAAAGAAGGAGGGGGTTTCCCCTCTCATTATCTGCTGGCATCCTTCAATTGTGTACAGGTTCCAGCCGATAAGATGCGCTGTGATATCCCGGGGAGCCCAGTCATCCATTTTCTTAAGAAATAATACATCAGGCAGTGAGTCAAGGCATCTGATATATTTCTTAATGCTTAGGTCAAGATTATCGACCTGCTGCTTCGGGTTAATGGATTTTCCTTCAGGAATCGTTCCCATCACTCCCACTCGATTGTCGATGGAGGTTTGGAGGTTATATCATAGACGACGCGGTTAACGCCGGGAACTTCATTTATAATACGGTTTGATATCCGGGCAAGGAGGTCATAGGGGAGACGTGCCCAGTCGGCGGTCATAACATCCTCACTGGTTACAGCACGCAGGGCGACCAGGTAACCGTAAGTGCGATAATCGCCCATCACACCGGTGCTCTTTACATCCGTCAAAACGGCAAAGGTCTGCCAGAGTTGCCGGTATAGATTGGCTTTTTTAATCTCATTCATTACAATGAAATCCGCTGACCTCAGCGTCTCAAGTTTCTCACGGGTGACATCGCCGATAATCCTGATTGCCAGTCCCGGACCCGGGAAAGGCTGCCGCCAGACCATTTCTTCAGGCATTCCAAGCTCAAGGCCTACCTGGCGTACCTCGTCCTTGAAAAGGTAACGCAACGGCTCAATCAGGTTGAGTCTCATCCTTGCCGGTAGTCCGCCGACATTGTGGTGGCTTTTTATCTTTGCCGAGGCAGTACTTCCCGAGGCAGCACTCTCAATGACATCCGGATAGAGAGTACCCTGGGCGAGGAAGTCGACCCTGCCGATTTTGTTTGCCTCTTCTTCGAATACCTCGATGAATTCCTCGCCGATGACCTTCCTTTTTATCTCGGGGTCGGTAATTCCTTTCAGGCGGTTAAGGAACCTATCAGTGGCATCAACATAGATAATCTTCATACCCAGGTTCGCGTCGAAAACCTTGGAAGTGCGTTCGACTTCCTCGCGCCGCAGCAGTCCGTTGTTAACGTAGATGCAGGTAAGCTGGTCTCCAACCGCCCGATGGATAAGGCTTGCTACCACTGCCGAGTCTACTCCGCCGGAGAGGGCATTTATTACTTTACCTTTGCCCACCTGCTTTTTTATTCTGGCAATGTTCTCGGTGATAAAGTTACCCATTGTCCAGTTTCCCTTGCAGCCGCATATCTCAAGGGCGAAGTTTTTCAGGATTGCCTTTCCCTGTGGAGTGTGGGCTACCTCCGGGTGAAACTGGAGACCGTATATTCCGTTATTATTGCCCATAACGGCGATGGGTGAATTCTCGGTCTGGGCTAAAGCGATGAAACCGGGAGGCACTTCTTCAATCCTGTCACCGTGGCTCATCCAGACCGGTGCCGAGGTTTCCAGCCCGGCGAAAAGCGGAGAATCTGAACCACTGAGATGAAGGATGGCGTGACCGTATTCCTTCTTCTCTCCCGGTGCCACCCGGCCTCCAAGCTGTTTGGTGATTACCTGCATACCATAGCAAATACCGAGTACCGGCAGGTGACTTTCATAAACGTAGGCAGGAGCCAGAGGAGCGTTTTCCTGGTAAACACTCGCCGGTCCTCCGGAGAGAATGAATCCTTTTGGGTTGAGCGGTTCTATTTTTCCCCAGGGAGTATCATGCGGGACAAGTTCACAGTATACCTGGCACTCCCTTATCCGCCGGGCAATCAGCAGACTGTACTGTGAGCCGAAATCCATGACGATTATAGCTTCACGCTCGGCAATGGGGGCAACTTCTTTTGCTGCAACAGGCTGCTCTCCGCCCATCTCCTTGGCGATTTCAAGGTAGGTGGAGACCTCGATATCGCCGCTTGTTGTTACCCGGTGAATGTCTGCTTCAGGATTATTTTTTGTTTTTCTTTTAGTCATAGCTAATAATAACTTGTCTTATCCGGCTACAGGAGAGCCATTTTACTGCCCAGCCCTTTGCACTCGTTCAGGACCTGGGAAGAAGGCTCTCTGAATGAGGCTACACTATCAGTGGCTTTTTTCAGGCCAAGCTTGTCGCAGAGTTTATTAAGGCTTTCAATTGCCACTGTGCCTCCGTTACCGTGACTGCCGAAAGTAGCGTAAGGTTTACCATCGACCTTGCCCTTTATGGCAAAGAAGTTGCGGTCGAAGAAATCTTTCATCATTCCCGCCTCATAGTTGAAATAATTGGCTGTACCCATAATGACGGCATCACAGTTGAGCAGGTCATCGGCATTGGTATCGGCGGCTTTCTTCAGGCTGACTATGGCGCCTGCGGAAAGTGCTCCGTCATTGACTGCCTGCGCCATTTTTTCTGTATTGCCGGATTGAGAGTGGTAGATAATCAATATCTTCGCCATTTACGCTCCCTTTTTTCTTATTTGCTCTATTATAGCACCAATTTACCAAAGTCTCACTACTGAAAATTGACAGATATCTGATTTTTTACTGCTATTCGGGGCTATGCTATACTGTCCTCAGACTGAGGGAAAACACTCCGGAGTTCTGGAAACAAAGAAATGCCAGGCATTCTTTCTCAGGATATATCGGAACAGGTTGAAAAGGGCGTTTCCATCCTCAAGCAGGGTGGGGTGATTGCCTATCCGACAGATACCGTCTATGGTCTTGGTGCCAGTGCCTATCTTCCTGAGGCTGTGGAGAGGATTTTTGAAGTGAAGGGGCGTCCACGGAATATGCCGCTTCCTTTGCTACTTGCCAACGAGTCCCAATTAACTGAAGTTACCGAAGAGTTACCCCCTGTTGCCAGGTTGCTAATCAAGGAGTTTCTACCCGGCGCCCTGACGCTGGTCTTACCAAAGTCCGCTTCAGTTCCTGATATAGTCAGCGGTGGAGGTTGCACTGTCGCCTTACGCATCCCGGCACATCCCGTTCCGGTTGCACTCGCCGTAGGTCTTGGCGCTCCCCTTGTCGGGACGAGCGCTAACCTGAGCGGCAGACCAAGTCCATTGACCGCTGAGGAAGTGGATTCTCAGCTCGGAGGAAAAATAGACCTGATTATTGATGGCGGCAGGTGTCCGGGTGGTAAAGAGTCTACAGTTGTTGACCTGACCGGGGAAAAGCCGGTTATACTGAGACAGGGGGCGATTCCGGCAGAAGATATAGAGCGGGTTGCCGGGGCATTATTATAATGGAGGTTTAGGAGAATGCACATTGCTGTTGGCAATGACCACAGGGGGATTGAGTTCAAGAACGGTGTCATTGACATAATTACCAGAGCCGGGCATGGTTACAGGGACTTCGGCACCAATACTGCCGATGCCGTGGACTATCCGGATATTGCTAGAGAGGTTGGTGAAGCGGTAGCCCGGGGTGATTTCGATTTCGGTATCCTGATTTGCGGCACCGGTATCGGCATGTGCATTTCTTCAAACAAGGTAAAAGGGATAAGGGCTGCCCTGTGCCACAACGTCTTTTCTGCCACCCGCGCCCGCCAGCATAACAATGCCAATATCCTCTGCCTCGGCGCTGAGTATGGCCTGGACGGCGTGGCGGACATAATCAATGCTTTTCTCACCACCGATTTTGAAGGCGGCAGACATCAACGCCGGGTAGATAAAATAACAGACCTTGAAGGTCAATAAATAGAGTTCTATCTAATAGTGCATGTGATATTGCTATATAAGTAGCCGCGGAGCAGGCAGATGATTGATAAGATTTTCTTTAAGCCATTCTCAGATAATGTTATTTTCATAGATACCGAATTTTCAAGCCTGGACCCTTACAAGGGTGAGATACTCTCGATAGGTCTGGTGAAACCGAATGGTGAAGAATTATATGTTGAATTGGAGTATGAAGGAGAAGTGGATGAGTGGGTAAAGGATAATATTATCCCTGCGCTTACAGAACCCAAACTAAGCAGGGAAGTAGCCGTAAGGAAAGTGAATGCTTTCATCGGCACTGCGGAGCCGTACATGGTTGGATACGTCAATCAGTTTGACACAGTTTACGCCAGTAAACTGTGTCAAACTGATAGTGACCCATTATACTGGCTGCCGGTTGATTTTGCCTCTATGCTGTTTGCCTTCGGTATAAATCCTGAAAGTTACAACTGGAAGAATAAGGATAATTTCTATAAGGAAATAGGAATTGTTCCTGGAAAATACAGGAAGCATCACGCTCTGGATGATGCCAGGCTGTTGAGAGAAGTTTACCTGAAACTTTCCGAATGCGGAAAATAAAAATAGCTCCAAAGCTAATCAACAAGCCATTGACAGGGATTGGCAGGACTATTAGATATATATCAGGGCTTCACTGACAGGTTTTTCTTATCTCAATCTTGTTCCTACAATCTCAATAGCAGCTTGTAAATAATCAGGCGAGTGTCTGTTGACATTAGTACTATATAGTACTATACTACTACAGCATCCGATTCTATTAAGCTATTCAATGGCACTGTGAGGAAGGAAAATGGTAGACGAAGAGAAGTTGCAGCTAGTGGCTCCGTGTGGCTATTGTTGCCTCAGTTGCCCTGCTTATGAAAAGAGCCTGTGTACTGACGAACTTGCCATTCAGAAGGAGGCTACCAGAGCAAATCTCACCATTGATAAATTCGTTAATAGTTGTGGGGGCTGCCGGCCGAAACAGGGACGGCCGCACCGTCATAATCTCTGCCAGACCTATGACTGCTGCGTAAATAAGAAAGGTCTGGACTTCTGTTATCAGTGTGGGGACTTCCCGTGTCTGAAACTGGCGCCTATCAGTGAACGGGCTGAAGTACGGAGACACAACACCAAGATATACAACCTCCTCATGTTGAAAAAGCTCGGTCTGGACGAATATATCCGGAAAAGTGGGGAGCTATCGATACAGTGGGTCAGGGGCAAGACGCCTGAGCCGGGAGGAGATATTCAGGTATAGGCTGGATGATATTAGTTGTTGGTAGGTAATAATCTTGGAAAAACTTCGTGAAGGTGGATTCTTAATCTCAAAAATAAAACAAATATCAGGAAGAATATTTAACAGGAAGCTGAAAGAATATGACATAAATGATTTAAACACAGCTCAGGGACGGATTATTTTTTCACTCTGGCAGAAGGATAACGTTCCAATCAGTGAACTTGCCCGGCAAACATCTCTCGGCAAAACCACTTTAACAGGTATGCTTGATAGACTGGAGCAGAGCAGCTACATCGTCAGGAACGTGGATGAGAATGATAGAAGGAAGACGCTTATTGCTCTGTCCGGTAAGGTTAAATCAATTGAGGACCGCCATGAAGCCGTATCAAAAGAGATGACTTCATTGTTCTATAAGGGACTCTCAGAAGAACAGATTGACGAGTTTGAGAACACGCTGAGGCATATCCTATCGAATCTGGTAAGGTACGAGGAGGAGCATAAATAAGTAAAGAAAGGAGGCCCGGTCGTGGACAAAGAGGAAGCTTTTACTCAAGGCCTGAGACTGGTTGAAAAGCTGAGTTTCTGTCTGCTGGGGACAATTGGGGAGGACGGTTTCCCCAATATCAAAGGATTGACCAATCTCAAACATGATGGTCTGAAAAAATTCTGGTTCAGCACCAACACTTCGTCCAGAAGAGTACAACAGTTGAGGAAGGATAACAGGGCATGTGTCTATTATGTGGATGGAAAAGAATTTAAAGGCTTGATGCTTGTTGGGACTATAGAGATACTTCAGGATTTAGAATCGAGAAAAATGCTCTGGTTTGAAGGTGCTGAAAAATATTATCTGCTGGGCGTGGAAGACCCGGACTACTCAGTATTATGCTTTACGGCTAAAGAAGGAAATTACTATCATACATTGCAGAATATATCCTTTGAAATAGAATAGCAGGGAGATTTTATGGAAGAACAAATACTTTTTACTGATAGAGAAGAATTCAGAAAATGGCTTTTAGAAAACCATAATGTCAGTAAAGGAATATGGCTGGTTTTCAGTAAAGCCAGTAGCTTGAAAACACTTAAAGCGGACGAAGCCCTGGAGGAAGCATTGTGTTTTGGCTGGATAGACGGACAGTTCAATAGTATCGATAATGAAAAATATCTGAAGAAGTTCACACCGAGAAGGAAAGGCAGTAAATGGTCAGAAAAAAACAGGAATATGGCAAGCAGGCTTATTGAAAATGGCAGAATGACTGAATACGGAATAATGGCTATTGAACAAGCAAAAAGACAGGGCACCTGGGATATGCCGAGACAAGCGCCAATCACTGATAGGCAGATTGAGGTTTTAACTGATGCTCTGAAAGGTGCCGAGCCGGCATTTTCTAATTTTATGAAAATGCCTCTCTCAGTCAGAAGAACATATACTGCCCTGTATCTGGGTGCCAAAAAGGAAGAGACCAGAATAAAGCGTCTTGAAAAAATCATTGAACGGTTAAATGAAAACAAGAAACCTATGTGAGGAGTTAAGTACGTGGTTGATTCCTTTTTAAAAAGCGAATCGCGCACTCTTTAGCTTTGGGAATTATTATAGTATGATATAAACATGAAGGCAGGTTGAAGGGTTGATAGTCTTAGAGGGCCTTCAGAAAGGGGATGAGCCTATGAGTGACCGTAGCAGGAGGTCCTCGGTTTAGACAGAGGTCCTCCGTTTAGACAGGGGGCCTCCAAGATGAGAGGGGGACCATCATCAGGTGGTCCCCCTCTCATTCAGGAAAGTATGGTCGGCGGGAATCTATTTTATGGGTACTATTCGGTTTTGGGTGTTAATGTCATTACGAGACCCGATGAAATCGGATCGAAGCAATCTCTACTTATCTTTTGAGATTGCCACGTCGTCCCGATATAATCGGGACGACGTGGCAATGACAATTGAATCAACCAGATGCAAATAGAAACATATTGAGCCTCGCTTGACAATAAATTCTAATTGTGATAATTTATTCTCACGATGAATATAAAGTCTATTATTTTAGTCCTCGTTACATATACATAAACCGGCCGGTGGGTCGTCTCTAAAGGGCCGTCCCCACGGGACGGCATTTTTTTATCAATAAAAACGGGATGGTAAGGAGAAGAAATGAAAAGTGATGCTGCTAAAAAAGGTATAGAACGTGCTCCGCATCGGTCTCTGTTGTACGCCCTGGGCTGTACTCTGGATGAGATGGAGAAGCCTTTTATCGGTATTATTAACAGTTTCAGTGAAATCATACCCGGTCATGTACACCTGAAGGGTATCGCCGAGGCGGTGAAGTACGGGGTACGCAGCAGCGGCGGAGTCCCCTTTGAGGTTAATACAATCGGTGTCTGTGACGGCATCGCCATGAACCATCCCGGTATGAAATTCAGCCTGCCGAGTCGTGAGCTTATAGCCGACTCGACGGAGATAGTTGCCGAGGCTCACGCTTTCGATGCTCTGGTTTTTATCACCAACTGCGATAAGATTGTACCCGGTATGCTGATGGCGGCGATGAGACTTAATCTCCCGGCAATATTCATTAGCGGCGGTCCGATGCTGCGGGGATACCTGCCGACCGACCATGGCCTGGAGAGAGTTGACCTTAATTCTGTTTTTGAAGGAGTCGGCAAGGTCGCTGCCGGACAGATGACGGAAGAAGAACTCGCTCAACTGGAGAGAGTAGCCTGTCCCGGCTGCGGCAGTTGTGCCGGAATGTTTACCGCCAATACAATGAACTGCCTGACCGAGGCAATGGGAATGGGATTACCCGGTAACGGCACCATTCCGGCGGTCGATACCAGGCGACAGCAACTGGCAAAGCAGGCCGGGCAAAAAATAATGGAACTGGTTGCCAGCGATGTTCGTCCCAGAGATATCGTGACCCGGGATGCGGTTCACAACGCCTTCACTGTTGATATGGCGCTGGGTGGCAGCACCAATTCGATTCTCCATCTGACGGCGATAGCTCATGAAGCCGGGGTTGATTTCCCGCTATCGGCAGTGCACGAGCTGAGCGAGCAAACTCCTCAGATATGCAAGCTGAGACCGGCCGGTGAATTCCATATCGAAGACTTGGACCGGGCTGGCGGCGTAGCCGCAGTGATGAAGGAACTGGGAGGACTTCTCAAGCTGGATGCCGGAACCGTTTCCGGAAAATCGGTAGCTGAGATTATTGCCGGTACGCAGATTATGGACAGAAATGTTATCCGTACCAGGGCGGATGCCTATTCGCAGACCGGCGGCCTTGCCGTACTGTTTGGCAACCTGGCGCCGGAAGGAGCGGTGGTAAAGAAAGGAGCTGTTGACCCCGAGATGATGGTTCATAGAGGAGCGGCCAGGATATTTGAATGTGAAGAAGACGCGACTCAGGCGATAATGGACGGCAGTATAAAGGCGGGTGAAGTCATGGTAATCCGCTATGAAGGTCCTAAAGGGGGTCCCGGGATGAGGGAAATGCTAACTCCCACTTCACTGCTTGCCGGCATGGGCAGGGATAAAGAGGTTGCCCTGATTACCGATGGACGTTTCTCCGGAGCCACCCGTGGGGCGGCTATCGGGCATGTTTCGCCGGAAGCGGCCAGTCGGGGCCCGATTGCTGCTCTTACCGAAGGAGATATAATCAGCATTGATATTCCGAACTGTAAGCTTGATGTTGAGCTTGACGATAGTGAAATTTCTAATCGCCTGGCGAAACTGGCTGAATTTGAACCTAAAATAAAAACAGGCTATCTCAGGCGTTATGCCGAGATGGTGACTTCGGCCAGCACCGGGGCGGTGTTTAAAGGATAACAGGAGTAATTGCTATGAAAATGACAGGTGCCCAGATAATCTGTGAGTCTATGGTGAAAGAGGGAGTGGATGTAATTTTCGGCATCCTCGGCGGGGCTGTTCTGCCGTTATACGATACTCTGCCCCAGTTCCCTCAATTGCGGCATGTCCTGGTCAGGCATGAGCAGGGAGCTGCCCACGCCGCCGATGGCTATGCCAGGGCTACGGGGAAGGTCGGAGTATGCTTTGCTACCTCGGGTCCCGGAGCTACCAACCTGGTGACGGGGATAGCCAATGCTAATCTTGATTCATCTCCTGTTGTGGCAATAACCGGTCAGGTAGCCCGGCCTTTTATCGGCAAAGATGCTTTCCAGGAAGTAGATATTACCGGAATTACCCTGCCGATTACGAAACACAATTATCTTGTCCAGGATGCAGGCTCGTTGGCAAGGACCGTTAAGGAGGCGTTTCACCTGGCGAGGACCGGCCGTCCCGGTCCGGTGCATATTGATGTACCGAAAGATGTTTTTACAGATGAGGTGGAGGCAAACTTCCCCAGCAGACTGGACCTGTCCAATTACAAGCCGACACTCAAAGGGCATCCGGCCCAGATAAAAAAGGCGGCAAAACTGATTAACGAGGCTAAACGACCTTTAATTCTTGCCGGCAGGGGAGTAAATATCTCCGGAGCCTACGACGGCTTGAAGAAACTGGCAGAGACAGCGCAGATACCGGTGGTGACTACTCTGCTTGGTATTGGCTGCTTCCCGGAGAGTCATATCCTGAGTTTCGGTATGGTCGGCATGCACGGCATGGCTTATGCAAATATGGCGCTGGATGCTACTGATGTTCTTATTGCCATCGGGATGAGATTTGATGACCGGGTGACGGCAAAGGTAAGCAGCTTTGCCCCCAAGGCACGCATTATTCATATAGATATAGACCCGGCAGAAATCGGTAAGAATGTACGCGTGGATGTACCGATAGTTGGTGATGTAAAAGGCGTCCTCAGAGAACTGAACAAACAAATTGAATCAACTGAGCGTGTTGAATGGTTTGAGGAGCTTGATAACTGGCGGAAAGAACACCCTTCGACGTATATCAGGAACAGTGAAGGAGTGCTACCTCAGTATGTGGTAAGAAAGATATACGATATCACAAAGGGTGAAGCCACTATCGTCACCGGTGTGGGGCAGCACCAGATGTGGGCAGCCCAGCACTACTGGTATGATAAACCGAACAGCCTGATTTCATCCGGTGGACTGGGGACTATGGGCTTTGGGCTGCCGGCGGCTATCGGGGCCAAAATAGGCTGTCCGGACAGCATTGTCTGGTGCATAGATGGCGATGGCAGCTTTCAGATGACTATTCAGGAGCTGGGGACAATAGCTCAAGAAGGGACAGCGGTGAAGATAGCCATTATGAATAACGGCTATCTGGGAATGGTGAGGCAGTGGCAGGAGCTTTTCTACGAGAGACGGTATGTAGCTACGCCGCTCAGCGGTCCGGACTTCGTGAAAATTGCCGAGGCGTATGGAATTCCCGGAGTACGGGCTACACGCCGTGAAGACGTGATTCCGGCAATTGAAAAGGCAATGGCGGAAGATGGCCCTTTCCTGATTGACTTTAGAGTGGAGCAGGAGGAGAATGTATATCCGATGGTGCCCCCGGGTGCTGCCTTGTCAGAGCAACTCGAAGCACCGAGGAAGGAGGAGGCAGTATGGCAACAACAAAGCACACTCTAGTTGCAATGGTAGAGGACAAGCCTGGCGTTCTTAATCGGGTGGCAAGTCTTTTCCGGAGGCGTGGTTTCAATATCGAAAGCATCGCCGTGGGACACAGCGAGTTGCCGAACATATCACGTATGACAATTGTTGTCGACGGGAAAACCACCTCGGTAGAGCAGGTCAGAAAGCAACTTGAAAAGGTCGTGGATGTGGTCAGAGTTACCGAGATTAATAGCGATGATATGATTAATCGGGAACTGGCTCTGATTAAGGTAAAGACAACGCCGACTACCCGCAGTGAGATTATGCAGATTGTAGATATATTCAGAGCAAATATAGTAGATGTCCAGGCTGAAGCGGTAACGGTTGAGGTTACCGGAGATGAGGAGAAAATCAATTCACTGCTTGAGCTGCTTGATAAATTCGGCGTAAGAGAGCTGGCCAGGACCGGCCGTATCGCCATGACACGGAAGGGAGCGAGTCCGTTGAAGGAAACTCCCAGAGTTCGTACCAGAAAATAAGGAATTTTATTTGATTTCCATTGGCGAGTGATGTATTATCGGGAGCATAATCAGGAGGTGGAGACATGTATAAAAAAATGCTGGTTCCGCTGGATGGTTCAGAACGTGCTGAGGTAGTTTTCCCGTATGCCAAAGAGCTTGCCGGGAGACTGGGTATAGAGATAGTGCTGTTCCTTGTTAGTCGTCCGTCGGCACAGGCTATGATGCCGATGCAAAAAGCCTATATAGAGCAGGCGGTGGAAAGAGTAAAAAATCAGGTAATCGAAGTACAAAAAGGTCTTGAGCCGGTGCCCGAACCCGTTGATGTGCAGGGTCAACTGCTAGAAGGCTATCCTCCAGATGAAATCCTCCGTTATGCCGAAGAGAACGGAATTAACCTGATTCTGATGGCGACTCATGGCCAGTCCGGACGTAAGCGCTGGAAAATCGGGGGTGTGGCAAGCAAAATAATGAGTGCATCAAAAGTTCCGGTTTTACTTGTTCGCGCTGAAATTCCTGAGGGAGTTTCTGAGCCAGAATGGCCGGTTAAAACGGTACTTGTACCGCTGGACGGCTCAGAACTGGCTGAATCGGTCCTTCCCCATGTTAAAGTCTTCGGTAAGCAGCAGGGTTCCCAGCCGGTAGAGGTGGTCCTCCTCAGGGTTTGTGAACCTCCGTCAATACCGTCCTATTATGGGCCTGAACTCTCCGGTGTTCCACTGGACTGGGGCAAATATGTGGAGCAGGAGATGGTCAGGGATAAAGAGAGGGCCAGGGAATACCTGGCTGAACTGGAGAATAAATTTAAAGATAAGGGTATCGACGTCAGGTCGGAAGTGATTCAGGGTAAGCCGGATGACGAGATTGTTGAGTATGCGAACAAGAACAATTTTAGCCTGATTATTATGGCGACTCACGGGCGTTCCGGGCTGAGCCGGCTGGTTTACGGCAGTGTTGCCGCAAATCTTTTACAGGGCGTTACCAGTCCGATACTGATAATAAAGCCACAGGATGATGAAAAATAAGGAATAATAGCGGCAAGATTAGAAGCTGTGGCTTAAGAAACGGGAACTAATAGAATTTGGAAAAGCATCAATCATTTATTAAACGATACATACAGAATAACTACCTGTTTGTAAATACGCACGAATTTGCCCTCGCTGGGAGGGAAAAACTCGTCCTTACTGGCCCCTCTCCGTTCTAGGGGGAGGGGTAAACCCGGTTCTGTAAAAAATTAAGGAGGAGATTTGACCTTTGTGAGAGATTGCTCTTGAAGAGCAGTTTCTTCCAGGGAGGACAACATGGATAAAGTAATAATTTTCGATACTACCCTGCGAGACGGCGAGCAGGCAGCGGGAGCGACGCTGAATATTCAGGAAAAGCTGGAAATAGCCCAGCAACTTGAGAAGCTCAGCGTTGACGTTATTGAAGCCGGTACTCCAGTAAACTCCCAGGCTGAATTTGATGCCGTCAGTCAGATTGCCAGAGAAGTACGCACCCCGGCTATATGTGGCCTTGCCCGGGCGGTAGCAGCGGATATAGATGCTGCCCGGGACGCACTTAAAGAAGCCAGCCATCCGAGGATTCATGTCTTTCTGTCTTCCTCGGATATCCATCTCGTCTATCAGTTGAAAAAAAGCCGTGACGAGATTCTGGAGATGGTCCGCAGCATGGTGGCGAGAGCCAGGCAGTATTGTGACGATATAGAGTTTTCACCGATGGATGCCAGCCGTTCCGAGCCGGAGTATGTCTGCCGGATGGTGGAGGCGGCGATTGATGCCGGAGCCACAACAATAAATATACCGGATACGGTGGGTTATGCCATGCCCGGTGAATTCGGCAGTCTCATCGAGTACATATTTAAGAACACTACAAATATAGGTAAAGCCGTGGTCAGCGTCCACTGCCATAATGACCTGGGTCTGGCGGTGGCTAACAGCCTGGAAGCACTGAACCGCGGTGCAAGGCAGATTGAGTGCACCATTAACGGCATCGGCGAGCGGGCCGGTAATGCTTCTCTTGAGGAGATTGTAATGGGTCTTAAAACCCGTCAGGACTTCTATAACCTGACGACGGGTATCAACACCGAACAGATTTATAAAACAAGCCGGCTGGTCAGCGACCTTACCGGTTTTCCGGTCCAGCCGAATAAGGCTATCGTCGGCGCCAATGCTTTCAGGCATGAGTCCGGTATTCACCAGGATGGTGTGATAAAGATGCCGATAACCTATGAGATAATAGACCCGCGGACGGTTGGCGTGCCCGGCAGCAGTCTGGTGCTGGGTAAGCTGAGCGGGCGGCACGCCTTCAGGGAGCGGCTGGCTGAGCTGGGTTATAACCTTGAGAGTGACGACTTCAATAAAGCTTATTCGGCTTTCAGGGAGCTTGCCGATAAAAAGAAGGAAGTAACCGATAAGGATATCGAATCACTTGTTGCCGAAGAGAAACGTACCGTTTCCGAGGTATATCACCTTGACCGTATCCAGGTGACCTGCGGTGATAGAGGTATTCCCACTGCTGCCGTCAGGCTCGTCACTCCAGATGGTGAAGCCCAGGCTGATGCCGCGCTGGGCACCGGTCCGGTGGACGCCGTATATAAGGCGATTAACCGGCTCGTCAGGGTTCCCAATGAACTGACTGAATTTACTGTCAAATCGGTTACCGAGGGGATTGACGCCATCGGTGAGGTGATGATAAGGATAGAGAGCGATGGTGTGGCCTATACTGGCAGGGGTGCCGATACCGATATTATCGTCGCCAGCGCTAAAGCCTATATCAATGCGCTTAACCGACTGCTTGTTGACAAGCAGACCGGATAGAGTTTTACGGGTGCCATCTGTTCCGGGTAATCTTCAAATCGATTGCTCCTCATATCCGGTCTGCACTGCCGGAATAACACCCGTACTGTAAATAGAACGTAAAAAAGGGGAACAAAAGTGACTTTAGCTGAGAAGATACTGGCGGCGCATACTGACCGGGAGAAAGTAAGTCCGGGTGAGTTCGTGAATGTCAGGGTTGATATGGTTCTTTCAAATGACATCACGGCGCCTATCGCCATCAAGGAGTTCCGCCGTCTTGGGGTGGATAAGGTATTCGACCCGAGCAAGATAGTGATGGTTGCCGACCATTTTGTGCCCAACAAGGACATTATCTCTGCTGAAAACGCCAAAATGATGCGTGAATTTGCCATCGAGCAGGGAATAATCCACTATGATGTGGGGCAAATGGGCATCGAGCACGCTCTGCTGCCCGAGCAGGGTCTGGTGCTTCCCGGGGAGGTGGTTATTGGTGCTGATTCTCATACCTGTACTTACGGCGCCGTTGGCGCTTTCTCTACTGGAATGGGTTCGACCGATATTGCCGCCGCTATGGCTACCGGTGACATCTGGATGAAGGTGCCGCCCACTATCAAGTTTGTCTGTAACGGCAGCCTCGGGAAATGGGTCAGCGGCAAAGACCTGATTCTTTACACAATCGGCGATATTGGCGTCGACGGTGCTCTGTACTCGGCAATGGAGTTCACCGGAAAGGCTATCTCTGCCCTGTCCATGGACGGGCGGTTCACCATGGCGAATATGGCGATTGAAGCCGGAGCTAAAGCCGGTATCTTTAGAGTGGATGGAAAAACATCGGCTTACCTCAGGCTGCGGGCGAAGCGTCCTTATACTGTCTATGAGCCGGATAATGATGCCGGGTATGCCCGGATAATTGAGTACGATGTCTCTGACATGGAGCCGCAGGTCTCCTTGCCTCACCTGCCGTCCAACGCCAGGCCGGTAAGCCAGGTGGGTGATATCGAAATCCAGCAGTCTGTAATAGGCAGCTGCACCAACGGCCGCTTTGAAGACCTCTGGCTTGCCGCCCAGGTGCTGAAGGGGAAAAAGGTGCACCCGCAGGTACGCTGCATCATTATCCCCGGCACCCAGCAGATATACCTTGAGGCGCTAAAAGAGGGGCTTATTGAAATCTTTATCAGGGCAGGAGCGGCGGTCAGCACCCCTACCTGCGGCCCCTGCCTTGGTGGTCACATGGGAGTCCTGGCGGAAGGCGAGCGCGCTATCTCTACCACCAACCGCAACTTCGTCGGCAGAATGGGCAGTCCCAAATCGGAAGTCTACCTGGCGAACCCGGCTGTTGCCGCCGCCAGTGCCATAAAGGGGAAAATAGTCAGTCCGGAGGAAGTATAATCCGTATATTGAGGAGGAGCGGAAATGAGAGTGCAGAAGTCCATGGAAATCGCCGCACCACCGGAAAAAATCTGGCCCTTACTGGTAGAACCTGAGAGCGTATTGAAATGGTGTATTACTTTCAGAAAATTCGAGTACCCTGGTGAGCAGCGTAGTGGCGTGGGCACGCCTCTCTACGTGGAAGAAAAGGTCGGTCCGATGCCGCTTATGAAACTGAATTTTACGGTTACGGAATGGACAGAAAATGAGAAAATCGCCTTTAAGCTGACTTCAGGAACCGGCGCCAAAGGGTATGACCAGAGTTGGACTATAGATTCCACTCCGGCGGGCAGCAGATTTACTTTTGTGGAGAATTTTGTACTTCCCCTTGGTGTTATTGGTAAGATTATAAGCCCGCTTGCCGAGCGAAGCTCCGGAGCTAACGTTGAAAAAATGCTGGCTATACTCAAGAGCCTTGCAGAGGCGTAGAATAAATATCTGAAGGTATCAATCCGGAGAAAATTTAAATACTAAGCATTAAATACTAAATCCTGAACAAATTCAAATCTTAAAGTTTAGAATCTAGATATTAGAATTTAGGAATTTAAATTGGGGGGTGACAGAAGATGGCAAAACTGAAAAAGACATGGCGGGAGAAACTGGCAGACAGCAGGGACATGCCCAAAGTGGTGGAAATCACCGAGGACATGAGCCAGAGGTGGGGAACCGGTACCTGCGTCATTCCAGCGCCAATGGAGGTCGACGAGCTTATGAGACATGTCCCTGAAGGCAGGCTCATCACTATTAACCAGATTCGTGAGGCGCTGGCGAAGAGGCACGGTGCCACAATCGGCTGACCGATTACCACCGGCATCTTTGCCGGAATTGCGGCTCGTGCGGCCGAAGAGGACAGAGAAGAAGGGAAGACCGATATCACTCCTTACTGGCGGACGCTTAAATCAAAAGGTGAGCTGAACGAAAAGTACCCCGGCGGACTCGAAGCCCAGGCCGCCATCCTCCAGCAGGAAGGCCACACAATCGAACTCAACAAAAAAGGCCAGCCCAAAAAGGTAAAAGACTTCGAGAAGAGTTTGGTGGAAGTGTAACAAATGAATGCATTTGAAGACATTGTAAAACTCCACTTAGAGGAAAAAGGATATTGGGTTAGGCAATCTGTTAAAGTTAATATCTCAAAACAGGATAAGGTATACATTGGCACATACTCCATGCCCAGACCAGAGATAGACCTTGTCGCGTTAAATATTAAGGAAAACGAATTATTGTTGATAGAGGTTAAATCTCTTCTTGATTCTTATGGTGTGTGGTTTGAGGCGGTCTCTGGTCAAGATGAAGAAAAATACACGAAGCGATACAAGTTATTCACAAATAATAAATTCAGGGAAGTCGTCACTAAACGTCTAAGGGAGGAATATCTGACACAAGGACTTATTAATAAAAATACCGAAATAAACTATGCGCTAGCTGCTGGTAATATTAAGCCTCCAAGTGATGAGTCGAGAATAAGAGAGTATTTTGTGAAACAAGGAAAGGGTTGGAAATTATTCTCACCTAGAGATATTAAAGAAACGATTAAGAAATTGTCGCACAAAGGTTGGGAAGATAATCAAATTGTAATGGCAGCAAAGTTGATTATGAGAACGTAGATTAGAAGGTTCTTTCTGATGCTGAGAGGCAAAGTTCGTGGTAAGACCAAGGGATATAAATGAAGGGCTCCTCTTATAAAACCTCTTCCCTCTCTCTTTGTTAAAGATCTTGCTCCTGGCTTGAATAGGGGTGAGGGACATAGGGCGGGGGACTTTAGTAAATAATACAGAAGCAAGCTGTCATTCAGGCGGAGGCCAGAATCCATAAGGGCTGGATTGAAGAATTACTTTGTCTATATATTGGCAAGCAAACGTAATGGAACGCTTTACATAGGCGTTACCAATGACCTTCTGAGGAGAGCCTATGAACACAAAAATGACTTGGTTGAAGGATTCACCAAGAAATATGGCGTTCATATGCTTGTATATTATGAACAATGCGACAGCGCTGAATCAGCTATTCAACGCGAGAAACGCTTGAAGTTCTGGCACAGAAAGTGGAAAATCAGGTTGATAGAAGAGACAAACCCGGAGTGGAAAGACTTATACGTGGAGTTAATATGTTCTGGATTCCAGCCTCCGCTGGAATGACATGGTGGAGCTGGAATGACAAGATAAACGAGTTGTCATTCTGGCGAAAGCCAGAATCCATAAGGTCATAAATTGGACAAGTATCTCCCCTTATGTAAGATTCATAAAGAAGGAGAACCGGATGTTAAAAGGAAAAGTTCATAAGTACGGGGCTGATATTGATACGGATGTAATTATTCCGGCGCGCTACCTTTACCTGGTGGAGCCGGAAGACTTGGCGGCGCACTGTATGGAGGACCTGGATGCTGATTTCCTGGAAAAGGTACAGCCGGACGATATAATAGTTGCCACAACCAATTTCGGCTGCGGCTCTTCGAGGGAGCACGCCCCGCTGGCAATCAAGGCGGCCGGCATTTCCTGCATAATAGCCAAGACCTTTGCCCGCATCTTCTTTCGCAACGCTATAAACATCGGCCTGCCGCTGCTCGAGTGTGAGGAGGCGGTGGATAATATTGAAGCCGGCGATGAGGTGGAGGTTGATTTAGCTACCGGTACTATCAATAACCTGAAAAGCGGCAAGACCTTCACCGCCAAGCCCTACCCGGATTTCATGAGTGAGCTTATTGCTGCCGGCGGACTGATAGAGCATACAAAAAAGAGACTGGCCGAGGGGAGGAGTTAATGCAGTTCAATCTGGCAGTATTACCCGGCGATGGTATCGGAGTTGACGTAACCACCGAGGGAGTAAAAGTCCTTCAGGCGGTTGGTGAAAAATTCGGGCATAAATTCGACCTCAAATACGGGCATATTGGCGGAATAGCCATTGATGAAACGGGAGAGGCTCTACCGGAAGAAACACTCAGGATATGCAAAAAAGCGCAGGCGGTGATTCTCGGTGCTGTGGGCGGCCCCAAGTGGGACGACCCGCTGGCAAAGGTGCGCCCAGAGGACGGCCTGCTGGGAATAAGAAAAGCGATGGGACTGTTCGCCAACCTGCGTCCGGTAAAGGTCTTCCCGGTGCTTGTTGACAGCACCAACCTGAAACCGGAGGTCATTGAGGGAGTCGACCTCATTGTTGTCCGTGAACTTACCGGCGGGCTCTATTTCGGCAAGCCTAAGAAGCGCTGGGAAACAAAAACCGGCAGGAAGGCTGTCGATTCAATGGTCTACTCGGAGCAGGAAATCGAGCGTATCGTCAGGGTCGGCTTCGAGCTGGCACGCGCCCGCAGCAAGAAATTAATCTCGGTGGATAAAGCCAACGTGCTGGAGTCTTCGCGGCTGTGGCGTCAGGTAGCTCTGGAAGTGGCTAAGCATTACCCGGATGTGGAGCTTGAGCACATGCTTGTCGATGCCTGCTCGATGCGCCTCATCCAGAACCCGAAATATCTTGATGTTCTTGTGACCGAGAATACCTTCGGCGATATCATTACCGATGAAGCATCGATGCTTGCCGGTTCGATGGGAATGCTGCCTTCGGCGAGTCTCGCCGGCGTGCCGCGGGAAGGAGTCGCTATTCCCGGTCTCTATGAGCCTATCCACGGTAGCGCTCCCCGCCGTGCCGGTCTGAATATGGCCAATCCCATAGCCATCATCCTCAGTATCGCCATGATGCTGCGCTACTCGCTTGCCCTGAAAGAGGAGGCACAGGCCATTGAGGCGGCTGTGGATGCTGTCCTGAACGAAGGTTACCGCACTTATGATATAATGGACGAAGGTAAAACGGAAGTGGGGACGAAGGAGATGGGTGACCTTATCAGCGGGAAAATAGGAGGTTAGCAGGTGACGGCGGTCCAGCTTTATGACACAACATTACGTGACGGAGCCCAGAGTGAGGGAATTTCTTTCTCCTTGGTGGACAAGCTTCATATTGCCCGGAAGCTCGATGAACTGGGCATCCGCTACATAGAAGGCGGCTGGCCCGGCTCGAATCCTAAAGACGCCGAGTTCTTTGAAAGAGCAAGGGACCTGTCGCTGAAGAATGCCAGGATTGCCGTTTTCGGCAGCACCCGGCGGGTCGGACTCAAGGCCGAGGACGATAACAACATAGTGATGCTTGTCAACGCCGGAGTAGAGGTAGCTACCATTGTCGCCAAGGCTTCGGACCTCCAGGTCAAGCATGTTCTCAGTACCACACTGGAAGAGAACCTGAGCATGATTGCCGATTCCGTGCGTTACCTGAAATCGAACGGGATGACCGTTTTCCTTGATGCCGAGCACTATTTTGACGGGTATAAATCGGACCCGGACTACTCCCTGCGCTGTGTTACCATTGCTGCCGAGGCGGGAGCCGACTGCCTGGTGCTATGTGATACCAATGGCGGGGCGCTGCCGGACGAAATTGAGAAAGCAGTCAGGGCAGCGAAAAAGGCGACCAGAGTGCCGCTGGGAATTCATACCCACAATGACAGTGGCCTTGCCGTTGCCAATACCCTTGTGGCAGTGAAAGCGGGGGTCACTCATGTGCAGGGGACGATAAACGGTTACGGTGAACGCACCGGTAATGCCAACCTTTGCTCTATTATCCCGGCTTTGAAACTGAAGATGGGTATAGATTGCGTTACCGACGAGCAGTTGAGCCAGCTTACGGAGGTCTCTCATTATATCAGTGAAACTGCTAACCTGCCATCGAATCCGTATGCGCCATACGTGGGAGCCAGTGCTTTCAGTCATAAAGCCGGCTATCATATGGACGGTATTGTCAAGTGGCAAGATGCTTACCAGCATATAGACCCTGAAAAAGTGGGAAACCTGCAGAGAACGGTGGTTTCTGAACTGTCCGGTAAACGGAATATTACCCAGATAGCGAAACAGATGGGAATTAAGCTAGGCTCCAGCTCCCAGGAGACGAAGACATTGCTTGCTCAGGTCAAGCGGATGGAAAGTCTCGGTTTTCAGTATGAGAATGCCGGGGCTTCCTTTGAGATGCTCGTCCGCCGTGTCATGCCCGACTACAAGCCGCCGTTCGACCTTGTCGACTACATGGTTGTTGTGGAAAAAAAACGGCGCCAGCCCACGCGGAAGACCCTGGAGGAGATGCTTGCCGAGGCGATGGTAAAGGTAAGGATAAACGGCGAGGTAATCCATACCGCCGCCGAGGGCAACGGTCCGGTCAACGCCCTTGACCAGGCATTACGCAAGGCACTGCTCCAGTACTATCCCGACCTGGCTTCGGTCAAGCTCGTCGACTACAAGGTACGCATCCTTGAGGAAAGCACCGGCACCGAGTCACAGGTACGCGTCCTTATCGAGTCCAGCGACGGTGCCGAGGAATGGACGACTGTGGGCAGTTCGACCAATATCATAGAAGCAAGCTGGCTCGCCCTCGTTGACAGCGTCGAGTACTGGCTGATAAAGCATAAGCTTAATAAAAACTTTTCCAAGAAGTAAGACCCCGCACGTCTGATTATTACGCCTGACCTGATACACCATGATAATTAGGATTATTGTCTAACCATTTCTTGCCTTTTGTCTTTGATTGAGGATAATGAATAGAGAACTCAGAATTTCTGCCGGAGCTATAGTATTGCAGGAAGGGAAGATTCTGCTCGTCAGGTATGGTGCCGCCCGCCATGGGCGGAGTTTCCTGGTTGGGCCGGGCGGTCGTGTAGAGAATAATGAGAGTATCACCCGGGCTGCGGCCAGGGAAGTGAAAGAAGAAACGGGACTGGACGTTAGCCCTGATAAAATACTCTTCATTGAAGACCTGATTTCTCCACATATCAGGGTTTTAAAAATCTGGTTCCTGTGCCGGCTGGTAGGTGGACAGTTAGCAAAGACTCCAAGTGCAGTTGATGAAGGTATTGAAGAAGCCGGGTGGTACAGTAAAAAAGACCTCAAGGATGAGGACGTTTATCCATCAATTCTGGTTAGTACTGACTGGCAGATGTTCCTTAAAGACGGCTGGGAAGCCAAATATCTGGAGTCGGAGGTTGCCGATGCCGATTTGTAATGGTTGACTTTGGTGATACTATCCCCTTCGGGAGTTTAAGAGGTTGGGCGGCGCTTTAGCGCCGCCCAACCTCTTCCATAATTCTTCCCCCTTCCCCTTTTTAAAGGGAAAGGGGGATGGGGTTTTGGTAATCGTTAAAGCAGGAAATGTTCCCTTTGAACTTCTATTAGCTCACGTGATACTATTAAATCTGGCCTGAAAAATATTAAGGAGAGGGAAAATGGCAGAAGATAAAGTTTATAAATTTCTCAGTCCGGTCGGGACGGAATTACCTGTAAAAATATACCCCCTGGCGCCCCGACTCGATACCCTTGACGGTAAAACCGTCCACTTCAGCATTACCGGAGAACCGGATATCACAATTGCTCTGGAAAAACAGTTGAAGGCCGATTATCCTAACGTAAACTGGACTCAAAAGAAATCTTACACACCCAGGCCGGTATTTCTTACCGAAGAAGAAAAGAAAACGACAGATGCCGTGATACTGGGGGTATGCTGGTGAAGCGGCGCCGTATGGGGGCAGTTGCCCTACATAGCGCAGCTTGAAAAAGAAGGCATTCCGACTGTTTTAATCGACCTCGAAGACCAGCATGAAATGGTCAAGGAAGAAGCTCTTGCCAACGGCGTCCCGAAGGTTCGCTTCATTCCGGCATCACGCACTCTTCCCGGACCGGAAGATGTCAGAGAATGGATAGAGCCGATGCTGGAAATGCTGACCAGACCGCTTACCGAAGAGGAAGAAGAAAGCGGTATGTACACTCCGCCAGCGGAAAGAATAATATTCGAAGGCACGCTTAACGAAGCAGAAAAGTTTTTCAGGAAGACGCAGTACGTCCCCGAACCACTCGATGCGCCGATATCCGTCTATACCGATGGTCTGCCGATAGTGCACCCCACAGAGGAACGCGTCAGGGAAATGCTGAAAGGCACCAGTCACAAGCCGGACGAGGTAATAACCTACCAGCGCGATATCGAGAGGAGAATGGGCGGTAAATCAAAGAAAGGCGATGTGGTTCGTTTCATGCCCAGGCTCTTCACTGCTACTGTGGAAAAGGTGGCGGTTAATGCCGTGATGGCTGGGTGTGAACCTGAGCACCTTCCGGTGGTACTTGCCATCGCCGAATCCGGATGCGGCACCGGCACCACGGTGTTCAACAACCAGTGGGTATGTGCCAGTGGTCCCATCGTTCAGGAAATAGGAATGAACGATGGAATCGGCATGCTCGGTCCCGGTAATCCGGCCAATTCGTGTATCGGCCGTGCCTATCAGTTAGTGGCCCGCAACCTTGGCGGCGCTATTCCGGGTATCAACCGTATGAGCAGTATCGGCTCTCCGATGAACAGGGGCGGAATGTGTTTTGCCGAATGCGCCGATAAGCTGCCAGAAGGCTGGAAAGGTATCAACGAACAGATGGGCTTCAAGAAGGACGAAAGCATTGTTATTGTCATGGGTACTGAAGGTGGACTCGTCGGTGCCCAGTTCTCCCCCGGCGGATACCGGGCGCTTCAGAAAAGCGGTCATGGCGGGATGGCGAGGAAGCTGGGAGTCAAGGGCATCCCCGGCCCCCACAACTGGCTGGACTGGATACTGCCCGATATCTGGAAAGGCGAACGTGAAGGACCGCGTACCTTCATCATGGTCCACGAGATGGCACAGCACCTCTGGGAACTCGGCTTCAAGACCAAGGAATCGGTACTGGAGTATATCTGGAATAAGAGCTTCGAGCCGCTTAGTGAATACAGGAACCGTTCCTGGGTAGATTTGACAACCAACGGCTGGCTGGGTAATGAGCCAAGGTCCGGGAAGCCCTGGAAAGAGCTACCCGATGATTATATGGTGTCAGTGGCCGGTAATGCACCCGGGGACAATATGATTATCGTCTGCGGTTCCGATGAAGAGGTATGCTACGAAATTACCGGCGGAGCCCGCGGTGAATGGGGCGGCGCACCTGCTTTCAGCGTGGATGCCTGGCGGTAGACTACAATCGGCTGGATTTTAGGAGTTATCTGTGTGGAAAATATGTTCTGATGTAAACACAAACGGGGGTATGCATTGTAGAACTTAAGTGGATAAATATAGATTCCTTCAAATTCAGCATACATGGAATTCAAGGGAGAGTTGCGCTTTAGCGCCACTCTCCCTTTCTGATATATTCCCCCTTCCCCCTTCCCCTTGGTAAGGGGGAAGGGGGAAGGGGGTTAAAGTAATACTCATACCTAATTCACAATTTATAGCAGGCAATGACGTCATCGAATAGACCTGAACAGCCTCCCGTATTAAACATTGACATAAACTCACCGATGGACTAAACTCAGGTCTTAACGCATTATATTTATTACCCAGTTCTATAAATCCCTCTCACCATCTTCCACCTTCCCTTTTAGTTGGAGGTGAATATGATGAAAAAAGGGTAACGGAAATCGCTAACAGTGGCGGTTGACGCTGCCCTGTTTAATTTAAGGAGGTAGATATGGACTTACCGGAAACGACCAAAGATATCACTGCCGGCTGGCTTGATGAGGTTTTGCATGATAACGGGTATCTTAAAGTCGAGAGTATAGTCTCCATAAAACATGAGGCTGTAGGTACCGGTGAAGGTTTCCTCAGTGATATGGCAAGGTTGACGCTGGAATACAGCCGGGAGTCTCCCGACCTTCCGGAAACGATGTTAGCCAAACTGCCTACTTCCCATGAGTCCTCCCGTACAATTGCCATGGCGCTCCGATTGTACGAAAGGGAGATAAAATTCTACCTTGAAGTTGCGCCGATTAGTCCGGTCAGGACACCGGGCTTGATTTACGCTGATATTGATTCCGAAAATAAGAGATATGTCTTACTGATGGAGGACTGCTCAGGCTATACACCGGCCGACCCCGGGTTAAAAGGCCTGGACTACGAGCAGACAAAGACAGTCGTTCTGAAGATAGCCGATTTTCATATCCGGTGGTGGGATAACGAAGGTCTTCAGTCTTTTCCCTGGTTGCCCAAACCTCAGAGCAAAGGAAGATTCGCAACAATCGATTTCTTCAGGAAAGGCTGGGATACCTGCGCCGAAAGCGAGGATTTCAAGAGAATCCTACCTGAAGGGGGATGGGAGGCCGGTCTTAAGATATATGAGCATTTCCCGTGGCTGGTTGAGATTGCCTCGGAGAATAACCTCACCATCAGGCACACCGATTTGCGGCCGGACAACATGTTCTTTGACTGGAATACGCCGGAGAACCCACTCATCCTCTTCGATTGGAGTCTGGCGTCTGTCGGGCGTGGCGCTGATGATATAGCATTTCTGCTCGGTTTTTCACTGGCTACTGACTTCAGGCGGCAGGTGGAGAAGGAAATGTTACAGCTTTACTACCAGCGTCTGCTGGACAACGGAATCTCAAATTACTCCTCTGAAGAATACCAGGAGGATTACCTGAAAGCCCTCCTGCATTTCACGGCTAATCCGCTGGTGGCCTATGCCAGTCTGGATACCAGTAATCCGAGAAAGGCTGAACTCTCGGCTCTGGTATTGAACAGGTGGTTCTCGGCTACCGTCGATAATGATGCAACCAGCATACTTCCCTGATGCATGAACACAATGAGTGTGTGTTAAGGAGGAGTAAAATGCCTAAAGTAAAAGTGGGCGACATCAACATGTATTATGAGGTGCATGGTGACGGAGAGCCACTTGTAATGATTGGCGGTGGGGGCAACACCGCGGGGGAATATTCGAAGCTAATCCCGTTGTACTCCAGCGAATGTAAGCTAATTCTCTTCGATAACAGAGGGGCCGGCCAGAGCGACGCGCCTGATATTCCCTACACTATGGAAATGCTCGCTGACGATTTGGCCGGATTACTGGATGCCATCGGAATCGATGTCGCACATATCCAAGGAACATCTTTAGGTGGTGGCGTAGCCCTGATGTTTGCTTTACGTTATCCAGAACGTGTAACAAGTCTCATCTTAACGTCTACTCGTTGCGAAGAACCGTATGCGGTCATGCCGGATGCCGAGTTTACCAAGACGCTTACCGCCATGCCAGAGATGTCACCGGAGGTAAAAGCCAGAGAATATCCTCGCTTGTTCATAACCCGGGAATTTGCCAATGAAAATCCAGCCATTATACAGGAGATATTTGAGCGCAAGGCGGAGCATCCCTCCCCTTCCCACGGCGTCAGGCGTCAGCTGAAGGCGACGTCCGGCCCGATTTACGAGCGCCTGCCGGAAATCAAGGCGCCCACGCTGGTAATTCATGGAGAAGCCGACCGCGCCGTACCGGTGGAAAACGCTAAAATATTGGCTTCACGGATACCTAATGCTGAACTGATTATATTTAAAAACGCGGGGCATATACTAATAGAGGCAGGAGAGGAACCAGACCGGACTCTCCTGGATTTTTTAAGGCGGCATAGCCATAAAATAAAAAAAGGAGTGTGAAAACAAATGGCAGAGAACAAGTATGGCAAATATTTCATCACGGAAACACCACCCAACCCGTTGCACCCCCAGACACGAAACAAGGAAAGCGAGTTCCCCTGGCAGAATACACTGTATATATCGGGTGAGCTGGAGGGGAAGGTAAAAGGAATCCCCTATCTGGAGACCAATATAGTATTGCGGCCGGCTTCAGGAGATGCTGAAGGCGGAGGCAGACCTCACTACCACAATTTCGACGAGTACCTGATGTTTCTGGGAATGGACCCGGATGACCCGTTTGACCTGGGCGGAGAGGTCGAGTTCTGGCTGGAGGATGAAAAGCATATCATCACAAAGACCTGCGCCATGTTTGTCCCCAGGGGGGTCTACCACTGCCCCTTTTACATTCGCCGGGTAGACAGGCCCTTCATGTTCATCACCACCGGGAACACGCCCAAGTATGCCCACGTCAAGTTCAGCGATGACCCGAAATACGCCAATTACAGATATCTGGACGAGATAGCTGAGTTTACGCTGGGTGGGGAGAAATACCAGATTACCAAGACCCATGCCGATTACCTCCGCTGGCGCAGTGAGAAAGACCGGGAAATACTATCCGAGTGATGTATTAGTAGCGCCTGAATAGTGCATAATACAAATCGAATTTAATCCGGTATAATGGCGGATATTATATGAAGTATTCAGCCCACTCATTACTGGCATTAAAGGAGGAAGAATTATGCCAAAAATGAAGTATGGCCCGGAAAATCCCGATGTCACTTATGCAACGCACAAATATGCCGAGCACCAGTTTGATACCGGCGAAATACTGATGAATTACGCCGTGGCTGGTCCTCCGGACAAACCGGCAGTCCTGCTTATTCCCGCGCAGACCGAATCATGGTGGGGTTATGAGCAGGCAATGGGATTGCTTTCCGAACAATTTCAGGTATACTCAGTTGATTTACGCGGGCAGGGTCGGTCGAGCCGTACTCCCGGACGTTATACGTTCGATAATATGGGCAACGACCTGGTAAGGTTTATCTCTTTTGTCATTACCAGACCGGTTGTGGTCTGCGGATTGTCTTCAGGCGGAGTCCTTTCTGCCTGGCTTTCGACATACGCTCCGCCCGGAATGGTTAGAGGCGCTTATTACGAAGACCCTCCGCTATTTTCTTGTGAGTTGACTCCGGAGGTCGGACCATCAATACGACAGACTGTCCCCGGCATGATGTTCCCGTTATTCAGTACATATCTGGGTGACCAGTGGTGTGTTGGTGACTGGGAAGAACTGATTAATACATGCCGAGAAATGATGACTCCGGATGCTTTCCAGGCCCGCTTTGGTGACGGCAGCGAGCCATCACAACAATTAAAAGAATACGATCCCGAATGGGCAAAAGCCTGTTATACCGGGACGATTAGTTCCTCGTGTAACCACGCCCGGATGCTATCGCAGATCAAGTGCCCGGTCCTCTTCACCCGTCATATGTCTTTTATTGATGAAGCAACCGGCAAGCTATTTGGCTCGGTTTCCGATGAACAGATGGAGCGGATTGAGAAACTGGTTAAGGGCGCCGGTCAGTCGTTCACTCTCATTTCCTTTCCTCAGATGGGGCACCCGATGCACCAGCTTGACCCCGAATTATACGTGCGTACTCTGCTTGATTGGGAGAGAACCCTGCCGACAGAGGCTGAGACGAGAGAAAGAGGGATTTTCAAGTCAGGCAGTTCTTAGTCTGCGTGAACGATGTATATTTCCGGGTAAGAGGCCGAGAGGAGGAGCCAGATGCCACCTTCTTTACATTGCCCGGACTTAACCATAGGCAGGTATTTTCACGCAGTGACTTGGTGCTGCCTCGTGTCAAAGCGTTCCTGGCAAGAGTGAGCCGGGCATAAACACAGCTTTCTATTAAAATATTAATGGCTGTTTTACCGGTGTCAGCTACCTTGACGGAGGCGGGCCGGTCTGCTTCAGCTCGATAACCAGTCCGCCGACCTTCCGGGCGTCCATATAGGCATAGGCGCCTTCGGCGTGGTACATAACCGGGACGCCTTTGGCTTCGAGTTCAGCCACCTCCTTCTCAAGCTCGTCGACCTGATAGGCGATGTGGTTTGCTCCCTCGCCGTGCTCGTCCATAAATGTCTTGTTGTAGTTGTCTCCCTCGACTGGCTCAGTCAGTTCAAAGGTTAGCGGACCCAGGTCCAGCATCTTTATCTTAATTTTCCACGGTGGAGCGTCCATCCTGTCGTAGGTCCTGAGGCTCTCGAAATTAGCGCTGTCCAGCACCATGGCCGGACGCTCGGCAGCTTTCCCTCCGAGAGATTCAAAGTACTTGACGGCTTCGTCTATACTCTTGACAGATAGTCCAACGTGCCACAGTTTCCAGTTCTCTACACCCATTCGTTACTCCTTTTTGCGTTCTTATTATTTACCTGATTAATAATACATCATATAGTGTCCCGGTGAAAGATATGTTCCGTGTTATCGGGTATTTTTTGCAATCCGGTCTGCAGGAATGATGGGTAAATCATGGTACTGCCGATTTTGTCGAGGTTGTGCCATTTGAAGGTGATTTTGAAACCATCATCTTCTGCCGCAAACTCATCCAGCCCGGGTATGGGGGAGTCCCTGGTGAACTCCATCAGGAAATAAAGCCCCAGTTCATGATAATCAAGATTATTTTGCATCATAAGACTATCCCCGGTAAAGAAATTCTCCACCACCCAGAGCAGCCGGACCACCCGTATTTCAGTGTTAAGCTCTTCCCGCATTTCCCGTTTCAGGGTTTCCCTGGCCGGCTCGCCGAGTTCTCCTCGCCCCCCGGGGAGGAACCAGAAGTCCTGTCCCTCTACCTGTTCGGCGAGGACTCTGTTGTTGTCAATGGCAACCCCGACCACCCGGTAGACAAACCGTAGATTGCCTTCATCGAACTGAATCATAATTAATCACGACTCGAATCATTATATTAACTTCTCCCTTTCGTAAAGGGAGACTGAGAGGGATTTATAATAGAATCCCCCTTTAGGCCTTGCCTTAAAAGTCATTCTGGAGTCCGCCTCTGGCGGACGAAGAATCTCAGGGTGGGGAGTCAAGGTAATCCCCTCCTCCCTGAGACCCTTCGCTACGCTCCAGGGTGACAGGAACACACGACTTTTAGGGCAAGACTCCCCCTTTACAAAAGGGGGAGACCGGTCATTGAGCTGAGGCTGATAAATTCCTTTTTATAGAATGCTGCTAATTGCGTCTGGATAGCCAATGACAATATACCATATGTTTAGTTCTATTTGTATTTTTTGTTGGCGTTCTTTTACCTCACCCCTGCCCCCTCTCAAACTGGCGAATATTCTTATTATAAATCAAGGAGCTGTTTGAGAGGGGGATTAAGGGGGAGAGCGTTTTATTCCACCAAAACCGAACATTACCACATAAATTTCCGTTCCGCATTTTATGGAGTTATAATAGCAGGTGAGGAAGTAAAATCGGTGAGAGGAGAGCAGATTAAATGAAGAATGATGAAATACTGGTGAACTGCGGCAAGTGTCCGCATCCGGTGTGCAATAGTCCTGCCGGACAGGAAGGTCCTGATAACTGCCCGATAAAGATTGTACCGGAGATTATAGATAAGGCTAAAGATAAATATTTCAGCCCGGAGGTACTTGAATTTGCCAGGAAGGCGTCGGTACAGGAGGGCTCGGGTTATATGAGACTGCCTCATTCGCCGGCAGGCAGGTCGCCAGTTAAAAGCAGGTTGGAAGAGATAATGGAATTTGCCGGGCGGATGGGCTATAAAAGGCTGGGTGTGGGCTTCTGTGGTGGGGTGCAGTTCGAGGCTTCATTGCTGGTGCCTGTTCTGGAAAACAGGGGATTTGAGGTGGTATCGGTTGCCTGTAAATGCGGGGCAATACCAAAGGAGGAACTGGGCCTGGATGACAGTGAAAAAGTAAATCCAGGAAGCTTTGAAGCGATGTGTAATCCAATTGCCCAGGCCGAAATCCTCAACCGCTATAAGACGGAGCTCAATCTGGTGATGTGTCTCTGTGTCGGGCATGATTCGCTGTTTATAAAGCACAGCGATGCGTTCTGTACCGTCCTTGCTGCCAAGGACAGGTTGTTCGGTCATGCCCCGCTGCTTGCCCTGTATCAGTCGAAATCATATCACCGCCGGCTGCTGGCCAAGGAGAGCCAGCCTGACGCTGCCAAAGACGCAGAGAAGAGTAATTTTCAGTAGAATGTTACCGGGAAGGAACTGCTATCCCTTGATTACACCCAGAGGTAAAGACTTTACGGCTTTGAGCGATATTCCCGCCATGTGTGTCACGTTCACCACGTCGGAAACGTCTTTGTAGGCTTCCGAAGCTTCTTCAGCCAGTGAAGCCATGCTCCTTGCCTTGACGGTAATCCCCCTGGCAGCCAGTGTCTGGGCAATATCGATACCCCTCAGACCGCGCTTGGCTGCGGAGCGACTCTGCACCCTGCCGGCACCGTGGCAGGTAGAGCCGAAGGTCTCTTTCATTGCCGTCTCCGTGCCAATGGCTATATAGGAACAGCGTCCCATGTCTCCAGGGATAATAACCGGCTGGCCGATATCCCGGTAAACAGAGGGGACATCAGGGTGCCCGGCCGGGAAAGCCCTGGTGGCTCCCTTGCGGTGGATACACAAAGACTCTTTTTTACCGCTGACGGTGTGCTGTTCTATCTTGGCAATGTTGTGGGCAACATCGTAAATCTGCTCCAGCCCAATATCTTTCCTGCTTTTGCCGAGGGCTTTGGCAAGTGATTCGCGTGTCCAGTGGGTAATGCACTGCCGGTTCGTCCAGGCGTAGTTGGCGGCGCCGGCCATCGCCGCAAGGTAGTCCTTACCTTCGGGCGACTGCACCGGAGCGCAAGCCAGCTGACGGTCAGGGAGGTTTATGCCGTACTTCTTTACCGCCTGTCCGAGCATGGCTACGTAATCGGTGCAGACCTGGTGACCGAAACCGCGGGAGCCGGTATGAACATATACCAGCACCTGTCCCGCTTCACTTATGCCCATCACCCTGGCGGCGTTGGTATCGAAGATTTCATCCACCACCGCCACCTCAAGGAAATGGTTACCGGAGCCCAGCGTACCGAGCTGCGGAATCCCCCGCTGTTTTGCCTTCTGGCTCACCTTGTCCGGATTGGCCCCTTTTATGCAGCCCGAGTTTTCAGTGACCACGATGTCTGCGGCATCACCGAATCCTTTTTCCACAGCCCACCGGCTGCCCTGAACTATAACATCATCTAGTTCCTTCCCGCTTACTTTCAGCTTGCCTGTAGAACCGACTCCAGAAGGGACACTGTCATAAAGCTCAGCAACTAATTTTCCAATCCGGGGCTTCACCTCGTCTTCGGTAAGGTTTGTCCGCAGTACCCGGACACCGCAGTTGATATCAAAGCCGACTCCTCCCGGCGATACCACGCCGTCCTGGAGACGGGTACCGGCAACGCCGCCGATGGCGAATCCGTAGCCCCGGTGGATATCGGGCATTGCCAGCGAGTGGCCGACGATTCCGGGCAGGAATGCTACATTGGCTACCTGCTCCAGAGCTTGGTCTTCCATGATTTTCCCCAGCATCCCCTCACTGGCAAAGATAAGACCCGGCACGGCCATCCCTGCCTTGTAGCTGACAGGAATCTCCCAGCGGTAATCGTCTATTTTATTTAAATACTCTTTCCAGGGCTCTGCCATTTTCCCGCTCCAACAGGAATTTTCTACTAGACATCGAAGAGTACCTGTATCCTTATGCCATCGTTTTTTTCTATCTTGAGTGTGTGGTAGGTGGCAGCTTTAATTCCCATTTCTATCGTGTGCCTGGAACTGTCCGCTTTTTCACCGTAGCCGGTAGCCTTGAGTTGCGTATCACTGAGCAGGGTAATATCAAATCTATTAAAGAGTAAATTCTCCGTATCAAAAAGGTAAATAAGCTCGTTTAGCCACTCGACAAGCAGGTTTTCGCTATCGGCAGCGGTCAGCTCAATATTCCGGTTCTCCACCTCCCTGATATCTTCAGGCTCTGTTATCAGGCTGAACATACCTTTAGCCGCACTGGCAAACGCCTCCTTGATATTTCTCCCGTAGGCAATTATGCCGATGTCAGCGGTATGCTCAAGGATTTCAAACTCTTTCTCCATTTAAGACATTTATTATTATATCATCTTTATTTATTGAACCCCATCCCCCTTAGTCCCCCCTCCCCTTTTAAAGGGGAAGGGGGAAGAGAATGGAAGAGGGAGTGCGGCGTGAAACG
>CAYVOV010000002.1:105418-157984 GCA_964453525.1 uncultured Dehalococcoidales bacterium | reverse complement strand
TTAAACGGGGTTGGGTTTTATTGTTGTTTGCTGGGTGGGGGGTTTAACAGCCCGCACTCCCTCTTAAACACAGAATTAAAGCTTTATTAGCACCAGTCCACATCAGATTGGACTTACTCTTGATTCAAGGCATCTTAACTACTTCCTGTTGAAGTGCTTTTAAAGCATATTGATATCTTCATAAAAGGGAGGAGAATAAGAGGGTGAGGATATGTACTACCTCTCACACCCTCTGAAAGAGTTCCTTCATTCCACATTAGGGAAGACCTGCCTTTCATCCTAAATGTCTCAGCTGGTTCCCGTTGAGGTACCATAAAGACGGTTCTATATCTTCAAAGAAGAAAAATGATTGGGGCAATAAAGCCTGTTTTAAGTCTCCCCCTCTCCTTTCTAAGGAGAGGGGGACCAAGGGGGTGAGGATTGCATAGGGGTAAGGATAGGGAGGTTATGAGGGCTAGGGCATTCTAATTGAGAGTGATTATCTTTATTTTTATTCAGGTTTGTTTGTGGTATTTTTTAAGCTCATCGAGATTGGGTAGTCCCTGCCTGGCTCCCGCCCGGGCTATAGATAGTCGGGCTATTATATCACCCAGCCGCCCGTACTCATCGAGCGCCCTGCCGTTGAGCAGTCCGTATAAAAAACCGGTGGCGAAAGCATCTCCGGCGCCGGTGGTTTCCGGGTTGGCTGCTTCTAAATTATCTGCTGGTTCGATGACGTATTCTTTATCGGTATCTCTGATATAAGAGGCGGCTGCCGTGTTATTCAATTTGACGCCTTTACCCAGGGTAACCGCGACAATGTGACAGCCTTGATTGATGCAGACTTCAGCGCCTGTTTTGAAGTCTTTACCGGTTAGCTGCCCAACCTCTTTTTCATTGGCAAAGAGAACGTGAGTGCGTGCCAGTATCGGAGCAAGCTTCTCCATCCCTTTCGTGGCATATAGCTCTCCCGGAGAAAAACTGATTTTCACGGAGGAGTCCATTTTTTCAATGAGTTCCAGCAGCAGGGAAAACTGCCTGTCATCGGCAAATGAGGAAATGTGGATGATTTCCGTCTGGTTGACATAATCCATATTTATATCATCTGTAGTCAGCAGGTTATTTGCGCCCGGTGTAACCTGGATGAAACGGTGACTCAGTTTATCGATGAAGCATTTTGCCAGACCTGTTTGTGCTCCGGGTTTTGCTCCGATTTGACAGGTATCCACGCCCACTTCCCGGAAGTCCTCAAGCATCCTTTTGCCGTCGGCATCGTCGCCGACGGCGCCGAGAAAGCCTGTCTTTACTCCCAGCTTTGCCAGTCCGTAGATTGTGTTGGCTGCCGAGCCACCGGGGAAACTGCCTATGAAGTTTTGTTCGTCTTCTTTTGTTGTGGGAGTGCCTGCTGCTGTCTCTCCATTTCCCAGGATGGAGTCTACCCGGTACAGATAGTCCATATTCAGCGCCCCCAGCCCGGCAGCTCTAACATTGCTCATTATTTAAAGCCCTTTTTTGAATAGCCGTTATATTTATGAATCCCCATCACCCCGTTTTATACCTATTCTGGCCTACCGCCTTTGAGGAAAATTAAGAGGGGCGAAGTCGCTCTTAATCTCTCTACTTAACCCTATTTATTCAAACTCCGTTATCATTTTTGACCATGTTTCTCTGACAAATGTAGCCATTTCCATCAGATATTCCTTGCATCTTTTAATTGGTTCATATTTTGATTTGCCGGAATCGTCGAAGTAATGCATGGAGACTCGGTGCTTCGAATAATTTAACATATCTCCGACAAATGTTGTATCAGTCCTTAACGGAACAGTATAATGATGAGTTGCCGTGTTTCTGTACCATTGGACTTTGCAAAACCAATCTTTCTTCCGTTCTTCGTTGATATACTCAACAATATTTTCGGGTAACTTTTTCATAAACTTATTCTTTTTCGTAGTGTTCCAGCGGACAGCATCTGGTTTCAATTGCAAATCGTAGGCATAGACGGTGTTCAATTCTTGTAAGAGAGTGTCGTAAGCAGCCATTAGCTCGAAGAAGAATGCATCTAAATACCACCTTATTAATCTGTGTGCTAATAAAGGCAAACCTAAATCATCTGGCCTGCTTGCTGCTCCAAGTGCTTGTCTGCAAAAATAGTCTGCTCCATCTAGTTTAAGTCTAGTAGCAAAGTGAAAACTACGCCAGCGGTCATTCTGATTATCCTTAGAGTTCTTTAGTTTTAGGAACTTTGGTGAACTGTCTACGATAACCCTGAGTGGATCTTTTTGCCAGTCTCCATTATCAACCATAATTTATGCCTTGCTTACTTGAAATCCATGTACAGTTTACCCCAGTTTGCCGGCGTCTTCTCTGACCAGGCGTCTGATTCTTTTATGGGTCTGGATAATATCGTCCAGGTCTTTTCTGCCAGCTATCCAGTGGAAGTTTTTCGTATCTCCGGTGCCGCCGGCGTTTTCTTTCTGCCTGACCAATTTCTCCGCACCAGCTCGCTGGCTTTTCTGCCAGGTGCGTAATACTTCTCTGAGGTCATCTATAGATGTTGAAGCGAGGCTCATTGTCGCCGGGGGCAGAGCATATTCGTTGGCGTTAAAGGCTATCGCCAGTCCTCCGGCTTCATTCACCGCCTGGAGCATTCTGACATCAGTAATACTGTCACCCACCACCGCCCACTGTGATAAAGGCTGGCTGTTGGCTTCGGCAAATTTATTCAGGGCAGCCACCTTACGCCGCCCGCCGACCGGCTTTACCTCCTGTATTGCAGTGCCGATACCTGTGGCCGGCAGTTTTTCCCAGTAGAAACTGTCAAGGGTCTTCTTTACGCGGTCATCGTCGTCCGGCGGGTGCAGGGAGAGAATATCTTGCTCTGCCTGCTGCAACAGTTCAGATTCTTCAGAAGTCAGGGAGTTGCGGAACTGGTTCAGCGGGAAAGGGGTACATGCGACACGCTGTGAATAGATGCCCAGTTTATGAGTAATGTGAAGAGCGAATTGCTGGTAGCTGGTGCTGATACAGAATACCTTCCAGCCGTCGACCTCAAGCTGATAGATAAGGTCGGCCGCCCCGCCGGTCGGGCTGGCTTTAGTGCCAAGAGTGCTGATGTCATTTTCGGAGAGATCGTGAAGGACGAGGAAGGGTACGATTAGAGCTAGGGTATCACCGGGCTCGTAGCCTTCCTTCTCCTCGAGCGCCAGCAGGTCATCATAACGGCTGATAACCTCGAAAATCTTTTCGCCGTTTGGGAACAGCTTCATCAGGTCATAGGCATTATCCTGTGGGGACAGCGGCCCCTCCAGGTCGAAAGCAATGAAATTGTTAATCTAACTCACCCCCCTCTGGATAAATCCTGATTTCTAATATCTAAACTCCAAATGTTTAGGATTTAGTATTTAGAGTTTGGTATTTTTAATACTGGTACTAGAGTAACCCTTTTACTTTTTCATCTATTTCTTCGGTTAGATTATACCCCTTTATCGGTCTGTTTTCAGCATCGACGACCTGTTTATCTTCTGTTATCCGGATTTTGCCCTGGCTGAAAGCTTTCATGGTGGCTATTATCAGGGGGAATTCCCTTGCCAGTCCATGCTTGCGGATGAGCTTGAATAGTTCGTTGTTCCTGCCTTCTTCCTGTTGAATCTTCTCAATAGAGTGGCCCTCTATTTCCTGCCAGAGTTCGTCGAATGGCTCACCCCTTATCGAGAACTTGCAGTAGGTTACTACAGGTCCTTTATCGAGTTCGGGAGTTACAAGGTTCATCAGCGCTCCGGTCTCCTGTGAATCACTTCCGATAAGCTGCCAGATTACCTGCTGCCAGGTGCCGACCGGTCCGCCCGGGAGTGCCGGATGAAGGTTAATCATATCAAACTTCTGGCACAGTTCCGGACCGGTAATCAGCATATATCCGGCAAGAACGCAGACTCCGGGTTCAAAGTTCTTTAACCGGTTCATTACCTCCCGGTCATAGTCGAGCCGCCACTGCGGCATCGGTGTGGAAGGGTCCGGATTTTGCTCTTCTCTTGCCTTTCTGAAGTTCTGATAGGAAAAACAGATAAGAGGAATGCTATAATCGCGGACAAGTTTGATAAACCTGTCACTCACCTCGGCTTCGCCGGGTTCGCGACTACAAAAAACGAAGTCAATCTTGCCTTCAATCTCTCCCCGACCGATGCTGTCCTGTGCCGCAGCCAGTAAATCCTTAGCTGCCCCGGTATTGCCAGTAGAGAACCAGCCGAACCTGTACATTGTCGCCCTCCTTTATAATAGTCTCATCAGTCTCTTCAGTCTTGTCAAACTACTATGGAAGTGTACAAACAGGTTTGACCGGCGCTGGGAAATGGTGCCCTTTCTCAGGGCATCAAGGAAATCGTCTTTGCCGTCAAACCAGGGCAATCTGACATAGGTGTAGCCTATCTCACCGAGGGTGTGGGAATCGCTTCCGGCAGTTACTGAAAGATTGTATTTGCTGGCGAAGACCTGGGCTTTACTCTCTCCTATCGGCAGGGGGCTTCTGGCATTAAAGACCTCAATAACGTCTATCCGGTCGGCCAGCTCTTCCAGCCTGCTATATTCCATTTTCAGTCCTCTTAAAGGAGCAAAGGGGTGGGGTATACAGACCAGGGCGTCCTGAGCCTTGATGCGGGATATGGCTTCCACGAAAGAGATGCCGCTGGGAATACCTTCCTCGAGAAACATGCCCATAACTTCACCGTGAGGCGTCAGGATTTCCTCGGCGACAATTACTTTGAACGGGGCAATATCCCGCATTTTTAGTGCGCCATCAATTGTACCATGGTCAGCTATGGCGATACAGTCAATCTTCATCTTCTGGCAGCGTTTGATGATGTTTTCTAGGGACATATTACAGTCCATCGAGTACTCCGTGTGGATGTGGAAATCTGCTCTTAAAGGTTCGGGCAAACTCAAAAGACCTCTTTTCCGGTTTCTGCTGTCATGTTAGCTCTGAGAAACCCTCTCCAGATAGCTGCCATCGCGGGTATCGACCTTTATAACATCTCCGATGTTGATAAATAATGGGACCTGGACAGCGATGCCGGTCTCCAGTACGGCTGGCTTGTTGCCGGCAGTGGCGGTATCACCTTTGAAACCGGGACCGGTATCGGTTACCTGGAGGTTAACATTCAGGGGCATCTCGACTCCTATCAGCTTACCTTTGTAGGTAGATACCTGCACCGAGGTACCTTCTTTAAGATAGTTGATGGCATCACCAAGCTGGTCGGCGTTGAGCGGCATCTGCTCGAAGTTCTCCTCGTCCATAAAATAGTACAGGCTACCGTCATTGTAAAGATACTGCATACTGCGGTATTCAAGCCGTACCCGGGTAAACCTGGCGTCCGATTGAAAGCTCTGCTCGATGGTGTGCCCACCTTCGACATCGCGGAGTTTTACCTTTGCCAGGGCGGTCCGTTTCATTTTGACGTGCTGGTAATCAATCACCTGGTAGAGCGTGCCGTCAAGGTCGATAATAACCCCTTTTCTCAGTTCACTGCCACTTATCATTCTTGCACTCCAGACTTTTTATTTTTTACTTTTCGTTAATACCCTGACCGTATCTTTTTCCATTACTGCCAAGTCTTCGATTCTGATTCCTCCCCACCCCGGCAGATAGATACCGGGTTCGATTGAGAATACCATTCCAGGAAGGAGAGTGTCTTTAGAGTTAGGACCCAGGCGGGGCTGCTCATGCTCGGCAAGGCCGACGCCGTGACCCAGCGAGTGACCGAAGGCATCGGCATAGCCGGCTTCCTCGATGACCGTCCGGGCAAATCCGTCCGCTTCCGCTCCACTCATCCCTTCCCTGATTAGTTCTTCAGCGGCAAGCTGCGCCCCAAGCACGATGTTGTATACCTTTTTATAGGTGTCATCGGGCTGGCCGGTGCAAATCGTGCGGGTAAGGTCGCTGCAGTACCCTTCCACCCTGCTTCCCATATCGATAACTACCGGCTCCCCGGTATTTATTTTACGCTCAGAAGGCTTGGCATGGGGAAGGGCGGCGTTGGGCCCGGAAGCAACAATTATTTCAAAAGGCAATGCCTGGCTGCCGTGCTCACGGTGAAATTTCTCCAGTTCCCAGGCCACCTCTTTTTCAGTCATGCCGGGGCGAATTGTTCCTTCGATGTATTTAAAAGCTCTGTCCGTTATCTCCACGGCTCTGGTAATAAGCTCGATTTCCTCAGGCTCTTTCACCGCCCGGAGCGACTCTACCAGTCCATTCAGAGGGACAAGCTGCAGTCCGGACTTCGCTTCGCTCAGTGATTCGGTAAGCTGTTTATACATACTATGGGTAATATCCCCTGATTCAAAACCGAGTTTTTTTATACTGAAGTCTGTCACCAGACGGGGGAACCATTCGGCAAGGCTGCCGCTAATCTGAAACAGTTCGTAGTCCGGCGCCTGCACCTTCACCTGCTCGAAATAGCGGAAATCCGTAGCCAGAACAGTATCTTTTTGTGTTATCAGCAGGTAGCCCGCCGAGCCGTTGAAGCCGGAAAGATAATACCGGTTTTCTGGTTGAGATATCAGGATGCCGTCAATCTCCTTTTCATTTAAATTACGGCGTAGTTTTTCCAGTCTGTCAGCTATTCTTGGATTCATTTTGATTTGTTCGAGAGTCAGTCTTTTTCATGTTTATCTTTATCCTGCCGTGCCATGGGGTGGGCGGCGAGGTATACTTTCCTGGCCTGGCTCTTGCTGACGTGGGTATAGACCTGGGTTGTGGTAAGGCTGGCATGTCCCAGTAGTTCCTGCACCACCCGCAGGTCTGCTCCGCCGTCAAGCAGGTGGGTGGCGAAGGTATGGCGCAGCATGTGGGGGTAGACCCTTTTTCCGATTCCGGCTGAATTAGCATATTTCTGGAGTATTTTCTGCACGCTCCGTTCCGTCAGGCGGCCGCCGTCCCGGTTAAGAAATACGGCACCGGTCTTTTTGCTGCCAAGCAGCACCTTTCTGCCGTGATTAATGTAAGCTAACAGGGCTCTTGCCGCCGGCTCTCCCATCAGTACAATCCGCTCTTTGGAGCCTTTTCCCCAGACCCTGATTTCACGGGTGTCAAGGTCTACCTGCTCCAGGTCCAGGCCGGAGAGCTCGCTCACCCTCAGTCCGGATGCATAAAGTAGCTCAAGAAAAGCCCGGTCGCGCTGCCCCAGCGGCGTGGTCAAATCAGGTGCCTCGATGAGTCGTGTCACCTCCGCTTTGGTCAGGAAAGAGGGTAAGCGCTTGTCCAGCTTGGGTGAGGAGGCGTCCCGCATCGGGTCCATCGCCAGGATTTCTTCCCTGACCAGGTATCTGTAAAAAGAGCGGATTGCCGAAAGCTTGCGGGCAATACTTCCTTTTGATAAATCCTGCTGGACAAGATACGAGAGGTAATCACGCAGCAGTGCCCGGTTTGCCTCGTTCAGCGATTTTATACCTCTCTCGGTAAGAAAGCCGAAGAAGCCCATTATCCGGCTAGAGCCGAGCAGGTCGGTGGTGTAATTCCTTACCGTGTACGGCGAGGCATTCTTCTCCGCCTCCAGATAGTTTATGTACCTGTTAAAGATTTGTTGCATTTCTAGGCTCTGTACCTTTTATTAGAGCATAATCGTTTTCTCTGTTAATAAATAATGGAATATCTAATTGCTGTTTATATTCCCTTATTCTTTTTTTTGATAACTCGACATACTCTTTTTCAGTATCATAGCCTATATAATGTCTTCCAGCCTTGATTGCTGCAATAAAGACTGAACCACTGCCGCAAAAAGGGTCTAAAACAATTTCTTCTTTAAAGGTATATAATTGAATTAACCTGAAGGGAAGCTCGACTGGGAAAGGTGCTGGATGCCCCACCTTTCGTGCGGACTCTGCTGGAAATGTCCAAACACTCTTGGTGTATTCTAAGAATTGCTCTTTAGTTATGGTGCTTAACTTGCCTGGTAGTTTCTTTCTATTAAAAGCCTCTTTAGAAAATACTAGAATATACTCATGAATATCTCTAAGTATAGGATTTGCAGCAGATAGCCAAGTTCCCCATGCTGTAGAAGGGCTGGCACTGGAAGCCTTATTCCATATTAGCTCACCACGCATCATAAAACCGATATCAAGCATGTCCTCAATTATGTAACTATGAAGTGGTATGTATGGTTTCCTTCCAAGGTTTGCTATATTTATACATGCCCTACCACCCGTAACCAGTTTCTTATAGACTTCAGTGAAAACCCTTTTTAATAGACTGCGATACTCGTCTAATGTTAGATTATCATCATATTCCTTCGTGACGTTATAAGGTGGTGAGGTCACCATTAGGTGAATACTATAGTCAGAAATCTCATCCATGGTCTCGCTAGACTTACAAAATATCCTATCAAGAGAATTTAAAGGAACACTATTTTCTATGTATTGAGAAGGTCGCTTAACCGTCTGTCCTTCATATAATCTGCTTTTATAAAACTTTGTGGAATCATGTCCAATTCGGCCGGGAGAGCCAAAAGAACTTGTACTTGTTCCGTTTCTCTTATAATTACGTTCTGTATTACTCATTCTCACTCCAGTAATCAATCCATCTTTGATAAGGACGATAATCTGTTTCTTGCTTTTGCCAGCTTATTTCAATAACTTTGGCTTCTTTATCTTGGACAAGGGACAGTAACGCTTCTTTACTAATTTCAGCACCGCGAGGATTAGTTCCTGGCTTAGGTAGTTTTATATACTTTTCTCGTCCGAAGTCTTCGAACACTTTTTGTTGGGCTTCCCTTGTAATGTAGTAAAAGCCTCCCTTCCGATCCCAATCAATCTGAACGAGTAAAATGTCATATCGGGGATAATAGCTAGCAAGGAACTCTCTCGCTTTTGAAGCGTCAACTGTCCAAATTAGTTTAACTCCACTAAAAGTTCTACCAGTGATTGTTTTTATCGAAACTGGTTGCCCAAATACCTCCGCATCAATCTCTGGCTCAACAATGGGGAAGTCCGTATTGATATTTTCTTCTCCAAACTTATATATGAGTAGAGCTACGATTACACTCTCTCGAAGAGAACCGACCTGCATTCCGATCTTTCCAGCTCTGGAGCTTTCTAACTCCGCGATTCTAAAAAGTTTAGGTAATCGTTTTTGAATTCTATCTACCAGTAATTTGTCTGTGAAAAGTTCAAGCAGGTGCTTATTCACTCCGCAAACCTCATCCAATTTTTTCTTATTCTAACACCTCAACCTATAAGATTCTAGCGTTTTCTTGGGCTTAAATTTATATTACCCTATTTCTATTTTATTCCTACTCTATCTTTTCCCGGTGGCCGCATTTGATGCACCTTCCCCAGTTCTGCCGGTAAACGGTCATCAGGCTGCCGCACTTGGGGCAGGGCTTTGACAGGGGCCGGTAGTTGGTGGCGAAATTGCACTCCGGGTAATTGCTGCAACCGTAGAAAGTGCGCCGTTTTTTACTTATTCTCTCGATTAGTTCACCGCCGCACTCCGGGCATTTGGCGCCGGTCTTTATCTGGTACGACTTCGTCTGTTTGCAGTCCGGAAAACCGGAGCAGGCAAGGAACTTGCCGAAACGCCCGGTCTTGATAACCATCGGCTTGCCGCATTTGGGGCAGATTTCCTCGGTTACCTGGTCGGGCAGCTTCACTTTCTCCATGAGCTCGGCAGCTTTTGTCAGGTCTTTTTCAAACGGCGTATAAAAGTCCTGGACAACACCCACCCAGTCTCTTTTCTCTCCGGCTATTTCGTCCAGCTCGTCCTCAAGGCGAGCGGTGAACTGGATGTCAATGATATCGGGGAAATACCGGGTAACCGCATCATTGACCACGAAACCGAGTTCCGTAGGCTGGAAACTGCTGTTTATTCTGGTGACGTATTCCCGCTCCTGGATTGTGGAAAGGATTGGTGCGTAGGTGCTGGGTCGCCCGATGCCGTATTGCTCCAGCGTTCTTATCAGCGTGGCTTCGGTATAGCGGGACGGGGGCTGGGTAAAGTGCTGCTCCGGGAATAGCTCCAGCAGCTTGAGTTTATCACCCTTTGCCAGCGTGGGAATCGGGGACTGCTTCTCTTCTTCATCATCGTCCCTCTGCTCGATATATAAAACCATAAATCCGGGGAACCTGTTTACGGAGCTTGATGTTCTGAGCAGGTAGCCGGTCTTTATGTCCGGGCAGTCGGCGTCGATGTCCACTGTTGTATTGTCATATATGGCGGCCGCCATCTGGCTGGCTATCATCCGCTTCCAGATGAGTTCATATAGCCGGAACTGGTTATTATTCAGATATTTCTTAATCGTGGACGGCTCCCGGTTGATTCTTGTCGGGCGGATAGCCTCGTGGGCTTCCTGGGCTCCTTTGCTCACCCTGGTGAAAGAGCGGGCGTGCGGAGGAACATAGTCACCACCGTATTTTGCCTTTATGTATTCTCTGGCTTCAACTACCGCAGCGCGGGCGACGCGGGTGGAATCGGTACGCATGTAAGTAATAAGACCGACGCTCCCCTCGCCACCGATGGGCAGTCCTTCATAAAGCTGCTGGGCAATAGACATTGTTTGCCCGGCGCTGAACCGGAACCTCCGCCAGGCCTCCTGCTGCAGGGTACTGGTTATAAAGGGCGCCGCCGGCTGGCGGGTGACTTTCTTTGTTTTCACCGTGGCAACGCTGTAATCGGCATTTTCAAGCTCGCCTTTAATCTCTTCGGCTTCTTCCTGGTTGCGAATGTCAAGCTTTTTACCGTTTGCTAGCTCGACAAGTGCGGCGCGGAAAGCCGCTTCACCGGCTGCCGGTGATTTCTTGGCCAGCTCAGCCTCAATAGTCCAGTATTCCACGGGATTGAACCCTTCAATCTCCCGTTCGCGGTCGACTATTATCTTCAGGGCTACGGACTGGACTCTGCCGGCGGATAGACCTCTCCTTACTTTCCGCCAGAGTAAGGGGCTGAGCTTGTAGCCGACAAGTCTGTCTAGGACACGCCTTGCCTGCTGAGCATCGACAAGCTGCATATCTATGGTGCGTGGATGTTTGAAGGCCTCCTGAATCGCTTCTTCCGTTATCTCGTGGAAGACAACACGGCGGTAAGGTGTCTTGTTTGTTTTCATCACCTCAAGCAGGTGCCAGGAGATGGCTTCTCCTTCACGGTCAGGGTCTGTAGCCAGGTACACGGTATCCGCTTCCTTTGCCGCCTCCCTCAGCTCACGGGTAATCTTGCTCTTTGCCCTTGGTACCACGTAAGCCGGTAAGAAACCATTTTCTATATCAACACCCAGCTTGCTTCTCGGCAGGTCTCTGACATGTCCCAGCGACGCTTTCAGCGTGTAACTGCTGCCCAGAATCCTGCCCAGTGTCCTGGCTTTGGCCGGTGATTCGACAATAACGAGGTTTTTCTTCTTCTTCTTAGTACTCACTCTATCTTAACTCTATACTCCTCTCTAGCTTCTCTGGCAAGCGAATAGTTCATTGCTCCCACCTGCTTGACAAGCCCTTTAAGCTCCATCATTGCCAGAGTGCTGGAGACGGTTGATACCGGTAAGCCGCTCAGGCGGCAAAGCTCATCAATATGGACCGGTTCGGCTCCCATTTGTTTCATTAGCAGAGACTCCGTTTCTGAAGCCGGTATAATTTCCTTCATTTCAATCTGGTGGGCCACGGCGGTCAGGTTGAGTTCTTCAAGAATATCCGTGTAGCTGTGTACCAGCTTGGCTGCCCCATCCTGAATCAACTTGTTGGTTCCTCTGCTCGTCGATGCTAGGATACTGCCGGGAACGGCGAATACTTCTCTGTTTTGCTCAAGCGCCAGGTTGGCGGTAATATTTGCACCGCTACTCTCACCGGCTTCAACTACCAGAACTCCAAGACTGAGCCCGCTCATAATCCGGTTACGCCGGGGAAAGTTTTCCGGTCTTGGTTTGGTTCCCAGGGGATATTCGCTTATCAGGGCACCGTTCTGCATTATCCGCCGGGCAAGGCTGGCATTTTCCGCCGGATAAACGATGTCAAGCCCGCAGGCGAATACGGCGATGCTCCTGCCGCCTGCCTCCAAGGCGCTTTGGTGAGCTACCGAATCAATCCCTTTAGCCAGCCCGCTGGCAATGGTGATGTGATTCCGGGCAAGGTCGGTAACTATCTCTTCAGTTACCTGCCTTCCGTAGACGGTAGCCCGCCGCGTGCCAACGACCGCCAGGCACCACTCGTCCTCCGGGAGCAGCGAACCTCTGACGTAAAGCACCGGCGGATAATCATAAATTTCTTTTAGCCGTGACGGGTATTTATCATCGTGAAAGGCAAGAACTCTTACCCCGTAACGCTCAAGCTTTTCCATTTCCTTTTCCAGGGAAATCTTAGGGCGTAGCGAGGTGATGGCTCTTACCGAGTTCCTGTCCAGCCCTGACTTCTTAAGCTCACCGGGGGTTGCCGCCCAGGCATCTTCAAGGTTGGTGAAATAGTTTTCAAGCTGGCCGAATTTAACCCTGCCGATGCCCGGCACCAGGCTGAACCCCACCCAGTATTTTGTGTCTTCTCTGCCAGTTTCCAAAGTAATTTCATTCTAGCACAGGGGTAAGTTGATGACAATTTGATAAATTGCTTCTCCGTATCTGATTTGCTGGGTTCTGTTTGCACTTGGTTATTATTTTTTACCTCACCCCTAACACCTTTCCAGCCAGAACCGTTGTAATTCAAGAAGCACTCTCCCCTTCAGTAAGAATCCTTCAGGGTGAACCCCTCTCAAACGAGAGAATAATCGAATTATTATGCAGGAAACTGTTTGAGAGGGGAATAAAGGGGGAGAGAGTATTTTATTCAACAGAAATTGCACAGTAAATGACTCGTATTAAGACAATGTAAATATTAAGACGAAAGTCACAGACGTATAATAGTAAAGGTGGTTAAATAGTGTTGAATGAGAGAAAAGGGGGCGGTACCGCATAAAGGGTAAATATAAGGCGAAGGTTCCCGAGCTCCCCGGAAGATTAAGCCTTGGGATTGATGAAGAAAGGCACTTCGGCAGTGATAGTCGGGAAGGGGAGAAAGTGGAACGAACTTAGGGCAGGGCTTCCGAATAGAAGGTCTGCCCTTTATTTATATCGTTTAGTGACAAAACAGACTATTTAAAGAGGTACAGGCTTTTACCTTTGAATCACAAGGTTTTAAGCACCAGTTTTACTCGGGATTTAGGAATTATTAATACGGACTTTATTAAATGGGGGGTCAAGAGGGGCGGAGTCCCTCTAAATCTTCATTTAAGGGTGATGGATGGGAATAGATAAGTTAAGGGGAATGGGGGTTTCCATTTTAACGGCAAACACTATCCTGAAAGGGCTTCAAGCGCGACCTGGTAAAGTATTTCCAGTCCGCTCCTTGTTTTCTTAAAGTGGAACTTGGGCGACCATTCCATTCCGGCAAGCGAGTCGCTCACCGTGAATATCACTCCCATCTGGGCACCGCGGTACCGTGCTACTGCAAAAAGGGCTGACGCCTCCATTTCGACGGCAGCCACGCCCTCTTCCTGATATTGCTTTGCCTCAGCGACAGTCTCCCGGTAAGGGGCATCTATCGTCCAGCTTGTACCGGTAGAGTATTTCCGTCCTTGCTTTTTCAGGGCACGTTCAATCCTGTCTGTCATTTCTCCTGAGGCATAAGCATACTTTGACGGTTCCAGGTAATGGTAGGAGGTTCCTTCATCGCGGATTGCTTTTTCACAGACAACAAGGTCTCCGGCTTTATAATACTTCTGCAGGGTTCCTGCCATCCCGATGGAGATAAACCGCTTTACGCCGGAAGCGATTAGCTCCTCAAGAACCGTAACAGCAACAGGAGCACCAAATCCGAAATTGCCGATTATTCCGACTTTGTTTTCCGTCTCGTTGAGCAGATACATTTGACCGGGAAAGCTATTAACTGCGGTGACTGCATGTTTTCCGGTGACATATTCCATTATACTGCCGGTATAGCAGAGTATAATTCCTTCAGGGGGATGGAAGGTTTCCTTTTTCCCTAGTTTTCTCCGGTAAGCCAGGAAATCTTCCGGCTTAATGAACGAATCTTTCGCATGTTTATTCTTGAAGTTTGGAAATGCCATAACGTTTCCATCAGTCCCGGGCCAGTATTCAGGTTAATAGACTTAACAGTTTGCTACCCGTTGCTATAACACAGGGCAAAACGGAGAGGGTGGGATTCGAACCCACGGTAGCCAAAGGCTACACGCGCTCTCCAGGCGCGCCTAATCGTCCACTCTAGCACCTCTCCGCGGTTGGCGTCTCTAGCTTACCAGAGTTTCGTTCTTTTTACGATTTATTTTTCTTAAAAACTGCCCGGCTTTTTTGGCGGTAGCGTTACGGGTATTTTTAGTCTGCCTGCTGATAAATTCCAGCACGGCTTTATTATCTTCAAGTTTGTAGGAGAATTTACTCAGTGCCAGGATAACCTTCCCGATAACGATATTCCGGCATTCGTCGGTATCATAATCGTAATGCTCAACTTTTAGAAGCTCACCGGTGATTCTCGGCAGGTATTCCTGCTTTACCAGGGCGATATCGGCCAATGCGGAAACGGCGTGATTGGCGGTAATCATATTGCCCGTGTTCAGCAGTCCGATAATCCTGTCCAGAATGTTATCGATTTTCCTGCCATTATCGGCTCGGGCGAGAGCCCCGATTATATCTATTGCCGTCCATTTGATAATTTTGTTATCGCTGTCCAGAAGCCCAATGAAGAAGTCCAGGTCCGGGTAAAGCTCCACCGGATTTTCCCTGGCGAGAGCAATAAGCTTCTTCGCACAGGTATATTTTATTCGGGGTTTGTCCGATAGTAAATCGTTTATATCAGGCTTTTCCATTTTTCCTGTCTAATCCCCTTGAGTGAATCGCCTGGCTTTCCAGCCTTAACGTGAGCTGGCCTGCAGCCTTATCTTTTGCGCAGGCTGGCGGAGAGGGTGGGATTCGAACCCACGCCCCGATACAATCGGGGACCGCTTTTCGAGAGCGGCACCATAAGCCTCTCGGACACCTCTCCGGTCTCGGATTTTACCATATTTTTCTTTCTTAGTACCATTTTACTGCTATTTTGCCACTGAATTTTTTACCCTGAGTACTTAATCGAATGGAATATCTTAAAAACCTGTGGTTCAAGAATGTGACTTGCCCCTTGTATGATGGTAAGAATGGAGTAAAAAAGAAAATGGGACAATCCGAACTATATAGAGTCTATTAACGGATAGATAAGATGTATAGGCTTGGAAGCTAAAAGTGCTACAGAGTCAAGAATGAAAGATACGGGGAGTGTGAAGGTGAATGGTTATAATGATTTGAATTCTTCGAAGGCTTTCAGAAGCAACAATCTACACTCTAACTTAAGGTATTCCAGTTTACTGACAAAGTGTGAAATATCGGAGGAGTCAGTTTTATGTGAATAGGATTTAAGAGCAATCCTGTATATAGCATCATGTGAAATTTCGTCAATGAGCTCATAAATTTCATCTTTTTCGCTACGTACAATCATGGCTACCTGTCTTGGTTATTAGAGTACAATCCTCATAACCTGATAATGTCATATTTATACCACAGTCAGGTGGAAATTCAGGTGCTACAATGTGACCAGATTGGTGGAAATAAAGTACCAAATTGACGAAAAAGGGTAAAATATAAAAGGATCGATCCTAACCCTTTTACTTAATCATGGTTGCACAGGCAACAATGAATATCAATATTTCTTTCGCCGCTATGGTTTCCTTCGGCTTCACTCAGGGCAGGCTAACGGCTCACCATGAGCGTAGTTCGATTTAACTCACTACAGGGCATTCATTCCCACTCACAATGAGCGGCATTCATTCCCGTTCACCCTGAGCGGCATTCATTCCCACTCACCATGAGCGGCATTCATTCCCATTCACCCTGAGCTTGTCGAAGGGTCTCCAACTAAGATTGAGAAGAACCATTCTAACGAAATAGAGAGCACATAAACAGAAAAAGAAGAGATATGCAGGTGATTGTAAGGGGCGTAATTCCTTACTATTAATGAAGTAAGTATCTGGAGCGACACCATAAGCCTCTCTGACACCTCTCCGGGCTTAAAAATTTAACGTAAAACGGCTGTTCAGGGCAAGGCTGAACTAATATGATAAGGATTAATGAACCTGTCATTTGACCACCAGCCTGTAGAACTGTTAACATCTTTTTTAAAAGCTTAAATGGGAAAGGATAGTCTTTGCCTTTAATCCTTAGTAAATAAGGATTTTTTCTCTGTCTGGAAAGGAGTTTTCCATGGTATCCGATGAAATATGGAAAGGTCTTTTCGCCCCTGAATCCGTAGCCGTCGTCGGTGCTTCGAATAATCCGAGTTCCTGGGGAGGGCGAATTACAAGCAATCTCCTTGCCTCGAAGAACCGTCACATATATGCGGTGAATCCAACTGCTTCTGAAATCATGGGACTGCCTGCCTATAAAAAACTGACGGATATTCCTGACCGGATAGACCTTGTTGCTATCGCTGTACGAGCGTCGCTGGTTGCTCCCACCCTGCGCGAATGCATTCAGAAAGGAGTGAAGGCGGCGCTTGTTATCGCCGGCGGCTTCGGTGAGACCGGTGAGGAAGGGGCAAAGGCAGAAGTGGAAATCGTTGAAATCGCCAATAGAGGTGGTATCCGCTTCATTGGTCCGAACACCCTGGGTCATCTGGATACCTCGTCGCAGATGAACAGTCTTTCCTTCATTGACAACGCGCTGCCGGGTCCAGCAGCTCTGATTGCTCAGAGCGGCAATATGGGCACCCGGATAATGCACCAGGCAATGGGCCAGGGAATCGGATTCAGCAAGTTTGTTTGCTGTGGAAACGAAGCCAGTATCAGGCTGGAGGACTACCTGGAGTACTTTGCCCGTGACCCGGAGACGAAGGTAATAATGCTGTATATAGAAGGGCTGAGAGACGCTAGGCGTTTTCTGGAGATAGCCAGGAAAATTACCGCCACCAAACCTGTCATCGCCATGAAATCAGGCGGGACGAGTAATTCTGCCAGAGCTTCAAGGTCTCATACCGGAGCTATTGCCGGCTCGGATGCCGTCTATACAGCTGCCTTTAAACAGGCGGGGGTAATAAGAGTTGAGGATGACGAAGAACTCTGTGACGTTGCCATCGCCCTGCTCAGCCAGCCGCTGCCCCGTGGGAAAAAAGTGGGTATCCTGACGATGGGGGGCGGTCTGGGTGTGGTGGCTGCCGAGTGTTGCGAAAATGAAGGCCTTGAGATTGCCGAACTCGACTCCGTAACTCTAAAGAAGCTGGATGATATGCTGCCGGCACGCTGGTCTCATGGCAATCCCGTAGACCTTGTCGGCTCAAATGTCGCTCACAGCGCCGATGTAGTGACCACTCTGTGGGTACTTCTCGAAGACAGGAACCTGGATGCGCTGATATCGAATACCTGGTTTGGCCGGACCGATGGGCAACTTAGACCCGGCGCCGGTAAAGACAGTGCTGAAAAGAGAAAGAAAGATGAGGAAAGGGTAAGGCAGTTCTGCCTTGAGGTGAAGAAATACGGTATCCCGTTTTTTATGGTAGGCTCTCCTCCGCAGTCGGCTGCTGACATCTATGCTTACAGTCTGTTCCACCGGGAAGGCTTCTCTGTATTCCCTCAGCCGCGCCGGGCGGCCCGTACCCTGCGTCACCTGTGCTGGTATAAGAATTATCTTGAAAGTATAGAATAATCCAAGCTCGGTGCTATTTAGTCGTATCTTGAGATATCGTTGCGTTACTTCGATTTAACCGTAACAGAGCAGCCCACCAATTATCTCTGTCATTGCGAGCCACCATTCTATCGGGGCGAAGCGATCTCAATAAATATTATCTATGTAGATTACTACGTCGTCCGCCAAAGGCGGACTCCTCGTAATGACAGTTGTATTTGAGATTACTTCATCACTTTGCTCCTTCTAATAACCGCTTTATGAACCCTGGACAAATAGTACCGGTACGTTTGCCAGTTTTCCCCTTATATAGTATTCTGATAAAGGTGTTTTTAACCTCTCGTTCAGGAGTTTCGGTTTTTGGTCTGGCTTAAATTTCTCGTTTGTGTTGTTATTATCTTATTTGCCGGGTCGAGGCTTGCCCGATATTGTGATGCGATTGCCGAGAAGACCGGCCTGGGCAGAATGTGGATAGGGCTGGTGCTGGTGGCGGCAATTACCTCTATGCCAGAGCTGGTTACTGGAGTAAGTTCCGTCGCCCTGGTCAAGCTTCCCGACCTTACCCTGGGTACTATATTAGGGAGCTGCTTTTTCAATCTTTCAATACTTGCCTTACTCGATGTTATCCACCGGCGCACTCCGATTCTGAGCAAAGCCGCCCGAAGCCATATGCTTTCGGCAGGACTGGGGATATTGCTCCTTATTATTACCGGAGGCAGCATTCTTGCCGGAGAGATGTTTTCCCGGGTTACTCTGGGGTGGGTGGGTCTGCCGACTATCCTTATCCTGCTGGTTTATCTTGCCGGAACAAGGCAGATATTTTTTACGGAGAGAAGACGGCAGGCGGTGGTTCTACCTGAAGAACCCTCTCAGTACGAAGGAATACAGCTGAAAGCGGTTTATCTGAAGTTTGTTCTTGCGGCGGCGGCTGTAATCGGCGCCGGGATATGGCTGTCATTCGTTGGCGATGAGATTTCAACTACCTATAACTGGAGTGCCAGCTTTGTCGGCAGTCTGTTCCTGGCGATTACGACCTCGCTGCCGGAGCTGGTGGTTACAATTACCGCGGTGCGTCTGGGGGCGATAGATATGGCGGTAGCTGATATACTTGGTGCCAATATGCTTGACATAATGGGTATTTTTCTGGCTGACATATTTTACACAAAGGGACCAATCCTTTCACAGCCGCGTTCACTGGTTTCCGGCACTCATATAATTACCGCCCTGATAGCGGTGGCAATGACAGTGGTAATTATCCTCGGGCTGCGTTTTCAGCCGGAGCGTAAGACCTTCGGTGTTATTAGCTGGTATGGGCCTCTGTTAATCGGGCTGTATATCTTTGGCGCCTATGTCCTGTTCACTTCAGGAATTGCGGGGTAACGAAGCATTCAGACCATTTTTTGCAGGTTCTGTCCGGTTTTGGTTAAATGAAAGGTGGTTCTCCCTTTTTAATTTATCTATTCCCACCTGCCGCCCTTCATGGCTTCGGGTGAGGTAAACAATAACAGACAAATGCAAATAAAATCTTTCGTGGTTCTTCTCAATCTTAGTTGGAGGCCCTTCGACAAGCTCAGGGTGAGTGGGAATGCGTACTGCTCAGGGTGAGTGGGAATGCGCGTCGCTCATGGTGAGCCGTTAGCCTGTCCTGAGCGAAGCCGAAGGAAACCACAGCAGCGAAAGAAGTGTTGATATTCATTGTTGCCTGTGCAACCATGATTAAGTAAAAGGTCTTTCGTAGGTACCATTCGGTTTTGGTTGGTATAAATTTGTCACCCCCTTTGTCCCCCTCAAACAGTACCCGTTTATTGTCGATATTATATAATTGTTTGAGGGGGAAAGAGTTTGAAATAGGGGGCAGAGCCCCCTCTCCATGTTTCGCCCCTCTCCGGCCTTAAATGCTTTTCAACAATTTTCAATGGTTCGGGCCGGAGAGGGGCAAGGGGTGAGGTAAAGAAAAACAACCAGATGCAAAAAGACCCCTTTCGTGGTTCTTTTCCATTGTGGTTGACAATCCCTTTCAGAATACCTATAATCCGCTTACCAATAATAGCAAGTTTGGAGAGGAATATATGAGTGATTTCTTTAGCCAAGCTGGCTGGATGCTTCTGGGTGTATTTTCCGCTGTTGTTGCCATTGTATGTCTTGTCTTTGGGTTTATGCGGCTGATTGACGGACACACCGCACAAGCCATTTTTCTGTTTTTGATAACTGTTATCGGTGGCGTATTTTCTATTGCGGCTTTTAGACAACTTTAAAAATGATATAAACGAAATACCAGCACAGGCAGCACCTATTATAATTAATAACAATCTTTGTAAGATTGTAGGGTTAAATATTTCGAAACGAGTATAAAGAAAATATATAAACCCGCAAGCTAATAATGCCCCAGCAATGCCCGCCAGAATTAATACGTGATTATGAAAACGGCTTTTGATATTAGTAGTAAAATTTTTATATTCGCTTTTACTATTCTGGTTGCCTGTATCTTTACTAACATTTCTTACCCCGATGAAGCGATGGAGCAACTTATGCAATCGCCTTACATTGGACTTAAAGAAGTGATAATATTTTTCAAAACAATAGATACAGCAGATTTCTATCTTACTATCTTGTCTGGCTTTTCCACTCTTGTTACTTACATCGGGAAAAGACTTTCTTCTCCTAATTAGACTAATAATCCAATCGCCGAATGAATGAACACCCTTGAAGTAAAAAATCATAAATATTGCTGTTAATAACAATGATGTGACAAAAAGACCGATGCAAAACATTACCGTAACAAACATCAATATAACCTCTGCCTCTTTGCCCCTTTGAAATACCGCCTGCTATACATACCGTCACGGGTGTAAACTTCATTCCTGCCAAGTGGTTTATGTCTGGGTGTAATTCTAATCTTCCCTTGAGAAGTGATACGAGGTACTTTAGGTGTGATTGTTGGGAATGGTGGGTGATGTAGCCTTAATACTTGTCTAGGCTCTTTAGAAACCTCAATCCTAGCGGTATCTCTAGGCTCTCTTACTACGTCTAGCCAGTCATTAACAGATAAATTGATGCCAGCTTTTCGAGCGGGCGTCTTACCATCAAGTGAAATATGCGGGCGGAAATAATTGTAATGAATCTGCCAGCCTTCCAGAAAGTTACGGGCAGTCTCAGGGGATTTTAATCCTCTTAATACCTTAGTCCTGTCTTTAATTGTCCCTTGTAGCCTCTCAATAAGGTTTGTATTATTCTCAACGTTAAACGGCCCACCCTGTTTGTGTTTTGTATCTGCACCGAAAGCTAGTTCAATACCATCAAGATAGGCTCTAAGTTTATCGGTGATTACTACTTTGGGAGTCTTGTTTGCTGTAGCCTCTGCCTTCTCCATTAAGGCTCTAGCCTGTGCAGTACCTCTATTAGCTGACATATGGGTAGCCAGAAGATATCTACTCTCAGAATCAATGATATCGAACACCCAGTAATTTTTCTTGTTTATCTTAATTACAGTCTCATCTGCAATCCAGATATCCCCGACTTGAGGTGGGTTATCCTTAATCTTTTCTTTAGCTTCTCTGGTAAATCGGTTCACCCATCGGAATATTGTGCTGGCAGAAGGTTTATAATTATATTGCTGTTCGAGGTTATAGCGGATTTCATTAAGAGACATACCACTGTAATAAGAATGGATAGCATCACTTACGTGAGTGACGGGACTTTTCATTTTGGGTAAAGCAGAATTACCAGCGAATTTCCGCTTGCAGTCACGGCAGTAGAAACGCTGGCTACCCTTATACTTCCCGTATAGCCACAGGTTAGTTGAACCGCAATATTTACACTTGAAATCCTCTGCTAGTACATACCTTTTAACCATTCTCCGCTTCCCTTTTTCACCTATTAAATATATACTCTCCATTTCGCCCCCCTAGCTTTAAGGCTAGATTAGGGCATTAGTAAAATACTATCAACCACTATCGAAAAGAAGGCCTTTCGTATGTCTCTTTCATAATATGGAAACTTTTGGTATAATACTAGGCGGTTTGTTCACTTTATCAGGGTAATTATTTTAATCACCTAATCCTGAAATGAGGTTGTTTACTTGAGTTGAAGCAGGTCATCAGCCCTGCAATTTTCGGGGAAGTCTGCCACTTCTTATTTAAGAAATCATAAGCCAGGAAACGAGCCATATTTTGCCCGATGGCACTGAACTTTTAAAGGGGTAGCTATGGAAAAAGTAACGAGTAGTATCGAGACCATCGAGGGTGAAGCTGAAAGGTTGCTTGAATCAGCCAGGAACCAGGCTAACGAAATCCTCGTCAAAGCTAATGAGGAAAGTCAGCAAATCCTTGCCGCCGAGTTTTCCATGGATGAGGTAAAAGCCGATTCCCAGAAGATTGTAGAAAAAGCAAAGGCCGAGGCCAAAAATACAGTAGAAGAGTCAAAGAAAAGAGCGCAGGAAATCAAGCAAACGGCTGATAAGATGGTGGAAGGAATCGTTCAGCGTATGACAAATATGGTCACCGGAGCAGACACTAAATGATACCTCTGGTGGTTAATACCCCCGAATCTATGGTCAAGCTAAGGGTGGTTACTGTCAGGGACAACTCTGAAGAAACACTCAAAGTATTACAGAGAATCGGGGTGCTTCATATTGAAGAAAGTGAAGAATTAGAACCTGTAGATAAGGTAGCCCTTGAAGAATCGCGCAGAGAAGTAAATGAATTATTCAGCTTCGTCGATAAGGTACTCGGTTACCTGCCACAGACAGAGCCGGTAACGCTGGATGAGGATGTAGAGGTAATCTATACAAGACCGTTCTCCGAGATAAGCGACGAAGTAAAAACCCTGTACAACAAGACCGATAAGCTGCACGAGAGAATTGACAGGCTTAATGATGAATCCGGGCAGCTTACCGAATTGAGCAAGTATCTTGAACCTATCGCCAGCCAGATAGACCTCAGACTGAGAGACCTGAAATTTACCGGTGATTACCTGTTTTCCAGGGTTTTTATCCTTTCCGGTGAAACATATCAGGAACTGCATTCCGAGCTTGAGAAATACCTGACCGAGAATATCGTTGTTAATGTCGGTGAGGAAACTGTTTTTCACGCTATTGCTGAGGCAAGAGACCGGGAGGCTGTGGAGTCACTCGTAACCGGTGCCGGCGGTAAGATTCTGGAGATACCGGACGAGGATTTGTCGCTGCGGGAGTTTCTCGAAACAACCGGCAGCAGACTGGCTGCTCTTGAGCAGGAAACACAGAAGTTGGTTGAGGAGCTCCGGGACCAGGTCGGCGGGGACTTGAAAAGACTTGTCCTGTTGAGAGAAGCGCTGGCGGCGGAGAGTGAAAGGCTGATGGTGCTGGAAAAAGCCAGTGAAGCCAAATATGTAACCCTGATTGAAGGCTGGGCTCCTGAAGCTGACGTTGAGCCGGCAATCGCCGAAATAAGAGAAAAAATAGATTATGCTTTCATAGATACGAGAAAACCGGAACTGGAAGAAGAACCTCCAACAAAATATAAAAATCCAGAAGGGTTCAAGCCTTTCCAGATTATAGTTGACCTTTTTGCCACCCCGAAGTACCGGGAGTGGGACCCGACCCCGATAGTTACCTATTCATTCGCCTTTTTCTTCGGCCTGATGGTGTGCGACGTAATATACGCCATCGGTCTGATACTTCTCGCCAGATTCCTGTTGAGCAAATTCGCCGATGACCCCCAATCGGATAACTTCAAGCTCTTCCAGAGATTAATTTATATCTGCGGCGGGGTCGCCCTGGTCTGCGGTCTGCTTACCGGACAGTATCTCGGTAATATTTACACGTTTATAGGTATCGAGGACCTGGCTCTTGTCCAGGCGGTGAAGGAAGCACTTCAGGACCCGGTATCGTTTATCATCATTGCCCTGGGGATTGGTTTTATCCACGTTAATATCGGCCACATAATAGCTTTTATGAAAGCTATAAAAGAGAGAAATAAAGGACTGATAATAGGTAAAGTGGGACTGTTTATTCTCCAGTTTGGACTTCCTTCCGTCCTGAATTCTCTGCTGGGTGTCGAGATACCGGGATTTACCCCGGAGATATACTCGATACTGACATATTTCCTGCTTGCCGGCATCGTACTTATAGCGGTATCAAGTATTATGGTGAGTGGGGGACTGGGGGCTATTCTCTGGCTTTTCGATATTACCGGACTTCTCGGTGATGTAATGTCATATGCCCGTTTAGCCGGCGTCGGGCTGGCTACCTTCTACCTCGCCTCTACCTTTAATCTGATGGCGGAACTGTTCAGCAGGATGATACCCGGAGCAATAGGCGCTGTTATCGGGGTAATTCTTGCCGTGGTAATAATTGTTTTCGGACATCTCGTAAACCTTGTGCTGACGGTGATTACAGGTTTTATGCACTCACTCAGGCTGTGCTTCGTTGAGTTCCTCTTCAAGTTTTATGAGGGTGGGGGAACGGAGTACAGTCCGTTTAAGCTGAGAAAACGGGCGATTGTACCCGTAACAATGAAGTCGTGATAGGAGGCAAATATGTTATTTGAACCATCATCTTTAGCGACACTTGGCGCTGCCCTGGCTCTCGTCGGAGGACTGGTAGGTTCTTCGATAGGTATAGGAATTGCCGGTTCAGCGGGGACGGCCACCCTGTCCGAGGACTCCGGGCAGTTCAGGAATGTTATCATTCTGGCGTCACTGCCGATGACGCAGACCTTTTACGGCCTGATTGTCCTTATTCTTATCGTCACCGGCGTCATTACGAATATTGACAACGTAGTGGCATCGGTCGGTACAGGGGCTGGCGCCATGGTGCTTGGTGTCGGATTAATCGCCGGATTTGCCGAGTGCTTTTCGGCTATATACCAGGGCAATGTCTGTGCTTCCGGTATTTCACTCCTGCCCAAGACAAAAGGGCGGATTTTAACGAATGCCATAATGCTTGCCGTGTTTGTTGAGCTTCTCGGTGTGCTCGGGCTGGTGTTCGCCATAATGTCACTGACAATGCTGGGGCTTATGTAAGGATATAAAGATGAGTATGGAAAAGGTTAGTGAAGCGATTCTGGACAAAGTAAAAGTAGAAGCCCGGGACATAATTAAAGATGCCGAGCAAAAAGCGCAGCAGAGGATTGACAGAGCTAAAGAGCAGCATCAGGCGAAATTCGAGGAAGAGAAAAGAAAGATAATAGAAGGGTCTGAAGGCGAAGCGGCTCGAATTCAGGCTCAGGCTTCGATTACTGCCCGTGAAGAAATGTTGACTGTGAAGAATGAGGTAATTCAAGAGATTGTAAAAAGGGTAAAAAAGGCGTTATCCGATATCGAGGGCGGAGACAAACTGGCACTAAATCTTATTAAAGAAGCCTTCAATGCTACCGGTGCTGAAAAAGCCAGGGTCTATGTTTCAAAGAAGGATATGGACGGATTACAGAAACTCATCAAAGCAGATAAAGAACTATCCGGTAAGATAACGGAAATCAGTGAGTATAGGTGTGAGGGAGGGGCAGTAGTGGAGGATATCGAAGGCAGAATCAGTATAGATAACACCTTCGAGACCAGGCTTGAAACTTTGATGCCCCGGATTTTACCGGAGATAAGCAAAGAACTTTTTGAAGAATAACGGGAGACACTCTTAATGGGCGCAGGATATGCATTCATTTCGGCTTACCTGAAGGGTGAGGAAGCAAAGGTCATTACCTCCGACCAGGTGAGTGCTATGTCCAGAACATCAGGTGTCCAGGAAGTGCTTGAGACTGTCAGGGACACTGATGTGGGCAGCTACCTTGAAGGAGTATCCGTTCAGACCTTTGACGAACTGGATGAGCAACTATGGACCTATTTCGGTGAATGTCTGCGCCGGCTGGAGTGGTTCAAGAGTCTGCCTTCGGATATCCGCAGAATGTTGAGTACATATATATTGAAATATGATGTGCTGAATATTAAGGCGTCTTTGCAGGGTATCTCAACCGGTAAAAAGGCAAGGCAGATTCCGGTGGGAGTAATATATAATTCCGGTTTGCTGGACGGACTTTTCGGCGCTGAGAATGTGGAGGGTATCATCGAACTGCTCAACGGGTGCAGACTGGGGAATTATGCGGATGCCCTTGAAGGTTACAGCGTTGACGAGGGAGATAAGTCCAGGCTCCTTGCCGAGGCAAGACTGGACGGAGAATACTATCGGCAGTTGAACGGTGTTACAAAGGGGGTGAAAGACGGAGCCACCGTTTCCAGAGCCTTCAGTCTGATTACCGATATGTTGAACCTGCAGATTATATTAAGGTCGGTAATGAGTGAGATGGGCGCCGAAGCGGCCGGATATGCGGTCAGCGGCGGCTATATGATTTCTGAATCTGTAGCTAAGGATTTGATAGCGCTTAAACTGAATGAAATCCCTGACCGGCTGGACAATGCCGAATACCGCAGTATTGTGGAAGAGATAATAAGCAACTATGATAGAACCAAGACGCTGGCCGTTGTGGAGGAAATTATCGATAAGAATAAATACAGAATGCTCAGGGATATGCTGGCACCGAGGGTGCTGTCCCCGCTGGTGGCGGTCTGGTATCTGGTGCTGAAAGAGATTGAAGTGCGTAACCTGAGGCTGGTTTTAAAAGCTGCTTTTGACGGCATAGCTATCGAAGAGGTAAGGGATTATCTGGTGCTTTAGTTATGATGCCTGTGGGACATTTAAATATAGCTGTCGTCGGCGATGAAGACCTCGTCAATATGCTGAGGTTAGCCGGTATCAGCAGATATCACCTTATTGAAGAGGGTGGAAATACCTCAGATGATGTCAGGAATACCCTGACCGAATTAATCGCTGATTCTGGAGTCAGCGTGATTGCCATTCAGGAAGATTACGCCGTTTTTGTTCAGGACCTGATTGCTCAGGTCCAGGAAGGGAAAAGCCTGACCCCGGTAATTGTTGAGGTCCCCTCGAAGCGCGGCACGAAGTACCCGGATGCCGCCCGGTACTATAAAGCGTTCGTCAGTAAATTCGTCGGATTTGAGATACAATTATAAGTACGGTCAAGGAGGTTGCTGGATATGGGTGAGATATGGAGGATTTCAGGTCCTTTAATTATAGCCAAAGATATGATAGGGGCTCAGGTCTATGAGGTGGTTGAGATAGGTGATGAAGGGCTTGTTGGCGAGATTATCGGCCTTGAGGGAGATAAAGCGATAATCCAGGCACACGAGGATACCCTGGGACTGAGAGTCGGCGAGGATGTCAGGGGCACCGGGGCGATTCTGACTGTGGAGCTTGGACCCGGAATTGTGGGTTCTATTTATGATGGACTCCAGAAATCGCTTGTTGATTTGATGGAAGAAGGCGTCTTCATCAAGCGGGGAGCAAAAGCGTTTGCCATACCGCGGGATAAAAAATGGTCGTTCTCACCCACCGTCAAGCTGGGAGATGAGGTTGAGGAGGGAGATATACTCGGCACCATTCCTGAAACTCACCTTATCGAGCACAAGCTAATGGTGCCTCCGGGAATAGGCGGCGTGGTCAAGGAGATTCGCGGCGGAGAACACACCGTTGAAGAGCCGATAATATGGATAGACTGTAAAGGTGACGTAAAAGAACTGACGATGATGCACAAGTGGCCGGTAAGAAAGCCGCGACCTTACCGCCAGAGGTTCAAGGCTTCGCGGTTGCTCGTTACCGGGATGCGGATTCTGGACTATATGTTTCCTCTTGCCCTCGGCGGTAAAGCGGCAATACCCGGCGGTTTCGGCACCGGCAAGACCGTTTCCTTACAGCAGCTAGCAAGGTGGGCTCAGACACATTTGAACATCTATGTCGGCTGCGGGGAGAGAGGCAACGAAATGGCGGATGTGCTTTACAGCTTCAAAGAGCTCCAGGACCCGGCGACAGGCAGACTGTTACAGGAGAAAGAGGTATTTATTGCCAATACCTCCAATATGCCGGTGGTTGCCCGTGAGGCAAGCATCTTTGTCGGCGTTACTCTTGCCGAGTACTACCGGGATATGGGTTATGATATTCTTCTTGTTGCCGATTCTACCTCAAGATGGGCGGAGGCGATGAGAGAAATCGGCGGCAGGCTGGAAGAGATGCCTGGTGAGGAAGGTTTCCCGGCGTACCTCGGTTCCAGACTTTCATCGTTTTACGAAAGAGCCGGGCTTGTTGAGTGCCTCGGCAGCCCGGACCGGAGAGGCTCGGTAACAATAGCCGGTGCCGTCAGCCCGCCCGGAGCCGACTTCAGTGAGCCGGTAACCCAGAATACCCTGAGGATAGTGGAAGCACTGTATTCTCTTGACGCTTCGCTGGCTAACCGGCGGCATTTCCCGGCGATAAACTGGCTTTCAAGCTACAGTCTGTATGCCGATGCCGTTGAAGGATGGTGGTCCGAGATTAGTCCGGACTGGGCGGAGACAAGAGCCACCGGGCTGAGAATACTCCAGCAGGAAGCCGAGCTTGAGGAAATCGTTAAACTCGTCGGACCGGAAGCCCTGCCGGATGGAGACAAGCTGCTCCTCGCCGTATCAAGGATGATACGCGAGGACTTTCTCGCCCAGAGCGCCTACCACGCAATCGATACCTATTGCCTGCCGGCGAGAGCTCACCGGATGCTCCAGACGATTATCAAATTCTACGAGCTGGCTCAGGAGGCGTTGAACTCGGGAACGAGCGTGAATGAAATACGTCAGTCTCCGCTGGTCTACAGGATTTCAAGAATGAAGGACATTCCGAACGAGGAATTCGAAGATAGAATAAAAGAGTTGTGGTCGGAGATGGAGTCGAGTCTGACAGCTCGTAAAGGAGGTGCATAATGGCAGAACCTTCCCTTTATATCAGAGAAACAAAAGCAATAAACAGAGCAAAAGGCTCCCTGCTGATAGCCGGTGCAATTCCGGGTATTCAGTACGGAGAGATTGTAGATGTGGTGCTTTCAAACGGCGACGTAAAACGCGGTGAGGCAATAGACATCAGCGAAGAAGCGACCGTGGTCCAGGTTTTCGGAGGGGTCAGCGAGGTTGACCTCAAGGGAAGCAAGCTACGCTGCAGGGGCGAGACCCTGAAACTGCCGGTATCAATCGATATATTAGGCAGAATTTTCGATGGCATGGGAAACCCGATAGACGGCGGTCCACCGGTTGTGCCCGAGGAGTACCTGGATATCAATGGTGCGCCGGTTAATCCGGCCAACAGGATGCCTCCGGCCGAGTTTATTGAGACCGGCATCTCGTCGATAGACGGCCTGAACGCCCTGGTCAGAGGGCAGAAACTGCCGATATTCAGCGGCTCCGGACTGCCCCACAACCGGATTGTAGCCCAGATAATCTCTCAGGCAACGGTGAAGGGTAAAGGGGAAGGCTTCGCCATCGTCTTTGCTGCCATCGGTGCCAGCTATGATGACGCCGCCTTCTTTATGCAGAGCCTCGAATCTACAGGCGCCAGGGAAAAGACGGTGGCTTTCATTAATACTGCCTCCGACCCGGTTATCGAGCGCATGTCCACTCCGAAGCTTGCCCTGACCGCCGCCGAGTACCTGGCCTGGGAGCGGGGCATGCATGTGCTGGTGATACTCACCGATATGACGAATTACTGCGAAGCCCTCCGCGAGCTTTCGGCAATGCGCGAGGAGATCCCCTCCAGGCGGGGATATCCGGGCTATATGTATACTGACCTGGCGACGATGTATGAGCGGGCAGGCAGGATTCTGGGTAAAGAAGGCTCGGTAACAATCATGCCCATTCTGACCATGCCTGATGATGATATTACCCACCCCATCCCTGACCTTACCGGCTATATCACCGAAGGCCAGATTGTGATTTCAAGAGAACTGGAAAGAAAGGGTATCTACCCGCCGGTAGGCGTCTTTCTATCTCTCTCCCGGATGATGAAGGAAGGCATCGGCCCCGGCAAGACAAGGGAAGACCATAACAACGTCTTCATGCAGCTTTACTCTGCCTATGCGGAAGGGGTCGACCTCCGGGAAATCTCGACAATTATCGGTGCCGATGCGCTGAGTGACAGGGATAAGATATACCTTGAGGTGGCAGACAGGTTTGAGAACGAGTTCATCTCCCAGGGCGAGAAGGAAAAGAGGACCGTGGAACAGACCCTTGATGTAGGCTGGAATCTGTTTTCGGCACTTCCCGAGGAAGACCTGAAGCTGGTTAGCGAAGAGCTGATTAAGAAATACCTGCCCAAATACAGAGAAGGCGCTCAGAGTAAGAAGGAAGATGGCGAAACTGATAACGGTAAGACCGACAAAGATTGAGCTTATCAGGCTCAGGCGGCGTCTGGTCCTTGCCAGCCGGATACGGAAGATATTGAAGGACAGGCTGTCGATACTGGTCATGGAATTCCTTCAGATGGCAAGGGAGACGGTGGAGGCAAAGCGGGAGCTTGTCGACCAGTTCGCCGAAGCCTATAAGGCAATGTCGGTTGCATCCGGCTATCACGGTTACCTTGCCATGGAGAAGGAGTTGGTTGCTACTGAGAAAGACCTGGAGGTAGTCACCGGTTCCAGGAACGTGGCCGGAGCCAGAGTCCCTTCCTTTGAGTTGAGAGGGACCGAGCAGGCAGCGGGCTACAGTCTGATTGATACATCTTCGTGGCTTGACCAGACGGCTGAAAAGGCCAAGAAGTGTCTTGAAGCCATTGTCACTCTTGCCGAGTTTCAGAGCACTCTGGAAATCCTGGGCAAAGAAATCAACCGGACAAAGAGAATCGTCAACGCCCTTGAGTACCTGGTTATCCCCAATCTTGAAGCGACAATTCGGTTTCTCTACATGAAGTTCGAAGAGAGGGACAGGGAAGAAAAAGCCCGCCTGAAACGGGTCAAAGTACTTCTTGAGCAGAAAGAGTCAAAATGAGTGATGAATTACCTTATGAAAGGATGCTGCAGGAATCTTTGAAGGGTGAACTCAGGGTACTGAACGCCCACCTGCCGTCCGAGCAAAAAGCGCTCTCAGTTTTACTTTCCGAAGAGACCCCCGTTGTACCCTGCAGTGACGGCAGCGCTCACCTTTTCAAGAAAAAGGAGCTTGACTACCTGGCAGGAATGCTTGAGCCGGATGAACAGAAGGCGCTGGTGCTGCCGATACTAATCGAGGTAAACCCCGGAGACGATGAAATTGCCGTGGTCTGCCGCGGTGAGGTCGAGGAAAAAGTTATTTCGCGGGTTCTCGATATGCCGCTCAATGTCAGGGAACGCCGGATTAAGATATACAAACCGCAACTGGCAGTATTGAGGAAACGCCTCAAAACAACAACCCAGTACCTTTTCTCACCCAGAGTCCTCCGCTAAGGTGTCCGGATAACCCATTTCCATCTCAGGTAGGCCTTTATTTTCCACCATTCGGCTTAAAATACCTCTCTTGAAGCTATCAGCTAAAGTACAATCGTTTAGGCAATCTCTGCTTAATCCTCAAAATCCTCAATTTCTATAACGTCATGTAATCCAACTATAACTGGCATAGGGGTACGTGGGTTGACACCCCTGCTGGGGGTACATATCAAATATGCTGTATTTGTTGAAGGTGCTTCAAATATAGAAAATACTTCATCAACAACTTCGTGAAATCCAGCTTTCCCCCCCACTTCAAACTCGTAAATCGTATTTCGTTCTTTAATTTTAATTCTGAATATTCTTCGTTCAGAAAACGGCCCAGGGAAGGATTTACTAACTCGGCTCTTTATCTCTTGATACTTTCGCTCACTATCCTCTGGAGTCGTTTCGTGTGGGACAAAAAATTCTTTCGTTTGGCTCTTTCCTTCCTTTAGAGCCTTCCGTTCCTTTAATAATTCTTGTTCTCGGTCAACCATATCGTCATAATTGAAATACCTACCCGGAGGAAACCAGATTTTTTGGGTTTTAGGGTCGTACCAGCTACGGTACTCTTTGAAAAGTTCCTGAATTTTCTCAAGTTCATCGTCAATTTCTTTTAGCCTTTGCTCATCATGTTCACTCATCACTATCCTCCCTATTATTCTACGTGGAATAATCCTTATTTTATCAAAAGACCACTCTGCTAAAGGGAGTATATAATGGCTGAGAATAAAAGCCAACCATAATAGTACAATGCCTCAGCCTGAAGGCTCTGCTCAATCTTGGCTGGAGACCCTTCGACAAGCTCAGGGTGAGTGGGAATGAATGCCCTGTAGTGAGTTAAATCGAACTACGCTCATGGTGAGCAGCTAGCCTGTCCTGAGCGAAGCCGAAGGAAACCATAGCGGCTAAGGAAATATAGATATTCATTGTTGTATATCGACCAGGATTAAGTAAAAGGAGCCTGAACCTTGCCTCGCATACTATTTTTAAGGTATTATTAAGTACAAGTTCGAGGATGCATCTGGCGAGAGGTGGAACTGAAGCTGAGCCGTGGTAAAACCCGGCGAGGTTTTTTTTAACTCTGGTGGTTATTTGCCCCTGTAGCTCAGGTGGATAGAGCACCGGCCTCCGGAGCCGGGTGCGGGCGTTCGAGTCGCCCCAGGGGTACTTTTGTTTAATATCGCACAAGTTGCAGACATGTATTTATTGAATGAAAAAACCAGGAGGCTGAATTGACAGATACAGCTAACCTTGTCGAAATAAGGTGGCATGGCCGCGGCGGTCAGGGTGCTGTCACCTCCGCCGAACTGCTTGCCCGGGCGGCAATCAGTGAGGGTAAATATGCGCAGGCATTCCCCAGTTTCGGTCCGGAGAGAAGAGGAGCGCCGGTGCTTGCCTTTGACAGGATAAGTGAGAAAGAACCCATCAGAGTCAGGGCTGAAATTACCGAGCCGGATATTGTTATCATTCTCGACCCCGGTCTGATGTCCATCGTCAACGTAACTGCCGGACTGAAGGAAGGCGGTTCCATCATCATTAATACCAGGAAATCGCCTGAAGACGTGGCTGCCGGATTTAATGGCAGATGGCGGGTGGCTGCGGTTGATGCCACGAAGATTGCTCAGGAAGTGCTGAAAGTGAATATCGTCAATACCACCATGCTGGGAGCCCTTATCAAAGCTACCGGAGTGGTGAAAATAGAGTCCCTGAACGAGCCGCTTGAGACCCGCTTCGGGCGGCTGGCGGAGAGGAATGCCAGCGCCATGAAAAAGGCGTTCGAGGAAACAAGGGTAAAGGAGAAAATGAGTGGCAGCTAAGAATGAAGCTGAAGTAACCTGGAAAGACCTGGAGGCAGGTTCGATAGTAACCGAGCCGGGTAGTGCCGAGCAGTATCCGACCGGTGGCTGGCGGTCACAGAAACCGGTCTATGATAATTCAAAGTGCAATAAGTGCGGTCTTTGCTTTATCTATTGCCCTGAAGGCTGTATCCGGCAGCAGGAAGACGGCTATTACAAACCCGACCTGTTTTACTGCAAGGGGTGCGGCATCTGTGCCGAAGAGTGCCCTAAAGATGTAATATCCATGGTTGAGGAGGAAGAATAATGGCGAAGAGGGTAGGAATGGAAGTTTCGCTGGCCATCGGGGAAGCGGCCAGGCTGGCGGATGTCGATGTTGTTGCTGCCTATCCGATTACTCCTCAGACCCACATCGTCGAGCACCTTGCCGAGCTCGTCGCCAACGGCGAACTGGACGCCTCTTATATACCGGTTGAGTCCGAACACTCGGCAATGAGTGCCTGCCTGGGGGCTTCGGCGGTGGGAGCGCGGACCTTTACCGCCACCGCCGGACAGGGACTTGAGCTTATGCACGAGGTGCTGTTTGTCGCCTCCTCGATGCAGCTACCGATAGTTATGACGGTGGCTAACCGGGCTTTATCGGCGCCGCTGAGTGTCTGGGGCGACCACTCGGATGCTATGGCGGTGCGTGATACCGGCTGGATTCAGATATTCACCGAGAACGGGCAGGAGGTGTTCGATAATGTCCTCTGCGCCTTCCGCATCGGTGAGGATAAAAGAGTGCTGCTGCCGGTGATGCTACACCTTGACGGCTTTCACCTTTCGCACATGATTGAACCTATCCTCATCGAGGACAAGGAAAAGGTGGACAAATTCCTGCCGAAGAACGATTATCCGCTCCCCCTTGACCCGGAGAAGCCGGTCTCGATGGGGACTTTCGCTCCGCCGGTTATCTACTCGGAGGCAAAGAAAGCCCAGGAAATTAACCTGGAGAAATCCAGAGACGTGGTTATCGAGTGCTGGAAAGAGTTTGCCGGTATCTTCGGACGTCAGTACAAACCGGTGGAGAGCTACCGCAGCCAGGACGCCGAGGTGCTGCTGATGACAATGGGCAGCTTCAGCGAGACGGCGATGGCGACAATCGATAAGATGAGAGACGCCGGCCAGAGTGTCGGGCTGGTCAGGCTTCGACTCTGGAGGCCATTCCCGACGGATGAGCTCCGCCGGGCGGTTCAAAATGCCAGGATACTGGTCGTCTTCGACCGGGCGTTATCCCTGGGCGGACAGGCGGGTCCGGTCTGCTCCGAGGTACGTTCCGCCCTCTACAATGAGGCTCAGAAGCCGAAGGTAGTCAGTATCATCGGCGGTCTCGGCGGAAGGGATGTAACAGTTGCCGGGTTTGAGGAGATAATAAATAAAGGCATTGCCATGGCGGAAAAGGGCGGCGACCGGGAATTCGAGATATACGGGGTGAGAGAGTAATGACTGAGAACTATATCAAATTCGGCAAAAGACTGGTAACCGAAGACGAGTATCTTGCCCCGGGTCACCGCGCCTGCATCGGCTGCGGGGAAGTTCTGGCGGTAAGGCTTGCCTGCAAGGCGCTGGGACCGAACTCGATTGTTGTCTGTGCCACCGGCTGCATGGAGATAGTATCCTCCCAGCTTCCCTGGACTTCTTGGCGGGTGCCCTGGATTCACACTATATTTGAGAACACCGCCGCCGTAGCTTCCGGGATTGAAGCCGGGCTTAAGATAATGAAACAGAAGGGCAGAAAGCCTGATAAGAAGGTAAACGTGGTGGCTACAGCCGGTGACGGCGGCACCAGTGACATCGGTCTTCAGGCGCTTTCCGGGGCGCTGGAGCGGGGACACGATTTCCTCTATATCTGCTGGGACAATGAGGCCTATATGAATACGGGAATTCAGCGTTCTTCGGCTACTCCCTACGGCGCCTCCACCACCACGGCGCCGGCGGGCAAGAGGAGCATCGGGCAGGTCACCTGGAAGAAGAACATGCCGGAGATTGCCGCTGCCCACAATATCCCTTACGTGGCGACCGCCTGCCCCAGCTACCCCTTCGACCTGATGGACAAGGTGGCTAAGGGCGCTGCCGTTGAAGGCCCGGCGTATGTGCACATCTTCTCTGTCTGTCCCACCGGCTGGCGGAGTCCCACGGAAAAGACAATCGAGATTGGCCGCCTGGCGGTGCAGACCGGGGTATTCCCGCTTTATGAGGTAGAGGACGGCAAATACAAGCTGAACGTTAATATTGCCAGGCGCAAGCCGGTAGAGGAATACCTTAAACCGCAGGGCAGGTTCCGACATCTCTCCGAAAAAGAGATAAAATATATCCAGGACAGGGTGGATAAAGACTACGCCGAACTCATGGAAAAGGTGGAGCGGGATAAAAAATAGGTATTGCACCCTTCTCCTTTTAATAAAGAGCTTGCCCTGAGCTTGTCGAAGGGGAGAAAAAGAGGGATTTCACCCGTATTGACTTGCAAATCCCCCTTAGTCCCCCTTTTCAAAGGGGGAAAAGAGAAGGCGTTTCCTCGATTGTCATTCTGAGAAATTCGCCAGAGGCGGGTGATGGAATCCTTTGTCTATTGTCATTCTGGGGACCGCCAGAGGCGGGCGAAGAATCTCAGGGTGGGGCAGGCAATGTTAATCGCCACCACTACTGTCATTGCGAGCGACGACCGTTCCGGTATGTCAGAGTGAATGAAATCTGAGCGAAGCAATCTCAACCATTGTCATTATGAGGAGTCCGCCTTTGGTGGACGACGTGATAATCTATACAGATATATTTATGTAGATTGCCACGTCGCTGCGCTCCTCGCAATGACATGTGGTAGAATAGAAGCAGGTAATCGTCCGGCGGGGTGTGGCGCAGTCGGCTAGCGCGCAGCGTTTGGGACGCTGAGGTCGGAGGTTCAAGTCCTCTCACCCCGATTTTTTCATGCAAGAATAAGGAATGGACTACTGATAAGGCGGTCCCTTCTGTGTTTATTTATGGTGAACGTTTTAGCATTTGATATTATAGTTTGTAATTGCAATTTCTTTTACCTTATATCTATGCCCATCTGCTCTGATTAACCTCGTGACCTCTAGTTCAAATATATGGAAGTCATCCTGGAACAGAGAGCGAATGTATTCTGTGTCTGAATTAGAAATTAGTACGTAACATCCTCTTCGAGTAAATTCTCTAGAAAACAGAGCCAGTTCTTTATGGTCTTCTTTACTAAAATCTTCCGCAGTGTATTGGGTGAAATTAGAAGTACTGTTTAAAGGTGGGTATGGTGGATCAAGGTAAATAAAATCCTCTTTCTGCACATGATGTATTATGTCCTTATAATTACGATGCACTATCTCGGTCTGTGAAATAGCTTCTGATATACTAATAAGTTCTTGCTTTGCGGGAAGAGAAGGATGGTCCTGTTTACCATAAGGGACATTGAACTCACCCTTCTTATTTACCCTCCAGATTCCATTGAAGCATGTTTTGTTCAAGTATATGAATAAAGCCGCTCTGTAAATTGACGGTTTTGAATTGTTATATTTTTCCCTCATTTCATAATAATAATGTTCGTTATTTTTTAGTTGGTGTTTGCTCAAATATTTGGAGATTAATATTGGGTTCCTCTGAATAGCTTTGTAGCTTTCTATTAAGTCTTTATTATTGTCTGACAATACAGCGTTCCGTGGTCTCAAACTGAAAAATAAACTGCCTGCTCCTAGAAATGGCTCAAAGTATCTATTTATATGCGAGAAATCAGAAGGCAGATGAGCCTTTAGGAACGGTACCGACCTAGTTTTTCCTCCTGCCCAGCGGAGGAATGGTTTAATTGATATAACATCTTCGTTAATTAGTGTTTTCATACTCTATAGCTCTTCCCCCTTCTTTTTCATCAAACCAATCATATTAATACCCAATTCAAGAACTGCTCTAGCATCCTGAATTAGTTGATTTATCTCAGCATCATCTGCTGGATGATCACCAATGTTCCTATCCCATTTAACAGAAAGCATTTTAGCTTCTTCACTATGGGTGATAACCTCTGTTTTCCTTTTTCCACCAGCTCCACTATTAGAGGCAAGATATCGAATCTTGGTATCAAAGTCCATAGACTTTCTTCTTCTTTCGGATAATGCAATTTTATGACGCTTGTTTGCTCCAATAAGAAAATGGTCAATTGCCGTTTCCAAGACTCTACCTATTGCCCCTATTGCTTCTCTTGGATAGCCAATCTCAAAAATGGTTATAGCAGCTTCAATCTCATTAAAGTATTGCTCAAGATGTTCGTACGTCACTTTCTGGATACGTGCATCCAGTTTCCTTCTTATAGCCTTTGCAGTTTCTCTTTCTTCGTTTGAACTCGGCTCTAATAGATAATGGATTCCATCATATGAAACATGAATAATTCCCACATTACATTCTTCAAGCTTTTTCCCCAGTGAAAAAGGAACAGTTATGTCCTCAGGAATAGCAACGAATAGTTTTAATTGGGGGAAGATCTCGTATGTATTTTTATAAGTATTGATCCAAAAATCGGTGATGTTGTCGTTTAATCTTATGTCTATTACAAATTCATTCCCATTTATCTTAGCGACAATAGGAGGTCTCCAACGTATCCTGTCATCAAGAATTTTCTCAGTTTCGACAGCAAACCCTTGGTCGACTAGGTGAGAGATAAGTAATTTCTCTAATTCATCTTCTCGATATTCGGTACCCATTCGTTACCTCATTCAGAGGGAGTGAAGAATGTCATCTATAGTGTCCCTTAGTTCGATTAGGGTGCTTTTTATTTTGTCTTTTTCTGGTTGCTTCATATTTTTGTATTGGAAAGAGCGTATTGTTTCTGAAAAAATTGTCGCCTTTCGCTGAATCTGTGAGACACTAATTAAATCCTCAATAATATCGTAGCAGCCTTGAAAATCCAATTCCTGGTTGATTATTACTCTTACTACTAAATCCTCCAAAGCTGAATGATCGAGCCCCAACTTTGTGGCATCCAGAACCTTCTTAAACAATCTAAAATCAGTGACAGCCTTAATCATTCCTTTTCTGTGCATATCAACAAACAAATCAACTAATCCATTTCTCCCATATTTAAAAAACAAGGTCGGTGTATTATCACGTATTTTTCTTAAGACACCTTCCATTTCTATGAAGAAATCTGGTTTGAATTCGCCTGCTAGCAGAGCTTTTTGATATTTCTGAGATAGAGAAAGCAAGACCTTACAACGTCTTATGGTGCTAATTGTCAAACTTGTCACTTCACTTAAACGTCTTTCATTAGTTAAATTCAATACTTCAATTATTTGTCCAAGTTTTAATGCTGTTGGCATTAGTTCCCAGTCTTCTCGAACGTTGTGTATATTGAACATTCGTAGGATGTTTTCAATCTTTGTAGGCTTAGCAATAATGTTGGCAGGAACGTCCTTAAAATTTAGGCGTTTAGCACATATCCATCTTCGCTCACCATCTAAAAGAATGTAACTGTCTTCATCTTCCTGAAAGACAATAAGAGGAACTAGTATACCGACTTCAGATATTGACTCCGCCAATGTATCCAATTTCTCTTGATCAAAAATTAAACGTGGATTTTCAGGATTTGGGCTGACTTTGTCCACTGGTATGTGTAGTAATTCACTTCGTATTTGAGTAGTCATTATTGCTCCCCCTTGAATATAGAACTTATAGTTTAATTAGAGTAGTTCTGATAACCAACTATTTGGATTCTATCTCCCGCATTTCTATATGTCAAATATGAACTTCCTATTTTTACTCCAACTCCCCTTTCGCCATTCCTATCACTCCCAGGACGCCGGAGAGGTCGCCGAGGGTGGGGGGAACGATGTATTCGGAGATGTTTTGTGTTATCCGGGGAGAGTCTACGTAGTCGTTGAGCAGTCGGGAGACTTTATCATGGACAGTCGGGAGGAGTTCGGGATTTTTCGTCAGCCCGCCGCCGATGATTATCTTCTGGGGTGACAGGGTGAAGATGAGGTTGTTCAGCCCCAGGGCGAGGTATTCCGCCTCAAGTTCCCAGCCGGGATGGTCGGCGGGCAGTTCCTCTGCCCGGCAGCCCCAGCGCCGCTCCATCGCTTCACCGGAGGCAAGCCCTTCCAGGCAGTCGCCGTGGTAGGGGCAGCACCCCTCGAAGGGGTCTTTCTCCGTATCGTGTGGTATACGCAGGTGTCCCATCTCAGGATGCACCAGCCCGTGCATGAGCCCGCCGTTCACCATTCCGCCGCCGCCGATTCCTGTTCCCACCGTCAGGTAAATGAAGGTATCGCAGCCCTGTGCCGCTCCCCAGAGGTACTCGCCAAAGGCGGCCCCGTTGACATCGGTATCGAAGGCAACCGGCACCCCAAGTGCCTTCCGCACTCTTCCGGCGAAATCCGTGTTTGCCCAGCCGGGCTTGGGACTGGTGGTGATATAGCCGTAAGTGGGCGAATTCCTGTCGAGGTCGACCGGACCGAAGGAGGCAATACCGATTCCGCCAATCGGCTCTTTTTTCATTTTTTTATAAAGGAAATTGGTTGCCTTATCGATTGTCTTATCCGGTGACGTGGTGGGGAACTGAGTTTTTGAGTGGATATCGTCCGGTCCGGTGCCGATTGCGCAGATAAACTTCGTCCCACCAGCCTCAATTCCTCCGTAGATTTTTTCCATAATGATGTCCTTTCATGGTTGTATTCATATTATATAAAACCCCATCCCCCTGTGTCCTCCTTCCCCTTGAAAGGAGCCTTGCCTTAAATGTCATTCTGAGGAACGGAGTGACGAAGAATCTCAGGGTAGGGGATATTATAACCACCACCTGCCCTCTTATACTCCTTTAAGGAGAGGGAGAGCAAGGGTGTTGAGGATATGAAGTAAGCCTACCTCGCCTGAAAAAGTCCTTGAGAGGGTATTGACAGTAGGGGGGATGCGTGCTAATATGTGATATACGGCAAACGGTTGCCGTATACCTAATAAGGAGAAACGGGAGTGAAAAAGGTCTACGTCAATGAAGAGGTCTGCATCGGCTGCCGCCTTTGCGAGGTGTACTGCCAGCTCAAACACGCCAAATCCAAGGACCTCATTAAAGCCTTTAATAAAGAGACGCCAAAACCTTTGCCAAGGCTGAGGATAGAGGAAAAGGGTGAGGTTTCCTTTTCGGTTCGCTGCCAGCAGTGTGATGACGCTCCGTGCCTGTATGCATGTCTCACCGGCGCTCTGAGCCGCGATGCGGAGGATGGAAATATAATAGTCGATGAAGAAAAATGCGTTGGCTGCTGGACCTGCATCCTGGTCTGTCCGTTTGCAGCGGTAAAGCAGGATATAAATCAGAGAAAGGCGGTCAGGTGTGACCTCTGTCCTGGTGAGGATGTACCGGTATGCGTAATCAACTGTCCGAATGAAGCGCTGGCATACCTGGAGGTGCAGAATGGAAAAGGTGGTATAACAAACGGGGTGGATGCTGCCGGTGGAGAAGTGGTCGCAAACCAGACATAATATTTTCAGAGGAGGATATCATGTCAAGCAATTGGGGACCGCATTATATTGTACCTTCAGAAATATTAAAGACCTATTCCGGTAATGTTCTTCTGCGTGAGGAATATGATGAAGACCTGCTGCAAAAAGAGCTCGGAGAACTTGGTTTCAAGGGACGTATCGATAGAGTAAATAATCCCTGGTATTTCCGTAAGAAAAGTGATGAAACCTGGATTCTTATCGGTGAATCACAGGACCAGCAGAGGTACTTCCCGGTAAGGTGGGACACCACCGGTCTCGAAAACGGGCAGTATGAAGTAATGGGACTGATGCACGTCTTTGTCGAAGACGACGAAAGCGGCAGAGGAAAAACTATCGCCCGGGAAAATGTCGTTGAAGTAACCGTCCAAAACTAGGCCACAGAAACTAACAGTTGGAAGCAATAAATAGCGGGGAAATAATGGTAAAAACTCAGAAAATAAAATACCTGATAATCGGTAATTCCGCCGGAGGAATCTGCGCTGCCGAGGCTATCCGTGAGGTGGACGAGAAAGGGACGATAATGATTGTCTCCGATGAACCGTATCCGGCCTACTCCCGTCCGCTGATTTCGGAGCACCTTGCTGAAGGCTATCCTCTGGAAAGGATGCTGTTCCGTCCCCCGGACTTCTATGAGAAAAACAATATCCGGACTGTTCTCGGACGGGAAGTGACCGGGCTTGATATTACCGGGCAGACTGCTGTGCTTGAGGGCGGTGGAAAAGTAAACTGGGAAAAGTTGCTGCTGGCTACCGGCGGAGTGCCTATTTTCCCGCGGATGGAAGGTAGTGACCGGGAAGGAGTCTTTACCTTCACCACCCTTGATGATGCCAGGGCAATAGATGCATTTCTGAACCGGCAGGCCGGTAGAAGAGTGAGAAGTGTCGTTATTGGCGGCGGACTTATCGGGGTGAGTGTTACCGAGGCTCTGGTGAAAAGAGGCGTCGATATCACCATCGTCGAAATGAAGGACAGGGTTTTAAATACAATCCTCGATGAAGAAGCCTCGGCTATTATGGAGTCGGTTCTGAAGCAGGCCAGTATTGAAATCATTACGGATAATACGGTGAGCAGGATTAACGGATATCTGCCCGCAGAAGTCGCCGGTGTAACTCTGGCTGATGGAACGGCGCTACCCTGTGAAATGGTAGTGGTCGCTATCGGCGTGCAGCCGCGTACGGCGCTGGTGGCTGATACTGGTATAGAGGTAAACCGGGGTATCGTTGTTGACCGCACTATGGCTACCTCCGTTCCCGGTATCTATGCCTGCGGTGACGTTTCCGAGGCTTATGACTTCGTATTCGGTGAAAACAGGCTTTCCCCCATCTGGCCGAACGCCTGTGCCGGCGGCAGGGTTGCCGGCTTCAATATGGCAGGAGTTTCAGCCGAATATCAAGGTGGAACGGCGATGAATTCGATTAAGTACTTCGGGGTAAGTATCGTCTCCGCCGGAATGTCCGCCCAGCCGGATGATAGCTGCCAGGTAATCATAGCCAGGCAGGATGACATGTATAGAAAAGTAGTGATAAAAGACGGACGGATTGTGGGAATGGTCATCAGCGGCGATATTGAGAAGTCCGGCATTATCTATAACCTTATGAAGGAAAAAATTGATGTCAGGGCTTTCCATGAGGTACTCGTCGCTGACGACTTCGGTCTTGCTTCACTTCCGGAGGAACTCTGGCGGTCGAAGCTGGCTGTCCCGGATTCGCTTGTGGACTCATTGATAACCTATGTTGAGCAGTCTGAGGAAGTGCTTGCCGGAGAGTAATATCCTCACTCCAGGAGATACAGTATGAGAGATTTAAGAAAGATTAATAATCCGCATAATGATGACAAGGTTATTGATGCCTGCTCGATATTCGGGGCTATGGACACCTCGGGCAGGAGGTTCTCCGGTGACGGCGTTGTCCGGGCTATTGCCAATATGCATGACCGGGGCAACGGTCTCGGTGGGGGACTGGCTGTCTACGGCCTGTATCCCGAATACAAAGACCAGTATGCTCTGCACATTATGTACCTGAGTAACGAGGGTAAGGTGGAGGTAGAAGCTTTCCTCAAGGAAAATTTCAGGATTATCGGGCAGGAGGAAGTGCCGACCAGGGAAGTACCGGCAATTAAAAACCCGCCGCTTGTCTGGCGGTACTTCGTTGATGTGGATGAGCAGCGTTGTGGAAAGCTGTTGCCGGATGATTATGTCGTAGAAAAAGTAATGATAATAAACACTCAACTATGTGACAGCTTTGTGTTCTCCAGCGGTAAGGATATGGCTGTGTTCAAGGGCGTCGGCTATCCCGAGGAGATAGCGGAGTTCTTCTGCCTTGAGCAATATAAAGGCTATCTATGGACGGCACACGGGCGGTTCCCGACGAATACGCCGGGCTGGTGGGGCGGGGCTCATCCGTTCTCCATCCTGGACTGGACTGTGGTCCATAACGGAGAGATTTCATCATACGGAATAAACCGGCGCTATCTTGAGCAGTTCGGTTATCACTGCACGATGCAGACCGATACCGAGGTGGTTGCCTATGCCATCGACCTGCTGGTGCGTAAGCATAACCTACCGATAGAGATTGCAGCCAGGGTTCTGGCACCTCCTTTCTGGGCGGATATCGAGCGGATGCAGCCGGGAGAACAGAAGCTAATGAAAGCATTACGGCAGGTCTATGGCAGCCTGCTGCTGAACGGACCTTTTACCGTGATTATCGCTCACCGTGGCGAGATGATTGGCCTGACCGACCGAATCCGGCTGCGGCCGCTTACTGTTGGCGAGAAGGGCGATATGCTCTACCTTTCTTCCGAAGAATCGGCAATCCGCCTGATATCTCCGGAGCTAGAAAAAGCCTGGATCCCGGTCGGCGGTCGGCCGGTGGTGGGAAGATTGAAGATGATGGGAACGACTGATATGGGGATTCTGGAGGCTGTGGAGTCGGTATAAAATCCGTCCGGAGTTAAGGGGAGGAAAAGAAGATGAGGACACAAATAACGCCAAAATTCCTGGTAAGAAGGGACCCTGAGCGGTGTATCCGGTGCCAGGTCTGTGTCGGGCAGTGCAGTTTCGATACTCATTACTATGATGCCGAAGATGATGAGGTGAGAAGCCTTGAGGAGAACTGTGTTGGCTGCCACCGTTGCGTCGTCTTCTGCCCGACAAAGGCGCTGACAATCAGCGAAAGTCCGCTGGAGTACCGCGGTAACTACAACTGGCGCCCGGAAGTTATCGAAGACATTATCAAGCAGGCAGAGACCGGCGGGGTACTTCTTACCGGTATGGGTAATGACAAAGGGCAGCGGATATACTGGGACCACCTTGTGTTAAATGCCAGCCAGGTTACGAACCCGTCCATCGACCCGCTTCGTGAGCCGATGGAGCTTACAACCTACCTCGGAAACAAACCTGACCGGATTGAATTGGGCGAATCGCTTGATATGGAAACGGAACTGGGACCTCTGGTGAGGATTGAGGTCCCGGTGATGTTTTCGGCGATGTCCTATGGAGCGGTAAGCCTGAATGTGCAGGAGTCTTTAGCCCGGGCGGCTACCGAAATGGGTACTCTGTGGAATACAGGTGAGGGCGGACTCCACCACAGCCTCTATAAATACGGGAATAACACTATCGTTCAGGTTGCTTCGGGACGCTTCGGTGTACACGCCGAATACCTTGACGCAGCCAGAGTTGTTGAGATAAAAATCGGACAGGGTGCCAAGCCGGGAATCGGCGGACATCTCCCCGGGGAGAAGGTAAGCAGTGAAGTTTCACTCACCCGGATGATTCCCCGGGGGACTGATGCGCTGTCACCGGCGCCGCAGCATGATATTTACTCGATTGAAGACCTCGCTCAGCTTGTATTCGCCCTGAAAGAGGCGACAAATTATACCAAGCCGGTATCGGTGAAAATCGCCGCTGTCCACAACTCGGCGGCAATCGCCAGCGGCATGGTCAGGGCCGGTGCTGATATTATTGTCCTCGATGGGCTGAGAGGAGCTACTGGCGCCGCCCCCAAGATTATCCGCGATAATGTAGGTATTCCTATCGAGATGGCGCTCGCCTCGGTGGACAGTCGTTTAAGGCAGGAGGGGATACGCAACCACGCTTCGATTGTTATATCCGGTGGAATAAGAAACAGCGGTGATGTGGCAAAAGCCATTGCCCTGGGCGCTGATGCGGTAAACATCGGGACGGCGGCTCTTATTGCCCTCGGCTGCCATGTCTGTCAGCAGTGTCATACCGGGAAGTGTGCCTGGGGTATCTGCACCAGTGACCTGCGGTTAACCAAGCGGATTAATCCCGATATCGGCGCCCGCCGGCTGAGTAACCTGCTGCGCGGCTGGAGTATCGAGTTAAAGGATATCCTGGGCGGACTTGGCGTCAATGCACTGGAAAGCCTGCGGGGTAATCGGTTACACCTCAGGGGTGTCGGGCTGTCGGATACGGAGCTTGAGATTCTGGGAGTGGGAATGGCCGGGAGCTAAAGCATGATTGAGAAGAAAGAATCTACAATCACCATAGACGCCAGCGGTATCTATTACCGGGAGCTTAATGCCAGGTTGAGAGATGTTGTTTCAAACGGTACGGAAAAAATTGAACTCCGTAACGTTTACGGACAGCGTTATCTCGGCACTGACCTGGATAAACCGGTGGAGATTGAAATATTCGGCACGCCGGGTAATGACCTGGGGGCGTTTATGAACGGACCGAGGATTATTGTCCGCGGCAACGCCCAGGACGGCTGCGGCAACACAATGAACGAAGGAGAGATAATCATTCACGGGCATGCCGGTGATATTATCGGTCTCTCTGCCAGGGGCGGCAGCATTTTTGTCCGGGAAGACGTCGGCTACCGGGCTGGTATCCATATGAAAGAATATCAGGATAAAAGACCGACTCTGGTTATCGGCGGTACCTCCCAGGATTTCCTCGGTGAATATATGGCCGGCGGAGTGTTGATTGTGCTCGGGCTGACCCTTGGAGAAGGCGAATACCACAGAGCCAGGTTTGTTGGAACCGGTATGCACGGCGGCGTTATCTACCTCAGGGGCAATATTGAGGACTATCAGCTGGGCAAAGAAGTCGGCGTGGCAGAGCTGGAGGAAACGGATTGCCAGCTACTTGAAAAATACGTCGGTGAATTTGCCACTTATTTTGATTATGATGCCCGGGAGATACTTAAAGGGCAGTTTATAAAATTGTTTCCGAAATGGCTTAGGCCTTACGGCAGACTATATGCCTACTAGAGGAGGCTAGGTAACTGATGATAGCTCAACAGACCGGCGATGCGGCGAGAAAGACAATAGCGATACTCAAGATTCTGAGCGATTCTCCGCAACCCCTCGGCAGCAGAGTTCTTGCCCGGCGTCTGGGTGAGCTTGGTATTGACCTCTGTGAAAGGGCGGTAAGATACCATTTAAGGCAGATGGACGAGGTTGGGTTTACCCGTATCGTCGGCCAGAAGGACGGCAGATTCATTACCGAATCGGGAATCGAAGAACTCAACAGTGCCTTGCTTACCGACCGGTTAGGCCAGGTAGCGACGAGAATTGAGTCCCTTGCCTACCATAGTTCTTTCAATCCAGAGGATGGTCTGGGGGAGGTACCGGTTAACCTGTCTCTATTCGAGAGTAGCAACTTTGACCGGGCTATTGAGGTGATAAAAATCGCCTTCGGCGCCGGGCTCGGAGTCAGCCGCCTTACAGCGGTAGCCACTGAAGGAGAGAGTCTGGGAGAGACGGTAATTCCTCCGGGTAATACCGGACTGGCTACGGTATCGCATGTAATAGTCTGCGGAGCGTTACTGCGGGCGGGGATACCGGTGGACTTCAAGTTCGGCGGCATAGCGCAGGTTCGATGTGGTGAGCCACTGCGCTTCATCGAATTGATTGATTACGCCGGATGCTCGCTGGACCCCTCTGAGATTTTTATCGTCAGCGGGATGACATCGGTAATCAGTGCTGCCAGGGAAGGAAACGGAAAGATATTAGCCAGTTTCTGTGAAATACCGGCTGTAGCCAGGTCAAGAGCCGAGGCTATTATAGATAGTCTGGAGTCAGCCGGAATGAATGGGGTGCTTGCCCTGGGTAAAATAGGTGAATCGGTGTGCGGGCTTCCCGTGGCGTTAAATAAGGTCGGGTTGGTATTTGCTGACGGGCTGAATCCGGTTGCGGCCGCTTTAGAGGCCGGTTTAAGTGTTGTGAACTATGCAATGAGAGGCGTTATAGACTCCGAGAAGCTGATTAACTATAAAGAATTGTAGCTGACCATGCAACAAAAACTGCACAATTTAATGATAGTAGCAAAAGAAAGTCCGGCTCTGGCAGACCTGCAGGCTGAGCTGGTACGGAACGGCTTTGTCTGCTCAGTCAGACCTCATGGAGAGGATATATCTGAGCAGGTCTCCGCATGGTCTGCGGATATGGTCCTTGTGGAAGTTAACGGCTATGTATCTCAATCTGACATACGGGAGATGGTGCAGGATATAAAAAAAGAAGGCTCCACACCGGTTCTGGCTCTTTTTGCCGCCGGAGTACTCGATAAGGTTGATGGAGACCTCGATGCAGATGATTTCCTGATCGGTCCCTATAATGCCCGGGAGCTTGTCCTGAGGATAAAGCGACTTCTTCAAAAGACCAGAACTGAAGAAGGCAGTGAGGTTATCAGGTGTGACGGTTTACTTATTGACCTTGCCAGTTGCGAGGTAACCGTCGACGGCAGGAAAGTTGCACTTACCTTTAAAGAGTATGAGCTCCTGAAATTCCTGGCAGGTAATCCCGGCCGGGTCTATACCCGGAAAGCGCTGCTGGATAAAGTCTGGGGCTTCGACTACTACGGCGGTGACAGGACGGTGGATGTCCATATAAGAAGGCTCCGGAGCAAAATTGAGATTTCCACTCATGATTTCATCGAGACAGTAAGAAATATCGGTTACAGGTTCAAGGCAGGACTGTAGCTGCCCCCCCCCATCTGTAACATAAAATTCACATTCCTGTAATATGTTTGTAACAATAGCGGGCTAAACTGGAACAAAAAAAGGAGGTTCAATTATGCCCGTTAGTTCTGGTGATACTGCCTGGGTCCTGGTCTCAGCGGCGCTTGTTCTGCTAATGACTCCGGGACTCGCTCTTTTTTATGGAGGTATGGCAAGGCGCAAAAACCTGCTTTCCACAATCATGATGAGCTTCGCAATCATGGGCCTTGCCGGACTAATCTGGGTGCTCTGGGGTTACAGTCTGAGCTTTGGCCCCGATGTCGGGGGATTTATCGGAAAGCTGAATTTTATCGGCCTCAGGAGTGTAGGTATGGAGCCTTCTGATGTCTATGCCACTTCAATACCCCATCTTGTCTTTATGGCTTTTCAGTGTATGTTTGCCATCATCACCGTTGCCCTGATTACCGGTGCTGTGGTAGAGAGGATAAAATTCAGTGCCCTGATGGTATTTTCGGCTTTGTGGTTAACTTTTGTTTATACACCGGTATGCCACTGGGTGTGGGGCGATGGCGGCTGGCTGGGAGGTATCGGCGCTCTCGACTTCGCCGGTGGAGCCGTGGTCCACATCAATGCCGGTGTATCGGCGCTGGCTCTGGTGATGTTACTTGGACGGCGCAGGGGATTCCCCCGTGAATTAATGGAGGCGAATAGTATCCCGATGGTAGCGCTCGGTGCCGGTCTGCTCTGGTTCGGCTGGTTCGGATTCAACGCCGGCAGCGCCCTAGCCGCTGATGGCACGGCTGCCAACGCTTTTGTCGCCACCAATATCTCGGCAGCGGCGGCCGGCTTCACCTGGATGATGATAAGCTGGCTCCACCGCCGTCCCAGTTTACTCGGTACCGTTACCGGGGCTGTCGCCGGTCTGGTGGCGATTACTCCGGCTGCCGGTTTTGTCACTCCGATGGCCGGTATTCCAATAGGTATCGGTGTCTCAATAATCAGCTATTACGGCATAATCCTGCTAAAGAACAAACTGGGATTCGATGATTCCTTGGACGTTTTTGCCGTTCACGGTATGGGTGGTATGTGGGGAGCTCTGGCGACAGGTATCTTTGCCAGTTCGGCAGTCGCCGGGACGCCCGGTCTGTTCGAGGGCAACGGCGGGCAGGTACTGGTGCAACTGTTGAGCATTGTGGTCGTTGCTGCTTTTGCTTTTATTGTTACCTGGATACTTGGCAGACTTGTCGATGTAACTATCGGTTTGAGAGTGGGTAAGCAGGAAGAAACAATCGGGCTTGACCTGTCACAGCATGGCGAAAGGGCATACGGGGGAGTGCTGCGATGAAGAAGATAGAGGCGATTATCCGGGAGGAGAGTCTTGAGGATGTCAAGAAAGCACTTGAAGAGAGAAGCTATTTCGGCATGACGGTAAGTGAGGTCAGCGGTCGGGGCAGGCAGAAAGGTATTCCTCTGCAGTGGCGGGCAGGAGAATACCGGGTGGATTTACTGCCGAAGCTTAAAATCGAGCTTGTCGTCCTTGATGATGACGTATCTGCTGCCCTTGATGCAATTGTCGCCAATGCCAGAACCGGTGAAATAGGCGACGGTAAAATTTTTATCATTCCGGTTGATGGAATAGTACGCATCAGGACCGGCGATAGAGATGAAAACGCTATTTGAGCATTTTTGGAGGTTTTTATGTGGGCAAAATGTTGTTAATAAATGGTATACTATCTTAACAAGTTAATTATAATAAGAGTAATTTAAAGGAGACGAAAAATGACCGGTAAAAGTAAAGATGAGGCAAAGGATTATGTATTAAAGATGGCGAAGGAGCATGATGTCAAATTCATTAGATTCTGGTTTACCGATATCCTTGGCGTACTGAAGAGCTTTGCCATTACTGTAGAAGAACTGGAAGGAGCCCTTGAAAATGGTATGGGATTTGATGGCTCCTCTATTGAAGGTTTTGCCCGCATTGATGAGAGTGACATGGTTGCCATGCCCGACCCCGAAACGTTCTACCTGCTGCCGTGGCGGCCGCGTGAGCACCGTGCCGTAGCCCGGATGTTCTGTGACGTTTTAAGGCCGGGTGGAGAACCGTTTGAGGGCGACCCCAGATTTGTCCTGAAGAGAAACCTGAAGCGTGCCGCTGACTTAGGCTATACCTTCTATGTTGGACCTGAGCTTGAGTACTTCTATTTTAAAGATTCAAAAAGCACGGAAGGGCTGGATGAGGGCGGATATTTCGATATGACCCCGCTCGATACTGCTACCGATATGAGAAGAGACACCGTTCTTGCTCTGGAAGAGCTTGGCATTGCTGTTGAATATTCTCACCATGAGGTAGCTGCCAGCCAGCACGAAATTGACATGAGGTATACCGATGCCCTGACGATGGCGGATAATGTAATGACTTACCGGCTGGTTGTAAAACAGGTCGCCCTGAGGCACGGTGTGTACGCTACCTTCATGCCCAAGCCAATATTCGGCATAAACGGCAGCGGTATGCATGTCCACCAGTCCCTTTTCAAAGGTGGTAAAAACGCTTTCTTCAATGCCAGCGATAATTACTTCCTGTCAAAAGTGGCCAAGAGCTACATAGCCGGGCTGCTTAAATACGCCCCTGAAATCACCTGCGTTGCCAACCAGTGGGTGAATTCCTATAAGCGTCTTGTGCCTGGTTATGAGGCACCGGTATACCTTTCCTGGGCGCGGCGCAACCGGGCGGATTTGATTCGTGTCCCTGAATACCAGCCGGGCAAGGAGAATGCCACCCGGATTGAGTTCCGGTCGCCTGACCCTGCCTGCAATCCCTACCTTGCTTTCAGCGTCATGCTCGCCGCCGGGCTGGAAGGTGTCGAGAAAGAGATGGAGCCGCCTGCGCCTATAGAGGAAAATGTCTATGAAATGAGTGAGGTGGAGAGGGAAGAAAGGGGCATCGGTACATTACCGGCCAGCCTTCTTGAAGCAGTCCTGCTCACTGAAAAAAGTGAGCTTGTGCATAAAGCGCTCGGCGACCATGTCTTTAATGCTTTCATCCAGAACAAGAAAATTGAGTGGGACCATTATCGGACGCAGGTTACCGAGTACGAGCTAGACAGGTATTTACCAATCCTGTAAAGTTGATTCGTCTTTATATTTCGGGTAATAATTCAGTGGTAGTTCAGCGCTGGAGGATATAGAATGCACCAGTTTCATAGAGCCGCGGCGCAGTCCGGAGGAACACGCTGGCTGCGAATCGGCATGGCTCAGATTAATACTACCGTTGGAGATTTTACCGGCAATAGAAAGAAAATCCTGAAAGCTATTGACGAAGCCAGGTCTTCGGGTGTTGACCTTCTTACTTTTCCCGAGCTTGCCATCTGTGGTTATCCGCCCGAAGACCTCCTCTTCAAGCCGCAGTTCATTGATGAGAACCTGCGGTCTCTGGAGAAGATAATAGATGCTTCTTCAGGAATTAGCGTCATTGTTGGTTTCGTAGATGCCGAGGAAGACATTTACAATGCGGCCGCCATAATTCATGATGGTAAGCTTGCCGGCGTCTATCACAAGATATTCCTGCCGAACTACGGCGTATTCGATGAGAACCGCTATTTCCGGGCCGGGACGGAATGCCCGGTCTACGTTATTGCCGGCAACAGTATTGGTATTAACATCTGTGAGGATATCTGGTACGAAGCCGGTCCTGCCACCTCTCAGGCATATTCCGGGGCTGAGGTTATTATCAACATCAGCGCTTCACCATATCACTTTGGTAAAGGAAATGACAGACAGAGAATGCTTGATACACGTGCCTCGGATAACGTGGCTATAGTGGCATATAATAACCTGGTGGGCGGGCAGGATGAACTTGTCTTTGATGGTAACAGCCTGATACTGGACGAGAAAGGGAATTTGATTGCCCGGGGAAAGCAGTTTGAAGAAGACCTGATTATTGCCGACCTCGATACCGAGTCCGTTTTCCGGGCACGTCTTCACGATTCACGGTGGAGAAAGGAAATCCTGCTGCGGGAAGAACAGGGAAGACAGAGCAATAAAGTACTTGTCTCGGAAAAGACGTTAGTCGAGAAGAAACCGGCGCTGAAAAAGAGGAATATTGAGACGAAAGGATTTCCGGGAGAGGTCTATGATGCGCTGGTGCTGGGGACGCATGATTACATACGCAAAAACGGTTTCGAGAAGGTGCTGATAGGTCTTTCCGGGGGAATAGATTCGACTCTGGTGGCAGCGATTGCCGTGGATGCCCTGGGCAGCTCGAACGTGGTCGGCATTGCCATGCCTTCGCGTTATTCCTCTCCGGGAAGTATTTCGGATGCTGAGCTCTTATCCCGCGAGCTGGGCATAAGGTTGATAACGATACCAATCGAGAAGGCATTCAAAGCTTATCTTGATATGCTGGCTGAGACTTTCGAGGGCACTGAGCCGAGCGTGGCCGAGGAAAATCTGCAGGCGCGTATCAGAGGCAATCTTCTGATGGCGGTTTCAAATAAGTTCGGCTGGCTTGTCCTTACCACCGGGAACAAGAGTGAGATGGCTACCGGCTACACGACGCTCTATGGGGACATGGCCGGCGGCTTTGCCGTAATTAAGGATGTGCCCAAGACAATGGTCTATGAGTTATGCAGATATAGAAATTCGGTAGGTGGGTCAGGGCTCATACCAGCCAGCATAATAGAGAAACCGCCTTCCGCTGAACTGCGTCCGGACCAGCAGGACACCGATAGTTTGCCTCCCTATGAAGTACTCGACCCCATTCTGACTGCTTATGTCGAGGAAGACAAAAGTATCGAGCAGATTATAGATATGGGCATCGATGAGCAGGCGGTGAAGCGCGCCGCTAGGCTTGTCGACGGCAGCGAGTACAAGCGCCGGCAGGCGCCGCCTGGGGTCAAGATTACCCCCAGAGCCTTCGGCAGAGACCGCAGACTGCCCATCACCAACCGCTTCAAGGGTGCCTAGAACCGGCAAAAGAATCGCCCTGGCCGGTGATTCCCAAGAGTGCCCAAGCGCAGCATTGCCTATTATTTCGGCGCAACCATAGTGCTTGAGATGGCCTCACCTGCCATTGCGAAAATAGAAGTATGTTAGAAAAGTAAAGCCCATCTGCCAGAATCAATTTTCCCTTTTCATAAAGGGGGATTAAGGGCTATTTTAAAAATCCCTCTCAGTTTCCCCTTCGACAGGCTCAGGGCAAGCTCTTTACAAAAGGGAGAAGTAAAAAGGAATCATTAGAAGTGGCCTACAGGGGGTGTTTAGAGGGGCGGAGCCCGTGGATGTACAATGAGTTAAAGAAGGCAAATCCTGCACTAATAACTAAATATTAACACCGGGGGTTGAAGAGGGTGGGGGGGCGGTGTAGACCGCCCCCCCCTGAAATTAAAAAAACCCCAAAAAAAAAATT
>CAYVOV010000002.1:0-105408 GCA_964453525.1 uncultured Dehalococcoidales bacterium | reverse complement strand
ATCTTTTTTTAAATACTAAAATTCTTAAAAAAAAAAAAAATTATAAACCGGGGGTTTTTTTTGGGGGGGGTGTTTTTACGCCCCGCCACCCTCTTTCTAATACCTCCCCCTGAAAACATGTATTGTTTGGCTTTCATAACCTTCGTGGTATAATATCAACATAACTATCCGAAGGAGTAAAAAGCCTGTTATGGAGCAGGGTGTCGGCGCAGACGCCGAAAGTAAGCTAATATCCATTCTAAAGGTTTTAAGCGAGTCCTCGGAACCAATCGGGTCGATTACGATTGCCCGTCGTCTTGAAAACGAGGGCGTTTTTTTAAGTGAAAGAGCTGTCAGGTATCACCTGAGAATAGCCGACGAGCGCGGCTTTACTATTCCGGGTGGTCGTGATGGCAGGTTGATTACTCCGGAAGGGCAGCAGGAAGTTAAGGAAGCGCTGGCGTCGCAGCACCTTGGCTTCGTCAGAGAGAAGCTGGAGTTACTTGCCTATGAGAGCACCTTCGACCCCGAAAGCCGCACCGGGCAGCTACCGATAAATACCTCACTCATCCCCGAGAGGAAGTTCAAGAAGGCGCTGTCAGTAATGAAAGAAGTGTTCAAGGCCGGATTGTGCGTCAGCGACCTGGTGGCAATAGCCCCGGCAGGTGAAAAGCTCGGCTCGGTAGTGGTGCCGGCAGGCTATACAGGGCTGGCCACCGTTTGCAGCGTTGTTATAAACGGAGTGCTTCTCAAGGCTGGTGTACCCACCGAGTTCAGGTTCGGAGGCGTCCTGGAAATCAGGAATTCAAGGCCGCGGCGCTTCGTCGCCATAATCGATTATTCCGGTACCTCTCTTGACCCCTCCGAGCAATTTATCCGTGCCCGGATGACAAGTGTCGGCCAGGCCGCTGGAACCGGCAGCGGTAAAATACTCGGCGTTTTCCGGACAATACCGGCACCGGCGAAACAGCTTGTAGAAGAAAAACTTGCCGTGCTGAAAGATGCCGGCATTGGCGGTGTTTTCGCCCTGGGGAATATCAGTGAGTCGCTCTGCCAGATACCGGTGGCAATGAACCGCATTGGAGTAGTTCAGCTCGGCGGTCTGAATCCGGTGGCGGCAGCCGTTGAATCGGGGATTGAAATAGAAAACATTGCCGAGAGCGGTCTTATAGAATATAGTCAACTCCAGAGTTTCTCAAAACTTTAGACCGGTATCCTCAAAAACTACCCGGCATTTCATCAGACCGCTTTTTTAATGGCTCTATTTTTATTTGATTGGTATGTGTTTACCTCACCCCTTACCCCTTTCAAACAGGCGGATAATCGCATAGTAAAACAGGGGACCGTTTGAGAGGGGTCCACCCTGAAGGCTCACCGTTCGGCTGAGCTCAGCTCTGGTGACATTACTGGAACCACGACGAAGCCCTGAAGGAGATAAAGGGGAAGAGTGTTTAATTCAACCAAAACCGATTAGTACCTTTTGGAAAACCTCTTGACAAAATAGTGGTTCATTATTATAATATATCTAGATATATCGTGATATTATTTGATATATCTATTTAATTAATACAAAAAGGAGTTCGTTATGTTTAGGGGCAGGATTTTCGATGGAGAAGGATTTTCCAGGGGTCGACGGCGGGAGAGCTCTTTTCAGAAGGGTGACCTGAAATACGTTATACTCGACCTTATAAAAGATAAGCCGCGGCACGGCTATGAGATTATCCGTGAGCTTGAAGAACAGTCTCATGGACTTTACAAACCAAGCCCCGGGGCTGTCTATCCCACGCTTCAGATGCTTGAGGAAATGGGATATGCCAGTGCCGTGGAACAAGACGGTAAAAAAGTCTATACTATTACGGAAGAAGGCAATCAGTTTCTTGTGAAGCAAAAAGACCTGGCAGACGGTGTAAGAAACCAGATAAAAAGCAAATGGAGCTTTAAGAAAATCGGCAGAATGGCAATGGTGATGAAGGAATATCACGCTCTTGAGCATTTGCTCGGCCAGGGATTTCGCAGTCTGGACTCAGAAAAGACGGAACGGATTCGTCAGGTTCTTGTCCAGGCATATCATAACATTGAAGACATTCTCCGAGAATAAAAAATGGTAGGAGGATAGACATGGGATACTTCAGGATATTGGCTGCTGTACCCGGTTTCTTTTTGAGTGCACTCTTTCTAATGCTTCTTTGGGATGCGGTTATAATTCCTAAACTTGGCCTGCCGGATATTAACTATGTAACATCTATGCTGATAACAATCACCCTCTGGATTGCGGTAGCACCTCTAGCTGCTGCGGGTAAGAAAAGTAAATAGATGTAATGCAACAGAGCACGACGGCTGCTTTATATCGGATGAGAATTAACCCTGCTTTGAAGGCAAGGGCGATGATGATGATGCCTGATAATGAAATAGACATAGAATTTGATGAAGAAAGTGGTAACTTCTATGTTGTCTGGCGTCCCTTCACTGCTGTCGGCATGGGTGAAACGGCCAGGGAAGCTCTGGAGGACTTAAAGCAGGCGGCACATTTCGGTATAGAAACAGCAGTCGATATGAAAATGTCTGAAATTAGTTGAGGGGGGTATCATGGTAAGCGGACTTGAACAAAAGGTGGAATTCTCGGACGTGGCTGAAGCTCGTAAATATGCCCGGGAGCATAAGAAATGGGCAAATCTTATGTATCGGAGTATATTAAAAGATATCAAAGCCCTGGGGGTATCGGGGCGTTACCTTGAAATGGGAGCTGGTCCCGTCATACTGGCTACTCTCATAGCCCGGTTGAATTCTGATATAACCATCACCGCTGTTGACATTTCTCCCGGTATGGCGGCGGTGGCTGAAGAAACTATTACCGAAAATCGGCTCCAGAATCGAATAAGGTATGTAGTGGGTGATGTCGTAGATGAAACCATGCTGCGGGAGCTGGGGAAGTTCGATTTTGTGTACTGCGCTTATTCTTTACACCACTGGAAAGAGCCGGAGAAGTCTATCCGCAATCTCTGGGAGGCTGTGGCAGATAACGGGATATTATATATCTATGATTTTAAAAGAATAGGCTGGATATGCTCTTTACCTCTCAATGGCGGAGAGATAAAATCAATGAGAGCTGCACTTTCAGCGGGTGAATTCAGGAAGATATTCCAAAAAACAGGCATTACCAATTACAGGATTAAGACCGTATTTCCGTACATATTTCAGTCGATAATCGCCCGGAATTAAACCGGCCGATCAGTATCAGGATAAGGTTTCCACACTTCTGCCAGTGGTGATTGTCCGTCGGTTGTTGCCTGGACTGTGAGATAATAAGGGGCTGGTGTATTTACTCCAGCCCCTTTTATAGGTGCCTTCACTCTATCCGTCCAGGTTTCCACTTAACCGGCGTCAGCAGGATAGGCTTCAATTCCGTGTTCCGGGATATCAAGTCCCTGAAGTTCTTCATCCCTGCTGGCTCTGAGGCCGATTGTCTTTTTAATCAGCCAGAAGGTAAGAAGTACTGTTGGCAGAACCCAGGCAATCACAACGGCGATGTCAATTATTTGCAGGATAAGCTGTCCCCAACCTCCGGCAATAAGGCCTGTCACACCGTAGGTACCATCGGCAAAGATGCCGACTGCCAGTAACCCCCAGATTCCGGCACCGAAGTGGACCGGTACGGCGCCGACCACGTCGTCTACCTTTAAAACGCGCTCGACGATACGGGCGGTGGTGAACAGGAACGGTATAGCAATGATACCTATAATTACGGCAGCCCACGGCGGAACAAAGGCACAGGGGGCTGTGATTGCCACCAGGCCGGCAAGAGCGCCATTGCAGGCGGCAAGTATATCTGCCTTGCCGGTCTTGATAAACCTCCAGTACAACGCCACCAGTGCCCCGGTAGCACCGGCAAGGAAGGTGTTAACGGTAATAACCGAAATTCGCAGTTCGGTTGCGGCCACGGTACTGCCGGCGTTGAAACCGAACCAGCCGAAGAACAGGATAAAAGTACCGATAACTACATAAGGAACGTGGTGTCCCTTAATCTCGTTAGGAGTACCGTCTTTATTGAATTTGCCGATTCTGGGACCGACCATTGCCGCTGCTATTAGCGCAGTCAGTCCGCCTAACATATGTACAACACCGGAACCGGCGAAATCGACAACACCGGTAGCACCACCTATCGTGATATTTCCCAGCCAGCCTCCTCCCCAGACCCAGTGACCGTATATCGGGTAAATCAGCGCTCCTATAATGAAGCTGTAGGCAAGGTAGGCAGTTATCTTCATTCTTTCTGCAACAGCACCGGCTACAATCGTACAGGCGGTGGCGGCGAAAACCATCTGGAAAAACCAGAACATAATTGTTGAAACATCATAGCTGTCTCCGGAAAGGAAAAACCCGGAGTAGCCGATAAAACCGTTACCGAGCTCAAGCCCCGGAAACAGAGCAGAACCTCCGAACATAAGTGCAAAACCGAAAGCCCAGAAACCAAGGGAGGCAATGCAGAAGTCCATAAAACTCTTGGTAAGGTAATTAACAGTATTCTTAGACCTTATCAATCCTGCACCGAAGAAAGCGAATCCAAGCTGCATAAGCCAGACAAGGAAGGCTGCAACAAGAGTCCAGGCCATATTCACTGGTGCTGTCGGGTCTCTACTTAAGGTGTCTGCTCCCGAAGGGTCAGCTGCCCGGGCGATAGCCGGGATGCCGAAGAAGGCTATACCTAGTATTACTGCCATTACGGCAATAATAAAGCTTCGCCGCTTTAGAAGCGGCACATGCTCTCTATCTTTTCCAAGATGATGTCCTTTCATTGCCATTGGAATACTCCAGTAAACTATTTATAAGATATGAACTTATTCAATTATCCGGCTAATCATTTATTTCTTCCTCTGCTTCCAGGGCATGCCGCTTCCTGATTATCGGAGGAACAACCACCCAGGCAACGAACAAGACCACAAAAGCGCCGATTCCGAGATACATTTCCATTTTTCCCCTCCTTTTAATTGTTTGCCTGTCTACAATCTAATAATAAACTGGCTATATTTCGTATAAATTTCGTGGAGGTTATAGTTGTGTTAAATGTAGATTACAGTTTTGTTACATGACAGGAAAAATTGACGTGGGGCTGTGTGTGCTGCATAATAGATGCTGTTCAATCAACTGCCACTCTTATACACGTTTGAAAAATAAAATATCGGGAGGTTATTAGAAAATTGAAAGCTGCGGTAAGGACCGAAGACGGAAAAATAGAGGTACAGGATGTACCGGAACCGGAAATGGGCTCCAAACAGATTAAGGTTAAAATAGCCTACTGCGGAGTATGCGGCAGCGAGCTCCATATGTTTGACCCGGAGTTTGCTTCTAGGCGGCCTCCGATGCCGCGACGCCCGGGGCCGATGATAATGGGGCATGAAGCCTCAGGGACAATCGTTGATATAGGTAAGGACGTAAAAGCTGACCTTAAAGTGGGGCAGGAAGTAGGTATGAATTTCCGCGGCTACTGCGGTAACTGCTACTATTGCCAGAACAAAATGGAACACTACTGTAAAAATGCCGTTCACAATACCGGCAGCTATGCCGAGTACGCCGTTTATAACGACGGTGCCGTATATCCTCTTCCGGAGGGTGTCAGCCTTGAGGTCGGGGCTCTTCTTGAGCCGGTGTCTGTGGCCGTTCATACCATTGACCTTGCCAATATTCGTGCTGGTGGCACGGTTGGCATACTCGGTGCCGGTCCCATCGGCCTGCTGATACAGCAAGTAGCGCAGGTTTCCGGGGCGGCAAAGGTCCTGGTTTCAGAACCTGTGGCAAGCCGTAGAGAGATGGCAAAGAAACTTGGCGCTACCGTGGTGGTCGACCCGATTAATGAAGACCTTGAGGCAGCCGCCAGGGAAATGACAGATGGCAGAGGGTTTGACACGGTGATAGATGCCAGCGGCAAGCTTGCCGTAGCCAAACAGGCGGTCTTCCTGGCGGACAACTGCGGCACCATAGTCTGGGCGGCGATGTATCCCAACGGTGCCGAGGTTGGCGTTCAGCCTCACTACATGTACCAGAAAGAGCTGACCATCCGCTCTGTCTTCGTCTCTCCTTACAGTTTTGATAGGGCTCTTAACCTGCTATCGGTACTTGAACTTGAGCCGCTAATCTCGGTTATGCCAATTGAGAAGATTATGGATGCTTTCCAGCAGTTACTCAAAGGTGAGGGTATAAAAGTCCTGATTAAGCCGTAAACTATCGTGGCGGGACGATACTATATTCACGAGTAAATATCCTGGTGAAGGAAGAGATATGCCAGTATTTAACGAATATGTCCGGATTGGTGAGCCGACCGCCACTAATGAGGCGGTTACGAGGGGGCTGGTTACGGCGCTGGAGAAGAACGATAAAATAATCGCTGTCCTTGAAGACCTGGGCCATCCCGGAGTTGCCTGGTTTAAGGAGCACGCTCCGGAGAGAATTGTCGAATGCGGCATAGCCGAAGCCAACGGGGCCGTCGTTGCCGCCGGTCTAGCTGCCGAGGGATTCACACCGATTGTCACCGGCGCCGTTTTTGCTGCCATCTGCCGGGCTCATAACCAGATACGGCAAAGTATCCTTGTTGACCGCTTCAACGTCAAGTTTATCAGTCGTGAGGGTGCCTGGGGAGAGACCGGAGTGTCCCACAACTATGTCGAAGGTCTCGGTGCCACGCGTGTCCTGCCTAATCTTGTAATTGTCTGTCCTGCAGATGAAGTCGAAGCGGAGAAAGCTATTGTCGCCATTACCGATTATATCGGCCCGGTTTTCTTTAGGCAGGAAGGTGGCCCACCTCCCTTGAAGATATTTAAGGAAGACTATCCCTTTGAGATAGGTAAAGCCTACACGATAAAGGATGGTAAGGATGCCACCATAATTGCCACCGGCTATCTGGTATCAGAGGCGATACGGGCAATAGATATTCTTGAGAAAGACGGCCTTGATGTCGGCATTATCAATATGAGCACGATAAAACCCCTCGATGAGGAAGCGGTAATCAGGGCTGCCGAGAAGACCGGGGCTATCGTTACGGCGGAAAATCACAATATTATCGGCGGCCTTGGCGAGGCCGTTGCAGCAGTCCTCGGTGAGAATATGCCGGCATCTCTGGTAAGGTTCGGCGTCGAAGACGAGTACAGCCAGTCCGGCAAAATCACTCCCGAGGTAGATGAGCTTAAGGTTCACTTTGGCTTCAGGCCTGAAGATATGGCGGTCTCGGTTAAAGAGTCTATAGTTAAAAGGGACAGGCTAAAGATAAGAGGATAGCATTGTAAATAGTTAAGCAGCGCCGGAATCCCGGCGCTGCTCTTTTTTCTCAGGCAAGGGCAAGCGGGTAAAACATGACCACCACAATTAAGGCTGCCAGCAGGGCACCGCTGACGGTCTGAGCCAGTGAATGAGACTCCAGTTCTATCCTTGCCCAGGCAGTCAGGGGAACCAGGGCTAGTGTCGCTGCCGCCATCCAGCCGTACAGAAGCACCAGTACCGTTGCCGATGCAGCGACAAGGGCGGTGTGAAGGCTTATTTTCCACCAGAGGTTGATTAGCGTAAATATGAAAGCCGTTGACAGTCCGGTAGTAAAGGCCGCCACAAGTATTGCCGGCGCTTTCAGATAAACAAGTGTTATGCAGCTTATCAGAGCACAAAAACACCCGATAAGATAAATCCTGGTCCTTTGCTGGCGAATATCAATGTAAAAATTATCGAGCTTGCCATGCCGGAGCATGTAAAGGATAACGAGAAAAACAGGCAGGATACTTACTGCCATTGAAAGAAATGCCCATTTCATAGCCTCAGGCGTGCTCGAAGAGGACGTGAAGGAAAACAGAAAGATTAGCGCCAGGCAAAGTATAAACGGGTTCAGGATATTTGAAGTCAGGTTGGCTATTCGTTTTCTGGTATCAGCCTGTTTTTCCATAGGGTGACTTTCAGTTCTATCAGCTATCATACGCTTTCTATATTAACATAATATCCATGACTATTCAACCTATTCCCTTGAGCCTGACTTTCCTTGAAGGGTGGCCGGGTGGGAATAGATATAATACTGGGATGGGGTCACAGAAAAAACATATAAATTGCTGCGTACAGAATGACTGGAATGTGGTAGAATCTAAACAATTAAAGGAGACGGCAATGAAAGCGGTCATACTTGTCGGAGGGAAGGCAACCAGACTGGAGCCTCTAACTATAAATACACTCAAAGCACTGATACCGGCGCTTATGTACTGATATTTCATATAAAGTCAATCCGGGATTGTTGTAACGTTTTTTGGAGAGGAAGTAATGAAAATTGTCGTTGTCTCCGGTGGTTTTGACCCCATACACAAGGGACATGTAAGGATGATGATAGAAGCCGAGAAGCTCGGTGATAAATTAATCGTAATTCTTAATAGCGACCAATTCCTTGATAAAAAGAAAAAAGATAGCGGCGGACGGTTTTATCCTGATATAGATGAAAGAGAAGAGATAGTTGCCTGGGGAATAGGAGAAAGGTATGGCAACGGGAATGAAGTTATTAGAAGCATTGACACTGACATGAGTGTATGTAAGACCTTAGAGTTAATCAGGGAGAAATACCCGGATGACGAGATAATTTTCGCTAATGGCGGCGATAGGAAAGATGCCGCGGATATTTTAGAATGTCAGACCTGTATCGACCATAATATTGAAATGGTTTTTAATGTTGGCGGAGATAAAATACAGTCGAGTAGCTGGTTATCAAATAAAACCAGGAAGAAATAGCATAAGATTCATTTTTTGATTCTCTTAATTTGCTGTCTACCATCTATTAAAAGGCTGGCGTAATAATAGGAATGGCTAAGGACTCACTATCGTTTGATGACATGGCTGAACTCTATGATGAGACACGTGTTTATGATGACAGGTGCTTTGATTATTCACTGGACTTTTTTTCTGACAGATTTCCCCCGGATGAATTCAATAATTTATTCTATCCGGGCATCGGGATGGGTAGGATTGCTGTCCCTCTGGCGGAAAGAGGCTATAAGATTACGGGAATTGATATCTCCGAAAAAATGTTGAGGCTCCTGAAAGAAAAGCTGGAGCTAGCTGCCCAATCCCCGCCGATATCCATTCAGAACGCCGACGTGCTTGATTTACCCTTTGCAGACGGCACGTTCGATATTGCTATCGCCGTGCACTTTTTTTACTTTGTTCCACAGTGGGAAAGAGCGGTTGATGAAATCCTCAGGGTCATCAGGGACGGGGGTACGCTGGTGTTAATGCATACCGGAACAGGCACCGAGGTGCCATTCATCAACGAGAGATATAAAGCGATTTGCGCTGCCCAGGATTGTCCCATTCCTTCGCTTGGTGTTGAAAGCAGCAGTGAAGTTGTAGACTACTGTGAGAGTCTTGGATATCATACGGAGTGGATACGCGACTGCTGGCAGTGGACTACTCGCATTAAGCTTGATAAAGCGCTCGAATATTACAGGTCCCGTGCCTATTCTTTCACTACCTTTGCCCCTGATGAAATCCATACCAGGGTTATTGAGAGCCTTGCATTTGAGCTGCAGCGCCGGTTCGGCAGTCTGGCTGCGGAGGTCCAGGTGCCGAATCAAATCTATTTTGCCTTCATTTCACGGCCCGGTTAGCTCCGTGGACATCCCGGTGATTCCATTTTCGCTTTCAGCGCTGTCTGTGCCTGTGCTATAATTTTAACTGGTGATTAATAATGTGGGAAAAACTTGAACAAATCAGTAAACGCTACCAGGAAATAGAAGAGCAGATAGCTACGCCGGAGGTAGCCACTGACCCGAAGCAGCTCCAGAAACTGGCTCAGGAAAGGGCTGGTATTGAGGACGTTGTTGAAAAATACAGGGAGTATAAGCAAGCCTCGAAGTCACTGGAAGAGACGAAGAGTATGCTTCAGGACAGCCTGGATGAAGAAATGAAGGTCATGGTCAGGCAGGAGATAGAAGAGCTTGAATTGAAGCTTGAGAACCTGCTTGAAGAGCTCAGACTTGCTCTCCTGCCCAGGGATAAGAACGATGAAAAGAACATAATCGTGGAAATCCGCGCCGGGGCAGGTGGTGATGAAGCCGGACTGTTTGCTGCCGACCTTTTCCGTATGTACAGCCGGTATGCTCAGTCGAAGAGCTGGTCGGAGGACATTATCAGTACCAATGAGAGCGGTATCGGCGGCTTTAAGGAAATTATCTTTGAAATCAAGGGTAAGGGTGCCTTCAGCCGGCTGAAGTATGAAAGAGGGGTCCACCGCGTGCAGCGGGTACCAGTCACCGAGTCTTCAGGCAGGATTCATACCTCTACGGCCACGGTAGCCGTCCTTCCCGAAGCCGATGAAGTAGACGTGGATATCAATCCCGAAGACCTGCGAATTGACATATTCCACAGCGGCGGTGCCGGAGGACAGAACGTGAACAAAGTAGCCACCGCCGTGCGCATTACCCACCTGCCGACAGGTATTGCAGCCGTCTGCCAGGATGAGCGCTCTCAGTTAAGAAATAAGACTAAGGCGATGGCGGTGCTCAGAGCCAGGCTTCTTGATATCAAGCTACGCAAGCAGGAAGAGGAAACAATAAAGCAGCGCCGTTCCCAGGTGGGTACCGGAGACCGTTCCGAGAAAATACGCACCTATAACTTTCCCCAGGACCGTGTTACTGACCACCGCATCGGTCTTACCCTCCATAACCTGAACAAGGTTCTCGAGGGGGATTTTGACCAGCTTATTGATGCCCTTGCCACGGATGACCAGGCCAGGCAGTTACAGGAGCAAACGGTTTGACAGCAAAACAAGCTCTGAGTCGTGCCACGGAAGTTCTTACTTCCGGTGGCATTGAAGACCCGTATCTGGAATCCGAGCTGCTGCTGAAACATACTCTGCAGATGGACCGGGTACAACTTTGTCTGGAACTGGAGAACGAGTTAAGCCCTGAGCAGCATCAAGAGTTCTGGCACAGTATTAAGCTGCGTCTTGATAATGTGCCTGCTGCTTATATTACCGGACACCGGGAGTTCTATGGACTCGACTTTAGTGTAGATTCCAGCGTGCTGATCCCCAGGCCGGAGACTGAACTGCTTGTGGAGAAGGCGCTTGAGCTTGCCCGGGACCGTTCCATGTCCACAATCGCTGATATTGGCACCGGCTGCGGCGCAATAGCTGTCAGCTTGGCAGTGCATCTCCCGCAAACCAGAATCTACGCCACCGATATATCCACCTCTGCTCTTGAGGTTGCCCTATCCAACTGTGAGAAGCACGGGGTTACGGATAGAGTCACGCTCCTGGAGGGAGATATGCTGGCTCCACTTCCTGAGCCGGTGAACTTAATTGTAGCCAATCTTCCTTATGTTAGAGAGCCGGAGATGACGGGAGTAAGTACGCTTGGTTTTGAGCCTTCGCTGGCGCTTAACGGTGGTTCGGACGGACTCGATGGAATACGCCGTCTGTGCCTTCAAGCAGGTGAAAAACTTCTCCCCGGGGGCAACCTGCTGCTTGAAATCGGGCAGGGCCAGGGAGATGCGGTGACTGCCTTTTTGACCGGACTTTTTCCAGCGGCTGGACTGGAACTGACGCCGGACCTGAGCGGCATTGACCGGATGGTGAGCCTGTCTTTGGTAAGCCCGGCTTGACTTCTTTTGAGACCGATGCTAGTATTGCCCTGGCACTAAATAACAGTTAGCATGGAAACAGGGGGCGTTAATGTTAACTCAAGTCGTTTGCACAATCCGTAATGTTGTCGTACCCCGGCAGGTTTCCGGCTAAGTAGTATATTACTTTTAGCAAGAACGCTCTAGCCATTCCTGCGGGAATGGCTTTTTATCTATTTTCCCGTTAAGGATAAAAGTATCAGTCTGTAAATAAGCCACGGGTATGACATATCCGTGGCTTTTACATTAATGCGCTTGAGCCGCGGGGTATATCCGGTGGCTTTTTACATAATGTATATACACAGAGTGCTGAAATGGATACTGTATATGGATAATAAAGAATCTAAAAGATACGATAAACAAAAATCAACCGGCAAAGGTCCGGATAAGCAATTTATCTGCCGGTATTGTGGACGTACCGTCAATACTGAAGCCCCAGGCACCGGTCACCGTAATCACTGCCCCTGGTGTCTGCGGAGCGTTCATCTTGATAAAAGAGCCGGTGACCGCTCGTCTTCCTGCTCCGGCATTATGGAACCGATTGCCGTCTCGGTACGGCGAAGCGGGGAATGGATGCTTATCCATCGGTGCAATGAGTGCGGTGAATTGAAAGCGAACCGGATAGCCGGGGATGATAACGAAGCGGCATTACTTTCTCTGGCAGTCCGCCCGGTAGCACAGCCGCCTTTTCCCCTGGATGGATTGTATTACGGAGAGGGTAAATAATACAAACCTGCTGATGCCGGGTTCTGTTCGCATCCGGTTGATTCTTTTTACTCTACCCCTTTCCCTCTCCAGCCAGAGACATTGAAAATTAAAGAAACATTCACTTGGCTGGAGAGGGGAGTAAAAGAGAGAGGGGGCGGAGCCCCCTCTCAACCATCTCTCCCCCTCTCAAACAGGCGAATAATCACATTAAAAAACAGGGAACTGTTTGAGAGGGGGATAAAGGGGGAGAGGCTTTTATTCAGGCGTAACCGAACAGTGCCACTACCGGAATATCTGGCTCTTCTCGATCTTAGTTGGAGACCCTTCGACAAGCTCAGGGTGAGAGGGAATGCGTGCTGCTCATGGTGAGCCTGTCGAACCACAGCGGCGAAAGAAATATTGATATTCATTGTTGCCTGTACAACCATGATTAAGCAAAAGGGAATATCTTGACGTATAACCCGTACTGATGATAGAGTAATTACTTGGGTTATCCCCCCTGCTAGTTCTACGCTAGTCCACAATGTTTAAGGAGTGTGTGCGTTATGAATATGATTGTCTGCTGTAAGCAGGTGATTGACCCTGAAGCTCCGCCGGCGAGTTTCAAGGTTGATGCCTCATCCAATACCGTCATACCGCCGCCCGGCGTACCGCCGGTCATCAGTCCCTTCGACGAAAATGCGGTGGAGGCGGCATTGAAGATAAAAGACGCTCAGGGCGGCAAAGTCACCGCAATAAGCCTGGGAGTTAACCTTACCCGGGACGTGGTGAAAAAGCCGCTGTCTATGGGAGCCGATGAGCTTGTCTTGCTCGAGGATGAGGCATTTGTCGATGGCGATAGCTGGTCGACCGCTTATGCCCTGGCGATGGCAATCAAGAAAATAGGCGAGTATGATATTATATTTTGCGGCCGCCAGGCTGCGGACTGGGATTCCGGGCAGGTGGGTTCCGGTATTGCCGAGATACTCGGGCTGCCCAGTGTTACTCTGGCAAGGAAAATAGAGGTCACCGACGGCAAAGCGAAGGTGGAAAGAGTTACCCCTGACGGTTATGACGTTATCGAGGTATCACTACCGGCTCTGATTACGGTAAGCAACGAAATCGGTGAAGCCCGCTATCCTACAATAAAGGGAATTATGGCAGCCAAGCGGAAGGAACCGGTTGTCTGGAAACCGGCGGATATTGGCGTCGATGCTGCTCAGCTTGGCGCTGCCGGAAGCAGGGCAAAACTTACCAGGCTCTTCCAGCCGGTTAAGGAAGGTAAGTGCGAGATAATAGAAGGAGAAAGTCCGGAGGAAGCCGGCGCCAACCTTGCTGCCAAACTGAGAGAGGTAAAAGTACTTTAGAGAAGCCAGGAAAATACAACAACTGCGAAAGGTAGTTTAGTTAGGAGGTAAATCCGGTGTCTGATAATAAAGGTGTTCTTGTTTACAGTGAAGTTGCAGAAAGAAAACTGAGTGGCATGACCGCCGAGCTCCTTGGCTGCGGCAGGAAGCTTGCTGACGAACTTGGTGAGGAATTAAGTGCCGTACTTGTCGGTAGTGGTGTCAGCGATATGGCGCAGGAAGCTATTGCCGCCGGTGCCGATAAGGTATATGTGGTCGATGCCCCGCAGCTTGAGGATTACCAGACTGATTCCTATGTGGCGGTTACGGAGAAAGTATCGAATCAGGTTGTGCCACGTATAATTCTGCTCGGTCAGAATTCCGTCGGCCGTGACCTGGCCCCCAGGCTGGCTTTCAGGTTGGGAACCGCAGCGACGATGGACTGTGTGGCTCTTTCAATAGACCCCGACTCGAAACGTCTGCTGCAGACAAAGCCTGTCTACGGAGGAAATGCCCAGGCAATTTATGTTACTGATACCGACCCGCAGGTAGCCACGGTTAGAGCCAAGGTTATGGAGCCGCTAGCCCCCGATGCCGCACGGAAAGGTGAAATTGTTAACATTGATGCCGGCCTTGACCCATCAGCGATAAAGACAAAAGTTCTTGAGAAGATAAAGGAAGAGGTTGAGGGGATTAAACTGGAGGACGCCACCGTAGTGATTAGCGGTGGCAGAGGAATTGGCAGCACGGAAGGTTTTACACAGTTACAGGAACTGGCAAAAGTGCTCAAAGGGGCTGTTGGCGCCACCCGACCAGCCTGTGATAACGAGTGGGTGCCGGACACCCAGCAGGTAGGACTTACCGGTAAAATTGTCACTCCTGACCTCTATATTGCCGTAGGTATTTCCGGTGCCAGCCAGCACCTTGCCGGCTGCTCAAGCTCAAAGACAATTGTGGCAATAAACAGAGACCCAGAGGCAAATATCTTCAGGGAAGCCCAGTACGGCGTGGTTGGCGACTGGAAGAAAGTGCTGCCGGCTTTCATCGAAAAAGTAAAGGAACTTGTTTCCGGGTAGCCTTCTATAAATAAATTTAAACCACAAATGGGGAGCTGAATCAGAATTCAGCTCCCCTTCTTTTTAAGTATGGTAAGTCCTTCTCGACACTGAGGACGTGATAGACTGGGGATAAGGTCACGGCATACTGCCGGGCGGAGAGGGTAGATACTGCAGGATGTCTCCGATACGCCCTTTTCCCGGGTAAGGAAAACACAGCCGTTCTCCGTCTGACGCAGAAGGTATCCAATCTGTGTCACTGATACATATCTGCTGATGAACTCATCCACGCTGGTTGAGAGAAACTCTGCCATTAACTCAATTTCTTCATCAGTCACTTTGGGATTGTAGCCGGTGCAGCAGACACCGCACCTGAAACATTCAACAGGCGTCCATTCTTCTTCGGCACGGTACTCCTGCTCGTCTGTTTGTCCCTGGTAACCCGTAGTTTCAAACTTTTCCTTCATGGCCGGTAATCTACCTTGATTAGGCAAATCAGGCGCTGAATGCCCGGATGGCAAGCCAGACCTGGAAGCATACATAAACAGCCGTTGGAATGATAAAAGCAAGTACCCAGCCACTTCCCCCAAAACCACCCATGGTTACTATTCTGAAGAACCAGAACATTAGCCAGACCGCGAGCGGTATGAAACTCAGTATGAAAATAGTCGTCCACCGCCTCTGGGTCATACATCCACCTCTAAACAGAATCCAGTGTCGAAATTTTTCTGTCGAGAATAGCATTATTATCTATCTATAGCTATTTAGCAGAGTCACCTATCTCCGGGTCTTTTAATCAGGGTCTGTGGTCATAACAATCCGAAGAGACAATACTGTAATTTTCAGGTAAAGGTGGATTGTAACTGTCTGTACTGTTCATTCTGTCTATTACGCTCTGGTGCAGTATCGCTCCTTCAGGCAGCTCTCTTCTCCCCGGTAAACCGAAAATGAAATAAAACCATTTCCAGGCATCATGTGCCTTCCCGTCTGGTTTCTGTTTAAGGCTTTGCTGCCAGCCTGGTTTCAGTATCATATCATGCTCTTCTGCTTTGTCCATTATCCAGCCGAAGGCAATATCCGAGAGGTCACACTCATTGTTGGCATTGCCTCCGCCCACATCGGAATGCGCTCCGGGGAACCAGACCTGCTCTATTACCTGCTCGTATTCCGCTTTTTTACTTTCGTCCCACTGGTTCAGCTTATACTTCTTTCTTTTTTCATCGATAGCCATTGCGTGAAAACCGTGTTTGATGTCCATATTTAGCTTCTGGTCGGGGAATCTCTTGCTTAAATTGGGTCCCAGAGCGCCTACCGTATCCCATATCCCGATAAAATGCGGTTTGCAGTCATGGGAGAAGGTGTTTTTAAAACCTTCATAGATATCCCATTCCTTTTTCCTGTTCATTCGGAAGTACATTTTGGATACATAAGGAATCAGGTTTTTACTACCTTTCTGTAGGATGCCGAAATAATGAATCATTCCGGCCAGGGCTCGTGCCGTATAAGCGCCCCGGCTGAATCCGAAAATGTATACATTATCTTCCGGCTCGAACCTGTTCATAAGATATTCATACCCATCCTCAATGTTCTGCCGGATACCGTAACCGAATGCCAGTCCCAGCAGGATACCTATGCGCCGTCCGAGTATCCGTCCGAAGAAACTGAAAGTCCCCACGCCGGGGTCGTAGAAGGCAACCTGGGCGTCGGCGTTACTTCTGTCAATCACCTCGGAGGTCTTTACAACGTTTGTGTTATTCCTGCCGTATTCGTTGCTGGTGCCATCGTAACAGACCACAATATTCTTGCCCATTATATCAAGTACCTCCTTTACTAGAAGAAATGACTTGCCTTTACATTACCACATTACCGTCATCCTGAACACATTCACTCCACTCAGTGTTAACTCCGTGAGGGCTCTCGGGGTGGTGGTAATAATATACATTTTCCGCCCTGTCCCGGGATTCTTTGTAATCCTTCCCCAACGGGAAGGATTACAAAGAATGACATTTGAGTTAAAATCTGTAAGAGAACTCCCTGGAACTAATCCTCATATTATCGGATTCCAGGGAGTCAGTACTCCTTTATAGTATATAGTTTTCAGGTTATACCAGCTAGTCTTTCTCAGACTGACGCTGGGCAATAACTTTCTGAGTAACCGGCTGGGGCGCCGGCTGATAGTGGCTGAACTCGGTGGTGAATGTTCCCCTGCCTTGGGTAATGGACTTGAGGTCTATGGCATAGCGCTGGATCTCGGCCAGCGGCACCTGCGCCTGTATAACATTGTTTCCGTTCTCTGGATTCATGCCCTGAAGCTGCGCCCGTTTGGTATTGAGGTCGCCGATGATATCGCCGGTATAGTCTTCGGGGACGGTAACAGTAATATTAACTATCGGCTCGAGCAGGATAGGTTGTGCCTGGGAGAGTCCTTTCTTGACGGCTCCGTCTCCAGCAATCTTGAAACATATCTCGGAAGAATCGACAGGATGGAAGCTGCCGTCGTAAACGGTAACCTTTATATCGGTAACCGGGTAGCGGGCAAGGACTCCTGCCTGGACTGCCTCGTTGACTCCTTTCTCGACTGCCGGGATATAGTTTCTCGGTATTCGTCCTCCAACTACCTTATCGACGAACTCGCGGCCGCTGCCGCGTTCCAGAGGTTCGAGTTCCAACATTACGTGACCGTACTGCCCGTGGCCTCCGGTCTGTTTCTTATGCTTGTATTCTGCCTGAGTGGAGGCGGTTATAGTCTCCCTGTAAGGAACCTTCGGGGTTTCCAGATTAACACTGACACCGAATTTACTCTGCATTTTCTCGGCGGCTACTTCAATCTGGGTCTCTCCCAGCCCGGAGAGGATTGTTTCATTTGTTTCCGTCTCTCTTTTCAGGTGGAGGGTGGAATCCTCTTCAATCAGCCTAGTCAGGGCAGCTCCGAGTTTGTCCGTATCGGCCTTTGTTTTGGGGTAGACCGCTTGACTGAAAACCGGCGGCGGGAATGAAATCGGAGTAATCTTTACCGGTTTATCCTGGGAACACAGTGTGTCCCCGGTGACGGTGATACTCAGTTTTGCCACTCCGCCGATATCTCCGGCATTTATCCTGGCAGCCGGTTCCTGGGTCTTCCCTCTCAGGGTAAATAGCTGGCCGATGCGTTCTGCCTCGCCGCGCTCAGCATTCCATACCTGGGAGTTACTCTCGATAGCACCGTTGTAGACCCGGAAGTAGGTTAGCTTTCCTACGTACGGGTCGGCGGTAGTCTTGAATACGAGGGCGGCTAACGAGCTATCCTGACTTGGTTTCAGCATCTCTTTCTTTCCGGAACTACCAGTGATTTCCACATCCCGCTCTTTTGGTGCCGGCAGATAACCGTTTATTGCGTCCAGCAGCAGTTTAACTCCGATATTCTTTGTTGCCGAACCGGCCAGCACCGGTACCGCTTTACCGGTTGCCACGACTTTTTTCAGGCCCTGGATCAGTTCCTCCTGACTTAGCTCCTCCCCGCCGAGATATTTCTCAAGCAGGCTGTCATCGGCTTCAGCCGCCGCCTCGACAAGTTTTTCACGGTAAGACTCTGCCTGGCTCTGCAAAGAAGAAGGTATTTCTCCCTCTTTCATATCGGTACCGGAATAACTTTTCATCGTCAGCAGGTCAACTATCCCCTCGAAACTGCTATGGGCTCCGACAGGTATCTGCGCCGGTACGCATTTCTGGCCAAATTTCGCCTGGAGCTCGCTAATAGTGTTGGAAAAATCGGCATTTTCACGGTCCATCTTGTTGACGAAGATAAGGCGGGGCAGACTGGCTTCCTCGCAATATCCCCAGACCTGCTCCGTACCGACCTCCACGCCGGAAGCGGCGCACACTGTGATAACTGCTCCCTCGCTTACCTTTATTCCCGATATAACCTCGGAGACGAAGTCCGAATACCCGGGAGTATCAAGGATGTTTATTTTATTCCCTTTCCAGATACAGGGAAGTACCGAGAGGTTAATGCTTATCTGGTGTTTGACCTCCGCCGGGTCGTAATCTGAAACGGTGGTTCCGTCTTCAACCTTGCCCAATCGGTTTATTACGCCGCAATTCAACAGGGCTGCTTCAGAAAGTGATGTCTTGCCAGCCCCGTTATGAGATAGCAGAACAACGTTGCGGATATTCTCCAGTCCGTATTGGTCCATGTGGTCACCTACTCTCTATTATTTCAATTCATATTATAATCGCAGTTCGGGGAATACGGCAAGTAATGATTAGCAGGATTCTGTTCGGTTTTTAGTTGAATGAAGTGCTTCTCTTCTATTCCCACCCGCCGCCCTTCGGGAAGTTAAAAAGGGATCCCCTCTTTAAAAATCTCCCCCTCTAATCTACTTCTCAAACCCTTCCCCTCTTTGCTATGCGATTATTTGCCCGTTTTAGAGGGGAGGGATTGTTGAGAGGGGGCGGAGCCCTCTCTCTTAAACCGCCTCTCCAGCCAGGATGACATTCTTTTTATTTACAATGGTTCAGGCGGGAGAGGGGCTAGGGGTGAGGTAAAAAAATACCAACCAAGTGCAAGCAGGACCATTAATGGAGCCTTGACGGTCAGTCAAGGAGCAGGGGGGTGAGAAAGGTCTCGATGATTGCGGCGATGAATAACAAAACAACTGCTATTACCAGGTATTTGAAGTTCTTCCTCAGATTTGGCAGCACAAGCCCTCTTTTTTCCCTGTCGAGCAGTGCCTGGAATACTGACATGCCGAAGCTGAGAGCGACCGCCTCAGCCATGATAAGAGCCGGCAGTTCCAGGACACCATGAGGAAGCAGCCCGGAAAGCAGAAAGCCGATTGACTCCTCACGTAGTACCAGGGTTGATACAATACCTATAAACCAGCCGTTAATAAACAGTGCTACCACCGGCACGAGGCAGAAAAACGGGCTGAAGGTGAAACTTATCAGCACCACTGATAGATTCCGAACGTAAATGACAATAAATAGAGCCGCCGGCGGAAGTAGCGTCAGGACATCGGTGAACTCTTCGAAAGCCGAGATTTCCTCGAAAAGAAGGTCAACGGTGCCGACGGGAGTGACCAGACCGATTATCAGGCCGGTACCGAATAAGAATATGGCGATGAAAAGCCATTGTTTATATCTCATCTGAAAAATTTCAGGGAAACTCTGTGAAAGCTGTTGTTAATAGACTCCTTCTCAAGCGCCGAATTTGTCATTGAAGACAAGCTCTGAAAGCTCTTTACGATTCGGAGTTCTGCCTTCCTCTTCCGGGTAGCCGAGTGGAGTCATTGCCACCACGCAGAATCCCTTAGGTACTTCAAGTATTTCAGCGGCTTTTTTAGCATCGAAAGCGCCGATAATCACCGTTCCTATTCCCAGGGAGTGAGCCATAAGCACCAGGTTCTGCATAGCCAGGGCGGAGTCATACATGTACCAGTACCCTTCTTTATCGGTAACGGGCGTACCGTCGCGGCAGCCTGCCCGGTTCAGTTCGGCGCAGAATACTATCGTTATCGGTGAGTTCCTGACCGCATTGGTAGCCGGATTTCCGCTTCGTAATGTCCCTGCAAGTTTATCCTTTATGCTTTTATCACGGACAACGATGAAACGCCAGGTCTGGGTGTTCGCCCAGGATGGTGCCCACCGGGCGGCTCCCAGTATTTTTTCGACTGATTCGTCATCGATCGGGTCTGTCTTCTGCTTCCTGATGCTCCTTCTCTGCCTGATAGCTTCTGTCAGTTCCATTTTCCCTCCGCTGTGTTAATTCCCTATTCTTCCTCCCAGGCGCCTTTGCCGATTAAGGAGACAAAGCGGCAGCCTCCCAGGTCCTGAATCTTGTTCTTTCTTTTTTGCCTGGTGATTTTATATAGCTGCTGCGCGTAACGGGACCCTACCGGGATAACAAGTCGCCCGCCAAAGGCAAGCTGCGCTATGAGCTCGGGAGGTACCACAGGAGCACCGGCGGTGGCTATTATGGCATCATAGGGAGCTTCCTCGGGCCACCCCAGGGTTTCCTCTGCTGTGTGTACCGTGATGTTTTTATAACCCAGTTCATCAAGTACCAGCCTTGCCGTTTCGGCAAGAGCCGACAGGCGTTCAACTGTTATTACCTGACGGGATAATTCGGCAAGAATGGCTGCCTGGTAACCGCTGCCGGTACCCAGCTCCAGCACCTTTTCACAGCCGGTAAGCTCCAGTGCCCCCGTCATAAGAGCGACGATAAACGGCTGTGAAATTGTCTGCTCCAGACCAATGGGTAAGGGCCTGTCTTCATAGGCCAGGTACTGCTGCTCCGCCGGCACGAAACGCTCCCGGGGTATGCGTGCCATCGCTGCCAGTACGCGTTCGTCTTTAATATCTGGTCGGAGGTACGCCACTAACCTGGCTCTTGCTGCGTCAAAGTCCATAACGGGCCTACTGCAGTATGCGGTTAGGTTAAAACCAGCCCCAGTACGATGAGAACAACAAGCATTACTGCTGCCAGGATACCAATTGTCCGCAATTCAGAAACTATAAAGGGATGACGGATAACAGATACTTTTACTGTCGGAGCCGGTTCGGTTACCGGAGAAACAGATATATCGGAAGGAGGGACTGGCTTTTGAGCTTGAGTAGCTACCGGCTGCCTGGCGGCTGCAGCCAGTTGGTTCTGCCTGGCCCTTTTCTTTTTGCTCTGGCCTGAAAGCTTTGCTCTCTTACGTCGTGTTTTACCGGGCATTTATAACTCCCTGTTTATTCTCTGTCAGTACTATCCCACTTTCAATCCCTGGCATTTTCTACTTTGCCCTGGGGTGGGACTTATCATAGGTGCGCCGGACGTGTTCTGTGGTAAGGTGAGTATACACCTGGGTAGTGGAGATATTAGCGTGTCCCAGCAGTTCCTGGACCGACCTCAGGTCCGCCCCTCCGTTGAGCATATTTGTGGCAAAGCTGTGTCTCAGAGTATGGGGGGTAATCTCTTCTTCAAGTCCGGCTGCTTTGGCATGTCCCTTGAGTATCTGCCAGAAGCCCTGCCTGGTCAGCCTCTCGCCGCGGCGGTTCAGGAACATGGCTTTCTCAGTGTCGCTGCGTGCCAGGCGGGGACGGGCTTCTCTAATATATTCTTCCACTGCCAGGGATGCCTGTCGATAGATAGGGATAAGGCGTTCCTTTTGCCCTTTGCCTAAGCAGCGTACAATGTCATCCGTGGTGTTGACGTCCCCAAGGTTCAGTGATATCAGCTCACTAACCCTCATTCCACTGGCATAAAGAAGGTGGAGCATTGCCTTATCTCTTTTTGCCTCCGGAGTGGACAGTTTTGCCGGCTGCTCCAGAAGTTTCATTGCCTTGGCATGAGAGATAGGTTTGGGCAGCACTCTACCCACATTGGGTGAAGCCACATTCAGTGTCGGATTATCTTTAAGGTGGCCTTCAGCTACCATAAACTTGAAGAAAGACTTGGCAGCGGCCACTTTCCGGGCTAGTGTAGTGGCGGCGTAGTTTCTTTCCTTGAGGTTAAGCTGATAATTCAGCATGCCCTGCCGGTTGAAGTTGGCCCATGATGGGATTGTTCCCTGCTTTGTTGCCTCTTCTTCAACAAAGCCGGCTAGTTGAGAAAGGTCATTTCTATAGGCATCAGTAGTGTTCTCCGAAAAGCCTTTCTCCACGGCGAGGTAAGTAAGAAATCTTTTAATATCTTCTTTCACCACTCCTCCTCACTATAGACAAATCTGCGGGCTAAAGGTGAATGTCTTTGTATTTTTGTATTATGGTAATTATATTTTAACATAACTAGAGAAAAAATACAGCCTTTAATCAACCAAATTATAAATATTTAGTAAAAGTTCCACTGAAAAAAGACCAATAGAGGAAGTTTATAACAGAAAAACCGTTACGTATATTACTTATTCCCTCATTAACCTGTGATTGTGGTATCTTTAATCGGAGTGGCGCTGAGCCGCTCGGCGACTTTTCGGAAATGGAATCCAAATACGGAGAGGCTTATTGATATCGGGAGGGCACGCGGATATTTAAAGAGAGTTGAAAGTATGAGTTTCCAGTAATACCTTCTTCCTTTTTCTCTGATGCCCAGGAACCACATGGATTTATAGAGTCCCTCGATATGGTGCCAGCCCAACTGGGGTAGTCTATTTATCTTCGGAGGTCTGTATTCTTTTGTGAAAGCTCCGACCCGCTCGTAATACTGCTTTGGCGCGTAAATGGTATTCAGGATATGCTTGTATCCATTTATAAGTGTTTCGTAGTTCATTTTTGGGATAAAGTTGATGGCAATATCGGTATTATTTCCGGTAAAACCGTCTAATATGCGGTTTTCCTTTTTCAGCCGCTGGTAGAGTCTCGTGCCCCGCGGGGCGTTCAGCAGGCCAACCATTGCCGTAGCAATGCCGCTCCTCTGAATGAAATTAATCTGGCTGCGGAATATAGAGACCGGGTCACTATCAAAGCCGACAATAAATCCACCCTGTACCTCAAAGCCGTGGTTCTGCATCTTCTTTACCGATTCTGCCATATCACGGTCTTTGTTCTGCTGTTTGTTACACTCATCAAGGCTTTCCTCGTTGGTGGACTCAATTCCGATGAATACCCGGTCGAATCCGGCCTCAGCCATCATCTGCATCAGCTCTTCATCATCGGCGAGGTTTATTGATGCTTCTGTGTAAAAGGCAAATGCATATTTTCTCTCTTTTGACCACTCAATCAGTGCCGGCAGGGTTTCCGCCTTCAGTTTCTTTTTATTACCGATAAAATTATCATCGACGATAAATACGCCCCCCCGCCAGCCGCGATTGTACAGTGCATCCAGTTCCGCATATATCTGCTCTTTGTCTTTTGTCCGTGGTTTGTGACCGTTCAGGATGATAATGTCACAGAATTCGCAATCGAATGGGCAGCCCCGTGAATACTGGAGACTCATTGACGAATATTTCTTGATATCGATCAGTGACCAGAGTGGGACTGGAGTTTTGTCTATATCCGGGCGTTCTTCGCAGGTGTAGATGTGTTTCAGGTCTCCTCTCTCTAAATCCTCAAGGAAAGGAGGGAGGGAAACTTCAGCTTCACCGAGGACAAAGTGGTCGATTCCTTCGAATTCATCATAGCTGGTGGTGAAAAGAGGTCCTCCGGCAACAGTCCTGGCATCGAGCTTTCTGCATCTGGCGATTACTTCTTCAACCGATTCCCTCTGGACTGCCATAGCGCTGATAAAGACGTAGTCAGCCCATTTGATATCCTCGTCGCTCAGGGCGTTTACATTCATATCGATAAGCTTTTTCTCCCAGTCTGCCGGCAGCATGGCAGCTACGGTAAGCAAGCCCAGGGGAGGAAAAGCGGCCTTTTTAGAGACAAATCTCAGAGCGTGGGAAAAACTCCAGAAGGTTTCCGGGTACCGGGGATAAACAAGAAGTATTTTCAAATCCACTCCTTAACCGGCTATAAAAATTGAAGTGGCAAGGTCTTGGCGCTAAATATCGAAGTGTAATCTACCTTACCACTCCGTTCTGTCATATTATGTCCTGAGATTATAGTACTTGTCAGATGCTGGTTTGTCAACCCCGCCGGGTGTACCATTTGGTATTAAATTGTAATGCTATAGTGTGATGAAGGTAGATAACTCGCCATTTCACCCGCTGATATTGCTGATGTCATTGCGAGCCGTAGGTGAAGCAATCTCAAATACTCTGTCATTATGAGGAGTCCCGACGAAGTCGGGACGACGTGATAATCTATAAAGATATATTTGTTGAGATTGCCACGCCCCGATGTAATCGGGGCTCGCAATGACAGTTTACTGAACCAAAAACGAACATAATCTTGCGGCGGGTACCTTGACACCTTAATCTGCTGGGGTTATACTCAAATGGCGGCGCGGGGTAGAGCAGTGGAAGCTCGTCGGGCTCATAACCCGGAGGTCGTTGGTTCGAATCCAACCCCCGCTACCAACTCTATCAATACGTAGAACTTCTCTCGAGGAAGTTCTATTTGTTTCCAACGGTAATGGTAGATTATAGTCAATAATAATTTTGTCCGGATACACTTCTATATGTCTAATAAAAGAACTAATGAAAGTTTTCCGCTGGACGAATGATGATTCTTTAAGAATTTGTCCGAGTTCATTCACATGACTAATAACAGTATCGGTATCCAAAGAATCGACCTCTTCTGAGTTAACGCTTTCCAATAGCTGGTCTCGTCGTCGTTGAAATTCTTTTTGGTTGGCTCTTAATTCCTTGATCCGAGGAGCGAGATCTTCCAATTCCAGCTTTCCACTTTCTAGGGCTGAATATAACCTGGTTAATTTGTTACTGGTTTGAGTTAGCTGTTTTTCTGTTTGTAGAAGTTGAGTTTTACTACGTGTAGACGTTTCTAACAGCTCCGAATTTATCATGGACACCAGCTTCTTCAGATTCTCCTCTGTGAGAATGTTTTCTATTATTCTACTAACCACAAAACCTTCCAGATAATCTTTGCCTAAACGGATTCCATCACAACTATCTTTACCCTTCTTATATCGCGAGTTACATTCGTAATAAGGATATTTCCCGGATTTAGCCGCTGTACCTATCAGGGCGGCACCACACTTTCCGCAAAAGCAAAAACCGCTAAGAAGGTATTTACTGGCCACTACTCTTGGATGTCTAACCCGAGGACGTCGGGAAGCAAGAAGTGCCTGTATCTGATCGAATTCATCTTGTGATACTAAAGCTTCATGAGTATTGGAGACCACTATTACTTCATTCGTGGGCTTACGTAAAGGTTTTTCATTGCTTCTATCGGTCCGATTCCATACTAATTTCCCGGTGTAGACAGGATTTCTTAACCAAAAGTTGATTATAGTTGTACCAAATAGCTTCCCAGATCGGGTACGATACCCTTCCGAGTTAAGCACCCTGGCTATCTCTTTTCCGCCTTTACCTTCCATCGCCATTTGAAATGCATATTTAACTATTGGAGCTTCAACGTTATCAGGTTCGAGTTTAGTTTTTTGGCTACTGCCAATTGATGCCTTTACCTTTTTATATCCAAATGGCACTATACCTCCATTGAAAAATCCCCTGTTAACGTTTTCCTTCATGCCTCGCATTGTGTCCTGGGCGAGATTAGCTGAATAGAATTCATCGATTACTTCAATCATTCCTTCGAGTAATTTTCCGGCAGCAGAATCGTCGATTTGCTCATTAATTGAGATAAGAGATATCCCCCGTTTACGCAGCAGGGATTTGTATATGATAGAGTCTTCTCTGTTCCTGGCAAATCTGGATAGTTTCCAAACAAGGATAATATCAAACGGCTTTTCCTTCTTCTTGGCAGCCGTTATCATTTCTTGGAATGCCGGGCGGTTTACACTCCTGGCACTTTCGGCTTCATCAACATACTCGGTTATTATTTCCCAATTACGCTTCAAAGCATACATTCTTAACGCTTTAAGCTGGGCTGGGATCGATAAGTCTTTTTCAGCTTGTTTTTCAGATGATACTCTTGCATATAATACGACTCTCATGATCATTACCTCCTTTGTGAGCAGCTAGAGTCCGAGTCTGCGGCATACTCGACATTTTCCAGTTATTATATTTAGCAGTTTAGTTTCTTGAGCTTGTCTTTTAGCTATTTTTGTAATATCAGCCAGTGTTGCATATGTACTCTTGATTTTAGAAGCTTCTTTAGTTGTAGATAACGAGTCGAATATCACTTTGAGTTTCTGACTGAATGATTCCTCAATATCAATTCCTGACAACTTAGAATCTATTGATTCTTTTATGTCGGTAACGTTTCTAATTCCGAGTAGTAACGAGGCAGCTACTTCATAGAAAAGGTTGGTGATTTCAATTCTAAGCGTATTATATCGTTTCTCTTTTGCTTCATTTGAAGATTTCAGATATGCACCATTTTCGACTTTCGCTTTTATCGCCAGCTTGAATTGCCAGATTGCCCACATATAGTCCAGGATAGCTTCACGCCATTGGTTGATATATCCCCACAGCTTATCCTGGTTCAAATGCTCTTTTAGTAATTCCCACTCAAGTTTTTCTTCATCATAAATTTCCAATATCATTTGATCCTTAGAGATTTGTTTTACAAGCGAACAGGACAAAGGGATCGGGGCGAGAATACCTTCGCTTTCCTCTCGCAACTTGAGATCATGAGGTGGTAATACCAGCATTTCAATAATGTTATCAAGGATCCCAGTAAGTTGATTTTGATGTTTTGCAAGGGCATCACGAAGCATCTCATACTCAGCACTGGCTAAGCGTCTTTCTTTAGTCGCTTCTTCGAGTCCTTTAACGATAGTGCGAGGATCATGAGTGGTTTTTTTAGCTATTTGTGTTTCAGTCATACCCTCTTCGAACATATCAAGCCATTTATTCTTTTCCCGCATGCTGATTTTTTTCGACATATTTTTTAAATCCCCCTTGACAAACCATTCTCACAATCTTTCGTGTTGTATATGGTAGTATATAACAATATCATGCAGAAGTCAAATATCAATATACCAAAATTGTGTTGCAAGTACTTTGCTATAATATAGTTAATGGAGTCCGAACACCGTAAAGAGCCTGTAGAAATTCAATCGATCTTTTCCGATCAGGAAAATGACGCGTTACGTTTGTTGGCTAAATTGATAGCCCGTCGACACATCAGAAATCAGTTGAGAAAAACTATGGAACCCTCAATAAAAAATGATACGAATGATGATAAAGACGATAAATCTTCGAATGAATGAGGTAGTTACAAGTGCATCAAGTACCTCAACTAGCCTCGAACCCATTACTTGCATAAATAGTAACTTGATGTAGTTATTCCATGAGAGTTGATGCTTATGTATGAAAGAGTTGATGTAGTTGATGAGACTATTCTGCTGGCAATGAAAGATGGCCGTAAAAGCCTTGGTGATCTCAGTATCTTGACCGGTCTTAACTACCACACCTGCCGCCAGAGATTGAACAAATTACTTAAATATCACTATATAGCCAAACCCAAATACGGGGAATATGCATTGAGTGAAAAGGGAAGACGATTTGTCGATAACCTAACCTTACCGGTAGCCACAGACTTGAAAGACTCAAATTTGAACAAGTTGATTTATTTACTTCCAACAGAACTTCATCGAAGCTTCTTCCGGTTACTGCTCTCGGGAATTATCGGTAAACATTTTCTGAGAGGCGTGTACGACGACGGCTACCCTGCGTTCATTCTAGGAGGGGAGACGAAGGGTTTTAAGACAGCCTTGGCAACCGTGATGTGTAAGCTACTTGGATTGAAACCCGAGGAAAATATCTATCTCCTGTTTTCAGCTATAGCGGGGGAGTTTGGAGTCCGTAGATTCAGGGATAAAGGGAATAAGTACAGTATCGTTACGTCTCCCCTATTCAAACAACCGTTTATTTGCCTTGACGAGTATGACAAAGTAACCGAACGGGACACCAAGCGGAACGTACTTTTCTTTATGGACGGTAGACATCAGTTCTTAGCGGAAGGTGAACAAGTAGAAAACTGGGCCTGCACTATGATTACTCTCAATACGAAAATCGGCAAAGAAGGTATCACGAAATTCGGTATTCCAGAACCGTATATCCGCCGAAGTATCGTTGCAGATACTGAACATGTCCGAATGGAATTGAAAGATATCGACCTAGTTGCCAAAAAGATATTCGAGATGAAGGATTTCCCTCGGATTAATCTCGAACGACTGCGTCTAGATAATACGAAGCTTTCAAATGATATTTTCAGTTGTGTCCGTAACTTGCTTCTTAGCTGCACTGATGAATCCTTCCGAGAACTTGTTGACACAAGACCGCTGGTCATCCTTGCGTTAGGACGCTCGACTCTCCTGAATGGTGATATCAGAGAAGCATCTTACCAAACAATCTGGGACCGTCTAGTGTGTCTGGAGAGTATAGGCGGTACAGTTAAGCGATGGAGAGAATGCGTTGCCAATGAGTGGACGAAATATAAACGTGAGAAAATGCCTGAAATAACAAGCCAGATGAATGAAGCAAAACAAAGAGATGATGAGCGTAAAAAAGCACTTAAAGAAAGAGCTGCAGTCATAAAGGAAAAAAATATTGAGAAGATTAATAATCAGACTACTTTCATCCATCATCGTGCGGAACTATGCTCGCAAATCAAGGGGCTTATTAAGGAACTGGGCCCTGGTGAACCTCTGGCAGAACCTTTAAGGTGGCTAAGGAAGAACATCGATTCTTCAAGGACACCGGAGGTGTTAAATCAATATGAAGAGTCGTTTATGAAATCCATGCTTCCCAAGGTTAAGTCACGACTTCAGGAGAAGAAAAACGCGCAAGATCAGGCAAAACGGGAGAAAGAAGCAACTAAGCTAGCCCGGGTAATTTCTAAGGAACTCGAACGCAAAAAGGGATTTCAGAGAAAGGAAGAGAAACGTAAAGAAAGCGATCGGAGAAAAAGTGAGATTCGTAAACTCAGAGAATATCTTAATCAGATAAACTATTATATCAGGCGTAAAGACTTAAAGGAGGGGGAGGATCTGGTTTTGATTCTACAGGAGTTACGCATCATCCAACCTGTTGAAGGCTCAATGTTCCTTCGTATTTCAGACAAACCAGTGAAAGGTCAATGGATACGGAATATAAATACGGGTATACCGGTTTACTTTCCCCCTAATCATAATTTCGTAGATTATGGTGCGACTATCGATAGATACACAAAAGAGGTTACCGGAGGCAGATTGTATAAGTGGTTCGAAGATGTCCGAAATTGGACGAGTTGGGAAAGTGTTCGCCCTTTATTGTTTACTAAGAGACAGCAGATTCTTGAAGACATTGATCGTCGCAAGGTTGTTGTACCATCGGAATAATGGTTTCCAAACAGTCCCGTTTATCCTAAAGAACGAATACCGATTCAATACTCATGTTTGTACGGTGAAAATAAGACTAGTGTTATTCTATAACACACCGGGAGACAGCCACAGTGAAAACTTACCTTGATCTCCATGATGTTGAAAACATAGAAAGTTGTGCGACTTCAATGAGAGATCGGTTGCTTATTAGACTCTTGTTTTATTTAGGTTGTCGGGTATCAGAAGCTCTTGCTATCACTATAAATGATATTGACTTCGTACAGGGCATGATAAGAATATTGCATCTCAAGACACGATCTTTGCTACTATGCCCCTTCTGTAAAACAAGATTGGCCAGGAAGCATCATTTCTGCCCGGAATGTGGTAAAAATATAAAAGAAACCATAAACCGGGAAAATACAAGAAGACGACAAAGGATTCTACCCATAGATGAAAAGACACTCTTCCTTCTGAAAGACTATATTAGTCAGGACAAGAGAGTTATTACGGAAGCTCCCCAGCTTGTGTTTAATATTAACAGACATCGAGCCTGGCAGATAGTCAGGGACTGCGCTTCAAGAGCAGGTATCAATGAACTAATAAACCCGGAAACTGGTAGATCCAGGGGTATAAGCCCTCATCGACTGAGGGATGCTTTTAGTGTCCACGCAATGAAAATAGATAATTCTGGCGAAGGAATGAGACTGCTTCAGGAGCATTTAGGGCACGCGAGCTTTAGCACCACGGCTAAGTATCGTAAGATCGCAGGTGAAGAGCATCGTTTATGGTATAACAATCTATGGGGCAATAATATATAACAAAGTAACAAAACAAGCAAGTGTTCAAATGGATATAGCTCTATTCAACAATATACTTTGTCTTGTTAAAATTTAGACAAACATAGGGATGTTTGTCCAGCCATGAGTATAGCTATTTGATACCGTTTGAAGTATCAGTTATAAAAGCAAGGTCTAGCTGATTCATTGTTTTTACTTAATCCTAAGAGGGTATATTTCTTTCTTTAGTCAAGCGGACTTCGTCTATCTTAAGTCCACGCATCTTAGTCACGGTTAGCTGTAAATTTTTATACTTTGCCTTTTCATTTTCTTGAGGCACATGTCCTAGGAGACTAAGTATAAAGCCAGCAATAGTCTCATATTCACCGCTAATAGGAAGACTAAGCCCTATCTCTTCATTAGCTTCCTCTATTCTCATCCCACCATCAACATAAAAAGTATATTCATCAACTATCTTGTATTCATCTTCAATGAATAACAATTCGTCACCTATATCACCCACGATTTCTTCAACTAGACCGTTAACACTGACTATACCGTCCGTTCCACCAAATTCATCAATAACAATTGCCATCTGAGCATTTGTTTCTCTCATTTCTTTAAAGAGTTGATTAATATGCTTAGTTTCTGGAGTAAAAAAGGCTGGTCGGATTAGATAATCAATGGTACTTTGTTGATTGATCTTTCCCTGGGCTTGCGCAATAAATACATCCTTAGTGACCAAGATCCCCATCACATTGTCCAAATTTTTCCGGTAAACTGGGAAGCGAGATAGTGGAAATTCAACTAGCAACGTTAGAAAATTGGTTATAGTAGAACCTTGTTCAATAGCTACGACATCGGTACGAGGTACCATAACCTCACGCACTAATCGGTCACTGAAATCGAAAACTTTATGGAGCATTTTGGCTTCAGGTTCATCAACCTCTCCTTCCTGATGCCCTGCTGTTATCATGGTTCGTATTTCATCTTGACTGAATAGGGTTTTGGATGTAGAGCTAATCCCTAAGAGTTTAGTAAATACCGAGGTTATCCAGCTTATAACTATTACAAACGGGGCAAATATCCAAGCAATTACTTCGAGTAGCCGAACATACGTTAGTGACAGTTTCTCAGCATGATGAGTTGCTATTGTCTTTGGAATTGTTTCAGAGAATATGAGGATAATAATAGTAGTGAATATGGTAGCTGTAAGAACACCTTGATCTTCTGGTAAGTACGTGATTGCAAGAGTCGTCGCAAGGGCCGCAGCCGCAACATTGACCAGGTTATTACCTAATAAGATGGTTGAAAGCAGTTTTGCCGGTTCCTCGATCATTTTATTTACAGCTTTTGCTCCCTTAACTTGATTGTCAACGAGGTATTTTAGTCTTACTTTTTGCATAGAAAAGAATGCTGTTTCCGAACTACTAAAGAATGCAGATATAATCAAGCAAAGTCCGAATAAACCCAGATACAAAATGTCATGTTCAGACATGTTTTCTCCCCTCCCTGTTATCAAGAAATTACAGTATTAGCTAAACAATCGTGCACTCTATTGAATTCAGTTCTTTAAAGCAAAAAGACCTTTATTGCGATGATTTGTATCGCAATAAAGGTCTCGCTTGTTAGCTTTTGCCTAACCAGCAGCTCCGGGTCTTATAGACCGTGTTGACGTTAGCTGTTGACTTAGCTACTCCCCTTTACCATTTCATCATTTCAAAATACAACATGTTTGTCAATATTTATGTATATTTTTGGACAGATAAACACCGGGATGTCGACGTGAACATAGAACTCTGGTAATTCCTTTTCACTTATGTTTGGAGTAACAATCTGATGTCATAAAAACGCTGACCTTATAGAGCATAATAAGCTCAGGAGGTACAGCGATGCTTTATACGGGATTAGATTTTCACAGGAGTTTTACGTACGTTACAACCATGGACGAAAAGGGAGAGATTCTTAGCCAGAAGAAGTTGCCAAGTAACGGAGAGATCATCGATTTCCTTAAAGGGTTCGGGGATAGTATGGAAGTAGCGATTGAGTCTACTCCCAGTTGGTACTGGCTCTATGACAGCCTTGAAGATGAGGGTTTCGATGTCAAACTCTCTCATCCTTTGAGAACCAAGGCGATAGCATATGCTAAGGTTAAGACTGATAAAGTGGATTCTGCTACCCTAGCGCACCTTTTAAGAAGTAATCTTCTTCCATTGTCCTATGTACCGGGAACGGCCAGTAAGGTTGAGTAGAGAGCTCCTACGTTACAGGGCCAGCCTGGTAAATATACAGACTAGGGTGAAGAATAAGATACACATGGTCCTGGCTAAGAACAATGTAAATAACGAATACAGTGACCTGTTTGGCAAGTCGGGAATGGCCTTCCTGCATTTACTAGCATTGCCTGAGAACTACAAGATCGCCCTGGAAGGATATCTGAATGTGCTAGATACCGTCAGGGGAGAAATCAGGACTGTCAGTAACAAGGTACAGCAAATAGCGGAAAAGGATCATGACGCGGTGCTTTTGATGACGATTCCCGGAGTGGGCTATTACAGCGCTCTGCTGATAAAGAGTGAGATTGGCGATGTCAGGCGTTTTCCATCAGCAAAAAGGCTCTGTTCCTACTCAGGACTCGTACCTTCGACACGCCAATCAGGAAACATGAGTTACCACGGACACATAACGAAAAGAGGCTCGAAGTGGCTTCGGTGGATATTGATCGAAGCAGCGATACATGCTGCTAAAAGGCCCGGGCCAATTAGACGATTCTATTATAAAGTTCAGAGGAAGAAGGGAGGGCAAATTGCTAAGGTAGCCACCGCAAGAAAGCTCCTGGAGTGGATCTACCACATCCTCAGAGACGGGAAATCCTATCAGGAAGTGGAGCGTGTGGTTGCAGAAATAGGAAAAGGTGAGTCCGCTAATCGTCCTGGTCTGACAGACCGCTAAAATGATTGGGCAGCCTCAACCTGAACGACATAGTGTAGCCAGGAAGCTACGAAGGGATGAGTAGGTAATACCCTGTCAGCTATTGACAAAGTCAGCGTTTTCAGGGATGGACGATTGTTTAGTGAACATAACTAATCCTGCGTAGCTGTCTTCCTGAAAGTCAGCAGATAATTCGATGGATCACCATATATATATTCGTTGATTAGAAGCTAGCATTGTTGAACTATACCTAGTAAGACATGCCACGGTGGAAACGGAAACCAAGCACCGTATTTCCATCCTTAAACTCTCCTAGAGTCCGTGTCGTCTGACAGTTTTTCTCCGCACACTGCTGCCACTGGGTATGGTGTCGCTGTCAAAGTCACTACTATTAGTTCTGGGGGCAACTCTGCAGTTACGCCCAATCTTAATCCCCTCAGGTATTTTTACTTTCTTGCCCACCAAGGTGATGCCTATGTTGAGATACTCTGGTTGCTCTTGATTCGGTATAAGGTCATTACCATAACCTATGTGTGACCCAGCACCGACCAAAACCTGCTTGTCGATTATACAATGGTTGATAACAGCCCCCTTGCCTATGATGGTATTTTGAAAAACAATAGAATCACAAATGCGAGCATCTTCCCCAATGTATACCCTTGGGGCAATAATACAATTTACCACCTGACCATTAACGACTGCTCCATCTGACACTAGGCTTCTTGATACTTGTGCTTTTGGGCCTAGTTTTACAGGAGGCATATTCTGATCTTGCGTAGAAGTTCTCAATTGAGACCTTAAGTTGTAGAGATTCAAGTCGGGCACATCTGCAATCAAATCCATGTTAGCCTTCCAGTAAGAATCAATCGTACCTACATCGCGATAATACCCTTTATGCTTGTAGCCGTAAACCTTATAGGTACTAATAATTTCCGGTAAAATATTATGACCGAAGTCATGTGATCCCTTTTCTCTCGCATTTGCTTCCAAAATGTCAATCAGGGCATCTTTATTAAAGACGTATATACCCATAGAAACCATATTGCTCTTAGGTTTACTCGGTTTTTCTACAAAACCAACCACTCTTCCCTGACGGTTTACGGTTACAATGCCAAATCGAGGAGCGTCAGCCAGCGGCACCTCCGATAAGCCGACGGTTACATCCGCACTCTTCTTCCGGTGATACCTTACCAATTCATCATAACGCATAAAGTAAACGTGGTCCCCAGCTAAAATAAGGACTTCAGATATCGGCTGGTCTGAAATGTAGAGTAGGTTTTGGTATACTGCATCAGCTGTTCCCCGGTACCAACTGCGTGTTGTGCGACTAACAAAGGGGTGAAGCACTATAAGGCTATAACCAGGCCTATCATAGTCCCAGGTCTTACCATTACCTATGTGCTGCATTAGAGAGCGGGGGCTAAATTGGGTAAGTACCGCTACATTCTGGATTCCGGAATTGCAGCAGTTACTCAGTGTAAAATCAATGATGCGGTATTTCCCACCGAATGGCACCGCTGGCTTCGCTCTTTCTGATGCCAAGATACTAAGCCTCTCACTAGCGCCCCCAGCTAAGACCAAAGCTAAAACTTTTTCCATGACATATAATCCTCTTTAGAGTTTGTCACCGGTATCAGTATTCAAGTAATAAATACTCTATATATCTGAAAAAGCGTTGTCAATGCCACAAAATGAGGAACCTTTGAGGGCTAGGTTATCATTTCTCTATTAGTTATAAGGAGCTTTACTTCCTACGAGCTTGTCGATTGACAACCAACACAGGCTTTCCTGACTCTATGACTACTTCATCGGTAATGCTTCCCACTACAGCCCTCTTTATTCCGCCTGATCTTTAAACATAGTCAGTTCAACACCATCTGATGTATATTCAACATCGAGGGTTAATCCATCAAGGCTGGAAGCCAGTTTTCTCTCCACCACCAACACTTTTTTACCTTTATGATTTACCACCTCATCTTTGCGTGTTTCTACATCTACATAGAGACCAAGCTTTCCCTGTTCGGTAACACCCAGCCGCAGAGCAGCCTGTGGATTATCCACTTTAGATGATAGAATTGTTCTTAACCTTTCTTTAGCACGCTCGGTAACAGCTAACATCCCCCACTCCTTTTCGCGATTATTTCTTCTTTGGACCTTTTTTTACGTAAGCTGCACTCTGTTTATACGCTTTCTTTGCTGTCTTCTTGTCTTTACCCTTTTTCCCCATTACAATCACGTTCCTTTATTCAAGAAATACTTTCAGTGGTTTGCCGTCAGGAGTATCTTCAATCCCGGCCTATATTCCGTTGGCAGTCTTCTTGCCTATATTTTAAGAACTTCTTGACCATACCCTCATCAATGCCGCTCTTTTTCATCATTTCTCCCTCAACTCCATTACTATTGTTCAATTCTGTTGTCTTTACTCACATTCTTTGACTGTCTATATATTTTCTTATTCCGACACTCCTATTTTATGGATATGGGCTGGCACATAAGGTAAAAGTGCTAGGTGGCGAGCTCTCTTTATCGCCACTGCGAGTGAACGTTGATGTTTGGCACAAATCCCAGTTTTTCGACGACGTTCAATCTTCCCCCCATCTGCTACATATCGACGTAACCGAGCAGGTTCCTTGTAGTCAATTGTTTTAACATTCTCACTGCAAAAGGAGCAAACTTTGCGTCAGGGTACATATTTCGCTCGCCTCCGCCTCCGAGTTTTCGATTTGCTGCTGCTTTTCTTAGCCAATAACACATGCTCCAATCTAGCTATCTAGAGTGAGGGCTGTAAGGATTGCCTCTCTTAGATGCAGTTATCCTGCCTCTCCTTAGAAAGAGATGGCACTACCTATCTGTCTAGGAAGAACATTATTTTAGCCTTCATCTCAAAATGATAATATCTCCGTTCTTTCAGGCTCTCTCTGATTCACGAAGGTAGAATTATTGCTCGCGAGTACAGATCCCAATATTCATTTCCAGTCGCTTTCGATACTCCTTAGGGAAATAAAGGTCAATCCCAACCAAAGTTAACTTCCCTCCTTGTTCTTGCTCGTACGGGACTATCTTGATAGGCTTCACTGATTCAAGCACTTTTCTATATATACGATTATTATTGGCGTGGAGGACTATGGTCTTTCCATCTCCCAAATCCCTCAATTCTGCCATATGTCCTGTCTCTCTCCCCTCATAGACCATCCCTGTCTATATATCTCAAATTAGTGCCAGATTACTCTTTGGGGACTAGTCTTAGCCTTGCTCCCTCAGGAGTATCGTGAGTATCCAAGGTCATATCCGCAAGCCGGTCTGAAACTTCGCGTCCCACAAGGAGCACCTTTGATCCTTCGTGTTCCACGACGCTGTCACCAGGTGCCTCCCTATCGAGTGTCATCCCATATTCTCCCGACGAGTCTACTGTTAGCCTTATGCCAAGATCCGGATCAGCAGTACCGCCAAGCAAGGCCTTTTTCAAATGTTGCTTGGCATCTTCAGTCACTGTTAGCATTTTTACATCCTCTTCGCCTTCATTTTTCTTAGATCCCGTTTTCAAGTAAGCCTCATTTATGTATTTTTCACACTGATTTTTTTATGCTTTCTTTCGTCCAAGTTTAACGTAACCATACTTGTATTAAAGCCGGATAGCGGTCCCTTGGCCATAACAAATTCTTTCTTACCTTCAAAATCGAGTGTATATCCGTCAAGTCTGGGGGCCAGTTCGTTATCTACCAGTAACACCTTCAAGCCCTCATGTTTTACTACCTGGTCACCGGGCTTCTCTACATCTAAGCCTAGTCCAAAGTTGTCCTGACCACTAGCAAAGAGTCTCACCCCCGCTTGTGGATTATCTCCCTCGGTAGAGAGTATTCTTTTCAGCTCTTCTTTGGCCCGCTGATTCACTTTTAGCATTTTACTTACCTCTTCTTACTCTATATGCCATGGTGCCTTCGTCCCTGTCAGCGAAGCTACACAACTAAGTTTTCTTCTTCATTTCTTCTTAGGACCCTTCCTGGTATAAGCCGCACTCTGTTTATATGCCTTCTTTACCGATTTTGTGTCTTTATCTTTTTGCCCCATTAAATCTAATTTCACTAGGTTATCCTTTGTTACTGGATTTATTGTTCCTGGAATATTTTCAGCGTTTTACCATCAGGAGTATCTTCAACATCAAGCTTCGCTCCTTTGAGCAGCTCGGCAATCTCATGGCTTATTATCAGGACTTTTTCTCCCTCATGTTCTACTATGCTATCAGCGGGCGATATTTTATCCAGCACCAAGCCGAGCTGTCCTGCCGGCTTCATAGTTAACCTCAGGCTGGTTTCTTGGTCATTGGTATTTGCCTTTAAGGTCTCTTTCAGTTTATCCATGGCTGCTTCAGTTACTGTTAACATTCCTGAGCACCTCCTTTGTCCGACGTATTATTTCCAGGTTATAGATTGTGTATAAGTTCCATTACAAGCTTTTTACAGTCCTGCCTCGATAGCGGAATTTCCACCCCGGCTCTATTTCCTTTGGTTGCGATTTTCAGGTTAAGCACATCTCTCCCTTGCTGTTCTACTCCGATAGTTTCGAGGATGTAGGTGACTTCTTTTCCTTCCATCCTAAATGTGATATTACCGCTCCACCTTATCTGCATTTTTATATCTCTCTAATTTTTTCACTCACCGTATTATCTGGCTACCGCACAAATAGAACTGCCCCATTTTCTATATCCTGGCAATCCAACGTTTTACCATCGAGGAATTTATAGTACTCGATACCTACTAGTAGAACTTTATATCCGTTGTATTCCACAACCTGATCACCTGACATTTCAGTGTCAATAACCAGCACAAAGTCAACGTCGCTCAGTGGTAATAGCCTCAGCCCTTTGTCAGGACCTTCACCACTATCGACCAGTACTGTTTTTAAATATCGCTTTGCACGCTCGGTTATGGATACCATATAAGCCTCATCTACTATACGATTCGTCTTTCCGGCGTTTTTTCAATTCGGATGTTACTTATTTGACCATTGGTAATCTGATAGTAGCCTTCGAACAATATCAATTCTGGATAGTTATCAAGGCTCCTATAGCTGTCAATTGTTATGCCTTTTTCCTTGGCGGCATTAGGCTGAAAAATACGAAACATTATTAATCCTACTAACATTCCCCCGACTGTAGCGTCACGTTCGACCAGTCTCATGTTACGCAATATATCAAGTGGAACGTGTTGCTTATTAACAAAATACTGCCACAGGTCGCCTTCAATCTTCTTGACTGATTCTTTCTTCTTTTGTTTCTTTTTCCAAAACATAGCGCCAACTTACCTTTTTTACTAATAAGCTTTAATGTAACTCTGCCATGCCTCCAGAATCTGGGCACAGATTACCCCACTTTCTTTTTTAGCCGGGTCCGGGTCATTTATCCTCGCTTTTAAAACTTCTTCGAAAATATCATCACCGACTCCCCGGTCAATAAAGTAGTCCAGGATGCGTAGCCTTAGCTTGTTAATTGGATCCGAATCCTCGGTTATATTCACCTCATCTTTTAGTTTTTGACACAATTTCAATGCATTATTCTGGCTCAACTTTTACCTCCTGCATATTCTGCATATTATTCAGAAAAAATCCGTCTTCTCTCCCATCCTGAAAATCAAGCTCATAATCGCTTATTCGTAAAGCATTAAGCGGGTCAATTAATATCTTTACGCCGTTTGACTCTACGACCTCATCTGTCTGACGCTTCCTGTCAAGTCTGATACTGAAGGCCCTCCCTCCAGAATTATCCGTATTCACTTCTACCCTGAAGCCCCTATATTTGCCTTATAGCATTTGCTTATCAATTGCTCTTTTAATTGCTGTATAGCCCTGTTGCTTACAGATAACATATTCAATAATGTCCTCTCTTTAATTTAATCCAGGTATTCCCTCATTTCCTGAATAATTTCACATGTCCTTAACTTAACCAGCGCTCTCTTTTCAATCTGACGGACACGCTCTCTTGTAATTCCAAACTCATGGCCTATCTCATCAAGAGTATGACCACGACCATTATTCAAGCCAAATCTCAACTCAATGACGCGACGCTCTTTCTCCGTAAGAGATGACAATACATCATCCAGTTGTTCCTTAAGTAAGTTACCTGCTGCTATTTCCACTGGCTGAGGCGAATCCTTGTCCTCCACAAAATCAGCAAGCGTGTCTCCGTCCGCTTCTGCCCCTACAGGCGATTCTAACGAAACCGGATGCCTTGCGGCTTTAACTATTCTGGTTACTTTGTCAGGAGAGATTTGCATTTCATCCGCCAGTTCCTGATTAGTTGGTTCCCTTTCGTATTCTTGAATAAGATTATGGCTGACACGAGAAAGCCTACTCATTGACTCCACCATATGGGCCGGAATACGTATAGTCCGGCTTTTATCAGCAAGAGCACGGTTAATAGACTGCCGAATCCACCAAGTGGCATAAGTGCTGAACTTGAAGCCTTTTCGATAGTCGTATTTATTTGCAGCCTTCATTAGCCCCAGGTTACCTTCCTGAATCAGATCCATTAAAGAAAGCCCTCTATCCTGGTATCTCCTGGCAATACTTATCACGAGGCGTAAATTACCTTCGATAAGGCACCGCCTTGCCTTCCTAGCTTCTTCATAATTGCCGTGTTTCATCTGCCAACCATATAATTTCTCCTGTTCGCTTTTCAGGAGGGTAAACCTGGAAACGTCATTGATATATCTCGTGGTTGCTTCCAGAGAAAAATCCTCTTCTACTGCTCTAGCTTGTCTTTTAGTTATCATAATTTGTATCTAGCAAGGTCAGTTTTGTTCAGCTTTCAAGAGATTCGGCCTCTTGCAACCTTTCAAGCTCGTCTTCGGTCATCGGCTTGCAGGACTTAAGTTCTTCATTCTCAATTTTAACCATGAAGAGTCCCTTGCATCTCCAGCAACGGAAAGGACCTTCATATCCAGAATCTGCTAACGATAAAAAAGTATTGTTACTACAACTCGGGCACCTTAACGCAAACACAGTGTATCTTTCCTCCTGTAATCTCCTGCTATTAGTCCTTCTTTGTTAATTCGCTAGAAGATACGCCAAGTCTAATGCCAGACTCGGTTGCTTCGATTACATCTTCTGGAGAAAAGGCTAAATCTTTTTCAGGTGATTGACGATAAACAACAAATTTACTAATTTCACCAGTCCAGCTATTTCGTATCACATAATCCACGGTTCCCAGTAATACCCCACTTCTATCAACTACTTCGGAGCCGTACTCTATATTCATTTCCTCCACTCCTTTGCTTAACCGTATTATTCTCGATAGTACGTTTAAGTTGAGCAAGAGTTCTTCTCAGATCTTTTTTTACCTTTCTCCAGTACAGAATCCTGTATATGAAGCGTTCTATGGTGTTTCCATTAAATTCATAAGCAAATTTCAAGTTTGCTACTATTCCACCGGACTTCATCTCTAATCGCCATTCTTCTCTTACCTTTGGCTCGTCGGTAGTACCCAACTTATGGCATTTTCAGGACGGTATTTGTATATAACTGCCTGAGAGCTTATCTCTCTACTGCCAAGATTTAGAATTAGCTGGCTCGTAGTGCCTGCCTGACTCCTGAAATCCGATACAGGCCAGGCATTAACAATTACCGGGTCCCACTGAGGTGGGTGCTCAAGCTGAGTTCTGAGGAGGGAGAAGCAGACATTAACAGGTGCATTAATGAAGATTTCCTTCGCAGTCTGTATAATTTTATCGGACTGAGTTTAGTCAGTTCAGGAGACACAGAATTCTTTAACGTAGTTCTGCCAGCGGGCAAACCGGTTGCCGACGCTTTCAGACGTCTGCGGGTTTTCTTTTTACTTTTTTTCGTTTTTACTTTCATTTATGATCATTGCTTCCCAGGCCTTACAGGCTTGATTTCCGGCAAATATAAGTTATGCACTACATATCCGGATTTGTTTTAACCTCCACTTTCGATTTTTCTAAGCTGGTCGGCATTCATAAGCTGTTGCTGGCCATTGTCCCACTTAACCTCCACTGCACCGTAAACGGTAAGATCAATCACAGTGCCTTTCCTGTTTTCCTTGGGGTAAACTACTCGTTCTCCTACATTAAACTCAGTCGATTTTGTTTCCTGCATACCTATTTCCCCCCAGTCCATGAATTATCATGCATTATCTCTATCGCTGTGAGTTCTAAATACCAGTCTAGTCTCTCGTATACTGTGAAGATATACCGCATCCGGGGTATTTTTATAAAAGAAAAGGGCTATCTTTCGATAACCCTTTTTGCAGCGCTTCAGATGATTAACTAATTGTTGGGTATTTACTTATTCTCTTTATCGTCTATTTCAGTTACAAGACCCTTCTGTACGGCATAAGCTACTATTTGTTGACGATTACGCAACTTCAGTTTGCCCAGAATATTTTTAACATGTACCTTGGCCGTATTTTCTGCAATATATAGAGCCTTGGCTATTTCCTTATTGCTGGCACCTTTTGCTAGCAGCTTTACCACCTCTATTTCCTGCTCAGTAAGAATCGTTTGCGCAAGCTCTTTGTCTGAGGGCACTGAACTCAATCTATCACCAAGCTTTTCAGCCACCTGAGAAGATATTACAACGCCGCCCTTACCAACTATTTCAATGGACTCAATAAAGGTACCAACTGTACTCTCCTTGTGAAGGTATCCGATGGCTCCTGATTCTATAGCAGAAATCATATCATCCTGCTTATTTGAATCAGTGAGCATGGCTACCTTCACCTCTGGGGCAGATTCATTTATCTTTCGGGCGGCTTCATTACTATCACACTCGGATAGATTGCTATCTACTAGGACCAGGTCAGGTTTAGTTCGTTCGACCTCCTTAAGAGCTTTCTTAACATTGGAGCATCGGGCAACCACCTCTATCTGTTCTTGCTCATCGAGTAGTCGGGCTAAAGCCTCCCGCGGAATCTCTTTATCATCCAGTAAAAGCACCTTTATTCGACCCATCTCTCACCCCTGTGTGTAACAGGAAATATTACTACCTGACCGGCTCGTACTTCCGTACAACTAACAGTGTAATACCCTGAAATGGACCTGTCAAAAAACGACCCGCTAGAATACTACCGACAAATAAACTTCTGTGGTACCTAGGTATATTTTGAAAATAACGAATCTTATTAAAAAGGAAAGTGGAATCCAACTGAAATTTACAAGTACTAAGTATGCCCTTTTTGTCTCATAATGAAGTCAAACTCCGGAGTCTGTAAATTTTCCTTCTCCGCTGGGAAGTTATGATAATATAGCTCGTTCTGGAAATTTAACCTTATGACTTTATGTTGGATACTAAGAATGCAAAAAGTTAAAAATCAAATGTTTTAAGAACTAGCAAGATGAAGACATACCTTGAGCCAAGGGAAGTAGACCGGATTGAGCAAGCAGCTGAATGCCTAAGGGATAAGCTCCTGGTCAGGTTGCTGGCCCGCCTTGGCTGTCGAGTCTCTGAGGCTTTGGGTATTACAGTCAGTGATATCGACTTCGACCAGGGTACAGTTACTATTGTCCACTTGAAGAGGAGAATCAAACTCTCCTGTCCTACCTGCAAGCAGAGGTTAAGTAGAACTGCCCGGTTCTGTCCGGGGTGTGGCTTAATGGTAGAACAAGCAGTAATTAATGAGAGAGAACACCGACGTCATCGGATTCTACCAGTGGATGATGATACCCTTGATATGCTGAGAGAATACATCACTCGTGGTGGTCCTGTAGGCGTAAACGGTCATCGGCTGCTCTTTGGCCTAACCCGTTATGCTGCTTGGTATATTATCAAGAGCTGTGGTGAAAGAGCGGGACTGGAGAAGCTGGCTAATCGAGAGACCGGACAAGTCAAGGGTATCAGCCCGCACCGGCTGCGTGATGCCTTTGCTACTCATGCCATCAAGCTTGATGGTTCCAGTGATGGTCTCAGGCTTCTACAAGAGCATCTCGGTCACCAGAGCATTGCTACCACCATGAAATACCGCAAGGTGTCTGGTGATGAGCATAGAGACTGGTACCAAAGACTCTGGAGTACCAGCAGCGCATAGTATCCCCACCTATAGGGAGGGGTCACCCCCGGCCCCTTAATAACCACCCTAAAAATATGGACTCCTATTTACTACCCTCCTATCTACTGGCACCTATCTGCTACCGTAGTTTTATCGCCTATTTACTAGCTCTATTGGAAGTGACCCAGGGGGTGACCCCCCGGCCCCTAAATGACCACCCTTGAAAATTAGGCTCGTATCTACTACCCTCGTATCTACTGCCACGTATTTGCTACCGTAGTTTTGCCTCGTATTCACTGAATTCAAGGGGGGTGACCCTGGTGGAGGCGGATTTAGCTTCGATTTAGGGGTCTTACGAGCGGTTGAAAACCACCCAATTAGCTTCAGTGGTTCGACCAGTGGTTACCCAATCTGGTCTTGGTGGTTTGACCAGTGGGTGACCACTTTAGCTTTAATGGTTGGAGCAAAGAACAAGTGGATAAACAATTTACATGCCTATCAAGCTAATAAATTTCTTCAGACAAGAATGTGAAGAGAACGAGGCTTGTGCTCAGGGATTCAAGATTAGGGAGTTAGTTTGGGATCAAAGGGTATGAAGCTGTAATCGGTTACGTCACTTCGGGCATCATAATACTGATATATATCTATCAGTTAATGATATAAATATATCAATTTATGATTGACATATATCATTTTTTGATTTATAATTTTAGAAAAAGTGTGAAGCATATGCCTTATGAGCGTTCCCGTCAAATTGAGCGACGATTTCAGCGAGTAATTGATCTAATCACTCACAATTCGATGAACGCGAAAAAAATCTCCACCTCTATACATGTTTCTCAAGCTACCACCCATAGAATTATCACCGAACTTAGGAATCGTGGATATAATATTCGCTCCGTACGTGACGATCATGGTTGGTGTTACGAACTAGTTAGCAGTCCCCAACCAGGAGACAAGGGAGACGAAAAATGAGTCCCGAGACAATCGGACAATTCAAAGAACTATTAGAAAAGTGTGGATTTATTGAAGAAGGGCAAGTAGTCTCCGGCCTCATTAATTCCGAGCGCGCCAAAGAAAGAGTCACCACATATCTACGCTATAGAAGCCTATTAAAGGAAACTGATATAAATACCGATCTTATCTACGAAGTACCTGGCCCCACAGATGAGATTCCAGGGACTCCCTGTATATATTTCAAATTCACAGATACTCTCACCAATGAGATGATTTATCAACTTCGTACTAAGATATGGAACCATGGGCGAATACCGACTCTCTGGATAGTCACTACTGATGCAATACGAATTTACAATAGTTTCGCTCGGCCTCAGCCTGACGACCTGAAAAATCCCCAAAATCACTTGCTTGGAGAAATAGGTAGTATTGAACAGGACCTCAAAAATGTTGAGGAATTTCACAAAAGCAAATTTGACACTGGTGAGTTTTGGCGAACCGGACAAGGACGTAAGGTAAACCCAGACCAGCGTGTAGATTCGGCATTACTAAGAGATCTGACAACAACTGAAAGATTATTAGTCGGCAAGAAACTTGATTCTACGACGGCTCACGCATTGCTTGGAAGAGCTATATTTGTCAAGTATCTGGAAGATAGAAAAATAATAAAATCGGCTAATTTTCATACCTACAACTGCACCGAATTTAAGGAGCTTCTTAGTGATAAAGAGAAGACCTACACCTTCTTTGAATGGCTTCGTACTACTTTTAACGGCGATTTGTTCCCTCTTACCTCAAAAGAGGAACAAGATATTCAATTGGATCATTTAGATATTCTTTACCGCTTCCTGTCAGGGCACGATATGAAGGCTTTTCCTGACACACAACCCAGGCTTTGGCCTTATTCATTTAATATCATCCCTATTGAATTGATCAGCAGTATATATGAAATGTTTGCCCATGTGAGAGACCCGGAAAAGGCAGAAGCAATGAGTATTCACTATACACGATTTAATCTAGTTGAACTGGTCCTCAGTCTGGGCATGAAAAATATCCGACCTAAAGCTCGAATACTCGATCCTGCATGCGGTTCAGGAGTATTCCTAGTAGAGGCATTTAGACGACTTGTCTGGCTTAAAGAAAAGGAATGCGGCCGTGAATTGAATAGAGAGGAACTTCACGAGACACTGCAGAAGCAGATTTTCGGAATGGACAAAGATCCCGATGCAGTCTATGTAGCAGCTTTTAGTCTTTACTTAGCACTTTTAGAGCTTGATCCAGACCCTCAACCACCCGATGCTCTGCGTTTTCCTCCACTGCTTGAAAACAATCAGCAAGATAACCAACCACCCAATCTATACATCCAGGATTTTTTCAATACTGAACATGATTTTAATCATAATTTCCCATTTTCCAATGGTGGATTTGATCTTATTTCTGGGAATCCCCCATGGACTGCCCTGAAGAAACCTGAGAACCTTGAAAATATAGAACGTCAATGGGATTTAGAATATTGCCAGCAAGAAAATATTCCAGACAACAAACCAGACCAAGCTTTCATGTGGCGTTCCAGAGATTTTTCTAATAAGGATTCTACAATTGCTCTCGTAGTTGGTAGCCGCTTGTTTCACCAGTCGTCTTTGAAAGGCGAACGCTGGAGAAAAAAGTTTATGCAAAATAACACTTTGCACTGTGTAGTAAACCTATCTGACCTTGCTAGTGAGAAGCTTCTATTCGGTAAGATGTCATCAGCTGGATTACCAGCGTCAGTGGTAATATACTCTTCTAAAAAGCCGGACTCTAGTTCCTTGTTACAATATATAACACCAAAATGGTATCCAGGGATACGCAAGCGAGACGAAATAGTCATATCTGGTAATGATATCCAGGCTCTTTCTCAAGATCTATTACAAAATTACTCTTTCCTCTGGAAGTCAGCTTTCCGTGGTACTCCGCGAGACTTCCGCTTACTCTCCAGAACACAGGAATTACCCACTTTAGATAGAGTACTGCTAGAAGCAGGAATCCGTAAGCAAATCCATCGGGCATATGGTATTTCCGTAACAGACAAGGGACAGCGTGATGCTTCGAAACTCCTAGGATTACCGTTTCTAGCTTCGGGCTTTAGGAGCCGCTATCGAATTGACTTTCATGATCTTCAACCTTTTAATTATCGAAAGGTCTATAGATTAGGTAAATTCCAATTACCCATGCTAGTTCTTTGTAGAGCATTACAAGATAACAAACAATGCGCTGCTTTGCTAGAAGCATCGAATGATATGAATCAAGCTATTATTGACCATACGTACTATGGAATTTCGTTCGCGCATACATCACAGTCGCTTGCCTTTCGATTGAATGCAGTTCTTAACTCAAAGGCAGCTAGATATTTTACCTTTATGTTTGGCTATGCTTTAGGTTGGGATTGGAGGACAATCGAGCCAAGAGACTGGATGCATATACCTGTACCAGCCTCTATTAACGAAAGCTCTGGTACAAAATGGAATAGAGTGCTGGCTTTGGAAAATTGGCTCCGAAACAACTGGACTTTAAACGCTATTGGAATACTTGCGGATAATATAAAGCAAGCAGAAGATGCTCTAGATAACGAAATATTCAGTCTATATGAACTAACTGAGCAAGAAATTATTCTAATTAGGGATACAATAACATATACGATAGATCCTTTACTTCAAAGGAGGACTGCTAAGTATAGTCTCGCGATTGGAGAACCAACTTCCCAAGAACTTATCGACTATGCAAGACGAATATGTTTGCAGCTAAATGAAATTTTATATCATGGTGACCTTCAGCTTTCAGCTACAATATTTAACGTGCAAAAGGCACCATTAAGAGCATGTCATTTCACGTTACAAAAACGAGGTAATGCTAACACGATTAATGAATTTCAAATAGCGGGTATTCAGGACCTTCTAGGTCAAATATCAGAGCACCTTCGCTTAAAAATCACTGATCATCTTTATGTACAACGTAACCTAAGAGTTTATGATAACGAGACTTTCTGGATTATTAAGCCAAGTGAAAGCCGTCTGTGGAACGAGGCTTCCGCACTTAATGATGCTGACACTGTAGTACGCGAGCATATGGAGTAATTATCCAATGACTAATGCTAGTTATTTGGGCATACCATACTTCCCTGTTTCTCAGTTATATGTAAGTGCAGCCTTAGATCTTCTTGTAGCAGGATGGAGTAGGCTTCGAGCAAGAAACATAGCAACGCCAGATTTAGCTGAGGATGATATCACTCTATACCTTAGCGATGAAATGAAGCACGCTCAGCGAGAAGGTGTAAGTGATATTATTAATTGGGATCCCCAAGTAGGTACACAGAGTAACCTTGAAAATCCCCTTGAAATGTTAAGGATTGATATCAAATTCCGTTGGACAGAGTATCCTAATGATAATGATCGGTATTTAGCAGCAGAGGCGAAGAAGCTAAGAGGTAAGGGTAGCTCACTTGCAGGTGATTATGTTGATGAAGGTATAATGCGATTTGTCAAAGCTAGATATGGAAGGGGGCATGATTATGGCATAATGATGGGATATGTTGTGGTTTCTGCAACATCTAATGCAATCTTACGTGTTGAAAAAGCAATGGCCAAGCGCAAGATTATCACTCAGGAATGTTTACCGCTAAACCTAAACAATTCTCTGTGCCCTCATGAATATACATACCATAGTCAACATATTCAGAATGGTTCTCAAATACCTATAACGCTAGTACATCTTTTTCTTGATTTATCATAAAATAAAAGGGGTAGACAATACTGGTGAAGGTTGAACCAGCTTTTAGGTGATCCAACCGAAGCTCGTCCTTGAATGGTAATTATCCTTGGGCTATACTAATCAGATGATGCACACAATTAACACTAAGTAGAGATAAGTAGTTGCATAATGTTAGGATCTAACGTACCAACAATAGGTGGATTGATCAACGGTTTTAAATACGCTGAGGATTGGGGTTGTGATTGTATGCAAGTATATATCACCCTCTCTAGAAGGTGGGATGTACCAGAATTGTCTAACGAAGAGATACTTGACTTTAAAACCGCTTGGAATAATAGCAATGTGAAAGAAGTAATAGCTCATGTGCCTTTGCTAGTTAATTTAGCTTCTGTAGATAATGACGTTAGATGTAAATCGATCGTTCGTTTATCAAATGAGTTGAAAAGAGCGAACCAACTAGGTGTCCGCATTCTCGTATTACACCCTGGCTTTTGGAGAGGTACTGATAGGAATGCAGGAATCAGACGAGTAACAGATGCCTTAAATGCGGTATTTGAAAATACCGGTGACTTTACTAGTATAGTTGCTCTGGAGACAATGGCTGGTCAGCAGGGGGCTATTGGAAGTCGATTTGAGGAAATTGCTACTATCATTGAAAATGTCTATCGATCGGAGCTTATTGGTGTTTGTTTTGATATTGCACACGTTTTCATTTCAGGATATCCTATGAGTGATTATGAAGAATATGAGGCTACGCTAAAACGCTTTAATAATATAGTCGGAACAGAGAAAATTAAGGTATTCCATGTGAGTGATGCAAAAACCATGCCAGGTTCAAAGCGAGATCGCCACGCGTCAATTGGCGAGGGATATATCGGATTAAAGGCTTTTCACTCCCTTGTGAGGGACAGAAGATTCATTAACGTTCCCAAAATACTTGAAATCCCAGAACGTGACGAAAAAAGCAAAGATAATCTGGATATACTCAGGAACCTACAAGACTCTGATAATCAACTGTTCGAAGTAGAGAAACCCCGACAGTTGGTTCTAGGAGATTTACAAAAATGAAATATCAAATAAGTGATGAGTTTTTATCCCACTTTAGGAAATTAAAACAGGTCTTTTTGTACATTACAGACGAATGTAATCTCAGGTGTGTTCAATGTATATATAAACCAAGTTTAACTTTCCATCTTAAGGAGCACGAGATAGAACTTAATAAAGCAATTAACCTGATATCTGATTTCAGGGAATTAGGTGCGAGTAAATTATCACTTTTGGGTGGAGAACCCACACTCTACGGAGCCCGAGAAGAAAATCTTAGTTTGCTAACACTTATAAGCACGGCGAAGAGACTCGGATATGAATATATTAGGATTAGTACCAACGGAACTTTCAATCATAGACTCATGCTAATGGATGATTTTAAAAAATTGGACGAAATAACCTTTAGTCTAGATGGGCCTAACTCTGAAATGAATGACTGTATTAGAGGTAAAAATACGTTTGATATATGTATGTCGAATCTGATAGAGGCTGTACGTTTAGGATACAAAGTCGATATTACATGTTGCATACATAAGAATCTTTTACGTCGTGATGAACATGGCAACTTGGGAATACACAATATGATTCGATTCGCTGAATCTCTAGGAGTTCATGGCATTAATTTTCATGATCTCTTTAAAGCCGGTGCCCCAATGGATACTTGGACGGGTAATCTAGATCCATCTATCGAGGATTGGATTGGTGCATATAGAGAGGTTTATCAGAATATAGAAAACGGTAAATATGCTATCTCAGTTAGACTCCCTCAATGCTTTGTAACACGACAAGAATTTGAAAGAAATCCTGAATACTATGGCTATTGTCCGGTAAAAATGGGGGAAAGAGTACTGGTTCACTCAAATGGAATGATTCAGATTTGTTCTAACCTTCTGTCATCTCCTTACGGAATAGCGAGATATTACAAAAACAGAATTATTTGGGATAACAGTTCTACGAATGAAATACGAGACCATCAGTTAGAGGTATTAACTCCTTGTACCAATAGAAGCAAACTTGATAAGTTTGGGGATTTCGTTCCGTTGTGTTTCTCTTTTAAACCAAACCAAGATGAATTCATATGGAAAGAAAAACTAAATTGGGATGCACGGCGAAAATCGAAACAGCATAATTGTAATAGTAATTTAGTGGAGGTTTTGATATGACAAAGAATGGTGACTTATTCAAAACCTTAGCCAGTCTTGGTATTACAAGAATAGATTCGAATCAATTTAAGATATTAGACGAGTCTGGTTCTGAAGTAGAAGGTAACAAACGGGTATATTCGACAGTAAATGAATGCTTACACCGATTAATAAAAGAGGGGAATCCTGGCAGATTTATACATATTACTGGCGAAATGAGAGCACTAGCTGACAAAAAGCACAGATATGTATGTTGGGAAAAAGCTGCATCAGGTTCGGAAATCGTCAATATGATATCTTCCATTCAGAATTGGTATCCATCTGGAGAAACACGAACGCCTACGTACTGGAAACAATTGGGGCGCCGTATATTGTCTCAAATGTGGGATTGTTGGGGTAATGCTAGCTGGCAAAATCATATGGATGCACTTGATTTATTGGCGGATGCAGAAGTTAATCTATTCGCTATCCCAAATGAAGAAAAGATCCATTATAGCATTTTTGAAAACAAATTTATTTTACTTCAGGCAAAGCACTCTCATACGCAACCTTCAAAGCCAGTTTGGTTTATTGAGTCTAAATATCTTTTCGAACAAATTGCCCCAAGAACGTATCAAACACTTGAAAATTCATTTCAGGTCCCTGTGACTGTATTTAGTGAGCTGGCAATGTCATTGAATAGTACTACAGCTTTGCACTTACTTCTCATTCTAGCTGACAAGCAAATTGTTGAAAGAAAACAACTATACTACGAGTTAAAAGAGTCAAATAAATTTTCGGATACGTTGTTCGATCTTGAGGCTGCGCATTTCGTTAATTGTAATCAGAGTTATGTTCAGATGACTGATAGCGGGAAGGAGTATCTGAAGCTTTTCGTATGATAGCTTATTTTCTCAAAACACAATGAAAATAACAACATCTTGGTTACAAGAGATTCACAAAAGAGAAGCAGAGCTACCTGGACCACTGGTCAACCTTATTAAGAGTAACGTTAAGAAATTCAAAGTATGGCTGGGTGGACCAAAATCAGGAGATGAGCTTTACTATTTACGTGAGAACATTGGATATGTTCTAACACAATACGGTTTTACCGTTATAATCCGGGATAAGGACTTTAAAAACAGTAATTGGTATTCAATATTAAAAGCTGAAGTTCTTGATTCGGATTTAGCCATAATATTGGCAATAACCCCCGGTTCATCAGCCGAAGCAATTGAATTCGCAAATATTAGAGAAATAAAAAATAAATTATGGATATATACATTCGATAGCTATAGCGATGGATATGTTTATAAATTGTTGGAGTCACACCACGGCTTAATTCGTGATGATAGCAGATTTTCATTAGAAGAAGGTGATAAATCTCCGATAAACTTATGCATATCTATTTGGAACAGAACATGTGATTGGAAGATTCGTTCTGTTGGGAAAGAGAAAAAAAGGGGAATATTCCGTAGCCCTTTTGGTGATTAATATATTTTCTGACAACAAGATCATGCGGAACATAGACATATATCATATTTTTCTCTGGCTATCATCTTGGGGTATCAAAGTGGCGGTATTTGCTTTGTTATTTACTTCTGCAGCAACAGTTTTTACAGGTACTTGGCACCTGATAGAAGCGGGAATTTCTTTGAACCGTTCCTTATTTGAATTAAAATACTTAGCTATAGAAGTATTAACAATCGCAGAGTTCTATTTGCTCGCTTTATTACTTTTCCTTACTGCATTTGCGCTCCAGATTACAGTCTTCGGTGAAATGCCTCATACTGAACGAGCACCACACTTGCATCGCATTTCAGTGGCAATGGTAAAGAGAATGTTGTTGACTACTGTGGTTACCATTATAGTTGTTTACGCGGCAAAAACTATCCTCAACGAGGGAAGCACTATAGATATCGGATTGTTAATCGGCCTGATTGGAGGCTTGATACTTGCGGTAGCTTTGTATATATTCCTACTTGCTCTTGCTGAGAAGAATTCAAGTTGAAACCTGATAATAATGTATGCCAAATTGGTTTGGTGCTGGTTGAATGCTTAAGACTAGACGATTGGTTTTCAACCACTCGTGAGACCATTAAATCGCAGCTAAGTCTACCTCCATCGGTGCTGCTCCCTAAAACCACAGTAAATGCGCGGTAGGACTACGGTACAACTACGTGGTAGTAGATACGAGCCTATTGATTATACACTCATTGCAAATGAGGTTGAAAAAGTTCTGCCTATTATAACCCCGGCTCCAGCTAGGGGGATTCGAACCCGAGTTGTGTGTTCAGTGAGTAAATTCTACTCTTAGCCTCTGACCACTGCCCAGAATTATTAGCCTCCCTATATAGGGAGGCTTTTTCTTTTTCCATTTCATCCTAATGCTCCGGGGAGGGTGTAAAACTAGCTAGTTCTTCTGATTTCACTTAATGACTTTTTGTTAAATGAGGGGAAAAAGGGACTAATTTACGATTAAGGCAGACTAAATGCTGAAGGAAAGGGTAAAAGTTCTACATATCGTACAGTAGCGCCCATTGTCCCCTAATTGGACTTTTGTTGTCAGAAGATGCTAAAAGGTTGTCATTTGATTTGCAGTCCCGAACACCTTACTGAATTGTCATCTTTGAACGACCGTGAGATATTTGTGTGGGTTCTTATACATAGTCGAGTGACAAAGAGTCGGTCCAGAAAACCAAGGAAGCTACAATCAGTATCCCCAGCACTATCTGTATAAAATATCCATCTTCTTCAAACTCACTACCACCTGATATCCGCTCCCTTCTCTCTAAGTTGGGGAATATACGTATTCAGTGATTTCTCATTCAGGGGATTGCCTTCGAGGTCAATCTCCGTAAAAGTATTGAAACTGGTATTCTCGGTCAGAGGCTTTATATCCTCTATCAGGTTATCGGAGAGGTCCAGGTCTGCCAGAAGCCTGAGACCGGTCAGAGGAGATACATCAGCTATCCGGTTGTTTTCAAGGCTCAGTTGCTGGAGTTTTTGCAGGTCCGCCAGAGGAGAGATATCTTCTATCTGGTTTTCACCGAGACGTAACGACTGGACGTTATTGATGTCCGCAATCGGAGATATGTCGGAAACACGATTATTATTAAGGAAAAGAACGTCGAGATTGGTCAGGGAAGCCAGCGGAATAATATTGGAGACCCGGTTCGTTGATATATCAAGTTTAGTAAGATTTCTCGGGGAAGCCAGGGGAGAAATATCTGTTATCATGTTTTCTTTAACATGTAATTCTCTAAGATTGGTAAGTAACGATAACGAAGGAAGACTGGTTATCTCATTACTGCTCAGGTTCAGGAATTGTAGCTTACTCAATGAGGATATAGCGGAAACATCGGTTACTTGATTGTTATGAATATCCAGATAAGTCAGGTTAACCAGGTCTCCCAGTGCCGATACATTTGTTATAGCATTAGTGTGAAGGTCGAGGATCTCAAGGCTGGTTAACGATGCCAGCTGAGATATATCGGTTATGTGGTTCTCAATAATAAACAGCTTCCGCAGGTTGATACAGTGCTCTATTCCACTTATATCGGAGATATCAAAATCGCCAGCGTTTATATGGGTTATCTTTTCCAGGTCGCCGATGTAAATCGGGCCTTCCGGCTTATTGATATGAGTCCTGATACGTGCCTCGAATTTCGGGTCTGGAAAGTTCACCTCCTGGTCTGGAGAAGTATCTACCGGAGTCCCGCAGGCAGAAATACTGCCCATAACCAGTATTATTAACATCAGTCCCGTTATCAGCTTTTTCATCAGTCCACCTATTTATCCAGACTCACAGCGTAAACAATAGGTACTATTTGCCTGTGTAAAAGAAATTAATAAAATAACAGGGAGTGCAGATTGCTATAGGTTGGTTTTTCACTATCAAGGATCATTATACACCTGTATGAACTGCTCCGTGAAGGAAACGACCTTTATTCACAGGAATGTTATGCTGCAGGAAATGGGCGGAAACCTAATTTAGCCAGGGTTGAACAAAACATCTTATTGTTCAACCGGCTAACCAAACCGATGTTTTGTGTGATATTCATAATATTAGGTTCAAGAGAAGCTTTTATGGTGGAGGTAGGGGAGACAGGCTGTCTCATAAGTTGCCCCCCAGGCGTGAGGTAGCAAATGCTTGGCTTTAAAAAATCACCATTTTAGGAATTCTGAGACAGGCTCGAGAGTCGAACTCCCCGTCCAAACAACCGTATAAATTTCTGAGTATCAATATTAAACAAAAGCTTATATTGTTACCTAACAAGAACTGGCATTTGTTCAGTGTTCGCTCCGGACTATTTTTTGTCGGTGATGAGATGGCATTAGGTATTTTCAATTAAACCGGCCAGCGAATTCTCAGGGTAGTAGTCTGGACGTTCACCTGACCAGTATTGACTCTCGACTTCCCAAGCGGGTGTTAGAATTGTCTGCTTGGTTGTAGATATAGGCATCGGTAATTGTGCGAAAGAAGAGATTAGAATGAGACAAACGTGGCGATTTCGCTCGAAGAATTTCTCAAGAGCGGGAATAACCCTCTTCTGAACAGCCGGATTTCGCTTATAGTCATGCACAGGTACCGGCGGATATAAATGGAAAGAGATAATCAATGGGTCTGACTTTGGAGCTTCCTTAGCCGCTTCCTCAAGCTTAGGGTACAAATAGCTCTCGAAAGAAGGGACCTTTCCGCCCGTAATGCTACATGCAAGTACCGATTGGCCGTGTTTCCCACGAGGTATAGTTCTGCGTTCGCGAAATAGGTAACCATCTTGCCACATTGAAAACTGGCTCCATAGATGCGGAGGGAAGCTCTGTTTCGAAGGCGATGATTTGAATGTGAATTTACCGCCCGGACACGATGCACTACTAGCTGCATTTCTACCCCGCTCGAGCAGTTCGTACACGGCTTTCACAACATAGTCTAAGTCTCGTCTGACAAGAGGTTTATTCATAGATTCTTCAAGGTATATAGTAAGAAACCCATGGCTGTCGTGGTCGTGACAGATGCGTCCGACACGGCCAACGAGATACTGGAACAGGTTAAACGAAATATTGGAACTCTTTGTTGGGTCCATAGCTTTACATTGCACATTAAATTTGCTACCGTTTTTGGTAAGAACAATGTCGGGTTCACCTGAACCGCTGCGTGGGTCAAAGAACCTAGGCTCAATATGGTATGGTGTCCTAGCCATGTAAGTGCTCGCCGTCCGAACCTCGTGCTCGAAGCTTGCAAATCTACCGGGTGTCCTGAGGAACATTCGGATGTTGTTTATGCCTACATTATCCGGTAAGTTTTTCCAATAATCGCTGAAGTCGTTGATCTGCGCTGCCAATCGGCCCAATATCGATTTCGGTTCACCGAACCAATATCCCATTGGCATTTCATTAGTTGGCACATATACGTCTCGTGAACCCCAATAAACCAGCGGGATGACTGGAGACATCGAAGGTAGTCGGTGTGACCAATATCCATTCGGCGAATTAGTTTCGCGAAAGGTGGAATATCTAGTTAGCTGTTCGGTAATCCACTCCGAACCAGCAATATCGATGAACTCTTGAAGTCTCTGGGGCGTTAAATCTGCATCACCTAGCAAATATCATAAAACTCCGATAGATAGTAAATAACATTGTACCACTCCGCAGAGACAATATGAACTGATTACACGACGCTCTAAAGTTCATGCCGGGCCGCTTTCCATTACACGTACTTTGGAGTACAAATATTCAATACCTTTCTACTTTACGATTTTGAGAAGGCGATTACATGTAAGAATTACTATATTAGCATAGGTTTGGAGGGCATTTTTGCATTTGGTAGGCTTTAGCTAAGCTTTTCCTGTTCGTTTAAGTTCGAAAACTGCAGGACTCCTCGGATCAGGACAGGCAACGAGAGCTGTTTCAGAATCAGGTTCCCAAGGGAAAGAGCCACCATACATCATCATCTGCAAGGTGGGAAATATAGATGCTAGAGCAAACATACAAATACTGGGAGCTTTCCATTGGCAATCTTTACCCTTAATTACCCATTCATCACCAACCTTATGCCCAACTGTGCAGATATTTTCCTGAGATATGACCTTTATGCTTACCTCGTAATTTGGAAACTTGCCTGTTATCTCCTCCATTTTCTTACTGTCCCTCCTTGTCGATCACTCTAGTATTACGTTTATGAGGTAAATCTTAGTGTCTACTTAAACTTACGTCAACCGTCTAGAGACGAGTAGATCACAAAAGCTTGTTTTGTTACCTTTAAAGATTATTAATTTTAATTTTTATACCAGTGCGAATTCCATGCGGAAAGTTCTATCTATTAAATAACTCGGGCTACCAATCCTTTTCCTGAATACGTAGAGAGGTTAGTCGACACGGATGATATTACTGGACTCATTGGATTCATATTTCTATACGTCACCTTTGCAATCTTCGTTCTTGCCGTGATTCAGTTGTCCTAGTGAAAGGGCAGGGCCGCTCAGAAATGGGCGGTCCCTTCATTTTATAGCCCCCACCATGTGAATCAACCGCCTTGCCCTCCGCTGTTTATTTTTTCTTTTCCTGTTTTTTCACTGGGACTTTTTCTTCAGCCGAGTGCTCTTCGGTGGTCTGCTCTGAGGACATTTCGCCGTTTTTCTCTTCCTTGGCGGGTTTCTCTTTCTTCGGCAGCGCCATCACCGCCTTGTCCAGCCCATACTGGCCACAGACGGCGTCCAATACAAGGTCATCCCAGCCGATGCCCTTCTCCGCCTTGATCTGGTTGAGGAGCCTCAACCCCTTCTCCGTCGTCCTGGCGGAGAACACATGCTGCTTATCTCTCGCCATTTCTTTTTACCTCCTTTGTCTCGCGTTCTGTAATAATAATGGCGCATTTCAGCAGATTCGTACACGGCGGTTACGGGCGTTTAGGGGCGTTTAAGGACAGTATAGTCGGGCGTGGGTCACATTGGAAAGAATATCACTAGCCATGCCTTTCCATTCCAGCCAACGGCATCCGTTTCATGCCTGACTGATGAAAAGGCACTAGCACGCTGGATTATTGGAATCATGGAAGTTGGGCAAAGGCACTTTAGCTTAATGGCTCAACGGTGTAAAATGATACATAGCCAGTATCTATATATGAAGCAAGTGCCTATAGCCCATAATAGGAGAAAAGTGAATTCAATCACTGCATTTTTTCTTTTATCTTGCGAACTAGCTTCACAGTATTGAAATGAGTATTCTTACACAGTACAGCATAGTCTGTCAGGTTCCTGGTGCTGCACCTTACACGGTATGTGCATACAGTGGTACGGACTTATCCCAAGTCCTTGGTATCACTCAGGTCAACTTGCCTATGGGTCATTACGGGTGGATTCAGGAATGTGGCGAGGCGATTGTGAGCGTCAGTGGACAAACGCAACCTGCCTATGTTGACTTCAGACCCAATTCAGCCAAGCGTGAGTTAAGAGAGAAACTGTCGAAGAATTTACAGGAGCAGGCTGCAGAACTGTCATCTGACACGCAAGGTACACCACCTGATGATAAATTGGAAAGGCTTTCTCAACTGCCGCCTTTGCTTATGGAAGACGGCTCTTATTGTAAGCTTATAAGAGAGGTCAGGGATGTTTTTGTTGATGGGCACTTCTATGCTTGTGTAGCAATGTGCGGGATTTCATTTGAAAGGTTCCAGCGGGACAAAGCTGCACCCTATGGTGCCACACGGAATCACAATATGAAGCAAGTAAGAAGTATATTGCAGAAGAATCAAGTCCTCTCATCAGAGACTCTTGATTTATGCAAAAGTATGGCAGACTTACGAAACGATTACGCACATGGACATGGGCTGACTCCCAAAGAAGACGCCCTCAAGTCACTTGCTTGGATGCGTTACTTCATAGATAAAGAAACCAACTTGATGCGGAATTATGTGATTGTGGATGGAGTACTGAGTCGAAAACATATTGCATAGGGTATGCTGTCAGATTGTTAAACCTGTAACGCGGCAATGATTCTTCTTGCGAGTGAAATATATTCAATTGCATCCGACTGTGATATCTCAACCTTCATCCCATGCGCCGCAGTATTACGAATACCTCTCAAGTCGCTAACTATGGCAATCGTTTCAGCACTGAGAGCTTGACGCTTCCCCAATGCTCTAATCAGTGCGATTGCGGAATGGGTCTCCGACTCTGGGATTTCAAATCTTCTAGCCGCCTCGCGCATCGCATTTTCAACCTGCCGCCATACCTCGGTTATCGCGGCCGTTGGAGACAATTCCGCTAGCCTAGCCCATTGGCTTACATCTCCTTCTACCCTCAATAATAAAGGTTCACCTATTGGCACAGCTTCTACAGGAGGAAGATTAGCCTCATCAGCAGCTTCCCTGATTTCAGCCAACTCCTGCGAGAATTCGGCTTCACCTCCCGGAAACTTGATGCTATGAAGCCTCCGCCCCAAGTCACGAATAAGCTCTCGGAGAGGGTTCCTAAGGAGAATAACAATAAAGATCACAATGAGTGGCCAAATAATAGATGAGATTAGATTAGATACAAATGTTAAGGCGTCCAACGCTGCTGATCACCTCCAGTGATAACTCAGACTTTAAAGTTATCGGCTAGGAATTCAGTAATACCCTCTATCATTTTAGTAACATCTTGTTCAGTAAAGTCATCTGTCTTACCATGCGCGGCAGCATTACCTATGTCTAACCATGCCTGAACCATACGCCATCTCGGTTGTGCATATATGCCTTCATTCTTAAGCGAGTCGTTGATTGCGCTAGCCTTACCACTTGAATCCAAGCTTTCTCGCTTTGCGATGCGACGAAGAGCGTCTTCAAGTACCACACGTCCAAGTACGGCAGCAGGGTCTTTATAACCAGTTTGATTTAGATGCTTAGCTTGCTCAAGAATGGAATCAAATAGGTCTCCCGCTATAAAGAATTCTTGTTTAAGAAGGTACCCGCCTTCAAGGTCATTGAGAGCGCCAGACAGTAAGCCAACAATCGAAAGCACCTCGTGGGAATGTTCAACAAATTGAATCCCGTTCGGCATAAGTTGGGAGAGATGGCGAGATTGAGAACTCTGTACTCCAAAACTCGTTTCTATTATGTTAACGACTTTAGACAGCCATGAATGGAGGGCAGGTTTGTCCATGATGTATTCGGTTCCATACTCTGACGGCCTTTCTAGTTCCGCAACGCTCCTGCCTTCATTGATGAGTTCACGCATACGGTCAGATAACCGTTTGAGTCTTGGTGGAAGTGGGGAAGTCCTTTCTATATCAGTCATGAATCTGCCTTTTGCTGATTTATTATGGGTATTATACCTCTGTTCACCTTTCATCAACAAGAGATGAGCATAAAGGAGTCTGTGCCTGTACCCAGAAACGCCACGTCGCGAAAAGGGGCTTGTCGGGACTCAACCGAGTGTCGTATACTCCCAGGAAGGCTTCTGCATTACACCTGCTGCTGCCTGAGATGAAAAAGTTTCCTCAATCAGGTATTTAGCCATGTTGAGACCCCCTTTCTCTATTTGGCTCAAATCTATCACCGACTTATTACGCTGTCAACCTGATCGTCATTCACCCCTTTCGAAGCTGACTCTAGCTACAAAGTCCATTGGTGAAGTGATTTTGCCTCTCTGTTTTTGATGATATTGTTTCCACACGCTTATACCGGTTGACTGTCTTATATATCTGTGTTACTTTCCTGATGTTCGGAGTATAATGGTGGACATAAAAAACGCTCTATAAAGGAGGAGTGAAAATGGCTGAGACAAAGTACGGAAAATATATAGTTACAAAACCGCGGGACCAGGATATTGAAGGATGGAAAGAGACAGGAGATATTCGAAAAGTCAACGTGTATGTGGACGGTGAGATTGTCAAAGGCGGCTACTATTTCATGGGTACCTGGTGGTATAAGGCTTCGGATGAACCCCATCCGGACAAGGCGCACTCGCACGACTTCGATGAATATCTTGGATTTATCGGCACCAATCCGGACGACCCTCTGGATTTGGGCGGAGAGATAGAACTCTATCTTGGCGGCGAGAAACATATAATCACTAAAAGCTGCATGGTATTTTGTCCGGCAGGGCTTGAGCACTGCCCGGTATATTTCAGACGAGTGGATTATCCTATCTGGTTTTTAGCCACCGGGCCCCAGAAAACTTACGACAGAGAAGTAAAGAGTTAGAGCGGTTTTTCTTTACCGGGGTATGTTGGAGGAAGTCCTCCTGTAGTTGATACGGAGGATAAAGAGATGCTGCGTCTTTTTGAAACCGGCGTGGAGAGTCATAGTTATTTAAATAATATATTTGCGGGGAGAGATGCTTGAAGAATCTGATTTTCTGCATATCACTTGTTCTAACGCTTTTATTTACTGCCTTCAGTGGCTGTGGCACGAATACTGAGCCGGCGGAAGAGCCGGACTATGCCGTGCCCGTTGTGGAAAGTGCACTGAAGAGCATCAGCAGCGGAGATTACGATAGGTATGTCAATCTCTTTAACGATGAAGCCCGGAGCCAGTTGACAGAAGACGCTTTCCGGCAGGCGAATCAGCTTATTACAGGGAAAATCGGTACTTATGTGAGCAAGACTTTTACTTCGGTAAAAGTGGAAAACGGCTATGAAGTAGCCTATTACGATGCGAAGTTTACAGAAGAACCGGGCACCGTTACGGTAAGGGCGGTTTTCCAGGAAGAAGATAACGAGATGAAACTCGCTGGTTTCTGGCTGGATTCACCCGGATTGCGTAAATAACCCGCTCGTTTTCAACCTTTACCTTTTAATCCGGCTTCTATTGGCGGTTTACAGGCTATAAAGTCCTTGAAGTCTCAGAGAAACAGGGGGCTTTTTAATTACATTTATGCTATTATGCTACGGTCCAACCACGCGTATTCAGGTCAGACAAAATCCCGGCCACAGAATTAAAAAGTATGGTATTATAGAGTCCATATGCACCGGCCGGGATAAAAGGAAGAAACTAAATGAAGGTAGATTTCAGCAAACTTGACAGGGCTTTTAATCCCAAGTGCGTTGCCATTGTGGGCGATAAGGGTGAAAACAACTTTATGTGGTCCCGCTCCAATAGCAACTTCAAGGGCAAACTCTATTCAGTGCAGGTCGACCCGAAAGAAATCGAGGGTATAGAAGCCATGGGGGTGGAGAATTATACCAGCTTGCTGGATATTCCTGAGCCGGTAGACCTTGTTATTGTTGCCGTACCCAGGGCAGTAACTCCAAAAATCCTTGATGATTGCATCCGTAAGGATGTTACCGCCGCTCATTTTTTTACCGCCGGCTTTTCCGAAAGCAATTCCGAGGAAGGGATTAAACTCGAGCGCCTGCTTGTTGAAAAAGCGGAAGCAGCCAGCTTTCACCTGATAGGTCCCAACTGCATGGGGGTCTTCAATCCTGGAATCGGGCTGGGACTCGGCAGTGCCTGGACTGAGAGTTATTCCGGGCATGTGGGCTTAATCTCGCAGAGCGGTATGCACGCCGTAACCTTCAACCGTGAGGCACATCTCCAGGGACTGGATATTAATAAAGCGGTGAGCTTTGGTAACGGGACGGTGCTTGATTCTCCCGATTACCTGGAGTACTTCGGGCAGGACCCGGAAATAAAAGCCATCGGTATGTACATAGAAGGAGTCAGGGACGGTAAACGATTACTCACTGCGCTAAGAGAAGTTTCTGCTAGAAAGCCGGTGGTTATATGGAAAGGCGGACGCACTGTAGAAGGAGAAAGAGCCAGTGCCTCTCATACCAGGACGCTGGCCGTGTCAAGAACAATATGGGACTCTGCCGTCAGGCAGGGTGGAGCTATCAGGGTGTCCAAAATGGAGGAGCTTATCGATACCCTGAAAGCCCTCGCTTACCTGCCGGAAGTACCGGGCGAAGGAGTGGGAATAACCGGAGGTTCAGGAGGGCAATCGGTAGTAACCGCTGATGTTTTTACCGAAGCCGGACTGAAAGTGCCCGCTCTTACCAGGAAATCATATGATGAGCTGGCAACATTCTTTGACATGATAGGCGGGGCTTATCAAAATCCCGTAGATACCGCCAATACCAATAACAGGCGGATGAAACGCATCATGGAAATTCTGGTTAGGGACGAGAATATCGACAGTATGGTGCTATTGATGAATGCACGCTCCAGCGACACGATGGAGGAACATATTAATTCGGTGATTGATATAAGCAGAAATACCTTCAAACCAGTGATGGTTATTCTCTCCTGGTCATTTTCACCCGATGGAGTAAAGCTGGCCGGGGAGATAATTCAGGGTTTCCAGAGCGGCGGTGTGCCTGTATTCATTTCCCCGGAACGCGGTGCTTTTGCTTTGAGAAAAGCGCTGGATTACTATAATATGAAGCAAGAAATAAAGTTAGGGTAGAAACGTATTTTTAGACCTGTCAGGAGGATAAAATCAGAAATAACCGATTTTTCTCGTTCCTTACCGGTTTATTGCCTCTTTTTGTAATTGCCCATTTTATCCATCACCTTATGACGGCGCTTCTAACACCCCTCCTGCCCTATATCCGCAACGATTTTTCCCTGAACTATACCCAGGCCGGATGGCTGCTTATGGCATACAACCTTGCCTATGGCGTCGGTCAGCTTCCCGGTGGGTGGCTGGCAGACCGCATCGGAAACCGCATTGTCCTGACCATCGGTGTCGCTGGAATAGCCGTGACCGGACTTTTAATCGGTCTCTCCCCGAACTATATTATTCTCGGCCTGTTACTCGTGATACTGGGATTGGCCGGTGGCGGTTATCACCCGGCGGCGGCGCCAATGGTCTCCGCTTCGGCTACCGAGGAGAACCGGGGGAAGGCACTGGGATTTCACCAGATTGGTGGTTCCGCAAGCTTCTTCCTGGCACCGCTGATAACTGCCGGAATTGCCGGTGCCCTCGGGTGGCGCGGCACGTTCATCGCTATTTCTATCCCGGCTATTGTTATTGGTATCGCTTTCTACATACTGCTGGGGCGATTGGTATATACAGGTGGAGAAAAAGAGGGAACTATCTCCGGTGATACGGAGTTGATTTCTACGCCGGGGAATACTCGCCGGCTGACGGCGCTTGTTATCCTTGGCGTCAGCCAGATGGTTGTTGTTTACTCCGTTATATCCTTCATCCCGCTTTATATTGTCGATAACTTCGATGCCTCTGAGGAAGCTGCCGCGGCCATGCTGTCCCTTGCCTATATAGGCGGACTCTGGGCCGGTCCGCTTGGCGGATGGGCATCTGACCGATTCGGCAGGATACCGGTAATACTGGCGGTAGGTCTGGTTGCCGGTCCGGTGATTTATTTATTGAACCTGGTTGGTTTCGGTATCGGCTTTTCAGTGATACTTGTTGTCATTGGCACGTCGATGTACCTCGGAATGCCTGTAGCCGAGGCTTACATTATCAGCAATACTTCAGAGAAAAACCGCTCTACAGTCCTAGGTATCTATTACCTGGGCAGCCGGGGAGGTCCGGCAATAGCCCCGGTAATCGGCTATATTATCGATAATTACGGATTCAATACCAGTTTCTCCATCGTGGGAGCAGCAATGGTGGTAATTACTCTGTTTTGCGGTGTACTATTGTGGGGCAGGCGGAACTGACCGCTGCCAGTTCGTCGATAGAAAATCCGGCTGTTTTTCCCATATCGGGAGCGGTTTTTACTGGCTGAAGCCATTATTTTCACCCACGTCTTGACAAAACTCTTTCTATGGACTATACTCCCGCCAAGCTGGGAAAGAATAATATATGAGCTAGAGCGGGGAAATGCTCCGCCCGGACAGGGCATCAGGAATCATCGAATTTACTGACGGTTTCTGATGTCCTTTTTTTGAGGTTGAAAATTTATCTGTAGCAGGGGAAATATTTCCGGGAAACAAGCCAAAAAGGGCGAATATATATAGGATTATAATTTAGATGAGCTAGCCCTGCTATAAAAGAAGCAGGATGTTACAGGCGTTTATACCTGGCCTGGTGGCTGACGTTCACCTGATACCTGAGGTGGACGTCAGCCGGTGTTAAGAAGGTCTGTGGCAGGGCTGGTGAAAGTGGGAGGTATATAATGGGATTTATATGACATTTGGGAAAAAGGTGATTAACAAACACCTGTCAGTACAAATATTTCAGAAAGAGATGTTATTAATTTCAGTTTACTAAGAAGGAAGTGAAATTAAAATGGCCAAGAAAGTTGTGTGGTTGATGGTGAGCTGTTTGATGGCGATATCCCTGGTAATGGCGTCTTGCGGTCCGGCGGCAGAGGAAGAAGAGGAGGAAGAAGAGGTTGTAATCGGTGAAGAGGAAGAAGAGGAAGAGGAAGAAACATTACCTTCTCCCGATAAGCCCAAGTATGGCGGAACTATTACCTATCGTTCTGTAATGGATCCGACTAATTTTGATAGCGCCACGATGCCGCACCCGGAGCATTGGTGGATACTGTATATCAGCAATTCATGGGCTCCGACTGGCTTAGAGGGCCTGCCGGCAGCGGAGTTACCAATTATGCCGCTGGTGCCGGCTCAATAGAGGACTCATACGGGCCTCAGATTGCCGAGAGCTGGGAAATACCCGAAAAAGGTGTCTGGGTATTGAACATTCGCAAGGGTGTCCACTGGCAACCCGTCGATAGTGAAGCCGGGCGTCTGATGGCCGGCCGGGAATTGACAGCGGATGATATCGTATACGTCTTTAACTACTTGCTCAACAAAGATGGGAATACTCCCAACTCATGGATAGTACGCGGACAGCCGAAAGTAACAGCGTCGGCAACTATTGAAAAAACAGGTCCCATGCAAGTAACCATCAGGACACCTGAAGAAATAATGACAGCATTTGTATGGATAATCCAAGGGGCTGGATTTTTCCGGGTCTATCCCCCCGAAGTGATAACCAAATATGGTAACGTGGCAGACTGGCGAAACGCCGTCGGGACGGGACCTTACATGCTGGTTGATTATGTTCCAGGAAGCGTACTAAATTACAAGAAAAATCCGAACTACTGGGAAAAAGACCCGGCAGGCCCTGGTAAGGGAAACCAGCTGCCTTATCCAGATGCGATGAAGGAACTGATAATAGCTGACCTGTCCACTACTTATGCAGCGCTGCGCACCGGCAAGCTTGACTTTCAAGCAGGTGTCACGCTGACTGACGCCCAAACCCTGTGGAAGACGGCTCCTGATCTCGAGTACGTGAAATTCGTAACTGGAATGCAAGGAATCGGCATGGCGCAGGAAAAGGAAGAAAATCCTTACAGTGATGTCAGGGTACGCCAGGCGCTTATGATGGCTACCGATTTCGAAATAATCAAGAAAGACTACTATCTTGGTGAGGCTGAAATAGTGAACTGGCCGGCAAATCCGACCTTGATTTTCTACGAGCCATTAGATAAGCTTCCGGAGGCGATTCAAACGCTTTTCAAATATAACCCAGATAAAGCAAAGCAACTTCTGGCCGAAGCCGGCTACCCCGATGGTTTCAAGACCAGTATTATTGTCCAGTCTATTCCGGAGCGTGTCGATGAACTATCAATAATAAAAGAGATGTGGGCAAAAATAGGAGTCGAGCTGGAGCTGGATATTAAAGAAGGAGGAGCTTATACTGCACACGTCGGTGCCGGCGTTCCATACGATGAAATGCTCTATCGAACCTTCCCGGGTTCGTTTTTCAACATGCACCTTTATCAGGCTTTTACCCGGGGCCCTGCGATACTGAATATAAGTCATATCAACAGCCCGTATGGAACAGACCCGTATCTGGAAGACCTCTTTAACGAGCAGGACGAGTATCTCTTTGTAGATATGCCCAGGGTTTACGAAGCGGTTAAGAAGGTTAACCATTACGTCATGGAGCAAGCCTATGTTATACCCTTCCCGTTACCCTACAGCTACGCTTTCTGGTGGCCCTGGCTGAAAAACCACTACGGTCAGGGGGTAGGATTAATCAGGTACGCTTGGGTTGACCAGGACATGAAGAAATCGATGGGCTACTGACATCTGAATAAAGTTACGAAGAATAACTCATAATAAGGGGCTCATATGGAAGCATATTGTGTGAAATGTCGTTCGAAAAGAGACATGAAGGATGCCAAATCTATTACCATGAAAAATGGTAAACCAGCTACACAGGGAACATGCCCCGTATGCGGAACGAAGATGTTCAGGATTGGAAAAGGATAACCTCGCCCTTTACATGATAATGAAATAGGCCGGGTATTTATGAATACCCGGCCTGTTCCTATTTCGATACAGTGCTGTGATACCTCAGACTTTCTTCCGCTTCCATCTGCCGAGTTTAAAATAGATGGCATAGATAGTGCCGGAGAGTAACATTCTACCTGCCATCGGCCAGCGTACGCCGTATACGCCGAGGTCTGTAATTCGCGGTACAGTATAGGCAAGGGGCAACTGAATCAGCCACTGCGTCCCCAGGCTTACCGCCATTGCCGGCATTGTATCACCGATACCGGCCAGACACTGCTGCAATCCGATAACAAAGCCGAAGGCCAGAAAGCCGACCGCCGCTATCCTCAGAAAATCGCTGGCTATCTCTATTACTTCCGGCTCCGGGCTGAAGATACCGATGATATGCTCTGCCCAGAGAAATATTGCCAGGCAGCAGGTGAACATGAAAGCCTCGGCAAAGCCTGTTGCCAGCCAGCCGGTCTTTTCTGCCCGCCCTGGCTGGCCTGCTCCCAGGTTCTGCCCGCCCAGTACTCCTGCTGCTGAGCCCAGTGCCCCGGCGGGCATTCCCAATACTCCTTCTACCCGGTGCGTCAGCGTGTGAGCTGCCACCGCCAGCGTGCCGAACGGAACAATAATCCACATTAAAACGAGCTGGGCAAGAGTCCTTTGCATGCCGGTGACAGCAGCCGGAATTCCAATCCTGACTATCCGCCAGATTATATCTGGGGCGAAGCGAAAGTTATTCAGTGATAGCCGCATCCGGGTACGCCCGGTAAAGAGTATCCATAATCCGACAACCAGTCCCAGTCCCTGAGAGATGATATTGGTCGTAGCCGCTCCGCTGACACCCAGTTTGGGGAATATCCACCAGCCGAAGATGAGTAAAGGACAGAGGGCAACGTGGAAAAGCCTGTAGAAAACGGCTATCCTCATCGGAGTCTGCGTATCTCCCGAGGCCTGCATAATTCCCTCACCCATCATCCGGAAGGACATTGCCGCCGAGCCGATGAACATTATCCGCATGTATGCCGTCCCTTCGGCGACGACGTCGGTCTCCAGGCCGAACAGGATTAATATCGGTTCGGAAAGGAAAATGCCTATTGCTGCCATAAGCAGGGCGAAGCCGGCGCTGACAGTGAAAGCCTGCCTCGCCACGTGATTGGCACCTTCGGCGTCACCGGCTCCAACGAAGCGGGCAATCATCGCCCTCATCCCGGTGGTAAGGCCCATCATTATCGAGTTAATCATCTGGACGACCATGCCGGAAATACCGACTCCGGCAATAGAGGCTGCTCCCAGTCTCCCCACCCAAATCATGTCGATAGTGGGACCCAGCATATTCAGGCTTTGAGTGATAATAATAGGCCAGGATAGAGACCAGAGATTACCGGCAATGCTGCCTTTTGTCCAGTCTTTCTGCAGTGCGGCTCTTCTCATTGTTCGGCTCTTAGCTTACTGACCGTGTTCTATCCCCAGAATCCGATATTCTCGTCACTGCTGTCCTGCCAGGCGGGGTCGAGAGCGCGGGTACTTAACTGAGGACTCTGTGAATTCGTTTATTTTACAGCACTTTCAACCAGGTGTAAAACAGAGTTCATGTTCAGGTTGGGAGTATCAACTGATACCTTTTCTAGGGTTCTTCTCAATCTTAGTTAGAGACCCTTCGACAAGCTCAGGATGAGTGGGAATGCGTGCCGCTCATGGTGAGTAGCTAGCCTGTCCTGAGCGAAGCCGAAGGGAACCACAGCGGCTAAAGAAATATTGGTATTCATTGTTGCCTGTGCAACCATAATTAAGTAAAAAGTTTTCTAGCTCCCTATTGACAAAAATGCCGAATGTGTTTATTATTTATATAACGAAAATAAAACGCCATATAAATTAAATGACATATAAGACTTTAAGTTCACAGAATACTCGTAAACGTGTTATTCGTCCGCAATCAGCCATGCTGACCCTGTACGGGGACTACCTTCTCGACCGTGGAGAAGAAATCGGCATCGGGAGTCTGATAGTCCTCTTCGGTAACTTCGGGCTTTCCGAGCAGGCGGTGAGGTCGGCGGTATCCCGAATGTGCCGTTCCGGTCTGCTAAAAGTAAGGAGCAGGGGAAAGAGTCGGGCACGCAAAAGCTATTACTCCCTGACCACAGAGGGACATAACCTGCTCACCACGGGAGCCCAGCGCATCTTCGTCAGGAAAGACACCACTTGGGACGGGACCTGGAATATCGTGACCTATTCGATTCCCGAACAGAACCGGAAAACGAGGGACCTATTCCGCCGCGAACTAATCTGGATGGGATACGGGACACTGGGAGGGGCTACCATGATTTCACCCTATGATTTAACCGCGGAAGTGATAGAGCTGGCGGAAAAATTCGGTGTCACCGAGCGTATTCAAATCTTTCAGGCCAGGCAGCAGGGCCTTGTTGATGCCAGTAAAGTAGTATCAACGTGCTGGGACCTGGACCGGATACATGAAATGTACGCCAGATTTATGGCGGAATACCAGCCCAGATATGAGAACTGGCTGCAGCGCCTTCAGGCCGTTGAGCCTGTCGAGGCCAGTGAGCACTTCGTGGAAAGATTTGCTCTGATTCATGAATACAGAAAATTACCCTTCTATGACCCTGACCTACCCGAAGAACTGTTACCTGAAGACTGGTTACGGCCCAAGGCGGCAGCTCTGTTTCAGGAATTCCACGACCTGCTGACTGAAAAAGCCAATGAGTATTTTTATTCGGTGGTAGAAGCATATTAACTTTTCGTTCTTAATAAAATTATTATGATACTGTGCAACCTGAGAGGGTAGAAAATGAGGTATGCGGAGACAGGAGTCGACCTGCAGATTGACCTTTCCCGGGGAAATATCGAGAAAGAAGGAACTGACCCGGCATTAACCGGACTTTATCTCGGCGGACTGGGTACCAACGCCAAAATGTTATGGGACAGGGTTCCCCCTGAAATCGAGCCCTTTTCTCCTGATAACCTATTAATATTCGGCACCGGTCTTTTATGTGGCACACCTGCTCCCGGCGCCAATCGTACCATTGTTTCTACCTTTTCTCCTCAGACTTCGCTGATGGCGTATTCAATGATGGGAGGATTCTGGGCACCGGAATTGAAGTTTGCCGGTTATGACAAAGTCGTCCTCCGCGGCAAGTCACCTGACCTGGTCTATTTGTGGATAAACAATGACAAGATAGAAATACGGGATGCTTCTCATTTACGAGGTAAAGGCGCTGTTGAAACCGAAGAACTCATCCGCCAGGAGCTGGACGAACCAAAAGCCCAGATAGCATCTATAGGCCTTGCCGGTGAAAACCGGGTATACTATGCCTCCATCGAGCATGGCAGGTCCAGTGCCAGTAGATTAGGAATAGGCGCCGTTATGGGCGATAAAGGGGTAAAGGCAATAGCCGTCCGCGGAACAAAGGAAATTAATATTGCCCGCCCGACAGAGTTTTTCGCGCTCTGCAATGAAGTGCTGCAGTATATTAAATGGAGAAATGAAAATCCAATACCGGGAGTACCTCCCATTATAGCCGGGCTGGGCTCACCTCAGGAGATGGCATTATATGATGAGGAGTGGCACACCGCCAATTTCACCTGGGGAAATGCCCGCCACAGAAGAAGAGATTTCTGGACCAGGAATGTTGAAAGGAAGTGGAGAAAAACTCAGGAAAGTGTGCTAGAGCGGTTAATAAGCTGCTATAACTGTCCGATGAAATGCGGAGCAATAGTTTCCTACCCGGGAGTTTCTAAGTACATGATGAAATGCTATACGAAGCTTACCTATACAATGGCAGCCATGTCAGACCTGGATTTCGGTTTTAGAATCGCTCAGCGGGCTACGGAGTACGGCGTGGACGGATTCACTGCCCCTCAGGTGATGGCTTTCGCCCTGGAGCTTTGTGAAGCCGGTATTTTAACTGATAAGGATCTGCCGGGATTTCCACCCGATAACGAGGGCAGGTTCTTCTGGTTGCTTGACAGAATCGTACGGCGGGAAGGGATAGGAGATGTTCTGGCCAATGGCGTTTATCACGCCGCCCGCCAGATTGGTAATGGCGCCGAAGAATATGACCATAACACTATTAAAAAACATGAGCAGTTGCCTCTGAAGTTGGGAATGCTGAATCCCGTCTATTTCCTTATGTACGCTACCGGTGAGAAGATAAACATTACCCAGATTGAAGGGTCTTTCCCTCAGGAACCCTTTGCCACCAGAGAAGAGAGGGAAAATTTTGCAAAGGACTGGATACAGGTTCCCGATGAAAAGTTCAAGCAATACTTTCTTGACTGGGACCCTCGCGGAGAACACTCGAATCCTTATTACCCGACCGTTGAAGCAGCCTGCGACATTGTTGACTGGCAGGAGAAGATGCACTATATCGATGACTCTCTGGGAGTGTGCGCTGGTCTGTCATCGTTCCCCCTTAAACCTCCTTATCATATACACAATTTCCCGGCTTTTATCTCGTCGGCGACCGGAATCGATATCGATGAAGCCGGGTTATCACAAATAGCCCGGAGAAACCGGACTCTGCTCAGAGCGATTAATATAAGAAGAGGCATGAGGAGAAGTGATGAGAAGCCGCCTGAGGACCACTGGAGAAGAAGGTTTCCTGAGCTTGAAACGAAGCTCCTGGACGAATATTACAAATTCAAGGGATGGAATAACCAGGGAATTCCTACCAGAGAGTCTTTGCAGGAACTGGGTCTGGGTTACATCAGTGAAGACTTCCTGAAAAGGGGCATCCTGAAAAATGACAAAGCTGCTCCCTCAAAAAAGACTCCGGCGAAGACAAAGAAAAAATAATATGAGGAACTGAGCGGTGATGGGTGAGAAAAAAAAGAAAACAGTTAAGGTAATCAAGATAGATGTTGATAAATGCAACGGTTGCCGGGCATGTGAGGTAGCCTGCTCCGCCTTTCACGCCGAGCCTCAGTACGGCAGTAATAGCCCGGCGAAATCTCATATCGGGGTGACCTGTGAACCGCTGAAAGATATTTTTATTCCTGTAATCGCCGGGGAGTACGCCAGAGCCGAGTGCGTCAGCAGATATAAATACGTGATGGACGGAAATGAACATGACGAATGTTCTTTCTGCAGGGCTGCCTGCCCGTCCAGAACACTTTTTAAAGAACCGGATTCCGGTCTTCCTCTGGTATGCAATATGTGTGAAAGTGACCCTCCGCTGGAGGAGCCGATGTGTGTTCAGTGGTGCTTATCCGATGCCCTGACCTACGAAGAAAGGGAAGAGGAAGTCGAAGAGGAAGAGAAGCTGGGGGAGATGGAAACGGGACTGGAATCACTTGTTGACAAGTACGGACTGGAAAAGGTTGCGGATGCTGTTGCCCGGATGTCACAGAAGGACTAACGTTAAGGCAAAAGAAGAGGGTCAGGAAAGACAGTGGAGACTATATCACGCTTCAGAGAGGCAATAGACGAAATAAAGCAAGCCGGCGGAGAAGGCTATAAACTATGCTATCAGTGCGGAAAATGCGATACTGTTTGCCCCTGGAACAGGGTTACAAACTTCAGTATGCGCAATATAGTCCGGCAGGCCGCCTTCGGTCTCCCCGAAATAGAAGGCGAAGATATGTGGCGCTGTACCACCTGCGGAAGCTGTCCTCAACGCTGCCCCGAGGGAGTGGGCACGATAGATGTTAGCCTGTCCTTCCGCAGGATTGCCTCGGAGTACGGGATTTCTCCGGCTCCAATCCACACCGTGAGTGCCAGCCTCGGCGCTGAAGGTAACCCCCTGCGTGAAGCACGGGCAAACCGGGCGGACTGGGCGGAAGGTCTTGATGTTAAACCGTTCACCAGAGGGATGGAAGTTCTTTATTTTCCCGGCTGCTATCTCTGCTATGACCCGAGATTAAAAAAGGTGGCTGCTGCCACAGTCGGTATCCTTAACAGGGCAGGGGTAGATTTCGGGATACTTGGAGAAAAAGAGAACTGCTGTGGAGAAAGCATCCGTAAGACAGGTGATGAGGAATTATACGAGCGCCTGGCTATAGAAAACATTAAAACGTTTATCGAAAATGGAGTGCATAAAATCCTTGTTTCTTCCCCTCATTGCTACCACACCTTCAAAAACGAGTATCCCGAATTTAATGTCTATTTTGAGGTGGTGCATATAACCCGGTATTTACTCGAACTTATTAACGACGGAAAACTTGAACTCACCGGAGAGTGCGGGAAGAAAGTCACCTATCATGACCCGTGTTACCTGGGACGCCATAACGGCATATATGACGAACCAAGGGAGGTCCTGGAAAAGATACCCGGTCTGGAACTGGTTGAGATGATTGACTCGCTGGAGAATAGTCTCTGCTGCGGAGGCGGAGGCGGCAGGATCTGGATGGACACCCCGAAGAGTGAACGGTTCTCCGATATCAGACTGGAACAGGCAATGGATACCGGGGCTGAGGTACTGGTTACCTCGTGCCCGTATTGCATCACCAATTTCGAGGACAGCAAGTTATCTGTGAAGGGTAGTGACGCAGTAGAGATTAAAGATATTACGGAAATCATCCGGGAAGTGATTCGGTGAAGCCAAGAAATCCGGTAAGGGAATAATAAAGTGGAAAAAGAACTATTACCAGATGAGAGAACTCAGAAACCTGCTAAGGGCTATGGAGATGTAATGGTCGTTGGAGGAGGCGTCAGCGGTATTCAAGCCTCGCTTGACCTGGCTGATGCTGGTTTTAAGGTCTACCTTGTTGATAAACTACCTGCCATCGGCGGCCATATGGCCCAGCTCGATAAGACCTTCCCCACCAATGACTGCTCGATGTGAATACTCTCGCCCAAACTGGTCGAGGTCGGCCGGCATCCAAACATAGAGGTTCTGAGTTATACTGAAGTCGAAAAAGTAGAAGGTGAAGCAGGAAACTTCAGGGTAACTCTGGTTAAAAAGCCAAGGTATATTATAGAGGATAAGTGCCGGGGCTGTACTACCTGCGTGGAATACTGCTCCGTCCAGTACCCGGATAAATATAATCAGGAAATATCCAAGAACAAAGCCGTCCATATATACTTCGCTCAGGCAATTCCCCTTGTTGCCTATATAGATGAAAGCTGTCTTTATCTTAAAGAGAAGAAGTGTCGTCTTTGCGAAAGAGTCTGTGAGAACAATGCTATAGATTTCAGTCAGAAGCCCGAGGAGTTGAAAATAAGTGTTGGGGCGATAATCCTGTCTCCCGGTCTTGAGCCTTTCGATCCGGTTTTGCAGGATGAGTACGGCTATGGGAAGTTTGAGAATGTGGTAACCAGTATGGACTATGAAAGGCTGTTATGCGCCACGGGTCCATACGAAGGGGAAATAAGGCGCGCTTCAGACGGGAAACATCCGAAAAAGGTAGCCTGGATTCAGTGCGTCGGCTCCAGACAGGTCATACCGGGCGGTAACAGCTACTGCTCGGCGGTGTGCTGCACCTATACCCAGAAACAGGTGATTCTGACAAAAGAACATGATGCCGATGTCGAATGTACCGTATTCCATAATGATATCCGGTCGTTCGGCAAGGACTTCGAGCGGTTTTATCAGAGAGCGGAGAACCTCCCCAGGGTCAGGTTTATAAGAAGCTATGTATCGATTGGAAAAGAGATACCGGAAAGCAAGAACGTGACATTGAAATACTCCACTTACGATGAGGGAGTAAAGGAAGAGGAATTTGACCTTGTGGTATTGTCCGTCGGGCTGGATGCCCTTGATGGCGTAGAGAATTTAGCTGACACCTTCGGCATCGAGCTCAATAATCATGGGTTCTGTAAAACAAATCCTGTTAACCCTATCGAGACCACCCGGCCGGGAATCTTCGTCAGCGGGGCATTCCAGGGTCCGATGGATATCCCGGAGTCGGTTTTTACTGCCAGCGGAGCTGGCTCCCAGAGTGGCGAACTCCTCGACTACAGGCGGGGCAAACTTGCCAGGGAAAGGGTATATCCGCCGGAAAGGGATGTCTCGGGAGAGGAGCCCAGGGTGGGAGTCTTTGTCTGTCACTGTGGAGCCAATATCGGGCGAGTGGTAAACGTTCCCTCCACGGTTGAATATGTATCAACCTTACCCAATGTTGTCCACGCTCAGGAACAACTATTTTCATGCGCTACCAATTGCGCTCAGGAAATAACGGACGTGACAAAGGAAAAAGGGCTCAACCGTGTGGTTGTGGCCGCCTGCTCCCCCAGAACCCTTGAGCCGTTATTCCGGGACACCCTCCGGGAGGCAGGGATTAATCAGTATTACTTTGAATTCGCCAATATAAGAGAACATTGCTCTTGGGTTCACTCGCGGGAAAAGGAAGAAGCCACCCGGAAGGCAAAGGAAATAGTTCGTATGTCGGTAGCGCGAGCCTGTTATCTGGAGCCATTAGAGGAATTCGAACTGCCGGTAAACAAGGTGGCGTTAGTGATTGGTGGCGGCCTGGCCGGTATGACCTGCGCTCTCTCCATAGCCGGACAGGGGCATGAGGTCCATCTTGTGGAAAAGGACAAGGACCTTGGAGGAATAGCCCGGAGAATTCATTACACGCTGGATGGGCTGGATGTTCAGGCGTATTTGAGCGATATTATAGGCAAGGTTTACCATAATCCGTTAATACATGTTTATACCGATGCTATAATTACAGAGGCTACCGGTTATATCGGGAATTTCGTGACCACGGTGGATTCTGAACGAGGTATCACGGAGATAAATCACGGAGCGACCGTGATTGCCACGGGAGCCGATGTATATACTCCCACCGAGTACCTTTACGGGCGGGATAAGAGGGTATTGACCCACCTGGAACTGGAGGATAAAATCGCCGGAAGAGAAGAAAGTCTGGTAAATGCCCGGTGCCTGGTGATGATTCAATGTGTGGGTTGCAGAAACGAAGACAGAAATTACTGTAGCCGGATATGCTGTAGCGAATCTGTAAAGAACGCATTGAAACTGAAAGAAATTAATCCTGAGATGGATATCTACATACTTTTCCGGGACATGAGAACCTATGGATTCATAGAGGACTATTACCGGGAAGCACGTGAGAAGGACGTTATGTTCATCCGCTATGAGCCGGAAAACAAACCTCAGGTGGAAGCCATTGAGGAGGGCGGCCAGCAGATTCTGAGGGTTACCGTGCCCGACCCTGTTATGGGTAAGATGGTTGCCATAGACGCTGATTTCCTCACTTTGGCCGCCGCTGTTATTCCCTCCGCAGGAACCAGAGAAGTGGCAGCTTTATTCAAGGTTGCTTTGAACCCGGATGATTTCTTCAAAGAAGCCCATGTAAAGCTAAGACCTGTTGAGTTTGCTACGGACGGTGTCTATCTATGTGGACTGGCTCATTATCCAAAGCATATACCGGAAACGATTAATCAGGCTTATGGAGCAGCCGGCCGGGTCCTGACACTACTCTCTAATGATACGGTCACCACATCTGGCTCGGTTTGCGAGGTGGATGAGAAAAAGTGTATTGAGTGCGGGGCATGTATTAGAGCCTGTACTTATGGAGCCATTGATTTTCAGGAAACGAAACAGGGTAAAAAGGCAAGGGTTAATCCTGTTCTCTGTAAAGGAGATGGTCTCTGCAACGCAAAGTGTCCGACAGGGGCTATTTCACTTAAACACTTTACCAATGAAGAACTCTTAAGCCAGATTTATGTGGCGTTTCCGGACCGCGTAACGGCTCACTAATTAAAGAAGTAAGGTTTATTGATTACAAGGGAGAAAAGAATGAGTACGGCACTCGATTTCAAACCGGGGATACTTGGTTTCGTCTGCCACTGGTGAGGATACGGCGCTGCTGACCTGGCTGGAGTTTCCAGACTGCAATATTCAACTGAAACCAAGCTGATACGCGTAATGTGCACCGGGAGGGTCGACCTGGAGATGGTGCTCCAGGCTTTCCTGAACGGAGCCGACGGGGTATTTATTGGCGGCTGCCGTCTGAATGAATGTAATTATACCACTGAAGGAAATTATGATGCGTTAAACATGGTGCTTTTATGTAAAAGAATAATTGAACACATTGGCCTGAATCTGGAAAGGTTAAGGATTGAGTTTATGACTTCCGGTGACGGAATCCTTTTCACGGAAATAATGAACGATTTCGGCAAAAAGGTGCGCGAGGTGGGACCACTCGGTAAAAGCGAAGGTATTGATGAAGATGAATTAAAGTCCAGACTTTCAGACATTATTAAGTTAGTCCCGTATATAAAATTGGTAAAAAATGAGAAGCTGGGGACACGCCTCACGGATCCCGAAGAATATAACCAACTTTTTACAATTGATGAGATAGAGAAGCTGTTTGGTGAAGTTGTTTCGTACTATATTGAGCCGGATAAGTGCCAGGCATGCGGGATTTGCGCTAGGGAATGCCCTGTGGAGGCGGTTGCTGGTGGCAAGAACCTTGTCCATATCATCGACCAGGAGAGATGCATAAAATGCGGGACCTGTTTTAAAGCCTGTCCGCCTCGCTTTGCCGCAATCAGGGAGATAGTTTCCGGGCCGATTCCGGCACCTATCCCCGAGGAGGCGAGGACTATCGCCAGAAAGGGTAGAGGAAGATAAAGAAAGAAAGTGAATTTACCGGGATTCTTGACGGTCTTATGGCAGCCGGTCTGCTGTAAACTGAAAAAGTGTGGCTTTCTCAGATGTAACTCATTGGAATTGAACAGGGATTTTATAATAAATCCCTCTCAATCTCTCCCTGTTCAAGCCGGGAGCAGGCACTTTGCGAAAGGCTTTTTCCTGCCACTTCATCCGCGGCATGGACCCGGAACACTGGCAGATGCAGGGAATTTCGCCAACAGTGCACAGGGGTGAAGAAGGTTGAAGATTGTAGCAATAGTCGGCAGCCCGAGGATAAAAGGAAACACCAGCTATCTTGTTGACATGGCGCTTGAAGAAGCAGAGAAGCACGGAGTGCAGACTGAAAAAATAGTACTGAGTCAGTACAATGTCGGTCCGTGCCTGGGACATTATAACTGCTCCACCTTTGAGTCCTGTACCCAGAAGGACGATGCCAACTGGATAATTGAGGATTTCCGGAATGCCGATGGAGTTATCCTTGCCACGCCGGTCTACTGGTATAACGTTACGTCCCAAATGAAAGCCTTCATCGATAGAAATTACTTCCCTTATAAACATGACCTCCCCTATAAAGCAAGTGTGGTAGGTATGATAGTGGTGGCTGAAATGGAGGCAATCGAGGATACCCTGCATACCCTGAATCAGTTTGTTGACTGGAGCTTTGATATTAAAGAGGGCGGCAAGTTCATTGTTTCCGGTTATGCCAGCGAACCCGGAGAGGTAAAGACAAACCCCAGCCTTGTAGAAGCGGCAAAACGGCTCGGCAGGCAGATGGCGGACTCCCTGCAATGACATTACCAAACAAAACAGAATAGTACCTTTGCTAAATGTAGTTTCTCTTGTCAAAGGAGTAACTGGATGGGTGTCAGTCGCGAATATCTGAATTTTATCATGGATAAACTGGCTCCGGCCGGTGAAGTGAAGAGTCGGGCGATGTTCGGCGGATACGGCATTTTTAACGAAGGTTTGATGTTTGCCTTAATCTCGGATGACGTTCTTTACTTCAAGGTGAATGACACGAACCGGGAAATGTATGAGGAAGCCGGAAGCAGTATATTCCCTCACGGGATATCATACTGGGCGGTACCGGATGAGGTGCTTGAAGACGACGAAAAGCTCTATGAGTGGGCTGGCATATCTATGGCTATAGCCCGGGCGGTACGGGTGGCAAAAGGAAAGAAACGGCGCTAGCATCTATTATTCCTGGCTGTCTGCCGGCTGCAGACCTTCTTCCGTGATTAACCGGAATATGGCGTCGTAGTCGATACTATCAAATTCAGTGGTATCAACTGCAAGCAGCTTGCCGTCTATATTATTGGTTGTATCCCAGATACCCTGTGCCAGCCCGGCTGCGATATCATCATAGCGGGTATGGTCGAGATGCCCGGGGTGTCTGTTTCCCGATTCAACACGCTCACGATATCTCCTCAGAATTTCATCTGGTTCGGCAGCACAGTGAATCTGTATTATCTTTACCGCATACTTTCTTTGCAGTTCAGCGAACCGGCGCGGGTCATAGTCGCGGTGAAAGTTATTCTCCAGTATCAATGGATACCCTGCTCCCAGTATCTGCCCGGCGATGAGGAACATCAGCTCGATGCTGGCTGTTCCCAGACTTATCGACTGCTCACGGTTTTTCCAACCAAGTGAATCGAACAGGGTTTCCTTGATGGTGTCCTTATTGAGGACAGGCATGTGGAAATATTCGGAGATTCGCCTTGCCAGCGCCGTTTTTCCGCTGCCCGGAGCGCCTGATACTACAATTAGATAACGTTCTGACATCTATCCATCCATTCTTGCCACCAGTATAATGGTTATTTGCAGGAAAATGAAAGTTGAGTACTGTAAGGGACATGGAGTAATATCTAGCTGTGGAACCTTATAAAGCGATTTACTTTACTGACGGTAATGAATGGCGTGAATGGCTGGAGAAAAACCATGATACTGCGGACGCCGCCTGGCTTATTTTCTACAAGAGGAACAGTGGTAGAGTCAGTCTCAGCTATGACGAGGCCCTTGAAGAAGCGCTGTGTTTCGGCTGGATTGACGGCAGGATGCGCAGTGTTGATGGAGAAAAGTATGTTATCAGGTACTCGCCGCGTAAAGCAAAGAGCCTCTGGTCAAAGAGGAATAAAGATAAGGCTGAAGAGTTAATACTGGCGGACAGAATGACGGAAGCCGGGCTGGCAGCGATTGAGGTGGCAAAGAAAAATGGTAACTGGGATAGCGCCTATACCAGCCGGAGTCAGGAGGAGATGCCGGAAGACCTGCTGGCTGCCCTTGAGGAAGACCCTGTTGCCTTCGAGAACTTCCTGCAGTTCGCCAACAGCTATAGGAACAACTACATCGGCTGGATAAACGATGCCAAAACAGAACCGACGAGGAAAAGAAGAATCGGGGAGGTTGTCAGGCGGGCGCATCTGAACCAGAAACCGGGGATGATGTAACTATAGCGATAATCTTAGTGAAGCTCGGAAATATCTTAGCTAGCCGGTTTTTATATGCATTGATGTAAATATCTCAATAGAATTTGGTCTTATTCAAGTTCTTTAAGTAGATTCTTGGCTCTGACCTTGTACTCGTACCGTATAACCCCAGCAAATCTAGCTATTATCGTTAATATTTCTTTGTTTTGTTGAACGCTTGGATTTTCTAATAAGCTTTTGACACCGGAACGTAAATAGTTTTCTGCAATTCTTAGCAAAGTGTCTGTGGGTGTATCAGGGTCCTTTGCTACTGAAGGTAAGAAAGCAGCCCGGAATATCCAGTCATCTTCGGACTGCAGTTCAATGAATAATTCTGCTGTATATAAATATTCATCAGAGTCATCGTAGTCGTACATCTCAATATTACTGTAATCAAAACCATCACGATCGTTAAACTTTATCCACGCGATTTTACCATTATTGTTTATACCGTATGCGTTACTAAAAACACATCCGTTTTCACAATCCTTTGGCTCCCCATAACCATATTCGAAAAATGAAATATTCTCTCCAGGAACATAGAATCTAACAACTGGACCACCCGGTTTAGGAAAATCAAATTGATCTGTGAAACTGGATATGTCAGCCTCAATTCTACCAATTACTTTTACTCTGCTTGCCCTGTTGGGAAACGTATTGTACCATTTCACTTTAGTTTTATTATCCGATGCCTGCAGTGGTTTTTCCTCCAGATTCGTATCCTGAATAGTTACATTAGCTGTATCTATGGTCATCTCCTGACGCTCAGTACAGCCACCGATAAAAACCACGGTTATGAGAATAACAATTATAAATGAATAACTTTTCATACTCTTATATTATATATATTATATAACGAATGTTTATTTATGAAGTTATCAGGAAATATAATTTAATCTACATTTCCAGCATTGGCAATAACTAAAAAAAATATGTTTATCCGCACTATTCAAGGCATTCTTGATTTTTGCACGTCTCTAAGAGAGAGTTATATAATTGATGCATCCAGCCATCTATGTTACTGTCCTTTTAATTCAGAGGTAAGCACAGGTGAAATACGATTTTAATATTGTTTGTGACAGAAGTAATACCAGCTGCTCCAAATGGGACGGTGCCAGAGTAATATTCGGAAGCGATGATGTAATACCGATGTGGGTTGCCGATATGGATTTCCCGGTTGCCCGGCCGATTACCGAGGCATTACGGAACCGTACCGAACACGAATTTTTCGGCTACACGCAGCCGGGTGAAAGCGTGATCGAGGTTGTTGTCGACCGCATGAAGCGCAAGTTTGACTGGGTAATCCGGCCGGAATGGGTGGTTTTTACTCCCGGAGTAATCCCGGCCCTCCATTATGCCGTCCGGGCTTTCACCCGTCCCGGAGATGAAATTATTCTGCAGGAGCCTGTCTATTACCCCTTTTTCCCTGCAGTCACTTCAAACGGGTGCCAGATAGCCAATAATGAATTGAAGCTTGTTGATGGTCGTTATGAAGTGGACTATGAAGACCTGGAAAGGAAGTTCGGCTCAAAAGTCGGCATGCGTTCCGTCCCCGGCCGTGTTAAGGCAATTATCCTCTGTAATCCTCAAAATCCGGTGGGGCGTCTCTGGAGCAAAGATGAGCTGGTCCGCATGGGAGAGATTATCATCGGCAACGGGGCTATAGTGATTTCCGATGAAATCCACTGCGAAATCCTTTTTAAGGGCTACGAACACACGCCTTTTGCCACTATTTCCGAAGAATTTGAGCAGAACTGTATCGTCTGTATGGCTCCCAGCAAGACTTTCAATCTCGCCGGTCTGGGAATTTCCTCAATAATTATCCCCAATGAGAAACTCCGCAACATGTTCGGTACCGCCATGATTGGCACAGCTACCAATCAGAACATCTTTGGTTTTATCGCCATGGAGGCGGCATACCGCTTCGGCGACGAATGGCTTGAGCAACTACTCGACTATCTTCAGGGAAACCTGGACTTTATGGTGGACTATTTTAAAAATAAGATAAGGAAAATAAAGGTCATTATGCCGCAGGCTACTTACCTGGTCTGGCTCGACTGCCGTGAGCTGGGAATGGATGATATGGCGCTCCGGAACTTTATGCGGGAGAAAGCCTGGGTAGGCCTGGATGACGGCTTTCTCTTCGGAGCCGGCGGCAGCGGATTCCAGAGGATGAATATCGCCTGTCCCCGGTCGATTCTTGAGGAAGCCCTTCAGAGAATAGAAGCAGCAGTAAACTCTCTTTGATAGAGAATAGCTAATGAAAAAGAGATTGCCGGCAGTTATACTGTTCTTTTTGTCTCCGCTCATTGCGGAGCTATTATTATCGTCAGCCCCGCCCGCGGAATTCTTCAATCCGGTAATGTTAGTTGTCCTGACTGTCCTCTATGGCGGCGGGGCTATTCTAATCCGCGAAACAGTAATCCGCTGGCAAAAGGGCTGGGCTAGCCTGCTGGTCCTGGGAGCGGCTTATGCCATTATCGAGGAAGGACTGATGGTAAAAAGTTTCTTCGACCCCAACTGGGTGGACATTGGAATTCTCGGCTCTTACGGGCGCTGGGTGGGCGTCAACTGGGTATGGAGTCTTCAACTGATTGTTTACCACGCCGTAATCAGTATTGCCGTCCCGATACTGATTACGGAGATGGTTTTCAAAGACCGACGTAACCAGTCGTGGGTCGGGAAAAAGGGATTCATAATTCTCCTTATCCTTTTTGTAATCGATATTATCTTCGGCTATGCCGTCCTGACTCCGTACCGGCCGGGCGTGGTCCAGTACTGGCTGGCGGTAGTGGTAGTTGCAGTCCTGATAATTATTGCTTGGCGCTTGCCCCGCCGGATATTTTCACCTAGGGCTACCACTTTGCGGAAGTCTTTCCGGTTCTGGCTTACCGGATTCCTCGGTACCTTAGCATTCTTTTTAATATTCTGGGCGCTTCCGAACACGGGAATCCATCCGCTTGTTACCATGCTGATTATTGTCTGCTGGATAGGGATTATTGGCTGGCTGGTGCTCCGGATGTCGGGGAATGGCTCAGCCTGGACGGACAGACAACGCCTGGCGCTGGTATCCGGACCGCTGAGCCTTTTTATAGTCCTCGCCCCGGTACACGAGTTTGATACATCGCGGGTTGATAACACCACTGGAATGACGGTGGTCGGGATAGCAGCACTCCTCTTTCTCCTCTGGCTGTGGCGGCGGGTGAGAAAATATCCGGTTGAGGCAGGTGAAGCAGTGGAACCGCAGGGCGACGCGAATAGCGTTTGACTACCCGGTATATCTGTGTTACTGTCCTGTTAATCTGTTTTTATGGCAGATAGACATTGAGAACAGTCTCTAAGAAGGAGAGAACGGAAAATGGCAGAAAAGAAATATCAGAAATTCGTGCTGACAGATTTCAGGGAAGAGCCCAATTTTCCCGGAATTGCCAGTCCTCAGGCGTACTTCAGGGGCGGACTCCAGATTCCTGGGGCAGGTTTGAACATGGGGTGGCAGCTGTTTACTCAGCCGATTCACCTTGAAAAAGAACCTCATACTCATAACGTGGACGAATACCTCTGTTTCCTCGGCGGTAAACTGCCCGATGTCTTCGATTTCAAGGCGGAAATAGACTTCTGGCTGGGAGAGGAGCAGGAGCAGTATCTAATAGATAGAGCCACCATCATTTTCATCCCGAAGGGAATGGTGCACTGTCCGCTGAATTTCAGGAAAATAGACGAACCGATTCTATTTCATGCCATTCTGCTGGCGCCACAGTTCACCAAGCAGATGGACGGCAAAGAGTACATCTATAACGGCCCCAAGTACACACCTGACTAAATGATGAATGCTCATAAATACTAAGGGAGGCTGAAAAGCCCCCCTAAACGGGTAAATATACAGAACATTTCATGTCACTTTTCAATTGCCACCACAAAGGATGAAAAAGCCGTTCGTGGTGAGCCTGTCGAAACCATGAACGGCCCTTCGACAAGCTCAGGGCGAACGGGGGACAATCTATTTTCGGAGCAACTTTCAGAGTAGTCTTCACAATACCCAATGTAAGAAAGAACAGACCTGTTGTCAACTCAGCGTCAAAGACCTTAATACTTCGAGCATCAGGATAGCTTGAAGTTTTGTAAGGCTCCGTTAGCTTGAAAAATTTGGTTGTGCTACTATATTCAAAAATCTCTACATGTCAAACAGCCTTGTGGTGAACTTTGCTTAACTGAACGGGTGGTGTAGCCATGGAGACATGGATTATTTTAGTCGCCGTATTCATTATTTTATATGTAGTAATCGTGGTTAGCAATAAAAGGAAAAATGCAGAGTGGCGTAAAGCATTAAAAATCGACTCTGCAAAGGCTCATTATGATAGAGTAAGTGAAACTTACTACGATGATAAAGAGAAGGGGATAGAGCGTTATGAGGATGCCGTTACTGACTTAACCATAGCAATAGCTCTTGACCCTGAATATGCAGATGCCTATCTTTCTCGGGGGGCATTATATGATGATTACGGCAAGAAGAAGGAAGCATTAGCAGATTATAAGAAGTTCCTTGAATTATCGGACTATAAAACAGACGTAGAAATGTTAAAAGCATTTCAAAGTCACAGACATTTAGTGGATAACCAAGTCTATAAGCCCTTGGCGGACCCTCTAGTAGTGGCGAGGTCGAGTATTAAAGCCCAGAGGGATATGGCAAAGAAAAGAGTTCGAGAACTTGAGTCGTATGGCGAAAAAGAGGGTGGTCAACAATAAAGAATCAAAACCACCTTTTCCATTTAGTTCAAGGGGAGTGCCGCATGAGAGAATCCGTTATTTTTAAAATCGGCGATAAAGTCAGAATAATTGAACATAGTGATAATACATACACTGGTAAAATAGGCACACTGTTGGAAACCAAGTCAATACGCTCAGCCATAAAGGGACAGGTGATAAAAGAGAAGGTCTGCGAGGTTAAACTAGAGGATACTGGTGATATCGTGGAGTGTCTTTTAAGCCAGCTTGTTCAATCAGATTAGACCTATTACAGACGCAGTTAAGAGGAAGTTCTGCGGATTAATAAACTCGGCTCCCCTTTTATTATTTCCACTAATCATACGATATGGATATCAAGGAACTCTTTTGCCAGGTGTCCGATGGCAAAGGCTAACACCGCTATTCCCAGACTGATGGCTGCCATTTCCAGGAATATTACCCTTGTGCGAATGTCCCTGATAACTGACATATAGAATGAGAACAGGTAAATTATTGTTATGGCAATGGCAATCATCACTCCGAAGGAGATGAATATATTCGTAATCAGCAAATAAGGAAGCAGCAGGACAGCAACCGTAATAATATTAGCGAGTCCAGCATAGACTACTGACTTCAGTGGACTCTTAATGCCGAAGCCTGATTTGGCAGCAAGGTACTCGGTGCTTGTTACGGAAAGCGTCATAATAATCCCGATTATCAGTCCCGTAGTAACGATAAGGCTGCTGTTCTCGAAGGCGAAAGTGAGACCTGCCAGAGCTCCCGTAATCTCGACAAGGGCTACATTCAGCCCCCGGACAATATCACCGGTATAGTTCAGGCTTTCATCATCAATAAGGTCAATAAGCTGAGTTTTATGCCTCTCTTCATCCCGGGCAAAAGCTTCTGCCGCAGGAATCATCTCTGATAGTTCCTTATAGACCCGGTGAGCTTTCTCCTCACTGTTCTCCATCAGCTTCAGCCCGAAGGTTATCCCGAGTACTCTTGAGATTAAATAGTATATCCAGACCTTGAACTTGTTCGGTTTTACGTCCTGGCAGCTGAACTGATTACATAAGTTGTGATGCTTGAGCTCGTCTTTTGAGATATCTCTGATAATTTTTACATTGTTAGCACCCTTAATTGAGCGCGAAAGCTTATCGTAGATAAAATGCTCTGTTATTTCAGTCTTCTGTGCTGTCAGCAGCTTTTTCTGTGTCCGGGGGTCTAAAGTTATGTTTTCCATGGGTAAAATGCTCTCAGTGCTATGGTAAATAAGTATTCACCACTCGTCAAGACGAGTTTTGAGAGATACTTTTCGGTTTCAGTTGAATGAAGTACTCTCCCTCTTCTTATTTTATCTATTCCGCCCGCCATCCTTGATGAAGCTGAAGAGGGGCGGGGGGTAAGGTAAAAAACCACCAATCTGGTGCAAGCGGAACCTTTTGAGATTAAAGTCACAGACGGCAGGGCATATTACAGAATAAAATGTTGTTAACATAATGCTTATATGGGTTGAAAAAGTGAATTTGTGGTAGAGGGGGCGTGAAAATGGGGTTGTTGATGTCTTTACTCGTTATTGTTTTGCTGGCGCCGACCCTGCTGGTTGGCTGCGGTGGCGCTGATATTGTAAGAGGAGGAAATACTGTGCTTACGGAAGCTAAAATACCGCCGATAGATACCGGGGTGCCGGAGGTGATTGAAACGGCGACCTTTGCCCTGGGTTGATTCTGGGGACCGGATTCCCGGTTCGGGAGTATTGATGGAGTGGTACGCACCCGTGTTGGTTACGCGGGCGGGGACAAAATGAATCCGACCTACTATGACCTGGGTAATCATAGCGAGACGATACAAATCGACTATGACCCATCGAAGGTATCCTATGAACAGTTGCTCGATGTTTTCTGGGACAGTCACAGTCCCACATCTCCACCATATTCAACCCAGTACAAGTCTGTAATCTTCTATCACAATGAAGAGCAGAAAAAACTGGCTATTGAGGCAAAAGAGCAGCAGGAATTGAAGCCGGGATTGACTATCTATACGGAGATTGTCCCGTACTCCGGATTCTATCTGGCTGAAGACTATCACCAGAAGTACGCCCTTCGCGGTGTATCTGATATAGCGAAAGAGCTTCTCTCCATATACCCTGACCTTGATGACTTCATTAACTCAACAGCGGTGACCCGCCTGAATGGTTATGCAGGGGCATATGGCAATGTGGATGAGCTGAAGGAAAATCTGGATGATTTTGGTCTTTCAGAAAAGGCAAAGCAGAGGTTGCTTGAGATTGCCAATAGGGGGCTCAGGCCAGCCTGCCTAACGCCCTCGCAGTAGAACTCTTGCAGGATAGCTTTATCCGTTCTATCCTGTTAAAGGAAAAGAATAAAAAGAGGTTCATTTCAATGCCAGGCAAAATGGCGATGATTGATTTCAATAAATGCCGTCCTCAGGAATGTGAAGACGGCGTTTGTAAGGCGGCGGAAGCCTGCGAGCGTAAACTGCTTGTCCAGGAGACGGCTTACGAGATACCGATGACCAATCCTTTTCTCTGCCGGGGATGCGCCGATTGCGTAAGAGCCTGTCCGGTGAATGCCATTCAGATATCGAAGATTTAAGTTGTCAATTCTGGAATAAAGTGTATAATCGGGGAAGGTGAAGAAAATGCCGATATACGAATATGAATGCAATAAGTGCGGCAAAAAGTTTGAACTGCGGCGGAGCATTAATGATTGTGATGACGCTATTAAATGCCCCGGATGCGGGGAGGAATACTTACGCAAGGTTTTTTCCGCGTTTGGTATCTCCTCTTCCGGTAAAGGTTGCGCCCCCGGACCCTCCGCAGGCTCCACCTGAGGCGTCAGACTGTAAGGCAGTCTGCCTTATCGTTTCACCCGTCACTTGTTGGTTACCGGGATTACCTGATTATGAAGGGTATGATAATAGCGATTAGACCAGTGCATAGGACCACAAGCATAAAAAGGTTGTACCTTGTTGAATAATCGCTCAGTAGAGAAGAGTCATAGTAGCCTTCCACTCCCTGGTCTTTATACATTTTCAGCAGACCTTCCAGCAGTTTTTTCCGCATCAGCCTGCCTCTTATCAGGCCGATTTCAGCAACGAAGTTGACCACAATTATCAGGGCAACGATGATAAACATCACTGTGAACCTGGTGCCGACCTCTTGAATCCCTGTGACGCCGGAGTTTATACCGAGGGTTATCAAGTTGAGAATAATTGCTGAAAGGACAAAAATCGTATCGGTACGTGAGTTTGTATTCAGTTCGCTGGTTATATGCTCATGAACGCGTTCAATCATTTCTCCTCCTGTATACACGTATGGATTATTCGTTTACCCGGCTTACTGCCGGCCATATCGTCTGTAAACAATAACAAAACCGCCGATTACCAAAGCCGCTACGCCAATTCCAACCCATGTCCATATCGTGGTGGTCTTCTCCACTCTCAGAAAAACTGTTGTGATTCTCCTCGTTTCGTTTGCCTCGGCAATAATATTGATATTGTATCCATCCCTCCCTACACTTTTTGGTGGCCTGACGTTGATGTCAATAGTTTGAAAAGTGCCGGTACCAAGATAGCCTATAACCGCCGGCTCGAACTCGATGTCCCAGCCTTCTGGTGGTTCCGCGGACAGCCTGATATTCGTCACCGGAGTATCTCCGGAGTTATGAATCTCAAGGTGCAAGATGGTTTCCTCTCCGGGTATGACCTCTTTATTGTAGTCTCCGCGAATCAATCTCAGGCTTATATCCGTTTTCTCTTCCTGGGCCAGAACCGTGCCGGGCATCAGCATAGGTATAAGTCCGAAAATAAGAAAGACCAGGCGTAATATTTTCCCATGAACTCTCATTTATTCAGTTTCCTGTTCCAGATCACCATTGTTCTATTATACTCTTATTTCCTGCTGCTTCAAGTTGAAATCCTCTTGCTCTAACCTTTAATATATCCGGTAGAGGTGGTAAATGGATAAGATTGAGGCTGTTTCCGATATTATTGTTGAGTCGGAGAAAATCGTTGTTTTTACCGGTGCCGGTATCAGCACGGAATCGGGCATCCCGGATTTCCGGAGTCCCGGGGGAATCTGGGACCGGTATGATCCAAGCGAGCTTACTTACCAGAAGTTCCTTTCCAGCCAGGCCAGCCGGGAGACGTACTGGGAGCGCCAGAAACTGCTCTGGCCGATTATTGCTGCCGCTGAACCCAATGCCGGGCATCTTGCCATTGCCGGACTTTATAAAATGGGCAAGCTCGATTGCATAATCACCCAGGACGGAGATAGCCTTCACCAGCGGTCCGGTGTGCCTGATGAAAAGGTGATTGAGCTGCATGGGACCTGGACGAGGGCTCTTTGCCTTGACTGCGGCCGGAAATACCCGAGCGCCGAGGTGCAGGTGAGACTCGAGGCGGGAGAGAAAGTGCCCACCTGTGAAGCCTGCGGCGGAATTATGAAGCCGGACGTTATCCAGTTCGGACAATCTCTGCCGGAAGAGGAAATCCGGGAAGCCCAGGGGAGAGCCGCCGAGTGCGACCTTTTACTTGCCTGCGGTTCGTCAATGGTTGTTTACCCGGCGGCTGAAATGCCGCTGATTGCCAAAAACAATGGCGCCAGGCTGGTAATCATTAACCTGATGCCGACGCCGCATGACAGGTACGCTGACATAGTAATTAATGAAAAAATCGGGGAAGTGCTTCCCCGGATAATAGAGATGACAAAATCGAAAAGCGGTTGAGATAACTGGCACCGGTGCCTGTTCAGATGGTTGATACCTGAAGAGGCTGGAGGATTGGTCCTCCAGCCTCTCACTTCTTATTTCAGTCCATTGGTTTTACTGATTATTTACCCATAGACTTTCTGAGGTCTTCGTCAAGCCAGACGAACTGAGGCCAGGAGTGTACCCAGAAGTAGCCGATGCTTCTCTCACCGGAGTAGTTCTTTATCCAGGGCCAGTAAAATACGTACCGGGGGAAGTCCGGATTCTGAATCACCCAGGCCTGGTCGAGGACGTACTTCATCAGTTCCTTGGTCTTGGCCATGGCACCCAATTCGTCGGTTATTGCCATTCGGCCTATCTCAGCAGCCGCCTCGTTGACTACCGGGTCATCAAGCAAACTGGTGTTCTGCCAGCCTTCGCCGGTCAGTACTATCAGCATTGGCCAGATGGACGGAGGACCGGTCGAGCTGGTAACCAGATGCTCGTGGGTCCGCCCGGTTTGGACGGCACGAAGAGCGCCGGCTTCTACCACTTTAAGCTCAAGTTCGATACCCACATCGTCCCAGTAATCCTTGATTATCGAATAGTAATCGGCCTGCGTGGAATTACATATCAGCTCGGTCTTGAAACCGTTAGGATATCCGGCTTCCGCCAGCAATTGCTTTGCTTTATCAGGGTGATATTCAAACAACTCCTTCACAGATGCCGGCATCTCCGGGTCATCCAGACCCAGGTAAAGGTTCTCGTAAGCCTTGCTGTAATAGTAGGGCCAGGTGATAAGTCTGCCGGAGCTTTCGTACAGGTCCCTCTCTATGGTTTCCTGGTCAATAGCCATCATCATCGCCCGGCGGACTCTGACATCGCTGTAAGGCTCCTTGTCTGTTCTCATGTAGGCGGGAAATTCGTGAACGGTGTCCTGTACTACCTTGAGAAGTCCTTCATCTTCCGCCGCTTTAAGCTGTTTGGCGTCTTCGTAAGTTATGTCGTAAAGCTGGTCTATTTTTCCTGTCCTCAAAGCGGCCAGCCTCGTCGAAGCATCGGGGATTATCAGCCATTTTACTTCATTGAGGTATGGCAGGTCGTCACCCTTGCCCGGACCTACCGGGTTTTTCAGCCAGTAATCGGGATTTTTCTTGAGGGTTACTGTGCTGGCTACCACATAGTCGGTCAGGATGAAAGGACCTGTGCCGACCGCATCTTTCCAGTCGCGGATGTTGCCGAGTTGTTCAATGGCATCCTTGGGTACCGGGAAGGTAGAATCACCAAAACGCTTGGCTGCTTCCAGCACACGCTCGATGGGAACTTCTACCGTTACTGTGTCCGGCGCGGTCTTGGTGATGACGGCAGTGCGCAGGAATGGGTTGGACCGGTAGATATTGGCATTGGGGTCGGTTATACATCTGTTGAGAGAAAAGACCACATCATCAGCGTTTATTTCCCGTCCGTTGGTGATGACAGCGGCGCGGCTGTTCGGGTTCAATGCCCAGTGTATGCCTTTCCGGATTTTATAGATGATTTTACCCATTCCGCTAGCATCGTCGATTTCGAAGTTAATAGTCTCTGCGATGTATCCTCTCTTGTGGGCACGGACATCGTAGCTGGTCGCCCAGTCCGTCTCTCCGGTGCCGTAGCCGCCGGCCTTGCCCTTTGCCCAGTCGCCGTCCCACAGTCTATTCATGGTAAGGTCAAGAGAGGGTCCCCCGCCGACCCAGTCCATCGGGTCGAAATTGAGGATATCGACGGCAGAGCAAAGATAAAGCGTCCCGCCATAAACAGGTTCACCTGAAGGTGTTACAACTTCTTCTTCCTCTTCTTCTTCTTCCTCTTCCTCACCGATAATTACTTCTTCTTCCTCCTCCTCTTCAGCTGCTGGACCGCATGATGCCACCAATAGAGAGATTGCCATCATGCAACTCAGCAGCAACCATACAATTCTCTTTATCAAAACATCAAACCTCCTTTCTATATTTGACGAGTAAATGATACCCGTCCCGGGTTTTCCTTCACCTCCAAAGGATTAAACCACTGTCTTACGCTATTTTATTTATTTTTTCCCAGTAGCATCACCACCTTTGCTGGCCCTGCCACTAAGCCCGATTACCCCCAGGGCTCCGGACACGGGAGGAGTATGGTTGGTATTTACGCTAAGTACTGAGCTGCCACTCCTTAGCACCCTGGTTTCCCCTGGCAGAGCCAGCACCAACTATTTATTTACCGATGAATGTACTACTGATACATGTATTGACCAAATATATTAATGATAATTCAGCAAAATGTCAATAGTAATACGCATAATTAAACATAAAGTATGACCAGTTATAACATCAATGTCTGTTTTATTCCTATATAGATGATAGAAAAAGAATAATATGAGATGAGAATGCAGGTTTTTTCAGAAATACGTCTATGAATATATAAATATATAAAATGAGTGATAGGCTACTGAGCGATGTCAATCAAAGGGGACTGGAGTATCTATCTCCAGTCCCCTTTTTCAGTCTGTAAGACCGTAAATTTAATATATTAGTATCCCATTGACCTCTTCAGGTCCGTGTCTACCCACATGTAGTAAATGTAAAGGTTCTGGCCGTCATAACCGAGAGTACTTTCGCCGTGGTAGTTCTGCACCCATGGCCACCACATGGTGTAGGTGTGTTTTGCCGGCATCCATATTCCCCAGGCCTTTGATAGAGAGAATTTGCCTACTTCCTTGATGAGCCTGTTAGCCTCGGCGTCATTTTTACCGATGACTGCGTTAATTGATTCATAGGATTCACGGGTAAACGGGTCTTCAAAGTAAGCGCGATTATCAAAACTCTCCTGACGTACCATAAGCAGCCTGAAGGGGAAAATATAGTCGACACAGTTCATGGTTATCATCTCATCGTGTGTTCTCCCCCTGCCTACACTGCGGAAGACGCCGGCTTCCAACTGATTAATCTCCATGTCTATACCGACAGCGAGCAAGTACTCTCTGATAATAGAAATGTAGTCCACATCAACCACCGAGCAGTCAATCTTGGTCTGAAAGCCGTCAGGGTATCCTGCCTCTGCCAGAAGTGCCTTCGCTTTATCCGGGTTGTAGGTGAATAACTCCTGAACGTCCTCGGATTGCTCTTCCAGTGGAGTGAAAATCTCCGAGTATGTCGGAGTGGGAGGATATGGGACAGCAAACATGATACCGTTGCCCTCGTAGTATTCATCTACTATTTCCTGCTGGTTTACTGCCATGTTCATTGCCTGCCTGACCCTGAGGTCATAGTAAGGCAGTTCCGGTTTATCCACCCTCATAACAGGAAGTATCGGAGCAGCCACAACTTTCTTATAATTCAGGTCGGAACTCTGCTTCATCAGCATTTCTGCGTCTTCCCAGGAAATGTTATACATCCTGTCCATTTTTCCTGTGCGTATCGCTGCCAGCTGGGTGGATGTGTCCGGAATAATAAGGGTCTTTACGGAGTCCAGGTATGGTAACTGGTTCTCCGGATGAATAGGGTCCTTCCTCCAGTAGTTGGGATTCCTCTTGTAGGTCAGCAAGCTGCCGGGAACGTAATCAACCAGGAAAAACGGGCCTGTCCCTACCTGATTTCTCCAGTCCGACTGGTCGCCATATTTTTCTGTAACATCCTTGCATACCTGGAACATGTTGTCTCCCATTACCAGAAGCATCAGACCATGCATCGTTTGGGGAACTGTGATTTTAACCGTGTATTTATCAACAACCTCTATATCTGTAGGACCGTACCCTGCCCTGGTGTAGGCGTTGTACGAATAAGCCGTTGTTGTATTGAAATTACGGTCGATACTATAGGCTGCATCCTCGGCTGTAAACTCCCTGCCGTTAACGTGTTTACTTGCTTCACTATCCGGATTCAGGCCGTAGTAGACTCCCGGGCGGGTATGAAATATTATCGTTTCATTATCAGGCGTTTCCCAGCTTTCAGCCAGAGAACCGGTCTGTAACTCAATGCGGCCAATGAAGCCAGAAGTCCAATCGGTCTCCCCGCTGCCTGCCGGACCCTTCGCCCAGTCACCGGTCATCAATTCTTCGTTGGTCATCCAAAGACTCTTACACTCCATTTGAAGCTTCAAAATGGGGTCGAATCCCATTACATCCGTCGGAAGATGCCAGGTAAACGTTCCGCCATATTTCGGAACGTCCGGAGGTAAAAATCCCTCCTGTTCTTCTTCCTCCTCTTCCTCCTCCTCTTCTTCTCCGATTACAACTTCTTCCTCCTCTTCCTCCTCCACTGCTGCCGGACCGCATGATGCTACCACCAGCGACAGTGCCATCAGGCTGCTTATTATTAACCATACAATCTTTTTAGTCATATTTTTCACCTCCTTTTTTGCATTTATTTTGGATTATATACTTTCTGATTGAGTGTTTCAAGTGGTTATGTTATAAATTATTTAACCCCCTTGGCTGGCCTTTCCGTGAGGTCACGTTTCCTCAAGGCTGCAGCCAAGGGGGTCTGGAGGAGGTGACGATGTTGCTGCAGGTTGGCAAATATGACCTGCAACAACATCGAATCTCGTGGCAAAGCCAACTCTCCGTCATATTCTCTCTTATTTACAGTTTAGTTTTGTTTGCCGGATATTATTAACCTTCTCGTATTATTAATAATCTTTAGGTTTTTCCTTTTGTGAAATCCGGTTACACAAAATGCGTCTACACTGTAAGATATTATCCTCAAATTATCACGTGGTGACAATTATAATGTGTATTCATTGACAGTATATACATTATACTTAAACAATTGTCAAGGTAAAGAACATATTTGTTGTAATGTTGCAAAGTATTCAATCATTCAAGATATTTAATAACATGTTTCTTTTGCATCTGGTTGTCATTTTTAGCTTCCTCTAGGGCGGCGGGCGGGAACATATATACTAAAAAGGAGGGGTGCTTCATCAACCAAAACCGCACATACTAAAATATTAGTCAATCGGGTCTGATATACATGGGAAAATGTAATCTTTTGATACTGTCAGTGGAAACAATATAATGCTATACTTGGTCTCGAATCGAATGAAGGAGACTTGCGGACTGTTATGAGAAGGAACGGCGTATTATTAGTACTTTTAATTGCAGCCACGTTGCTGCCTGGTCTTATTACCGGGTGTACGACCTCTCCGGCAGTGTCCGGTGAAACCGGTACCGAGCTTGCAGCTGCCAGAGAAAAGATTGAAAATCTGGAGGATGAACTTGGTGATTCGCAGGCGAAGGCCAGTACTTTACAGCAGCAGATTATGGAACTGGGGGCGGAATCCGGGCTTGTTGGTGATACCGCCGAAGAGACCGCCAGGAATATCGTCAAGCACTACCACGAAACACATACCTACAGTAAAAAGGACCTGTTTGTGTGTGCGGACATGGCGATGGATGTCTGGAATATGCTTCAGGCTCAGGGTATCAATGCTGCCATACAAATCGGAGATGTGGAAAAGGTAGTATTGAATATGCAGGACTCCAGTCATGCCTGGGTCAAGGCTGAGATATCTCCCGGTGAATATCTGGCACTGGAAACAACAAACGGGCAGGCCGTTCTGAAAACGGAGAATCCGCTTTATTATGCGGGATGGTCTTTCGATAATCCGCAGGAATATAAAAGGTTCGAGGAACTCAAGTATGAGTATAACGTCCGGGCTGGCATATTGAATTCGATGATTGAAGAGGCTGAAGAAGTCTATCAGGAATATCAGGAAGCTTATAACGATTATCAGGACCTTATTGACGAGTTCAACAGCAAGTATGCCGGACACGTAATGTCGGAAGAAGCACAGGCACTGTATGACGAAATGAGTTCCCAGGTAGCTGTATTTAAAGAGCTGGAGGGACGATATAGCCAGTTGCAGGAATTAATGACCGAGCAGCAGCGGGAGCTGGAGAGCATAGTTCCTCAGATGCAGAGCCTGACTCAGTAAATATGAATACTTTCATGTCCGGGATTTAAAGAGATGGAAGAAGTACTGATTGCTCCCTGTGGTATGAACTGCGCAATATGCAGTGGCTACCTTGCTTCAAAAAATGACCTGAAAAGTAAGGGAGTTAAAACGCCATACTGTATTGGTTGCCGGCCGAGAGACAAGCAGTGTGCTTTCCTCAGGAAACGGTGTGATTTAATCCTGTACGGAAAGGTGAAATACTGCTATGAGTGTCCGGACTTCCCCTGTAGAAATCTCAGGCACATTGATAGGCGCTATCGTGAAAATTATCGAATGAGCATGATTGAGAACCTTGATTATATCCGGGACAACGGGATTGGCCGGTTTCTGAAAAAAGAAGAGGAGAAGTGGATATGCCCGGAATGCGGCGAAACGATATGCTGCCATAACGGCATTTGCTTTAATTGCGGCCTTGATAAACTGGTTAACAAGAAAAGACGGTATCGCTGGGAGGACGCCTGAGGAATCAAGTCCAGGCGTCTCTAAGTGGTTTTACATAAAAACAGAGTGGGTTTATCCTGCTCTGTTAGTGTTTTTCGAATGTTTCATTATTTGCCTGCAGGGCGGACGTTGAGGCGCTGTGAACAGCCGGTGGCAATCAGATGGTTGCTACGGGCAAGTCTGTCCACGGTGTCGCTTTCATCATTCTACTGGTTTATGTCTGTTAATCCGAACCTGTTATCGGGCGGGGTATTTGTAATTATCATGGAAGACGCTTATAATAGAGCATCTGCCAGTGGAAAACATAAAGAAAAGATTCAATCTCCGCCCGTATTTTTCAGGACTGCTTCCTCTCTTTATCTTTGCTCATTTCGGCCATCACGTTATCGGCGCTATGCTGAGACCGCTGATGCCGATGATACGTACTGACCTCGGTCTCAGCTACACAAAGGCGGGCTGGATGATGTCCGCTTTTGCCATAACCAATGGTGTCAGCCAGCTCCCTGCCGGCTGGCTGGCCGACCGTATAGGAACGCGATTTATAATTTTAATCAGTGTTACCGGAGTTGCGATAGCCGGATTTTTCATCGGCTTTACCAACTCATTCACAATGCTTGTTGCCCTGCTAATAATTTCGGCTCTGCTGGGAGGCGGCTATCACCCGGCATCGGCGGCAGCTCTTTCAGCTTCCGTACCGGAGCAGTACCGGGGGAGGGCACTGGGTATTCACTTTGTCGGAGGTAGTTCTACGATGTGGGTTATGCCGCTTATAGCGGCGCCGATTGCCGCCGCCTGGGGCTGGCGTAGTCCCTTCCTCATAGTGGCTATTCCGACAATGATTTTCGGTATTGTTCTTTTTATCCTTATCGGCAGGTATATCCGGCGTATTGCAGCTCAGGAATCACGGGAAGAAGGTCGCGAACAGGTAATAACGGAATCTGCTGCCGGTGTTCGCTGGGGACAGTTGATTCCGTTTGTTGCGCTTACCGTGTTGACCGGTACATTATTAATGTCATCAGCATCTTACCTTTCACTCTTCGCAGTGGACAGCCTTGGCATGTCCGAATCATCAGCCGCCATGCTCATGTCAATTCAGCCGGCAGTCGCGGCAGTCGCGGCACCGGTTGGCGGCTATTTTGCCGACCGCTTCGGCAGCCTAAGGATTATGGTAATTATCAGCATCCTTGTCGCACCGCTAATATATTTGTTGGGGCTGGCATCTAATGTGGCAACACTGGCTGTAATTATGGTATGTATAGGCCTGGTGAGTACGGCGCGTATGCCCACTTCCGAGAGCTATATTTTTTCAAAGGCTCCGCAGCGCCACCGGGCTACAGTGCTTGGTGTTTACTATTTCTCAGGTACCGGCGTCTCCGGAGTGCTGACGCCGTTCGTCGGCAGTCTTATTGACAGGTATAAATTCCAGTTTACATATACTGTTACCAGCATCGCAACGGCAGCGGTAGTCGTGGTATGTTCCCTGTTTATGTGGATAAACAGGGAACGGAAAATTGGAACTACGCCACTACAATAGAACAGCCAGGAGTTTTAAGACACGCCTGTTAGTTGACAGGAAGGTAATATTCAGGCTATCATAAATTATTGGTTCTAGTTTAGGTTATACAAGCTTTTATAAATCATTTTTGACGAATTAAGTATTGGATGACCGGGCTCTAACTAAAATTTTTGAGAGAGGAGGTCATCCAATGAGTTTTGAGGACAAGTCACTCGAATGCTTCGATTGTGGAGCTACCTTTACTTTCAGCGCTGAAGAACAGGAATTTTTCCAGTCAAAAGGCTATCAGAATGAGCCGAAGCGCTGCCCCGAATGCCGTCAGGCAAGGAAAGCACAGCGTTTTGGAGGCAATAGCTTCAGACGCCAGATGTTCCCCGTTGTATGTGCCGAGTGTGGTAAGGAGACCGAGGTACCCTTTGAACCTACCCAGGACAGGCCGGTTTACTGTAGCGATTGCTACCGCAAGGTGAAACAGTACGGTTAATCAGGGATTATAGACTTTAGAAAAATGTACGGGCTGATATTATTCAGCCCGTACATATCTTTGACTGTGGGAGGTGTGTTATGTCTATCCCAGCCTATCCTTAATCAGGCTGTTAACCTTCGCCTCATCCATTCCGCTGATACTTACAAGCTTTCTTCTGCTGGTTTTGCCTTTTTCAATTATTATCCGGCTCTTCGCTACGCCGAGAATTTCGCCGAGTAACTCTATAAGCTGCTGATTCGCCCTGCCTTTTACCGGAGGGGCGGCTATCTTTAAATAAAGCACCCCTTCCCTGAAGTCCAGTACCTCATTCCGTCTGGCATTCGGCCGGACCTGGACAACCAGCCTGGCTTCTTCTTCATTTATCATTATTTATCGTTGCCACCTTGTACCATGTTTGGATGCTATACCGGTCTCAGTGTCCCTCCGAATACCTGCCAGGCCAGCGCTGATTTTGCTATGAGGCTTAAAAGTATGTAGACACTTTCACCGTAGAGGTAGTCTCGCCATTTTCCCACCTTCTTATATTGAAGTACCATATTAAGCGCAAAACTAAAGAAGAATACGAAGAGCGTCGGCAGAATGAAGTAGACGAAGGTGGGGACACCGTCCTCGGCTTGTGCCAGAGAACCAAAGAAATAGAAGGCGATGGCAATCCAGGGCACGATACCGGCAATGCAACCGACTACATAGGAAGTCCAGTTAGTTTTTTCCGTTGTCTGGTTGTGGAGCTCCATAATCAGCCCGCAGAGGTTCATCACTGCGGTGAGGGTGAATGCCATCAGCAAGGCGACGGCGTCATAGAGCCCGCAGAGCATACCAATCAGCACTATCATCAGCGAGGCGCTTAGCGAGTACTCATACCAGCGGGCATAGTTGATGCCTTTTTTCAGGTTCTTTACGTACCAGCCGAATACGCCGGGCGAGGCAATAGTGAAGTGAGCGATTGCCGAAAGCAGCAGGAACAGCGCTACCATTGCTCCGAAGGGAAGCTCGAATACGGTGTCCGTAATCGGTCCGAGCTTGCCTGTTTCAGGGATGTAACTGAGGAAAGAGGTAGTAATCGGGAGCGAGAAGTCGTTACTTATAAGGAACACAATAACCGCCTGAGCCAGGTGCAGGCAGCCCATGACTGCGTTATAAATGCGCAGTCTTACAAACTGAGGTTCGTAGCTCATGAATTCCTCCTTTCATCTCCCCGCCGGGGAGTTCAATGTTGTGTCTGTCAGCAGCCGGGTTCACCCGGATGTCCGCAGCAGCTCTGTCTTTTGACAATTTTTATAAAGTTATTGCGGAAGACAAGGTATATTTTCCTGTGAAAAGGCATGTCAACCTTCATATTGGTGAAGAAAGCTCCGGGACCTCGCATATGGTTTCCTCCGACTTTAAGTTCTGAAAATATAATTGAAAATGGGTCTTTTGTCAATATGGTACAATTACTGTCGAAGGAATAAAAGCGGTAATGGATATTGCCCGGCAAATAGCGGATAAGGCTGGCGAACTGTTTGACGTGTACTGTGTCAGTCAGCTGCCTGGCGGTGAATACCTGCTTGTCCTCGGGCTTGAGTCGACTCCGGAGCGTAACCTTGATGAGTTCGGTCACTCAGACGGCGTTTTTCAGATGTACGGATTCGAAAAACACGCCTCCCCCAGGCTGGAATCGCTGCTGGCTTTCATCCGCGGCAGTGGCTTCTCTGCGGAGCTGGTCGGGCGCTATGGCTACCCACTGAAGGGTGAAATAAACCTGAAGGAGGCGGCAATTCGCACCGGACTGGGCAGGCGGGGCAAGAGCACGGTCGTGCTGCATCCGGAGTATGGTCCCCGTCTCCGTTTTATGGCTATCAGGACTGATGCTCCGCTTGAGACTCTTTCAGGCGTAGGGAAGGCTGATGAAGAAGCTCCGGACTGCCGGCAGTGCTCGATATGTATCGATGACTGCCCGGTTAATGCCCTTGAACCTTACCGTATGCCTGACCCCTCGATTTGCCTGTCAAATATCACTCCCGTAACTGAAGAAGGGCGCTCCATTCTCTGTGACATATGCCTTCACCACTGCCCGGCGGCAGCTAAGGATAAAACACGGGACTGAAAATCCGAATACGAGAGCGTTCAGACTGAGAGGGCACATCACCAGTATTCCGGGTCTTTAGTTAAATTCGTACCCGAAAGTGATCAGGCAATATGCCCCGGTATCCCAGACAGAGTAAGTCGAGTATTTTAATAGGTTCAAGTTTTTTCAGTAAAAGTTAATAAACTATTATCAAGTTTTTTCATAAAACTATTGACATATTTCTTGAAAAGAGTTATACTAGGCTATACATATTATTCAGGATAAAAGCATGGCAGGCAAGGACTATTACAACATATTAGGCGTGAAAAGGGATGCCAGCGAGCAGGAGATTAAAAAGGCATACCGTAAGCTGGCTCGCCAGTATCACCCGGACGTTAATCCCGGTGACAAATCAGCGGAGGCTAGGTTTAAAGAGATAAACGAGGCTTACGAAGTTCTGTCTGATAAGGAGGACAGAAAGAAGTACGATAAGTATGGTGAACGGTGGAAATATGCCGACCAGTTTGAAAAAGCTGGAGCACAGCAGGCGTTTTATCGGGATTTTGGTACCGGCGGCGCACAGAGTTTCCGCTTCGAAGAAGGTGACCTGGAGAGTATTTTCGGTGACCTCTTCGGAGGTGTCAGGACCGGCGGGTTCAGGCGTTCACCTCGCTCGAGGCGTGGCAGGGATATTGAGTATCCTGTTGAAATTACTCTTGAAGAAGCCTTTCGGGGAACAAACCGCCGGCTGAGTATGGAAAATCCCCAAGCCTGCGGTAGTTGCGGCGGCACCGGTCAAATCCAGAATCTCCCGTGCTCTGTATGTAAAGGTTCCGGCGTGGTGGCGGGTATGAAGCAGATTGAGGTCAAGATTCCACCCGGAGTTAAAACCGGCTCGCGGGTGCGTATTGCCGGAAAAGGTGAGCCGGGTTACGCTGGCGGCAGCAGCGGCGACCTTTACCTGGTAACCTCGTTGAAACCTCACCGTCAATTTGAAAGAAAAGGTGACGATTTGAATACGGAGGTTGAAGTACCGCTAACCGTCGCCATTCTGGGCGGCGAGGTGCAGGTACCGACACTCAAGGGGGGGAAGCTGGCACTGAAGGTTCCCTCGGAGACTCAGAATGGCCGCGTCTTTCGCCTGTCAGGGCAGGGTATGCCTCATCTGGGTAAGTCTTCTCAGGGCGACCTGCTGGCTAAAGTGAAGGTGGTTTTACCGACGAAGCTTTCGGCAGAGGAAAAGAAACTGTTTGAGAAACTCGGCCAGCTACAGTCTGGTAAAAAATGAGGTGATTTATGAATCCAACTGATGAAGAGCCCCGTTATGTTATAAGTATAGCTGCCAGGATGCTGGGCGTTGAAACTTATACCTTGCGGTACTATGAAAAGATTGGCATAATAGAACCGTCTCGCTCCAGAGGCAATATACGTCTTTATTCGGACAGAGATATCGCCCGGTTAAGGCAAATGAAAACACTTATGGCAGACCTGGGTATTACTCTTGCCGGAGCCGAAGTAATTCTGCGTATGGCGCAGAGGATGACTGAGCTCCAGCATCAAGTTGAAGGACTCGAATCAGAAGTCAAGAGACTCAGAGCAAGACAGAAGAAGTGATAACCCGGAGTGCTTTGAAAGACTGCTGAAACGGGATAAAGTGACGGATTATTGTTTGATATAGAACGTTTTCTCGAAGAAAAGCTAAACCCGCTGTTCAGAGCGCACTACGCGCTCTGGGTTTACTGGTGGCCATTGTGGAGAAATTTCAGCGGGCGGAGTATTCTGCGGAAGTGGGAGCAATGTGACCTGGTACGGGAGGGGCAGACTTTCCTAGATTACGGCTGCGGTACCGGCGATTTTTCGATTCCTGCTGCTAAAAAAGTTAATGTGAATGGTAAAGTATATGCGCTTGATTATTTCGGCCGTCAGCTTGAGATAGTGAAAGATAGGTCGGAAAAAGCCGGTCTGACCAATCTAGAAACGATTCTCTCCAGTAGTGAGACCGGTCTGCCCGATGAGTCCGTGGATGTAATATGGTTGTGCGATGTGCTGCACGAGATTAAAGAAAGGCGGGCGGTGCTGGAGGAACTGCACCGAGTGCTGAAAAGAGACGGGACTCTGGCTATACATGATGGTATGGGAGAGAAGGCTCTTGACTATACGGCCGACCTTTTCTCCCTTGTGGAGATGGATAATAAATTTCTCAGGTTCGTTAAAATAAACTAAACAGGAGGGACATTGGAAGAAGCACAGGTTGCTCAGGAAAAACCGAGAGGAGATTGGCGTTTCTATGTTATTAGTGGACTGATCTTTCTAGTTATGGCGCTTTTGCTCGCTGCTACTGTTTACTATCGTGAGGAAATACGCCATCTGGGAGCTTATGGATACTTGGGAGTATTCGTCGTCGGTGTGCTATGCGGAATCAGCATTATTCCGGCTCCTACCCTGGTGATGGTATTCACCCTCGGCGGTGTGCTGGATCCTTTATTTGTGGGACTGGTAGCCGGTTTCGGCGGCGGTATCGGCGGCATAACGGTGTATCTTACCGGGGCAGGTGTGGAAACAGTATGGTCGAGATTTAGGGCCAGAGGTAGGGCATATGAGAGTGAACCGGGGCAGGCTTATGATCTCGTGCACCCCGTAGAATCCCGGTTCTGGTCTAAAGGAGAAGTTCTATATAACCGTTTGGTAAAGTGGGTTGGAGGTAGAGGAGGTACCTGGACGCTATTCATCAGTTCGGCGCTGGTAATAAGCCCGTTTTACTTTGCCGGACTGGCGGCTGGCTCTCTCAGGATGGGTTTAATAAAATTCTTCCTGATTAGCTGGGCTGGTAAAACAATAAGGTACCTTATAATATCTTATGCCGGCTATTACGCTCTGGATGGCCTGCTAAACTGGATTGGTGGTTAGAAATGATGAAACCCTTGACTTTGGAAGAAGAATCAGAACGCCTGGCGGAGCAGCTCTTTGATAATGACACCGCCAAACGTGCCGGGTTTGTCAGGAGGCTACTGGATATTCATAATAAAGCTAAAGATAAAGACTTTCTGCTGATTCACAACCCGGGTGGCTGGGGGAGCACTCGCCTTGAAAACCTCCTCCAATGGGAGAGGAGCATTGTTGAGGGAGTCAGCGCCACTATAGAAAAGCTGGGATACACCCGGCAGTTGATTCAATATTTCCGCAGTGACACCGGCTACCGGGAAATTATGAGGGATATAAGAGAGCAGATGCGGTTCTTCGAAAATAAAGCAAGGATAATGTCGGCTGAGCTTGAGCTGATTACCCGGCACCTTGATAAGCTCAGAGTGATAATGATTGGAGTCAGTCAGGGAGCGGCTTTTAGCAATGCCGTATCTCAACGATTGAATAATATTGACAGGGTTTTTAATATAGAATTGGGCATGCCCTTTCCCTATAAATCTAAAAGAGTGGTCACTGAGAGAACGCTGGCCCTTGATAGTAACGGTTTGATGCCGGATTCCCTTATGGAATGGGACGTGCCGACAATAGTCAGGACCTATGTTACCGCTCCGTTCAGGTGGCTAAAATACAAGTTACAGGGGAAAAAGATAAAATTTACCTATTGTATTAATGTTCCCGGGCATGACTATAACTGGGACTACCCGGAAGTCCAGAGACAGGTAGAGGACTTCCTTAATCTAAATTTTGGAAACAATAATAGCGTGGAGGTGGAAGCAAAATGAGGCAGGAAAGATTTACTGAACAAGCACAGGAAGCAATGGCTCTTTCTCAGCAGCTGGTTCAGCAGTTTCAGCATAACCAGTGGGATGTTGAGCACATCCTCCTGGCGCTGCTGCAGCAGGAGAGAGGCCTGGTTGGTGAAATATTACATGACCTTAGCGTTGACGTTGATAAGGTGAAGCGGCAGGTGGAAGCTGCTCTGGAAAAGATGCCGAAAATAACCTATCAACAGGGGCAAATATACGCAACACCGCATATCCAGCAGCTTATACAGACTGCTGATGCCGAGGCAAACCGGCTTAAGGACGAGTTTATCGGCACCGAGCACCTTTTTATTGCCATTACCCAGGATGATAAGGGTGAGGCAGCCCGTATCCTGAAGGGCTTCGGAATCGACCAGGAGAAGGTGTATAAAGCCTTGGAAAAAATCCGGGGCGGGCACCGGGTGACCGATGCCAGAGCTGAAAGCAAGTACCGTTCCCTGGAGAAGTATGGCCGTGACCTCACCGAACTTGCCCGTCAGGGCAAGCTCGACCCGGTTATCGGCCGGGAGGATGAGATTAAACGGGTGATGCAGGTACTCACCCGGCGGACAAAGAATAATCCGGTGATTGTCGGAGATGCCGGTGTCGGTAAGACGGCTATTGCTGAAGGGCTTGCCCAGAAGATAGCGGCCGATGATGTGCCCGATTCCCTGAGAGGGCGGAAAGTAGTCGCCCTTGATATGGGAGCTCTTGTGGCAGGAAGTAAGTTCCGAGGAGAATTCGAAGAGCGACTGAAGGCAGTAATGGATGAGGTCCGGCAGGCGCAGGGCGAGGTTATACTTTTCATCGATGAGATTCACACCATGGTCGGTGCCGGTGCCGCCGAAGGTGCTATTGACGCCAGTAATATGCTCAAGCCGGCACTGGCTCACGGCGAGCTTCAATGCGTCGGCGCCACGACTATGGATGAATACCGCAAGTTTATTGAAAAGGACAAGGCGCTGGAACGGCGTTTGCAACCGGTATTCCTCGGTGAGCCGACTGTCGAGGCTACTATCGAGATGCTCCGCGGGCTGCGGCCGAGATATGAAGCCCACCACAAGATTAAGATAAGCGATGAAGCACTTGAGGCGGCGGCACGGCTGAGCCAGCGCTATATCTCGGACCGGCAACTGCCGGATAAAGCAATTGACCTTATCGATGAGGCAGCGAGCAAGCTGCGTATCGATTCCGAGAGCGCTCCGCCCGAGGTCAAATCTCTTGAACAGAAACTGAAACAGCTGATTAATGAGGAAGAGGCAGCCTCACAGCGGCAGGAATACGAGCGTGCTGCCCAGCTTAAGTCGGAAAGAATACGCCTAGAAGAAGAATACAATCATGCCAAGAGTAGCTGGCTCGAGCAGGAGAAGATTGACGAAATAGTGGATGAGGAGACAATCGCTAAACTGATATCGAACTGGACAGGTATTCCTGTATCTCAGATGCTCGAGGGTGAGGCTGAGAAACTGCTCTACATGGAAGACAGGATTCACGAAAGACTGATAAACCAGGAAGAGGCGGTTACCGCCATCAGTGAAGCGATACGGAGAAGCCGGGCCGGGCTAAAAGATCCCAACCGGCCAATCGGCAGTTTCATGTTCCTCGGCCCGACCGGTGTCGGCAAGACTGAGCTTGCCCGTACGCTTGCCCGGTTCCTCTTCGACGACGAAAACGCCATGATACGCCTGGACATGTCAGAGTACCAGGAGAGGCATACCGTATCCCGTCTCATCGGCGCTCCCCCCGGCTATGTCGGCTATGAGGAGGGAGGTCAACTAACGGAAGCGGTGAGGCGCCGTCCTTACCGGGTGATTCTCCTCGATGAGATTGAAAAGGCACACCCTGAAGTATTCAACAGCCTGCTCCAGCTCCTCGATGACGGGCGGCTGACCGATGGTCACGGGCGGACGGTGGACTTCAAGAATACCGTAATCATTATGACCAGCAACACAGGTGTTGAGCTTATAAAACGGGATACCAGCTTTGGTTTTGCCACGCAGAAGACCTCGGAAAAGACCAAGAAGCAGAGCTACGAGGACATGAAAGAGAAAGTGATGAACGAGGTGAAAAGGACCTTCCGTCCCGAGTTTCTCAACCGGCTCGATGAAATTCTTGTCTTTCACGAACTGGACGAAGAACAACTCAGGAAAATAGTTGACCTGCTGGCAAGGGACCTTGAGGAACGCCTGGCTGAACGCAAACTCAAGCTGGAGATTACCGATGCTGCCAAATCATGGCTGGCAAAGGTCGGCTTCGACCCTGTGTACGGGGCACGTCCTCTGAGGCGGGCGGTGGAACGGTACGTTGAGAACCCGCTTTCGACAAAGGTGCTGAAAGGAGAGTTCAACGAAGGCGATGCGATTATAGTTGACGTTGCCGATGATGAGCTTACTTTCACCGCCGGAGTAGCGCAGGCGGTAGCATCATAGTATAATAGAGTTTTGGTGGGGCTGTAGCTCAATCGGGAGAGCGCCTCAATGGCATTGAGGAGGTAAGGG
>CAYVOV010000001.1:242781-352656 GCA_964453525.1 uncultured Dehalococcoidales bacterium | reverse complement strand
AAGGTGCCCTGGCGCAGCTCAGGACAAGGGTGCAGGGCTTTCTTGAGGTAATCGGTTGATACTCCTCGTTCTGCTACTGGTATCAACGAGACGGAGAAGAGTGATTGCTATCCATTTTGTCCAGATTGATGGCATTTCCTCAATGATAAAAACAAGAGGCTGAGTCATGGCTTTTTTCATGGGAATAGATATCGGCTCGGTGGCAAGTAAAGGGATTGTAACCGGCGGCGGCAAACCGGAGGTATACCATATAATACCTTCCGGGAGTAATTACCGGACGGCGGCGGAGAAGCTGAGGGAAGAGCTTCTGGTGAAAGCGCGGCTGCAGCCGGAAGATATAGCCTTCACTGCGGTTACCGGGCACGGTACGGATACAATTCCTTTCGGCAATCGAAGTATTGCCGATATGCGCTGCTGTGCCAGAGGGATAAACAGATTGTTTCCCCGGGTGAGAACGGTTATTGATATACAGGGTCAGTCAAGTCAGGTCATTCGGGTTGGAGAAGAGGGACGGGTGATCAACTTCGCCGTCAGCGAGAAATGCGCCAGTGGAAGCGGACGCTTTCTTGAAATCATCGCCAATGTCCTCCGGGTGAAGCTAGAAGATATCGGAGAGCTTTCACTCGGTTCGAAAAACCCGGTTGTCTTCACCACCGGATGTGCCGTTTTCGGTGAATCCGAAGCCATTTCCAGAGTAGCCGAAGGAATTCCCAAAGAAGACATACTGGCCGGAGTCCACAGGGCAATTGCTGATAAGATGGTTGCCCTTATCGATAAGGTCGGGCTGGAGCAGGAGTGTGCTATCAGCGGAGGTGGAGCCCTGAATACAGGACTTGTAAAAGGTATAGAAGATAGCCTTGGAATCAGCCTGCGGGTACCCGACCGGCCACAAATCGTGAATGCTCTGGGTGCGGCGGTGATGGCTGAAGAGATGCACGCAAAGGAATCTTAGTCCGTATCTACGAAAAAACCTGCGGCAGTAAGTCGCAGGTTTTTAACTTATTAAGTGTTATATAAAATTAACGGTCAGGACTTTCGTTTATCGAAGTCTTCCCAGTCAAGGGTATCTATAAAATCACGAAAAGCCGATAGCTTTTTTAACTCTTCGTCAGTTACCTTCCTGCCTTCCTTATCAGTGAATTCACCCTCTTCAAAGATGGGCTTACCTGTTTCCTTATCCAGCAGGATACCCGCCTTGTCCAGGACGGATTCATCAACGTAAATTGGCGCTTCAACCCTTACTGCCAACGCCAGGGCATCACTGGGGCGTGAATCTACTTCAAGCTGACTGCCATCTAAATCGAGGGTAATTTTGGCGTAGAAAGTGTCGTTTTTCAGGTCGTTGACAATAATGGAGTTGATGCTGGCTCCAAGAGAATCAATAACCGAGCTGAGTAAATCGTGCGTCAGAGGCCTGGGAACAGTAACCTTCTGGAGTTTTACAGCAATAGCGTCTGCTTCGGCCGGTCCAATCCATATTGGCAGGTAGCGGTCTGCCATCTTCTCTTTTAAAATAACCACTCGCTGGTAGTTCATAAGACTGACTCTTATGCTGTCAATAACCATTTCTATCATAATCACACCTCCTCCATCGGTCAGCCAGCAACTTTAATTCTAAACCACCCTATTATTACTGTCAACAAGGAAATTGTGCAGTTCAATTTTCATACGGTTATTTAACCGGTTCTGTTTGCATCAGGTTGTTTTTCTTTACCTAACCCCTTACCCCTCTCAAATAGACGAATAATCGCATAATAAAGCAGGGAACTGTTTGAGAGTGGGATAAAGGCCTGCCCGCCGTCCCGATTTCATCGGGGCTATGACAGGCAGGTGGGAATAGATATATTAAAAAGGGAGAGCACTTCATTTAACTGAGATCAAACATGACCAATTTGCCAGGCAGGCTCACCTGATTTTTCAAACTATCTGACTTACGTTGTGTTATAATGGAGGGTGAATTATCACCTTGAGGGAAAGGAGAGATGGGCATGAGCCAGACGAAAAAGGGAGTTGTATTATTCGGTGAGGTTGGTAAAGGTGATATAGGTCTCGTCGGGGGTAAAGGAGCTAATCTAGGCGAAATGACAAATGCCGGGATACCGGTGCCGCCGGGCTTTATTGTCACCGCTGTAGCCTACTTTGATTTTATTAAAGAGGCAGGACTTCACGATAAGATAAAGACCCTGCTCGACCCCCTTGATATTCATGACAGCAGACAACTCCAGGAAGTTGCCGCCAGGGTGCAGAAGCTTATTGAGGATGCTGAAATGCCCGGCTGGCTGGCAGCGGAGATTAAAAAAGCCTATGCAGCGATGGATAAGGGATTGGTGGCGGTGAGGTCTTCCGCTACCGCCGAAGACCTGCCCGAGGCTTCCTTTGCCGGTCAGCAGGCAACTTTCCTGAACATACAGGGAGAGGAAGAGGTTGTCAAGGCTGTCCAGGACTGCTGGGCATCACTTTTCAGTGCCAGAGCAATATTTTACCGCCAGGAGCAGGGTTTCGACCACTTCAGGGTCGGTATCGCCGTACCGGTGCAGAGAATGGTGCAGTCGGAGACTTCCGGCGTTATGTTCACCATTGAGCCGACAACGAGTGACAAAGAGACAATAACTATCGAGGCAGTACTGGGGCTGGGAGAAATGATTGTCTCCGGCGATGTCACTCCCGACCATTATGTGGTCAGTAAAAAAAACATGAAGATTCTGGAAAAAGAGATTAAGAAACAGGAGTGGAAGCTTGTTAAGGAAGCCGGCGCTCACGGTAAGGAAGATAATGTAAAGATAGACCTTACTCCCGAAGAGCAGGCGCGGCAGAAAATAACCGATGACGATATTGTAAACCTGGCAAAAATCGGCAAGCAGCTTGAAGACCATTATCAGTTCCCGCAGGATGTTGAGTGGGCTAAAGAGAAGGGTGAAATATACATCGTACAGACGCGTCCGGTAACGGCGATTAAAGAAACTACCGGCGGTGCCTATGACATAGATGCTCCGGTGCTGCTTTCCGGAGCCCCGGCCAGCCCTGGTGTCGCCTCGGGACCGGTTAAAATCGTGCCTGACCCTTCACAGATAGACAAGGTCCTTGAGGGTGATGTTCTCGTAGCAGAGATGACCACCCCGGACTTTGTCCCGGCAATGAAGCGGGCATCGGCAATTGTTACTGACCGCGGCGGGCGGACTGCCCACGCTGCCATTGTCAGCCGCGAACTTGGTATTCCCTGTGTTGTCGGCAGCGAAACGGCGACAACATCATTGAAAGACGGACAGGTCATAACAGTTGACGGTTCCAACGGCAATGTCTACGCCGGCAGGATAGAGATTGCCACCGAGACGAAGATACGTGCCAGGGGTGAGGTAGTAACAAAGACGAAACTCCTGGCAAATCTTGCCCAGCCGGAGATTGTCGACCGCGTAGCCGGCAGGGACGTGGACGGCATCGGGCTGCTGCGTGCCGAGTTCATGGTTGCTGAGATTGGCGAGCACCCGAGTTACATGATTGAGCAGGGGCGGAGTGAGGAATTCATCCGGAAGCTGGCTGAAGGGCTGACCAAGTTCGCTGCGGCGTTTCACCCCCGACAGGTAGTCTACAGGACAAACGACTTCAAAACGAATGAATACCGGGCGCTTAAAGGTGGAGAGAAGTACGAGGAAGAGGAAGAGAACCCGATGATTGGCTACCGGGGAGCCTCGAGATATATTACCGATATCGACACATTCAAAATGGAGCTTGCCGCAATAAAGAAGGTGAGAGAGAAATACGATAATCTCTGGGTGATGATTCCCTTTGTCCGTACCGTACCGGAGCTTGAGCGCACTATAAAAATCATGGAGGAAGAAGGACTGAAACGGTCGGATACTTTCAAACTCTGGCTGATGATTGAGGTCCCATCAAACGTAATTCTGCTCGAGGAATTCCTCAAGGTAGGTATTGACGGTGTTTCAATCGGCTCCAATGACCTCACCCAGCTCATCCTGGGAATCGACCGTGATAGTTCAAAACTGGCCGAGACTTTCGATGAGCGTAATGAAGCCGTTATGCTCTCGATTGAGAAGGTAGTCAAAGGTGCCAAAGCGATGGGAGTTACCTCTTCCATCTGCGGGCAGGCACCTTCCGTCTATCCGGAAATTACAGAAAAACTTGTGGAATGGGGCATAACCTCGGTATCGGTGAGCCCTGATATGATTGATATCACTAGGGATATCATTGCCAGTGCGGAAGCAAAATTAGGCATCAAATAACCGGTAGTTAGTCAGGTAAATAAGATAGAAATGACCGGAGTTAAAAGGGTTCTTACGCCCTGGAGCTATTCATTCGCAGCGGCCGCAGGGGGTTTTGTTTTTCTGGCGGGGCACCGCGGTTTCGGTGATTATTTCACTACCCAGCTCGACGACGCCTTTTCACGCCTTAAAAAGACCCTGGCAGAGTACGGTTTAACTCTATCCGATCTGGTGAAAGTCGAGGTGCGGCTCAAGGATATAAAAAACGGGCCGGAGATGGAGAAACTCTTTCGTAACTACTTTAAAAAAGATAAATATCCGGCCAGAACAGGCGGTAAATCTGAGTTTGTCGACGATGATACTCTTTTCTCCATTGATGGTATTGCCTGCCGGAAGGAAGCAGAAATGAAAGAAATAAAATATATTCCTACGCCCTGGAGCTATTCATCAGCAGTGGCCGCGGGGGATTATGTTTTTCTCGGGATACACCGCGGCTTCGGCGATGATTTTACCGCCCAGTTAGATGACACCTTCAAATACCTCAAAAAGACCCTGGCGGAGTTCGATTTGACACTGGCCGACCTGATAAAAGTCAATGTCAGGCTCAAGAATATTGAAGACGTGCGGGTGTATGAAAAGCTCTTTCGCAACTACTTCGAAGAAGGCAAATTTCCGGCCAGGATGGGCTTAACTACCGAGTTTATTGACGACGATTGCCTTTTGATGATTGACGGCATCGCCTATAGAAAAAACAAATAGACCTGCCATCGCTAAGAACCACTAAGGAAAGAAGTTAGTGATTACTAAACAACAGGCACGTCGTTTTATTCTCGCCCACCAGGCTTTGTGGCCACCATACGAGCTTGAAGGTAAAGTCGGCATACTCAATTTCATCGGTCACGTCGGTTGTATCCAGTTCGATCCCCTGAACATCGTCGGTCACAACACGGAACTGGTCCTTCAATCACGCATAACAGACTTCCGTTCGGCAATGCTGCAGGAGCTGTTATATGAGGACAGAAAGCTCCTAGATGGTTGGGACAAGATGATGGCTATCTACCGTATCGAAGACTGGCATTACTTTTACTACCGTCAACGCGAAGCAGCCAGTCGCTCTCGAAGGAGAGATTCCGAACTGGTTAAAGAAGTTTCCATACAGATACTCAGGGAAATCGAGGAAAGAGGCCCTTTGTCTTCAATAGACCTGGACCATGACCAGAAAGTGGCCTGGTCCTGGGGACCGAAGCGATTGGCCAATGTTGCTCTGGACAACATGTTGTATCTGGGCGAGGTGGTTATTCACCACAAAATAAATACCCGCAAGGTATATGACCTCGCCTGCCGTCATATCCCTGAAGAACTGCTTTCAGCCCCTGACCCGCATCAGACAAAAGAGCAATATCACGACTGGCATGTCCTCAGACGCATCGGGAGTATCGGCTTGCTGTGGAACAGGGGCAGTACCTGGCCGGGCATTTACGGCGCCCGGAGTAAGGAGCGGGCGGCTGCCCTGAAACGGCTGATAAAACAGGGAAAGGTGGCAGAAATATATGTTGAAGATATAAAGACACCGCTCTATATGAGGACTTCGGACACGCAACGTCTTGAGAAAGTATCGGAGTCGATTGGCGTGATGCCGCACGCGGCCATACTGGCACCGCTGGATAATCTGCTCTGGGACAGACAATTGATTAAAGAATTATTTGATTTTGAATATACCTGGGAAGTCTACAAACCGATCCCCGAGCGACTTTACGGTTATTACGTGCTGCCCGTTCTGTATAGCGACCGTTTTATAGCGCGTTTTGAGCCCGGAATGAATAAGGAAAGCGGCGCTCTGGTCATCAAGAACTGGTGGTGGGAGTCTGGTATTACTTCCTCGGAAGAGATGCAAATTGCCCTTAGAGATTGCTTTGAGCGTTTTCTCGGATATCTCGGCGCCGATGAAATTGAAGCCGATGGAACACTGGTTCAGCAAGAAGGCCTGAAATGGCTGCCTTTTATTGTAAAAGAATAGTAGACCTGTATAAAAATAACGAATATACTGGACATGGTATCAGTTGATAAAACAGCTTAACATTCGCCAGATAGCTGAAGAGAAAGAGGAAAGCCTGTCCCCGTACGCCGTAAAAAGCAGAGAATCCCGGGGCAGACTGAGCCATGAAGAGCCCTGCCCGATACGCACTGCTTTTCAGCGTGACCGTGACCGCATCATATACTCAAAGGCTTTCCGCCGTCTGAAGCATAAGACCCAGGTCTTTATCGCCCCTCAGGGCGACCACTATGTGACGAGGCTGACCCATACCCTGGAGGTATCCCAGATAGCCCGTACCATCGCCCGGGCACTGAACCTTAACGAGGACCTGACCGAGGCAATCGCTCTGGGCCACGACCTCGGGCACACTCCCTTCGGTCATGTCGGCGAGGAAGTCCTGAATAAGCTTTACAGCGAAGGGTTCCGGCATAATGAGCAAAGTCTGAGGACAGTTGACCTGCTGGAGAACGATGGCAGGGGGCTCAATCTTACCTGGGAGGTCAGAGACGGAATTGTGAACCACTCCAAATCAGGCGCAGGTATACTGGGAGAAGACTGGGGCGAAGTGAACACACTCGAGGGTGAAATCGTCAAGATTGCTGACATACTGGCCTGGCTAAATCATGACATCGATGACGCGATAAGGGCTCAGGTTATTACAGAGAGTGATTTACCGGTCTCAGCTACCAGGGTTCTGGGAAAGGCTCATCGGGAACGAATGAACACAATGGTTAGCGATGTTATCGAGCAGTCATGGTCTGTGAGAGTTGGAAACGCTACCACTCCGGTGATAGTTATGAGTCCCGGTGTTTTAGGGGCGGCTGAAATTCTTCGCGAATTCCTTTTCGACAGGGTATATAACAGGCACGCTGCCGAAGAAGAAGCGGATAGAGCAAGAAGGATAGTCCGTCTTCTATATGCGTATTATGTTAAGCACGAAGATAGCCTGCCGCCGGAGTACTCCATCCACAGCGATGAAACTGAACGGCGGGTTGTCGACTACATCGCCGGCATGACCGACAGGTATGCAACAAGCCTGGCGGAGGAGTTAAAATGAGGCTAAACAAATAGAAGAAAAGATGGTCGAAGCAGTGGGAAGTAGTAACGCACCGAGCCATTGAATGCATAAGTGCTCGGGAGGTAATACAGAAATGGATTACGAATCACTAACAAAATCCCCCCCCTTGAAGGTCCTTGCCTCAAAAGTCATTCTGGAGTCCGCCTCTGGCGGACGAAGAATCTCAGGGTGGGGTAGTCAGGGTAATACCCCTCCTCCCTGAGACCCTTCGCTACGCTCCAGGGTGACAGGAACACACGACTTTTAGGGCAAGACTCCTTTGAAGGAGAGGGGGATACAGGGGGTGAGGTAGACCAAATTAGCCTCTTAACTTAAAAGGTTTAAAAAATGATTACGATTATAGATTATGGCGCCGGTAATATACGGAGTGTGCAGCGTGCCTGTTCCGAGGTTGGTATTCCAGCCACGGTTACAAATAATCCCGCTGATGTTATTGATGCGGAAAAGATTATCTTTCCCGGGGTTGGAGCCGCACCGAGCGCTATGGAATACATGTCAGAACTGGGCCTGGATACGGCTCTAGCCAGGGCATTTAAATCCGGAGTCCCGATACTCGGCATCTGCCTTGGTGCCCAGATTATCCTTGATAGCTCCGAGGAAGGAGACCAGAAGTGTCTCGGGCTCATTCCGGGAAAAACTCTTCGTTTCAGGATACAGAATAAACGACTTAAAATACCGCATATGGGATGGAATGAAGTAAAGGTAGTTCAGCCTCACCCGCTCCTCGAAGGAATAGAGGCGGGAGACGAGTTCTATTTTGTTCATTCTTATTATCCTCAGCCGACCAGGAAAGCAGACATTTATGCGGTTACGGAATATGAAAATGACTTCTGCTCAGCGCTTGGATATAATAACCTGTTTGCCACCCAGTTCCACCCCGAAAAAAGCGGCCGCCTGGGACTCGAATTGCTGGCGAGGTTTGCGAAGTGGGAAGGAAAAACCTAGGTACCTGTGATTGTCATTCTGGCGAAGGCCAGAATCCACTCTTCTTTTCCCCAACCACTGGATTCCAGCTTTCGCTGGAATGACGGGAGAATAAAATGGATTCCCGCATGTGCTGGAATGGCAGCAAGGTGTATAATAAAAAGCTATGTTAAGTAAAAGGTTAGTCGTCTGCCTGGATGTCCGCAGCGGCAAGCTTGCCAAGAGCATTAGATTTGTCGATACCAAGGACATTGGTGACCCTATTGTAAAAGCGCGTCAGTATTATGAAGACGGTGTCGATGAGCTTGTCTTTTACGACATCACTGCTTCCAGGGAAAACAGGGACATCATGATAGATTTTGTCGAGGAAGTGGCTTCACAGATATTTATTCCTTTCTCGGTGGGCGGCGGTATCCGCTCAGTGAAAGATGCCACCAAGCTGAGAAACGCCGGCGCTGAAAAGGTAAACGTAAATACGGCGGCGGTAAAACAAAAAAAGCTTATATCCGATATCGCTCAGGCAATCGGTTCACAGAGCACAATCCTTTCCATGGATATAAGAAGGGTGAGCCGGACAGAGGAAATCCCTTCCGGGTATGAGATTGTCATTAACGGCGGAATCACTCCTACCGGCATCGATGCTCTTGAGTGGGCAAAAACGGGCGAAGAGCTTGGCGCCGGCGAGCTGGTGATAAACTCGATTGATGCCGACGGAACGAAAGACGGGTACGAGATAAATCTTACCCGGATGATAGCTGATTCAGTGGAAATTCCCGTCATCGCTTCCGGCGGCGCCGGCAAGCCGGAGCATCTCTACAAAGTTATCACGGAAGGGCACGCCGATGCCGCCCTGGTGGCTTCGATTGTCCATTACGGCGAATACACCTGCCGCGACTTAAAAGCGTACCTCCAGAATCGCGGGGTTAAAGTGAGAATGAATTATTAGTGAGGTTTATTGTTTACGGTGTGAAAAATCAGTGAAAAAGGATAAAAAGTAGTATAATGCGGTAAGATGAGCGTTATCGACGAGGTAAAACAAAAACTTGATATTGTCGAGGTTATAAGCCAGTACACCACTCTGAAAAAGGCGGGACGCAACATGGCGGCACTGTGTCCGTTCCACAGCGAAAAGAATCCGTCTTTCTATGTTTATCCCGAGCAGCAGAGCTGGCACTGTTTCGGCGCCTGTAATACCGGCGGCGATGTCTTTTCCTTCGTGATGAGGAAAGAGAATATTGATTTTGGTGAAGCGCTCCGGCTTCTTGCCGATAAGGCAGGAATTACAATACCGACCAGGATTGAGCCGGGGGCCGGTAAAGATGTAAAAGAACGACTATACAGGGTAAATGAAGCGGCAGCCCTTTACTTTCATAACCTGCTGCTCAACTCAACCGAGGCGAAAAGAGCCAGGGAATATCTTGAAGGGCGTGGTCTACTTGCGGAAACAATCTCCGATTTCCAGCTTGGATTTGCCCTGAATAGCTGGGAAGCGCTCAAGCATTACCTGCTTGAGAAAAATTATCCGGAAAGTGAAATACTCGAGGCCGGGTTGATAATAGCGGCCGATGACGGTAGTACCCATGACAGATTTCGCAACCGACTGATTTTCCCGATAAAAGACAACCGGGGTAGAACCACCGGTTTCGGTGCCAGAGTCCTTGATGATTCTCTGCCCAAATACGTTAACTCACCGCAGACGCCGGTGTTCGATAAAAGCGGTACCCTTTACGCAATAAATCTCGCCGCAGCGGCGATAAGACAGCAGAACCTGGCAGTAATCGTCGAGGGATACATGGATGTTATCACCGCTCACCAGAATGGTTTTAATAATGTGATTGCTTCGATGGGCACCGCCGTTACCGAAAGGCAGATAGACATTATTAAGAGATTGACGAGGAGTATTACGCTCGCTCTTGATGCCGATTCCGCCGGTGAGGAAGCGATGCTCCGCTGTGTCGACTATGAAAATAGCCTGGATGCTGAGTTGAAGGTTGCAGTTCTGCCGGAAGGGAAAGACCCCGATGACGTTATCAGGGAGAATAACGGGACCTGGCAAAAATTACTCGATGAAGCATTGCCAGTTGTTGATTACACTATCAAGATGGTTACTACCGGACTGGACATGACGAAAGCCGGTGACAAATCATCGGCGGTAAACAGGCTTTTACCAATAATCGCTTCGATGAAAGATTACGTCCGCAGAGACCACTATCTGGCCGAGCTGTCCCGGTTAACCGGCGCAAGCTATCCGAATCTTGAGGCTGCTTTAAAACAGTATCAATCCGAGATTAAAACCAGACAGCCGAAGAGGGAAGAAGTAGCCCGTTCCGTACAGCCTCTCCTTTCCCACCCTATCGAGAAAGAGATTCTTGCCTTATTACTGCAGCATCCTGAGCTTAAAAACAGTAATTCCGGTCTTCTGTCTGATTATTTTGAAGATAGCGAAAATCGCGAGATTTTCATTGCCTGGCAGCAGAGTGATGACCTTATATCCTTAAGGGAAAAACTTGATACCGCACTCCGGGAATATCTGGATACACTGGTGAAAAAGCCGGTACTGGCGACTCAGATTGAGGAAAGGTATAATAGATATGTACTCCGTCTGCGGGAGGAGTACCTGAAGGGTCTGGCGCGGAAGAGGGCATCTGCCCTGGGAGTGGAACCGGCAGCAACCGAATTACCCGGGGAGCAGGAGCTGGAAGTAAGTACTGAATTACGGGAAGTCTTCACTCAAAAAGCAAGGAGAGGTTGGGAAAAAAGGAGATGAGAAAATGACGTTGGACAGCTATAAGAATTCAGACCAGTTTTCATCGAATAATGAAGATGAGGAGGATTTAGTTTCTCCCGACGATTTGACTGGTAAGCTCAAGTCGTCCGAAGATTTGGAACTTGATGCTGTTTTAGAATCGACAGAAGAGCAGGAAGTGGCTGACGACCCGGTACGCCTGTACCTTCATGAAATCGGCAAGGTACAACTTCTTACTGCCGCAGACGAGAGAATTCTGGCCCAGAAAATAGAAGAAGCTAAAAGAATAAGGGAGATAAAGCGGAATTATATTGAGGAATATGGTGTGTCTCCTTCGGCAACCGAAATAGTGCTTGCCATGCTCAAAGAAATAGGGCAGAGTGCCGGTATAATCCGCCTGCTCCAGAAACAGCTTGGTATCAAGACGACGGATAAATTCAAGCAGGTTATATCGGATGAGAAATTTCGGGAGAGTATTGACGGCGTCATTGACCAGCAGTTAATCCAGGCTCTTTCTCGCAAGATTGATGAATTCATGCCTGAGACGGAACAGATAATAATCAATCTTTCACTGAATTTTAATCTGCTGATAGATGAGGTCATTGACACTATCGGTGATAAAGTTTCGCTCTCTGATTTGCAGAAACTGGTGAACGATAGGGAATCCGTAGATAAAATCCGGGCTCATGAAGGTAAAGTAAGGGAAAAGCTTGATGAAATCAAACGCGAGGCTGAAAAAGCGGAGAAACATCTGATTGAAGCGAACCTGCGCCTCGTGGTAAGCGTAGCCAAAAAGCATATCGGCAGGGGGATGTCGCTCCTCGACCTCGTCCAGGAGGGCAACATCGGTTTAATCAGGGCCGTGGAGAAGTTCGACCACCATAGAGGTTATAAGTTCAGCACCTATGCCACCTGGTGGATTCGCCAGGCGATTACCCGGGCGATTGCCGACCAGGCCCGTACTATTCGTGTCCCGGTCCATATGATTGAGACAATCAATAAGCTACTGAGAATAAGCCGTCGGCTTGCCCAAGAGTACGGACGCGAACCGAACGCTAAAGAGATAGGTTCAAGGATGGACCTGCCGCCGGCAAAGATCAGGGAAATAGTGAAGGTAGCGCAGTTACCGGTATCTCTTGAGGCGCCCATTGGAGAAGAGGAAGACAGTCATCTGGGTGATTTTATTGAGGACAGAAACGCTCTGCCTCCGGTTGATGCCGCCTCCAAGCAACTACTTAAAGAGCAAATTGAAGAAGTGCTTTCCTGTTTAACGCCCCGTGAGCAGCGGGTACTCCGCCTGAGGTTCGGGCTTGAGGACGGACGAAGCCGGACCCTTGAGGAAGTGGGGCAGGAGTTCAACGTAACCCGGGAGCGCATCCGCCAGATAGAGGCAAAAGCGCTCCGTAAACTGCGCCACCCCAGCCGGAGCCGCCGGTTGAAGGACTACCTGGAGTAAAAACAACTCAGAAAATGAGTGGAAAAAGAGGGGCTCTCGCCCCTCTTTTTCCGTTCCTTTTCTTTCTTACCTTTCATACATTATGTAATATTGACAAATTCTTACTGCGGCGATAAACTCAAATCCCAAAACCGTGAAAATAGACGAACGAAAGGAGCATCATGCCATACGACCAGATGATATTTACAATCGAGAATGGAGTAGCCTGGGCGAAATTTAACAGACCTGAGAAAATGAATGCTTTGAGCCAGGAACTGCACGTGGAGCTGCATGAGGCAATCAGGGAAGTAAGGGTCACTGAAGAAGCCAGGGTGATGGTGATAACCGGAATCGGAAAAGGCTTTGCCGCCGGCAGGGATGTTACCCAACAGGCGGAGTTCGTCCACGGCAGAGAGCGTGGTGAAGGTATGCCGGTCAGAGACACCAGCCGGCCAAGTGGTTCACCCTGGGAGATTGGACTGGAACTGTGGAATCTGCCCAAGCCGGTGATAGCCGCGGTCAACGGTGTGGCGGTCGGCGGCGGTTTAAGTTTTGTCCTGGAGAGTGATATTATACTGGCTTCTGAGAATGCTACTTTTGGTGAGTTCTTCGTGCGGAGAGGTCTTGTCTCCTCCGGTCAGGGACAGTGGCTGCTGCCGCGGCTTATCGGCCCGCACCGGGCAAAGGAAATGCTGATGATGGGCGAACTCATTGACGCCAGGCAAGCAATGGAGTGGGGCCTGGTCAACCATGTTTATCCGGCCGACGAGTTTGAAGACAGAGTAAGGGAGTTTGCTGAAAAAATCGCCAGGGGACCTGCCGGGGCGATAAGTCAGATAAAGAGGCTGGTGAATGACGGGCTTTCAATGAGCATGGATGCTGTGGGGCGGGCTGAGGACATTGCAGACCTTTATCTGATGTCGGCTCACTTTGAAGATATGAGGGAAGGCGTGCTTTCCTTTATTGAGAAAAGGGCTCCTCAGTTCAAAGGCGCACCTGGCCCCAGAACCTGGTCAGCCAGCAAGTACAAGTAAGTTCAGACGATAGAAGTGGAATTGAATATAAAAGGGCGAGAACTCCTCATTGAGAAACAATCTCCCCCCTTTAGAAAAGGTCTGCCTGCTGTTCCTCAGTTCAGCCATTAGGAGTCGAAGAGGTTGTGTGACGCTAAAGCGTCACACAACCTCTTTCTAAATCTCCCCCCTTCCCCTTAAAAAGTAGAACTATGATATTGATTCAACTCAACTAGGAACTTTTTAGTTCCAGACCGATGCTGAAGGCTTTGCCCACATATTCCCCTAAAGACTGATAATGCAGGGCCGGCCCGGTAACATAGGTTATCGGCTTTATCTTATCAACATCGGGCTTGCCGTCGGTGATACAGTCATCGGAGACCAGATTTTCTTCGATTCTGCCGGCAACCAGGACATGACTGCCTACATCCAGCATATGCATGACCTGGCATTCCAGGTTTACCGGGCACTGCTCGATAAGGGGAGCCGTTTCCAGCTTGCCGTAGAATATCTTGAACTTGCAGACCGCCACCTTATCAACCTTGCTGCCGGACTCAATGCCGCAGTAGTCGGTCTCCTTTACAAGGTCTGCAGATGGCACATTAACGGAAAAGGTCATATTCTGCCTTATGCCTTTGAGGGTATGGCGGGTGGGGCGTATTCCCACCGTAATTATCGGCGGACTTCCACCGGCAATACCTGACCACGCCGCGGTCATGAAGTTCGGTTTGCCGTCGACGTTTGCCCCAATCAGGAACGCCGGCATCGGATAAACGGTGGTTTTGTTGTCAATCGTAACCTTTCCCATATCCTTCCTCCTGTGGAAATTATACTGCGGAATTGCGCAAATGCGGATTAACTCACTTTTATATTTTTCTTTGTGGCTGAAATTATAATCGTTCTCACAACCGGATGGCAAATCGGTCATTTAATGGTGCTATTCGGTTTTACTCGAATGAAGTGCTCCCCGTTTTATTCTATCTATTCCCGCCCACCACCCTTCAGGGTGAGCCCTCAGGATGAACCCTTGAGGAAGCTAGAGAGGGGGATACCTCCCTTTTAGAAATCTCCCCCCTTCGTCCCTCTCTCAAACAGTCCCCTGCTTTATCATGCGAGTATTCGCCTTGTTAAAGGGGGGAGAGATTGGCGAGAGGGGGCTTCGCCCCCTCTCTTTTTTACACACCTCTCCAGCCAGGAGAACATCTTTTCATTTACAATGGTTCGGGCTGGAGAGGGGCTAGGAGTGAGGTAAAAAAACCAACCAGATGCAAATGGAATCCTTTTAAGAACCAAAGAAAGAAAGTAGATGAAAAAACCTGGCTATATGATAAAATACTAGGCAAATAGCCACCATTCAGGGAGTATTACAGTTGATTCCTATAAAGCTGGCGCTACGCAACTTTATGCCCTACCGTAATAACGTACAGCCAATCGATTTCACCGGAATCCATGTTGCCAGTATCTCGGGCGATAACGGTAACGGCAAGTCGGCCCTGATTGACGCCGTGACCTGGGCGCTGTGGGGAAAGACGAGAGCCAAGAGCGATGACGAACTTATTCACATGGGTGAAAATGACATGGAGGTGGAGTTCGATTTCGCCGTAGGAGACCAGGCTTACCGCGTGATACGCAAGCGTACCAGGCCGAAGAGCCGACGGGGCCAGGGGCAGAGCAGTCTTGAATTTCAGGCAGCCACTGGCAACGGATTCAGACCGATTACAGGCAACAGTATCCGGGAGACGGAGCAAAAAATTAGAGACACCTTACAGATGGACTACGAGACTTTTGTCAACAGTGCTTTCCTGCGGCAGGGTCATGCCGATGAGTTCACCCGGCAGCCTCCGGTGAAACGCAAAGAAGTGCTTGCCAATATTCTCGGGCTGGCTCTGTATGATGACCTCGAAAATCAGGCGAGGGAACTGGCAAGACGGCAGGAAACGGAAAAGGCTCTTGCCGCGAACGCAATCAGGGATATCAGGAATGAACTGGAGTGGAAGCCCGAATATGAAGCGGAACTTGTTCAGGCGGAAGCGGAACTCCAAAAAATCGAGGCGGTTTTAAAAGAGCAGGAAATCAGAGTGAACGAACTGCGGCAGAAGAAGGAACTGCTTGAGAGCAGGCGGTCGCAGCTAATCCAGCTTGAGAAACATATCGAGGAGAGTAACAGAACACTGGAACTCCTGGATAGCCAGCTCGAGCAGCTCAACGGGCGTATACGGGACTACGAAGAATTGATCACCCGGCGCACCGAGATAGAAGAGAACCATACCCGGTTTATCGAAGCTAAAAAATTAAGTGATGAACTCGACCAGAAGTTCAGACTTGTCACCACTCTTAACGAACGTAAGCATAAGCTGGAGATGGCGATAGTTCAGGCCAGCCAGGCACTGCTCAATGAGCATGCCTTGGCCGAAAATAAAATCAGCGAACTTGAGACCGGATACGGGAAATTGCCTCAACTCAGGAATGAGTTACAGCAGGTCCGTCTGGAGCTTGACCGACTTACCGGAGAGGAAGAAGGAGTCAATCAGAAAAAACAAACAGGCCAGGAACTGCGAATTCTCATCAATAACCTTGAAACCGATAGTAAGCGACTCGAGAAGCAGATGACGGAAATAGATGAAAAACTCGGTCTCCTTGCCACCCAGACCGGGGCGGTATGCCCTCTGTGCGAAAGGGAGCTTGGCGAGGACCACCGTCGGCTGATTGAGGCAAAGTACCGCAAAGAGAAAAAGCAGGCGGGTGATTCCCTGGAGTTAACAAAGGAGCAGATATCGCAAAAGCAGATTGAGCTTGATTCCGTGGAAAGTGAAATCAATCATCTGGAAGCGAGTCTGAGCCAGAGTAAAAACTCGGTGCAGAATAAAGCCGGTCTTCTGGAGCGGGAGATTGCCGGGGCTGAAGAAGAGGGCATCCGACTGGATGGTGAGAGGAAAAGGCTTGCTGAAATCCAGGAGCGTCTGGCGAAAAAAGACTACGCGGCCAGTGAGCAGGAAGCGTTACGCCAGCTTGAAGGTGAGTTAGAAAAAATAGGCTATGATTCCCGGCGGCACGAGCAGGTTGGCAGTGAATTATCGGCACTTCAGCAGTATGAAGAACCGAAACGCAGACTTGAGGAGGCCGATAAACTCATCAACCAGGAGAAAGAGGCGGCTGCCAGGGCTGAGCAGACTATCACAGAGTTGCGTCAAAGCCTGGAGGCCGGCAGGCAGCAGAAAGAGGGACTGGCAGTCGAGCTTGAAGCGCTTCCCGGACTGACCGCTGAACTGGCCGGCGCCGAAAGCGAATACCGCCTACTGAGCGGCCGGCAAAAGCAGGCTCAGGAAACGGTCGGGCGTATCAGGGGGAGCCTTGAACACCTGGCCGAGCTTGAGACGAGGGTAAAGGAAAGGGAGAAGCTGCTCGACCAGGCGTCAAAAGAGGAGACGATTTACCGCGACCTTGCCCAGGCATTCGGTAAGAAGGGAATCCAGGCCTGGCTAATCGAGATGGCACTTCCCGAACTTGAGATTGAAGCCAATAAGCTGCTGGGGCGGATGACAGACAACAGAATGAACGTCAAGATTGAGACCCAGCGTGAAACGAAAAAGGGTGATACCATTGAAACCCTGGATATAAAAATTGCCGATGAGCTTGGAACGCGGGACTATGAGATGTTCAGCGGGGGAGAAGCCTTCCGGATTAATTTCGCCATCAGAATTTCGCTCTCAAAGCTTCTGGCGAGGCGTTCCGGTGCACCTCCGCTCCGTACCCTTATCATCGATGAAGGTTTTGGAACTCAGGACAATACCGGACTGGAAAAGCTGAAAGAGGCGATAACCTCAATCCAGGATGACTTCGAAAAAATACTGGTCATTACCCACATTGAGGAACTCAGGGACGCCTTCCCAACCCGCATCGACGTCATCAAAACTGCCGACGGCTCTAATATTGAAGTGAGTTAGTTTCTATAAGCACTACACTTTTTATATTTAATATTACTATTACTTTCAATATTTCTTCTTATTAATCCTCTCCCCCTGGTTATGAATTTTTCCCCCTCCTTGATAAGGAAAGGGGAAAAATTCAAAAAAGGCTTGACTTGCCTCTGGAATCTTTTACGGTGAAGATATAGAACTGCCTTAAAAGTATCTCGACGGGGAAACGGGAGTGGTGGGTACGGTTCAAATGTGGAACGATACAGGCTTAATAACTTAGAGGAATTTTACCTATATTAAAAACGCCTCTTTGCTCGTTTATAGCGAAATGGCAAATTACATATTAATCTATCTCAAGAATAAAGTTTGTGATAATATCGTTCAAAGAACACCTTGAAAGTTCTTATTTAATCATTAAGGCGGTGAATTATGCCTATCGAAGTTAGAGAAATATCAGGATTAATAGCGGTAGTTTCAATAGCATTAATAGGGACTACTATTTACGTGATTGGAGTAGCTTGGCGAGGAATGACAAATACCTATTTCAGACTTACAGAAGTTGAAAGGAGACAAGTAGGACGCATGACTTGGTGGACAACTTTATGCGTAATAATTGTTTTAAGTGTTGCGACGCTAGTAGGAATATACATTCCACAGCTCACTCCTTGGGCTGTAATCCTAGTGATAGTTTTAATGGAAATAGTTGTGGGATTAGTAAGGCTAATTTCTTGGTCTGTTAGGAAAATTAGAAGGATTGAGAAAGAAGAGTTAGGAAATAAAATTGATGAAATAAGTCTCTCGTATTTTCTATCATTTTCCTTTCTTTCATGGTCAATATTTTTTAATTTATTCGCATTACTTGGAATAGGTACAACAATGTTAGATATCCGAATTGGTCCGTATTGGTTAGATAATTACAATTGGGGTAGATGGGCTCTGGTGGATAGTATCTTTCTATTCATTGCAGGCCTTCCAATTCTTGGCTATGCCTCTCTTAAATCTAATTGGCAACGTGAGTTAAGGTCGAACCATGAGGGATAGTCTAACAATGGCTCTATTATTTACTGAAATTCTTTCTCTTATCTGAGAAAACAGAAGAGAAGAGGGGTGCGAGGTAGGAAACTTACAATCCCAAATCAGAGGCAATTCCCTGCATTGCTTTCAGGCCGATTTCGATGAACTCGTCGAGTTCGAGTCCGAGCTCGCCACAGGCAGCGATGTTTTCCCGGCTGGCGCCGGCGGCGAAACTTTTTTCCTTGAACCTTTTCCTGACCGATTTAGGCTCGACGCTGGCAAGTTTTCTATCGGGCCTGACCAGGGCGGCGGCGGTGATGAGACCGGTTAAAGGGTCGGCGCAGAACAGAGCCTTGTCCAGTTTTGTCTCACGTGGCATGCCGAGCATCTCGTTGTGGGCAAGGATTGCCCGGATTATATCCTCACTCACCCCCATTTCCCGGACGAGGTCGGCTCCGAGCCTGCCGTGGCTGTTCATATCACCTTCGGTAAGCTCGACATCGATATCGTGCAGCAGACCTGCCAGTCCCCACTCCTGCTTATCTTCTCCCAGCTTTTCTGCCAGGGCTTTCATAATCGCCTCGGTCGCCAGCATGTGCTTGATAAGATTTTCATTCTCAACGTTATCGTAAATGGAGTCGAGTGCGTCTTCCCGTGTCATCCGTCACCTCCTCTTGTAATCGGCTTCAAGAAAAGGGTCAATATCAGACCTATTATACTGAATCCAATGCAAACAAGAAAGGCGGGATGATAGCTTTCCGTGGCATCGTATATTGCGCCCGCCATAACCGGACCGACGGCGGCTCCCATGGTGATGATTGAGACGATAACTCCCAGAATCGCACCGTGCGAGCCAATGCCGAACAGGTCGGCGACAACCGGCGACTGCGCGGATACCAGTCCGCCGTAGGCAAAGCCGAAAGCAGCGGCAAAAAGGATTAACATCCACAGTTCTCTGGCGACAAGCAGCCAGCTCAGAGCGGCTGCCATCAGAACAAAGCCAATTATTATTACGGACTTGTTGCCGATTCTATCACAGGCGGCACCCATTGAAATCCTGCCAATGACGCTTAACCCGCCTACCGCGATGAAAATACTAGCCGCCGAAGCTGATGAGATACCCAGTCCGAGCGCATGAATCACGATATGCACCATTATCGCCTGTAAAAACAGTCCGAAGCCAAAATAAGATACGGACAGTAGCCAGAACTGCCTGGTGCGTATTGCCCGGTCCAGTGAAAGACCACGTGATATTATATTTACGCTCTTTTCCAGTGGTGTGTTCTCGCTATAGGAAAGCTGCGGCATTTTTTCCGGAGCGCGTCTCATGAATTGAGCGGCAGCGATGACAATAACCATAACGATAAGACCTATCACAAAGTATGAGGTACGCCAGGTAAAGCTAGAGATAAGCCAGTTGGCGAACGGCGGTACAATCATTGTCCCGATACCGACTCCGGCGATTGAGATGCCAATCATCAGTCCCCGTCTCCTGTCACCCTCGAACCACCTTGTTACGGTCGATGTTATCGGCACGTAACCGCCGCTCATGCCGATTGCGATTATCACCCCGTAAAACAGGTATATTTGCCAGATACCATTAACCTGTGACATCAGCAGGTAGCCCAGTCCCATGAAGAAACCGCAGCCGGACAATACTATTCTGGGACCGAATCTATCGTTTAGCCTGCCGGTGACAATATAGAGAAAGCCGTGAAGAAGCATATAGAGCGAAAAGGCTCCTGAAGTTACCGCTCTCGTCCAGCCGAATTCACCGGATAGTGGCTCGAAAAAGACGCTGAAAGTGTAAGTTGTCCCTCCCAGAATGATATTAATCAGGGAGGCAAGGGCGACTACGATATAACCGTAAAAAGTACCGTGCTTTTCTGGTTCAGTTTCCTGTGTCAACTGTCCGTCCTTTGTCAATCGGTTTTAGCAGTGTTGCCGATACCAGGCCGATAACCGCCAGTACCAGCAGGATGATGAAGGCTATCCGGTAGCTGCCGTTGATGTCAAAGATGTGCCCTGTCAGGACGATGCCGATGCTGCCGCCGACAGTTCCGCAGAAGACGACAATACCCAGAAGAGTGCCCTGGGAACGGGTACCGAAGAGACCGGCAATTAGCGGAGAAATAAGGGCGAAGAAACCTCCGTGGTTGAAGCCGTATATTGCGGCAAAGAGGAACAGCATCCACGGCTGCCGGGCGACCTGAAGCAGAGACAGGGCAATAATCAGGATGACAAAGCAGATGACCACCGCCCGTTTCTGCCCGATGCGGTCGCCGGCGAAACCCATTATCAGACGGCCGGCAATACTCGCTCCTCCGATAATGGAAACGGTGCCGGCGGCGATTGCCGCCGGAATACCCAGGTCTATGGCATGAGGAGCGATGTGGGTAAGGAGGGTGATTCCGCAGTAGACAGTCGTGGTATGATAAGCGCAGACCATCCATAGCTGCCGGGTGCGGAGTGCTTCCCGCAAAGATAGTCCTTCTTCGGTAAATGACACGTCTGCCGTTGCCGGCTGTATTTCGCCATCAGGTAAAAGTCCCATCTCGCGGGGGTTACGCCGTAGCAGTTGTGTTAATGGTATTACACTCACCAGCACCACAGTACCCAGAATCAGGTAGGCGTTCCGCCAGTCGATAGCGGCAATCAGCATACTGGCTACCAGTGGCATGACGGTCATCCCGGTACCGGTGCCCACCTTCATAATACCGCTCATCGCTCCACGCTTTTTTACGAACCACCTGACGGCGGTGGATAGGGGCACGATATCCGGCGCACTGAGTCCGATACCGGTCAAAGTGAAAATCAGGTACAGATGCCAGACTGTGGTTGCCTGCGATACCAGTAAAAAACTTCCCCCGAAGAGTATGGCGCAGGTAGTAAGCACTCTCCTCGGACCAAATTTGTCAGCGAGTATACCGACTGCTACAGATGAAATGCCCATTATCACGAAAGCGAAGGAATTGGCGCCGGAAAGCACCGCCCTGGAGACGCCGAATGATGATTCGAGTGGGGTAAAGAAGATACCGAAAGTATTATAGGTGCCGTGCATCACTGCCATAATCACGAAGCTGGCGGCAACAATGATGTAGCCGTAAAAAATCCTGGGTTTACCTGTACCTGTCACTGGCAACGTTTCTTGTTTTGCCAAAAAAACCTCATTGGGGAGTAGTAGCGTATTCGGTATCGGTCTGCAGTACTCTGGTCAGGTATCTGCCGGTGGCTGAAGTTTTTTCCCTGACCACTTCCTCCGGAGTCCCGGTGGTAACGATATAGCCGCCTTCATCACCGGCCCCCGGACCAAGGTCGATCATATAATCGGAGTTCTTAATCACGTCCAGGTGGTGCTCGATGACAATTACCGTGTTGCCGGCATCAACCAGGCGTTGAAGTACGGACAGCAGCGCCGCCACATCGTTAAAGGAGAGTCCGGTGGTCGGTTCATCGAGAATATAGAGAGTTCGGCCGGTGGAGCGTTTGGATAACTCGGTGGCAAGCTTCACCCGCTGGGCTTCGCCGCCGGAAAGGGTGGGGGCCGGCTGGCCGAGCCGGATATAGCCAAGCCCGACGTCCCGGAGAGTCTGCAATTTATTCCTTACCTTGGGGAAATGCTCGAAGAAGGAAGTCGCCTGCTCTACCGTCATGTCAAGCACCTCGGCAATATTCTTTCCTCTGAACTTAATCTCCAGGGCTTCACGGTTATAACGTTTTCCCTGGCACACCTCGCAGGGAACGGTTACATCGGGCAGGAACTGCATCTCTATCTGAATAAATCCTTCTCCGCCGCAGGCTTCACAGCGTCCGCCCTTCACATTGAAGGAGAACCGTCCCGGAGCGTAACCCCTCATCCGGGCTTCGGGAACGGTGGCAAAGAGTTCACGGATGGGGGTAAATGTCCCGGTATAGGTGGCCGGGTTGCTGCGAGGAGTCCGCCCGATGGGCGACTGGTCAATATCCACCACCTTGTCAATGTTTTCGGTCCCGATTATGTCGTCACAATCGCCGGGACGCACCCGTGACCGGTACAGGACCTGAGCCAGTTTTTTATAAAGAATCTCATTGATGAGAGTGCTTTTACCGCTGCCGGAAACTCCGGTTACGCAGACGAATTTACCGAGAGGTATATAAACATTTAAGTCCTTGAGGTTATTTTGTCTGGCTCCGAGTATGGCTATCTCCTCGCCGGAGCCGGAACGGCGCCGCTCGGGCATGGGAATATGTTTCTCTCCGCTGAGATATTGCCCGGTAATCGATTCCTTTGCCTTAATAATATCGTCAATGGTTCCGGTGGCTACAATCTCGCCGCCGTGCTCGCCGGCTCCCGGACCGATATCCACTATATGGTCGGCAGCCCGCATCATGGCTTCGTCATGCTCGACGATGAGTATCGTATTGCCCAGGTCTCTCAGCCTCTTCAGTGTCTCAATCAGGCGTGAGCCGTCGGCCGGGTGAAGGCCTACCGTCGGCTCGTCACAAATGTAAAGCACTCCCATAAGCCCGCTGCCTATCTGGGTGGCAAGGCGAATTCGCTGGCTTTCTCCGCCGCTCAAAGTAGCCGACGGACGGTCGAGAGTGAGATAGTCAAGACCGACGTCCTTCAGGAATCCGAGACGGGCTTTAATCTCTTTCAGTATCTGGTGAGCTATCATCATCTCACGTTCGGTAAGCACTTTATTGCCGATATAGTCAGTCCAGTCCAGGCACTGAAGGACAGACATACTGCTGATATCAATAATGTTTTTCTCGCCGATTGTTACCGCCAGGGATTCCGGCTTCAGCCTCTTTCCCTCGCATACCTGGCAGGTCCTGAGCACCATATAACGCTCGATGTTAGTCCGCGAGTTCTCCGACTCCGTCTCATGGTAGTGCCGCTCCATGGTCGGGATAATTCCCTCAAAGCCGTCGTGGATATGCCTTATCCTGCCGAACCGGTTGCGATAGGTTATCGTCTCGCCGCCTTCTCCGTAGAGTAAAAGGTCAATCTGCTCCTGGCTGAGCTCCTTGAGCGGTTTGTCAAGCGAGAAACCATTTGTCCTGGCGAGAGATTCTACCCGCCAGATGTACCAGCTGTGGAACTGCCAGGGGCGAATTGCTCCCTCCATGATAGAAAGGTCTTTGTTGAGCACCAGCTCCGGGTCTATCTCCTGTTTGAAGCCCAGCCCGGTGCAGGCCGGACAGGCGCCATGAGGACTGTTAAAGCTGAAGGTGCGGGGAGCAATCTCACCCAGGCTAATCCCGCAGTAAACGCAGGCAAAATGCTCCGAGAACATAAACTCCTCGCCGCCGATAACGGAAACCAGAATCACTCCGGCTCCGAGCTTGAGAGCAGTTTCTACCGAATCGGTGATGCGTGCTTGGTCATCACTCTGACCGATTACCAGTCTATCTATTACTGCCTCGATGGAGTGCTTTTTGTTCTTATCGAGCTGAAATTCCTCAGAAAGGTCGTGGATTTCCCCGTCGACCCTCACCCGGGCGTAACCGGCTTTGCGCAGGTCTTCAAACACAGACTGGTATTCGCCTTTCCTGTCTTTAATCAGCGGTGCCATAATCATCAGGCGGCTGCCTTCCGGGATATCCTGAATCGAATCCACAATCTGCTGAACGGTCTGACTGGCTATCTCCCTCCCGCAGTTCGGGCAGTGGGGATGACCTACCCTGGCAAAAAGCAGGCGCAGGTAATCGTAGATTTCGGTTATCGTTCCCATCGTGGAGCGCGGATTACGGCTGGGACCTTTCTGGTCAATTGAAATTGCCGGACTAAGCCCCTCAATGTAGTCCACCTCCGGTTTCTCCATCCTGCCAAGGAACTGGCGGGCATAGGCAGAGAGGGACTCAACGTATCGGCGCTGTCCCTCGGCATAGATTGTGTCAAAGGCGAGTGAGCTTTTTCCCGAGCCGGAGACACCGGTTATGACCACCAGTTTGTCTCGTGGGATAATAACATCTATATTTTTGAGATTGTGCTCACGAGCACCCTTGACAATTATAGAATCTAACGGCATTTATCCCTCCTACGGCAGCTTAATTGTAGCATCAAGCGGCTGACAGTAACAAGGCAACACGGCTTTACTAATAGCTCTGCTATGTAAATCTTTATAAACAGAGTTATTTATGGAAAATTGTGATATAGTTTAGATAAGGGAATTTCCTGAGGTGGCGGATAATGAAGAGTGGAGTCACCGAATCGGCCTGGCGCCGACTGATGCGGACGATAAGGAAACATTTCCTTGCCGGGATTATCGTTGTCGTGCCGGTAGTGGCGGCAATAGCCGTTTTGTACTGGTTTTTCGTACAGGTTGATAATATTCTACAGCCGGTAATCGAGTTGATTTTCGGGCGCAGGATTATCGGGGTAGGCTTCGGTATTTCTGTAATCGTGATATATCTCGCCGGAGTCCTGGCAAGTAATCTTTTCGGTCGCAGAATCCTCCGTTTCACCGAATCACTGGTTACCAGGATACCGCTTTTCCGGCAGCTCTACAGGGGCTTCAAGCAGGTGGCGGAGAGCCTTTCCGGCTATAAAGTTGAGAAAGCCGCCTTCAGAGAAGTGATACTCGTTGAGTTCCCCCGGGAAGGTATGAAGACGCTGGCTTTCATTACCAATGAGATTACAGATGAATCAAACAATACCCTGTATGCCATATATATACCGACGGCGCCTGTTCCCACCTCAGGCTACTTCGAGATAGTTACCGCCGATAAGATTACCCGCACCAATCTGACTGTCGACGAGGCGATGAGAATGATTATGTCAAGTGGGATGGTGTCACCAAGGAAAATCAATATCAGCGGAGCAGATGATAGTGACTGATTCCATAGCAGTTTCGATTATAATAAGCTCTTTTTACTTAATCATGGTTTCACAAGCAACAATGAATCTCAATATTTCTTTAGCCGCTATGGTTCCCTTCAGCTTCGCTCAGGACAGCCTAACTGCTCACCGTGAGCGGCATTCATTCCCACTCACCCTGAGCTTGTCGAAGGGCCTCCAACTAAGATTAAGAAGAATCCATAAGCTCTTTAAATTGTAATACAAAAACCTTTGAGGATATAATAACCTGAACACATTGGCAAAATAGCCAGGGGCAGCAGACAAATGTGGTGGATGGTAGGTTATACCAGTTCAGACCGGCCTGAACTGGGTTGGCTTGAGCGTAAAATAGCACGGCAGCCTCTCCGGGCGGCAATTATTTGCTTCATCATTGCCGCCGTCCTCCTCACCGCCGGCTTCCTTGCTCGCATCCCTTTTCTTTTTTTCATCGGAGCATTCCTCTCCGTAATATCAATCCTATTGTTCTTTTATGCCCTGCTCAGGATGGCTATGGATAATTCCGGGAAACGAAGGTCTAAAGTGATTTACTCGCAGTATGATTTAAATAATAAAGACCGGGTGTCAGGGTCAGAAACACTTTCAAGATGGAAGGATAGAGCCAGGCAGGAAGAGCAGGACAGAATTATCGAAGAAATCAAACGCAAAAGATAGCAATAGCTGCTTCTCTTTTTTACGTGGCGGCTAATCTTCTCACTTTAGTCCTGACCGTATTCAGCATCCCCGGCAAACTAATCTGCGCTGTTCGGACTATTGACAATTCCCTCTGTAAAAAATAAACTTAAGTCTCGATATGTCACTGGCAGCGCTGGAGGGATAATCATGAATGGTGAAGCTTTGGGATTTGCTAATACCTGGCTGTGGCTGATATTCGTTGGGGTTGGACTCCTCTTCGTTCTGCTGGAACTCATAATCGGTGTGGAGACCGGCCTTGACCTCGTATTCATCGGCTCCGCTTTTGTCATCGGTGGACTGATTACCTTGCCGTTTAACTCCTGGGTGCTCTCACTCATCATCGTCGCTGTGATCTGTATAGCCTACGTATTTCTCGGCAGGAGATATGTCCACAGGTGGACGGCGGTAAAGGCGGAAAAAACTAATATCGATGCTATCATCGGCAGAAAGGGAATCGTACTGAAAAACATTGCCGCCAATGCTGACGGGCGTGTGCGAGTCGGCAACGAGCGGTGGCGGGCAAGAGCGGAAGAAGATATCGGTGAGGGAGATGAAATAGTTGTCACCAGCGTCGTTGGCGCTACTTTAATAGTCGAGAAATCTGAAGGAGGAAATTAGAATGTCGGCAGGAATTGTAGTCCTTATTGTAATCCTGGTAATAGCAGTGATATTACTGGTCAGGTCAGTCACTATTATCCACCAGGCGCAGAAGGGTATCGTGGAGAGGTTCGGTAAGTACAAAGAAACGCTGGACCCGGGCTTGAGGTTCCTTGTTCCATTCGTGGATTCTCTTGTATCAAGGATTGACATGAGGGAGACCGTTCTCGATATTCCACCCCAGCCGGTTATCACCAATGATAATGTCACAGTAACAATTGATGCCGTGGTCTACTACTACGTTACCGACGCCCAGGCTGTCAGGTACGAGGTGGCTAATTTCTATGCCGCTGTCAGTAAACTGGCGCAGACGAATATAAGGAACGTGGTTGGTGAGATGACACTCGATGAGTCATTGTCCTCAAGGGAGCGAATCAATGCTACGCTGACTGAAACCCTTGATGAAGCCACTGATAGGTGGGGAGTTAAGGTAACAAGGGTGGAAGTCAAGGAGATTGAACCGCCCCACGATATCTCCGATGCCATGAGCAAGCAGATGAAAGCTGAAAGAGAGAAGAGGGCGACAATACTCGAAGCGCAGGCTTATAGAGAGAAACAGATTCTTGAAGCTGAGGGAGATAAACAGAACGCGATACTTGTAGCTGAAGGTAACAAGCAGAGAGAGATACTTATAGCCGAGGGGGACAGACAGGCGGCGATATTGAGGGCAGAAGGGGAGGCTCAGGCAATCGAGAACGTATCAAAGGCAGCCGACACCTTCTTTGTTGGCAACGCCCAGTTGTTTAAACAGCTTGATGTGACCCAGGCATCGCTGCAGGATAATACCAAGCTCGTTATCTCTGACCAGTCGAGACTGATTAACGTGCTGGGACTGGCTGAAGCACTGGCCGGTACGCCACCAAAATCACAGTCGCAATAACCATACCTTTAGATAACACAGACTGCTGCTGCTTTTGCAGGAGCAAGAGTAACGAAAGAAGGCACCTGCACCACCGTCAGGAATGGTGGTGGGAGGTGCCTTCTTCATGTCTGTTACCATCGTTTGAGTTCCAATTTTGAACCTGATTATATTCAAAATGAGCTTAATTGCTAATTGACAGCCGGAAAGCAGGGACTTAATATACATAATATAAGAAGCGGCGATGATTGGCAGCAAGAAGGACATAATATTTTATATAATCGTGGCAAATGTGATTGGTGTAATAGCCGGACTTGCCGGAGCAAGCATGACTGTTATTATTTTAGCCAGCTTAGTGGGGCCTCCGCTCCTTCTGCTCGTCCTTAGAATTTTACATCTTTTCTAGTGTATAGGAAGCTGATGTACGCTCCTGAAATTTAACATTTTATTCACCTGCTAGATTATTCTTGACATATTGTATTCAGCGCATTTGCGTTATTGCGCAATAACGCAAAAGAGTATTGACGCAATTGCGCAAATGCGGTATAATACGCGAAAAGGATTGTAGATATGCCGGTTATCTGTATTGCCAACCAGAAAGGTGGCGTGGGTAAGACGACAACGGCGGCAGCGCTTGCCCAGGGATTGAGTGAGCACGGGAAACGGGTATTGCTGGTTGACTGGGACCCGCAGGCAAGCCTGACCATCACGATGGGATTCAACCCGGATACTCTGGAGCTTACCGGTTATGATACCTTACTCGATATAATCAACAACGATGGCCAGACACCGGTTAAAGATGTTATTATTCAAACGAAAAATCCTGATGTCTATATCCTTCCGGCGAATATCGAGCTTTCTCAAGCCCAGCTGGACCTTGTCGGGACTTACAACAGAGAAATGACGCTGAAAAAAATCATTGAACCGGTGCGTACGTCCTATGATTATATACTCATCGATTGTCTTCCCAGCCTTGGTCTTATGACGATAAACGCTCTGACTGCCGCCGATAGCGTGATTATTCCACTACAGGCTGACTTCCTGGCAATGAAGGGGCTGGCGCTGCTATTGAATACAATTATCCGGGTTAAAGAAAAGCTTAATCCCACTCTTGAAATTTCAGGTGTACTGTTTACTATGACCAATCCCCGTACATTACACTCAAGAGAAGTTATTGATGTTACAAGGAGAGCATTCGGCGACAAGATAAGGGTATTCGATACCCTTATTCCGACAACGGTACGGTTTAAAGAAGCTCCAGCAGCCGGTGAATCGATTTTGACCTATGACTCTAACTCGGGCGGAGCTAGTGCCTACCGGTCATTTACGGAAGAGGTGCTGCATGAAAAGGGTTAGAGTTACCGAGGAAAATGCCTATGGGACAACAGCACTGGACCGCCTTACCGGCCCTGAAAAACCGCCACAAACAGCCCGGACAACCAAGCAACCCAAGACAGTAGATGCTGCCGAACAACCGGCGAGTGCCATGATAAAACTGTCCGTATTTCTGAACAGGCAGGAAGATGCTTATCTGGAAAACCTGGCTTCTATAGCCAAATTCAGCGGTGGCAAGAAAATAAGTAAAACAAAGCTTGTCGAAAATATGGTCCGGGCTTTCAGTACCACTGAGCTGGACGTGCGGGGTGTAAAGAACAACGATGAGCTTTTACAGAGATTAGTTGCGCAATTGCGCAAATGAGGATATGGGGATATACGTAACTGAGTAATAGCCATATGGATTCTAAGCCAGGCACCAAATAGGAACAGCCAGCTAACGAAGGAGCCGGAGAACCTGAGGTTCTCCGGCTCCTTCCTCTTTTTCCCTTTCTGATTCAGGTAAACGCCACGCTACTTCTTTAAGCTGATTTATGGTATAGTGATAGCCAGTCATGCTGGCCAAAGTTATTACCGGTGCTATAGTCGGTCTGGACGGGGCGATAGTTGAGGTAGAAGCAGATATGTCAGCCGGGCTGCCTTCACTGACAATTGTCGGCCTGCCTGATACCGCTGTCCAGGAAGCAAAGGAACGGGTCAGAGCTGCTATTCGGAACTCGGCCTGTACCTTCCCGATGAAGCGTATCGTTGTCAACCTGGCTCCGGCCGACATCAAGAAAGCGGGGCCGGCATATGATTTACCTATTGCTCTGGGCATTCTTCTCAGCTCGGAACAGGTGTATGCAGACGTTTCTGACACCCTGATTCTCGGAGAGTTATCGCTGGACGGCAGTTTGCGTCACACCAACGGCGTCCTGCCAATGGTGGCTCTGGCTAAAGAGGAAGGATTCCATACGGTTATCGTACCTGAAATTGACGCCAGAGAAGCCTCCCTGGTTGAAGGAGTCAAGGCAATCCCGATTAGTTCCCTATCTCAGCTTATCAGTTACCTGAGGGGAGAAATACCGGCTCCGGAGTATGAACCCGGCGATATCGAGGAATACAGTCCGCCTTCGTCCTTGAGTGCGGATTTCGCTCACATTAAGGGGCAGGAGCACATCAAGCGGGCGCTGGAGGTAGCCGCCGCCGGAGGGCATAATGTCATAATGATGGGACCTCCCGGCAGCGGTAAAACTTTACTGGCGCGCGCCCTCCCTTCAATACTGCCGCCGATGACGAATGAGGAAGCCCTTGACGTTACCAAGATTTACAGCGTGAGCGGCCTGCTGCCTTCGGATACCCCTTTAATTAAACAACGTCCTTTCCGTTCTCCTCATTACACTATTTCAAATGCCGGTCTGGTGGGCGGCGGACACTGGCCGAGACCCGGAGAAGTCAGCCTCAGTCACCGCGGAGTCCTTTTTCTGGACGAGCTTCCCGAGTTCGGTCATTCACTGCTGGAGACCCTGCGGCAGCCTCTCGAAGATAAAGTAATTACTATCAGCCGTGCCCAGGGCAGTGTACTATTCCCGGCCAGCTTCATGCTGGTGGGAGCGATGAATCCCTGCCCCTGCGGCTACTACGGCGACCCTTTAAGGCAGTGCACCTGTCCTCCAGGTCTGGTTTCCCGCTACCAGAGGCGGATAAGCGGGCCATTCATTGACCGGGTTGATATATTTGTCGAGGTGCCCCACGTCGACTACGAGAAGCTGACTGATGACAGGCTGGGCGAGGAATCTGTGAAAGTACAGGAAAGGGTGATAGCCGCCCGTTCCCGGCAGCGTAAGCGGCTTTCTGGAACAACGCTGACCTGCAATGCTGAAATGACACCGACCGAGGTACGGGAGTTCTGCCAGGTGGAAGAATCAGCCCAGAGTCTCCTCAAAGCAGCAATGAAGCAGCTTTATCTCTCTGCCCGTGCCTTCCACAGAATTCTCAAACTGGCCAAGACCATTGCTGACCTAGAAAACAGTGAAATAATTAAAGCTCATCAACTGGCTGAAGCAATCCAGTACCGGCCGAGAAGCCAGCTATAGTGAGGCAGAGTCCTCTGTTTCCGTGAGTAAAAGTTTATCAGGATCGGATGGTGGATAAGGCTCAATATTTTCCATACCCAGACTTTTCATCGTCCGTTCCCGCAGCTTCGATAAAAGAGACCATAATTCCCGCTGCTCTTCCCGGGTCAATATTGACATGATATCTTTTATAGATATTCGCTCCGCTGCCTTTTGGAACAGTTCATATCCTTTCTCAGTCATTTCCACGCGTACCTGGTTCTTCCTCTTCATGTCTTTGACTTTTATAATTATTCCTTCTTTCTCCATTCTCGAAAGATGTTCCGACATGCTATTGCGTTCTCTGAATGCCTGTTGTGATAATACTTTTATTGTTGCTTCTTTACCAAATCTGAAAACCGCATCCAGGACACCCGAACCATGCATTGAAATGCCATACCGGTTTAGCTCCTTCTGCCTGGCTCTATATATCAGGTGATTCGTGCTAGTGAGCATTTGCCATAGCCTGTAGCTTATATCTTTAGATTCTTTCACTTTCTCCTTCCCATTCAGACTATGGATTTACTGACAACATATTTTGCACTACCGTGAATTATTACGATGCAACTTCGTCCTATATAGATGTCTGATATTATCGAAAGATTACCTCGTTTTCCAGAAGAATGGCACCATTCCAGTAAGTCATTCTTGGTATCTGATTATGGTCTTGACATCCGATTATAATAAGTTATAATAAGGATTACAATTAGTCGTATACGATTAAAACACGCCCATTTATACAACATTAATTCTAATCAAGAGAATGAGAATTAGCAAATGCTCTGAAATTGATTATAAGATAATGACGAAGGCAAGAAAATGTGTGAATCCATTGGCTGGTCCTGCCAGGGGAAACCAGGGTGTTGAGGATAAGCAGCTCATCACTCAACTTAAATATCAACCATACCCCTCCCGTGTCCGGAGCCCTGGGGGTAATCGGGCTACGTGGCAGGGCCAGCCAGTATAACATTGCCTTTAAAGCAAGAAATCATCTATAATAAGCGGCAATAACCTGCTGGAAGAGACTGTTAAAAGAATAGTGTAATTAGTCCAGAGTTGTCAAATTTAAAAGAGGAGGTGATATGACAGTGAAAAAGAAAATTCTCTGGATAGTGGTAAGCTGCCTGATGACAATGTCTCTGGTTGTGGCGTCATGCGGCACTACCACGGTAGAGGAGGAAGAAGAGGAAGAAGTAGTAGTAACAGGTGAAGAAGAGGAAGAAGAGGAAGAGGAGGTGGTTGAGGAAGAGAAGGAAATGGTGAAGGATTCGCTGGGGAGGATGGTTGAAAAGCCACAATACGGTGGCACGTACACATTTTATTATACATCATCACCACTGGACTGGGATGAAGCCTACCAGCCGGCCTGGATGTCATCCGGTAGCCGCCTAGTTTATCAGACTCTTGTAGAGGGTGACTATACAAAGGGACCGACCGGCACCGGTGAGGTGGGGTGGAGGATAAATCCCTTTCCCTTCCCGGAATATATGACCGGGATGTTATGCGAGAGCTGGGAAATCGTGGATGACCAGACAGTAAGATTCAAAATCCGCCAGGGCGTACATTTCCAGAACAAGCCACCGGCAAACGGCAGGGAAATGACTGCTGAGGATATAGAGTACTCACTCTGGAGAATGGCAACAAGTCCGACTTCCTACAATTACAAGGCTTATGCTGTAGGAAACGATGTGTCCACGATAACCGCACTGGATAAATGGACACTTGAAATGACCTGCCCGCCCGGCAGGCTGTCCAGGCTGTGGTCCGGGTATGTAGGAACTCAGGGATGGACCCTGCCACGTGAGAATGTCGAGGCACACGGTGACCTGCGGGATGCTATAAATACCTGCGGTACGGGACCTTTCATGGTGACGGACTATATACCCGATAGCTCCATTACATACGTAAAGCACGAAAACTACTGGCAGCACGACCCGTTTTTCCCGGAGAATCAGCTACCCTATGTTGACAACCTTAAGATTCTGATTCTCTCTGATGCGTCCACAAGGCTGGCGGCAATGCGTACCGGTAAGATTGACCAGACGACGGGTCTGACAATAGAAGATAAGATGCAATTGGAGAAAACGAATCCGGAAATGAGGTTTGAAAGGTATCTGGTCAATTACTTCACCATCGGCTGGAGAGTTGATAGAGAGCCGTTCAATGACCTGAAGGTAAGAAAAGCTCTTTCAATGGCTGTCGACAGGCAGGAAATACTCGATTCCTATCTCCAGGGTGACGGCGAGCTGATTCAAACAATCTGCCTGAATGTTCCGGAGTTCAAGATGTATTATTCTTCGTTTGATGAGCTCACCCCGGGTGGCCAGGAAAACTACACCTATGACCCGGATAAAGCAAAGCAGCTTCTGGCAGAAGCCGGTTACCCCAATGGGTTCAAGACCGAGGTCCTGTGTTCGAGTGGTATGTACGATGAAGTGGAAATGCTTCAAATCATTGCCGCCTACTGGGCCAAAATCGGCGTGGAACTGGAGTTGAATATTCAGGAATCCGGCGCTAAGAATGGACTCTATTACAGCGGGTCTTACGACCAGATGGTTACCTTCGGCCATAATCCGAACCGACCCGAAATGTTAATCCAGTTCACTAACGGGCAACCGATGAACTTCAGCAAGGTGAACGACCCCAAGATTAATGCCGCTTTTGAAGAGAGTGCGGCTACCCTCCTGACAGACCCCGCAAGGAACTATGCGCTGGTCAAGGAGATAATCCAGTACGTTATCGAACAGGCTTATTCATTCACCCCTCCGTCGCCTTACTACTATGTTGCCTGGCATCCCTGGGTTAAGCAGTATACAGGAGAAGTAAGTATCGGCTCATGGCCTCATTTCAATCTCATGTCCAAGTACCTGTGGATAGACCAGGAGCTAAAGAAGTCTATGGGGTACTAGGTACGATATTGTGACTGCGTAAAATGTTGGAAGAGGGGGCTGGGTAGCCTGCACTACCCGGCCCCATTTTACTGTATAATGTCCCGGAAAGTGATTTTCTATTATGGAGCGAAAAAATGCTATTAACTGATGAACAGAAAAGGATGTTTGAGGGCGAGAATGGTCCAGGCATGCAAAAAGCAATGACAATGCTGGTCGAGTACGGTGAGGTCTGGGATGCGGAGAAGATGGTCAAGGTGCACAATGCGCACACCGGACTCGGCGGCGGGAAGTGGCTGGAAGAGATACTTAATGGGGTGGAGCATCTGAGGGCGTTCACCACCACGCATGCCGGGATGGCCGGTGGCTGCAAAGCTGCCCGGGCGATGGGGCTGAAAGAAGAGTTTTGCCGGCAGCAGGCAGCAGCTCAGGACGCTACTCTGGCTTTATGCCTCCCCAAAGGCTTTATACCGGCAATGACCTGCGCCCCGTACATGGTGGGTAATGTACCCACGGCCGGCAGGGCTTTTTCCTGGCCCGGTTCTCAGGGAATCATCGTGGCAAATTCGGTATTCGGCGCCAGAGGAAACCGTGACGCAATGCCGGCTTCAATGGCGAGTGCCATTACCGGAGTTACTCCGGAAATGCTGCTGATGAAAAAGGAACACCGATACGGGCAGGTGCTTTTCAGACTTGAAGACCTTGATATTGAGGATTTTACGGAGGCCGACTATGGCGCAATAGGGTACTACATTGGCAGCGCAGCCGGGACGAAGAATGTGGTTGTCGAAGGCATACCTGGAACCGTTTCATTCGATAACCTCAAGTTCTTCATGTCGCCACAGCCGGTCTCCGGAGCGGTTGCCATGTGCCACGTTGTCGGAGTTACCCCCGAGGCGCCTACAGTTGAAGAAGCCCTGGGAAATAAAAAGCCTGAAGAGACAATAAAGCTCGGCAGGAAAGAGTTTAAAGAGGGGTGGGAAAGCCTGCATTCTGCCCGGACGGATGATGTTGAGATAGTTTTTTTCGGCTGCCCTCATCTCAACATTGCTGAGATTGGTCAGATTGCCCGGCTGCTTGAAGGCAGGAAGATAGCCGATGGCGTCAGGCTTTTTATAGCCACTGCAGACCAAGTGTATACCCTGGCGGAGCGTATCGGCTACATAGACACTATTGAAAAGGCCGGCGGCGTGGTTGCCACCGGTATCTGTATCCAGGGATTCCCCTACGGGGAACTGGAAGCGCCGGCGACAACAGCCGCCACGAACTCAGCCCGAGCTGCTTCCTACCAGATAAGGCGCGGCATTGGTATTCAATACGGCAGCGCCGAGACCTGCATCAAAGCGGCAATAACAGGAAAGTGGGGAGGTTAGCAATATGATTCTCAAAGGAAAGACGGTAAAGAAAGGGAAAGTGGAAGGTGAGGCGATAGTCTCCCGGATGCCATTTTCCTTCCTCGGAGACCTGGACGTGAATACGGGGAAGGTCGTTCCTGAAGGACACGATTTGCAGGGGCAGAGTATCGCCGGTAAGATTTTTGTATTTTCCACGGGAAAAGGCTCAACGGTAGGTCCAAATGTTGCCTATATGGCAAAACAGCTTGGCAACACGCCAAAAGGAATGATTTGTACCGAGGTAGAGCCGGTGATGGCGATGGTGGCAATAATGAACGATATCCCGATGGTGCACAGACTTGATAAGAATCCACTCGAAGTAATTCAGACGGGAGACTATATTAAAATGGATGCCACCCAGGGAATGGTCGAGGTCATAAAGGGTGAATAAGTACGTGGGCAGAGCACAATGTATTGTCCACAGAAAGAACAGATTGCCTAGGGTGACAGCATTAGCTATACAGAGCCAGAGAGATAAGAGGAATTCCGCAATTACGCAATTGCGGAAAATACATAATGTATAAATACCTAAAAAACAACCGGGACCTCTGGAATGAGCTGACGACCATTCATGCGCAGTCAGAATTTTATGACGTGGAGGGATTCAAGAACGGCAGAAGCAGTATGCTCTACCCAATAGAGCTTGAAGAAATGGGCGATGTCAATGGGAAGTCCCTGCTGCACCTCCAGTGTCATTTCGGTATGGATACGCTTTCCTGGGCAAGGTTGGGTGCTAAGGTGACTGGAGTAGATTTCTCGGATAAATCCATAGAATTAGCCCGTTCCCTGAGCAAAGAGCTGAGAATTGAAGCGGACTTTATCTGCTCGGACATCTATAAACTGCCTGATGTTATGGACGAAAAATTTGATATTGTATATACTTCCGCCGGTGTCCTCTGCTGGCTGCCTGACCTCAAAAGGTGGGGGAAGATAATCTCTTGGTTTCTCAAGCCGGGAGGTTTTTTCTATATTCTCGAAGGACACCCTTCTATCATGGTCTTCGATGATTCACCAGATGCCACAGAACTGAAGGTCAAATACTCATACTTCCATGGGCCGGAACCCAATAAATGGGAACCCGAAGGCGATTACGCTGACCCTGATGCCGTGGTTACCCACGGTTCGTACGAATGGACTCACGGGATGGGCGATATTATCAGCAGTCTTATTTGCGCCGGACTGAGGATTGAGTTCCTCCACGAGTTCCCCGTGATATTCTTCAAACGTTTTCCATTTATGGAGCGGGATAAAGAAGGCTGGTGGAGGATAGAGGGGGAGAAAATCCCACTTATATTTACACTGAAGGCAACCAAGCCATAATTTGGGAATAGTTGGTCCTGATTGGTAATGTCATTGCTGGTCCCGATCATATCGGGGCGTGGCAATAAATAATCTCCTTTGTCATTGCGAGGAGCGCAGCGACGTGGCAATCTCTTTTTTCGAACGTGGTGATTGCTTCGCCCGCCAGGAGCGGGCTCGCAATGACAATTGAAGTAACCGGTTTAATACAGAATCCATAATTACAGAGGTGTTATTCTATTCCCCGGTACTTTCTCCTTTAGAAAATAGAAGAAACCGAGTGCGGCGGCGGCCAGAGCCGACCATAAAATGAAGGGATACCTCGGATTCATTGTGCTCAGGTAGTTGCCGACTGGTGGTGAAAAGAATTCTCCAAAACGGGAGATAGTCTGGGTCAGCCCGACAGCTGTACCGGCATATTCAGTCCCTACCCCCTCTGACTGTATTACCGAAGTGGACAGAACTGCCATGAATCCGTCACGAACCACGCCGGCAATTAATACCGAGACCCAGACAAGTGGACCGCCGGAGATGGCCAGCATGCCCACACCAACGGCAGTTGCCAGCGTGGTCAATAAGAGGACTGTTTTCCTTGAGCCGGTCCGGTTGGACAGCAGGGCAACCGGGACGGTGCCAACCATACTTGCCCCGTGAAAGACTGCTACGGCAGCATCGGCGCTTGCCGGTACCCAGCCGATGTCCTTCAGGTAGGAAGGTAGATAGCCGAGCATCCCCTGAACACAGGCTATCTGAAACATCAGACCGAATGCCAGCAACCAGACACGTTTGATATGGATTACGTGGGATATCGACTGCCTGAACGGTATGGTGTTTACCTGGCCGGGAGATTTTACAGCCCCCGGCGGTACGCTCCTGGAGAAAAACCAGAGTATTCCCACTGCAATTCCTAAAGTGCCGTAAAAGAAAAGAACATTCCTCCAGCCACCCAGCAGGGGAGAGAGTACCGTGGCGCTAATCATCGAGCCCACCATAAAGCCAATCGCCATCGACATGGCAAGAATACCGTTTGCCAGCGCCAGTTGCTGCTCTGAAAACCAGGTACTGAGGGCTTTTATCATACCCGGTGCCGTAGCTACCATAAGAAGGCCGTAGAGGAACATTGTTACCGTCAGGACGGTAAAGCTGTCAGATATACCCCGCAGCATGCCGGCGAGTCCCGTTAAAAAACAGCCGGTAACGAGGACTCTTTTGGCACCGAAGCGGTCGCTCAGCATCCCGCCGAATAAAACAACGAAGATGCCGGCCAGGGGGACGATTCCCCAGACCACGCCAATCTGGACAATACTCAGATTAAGGTCTTCCGATATTTCCTTGAACAGGACAGGCATGCACATCGTCGGTATTGCCAGGACACACATGGCGGTCAGTGATGCCAGCACCAGTATGTACCATCTGTAGCGCTCTCCATTACTCTTATCGGCAACAACACTCATTTTTATAGTATCTTTTGGCAATAAAAAACAGTACTAACTGGTCCTGGTGGTAATGTCATTTCGAGGTCCGATGAAACCGGGCCGGGGCAATCTCTATAAGCTCTTTGAGATTGCCGCGTCGTCCGCCTCTGGCGGACTCCTCGCAATGACAGTTAAATCAATAAAATTCAAGCCAAACAAAAAATAAGGGCTCAGACAAAATGCTGATGCCCCACTTGCCTGAAAGCCATATTTCTCTATAAATCAAGCTTTTCAAATTCAAATGAAGAACTTTCTATACCGTTAGTTCAGGACGTATTTTCATTATCTCCGGCAGCTTTTTCTTCTTTATCATCCGTTTTTTCATCGTCACCGGTTGCTTCGCCCGCAGACGGACTCTCACGCAGCCAGCGGTGAATTTCGTCCAGTGCCGGCGGTGCGACGCTGAATACTTCTATGTCAGAGGGAAACTGCACATGATGGCCTTCCCGGATAAAAAGCAGCGCTGCCTCATTTTCCTTGAGCGTTTCATTTATCCTTTCTGAGATGAACCCGTACCTCTTTTTTGAAGCTTCGGCAAAGAAATCGGAGACTATCCTGGCAACTTTCTGGCTTATAAATCCCATGAGAAGGTGCCTTTCCCAGTCGATGGCTTCGTCGGTCAGCTCCTTATCCTCGGTTAACTCGACCTGAGCGCCGTTCTGGCATTTTTCCCTGGTAATCTGACAGCTGATGGGACTTATTTTCTCAAGAATTTTCAGTCCTTCTTCACCGGCAACGGTGATTGACTCATGGTATATTCGGTTGACTGCTCCGATTTTTGATTCCAGGTTGATAAGGTGCTCCTTTACCTGCCGCCAGTAGATGTCATACTTTATCACGTATTCCGCCGGAGCATTCTCCCATGAATAAAGGAGAGGGACGATGTATAGCTTCCTCTTGCCCTCATACTTCTCTGTTTCCGGTTTCTCTATCCTGCCTAATTCTTCTGCCATGTCCGCTCCTTTACCTGTCCCGTGGCTTCTCTAGAAGTGACGAATAGTAGCAATCGGCTAAAATCCTTTAAGTATTAGACTTTCTTAAAGACCTTTTTTATATTGGGATGAAGTTTGCTGCCTATTTTCTCGACCGCTTCATATCGAATCCTATTAAGTTCATTTTGCCTTTCTTCGAATTCGGCTTCCGAATAAATTTTCTCGGGATGCAGGTAAATATCATCGACAACCCGTATCGCCTTCGGTACCTTGAAGCCGGTTGGAGAATCCACCCAGTCTTCAAGTCCGCCTCTGAGCAGAGAATCCAGTATCCCTATCGTGTGCTCCAGCCTTATATCCCGGTAACGCTCTCCCTCACCGATACCTCCGGTATTCAACAGGTAGAAATTGATGTGTCTCAGTCCTCTTACTATCTCATAGAACCGGTTGGCATGCCCGGCTAAATCTCCAGCAACAAAGGGGTCATAGAAAAACTCCGTCCTTATACTGCCGGCCTTCGTCGGGTCACCGGCGGAAGACTCCATTGCCTGCCCGAGCACCATCAGAGCTACTGCCTGGCTTCTTGTCAGTTTCGATATCGCCGGGATTGTCGGACCCCTGGTGATAAGGATAATGTTATCGACCGATTCCACGTCGATAAAGGAACTGGCATGCATAAAATTCCTTCTCAGTATTACGGCTCTGCCGTTCGATGTTCTCTTGAAATTATAGAAATCAAAGTCTCCATCCTCGGTCAGGTAAACATTCTCGCAGACGGTTTCCGGCTTCAAAAGCCCGTAATATATTTCACTCTGTTCTCCGGGATTGACGCCCTCTGTTTTTACGAAGATTCCTCCGGCTTCAAAACCGCGGAAAGAGCCGTCAGGCATCAGCGTTCCGCCGTCGTCCTGAACAAGCCATGACTTTTCATTACCTTTCTTGGCCAGAATCCGGCTGGTAGTAGTTGTCTTGCCGTTGGCGCTGAGGGCAATCAGCAGGGTCCTGGCCCTCCTGTAATCACCGTGTACGGATTGAAGGTAGTCTTCGCGGCATCCGGCATGGAGGAAGATTCCGCCCCTTTTTGTCTTGGCGAACCAGTCTTCGGCGGCGAAAACTCCCTTCTTGTATTCACCAATGTAGTTACCGTTCCTGATTATTTTAACGTAACGTCCGTCATTGAACATGGCAAGCCTGATGGTAATGTCTTTCTCCGGTAACGGTTTGCTCTTGTTAGCTTCAAAAGCTTCATCGGCAAAAAATACAATCCGGTATGTTGGCTCTTTTACCTCACCTTCTGCCGGTATGTAAAGATTGCCCCCGCCATAGGCAACGTGGGCGAAGCGCTCGGGGATGATTAATCGTACCGTTGTCCCGCTACTGACGGTGCCGACTACCCGGTCGATTGAAATTAGCTTTTCTTTAGCCAGAGCCGTTTCACACTGCTCCAGCAGCTTCAGCTCTTCCTCTCCGAAGGGAGTATCGACACTGTTCCTGGTGAACATCGCCGACCGCGAAGTCGGCTCGCTCTCGGCAACAAAGTTATTGTATATTGTCTTCCTTATTCCCTGCTCTCTGGCCAGGATTTCCCTCAGCACCGGTTCAGAAGGATTATCCGTCAGCCGGTTTTCATCAATTGCTTTTTTTCTTATTCTTTCTACAGTCAGGACAAATTGTTCTAAATCAAACTCTGGCACTTCGCGTCTCCTGATATTATCAGTTGGTCTTCCGTAGCCGTTGTTTCCCAGTAGATTATAGCATATATTCCGGCTGGTTCGTATATGTTAAAATGGTTATATGATTCGCCATTGCCGGCAAAGTGATGTCGCCAGGATATATTACATAATCAACGAATCGGCAAAAGCATACGAAGGAGTTATCCCCGCTGACCGCTACCACCAGCCGTATATGCCTATGGAGGAACTGGAGGGCGAGATTAAGCGAATGACCTTCATCGGCTGGGAAGCGGACGGTGAGCTTGTCGGGGTGATGGGGCTTGAGCCGATTAAAGATGTCACCCTTATCCGCCACGCTTACGTATTACCCGGATGGCAGCAGTCCGGGATAGGCAGCAGGCTCCTCGAGTATCTGAAAACCCTGGTTGTAACTCCACGCCTGCTGGTGGGAACCTGGGCTGATGCCTACTGGGCACTCGATTTCTACAGGAAACACGGTTTTACCTTCGAGGCGGATAAGGACAGGTTGCTTGAGACCTACTGGGATATTCCCCGGCGGCAGATTGAGACCTCGGTGGTGCTGGGTATCGATATTTAAAAAGAAAGCGGAATACAGGGAGGGAAAGTAATGATTTCAGACCGGAGAAAGGAACAGTTTAAAGTGGAGCCGCCGGCTGCCATCGAGCAGGAGATAAAGGAATTCGCTGCCGCCAGTCCGGCAAACCGGATGCCTTCTACCAGGGAATATATTATCTTCGACGAGCCGGTGGTAAAATTTGCCGATGGTAACAATCCACTGTTCACCGAGTACAAAACACTTATAGGTCCCGTGCACCTCACACCCGGCGAGGCACTGGCGAAAGCCCTTGATAAAAGTCCAGGTGAAATACCGAAGCGCGTCTCGGTGATAAGCTGGATTCTGCCGATTACCGAGCAGACCCGTAAGTCCAACCGCGGCGAGAAAAAAGGTCCCAGCCGTCTCTGGTCACACACCCGCTGGTACGGGGAGAAGTTTAACGACGAATTGCGGAAGCACGTTGTAGAAGTGCTTAACGAGATGGGCTACCTGGCAGTAGCACCAATGCTGCAGCCCTATTTCAAGCAGGAGAGGAATGAAAAGGGACCTTACTCGAACTGGTCGGAGCGGCACATTGCTTACGCTGCCGGCCAGGGCACTTTCAGTCTCTCCGATGGTTTTATTTCCGAGCGCGGTATCGCCCACCGCTGCGGCAGCGTGGTAACCGACCTCTTGCTGCCGGCAAGTCCAGGAACATTTGAAGACCATTACTCGAACTGCCTTTTCTATTTCGACGGAACCTGCAAAGCCTGTATCGACCGCTGTCCCGGCGGGGCTATTACAGAAGAGGGACACGATAAGCCGAAATGCCAGGAATACATGCTTGGACTCGGTTACAGACCGCGGCAGGAATATGACGACGAGACCAGTATAGCTGGCTGCGGACTCTGCCAGACCAAGGTGCCCTGCGAATACGGCGTTCCGGCGAAGATACTGAAAAGGCGAGCCGCATAAAGCGGAATAGCGCCTTCAATACCGTTGCGAATAGATATTTCAGGCGGGCAATGAAACCTTATTTGACTTACCTTCCGGGCGGATGTTTCTAGAGCTCGGCTTCAAGAAGTGTCGTCGTGTCCTGGACGCCCTGAACACCGCGGACCTCGCCAACGATTATCTTTGTCAGTTCGAAAAGTGTCTTGGCTTCAGCGATGGCGATGGCGTCCCACTGACCGAAGACGAGGTTCACTTCCTGGATTCCATGCGTGGCGCGAATTTGCGCTAGAGCGTCGGCTTCCAGCCCGGGAACAAGTTTTATCAGCAGATAGCCTTTTGTCATACGGCAATATTATATCTGGCGAGTGGTTCGGTTAGCAAGTAAATCAAGGATTTTTATTAAATACCATCTCCCCTCTTTATATCTATTCCCGCCCGCCGCCCGTTAATGAACACTAAGAGGGGCAGAGCCCCTCTTAAACTCCCCGTTGTTCTCGCATAGTAAGATATCTTTCTTGACAAAGGTTAACATTAATATTAACATAGGCATTAAGGAGGTCAGCATGGGCAGGATAAAATCGGTTGGTATGGCAGAGGCCAGACCAAGGCTCACCCAGCTTGTGGATGAAGTCTCCGGGGGCGGAGTTCCTTACCTTATAGTCTCCGGCAGCAAAGTCAAAGCAGTTCTCCTGGGGGTAGACCAGTACAACGATATGGTAGAGCGTCTGGAAGATTTATCCGATGCTGCCGAGTTGCTTCAGGCTGAACTGGACCAGGAACCGACAATGCCTTTTGAAGAGCACACGACCAAGTCGAAAGAGCTAAAGAGCGGTGTATCATCTGGAAATTAGCCACGTTGCTCACCGTCAGATTCTCAGGCTGCCACAGCGAACCCGGCAGAGGATTAACCGAGCAATTCAACGTCTGGCTGAAAACCCGCGGCCGCCTGGAGTAAAAAAGCTCACGGCAAGAGAAGGCTACAGCATTCACATCGGTGACTACCGGGTTCTGTATCAGATAGATGATAATGAAGAAGTGATTATTATTTATCGGGTGATGTCGAGAGGCGATGTTTACAGGATTTAGGTAAGTCATAAAAAATGTCAAAAGAAAAGGAAATAAGCGGATAACACTTGGAGTAATTCTAATAAGACCTTCTGACTTTTATTCTCCCCACACTCCCTCTCCCCCATAAAATTTTTCTAGTTTTACCGGGATTATCCGATTTGATAAATCTTCGCTGCTTTTTGTATAGACTTTTATGTAGTTGGTTGTGTAGCCGGACCAGATACCGCCGGACTGCTTTTCCCACAATACGGGCATAGGCCTGCCTAAAAAACGCCGGGCATAGCATTTTATACATTCTCTACCTAAAGCCCGTAGATTTCGATTACGCTGCGTCTTAACGCTATCCGAAACCTGATTCGTCATCCGTGCAGCCTCCGTTCCCGGGCGTGGCGAGTAGGAAAAGATGTGGAGTCGGGCAAATCCAATATTCCGGATAAAACCAAGGCTCTCTTCGTACTCCTGCTCCGTCTCGCCGGGGAAACCGGCGATGATATCGGTGGTGATTGCCGCTTCCGGCACCACCGTCCGTATCAGAGCTACCACATCACGGTAGGTTGACGTACTGTAGCGCCGTTTCATCCGTTTCAGGACACTATCACTACCGCTCTGAAGTGAGAGGTGAAAATGGGGACATAACCTGCTGTCATTCCAGAGGTTGATTAACTCCGGCGAAATCTCCTGCGGCTGGAGAGAAGAAAGGCGAAGTCTCGGGATATCTGTCCCGGCCAGTATTGCTTCCAGCAGGCCTTTTAAGTCGGTATTATCGTAATGGTAAGAACCGATTTCGGTGCCGGTTAAGACTATCTCCTTTATTCCACCGGATACTCGCTGCTTTATTTCTCCTATAATATGGTCAGCAGGCAGGCTTTTATTTCTTCCCCGCACCAGAGGGACTATACAGTAGGAGCAGGAATTATCGCAGCCGTCCTGTATTTTAATAAAGGAACGCGTCCTCAGCGCAGGAGCGTAGTTTTCAGTAGTGTATTCCTGTATAAAGGTCAGGCTGCCAGGAAAACCTGATGCCTCTAACAAACGTGGTATCGAGTATTTTTCATCATTACCTGTAACAAGGTTAACCCCGTCTATCTCGTCCAGAACTTCGGGTGTCCTTTGAGCATAGCAGCCGGTAGCCACGATAAAAGCTTCAGGGTTAAGGCGGTGCGCCAGCCTCAGCAGGTGACGTGATTTGGCATCGGCAGTGCGGGTTACGGTGCAGGTGTTCAGTATATAGATATCAGCATCCTCTGCTGAAGATACAATCCTGTGTCCTGCCGCGGTAAACTGTCTCGCCAGAAGCTCGGTTTCAGCCTGGTTGAGTTTGCAGCCAAGGGTCTCAAAGGTAATCTTCATAGTTATGAATCCCGCATTTCTTACCAGTAAATTTCAACGCTTTCTACGATTCCCAGTGGCATCCTCCGGCAGTTACCCAGATTCTCACTTTCTGTCGATACCAGCTCCGCTTCGCGCATCAGTTCTTCTCTATCGCGTTCAAGTTCACGTCCGATAAGTTCAATTTCGTTGTACATGCTTTGAAGCTTATGGTATTCTTCCTGGTCTTCAATTACCGTCCTTCCTGCAACAAGCTGCTCATACTCCACAACTCTTCTGTTGTATTCTTCCAGTTTACTTGAATAGTCTTCTGCCTTATTCTCCAGAGCTGCTATCATTTCCTCAAGCCTTTTCCATTTGTCTATATAGTCGAGATATGCTCCGTAATCGAATCCCGAGGGAACATCGAGCCCGATGGAACCGCATTGCCTGCCGATTTGTACAAATACTTTCTTATCGTGTGAATCGAAGCATTTGTTTTCTTCAATGATTTCTCCTGTTTCTTCGTCAATAGCCGGAGTTTCGATGACCGGGATGCCGCCGGTGCAATCGACAAAGACGAGCCCGTGGTCGGTAGTCTCAAATGCGTTCAGGGCGTGACCTTCGGTGTCATCTTCAAAGTCCAGAGCTACCCAGGCAGCCCTTATTCCGGCTTTCTCGGCATTATTGTGAAGTTCGGCGGCAAATTCGGAGCAGACTCTTATGCCGGGTAAATAGCTGTTCTTATCGGTGATATCGGCTATCAGGAAACCCTCCAGCTCATGCCAGGTCGGGTTCTCCGCCGCCTCATTGTTTATCAGGGATACCGGTTCATCAGGATTTGCCCCATAGTATCTGGGCTGGATGCCATCGTAGACGCTGAATCCCTCCTCCGTGATAACTGGTTCTGTAATTTCCGGAATGAAAAACGACTTTATGGCCTGGAAGTCGCAGGCTCCCAGGGACAGGGAAATGACACATACCGCCAGAGACAGAAATATTTTTATTAACAGACTGCAGGAACTGCGCACAAAATCATGTCCTGATAAATTGACTACCTGTTTTGAAATCCATTATACTAAGCCTAGTTCCAGGCGAGCAAATCAAGGAGGTCATTTTGGGCGTAAATCCAGATAATAGAGTGGTTGTAACCGGTACTGGCTGTTTTTCACCGCTTGGTCTGGATATGGCAACTACCTGGGAAAATCTTATTGCCGGTAAGTCCGGTATCGATTACATAACCCTCTTCGACGCCTCACCCCTTCATACCAGGTTTGCCGGGGAAGTAAAGGGTTTTGACGTTACAGATTACATCAGCCGCAAAGAAGCCCGCCGTATGGACCGCTTCTCGCAGATGTCGGTCGCGGCCAGCCTTCAGGCGGTCAAAAATTCCGGAATAGAAATCAACCACACCAATCAGGGCCAGATAGGTATAATAGTAGGCAGCGGCATCGGCGGCCTGACCACTCTCTTCGAGCAGGCAAAGGTACTTGTTGAGAGCGGGCCTGACAAGGTAAGTCCCTTCCTGGTGCCGATGATGATATCTGATATGGCTGCGGCGCAGGTTTCGATTACCCTGGGAATTAAGGGATTGAATCTCTGCACGACGTCGGCCTGCTCAAGCAGTTCGGACGCTATCGGCGTGGCTTACGAGCTTCTCAAGCGTGGAGATGCTCAGGCAGCGATTACCGGCGGTAGCGAGGCGATAATAAATCTCCTCGGGATATGCGCCTTCGGTGCCCTTAAAGCTATCTCCACCAGGAATGATGCGCCACAACTGGCTTCCCGTCCTTTTGATGCTGAACGTGACGGATTTGTAATCGGCGAAGGTGCCTGCATCCTTATTCTGGAGACTCTTACTCACGCCAGGCAGCGGGGGGCTAATATTCTGGCTGAGATTATGGCTTACGGAGCCAGTGGTGATGCTTTCCACGTCACCCAGCCGGCTGAAGACGGAGACGGCGCTATCAGAGCCCTACGGTTGGCGCTGGATAAAGCGGGAATGGCGCCGGAAGAGATTGACTATATTAACGCTCATGGCACCTCAACACAGTTGAATGACAAAATGGAGACGACGGCGATAAAGAGAGTGTTTGGCGACCGTGCGTATCATGTGCCGATTAGCTCCACAAAATCGATGACCGGACACCTTATCGGCGCTGCCGGAGCCGTTGAAGCGGCGGTGTGTATTATGGCTATCCAGCAGGGGATAGTGCCACCGACGATTAACCTTACCAATCCCGACCCTGATTGTGACCTGGACTATGTGCCTAACGTTGCCCGCAAAGTGAATGTTACCACCGCCCTGTCCAATTCTTTCGGTTTCGGCGGTCATAATTCGGTCCTGATATTCCGAAAATATGTTGAGGCATAGGCTTGAGCCATAGCCGCTGGAATTTGTTACCGGCAATTCCTGACGAATACCGGAGCCACGCTCCGGATTTATCAGCGCTTATCGCCCAACTTCTCTATAATCGGGGTCTTACTCAACCCTCCGAGTATGAAAACTTCCTGCTTGCCGATGAAAGCCTATCGGGTGACCCGAATCTCCTCTCCGGTATGCACCAGGCAGTGGCCAGGATTTACAGAGCTTTGCTCTCAGGTGAGAAAATTGCCGTTTACGGTGACTTTGATGCCGATGGCATCACTGCTACTGCTCTACTGGTAAAGGGACTATCACTTCTCGGCTGCAAAGCTACTCCGTACATACCTCACCGCATGACTGAAGGCTACGGGCTTAAAACGGCCGCCCTTGAGAACCTTCAAAAGCAGGGTATTAGCCTGGTGGTGACTGTCGACTGCGGAATTACCGCTCTACCAGAGATAACGAAGGCGCAGAAAAAGGGGCTTGATGTCATTATCACCGACCACCACACGCCCCTGGCGGAAATTCCCTCGGCCAGGGCGGTAATCAATCCCAAGCTGCCCGGTTCGAACTATACTTTTTTTGAACTTGCCGGCGTCGGAGTTGCCCTCAAGCTGCTTCAGGCGCTTTTTCTGAGTCTGGGCAGAGAGCAGCAGCTTGACGAGCTTATCGACCTCGTCGCTGTGGGGACCGTGGCCGATATGGTGCCGCTGCTCGGTGAGAACCGCTACCTTGTCAAACAGGGACTGGAAGTGCTTAATGACTCGCCGCGCCTTGGCATCAGGGAAATGATAGTCCAGTCCGGCTTAAGTCCGGGCGGGCTTGATAGCGAAAGCATTTCCTGGACAATCGCCCCCCTTCTCAATGCCGCCGGCAGGCTGGAACATGCCATGGGCAGCTATAAATTGCTGATGACGGAATCGCCGGATGAAGCGAGAAGTCTGGCACAGTGGCTGGGACAGAAAAACGCCGAGCGGCAGAGATTGACCACCAAGTCCCTGGAAAAGGCAAGGGAACAGGTGCTTGCCCAGGGAGACTCGCCGGTTTTGATAGCCAGTGACTTTGAGTACCCGGCCGGTATTATGGGACTTGTAGCCGGCAGGCTGGCGGAAGAGTTTTACCGCCCGGTAATCGTCATCAGGACCGGGACGCGGACAAGCGGCGGAAGCTGCCGCAGTATCCCGGAATTCGATATTATAAAAGCCCTTGAAAGGTGCAGCCACCTGCTGACAAACTTCGGTGGGCACGCCGGGGCGGCGGGACTCGGCATACGGACTGCGGACCTGCCCCGCTTTAAAGAGGAATTCCTGGAACTGGCGGTGGGCGAGCTGGAGGGTGTTGACCTTCGTCCCAAGGTGGATGTCGATACCGAGGTTACCCTCGCCGACCTCGCCGGAGATACCTACTCAACAATCCGGAAAATGGAACCGTTTGGGCAGGGTAATCCGGTGCCGGTATTTCTCAGCCGTGGAGTACGGGTTATCGACTGCCGTACCATGGGCGACGGAAATGACCACCTCAGGCTGAAGCTGCGGCAGGACGACACGGTATGGGATGCGGTAGCCTTTGGCCTCGGGAAATACCTTAACGAAATGTCCTCGACAATTGATATTGTATTCAGTCTGGAACTCGACCGCTGGGGTGGAAGGGAGAACCTCAGACTTAATCTTGTGGACTTCAGTGGCAGCAGTCAGCCTTGAAGGTATGATTTATTGCACCATCGCAGCGAATGAAAGGAGGAGACTTCAATGAATAATCCAAACGGTCCCTACCCGGGAAGACAGATTTTTATCGGTCTGACGGAGCAAAAAAGACCGGCCTTTGCCTATCTTGTAACCGGTCGCAGCCCGCAGAGTCGGGAAAGAAAAGCCACTTCAGTTGAAAACTCGGTTATAATGGGTCCTATCGGAAATGAACCGTACGACTGGCTGAGGCATTACATGGCGGTGAAGTATGACAATGGTATAGGACTGGCAGTCGTCAGCAACGGAATTCAGACGGAAGCTATTTTTGAGACTTATCGGCTCCTTTATCATACCGGGTCTCCTCCCGATGAAAGCTACCTGGGGAAGGTAATGGATGGTGCCCGCTACGAGCCGGACAGTCTTCATACTCCCAGGATTGCCGGTCTGGTGACCAATCCCGCCGGTGAAGCCGACCCCGTATATATACTGAGCATAGTAACGGACAGTCCTCCGGCAAGAACGTATACTATCAAACCGGAGCCGGGTACCCTGACCGCTGTTTCAACTTACAGCGGAGACCTGGGTAGCCCGCAGGCATTTGACATAAATAGTAAACCGCCGGTAATCGAATGCAAGACAGAGGCTCCGGATGAAATAGCCAGTTACATTTATGGCATATCCGAGGCTTTTAACCAGGGTGACGATATCAGGGTATGCGCCATCGGCGGGGTACGTTCCGGTGACGACCTCACCTGGAACCTGTCAATGATAAACAGGCACCGGTAACCGAATATATCCCGGAACTACAGGTAAAATAAGCAATGAATCTTCCTGAATTCGAGAATATTCCCGGTGCTATTGCCATTGACCTGGATGGGACTTTGCTGGACAGTCAGTCTCAAATCTCCCCGCGTAGCCGTGCAGCAATCAGGCGGTGTGTTGAGTGCGGGATTCCGGTGATAATTGCCACTTCCCGTCCGACACGCAGTGTACGCCGCCTGATTGGCGATGAGCTGGCAGACATTTGCTCTCTGGTCATGCTGAACGGTGCCATTACCGTTGGAAACCCGCCTCTATCCGGCTATCACAGAGAAATACTGCCTGATGAGATTGCCCGCGGTATTATCGACTATGCTCTTGGCATTGAACCTCAGACAACTATCGCTATAGAGATGGACGGCTACAAATTCGGCGTGAACTGGACTATTGAGCCGTCCGTATTGTGGCGGCAGAATTCCGCTACGCCAGACATGTTACTTTCACTTGAAGCAGCACTTGAACTTGAGGTTTCCAAAATAACGCTTGGCGGGACAGAAGCCCGGATAACAGAAATTATCGGAGGGCTGAAAAATCAGCATGGAGACTCCATATCTATCGTCCAGTCATCTTATGATAATCCTCTGCTGATGGTTACACCGGCACAGGCTACCAAGCCGAATGCTCTGAGAAGGCTCCTTGACTCATCTCAGATACCGCTGGATAACGCGGTTGCCATTGGTGATGATATTCCGGATATTGAAATGCTCAGGGAATGTGGTATCTCGATTGCGATGGCTAACGCGATTCCCGAGGTAAAAGCGCTTTGCAGCTATCAGACGGTGGGTAATGACGATGACGGCGTGGCGGTTGTTCTGGAGCGCATAGCGGGGATTAAGCAGGAACAGTCCTGATTATTCCTCTCCGGTCTCTTCTGTCTTCCGTGCTTCTTCTTCTGTTTCCTGGCTGCTCTCCGTGTCTGTTACTGTTGCGGGCAGGCCGCCGCTATCTTCCTGACCGGTCTCTTCCCCGCTTTCTATTCTCTCCCCGGCTTTGACCCATCGCGTTTTCCAGGACAGCAGAGTGATGGAGATAACAATGGTGATTATACCTATCACCTGCGCCTGGTGCAGACCGAAGAGAAAAGGTGTGCCTTCACGTATGAAATCGATGCCCAGACGCCAGGCGCCGTACAGGCCGATATAGGCGATGAACAGCGAACCTTCCGGCTTCAGCCTGTTTCTCAATACGAGCATGACGACAAAAATTATCGCCAGATAGATAATCTCGTAAGCCTGTGTGGGGTGCACCGGTATGCCGATGGGACCGAGGCTTTCCGGGTGAGTATAAACGATTGCCCAGGGTAGTTCACAGACATCGCCATAGCAGCACCCGTTCAGTATGCAGCCGACCCGCCCGATCATCTGAGCCAGTATCAGGCCAGGCGTAATAAGGTCGGCAAGGTAGCCGAACTTGAATTTGCCGAATTTGCTGTATATCCAGATTCCCAGGGCTGCCCCGAGGATGGCTCCGTATATTGTCAGACCGCTGCCACCTATAATCTGCCCAGGATTCTGGCTGTAGTATTCCCAGAGGTCCAGGACATGAAGCAGCCGTGATACCACCACTCCGGATGGGATACCAACCAGGGCGGCCATGAAGACTGTATCGTAAGAGATTCTGGAGTCTTTCCTTACCTGCCACATCACCCAGACGATTATCGCCAGGATGCCAAGGGCGACCATAATGCCGTACCATCTGATACCCAGAAAGGCAACCGGATTCACATTTATTTCAATCATTATTCATATCTACCTTTATCAGGATATAAATGGAGACTGAGGATGTTCTTCTTGTTTTGTCTTTCTCTTCTGCGGTCGTTTCTTAATAATATTGATGATAACAGCACCAAGGATTCCTCCGGCAATCATTCCTCCGAGAATGGCCAATGAACTGAAAAAGCCGCCCAGTAAGCCGCCAATAGCTGCTCCAATAATAATGCTGATTATCGTATAAACGTCCCCCGGCTTTCTTGAAGGTCTCTTATTAGGGTCTTTTTTACCTCCACTTTTTGACCGCATCTCTGCTTCAAGCCGTCTTGTTTCCATGTCGATGGGATTATAGCCATACATAAAGGCCATATAATTCCCCGTGCCAGAGACTGCATAGCTGTATCCGGTATTCATCACACTGTCCTCCTTTCCGCCGGTTATTCGTGCATCAGCAGCGGCTCGTACGGTCCCTTGCTGCCGAGCATTTCAAATGCGTCCCAGAACTCGACGACTTTCCCATAGAGCCTGGCCGTGGTGAACCTTCCTTTGCTTCCTATATCCATGCTCTCAATATAGTCTAACCATTTTTCACCTTCAGCGCTACCCCAGACAATTTCTGCCTGCTTTATTCTCTGCTCGAGCAGGGCCTTATTTTGCCGGGCGGTCCCCTCATCAGCGTTTAAAAGTACTATTGCCAGGTAGAAATCTTTCTTATCGATGCCGGCTCCGGTAGCCAGCGCCTGGTACGGTTTGAGCAGAGGTTCTCCTTCTATTTCTCCAAGAAGACGCTCCTTTATTTCTGGCTTAAGCTGGTCAAGCTGGTCTTTGTTCAATTCCATAAATTCACTCTGTGATTTAGGCCCGGTGGAGAAAAAGGCGGTTACTGTGTCAAGCTCAGCAAGTCCTCCGGCAAGATGTTTATAATCTTCGCTGTCAGCCAGTGATTCAATGTTCCCGGCATAGCTGTCTATCATCTCTTCCATCGCCCTTGTCCCGCCGACCCAGAAGATGAAGTTATCAATTAACGCCAGTCTATGTCCTCTTCCCAGGGGGCGGACATTGCTACGGTACTGGAAGTTAATATCGTTATCTCCTCCCCAGCTATAGAACTCGTATCCGGAATAGGTAAAAACCTCGAGCATGTCATTCATCGGTCCCGTCATTACCGCGTTATTGATATCTTCACGGCTGAAGCAACCGCGTACCGCCTCGTAATAGTCAATAGGCACAGCACCGGCATAGATAGTTATATCTACATCTTCCTTTACAAATCCAAGCGTCTGTTTCCACTCGGCATCACTGTAAGCACCGGGGCTGCTGCCGAATAACGGCAGGTTGTGTATTATCGAGTACTGCGTCGTATGCTGTGGATACTGTTGTAATTTTTCTGCCATGTATACGATGCCCTGGAAGTAGGCGGCTTGAAATGTCCTCTCATTTCTGGGAAGTATTTTCAGCAGTTCCAGCCAGCGGTCCGGGTTCCCCGGTGTGGTATCAGTATCTGTACCGCAGGAGGCGGGGAGCAGGAGTGTGATCACCAGTAATAATGACAGTGCGATGATTATTGTCAGCTTTTTCATTCCGCTTCTGATTGTACCTCCCTCTTATGGATTAACCTTTATTCTAATATATTTATCCGTGACATAGCCAGACTGGATGTAATGCGTGTGTGCTTGCTTTCTACCAGGAAGCGATAGCTGCTGCTGTCGGCATTTATACTATATATACAAAATACCGTTCACCTTCTGAAAACGCCGGTAACAGCTTTTTCACTATTCGTCTCTCAATACTCTGTTAACAATAAGTTTGGTATTGTAACACTCGCCCGGCATTTCCTGGTGAAGGCGACTGGCGATTTCCGTATTTACACCGGCAATTCTTCTGCCCTCCAGGCTCACTTCATCTCCGTCCTGCACCACTACCTGTCCGTCTCCATCGATAATCTCCAGCACCCCGTCTTTTACCCGTCCCCTGTATTCGGACGGCCATATCGGAGTATACTGCACCATTCCTTTATTTTCCCCGGGTCGGGCGTCGACACGGATATGCGGGCATTTCAGCAGACCCTCGTCATAGCTGGCTACTAGCCTGCCGGTGATAGTAACTTTTGTTCCTACGCCGGTTAATTCCTCCATTGAGGGTTTCTTCTTCATAAAGTAGTAATCATGGTCTCCGAAATTTATGATCTCAAGGCTGAACAGTTCTGAAGAGAAGTTCAGATTTAGCCGTGTTCCCTCTCCCTGTAACCAGAATGGTCCCTGGCAATCCTCCAGAAGAGGTTCCTTTAAAAGACCGTTTACAAACTCGAAGGGTATCTCGCCGCCGCCCATCAGTATTCCTTCGCCGACACGCCCCACCACCTTACCTTCTCTGTCCAGTATCTCGATGGTACCTTCGTTATTGTGCACGAAGTAATCGGGCTGCCAGATGATAAGCGTTCCGTGAACATGCAGGTAGCCGTCTTCCAGTACCAGCTCTCCTGTCATTAAGGCTTCCATAAACTCGCCGCTACGCATTTTCAACTGGGGAAAATGAACGGAGGGGTCGGGATTGATTTCGAAGGGAATCTCCTTCAGTGGCTCATAGACTACTACCACCACGACATGGTCCGGTAATTCAGCGTTTGCCTCTTGTAAAGTTGTGTAGAATAGCTCGCTATCGGTTACATACACCTCTACCTGGTTCTCTTTTACATTTATGCTGGAGGAAACGGAGAGCCCCAGTTCGCTCAGGAGCCGGCTTGCTTTCTGCTGCGCTGCCTGGAGGTCCTCATAGGTAATCTCTAAAGCACGCACCTCAATGATGCCGGCAAGGTCAGGGTAGCTCTCCAGGTAAGGTTTTATCGTTTCCTCGCCATTTTCGGTAAAGACGGCGACTATCCGGAACTCAGGCTGATGTTCTATCCAGAATCCGGCAAAGGTATCCGCTTCGTTCTCTTCCAGCTCCGCACCAAGCGAGCCGGCAATATCCATCAACTCGAAGCGGCGAACGGCTTCTTCAATATCAATCCCCTCTTCCATGGCATATACAGCAGCATCGAAGAGGGCCGGGTTATCACTGTATTTTTCTGCCAGTTCGGCGTATCTTTCGGAAGTTTCTTCAGGTTCAGGTTCGAACGGGTCTGAACCCAAAAATTTTTGTACTACGTAGCAAGGCCCTTTACAGTCCGCCGGTAATTCTCCGACTATTACCTCCCTGGCTATATGAGAACTGACCACTCCGCCTCCGACCTGTATAAAATCCCCGATGCGGGCGACGATTCTCCCTTCAGCATCAATTACTACCGTTTTCTCCCCGACGGTATCAATAGAAAAGGCGTGCGGCCAGATGAGCAGATAGCTGACACCGGAATACTCCAATCGAAGGCAGCCGTTATCTTCAACCAGTCTGCCTTGAACTACGAGTAGCTCCTTAATCAGCTCTATCCCGGCTCTTTGCACCGGTAATGATAAAGAGCCCTCTTTTTCCGTTTTGCAGGAAACGGGTATTACCATAAGTACAATCAGCATCATAAGTGCTATCAGCTTTTCCATTTTATCTCCCGCTTATGGACTCCAAAAAATAAAGTGTCTCCTATAAAACACCAATCAGCGCCGTGTAGCCGAAAGCCAGCACCAGGTAGGCGACGTTGGCAGCCAGGCAGACCACGATAAAGGCTTTTACTGCCTGTGACCTGGTGGCATTGAAGCTATGCCAGCCTTTCTTCAGCAGGTATATAACGCCGGGTACAGCAAACACTAAAGGTAGCCCAATGATAACTGTCAGTATGAGAGCGGCCAGAATCCATATCCCAGTATATCTTCCAGCGGCAAAGTAGAGGATGACGACTATCGATACAGCACCCAGGATTAAAATGGCGTTTATCGACGGGTAAATGAGGGCATCCCGCCATAGTCTGGGACTGCGCCAGCTATACTCCGCTTCCGCCATACGCGGCATAATGTAACGCCAGGCTGTTACCCACACCGCCAGCGCCAGTAGCAGCCCGATTATCAGGTTCGGTATTGTTCCCCATCCGACAAATACACGCTGAAAGGCGGGGAAAAATTCGCCTGACGCACCTACGACAATGGTAATATCTTCCGCCGAGTTACTCTGAGTGTAAGTACCTCTCCAGATACGTCCGAAGCTGCCGTATGCCTCGTCAACTGCATAAGCGGGGATGTGGTGCAAATGGATAATATTCGGCTGCGGGAGGCCGAAAAGCCCCTGGGTAAAGCCTGACTTTTCATCGCCCAGCTCGGGATACTGCACGGTGAAATCTACACCGGGCGGAGCGACCACGTAAACACGGGTCATCTCTATGGGGTGAGCCCATGCCGAGCCGGTACCCAGCGGATACGAATAGGCGGCGGTGGCGGACTGCGGAGCCAGCGATGCCGTCCAGGACAGGTGAATACCCGGCTGCCCGCCCCTGCGGGAAGAGCCGTCACCGTCCGATACGGCCGGCTGGGTCTGAAGGGTGACTATGGCGATACGCTGCCCTCTCAGCCGGGACAGGGTCTCTTTTACCGAAGGGTCCAGTCCGGTGGTGCTTATCAGCACATCCAGGCTGGTGTCTTTATCGAGTCCATAGATATCCACCCGTGAGCTTTCGGTCTCGTAGGTTGCCTCCGGTGCTTCTCCAATAGATGCACAGCCACTAAGCAGTACCGGGAACCACACCGCCAGCATCCAGCCGCCGTTGATAACTGCCGACGGTGGCAGCAGGGACAGGCGTACATTCCGTTTGTTATACACCTCCTGGCGCAGTGCTTCATCAAGTTCCTCGGTAAGTTCCCGGTCGAAGTCGAGAGATGTCCTCTCAATGACGCCAAAATCCGAGGCTTCCATTCCCAGCGGAACAAAGAAAACAACCTGATGCGACTGCCCGCTTTCGTCCAGCATTGAGACGAACAGGTCGACATCGGCAGTATCATTGTCCTTAAGGGTGATGACTGCCGTCTGCTGCCCTTCCTTCAGTTGCGCCCACAGCTCAGGGTCGCTGAGAACAGGTCCGCCGTCTGCCTTCACCAGTGACGGAGGGACAAGCAAGGAGCCGGTGATGAGAAGAATCGTGGCCAGTGATATACTGAACAGCCTGTTTCTCATTTCACTTCCTCCTGAAAACGTTCTACTCGGAGAGAGCCTCCCGGTAGATTTCTTCTGTCCTGTTTTCGATGATATCGTTGAGCCTTGTATATATCTCTCCCAGAGGATATGGCAGTTCCCGGTCCGGATGGTTGCTGCCCGGCGGATGGTAACCTATCGCTTGTACTGTGTTCTTGATATTTCCTGAATCTACTGAAAAGGTAAAACGCAGGTCACTCATCGTTCCCGCTCCGGAGATTACGGTCATGTGCTCGTAGAAGGAATCCAGTTCATCAAAGTGGATACTCTTTATATAACTGATTAAATTATTGACTTCTTCCGGAGTGAGTTTGCCTGTTTTCCAGGTCCTTATTGCCGATTCTCCCGGCGGTGGAGGAGGTCGCAGTCCCTTATCTTCATGAAAGATAACAGTACCATTCTCATAGATTAATACCTGACTTCTTTTTCCACCCATAACCGAGTCTGCATCCATCACAATCACCGGCTCACCTTCAGGCACCTCGATTACCGGCGACGGATTAAAAAGAAACCATAGACCTCCGCCGGTCAGCGCCAGCACCAGAGCCAGCAACCCGATATAAAGTTTCATTTTACCGGTCATTTTTTATAAATCCTCAGTGAGATTATTGCTTTTACATTTTCCGGGTCGTAGACGAATACTATAGTGCTATTTCAAAGTGCTTTCAAGATAAGCCGTATCCCCGGTCAGTTCGAAGATGCCCTCCACTTCGTAAGGTTCGGTGCCGTAAAAAAGGCGGTCTGGCTTGCCTTCACTCCGGTTCCATTGCAGCCCCACCCATTTCGCCCGGGCAATTAACTTACCATTAATATTTCTCAACTCCTGCAAATCAGGGTAACACAGGGTCAGCAATATGCCATCAGTAGGGGGCGGCCAGGTAAAGAGCAGATAATGCTCTGCCAGGGCGTCGTTATCGTCCAGTGGCTTTCCCAGCGTTGCAAGGAGTTCATTCGCGGCTTCGGTCATCAGGTCATAGGCGGAAACGGAGGGCAGTATATTGCCGAGAACAGATGTGCCACCGCTTTCGGCAAGTATGGTGGTTACCGCCGGGCCTTCCGCCCACGCCCGACCTGCGGCATCCGGATCCAGCAGCTCAAGGGCACTGTTTATCGGAACACAGAACGGTATTATACCGGGCCCACCCAATATCGGTATCAGTTTATTGTAGACTGTTCCTGTCAGCCCGATGACGTTACCAACCACATCGGTGATGGCAGCCCCCTGTCCGGTAACAGCGTTTCCAGTCTTCATCGCCTCATGGGAAATGTCCACATGAAAATTCAGTGGCCAGTCGCTCAGGTAGCTTATCGTCGCTGAGGCTTTTTTAAATGTCGTCCCGGAGTGCCATCCCTGGACGAACACTTCCTGTCCCCGCCGCATGTTTGCAGAATCACCGGTACTGCACGGCGGCAGTTCAGCACCTTCCACCCGGAGCAGGGTGGCGCTGGTATGCGGATCGATTGCCTTTACGGAGGCGCTGAACCGGTCACCCGTGGCAGCAATGACTTCCAGGCTGCCGGGGGTGGGGGTATATTCCTCATAATCGAGAACGGTCAGTACCTGATTACCGTCACCAACGACGATTCCGAAAGCTACCGGCGACTCGGATGCTCCCGTCTCGAACACCTTCACCATAGACTTCTCAAGGGGAGACGTCTCTTCCGGAATGCCGGTCTGCGGGGTCCGGTTAAGTAACAGCCAGGTACCACCGGCTATTATTACCACTCCCAGAAAGAGCATGCCGGTATACAGTTTCATTTTGCCTGTCATTTTCTATAAATCGTCAGCAAACTTCTGTTTTCGCATGTTCCAAGCCAGAGATGAACACCTTCTTTACCCCGGATACTTCATCATCAAGCATGGCTTTAGTATTAATAACGCTGTTTTTGCTAAAAAGTTATGACCGGGCTGGAAAATAACCGTTTTACTTTCCTCCCGGAGGTTTTAAGCCCCTTTCGATTAGCTCTTCATCAGTAACTGTATCTTCAGGATTGACGGAATAGGTATGAAGCGTGATTGAGCGGCTCCCGGAGCCGACTCCTTCGAAGTGGTATTCCAACGGTATCCGGTAGGTGCCCGGAGGAACATTCGCCATTATTATAAGTCTTGATTCATATTCTGTATACGGGTCGGCACTGAACTCAGCCAGCCTGATGCTTATAATAAGGCCTTCAGGAAGGGACTCCTTATCGATTGAGTAGGTGATTTTGCCCGGCCCATTCTTGCCGGTAGACAGGTTGGCATAAACATCAAGAGTTACTCCGGCCGGATAGCGCATAATATCGCCTGGTAACCTCGACTTATACCGGGTAAATAGAAGCTGAACGGAGTCCACTATTCCAGTGACTTTGCCGGTAATGATATCCAGGTCCACGCCATTGAGATTGAGTTCAGGCACAGGGCGGAGACTTGCCCCATCAGCCAGAATATAGTTCATTGAATAAACTTTATTTTCCCAGACCATGAATCTTCCTTGGGGATGAAAATAAAGATTGCCCGTGCTGCTCTCCTTGAGAAAGAGCAGGTAGCGGTCTCCGGGAAGAAACAGCGGGTCGGCTTTCATGTCCGAACCGGGCACATCGGGCGAACCCATCTGGACGACAGTGAGTTCGCCGGTCTCCTTTCCCTTTAACACTTCCTCCACCCGGAAAGCCCAGTAGGTCATGTACAGCCTTGTTCCTTCTTCTCTTGACTCGATAGCCTTTTTCACCGTACCGATGGCAATGATATCCGAGTGAGTACACAGGTCATCCACACTGTGGTAGGCATAAGCCCAGCTTGCCTCTCCACCTCCACCGCTTCGCCGGGGAGGACCTGATGTGACCCCGGATTCGGTGGCGGCAGGAGAAGCTTCTCCAACCTTAGAGGGTAGCTTTATTATCCCCATCCCCCAGAGCGCACTGAGAACCAGCACCGTAACCACCACCGCTGTCGCGGCTACCTGCCATTTCTTGATACCTGCGAATATCCCGCGCAGGCTACCCTGTATTCCAGAAAAACTTTTGAAACCAGCCATATAACCTCGCCCTCCGTAAAGAAGCTTTATCTATACATACGGATTAGAAAGAAAAGTATCACAATAACATTATTATTCATATACGATTTAGTTCTAAGCGGACATTATACCTGATTAAGTTAACATCGGGTTAGTACAAATATCAGATTTCGTTTGCTCTTAAACTAATGACCGTCACCGGCGAGGGATTAAAAAGGAACCGGGGGCTTCCGTCTGCCAGTGCCAGCGTAAGAACCGGTAAGCCGGAGTACGACCTCATTTTACCGGTCATTTTTCTCCAGCAGACATTTCAGCAAGACTTTAGCAGCTTCTTTGTCCAGGGGCTTGTTATTGTTACCGCACTTGGGGGACTGAATACAGCTCGGGCATCCGTCCTGGCAGGGGCAGTCGTTAATTACATCCAGAGTTGCCTGCCAGAGCTGCTCGATGAGCTCGAAACCTTTTTCGGCAATGCCGATGCCGCCGGGATAGGCGTCATAGATAAATATCTGAGCACTACCGGTATCAGGGTGAAGGGGAGTAGATACACCGCCAATGTCATTGCGGTCGCAGAGAGTGAACAGGGGAAGCATTGAAATTGCAGCATGCTCGAGGGCGTGTAAACCGCCGGCGAAGTCGAGTCCTGCCCTGTCCACCTTTGCTACTGCTTCCGGCGGCAGGTCGAACCACAAAGCAACGGTGGGAAATTTTATCTGGGGCAGGTCAAGCGGCTCCTCTCCGATTACTTCATCGGTATACTGTGCCTTTTTCTTAAACCCCACCACGTCGTTTGTAACCGTCACTTCCCCCAGGTATACCTTAACATTGCCACTACTCCGGCTCCGGAGCTGTTTCATAATGCGTATGTCCTCGATTTCTTTTGTCATTGTGTAATAGTTGGCGTTGGTCGGTGCTGCATAGGCGGTATGCTCGGCAAGGTCGAGCCGGTTAATGATATAGGACTCTCCCTGGTGAAGATAAATGGCACCGGGATGTATCTGGAAGAAAGCGACACTTGCCTCCACCGTCTCGAGCATCGCTCCGGTGGAGGTATCGATTACTATATAATTCTCACCTGATGTTGAGCGTATGTTAATCGCCTGGGCGGGATAGGATATCGTGGGTGACAAATACCATTTATACCGACGTTCTCTGAGCAGTCCCTCTTCTTCAAGCTCCGCTACTCCAACCGAAAAGAGAGGCCCGAAAAAGTTTTCATCGTCACGGGTCAGGGGCAGTTCCCAGGCGGCACAAAGCAGATGTCCTCTCAGGATATAGTGGTTATCTGGATTCACCAGGGCATTCTCAACGCTTTTCCTGAAAAATGCCTCCGGGTGGTGCATAAAATACTGGTCCAGAGGATTATCCCATCCGATAAGGAAGCTAATAGACTGCTCTTTGCCGCGGCCGCTCCTGCCTGCCTGCTGCCAGGTGCTGGCAATACTCCCCGGGTAGCCATTGAGTACCGTTGCATCCAGGTCACCGATATCTATGCCCAGCTCCAGAGCAACGGTAGCTACGACTCCCAGCAGTTGGCCGCTGAAAAGCTCCTTCTCTATCTGGCGCCGTTCCTGGGGTAAATATCCGGCACGGTAAGCCTTGATTCGTTCCGCCAGGCTCGGATTATTTTCGGCCAGCCTGTCCCGTGTGTAAACATAAATAAGTTCGGTAACGCGGCGGGTCTGGGCAAAGGTCAGGGTGCGTATTTCCTGGCTGACAAGTTCGGTGAAAAGGTTGGTCGCTTCACTGTTGGCACTACGCCGGGTGCTTTTAACCTTATCTATAATCGGCGGTTCCCAGAAAACGAATTCTTTCCCTCCGTGGGGAGAGCCGTCATTGTCAACCACGGTGAAGGGCAGACCGGTCAGCTTCTCGGCATGGTCACCGGGATTGGCGATGGTAGCCGAGCAGCAGATAAACACGGGATTTGAGCCGTAAAGCCGGCATAAACGGTGCAACCGGCGCATTACACCGCCGACGTGAGAGCCAAAGACGCCGCGGTAGATATGGGCTTCATCAATAACGACATATTTCAGACTGCGGAGAAACCTGGCCCAGGTACGGTGATTGGGCATAATGCCAACATGAAGCATATCCGGATTGGTAAGTATTATTTTTGCCCGTCTCCTTATCTCGGCACGCTCCGCCTGGGGCGTATCGCCGTCGAAGGTGGAAAAATCATGGTAGCTGAAAAGACCCGGAGAAAATAGCTCTCTCAGTACACGAAGCTGGTCCTGGGCCAGGGCTTTTGTCGGGAAAAGGTAAATGGCGCGGCTGTTGGCTTCGGCGAGTAAGGTCTCGGCAGCGGCGATGTTGTAGCAGAGACTTTTGCCGCTGGCGCTCGAGGTTGCCACCATTACGTTCCTGCCCTGCCGGGCGTTGTTCACCGCCTCTGCCTGGTGAGTGTAGAGTGCTGAAATTCCCTGCTTTTCAAGGCAGCTTTGAAGGCTTGCCGGTAGAGGTGTATCCAGGGCTGCATACCGCGCCCCACGCGGCCCAATATGCTCGACGTGGGCAATCTGGTTATTATAGTTGTCCTGAGACCGAAGATAGTTGAGGAAGACTGTAGCGTCCATAAGGAGGCTCCATTTAGCTAAGTATGAGGAATCTAATTTATAACCTATCCTTTCAATTGATAGGACTTTAGTGCTTCTACGAGTTTAGATATTTCTTTTGTTAGTGAGTCTATATCACTCTCACGATGAGTTTTCAGGTGGCGATAAACTGAAAGGTCCAAAGGTATAACTTGGTTGTATATCTGATTTTCTTCAATATCGGAATATGACATAGTAACTTCATATGATAATGGATATTTGGCATCTTCGTTAAAGAATTTTAAACTCGTATCAATAACTTGCCGATACTCTCTCCCTGGGGGAAAATAATTAACACCTATTTTAAATAATGACAGTTCCGATATATCTCTATTTTTATAATCAATTAAGGGAGGAGTAATACTAAATGATGCATTTCTTGCGACTCCCTGACCTATATTCTTAATTACCAGCTCAATTAAGTTGCTTACAGGGTTATCAAAATATATAACGATCGATGGCATAATTTGTGCTTGCCGCTGAAGTTTCATCTCTTCTACCATTTTCTTGCTAGCTTCTGATTGTTCATACGTGAAAATTGCATATAGTGCTGTAACAAAAACAAGGACAATTAGAGTCAACTGTTCAATCATAGGATGCTTTACAATTAGGGCTAAACAAAGAAGTAAAATAATTACAAATAAAGGTAACCATCTACGGTTAATTCTAATTCTCTTGGTATTAACAGAATTATTTGGCACTTTTCTCATAAGTATCACTCTGGGTGTGGCTTAGATTCATTAAATCTCGAAAAAGGGCAGTATCTCAATACTGCAATCAAGCATCTCCACATCAAAACGCGGGTCGGAAATAAAGTTGATTACCTTTGAAAGGATTTCATTGGCGTGCCGTTTATCGTTGCTGACGCAGGAAATGCCTAGGGTGGCTACCTGCCAGTAGTCGTTATCGTCTATTTCGGCAACGGAAACGTTGAACTTGTTAGTTACCCGTGAAGTAATGGATTTCAGTACCCTTCTTTTGTCTTTGAGGGAGCCGTTTTCCGGTATGCGAAGTCTGATATGACAAACACCGACATGCATCGCCTGTATCCAGTTTCAAATATACACGGTATCAGTAACAAGGTCAACAGGTAGAATAAAGAATAGTGTCGTGACTAAGGTACTATTCGGTTTTGGCTGGTATAAATTTGTCACCCCCTTTATCCCCCTCAAACAGTACCCGTTTATTGTCGATATTATATTATTGTTTGAGGGGGAAGGAGTTTGAGAGAGGGGGCTCCGCCCCCTCTCTCTATTTCTCCCCTCTCCGGCCTTAAATGCTTTTCAACAATTCTCAATAGTTCAGGCCGGAGAGGGGCAAGGGGTGAGGTAAAGAAAAACAACCAAATGCAAAAAGAACCTCGGAGATGGACTTTTTACAGCCGTAGCGGCGTGTGATATAATCATCTATTTATGATATACTTAATAGGTGTTATTCGGTTATGTAAATACAAGGCCAGTTTAGAGAGGTAGTATAATTTGGACAAGGAAAAGAAAAAGGAAACAATAGAGAAGTTCGCCCTTCATGAGGGTGACACAGGCTCAACTGAGGTCCAGGTAGCCATTCTGACAGAGAGGATAAATCAGTTGACCGGTCACATGGTGGCGAACCGGCATGACTTTCATACCCAGCGCGGCTTAATCAAGCTGGTTGGAAAAAGAAGACGGTTGCTCGCTTTCCTGATGAGGGAAGATGTAGACCGCTACAGAAAACTAATAAAAGAGCTTGGTCTGCGCAAGTAAGACCATCCAGACAGGAGTATATTTTGCTAGAACCCCATACCTTTGAATGTGAAGTTGGAGGCAGGACTCTTGCTATTGAAACGGGAAAGATTGCCGGGCAGGCGGATGCCGCTGTAACGGTACGTTACGGAGATACCGTGGTGCTGGTAACGGTTTGTGTCAGTGCGGAGCCCCGTGAAGGAGTGGATTTTCTGCCGCTGACCGTTGATTATGAAGAGAGATTATATGCCGCCGGTAAAATTCCCGGTGGCTTTATCCGCCGGGAAGGACGTCCCAGCCAGGAAGCGACTCTTGCCGCCCGGATGACTGACCGCCCGCTGCGACCGCTGCTGCCCAAGGAGTGGCGCCGGGAGATTCAGCTTGTTATTACCGTCCTTTCGGCAGACCTTGAAAACGATGCCGATATTCTTGCCGTTATCGGCAGCTCGGCGGTGCTGGCGATGTCGCAGGTGCCTTTCGCCGGTCCGGCAAGCAATGTGCGAATCGGTTATATCAATGACGAGTTCGTGCTGAATCCCACACTTGGACAGCTTGAAGAGAGTTCGCTTGACCTGATTGTTGCCAGTACAAAAGATGCGATAGTAATGATAGAGGCGGGAGCAAATGAGGTCTCGGAGGATATCGTTGCCAGGGCAATTTCGCTCGGCCATGAGGCAAACCAGGACATTATCAAGCTGCAGGAACAGATTCAGCAAGCCTGCGGCAAACCCAAAGCGGAAGTACCGACTCATGACATAGCTCCTGAACTGGACGAAGCAGTCTCCCGGATTATCGGCGAGAGACTTACTAACGCCCTGAGTAATACGGAAAAATCCGTGCGTGATGAACAGGTTTCCGAAATAAGCCGTGAGCTCATCGAAAGTCTGAATGAATTTCCAGAAAGCGACGTACTTTCTGCCCTTGATAAAAAGATTCGTAAAGAAATCAGGACAAGTATCATTGAAAAGGGACGGCGTGTTAGCGGACGCGGCCTGACGGAGATAAGACCTCTTAGCTGTGAGGTGGGGCTTTTACCCCGCACTCACGGCTCGGGTTTGTTCACCAGAGGCCAGACGCAGGTGCTGACAATCACCACCCTTGGCTCTACCAGGAAGGAACAGCAGCTTGACGGGCTGGGTATTGAGGAAACCAAACGCTTTATTCACCACTATAATTTTCCTCCGTTTTCTACCGGAGAAACGAGGCGCATCGGTACACCCAGCCGCCGTGAAATCGGTCACGGCGCTCTTGCCGAACGCTCCCTGCTGGCGGTACTGCCCAAAGACGAGGAGTTCCCGTACACTATCCGTCTTGTCTCGGAGGTTCTCAGTTCCAGCGGCAGCACCTCGATGGCAAGCGTCTGCGCCAGCAGTCTGTCACTGATGGATGCCGGAATTCCGATAATGAGAGCGGTAGCCGGAATAGCCATGGGACTGGTTAGCGGGGGCGATGGGAATTTTGCCGTTCTCACCGATATTGAAGGAACCGAGGACAACTATGGCGATATGGACTTCAAGGTAGCCGGTACCACTGAGGGCATCACCGGGATACAGATGGATACAAAACTCAAGGGTATCCAGATGGACATCGTGGAAAAAACACTTCATCAGGCACGTGAAGCAAGGCTGCATATCCTCGGTGTAATGAACCAGACAATCGAATCCAGCCGTTCCGAGATGAGCCGCTACGCGCCCAGAATGTACAAGATAATGGTGCCCCAGGATAAAATCGGCACCGTAATCGGACCCGGAGGCAAAACGATAAGGTCGATTATCGATGAGACAAAAACAACGATTGATATAAACGATGAGGGCATGGTGCTCATCGGTTCGAATGATGAAGCAAGTGCCCACCGGGCAATCGAACTAATCGAGAATCTGACCAGGGAAGCAGAAGTCGGCGCTGTCTATACCGGGAAAGTCACCCGCATACTGAACTTCGGCGCCATGGTGGAAATTCTGCCGGGCAAAGAGGGACTGGTACATATCAGCGAACTTGAAGATTACCGGGTGGCTAATGTTGAGGATGTGGTGAAAGTCGGCGATGAAATTATGGTCAAGGTAATTGAAATAGATAATCTGGGCAGGATAAACCTGTCCAGAAGAGCAGTACTTGCGAAATCGTCATCGGGAGGCAGGGACAGGGGCTCGCCTAATCCCGACTACCCATTCAGGAGCCAGCATAATTCTCGTGGTCCAAGGCGGCCTCCTGCCGCCCACTCCAAGCGACGGAATTAATAACGGAGGGTGATATTATGGACCCGATAAAGGTAGTAGTCCACGGAGCGTTGGGCAGAGTGGGGCGTGAAGTAGTCAATGCTCTGTGTACCGACGATGAAGTACAGATGGTGGGAGCAGTAGACCTGAATGCTGCCGGTGACTCCCTGCCTTTGCCCGATGGCTCGGGAGAAGTGCCGTTTTCCAAGGATTTAGCCACTGTTCTCGATAGCTGTCAGGCTGACGTAATAGTGGATTTCAGTATTGCCAGAGCTGTTATGCCCGCGGTACGCACCGCTGCCGGGCGTGGCATCAACCTCGTTATCGGCACCACCGGCCTGAGCGCCGATGAGCGCGGTGAAATGGAAAAGCTGGCAAAGGATAACAAGATTGGCATCGTGATGGCTCCGAACTTCGCTCTCGGGGCAGTTCTTATGATGCATCTATCCAAGATAGCTGCAAAATATATGGACTATGCTGAGATAATCGAGCTTCACCATCACCTGAAAGTGGATGCGCCTTCAGGGACAGCCCTGACTACAGCCAGAGCGATGGCGGAAGCCAGAGGGAAACCTTTCTCGCGTGCTGAAGGAGCCAAAGATTCGAAAAGCCGCGGAGAAGAGGTCGAGGGTGTCTCGGTGCACGCCGTGAGGCTACCGGGGCTTATGGCCCATCAGGAAGTAATCCTGGGAACGTCGGGGCAGACACTGAGTATAAGACATGATACTATTAATCGTGAGTGCTACACGCCTGGCGTTTTACTTGCTATTAAGGAAGTAGTAAAACGCCAGGGATTGACCTACGGTCTGGATGCACTGTTAAATTTACAGGGGTAGGAAATGAACGGGTACAGAATGGCAATTGTCGGTGCTACCGGACTTGTCGGCGCAGAATTTATAAAAGTCCTCGAGCAGCGTAAGTTTCCTGTTAGTTCGATGAAACTCCTTGCCTCAGACCGCTCTGCGGGCAGGAAGATGTTTTTTGCCCACCAGGAAATCGAAGTTGAGGAGACTGTCGTTGAATCCTTCCAGGAAATTGATATCGCTCTTTTTTCAGCCGGTGGTGATGTCAGCAAATATTTCTCGCCGGTAGCAGCGCAATCGGGGGCTGTGGTTATTGATAATAGCTCGGCTTTCAGGATGGTTCCCGCGGTGCCACTGGTGGTACCCGAGGTAAATGTCGAGGATATCAAGTGGCATAAGGGAATTATTGCCAATCCCAATTGCTCGACGATTCAGATGGTGGTGGCTCTTTATCCGCTGCACAAGGTCAATCCTATCAAGCGGATTATTGTGGATACCTATCAGTCGGTATCAGGAGTCGGTGGCCCGGCGGCGTTGGAAGAGCTTACAACACAGACCAAGCAGGTACTTAACGGGCAGAGTACGGTACCGCATGTTTTTCCTCACCAGATCAGCTTTAATATACTGCCTGAAATTGATGTTTTCCTTGATAACGGGTACACAAAAGAAGAGTGGAAAATGGTTGAGGAGACAAGAAAGATTATGCACGCCGCCGAGATAGATATTTCGGCTACCTGCGCACGGGTACCGGTCTTTACCAGCCATAGTGAAGCTATTCATGTGGAATTTTCCCACACTATGGCTCCTGATGATGCGCGGCGTATACTATCCCAGTCTCCGGGAGTGAAAGTGCTTGACGACCCGGTTATAAGTCTTTATCCTCAGCCCTGGGCAGCAGCCGGAACGGACGAAGTTTTTGTCGGACGGATTCGTCAGGACGCCTCTAACTCACGCGGTCTGGCGATGTGGGTGGTGGCTGATAACCTGCGCAAGGGGGCTGCTCTGAATGCCGTTCAGATTGCCGAGGAGATGGTCAAAAGAGACTGGATACAACTAGGAGGAGAAAAATGAAAGAATTAGGGCGCTTACTAACGGCGATGGTTACTCCCTTTGACGAAAAGGGTGCGGTTGATTATGAACAGGCAAAGAAGTTAGCCACCGCCCTGCTCGATTCCGGAAGTGATGGTGTTGTGGTAGCTGCGACAACGGGTGAAGCACCGACGCTCTCCTGGGAGGAAGAGTTGCGTCTGTTTACCGAAGTGAAATCGGTGGTTGGCGACCGGGGAACAATTATTGCCTATACCGGTAGTAACAGCACCAATGAAGCGATAGAAGCCACGAAGGGCGCGGAGAAAATCGGCGTGGACGCCTGCTTATCAGTAGTGCCTTATTACAATAAGCCCAATCAGGAAGGAATATATCAGCATTTCAAGGCAATTGCCGGGAGCACCAGCCTGCCGATTATCATGTACAATATACCGGGACGTGTTGTCGTCAATATGACGGTGGATACTATTGTCAGGCTGAGTCAGATAGATAACATCGTCGGAGTTAAGGAAGCCAACGGGGACATGGCGCATGTTTCCCAGACAATCAGCAATGCCAGGGAGGGTTTCCGCATCTGGAGTGGTAATGATAATGACCTGTTTCTCATCATGGCACTTGGTGGTTACGGCACCATCGGCGTTGTCACCCATCTCGTAGGTAAACAGGTCAAGCAGATGATGGACAGTATTCTCGCCGAGAAGTTGAAAGAGGCAGCAGATATTCACCGCCACCTGGTACCGCTGGTAAATGCCCTTTTTATCAACCCCAACCCGACGCCACTGAAATATGCCATGAACCAGCTAGGCTTCAGGGTGGGAAAACCGCGCCTGCCACTGGTTGAACCTGATGAAAAAACGGCAGCCCAGATTATGGATGTGGTGAAGAAATACAAGATTGATTTGCCGGTGTAGTTCCGAATAACTACAGTCCTCTTTTCCCCCTTCCTCTTGTAAAGGAGCCCTGCCTCAAAAGTCGTGTGTCCCTGTCACCCTGGAGCGTAGCGAAGGGTCTCAGGGAGGAGTGGGTTACCTTGACTCACCACCCTGAGATTCTTCGTCCCGATGTAATCGGGACTCCAGAATGACTTTCAGGGCAAGTCCTTTGTAAAGGCGAAGGGGGAAAATTTTATAGAGGCTTCGATAGAGGATAAATGGTGGACTTAACTCTGGAGAGAATCAAGCAGTTCTCCGATGACCAGTATTCAAATGAAAACCGATTGAAAGCACGTATCCAAATATACGATTTCTGTGAGAAAAAGATTAACTGGCACGAATGGGTGTTTGATAAACTGGATTTCAGTAACATATCGCAAGTTCTGGAACTGGGATGCGGCAACGGTCAATTATGGACAAATAATATCAATCGAGTGCCCCGGAACGTGCATATAGTCCTGTCCGATATCTCGAAAGGAATGATAGATTCAGCCCGGGAGGCATTGGAGAATCAGAACAGCCAGTTCGAATTCAGGGTATCAGATGCCTGTGAAACTCCTTTTGAAGATAATCAATTCCAGATGATTATTGCGAACCATATGCTCAATCTCATCGAGAACAAAGAGCAGGTGTTTTCGGAAATAGACAGGTTGCTAACGGATGACGGCTTCGTCTTCGCTTCATCACCGAGTACGAAGAATCTTCAGGAACTGATGAATATGGTAGTCGGGTTTAACAAAAGTCTTGAATTCGATAACGAAATTATCCTGAGTTTTAACCTAGAAAACGGTGAAGAAGTCTTGTCTGACTATTTTACATCTGTCGAAAGATCTGTTTACCAGAATGATATTGTTATAAACACAAGCGATCCGTTACTATTATACCTGGCCTCTATATATGAGGGCAGACAAATGGACATATATATTGAGGAATTCAGTGAGTTCAGGAGCTATGTGGAATCAGTGTTAAAGACAGCGGGGGAAATAAGGATTACCAATAAAAACGCTCTATTCAGGTTCAGGAAGTAAAAGGGAGTATTGAACTCGGTTATTTCTTTTCCTTATTTTCCGACTATGTACTAATTACACTCTCATCATTTGCCAGATATAAGTCGCGCTATTGCCATTGCCAGAAAACCGGCACCCAGACCAATGAAAAGACCCTGCACAAGGTACCCCATTGCCCAGCCAATCCCCATACCAATAAATAAACCTGCTGGAATAAACAGTCCGACGATTTCCCATTGCCTCTTGGACTTCTCATTCTCGTCGCTCAACTCCCTTACCTCCTTCTAATTTTTATTTACCCGTACCGCTTTTATTGTGACCATATCATTCCTTGTTCCAAATGAAAGGTAATGCGGAGGTTTTACGTAAGGCGTACTCTATCACCTGCGAAAATAAGATGTCAATAACAATATACCGTGTAATAAAAATGTTAAAATAGTAAGCGATTATGGAAAAGAGACAGGTAAAAAGATAAAGGACAGTGCCTGCTTTGTACCGGTATTTACTTGTAATTTTCAGCGTGCTGATTTATTTTGGTAGGGGTGCTATCTGAACGGGAATGGAAATAAAGCTCTGCACAAAATCCGACTTCGACCAGATTATTGCCGATATTGAAGATTTCTGGGGTCATGACCGCGTCAGGAGTCTCCACAATCCCATCTATCTTTATGAGTTCGGAAATACGGCATTTGTTGCTAAAGAGGGCGAAAGGGTTATCGGTTATCTCTTTGGTCTTTACTCCCAGACTGCTCCCGCTGCCTACGTTAAATTCATTGGAGTACGGCAGGAGTACCAGAAAAAAGGTATAGGCCGCCGGTTATACGAGCACTTTACAGATATTGCCAGGGAGAAGGGTTGTAAAGAGCTGAAGGCAATAACTTCGCCCACTAATGAAGGTTCAATTGTGTTCCACAAACGACTGGGTATGGAACTGGCTGGAGAGCCTGATGAGAAAGGTGTCCCGGTTATCTGGGACTATGGCGGACCGGGCGTTCACCGGGTAGTTTTCAAAAAGAAAATATGAGGCTACCATTGCACGGCATGGCCATTTCCCACAAAAGAAGAAACAATAGCCCGGCTTGAAGAATACCTGAAGAATCTGCAGGCAGAAGCCAAGGGTGTTGAAGAACGTATCGCCGAATTGAAGAAAGAGAAGTGATGCCTTGATTTTGGGCTGTTTAACGAATATTATAATTTTGCTGCTGCAGAAGGTCCGTACACCAGAGCGAACTGAATGTACTATTTATACATAATTACCGGAGTGGCACTGGTGATATCTTTTATTGCCAGCCGTGAAAAAACTCTCCGGGCGGTTAAAATGGCTGCCCGGAGATTCATTAATATTCTGCCTGTTTTTCTGATTATGCTCATACTCGTCTCAATTGCTATTTTCTTGGTCCCTGATGATTTCATCCGTGTCTATCTGGGAGTTGAGAACAGGTACCTTGCTGTACTCTCTGCTTCATTACTTGGTTCGGCAATAATAATGCCCGGCTTTATTGCTTTCCCGCTGGCCGGCCTGCTCCTGGCCGAAGGTGTCCCTTATATGGTCTTATCGGCTTTTACTACTACTCTGATGATGGTGGGAGTCCTCACTTTCCCAGTGGAGAAGGCTTACCTCGGAACGAGAGTAACCGTCGTCAGAAATGTAATCAGCTTCTTTATCGCGCTGGTTATCGCCGTGTTGACCGGAATATTCTTCGGAGAGGTCTTCTAATGAAAAGAGGGAGTATTTTCAGGGTACTGATAATACTGGCATACGCTGTCTTTCTCATTGTTTCCTGGGTGGTTGATTTTACCTCCGGGAAAGAGATAAGCAACAATTTCACTTCCTTCGCCCTGGGGATGCTGAAGATACTACCCTGCGTATTTATCCTGATTGGACTGTTCGAGGTCTGGGTGAAGAGTGAGACGGTGGAAAAGTACCTCGGAGAAAGGTCAGGCATCACGGGATACCTGTGGGCGGTGTTACTCGCTGGCACCACAGTCGGCGGCTTATATATTGCCTTTCCCATTGCTTATTCCCTGTACCATAAGGGAGCCAGGCTTGGCGTTATATTCACTTACATCGGTGCCTCAGCAATCTGCCGGATTCCGATGACAATATTTGAAGCTTCCTTCCTGGGAATAAAATTCACAATAATCAGACTGCTGGTGTCTCTGCCACTGGTAATATTGACAGGAATGCTTCTCGGGAAATATCTGACGAAACGGGGCTACGGGATAACGGAAGGTAATAAGTAGTCAAAAATCAGAGGTAGAGTCGGAACCCTTCGGCGGACGCCTTGTAGCCGAGTGAAAGATAGAACTGGTGCGCTTCATTGCGAGACTTATTGCTCAGCAGTTGTACCTTGTAGCAACCCACCTTCCTAGCCTGAGCCGTACAGTAGTCCATGAGCAGCTTGCCGATTCCCTTCCGGCGGTAATCGCTGTCAACCACCACGTTCTCCACTACCGCCCAGGGCAGCGCTTTATGCGAAAGGTTGGGTACAATCATCAGCATCGAGGTGCCGATGACCTCACCGTCCTCTTCGGCGACAATAAGCTCGCACCCCGGAAGTGCGTTTATCCTGGAAAAAACATGCAGGTAATCTTCGGAAGAAGGGTTTCTCTGCATTTCTGTATCGGTAGCTCCTATGGCCAGCTGTTCTTCATACAGCTCAAGGATACGGGGAATATCGTCCTCAGTTGCCGGTCTTACGGTTGCCATTATGTTACTCTCCGGCGCCTTAACTACAGGATTGGCGTTTTCTGAATAATCTCCTCTCTTGCCGAACCTACCGAAATATAATTAACAGGGCAGCCGATAAGCTCCTCCAGTCTATCTATGTACCGGCGGGCTTGCGGTGGTAAATCCTCGAATTTCCGGCACTGTGAGGTTGGAGATTGCCAGCCAGGCAGCTCTTCATAAACAGGCTGACACCTCTCCAGAGCGGATATACTTGCCGGGAAATTATCGATTGTTTCTCCGTCCATCTTATAGTTCAGGCATATCTTCAGACTGGGCAGACTATCGAGTACATCGAGCTTGGTGATTGCCACCCCGGTGAAGTTATTGATGCGGGTGCTGTAGCGGGCGATTACGGCGTCAAACCACCCGCAGTTGCGTGCCCTACCGCTGACCGTGCCGTATTCCTGACCGCAGTCCCTGAGCAGCTTGCCGGTTTCGTCCTGGAGGTCGGTCGGCATCGGCCCGGCACCGACACGGGTTATATATGCCTTGAAGACGCCAAGCACGGCGTCGATATTGGTGGGACCGATACCAGCGCCGATACAGCCTCCTCCTGCCAGTGGAGAAGAAGAAGTGGTATAAGGATAAGTGCCGAAGTCGGGGTCGAGCAGCGTTCCCTGGGCACCCTCGAGCAACACTCGCTCATTTCGCTTCAGAGCATCGTCGATAATTACCGTCGTCTCACCTATTTGAGGAGCCAGTCGCTCGCCGTACCGGAGGTACTGATCGAGTACTTCATCCAGGGAGATAGCTTCGGCACCGAAAACTTTAGTTATAATAGCGTTTTTATATTCGAGTATGGGGAGAAGGCGTTCTCTCAACGCCTCTTTATCCAGAAGGTCTCCGGCCCTGATACCGAGACGGGCCGTTTTATCGGCAAAGGCAGGACCGATGCCCTTACGGGTTGTTCCAATCGCCTTGCTCCCTCTTGCTTCTTCCTCAAAACCTTCAAGCGCCAGGTGATACGGCATAATCAGATTGGCGCGGTTACTGATAACCAAGTTATCGGTACTGACACCCTTCTGGTTGAGCCTGTCCATCTCTGCAATCAGGACTGCCGGATTAATTACCACTCCGTTGCCGATTATGCAAGTGGTCTCGGGGTTAAAAATACCGGAAGGGACTAACTGCAGGGCAAACTTACCCTGGGGATTTACTATAGTATGCCCGGCATTATCACCGCCGGAAAAACGTATTACCACCTTTGACTGCTCGGCGAGCATGTCAACTATTCTTCCTTTTCCCTCATCTCCCCACTGGGCTCCTATTACAGCGATAACTGGCATTGTTTCCCTCCAAACGCTATTATATTCGAGATAAAATCAACAGACAATCCCTTACCGGTTGGATGATTTTTTTGTCTGCCGCCAGACATTGAATATTCTCTGCAGGACAGTGATAAAACTGAAAACGACAATAATCACCAGAGCGATTGTCAGCGCGTAATCAAACCGGCTGAACAGCAGCCCTAATGCCAGAACGATTACTCTCTCCGGTCGGGTAAAAAGACCTATCTCACACTGTAAATCCAGCGCCTCAGCCCTTGCCCGGATATAGCTCACCATCAGAGACCCGACCAGTGCCAGACCAACCAGCACTAATCCGGGAACCGAGTTACCTGAGGCATAGACAAAAAGAACACTGAGTAACAGCGCTGCCTCGGACAGGCGGTCGAGCGTGGAATCCAGAATGCCGCCAAACCGGGTAATCCTGCCAGTGCTGCGGGCTAATGCCCCGTCAAGCATATCGAAGAAGCCGGCGACAAGTACAACAAAGCCGGCAGCGAAGAGGTGACCGGTGATAATCAGTGCTGCGGCGCCGAGAGTAATAATAAATCCGGACCAGGTTACCGTATCTGGCGGTATGCCGGTTCTGGATAAAATTCTGACTGAGAACCGGGTAAGATGGTAGGCTGCAGTTTTTCGGACTCCGGAAAACTCTCCCGTTGACTGTTTTTCTCTAGAAGCAATACTCTTACTATCCAAACGGCCTTCCACTTTTTATCAAGTTAATAGGAGTCAGCATGGTCTGAAATTCCGGCAATTACTTTACCCAGGCGGATTTGTTTAGCGACTGTATATAGAAGTCATATACTCTCTGAGCTATTTTCTCCCAGCTATATTGTTGAGCCGTATTAATTGCCTCAGCTGAAATCCTCTGCCGGAGTGATTCGTCCCTCAGCAAGGATACCAGAGTGCGGGCTAAGCTTTCGGTGTCTCTGGGGGGTACCAGCATCCCATCCAGGTTATGAGTAATGACGCTGTTATAGCCGTCTATGTTCGAGGCTATAACCGCCGTCCCGACAGCCATACCCTCCAGTAAAACAATTCCGAAACTCTCCCGTGATGTTGCCGGCGAACAATAGACATCGGCAGTCCTGAAGTACCGGGGTTTATCCTCTTCGGCAACATATCCCAGGAATACCACGTCGTTCTCCAGTCCGTGGTTCTTAACCCATTTCTCATATGGCTTACGAAGCTTGGTGCCGCGTCCGCCAACGATGAGACGTGAATCGGGAATCTCTTGCTTGACATCATAAAAAGCCTTGATGAGGTATATCAGCCCTTTCCGGCGCTCCAGCCGGCCCAGGAATAAAATATTCTTCTTTCCGTCGGAATATTCCTCAATCGGAGATACGTCCGGGGAGAAGAACTCAGTATCTATGCCATTAGGGATTATCACATAATCACCGGGGACGTTTCTCTGAGCGTAAGACATGGCCATATTGGACACGGCGATTCTTCCGGCGAGTTTGTGTAGCCGCCGGTTAATCATCCAGGTAGAGATCGGTTTGCCCCAGTTATAGCCCGGTTTGCCGTCCCAGGCGTGGAAAGTGCCTACATTCGTTGCATCTGAAAAGCGGAGTATGGCGCTGCATAGCATCGGCATGAATGGTTCATGGAGATGAATAATATCAAATTTCTCTCTCTCAAGTACTTTTTTAATTTCAGGGGCTAAATGTAAAGAAATAGGTATCCTAATAACTGAATCGCTGGCGGGAATTGCGCGTGGCTTGCCGATGGGGATAAATCTTTCCCCGAAAGCGGAGATTTCTCTTGATGCCGGTGCAATAACCTTGACCTCGTGTCCCATATGGGTGAGGTAGCGTTCCAGTGATGATATGTGGCTGGTCACACCACCGGGAAATGCAAAATCATAAGGTGAGACCAATGCTATTTTCATTTCAGCTCAAACCCGCCACATTATATGGTTCTTCAACGTGTCATTTAGATTTCTTTTTAACCCTGGCCGATTCTGAATACCTTTGTTCCGCAAGCCGGACAGACACCCCGCATTGCCGACCTTCCATTCTTCAGAGTGACCTTTTCCGCGTCTTTTGCCTCTACTTTCTTTCTGCATTTAAAGCAATACGCCTGCACTATATTGCCTCCTTCCAAGCACTACTGGACTATATATCTATTAGGCGAAACTGTCAAGCCGTCTGAGACTGAAATATTTTTTTCTGAGGAAGGTTTTACGACTATTGAAAGACTTTTTCAGGGTGCCAGTGACCTTTTTCCGAATCGAAGCGCAGCACGGCTAAAAAACTTCCATCGAGTGCGTAAACGCGGCATCGTCTCTCGGCTGGAGCCTTATCTTCAGTGTCCTGTTCAAGATAGCTTCTCTCAGTCCCTTCGTAGTCATTCAATAACAGGGGACGCCCGTTCCTGATATCTTCCCTCTCATCATCACTGACGACCACGGCTGCCCACTGCCACAGCACGGCGTCTATCGGATAAACGTAGTGCTGCCAGTAACCGTACCGGAAAGCGTCTTCCAGTTGAGCTATTGAGAGAGCATCCTTTATATCAAAAATGCCGTATCTGGAGCGTACCAGGCTCTTCAGGTGTGCTCCGCATCCGAGAGCCTGCCCGAGGTCATGAGCCAGGGAGCGGATATAAGTACCTTTACCGCAGACAACTTCTACGGTGGCTACCGGCGGCCGCCATTCAACGAGTTCGAGGTTATAGATTTCTACCGGCCGGCTTCTCGGCTCAACCGTTACGCCGTCTCGCGCCCACTTATAAAGCGGTTTACCCCGGTACTTCACCGCGCTGTACATTGGAGGCACCTGGTGTGTTGTACCGAGGAATGATGAAAGCGCCGCTTCAACGTCGGTATGGCTGATACTTGACGGATTTTTACGGTGGGTGACCGTTCCTTCGGCATCATAGGTGTCTGTAGTCACGCCAAGTTCAATCCCGGCACGGTAGACCTTGGAGTCTTCCATAATGAACTCGCTGATTCGAGTCGCCTGACCGAGACAAACAGGTAAGACACCGGTGGCAGCCGGGTCAAGAGTGCCGGCGTGACCGACACGCCGCTCTCCACTCAGCCGTTTGACAAGGGATACCATGCTGAAAGAGGTCTTACCCTGAGGCTTATTTATATTCAGAATGCCGTCCATAATCGGTCTTACCTTTGAGATTCTTACCTCCCCTTTTCGTAAAGGGATTCATCCTGAAGGAGACTGAAAGGGATTTATAATAAAATCCTCCTTACTACCCCTTTTAGCCCTGCCTCAAAAGTCGTGTGTCCCTGTCACCCCGGAGCACGTTCGCTCTGCTCAGTGTAAACTCCGCGAAGGGTCTCAGGGAGGAGGGGATTACCTTGACTCACCACCCTGAGATTCTGGAGTCCGCCTCTGGCGGACTCCAGAATGACTTTTAGGGCAAGTCCCCCCCTTTAGAAAACAGGGAGATTAGTCCCGAAAGAACTGCTTAGCCCCTTACAATTCCCTCCGCTTTTACCTGATATCACTGGTTTTTAATAGTTTCTAATCTTACCAGTCTCTCACCTTACTTATCCGGTCGAGCGCCTGCTCAATCTCTGTCTTCGGAAGAAAGATGGTAGCCCGGCAGTATCCTTTGCCGTTTGCCCCGAAGTAGGAACCAGGCATAAATGCTACGTGAGCTTCGTTTATCAACCTATTCAGGACAAAATCTTCATCATCGTAACCATCCGGCACTTTTATCCAGAGATAAGGGGTTGCCAATGGCACTTCCACCTTCAGACCCAGCTCGTTGAGGCCTCTGGAAAAGATGTCTCTTCTTCCTTTCAGTTCGCTCCAGTACTGCTGCATTTCATTTTTAACAGCAGGGCTGGTCAGCGCTTCGACCCCCGCTTTCTGCTTGTACCACTCCACGCCCTGACCGTACTGGCTGGACAGCTTGAACCACCTATCTATATTCTCTTTACTGCTGACAATCCAGCCAAGGCCAATTCCGACAAAGTTATAATGCTTTGAAAAAGACACCACCTCATACCCGTAGTCCATCAATCCCGGTATTTGCGTAATCGATACCGGCTTCGTGTTTTCATCGAATACATAGTCCTTGTAGGCTTTATCAAAAACGCCGACCACATCCTCGGCTGCTGCTTCCCCAGCCAGTGAAAAATAATACTCTTCGTCTGCCATATTGCCGAGGGGGTTATTGGGGTCACAGAAGTAGAAAGCAACCGTATTATTGCCTTTGAAATTGAATTCAGGTAGCCAGTTGGTATCGGCCGAGGTTCTGACTCTCACGATATCATGATGTGATAGTATTGTGGCTGCCTCATAGGCAGGATATACCGGGTCCGGAATCTGGATAGTGCCCGGACCGAAAAGTCTGGTCAGGTTATGGAGCACTTCCTTAGCCCAACCGGTGACGGTAATATTTTCCGGTTCCAGTTTTACGGAGTACTTTTCCCGGTATTGTTCGATTATTGCTTCTATAAGCTCCGGAATGCCGCGTTCCGGGTGGACGTCAACAGGATAGCCGAAGGTTGACCTGTCCTCAAGAATAAACCTGGACATTGCTTCTTTGATTGCTCCTGGAGCTTCGACATCGGGAATCCCGATGCGGGCATTAATTACCTTTACACCGTCTCTCTGTTCCACTTCCCTGGACAATCTCCCTACTTTCCTGAACGGGTAGTCGGGAATCCTGTCTACGAGAGATGAATATTTCATATGCACGCCCCTTTGAGTAGTGTTATACCATGTATAAAGTAATGTTGTGTAAAATATGATGTCTGGTATTATAGCATTTGTGCCCCTATGAGGTAGTTGCTTCTGGAAATATAGTTCCTTCACTCGAGTATGTCAATTATCTCTGGCAAGCTGGTGATTGTCCTGATACCGGCTAAATTTTTCGTATCTGGTTGGAGATGTGTGGATGAGTAGTCGGTTCGGAAGTCGACATTTTTGAAAACCTTTTCAAATCGGTCCCGCTGAATAAGGATGGGGACGAGTCCCGCAGCAAGGGAACCTGTAATATCTTCTTCAGTATCGCCGACGTAAACGACTTCTTCTGGTTGAAGTCCTGTCTTCTGGAGAGCCAGGTGAAAAATCCCCGGGTCAGGTTTTTTTATTCCGACATCACCTGAAACAACTACAGTTGAGAGGAATTTTTCCAGACCCAACTCTCGCACGAAATCATACACATACGGCGGATGGTCGAAGTTTGAAATTAAACCGAGTGTTCTGTGGTGCCGGAGTGTCTCCAGTACCGGATAGCAGTCCGGGTCGAGATGCATGTATTTCCGCCAGGCATTGAAAATCACAGCAGCTACGTGCTTTATATCAGTAACAGTCACGCTGACTTTAAGTTCGGAGCACAAAGCCTGGATACGGCGTTCGAAGATAGTCAGACCGTCTTCTCGCCTGGGAGGTTCTTCACGGCTAAAGAAACCATCGCAACTTTCAGCAAAAAATTCCTTGGGAATTGCCAGACCTCGCTTCTTTAAAAAGGCATAGAACTCTGAAAGCCAGTCAGACCACGCAGCAGACATATCATCGTAAATCAAGAGTGTGCCGCCCAGATCAAAGAAAACGCCTTTTACATTCATATATAGCGCGCAAACGGGTTATTAATCGGTTTCTTCGCGGGACACCTCATCAATCAATTTCAGGACGTGGTCTCCCCGCTCAAGCGAATTATCCCATTGAAAAACAAGCTCCGGGGTATATCTCAGCTTGAGACGTCGCGATAACTCTCTGCGCAAAAAACTTGAAGCTGAGGCCAGCGCACTCAGCACATTCCGTTTCTCTTCTTCGGTGCTGATGCTGCTGACGAATACCTTGGAGTATTTTAAGTCGGATGAAGTAGTAACCTCAGTTACGGTAACAAAAGTATGGTCAAGACGGGGGTCTTTAACCTCTTGTTGCAGTAGTTCACTTATTTCCTGGCGAATGAGGCTGTTCACCCGTTCAATACGATGAGCCACGGCTATTATCCTTTAAGTCGCCTCTTCGGTTCTGAAGAATTCCAGTATATCGCCGACCTCGAAATCGTTGAAATCCCTGATGCCTACTCCGCACTCATATCCGGTAATTACTTCTCTGACATCATCCTTGAAGCGTCTCAGGCTGCTTACCATTGATTCGTAGATTACATCGCCATTTCGCAGCACTCTTACCTGGGCACCACGGGTTACTTTACCCTCGGTAACGTAAACACCGGCAACTTTATCCCTTTTCCCACTGGGAAAAACCGCCCGTACTTCTGCCCTGCCGTCAATGACTTCGACGAACGTAGGCTCGAGCATACCTGTCAGGGCTTTGCTAACATCATCTACGAGGTTATAGATAACATTGTAGTAGCGAATACTTATTCCTTCCAGCTCGGCGAGCCGCTGTGCTCCCGGCTCCGAAGTAGTGTTAAAACCGATAACAATCCCCTTGGAAGCAATGGCCAGCATAATGTCACTTTCGGCTATATTACCGCTGCTGCTGTGAATGACTCTAACCTTGACTTCATCGGTTCCAAGCTCCTCCAGAGAACTTCTTATCGGTTCGATACTGCCCTGAACATCGGTCTTGAGAACAACATTCAGCTCTTTAACCTGGCCGGCGCTTACCTGGTCGTAAAGATTGGTCAGGCTTACCGCTTTTAGTGCCGTTGAAGACCCCTGTTCTTGAGCCAGACGTTTCTCTATTAAAGCTTTTGCCTGGCGTTCGCTGGGCAGGGCGGTTAGAGTATCTCCCGCCTGCGATACGACGCTCAAGCCGAGAATTTCCACCGGCGTTGACGGCTCGGCTCTCCGTACGTGCTTGCCGGCATCGTTAAACATTGCTTTTACTCTGCCCCAGGTTGTACCGACCACCACCCAATCACTGACCCTCAGCGTCCCGTTGTGGACAAGCACCGTGGTTAGTGCTCCCTTCGTCTTGTCCATTTTCGCTTCGATAACTACCCCTACCGCCGGTCCTGATGGGTCTGCTTTAAGTTCCTCCATCTCTGAAACAAGCAGGACGTTCTCAAGCAGTTCAGCGATGCCCAGTTTCTCCTTGGCGGAGACGGCAACGCAGACTGTATCACCTCCCCACTCTTCGACAAGTAGACCGGCATCGGCGAGCTGCTGTTTGACAAGGTCCGGATTGGCATCGGGTATATCAATCTTATTGATAGCGACGACGATAGGCACTCCGGCTGCCTGGGCGTGGTCTATTGCTTCCAGAGTTTGCGGCATAACTCCGTCATCGGCAGCTACGACGAGAATCGTAACATCAGTTACCTGAGCACCGCGGGCTCGCATGGCGGTAAAAGCTTCATGTCCGGGGGTATCGAGGAAGGTTATTTTCTGCCCGTTAACCTCTACCTGGTAGGCACCGATATGCTGGGTAATACCTCCGGCTTCAGAATCCATCACATTAGCCTGTCTGATAGCGTCGAGGATTCTTGTCTTGCCGTGGTTGACGTGTCCCATAACGGTAACTACCGGGGGGCGTGGTTTCAGGTTACCGCGCTCCATGTCCTGCTGTAGCTGCTGCTTCTTAATCTCGCTAATAAGGCTGGCAGACCTTCGCTTTGATTGAGGCTGCGGCTTTGCTTCATAGCCCAGCTCTGTTGCCACCGCAGCCGCCGATTCATAGTCAACAGCCTGGTTTATATTGGCAATAATACCGTTCCGCATCAGCTGCTTAATAACGTCTATGGCGCTCACTTGCAACAGGTCAGCGAGCTGCTTCACATTAAGGGTGGCCGGAATTTCAACCAAGCGAGACTTGGCCGCAGATTCACCGGCTTTGGCTGCTTTATCCGCGGACTTCTTTACTTTATCCGCAGACTTTGTTGTTCTATCCTGTTTGCCTACTTCTGCCACTAGCCTGCTCCTCTTGATATCTTCAGTCAAGCCATTCGACCGTTCCCTTGAATACTCGATACGTTAGTTGCCGGGTGGCGTTTTTAAAAAGCTATTTAACTGTGACCTGTTATAACTGGCTGGTTTACTTCCGGATACCATTACTGGCAAGTTCCTGCCCGAACTTAATAAGCTGCTCCTGATTTTCCTGTGTAATCGTTGTCTTTAAAGTATACTCTAACCGGTTGCCTTTCAATCCGGTTTCCCAGCACTCCGGTAACCTGCATAAATAAGCGCCCCGCCCGGCCCTCTTGCCGGTTGCGTCCACCTCTACGCCACTATCGGGAATGCGTACCAGACGGACCAGTTCCTGTTTTGCTCTTACCTTGCGACAGGCAATGCAGGTCCGCTGCGGTATAGGCTTGATTCTCTGCCGGCTAATACTCATCCTCGTCACCGAAATCTATATCCATATCATCATGGCGTATTTTCCTGCCCCTACCTCTCCCGTCTTCAATATCTCTATCCTTAGAGCCTTTCTTTTTCTTCTTTTTTGATTTTGACTGTGGTTTTACCGGCGCCGCCATCAGGATATCTTCAGCAAAACGAAGTTTAGGTTTTTCTGTTTCTTTTGTCTCCAATGAGGCTTCCGGAGAAACGAGTGCCGAATCAAGAACGGAGACGGGTTCTTCCTCCACTTCCTCTTCTCCCTCTTCGGGAGCTAATTCAGGTTCCAGGACATCAAGTATCTCAGCGGGAACTTCTTCGCCAATCTCTTCTTCGACCTCTTCGGGGGCTTCTGCTGCTTCAGCTTCAGCCTTTTCTGCTTCCAGTCTTTCTTTTTCAGCTTTTTCTGCTTCTGCTGCCGAGGCGCTCTTAATGTCAATTCGCCATCCGGTGAGTTTGGCGGCCAGTCTCACATTCTGTCCTTCTTTACCAATGGCTAATGATAGCTGCCTGTCAGGAACCACGACGACAGCTACCCCTTCCTGCTCATCAAGTTCGACACTTGTTATCTGGGCGGGACTTAAAGCATTGGCGACAAAAACGGAATCATCTGGACTCCACATTACGACGTCTATCTTTTCGCCATTTAGCTCATTGACGATATTCTGTATTCTGATACCGCGTAAACCGACGCAGCAACCGACCGGGTCGATTCCATCCTGCTTCGCCGCTACGGCTACTTTGCTGCGATAGCCGGCTTCCCGGGCGACCGATTTCAATTCGACAGTGCCGTTATAAATTTCCGGAACTTCCATCTCAAAGAGCCGGCGAAGTAAATCAGGGTGCGACCGTGACAGTATTACCCGCGGACCTTTATTTGTCCGGACTACTTCCAGAATTATGACCTTAAGTCTCTGGCCTACCCGGTATCTCTCGCCTGGCGCCTGCTCAGCCGCAGGTAGTATCGCCTCGGTACGGCCGAGGTCGACAAAGATTTGTCTTTGTTCGATACGCTGTATCAATCCGGTGACGATGTCACTCTCTCTGCCAGCGTATTCTTCGAATATGGCGCTGTGTTCCGCTTCATGAAGGCGCTGTAGAATAACCTGTTTTGCCGTCTGAGCGGCAATCCGCCCGGCGTTACGCGGAGTGGCTTCCACCATAACCGTCTCTTCCAGTTCCACATCAGGATTTATCAGTCGTGCCTCTTCCAGTGATATTTCACTTGTGATATCCGTCGGTTTTTTGACGACAGTCTTTTCAGCCCACACCTGGACCTTACCACTGGTAGGATTTATCTTCACCGAGATATTCTGATTCGGAGAGAAGTTATCCTTCCTGTAAGCTGATACCAGTGCCGCCTCGACCGCAGAAAGGACCACTTCACTGGGCAGGTTTTTCTCAGCCGAGATTTGTGTGATTGCAAGTAAAAAATCACTCTTCACCCCGGTTAAACCTCCAATTATATATTTTCTTTTATAATAAAAAAGTGGGAACAACCCCACTCGAATAGTTCACTATAAGCATAGCACAAAGGGGCATAAATTGCAAGCCGCCCTTTACTTATGTTTGGTGACGGTCGGCAGCACCGGCCGGACGCGGGAGCCAAATTTCCCACACGGCCGGGGCAAAAATGACCAGCCCCAACACCGTCACGGCCAAAGCGATAGCCGGGGCAGCCGCCATCCACGGAGCTTCATTAGAATATTGCAGTCCAAAACTGCTCAACATATGGCCCCATTCAGGGAGCGGAGGAGGGATACCGAAGCCAAGAAAACCCATCGAGGCGAGAATCAGTACTGCAAGCCCCGTACCGACTCCCGCGTAGACGGTTATGATTGATGAGAGCGAAAAAAGACTCTGCCTGGAAGTGTCCTGTCTGAAAGCCTTTCGCATAAATAAATAGCTCGACGGCAAAAGTATCAGGGATATCAGAAGACCGGTAATCACCATAACCAGACCTGTCTCTTCAATCCCATGCCCGATAAAAGTTAATGCCATTGTGATAAAACGGAAAGGCAGGAACCGTAATATAAAAACGCCCAGATTGACCAGTACAATAAGCCCGGCAATGGCCGCAAGCGAAAATAAAACTATCCCCGGAGCGGCCTCCAGCCTGCTTCCGGACTTCCTAAAGGAAAATCCCAGAATAAGACCGAGAACTATGGCACTGCCGGTAGCTATCAGGCCCGTTCCAGCGTAGGGACGGGAGCCGTAGAGCAGCCGGCTGAACAAGTCCCGGCCAAGCTGGTCAGTACCCAGGAGGTATTCACTGCCGGGGGATCCCATCCGGTGTTGAATATCTATTTCGTTATAGTGGTAAGGGGCAATGAGAGGGGAGAAGGCGGCCAGCAGTATCACCACCAGCAGTATAACGGCCCCGGCGATTCCCCAGAGCCTTTTCTTCAATAAACTGAATACTTCCACCGGCAATTCCTTGGTTCAGCTACAAAATACTCCGACACAGGTAATACGTCAACCGGAAAACAAAGAGGAATGCCGGTGTCCTGACCTAGAAATCCCGATGCTATTGGGCTATAATGAAATCAATTTGCCTGTTCATCAGGGGGACATGGAAACAGAGAAGTTTAAATCTTTAGTCGTAAAAGAAGTAGAAGCGCAGCGTAATCGGCTCGGTGAAATCTCGTTAAAAATTCACGATAATCCCGAGCTTGGTTTCGAGGAAGAAAAAGCGGCTGAGTTGCTGTCCGGCTATCTTGAAGAAAATGGCTTTTCAGTTGAGCGGGGCATCTGCCAGTTACCGACTGCTTTTAGAGCGAATTACGGAACGGAAAAGCCGTTTATCGCTCTTCTTGCCGAATATGATGCCCTGCCTGACCTCGGACATGCCTGCGGTCATAATATTATAGCTACCTCTGCCGTTGGCGGTGCCGTAGCGTCAAAAATGGCAGTAGACCGGTTCGGAGGCAGTATTCTTGTTATCGGTACCCCGGCTGAGGAGCTTTACGGCGGCAAAGCAATGATGGTTGATAGCGGAGCTTTTAATGACCTGGATGCAGCTATGATTGTCCATCCCGGGACCGGCGATTCTGCGGTTATCGAGGCTCTGGCTCTTCACGGTATTGAGGTTGAATTTTTCGGCAAAGCGGCTCATGCCGCCGCTTCACCAGAAGCGGGAGTAAATGCCCTAGAGGCTATGCTTCAGTCCTTCGCAGCCATTAATTCGTTGCGTCAGCATATTAGAAGTACTGCCCGGATTCATGGCATCATAACCGATGGCGGAGAGGCGGTAAACGTTGTTCCCGCCCATAGCGCCGGGACTTTCCTGGTTCGCGCCAGGGGAAACGATTACCTTGAAGAGCTTAAAGAGAGAGTGTTGAACTGCTTTATCGGGGCCGCTACAGCTACCGGCGCCCGGTTGCAGTATAAATGGGATGATGTCCGTTACGCTCCGATGCGGAATAACCTGCATTTAGCCCGGCTATACGCTGAAAATATGCAGTCCCTGGGACGTACTGTTTCTCTTTCCGCTTCTGATAATAGCTTTGGCAGTACTGATATGGGAAACGTCAGTCAGCTTGTGCCGAGTATCCATGCTATGGTAGCCATAGCTGACAAAGATGTACAGATTCATAGCCCCCGGTTTACTGAAGTTGCCGCTTCGGAAAGAGGACTCAACGGGGCAATCGATGCCGCCGGGGCGCTGGCGATGACGGTGGTCGATTTACTATCCAGTTCAGAAACACTTAACAGCGTAAAAGAAGAGTTCGAGCAAAAAAGATGATTAAAATCGGCATCCCTAGAGCTCTGCTCTACTACCAGTATTTTCCTGCCTGGAAGACATTTTTTGAGGCGCTGGGCGCTGAGGTGGTTGTTTCCTCGCCAACGACCCGGACAATGTTGACGGAAGGCTCGGCAAGGGTTGTGGCGGATACCTGCCTGCCGGTGAAGGTTTTCCTCGGTCATGTTCTTTCGCTGGTGGGGGAGTGCGATTACATATTCATCCCGGCGGTCCGCAGCGTGCAGAACAGGGTCTATAACTGCTCTAAGTTTCTCGGCCTGCCCGATATGACAAAGGCTGTAATTCCCGAATCTCCTCCGATTTTAGAGGTGGATGTCGACATCAATAGAGGGAGAAACGAGCTTTATAAATCCATTTACAAAATGGGGCGGCGCTTTACCCCGAATCCGGTAAAGCTCAGGCAGGCAGGTATTGCTGCCTGGCAGGCTTTCCTGAACTATCGGGAGATTATGCCGGTCAGGAAAATGACGCCACCCGAGGTAATGAAGGGAATGTTATCTTCACTGGTAAAGGAGCGGAAAGTGGATTCAGGGCAACAATCTTCATCTCGGTCAACGATAGCCCTCATCGGACACCCCTATCTTCTCTATGATGACTACGTAAACCACCGCATTATCCGGCGGATTAAGCAGGCCGGCAACCGGGTAGTCACTCCGGAGATGCTTACGATAATGGAGCTTAACTCAGCGGTAAACAGACTGGTAGGAGGTGCTTACTGGACCTATGAAGAAGAAGTGGTCGGCGCCGGCGGTCATTATCTGCAAACCGGAGCTGACGGTGTTATCGGAATAATGGCTTTCGGCTGCGGACCGGATTCGTTGATGATGGATGCTGTCCGCCGCCAGGCTGCCAGGCTCGGGTCGGTACCCTTCATGTGCCTGACTGTGGATGAGCACACTGCTGAGGCCGGAATCGTTACCCGGCTGGAAGCTTTTATTGATATGATGCAGAGAAGGAAAAGGGCGGAAATATGCGTATAGCCATACCCCATCTGGGTAATTTATATATCGCTCTGGAGGCGCTCTTTCAGAGGCTTGATGTAGAGTATATCGCCCCGCCACCAGTTACTCAGCGTACCCTTTCGCTGGCTGTAAAGCATTCTCCCGAAGGACTCTGTATTCCCTTTAAACTGACTTTAGGCAACCTGATTGAAGTTGCCGAGCTTGGCGCAGATACCCTGGTCATGCCCGGCGGCTACGGCACCTGCCGTCTGGGTTACTACGCCAGGATACAGGAACAAATCCTTCATGATATGGGGTATAATATTGAGATGGTCCAGATGGGAGTTTCGGAGCAAAAGCTTATTGGCTTGCTCGGTATAATTAAACGACTGGCCAACGATGCTCCCTGGACGAAGATTTTAACAGCCTTCCGCTTCGGCATCAAGAAATTGAACGCCCTGGACAGAATAGAGCGGATTGTGCAGAAAGTACGGGCTGTGGAGATGGTTAAAGGAACGGCCAACCGGCTTTACGCAAGCGCTATCGAAGCAATAAAAGAGGCGGATAATTCTCATACCATGAAGAAAGTTGAGGCGGACTATACGCGCTTGCTCAATCAGGTTGCCAGAGACTCTGAGGCTAATCCGCTTATCGTGGGAGTAACCGGGGAGTTCTACGTATTGCTGGAGCCGTTCTCCAATCTCGATGTCGAGAGTGAACTGGGGAAACTCGGTGTCGAGGTAAGAAGAACAACCTTTACTTCAGAGTGGACAAAATTTACCATGTTTCTTAATCCACTGGGCGTCGACGAAAAAGAGAGGATTCACCGGGCGGCTTTGCCCTACCTGAAGCGGGATATCGGTGGCGATGGCTGGGAATCGATTGGGGAGAAGGTCCTTCACAGCGGGGAGTATGATGGACTCGTGCACCTGGCACCCTTCACCTGTATGCCGGAGATAATTGCTCAAAACATTATGCCGAAAACTAAGGAGAATATTCCGGTGCTGACAATAATCTGTGATGAACAGATTACAAAGACCGGTATGCTGACCAGGCTGGAAGCCTTCGTTGACCTGCTTGAACGCAAGCGGCGGTTGGGCAATCAGAGTAAACGGGAAATAGCCGTATAAGGAGTACTTATGGAAGCCTATCTCGGAATTGATGTCGGTTCGGTAACTACCAAGCTGGTGGCGCTTGATGGAAACGATGGGCTTATTGCCCATATCTATCTGCCGACCCGCGGCAAGCCTATCGAGATGGTTCAAAGGGGATTGGTGGAAATCCGGGAACGGCTACCGGAAGACACTGAAATCTACGGGGTGGCGACCACAGGCAGCGCCCGCTATCTGGCAGGAGTTATTGTCAATACCGACCTCGTGAAAAACGAGATTACGAGTCATGCGACCGCCGCCCTTCATTATTTCCCGCAGGTGCAGACCGTCATTGAGATTGGCGGGCAGGACTCAAAAATTATTATTATCAGGGATGGGATTGCCGTTGACTTCGGAATGAATACGGTCTGTGCTGCCGGTACCGGCAGCTTTCTTGACCACCAGGCACTGCGTCTCAATATGAGTATCGAGGAGCTCAGCCAGCGGGCAATGGACAGCCGGATGCCGGTGCGTATCGCCGGTAGATGTACCGTCTTTGCCGAATCGGATATGGTCCATAAGCAGCAGATGGGACACAGGACTGAGGACATTATCTACGGACTGTGCCAGGCTCTCGTCCGGAACTATATCAATAACGTTGGTCTGGGGAAGGAAATCAGGCCACCGATAGTTTTTCAGGGTGGAGTGGCTTTTAACCGGGCAATCGTGAAGGCATTCGAGGAAGAGCTTGAAACAGAGATTATCGTCCCGCCTCACCATGAGGTTATGGGAGCAATCGGGGCCGCCTTGCTTGTCCGTGAGGAAATGGTCGATAATAAAAGGAGTAATTTCAAGGGTTTCGGCGTAAGCGAAATAGAGTACAAGACCTCCTCTTTTGAATGTGAAGCCTGTGCCAATCTCTGCGAAATAGCTCAGATTTCAAATAACGGTACCGTCCTTGCCCGTTGGGGAGGGCGCTGTGATAGATGGGAAAGGGTACATGTTGAGGAAAACGAATGAAAATTGCAGTTGATGCCACGGGCGGCGAGTATGCTCCCCATGAAATAGTAAAGGGTGCCATAAAGGCAGCCCGTGAGTTCGAGGTAGAAATTGCTCTCGTCGGCAGGAAAGAGATACTCTATGTTCTTGCCGGCCGCCACCTGGCGAAACTGAACATGTCAATTATTGATGCCGGTCAGGTAATCGAGCCTCACGAGTCACCTGTCGAGGCGGTCCGCAGCAAACCGGACTCTTCGATAGTCGTCGGGACGAACCTGGTGAGAGATGGTGAGGCTTCAGCCTTCGTATCGGCAGGCAATACCGGGGCGGTACTATACTCGGCGCTGGCGAACCTGGGCAAGATAGAAGGTATTGACCGCCCGGCCATAGGCTCTCTCATCAATATCGGAACTACGGCTCCGGTGCTACTTATTGATTCGGGAGCAAACGCCGAATGCAGGCCAGGACATCTTGTTCAGTTTGCACACCTGGGTACAACCTATATCAGGGAAATTTTCGGTATAGCTTCTCCTACTGTCGGCTTACTGAACAACGGCGAGGAGGAAAAAAAAGGTAACCGCCTGACTCAGGAGAGCTATAAACTTCTCAAACAGAATAGTAACCTGAACTTTATTGGTAATGTCGAAGGCCAGGTCATGGCCGGTGGAAAAGCCGACATCATCGTTACCGATGGCTTCACCGGTAATATAGTACTCAAGACTTTAGAAGGATTAAGCGCTACCTGGCTTTATTCGCTCGGTCAGGCCGGTCAAATCTTTTCAAAAGCCTACAGTCTATCATCAAGAGCTTTACACAGAGATATGGGGATGGATTCCTGGGCCAAGAAACTGGACTACCGAGAATCCGGTGGTGCCTGTCTCCTCGGTGTAAACGGAAATATTATTATCAGTCACGGTCGAAGCCAGGCGACGGCCATTAAAAACGCTATCAATCTGGCAAAGCGGACTTCCGAGCGGGCTATTAGCGATAAAATCAAGGAGGAGGAATATGAGCAAACCGGTACCGGTGGATGATGGCAGTTTCGAACAGGTGGTATTAAAGGCTGAAAAACCTGTTCTTGTTGATTTCTGGGCAACCTGGTGCAAGCCCTGCGTAATGGTTGCTCCGATTGTGGATGAACTTGCCGAAGAGTTTGAGGGAAGGGTCGATTTTGTTAAAATAGATATCGACAGGAACCCTAAAACTCCGGCCAGGTATAGTGTGCGGAGTATTCCCACCCTGCTTGTCTTTAAAAATGGTGAGCCTGTCGCCCATATGGTCGGTCTCAGACCGAAGGGGGAGCTGAAAAAAAATCTGGAGAGTGCCCTTGGGTAGCAGTAATATTAAAATAACCATCCTCGGCGATGATAGTCAGGGTGAATGTGATGCCGGTTGCGGTATTGACTGGGCTTCGCCGGAATCGGTGCCTTTTGCCGCTGAGAGGATAAAAGAAAGGTTTGGAGAAGATATCCCCCTGGAATACGTAAATATGGCCGAAAACAAGACCAGGCGCCTTGTGCAGGAATGGAATGAAAATGTAAAGGATAAAAACCTTTCGCTTCCGCTGCTGCTGCTAAACGGTCAGCTCAGGATTTCAGGACGGTTCGATATTCGCCAGTTGCTTGATGTAATCGAGATTGAGAGGGAAGTAGGTGGATTCTGATGCCAGATAAACGCAGCTACGACGTGGTTATTATCGGCGGTGGTCCTGCCGGGCTTACCGCCGGAATTTATACCGCCAGAGCCAGGCTCAGCAGCCTGCTCATTGAGAAGGCGGTAATCGGCGGGCAGATAACAAATGCCGAGCAGGTGGAGAACTTCCCCGGTTTCATTGAAGGTATCGGGGGTATGGAGTTAACCCAGAAAATGCACCAGCAGGCAACAAAGTTCGGACTGGATACAGTAACAGCCGAGGTTACCGGTATTGAACTAAACGGAGACGAAAAGACCGTGAAGACCGAAGAAGGTGATTTCACCGCCAGGGTGGTAATTATCGCCGGTGGCTCAAAACGCCAGCTTCTTGGTGTGCCCGGTGAAGCGGAATACACCGGCAAGGGAGTATCTTATTGCGCTACCTGTGATGCTCCTTTTTTCACTGACCAGCCGACCGCTGTGGTCGGCGGCAGCGACGCCGCCCTGACCGAAGCCCTGCACCTCGCCCAGTTTGCCTCCAGAGTTATCGTGATACACCGGCGCGACCAGCTCCGCGCCACGGCTATTCTTCAGGAGAGAGCGTTTGCCGAACCCAAGATTGAGTTCCTCTGGGATACCGTGGTGGATAAAATTGAAGGTGATGTCTTTGTAACAAAACTGCATGTCAGCAACGTAAAGACCGGAGAGAAATCAACCCTTGAAGTATCCGGAGTGTTTGTATCCATCGGGTACAAACCGGACACCGATTATCTGAGAGACGTTGTGCCTCTGGATGCCGCCGGACATATCATTGCCAATGACAGAATGGAGACTGAAATACCGGGAGTGTTTGCTGCCGGTGATATACGTCTGGACTCGGCTCGCCAGGCTATAACCGCCGCCGGAGACGGCGCTACGGCAGCAGTCTATGCGCACCGGTTTCTCACCGAGAAGTAACAGCCTTTACCCGGTGAACTCTTCCTCCGGAGCCGGCCGGATTGTGTTTAGCTTTCTTCTGCACCCTCAGTTTGCTGTTCTCCAGCCGGTGCTTCTCCTTCGGCTACAGCCTCAACTCCTTCCTCGACCTCCACTTCTTCCTCTTCCTCTATCTCTTTCTCGATGAACCGGGTGCTTATCTTGGCTATAAGCTGGTCAGGGGTATTGATAACAGTTACGCCTTCGTCCAGACTGATATCCTCGACATGAATCGACTGGTCTGCTTCCTCCAGGTTGCTGATATCGATTTCTATGCGGCCCGGAATCTCATCCGGCAGACATTCAATGGTCAGGTTGTTCAGTTCCTGGGCCAAATAATTCTCTTTTTGTTTCAATGCCGGGGCTTCTCCGATTGGAACGATGGGCACCTCCACCCTTATCTTTTCGTCCATCTTCACCTGGTAAAAGTCCACGTGAAGTAAAGCCCCGGTACGCGGTTCTCTCTGGACTTCCCGGACCATGACGTTTCTCGGTCTTTTTGCCGTGTCCAGCTTGAGGCTGATGAGCCCTGTCTTGCCCGTCTGGGCCAGTATTTTCTGAAGCTGGGAAGTATCGCACTGCAGGGTAAGGGGCTGGACTTTATGACCGACCAGATTCACCGGGGTAATCCCCTGGCGACGTAATACCTTGACCTTCTTTCCTGTAATTTCACGGGTGTTAGCTGCCAGTTCCATCTATCTCACCTTCTGTAAATTACTTCAAACCAGTCCATTATATCAGATTTTTTCTTAACGTGCGCATAGTGTTAGTGTTATTCGTTTATGATATAATCCTACTATGACTCTTGAGCAGATACTTTATATAGTTTATACAGTTGTTACCTATGCACTTTGTGCCTCTGGTTCGTACCTGCTTTTTTCTGGATTTAGAATTACTAGTAGATGTCGCATTATATTAGGGGGGATTCTATTTTCCATATCTTTAATTCTATTAGTTATGTTGTACCCAGATATAGGGCAGGGTTTAAGTGCATTCAGTACAGTTGCTCTGGCAATATTTGCTGCAATTACAATCTATCTAGGATGGCAGCAAAGACAAGATAGTATAAGAAGAGACGAATGTGAAAGAAAAGAACGTTTGATTAATGAGATAATCGATTGGAGTCAAGATATACAAAAGATAATGACCGACGATACCCCTGAAGTATACTCTATGCGAGGTAAAACGTTAGTTGCTCTTTTGCTTAACAGGTTAAAAAATCTCAAGATTAGGAGTATCGAAATAGAAAAGATTGCTAATACCTTTGATCAGGATTTAAGTATTATGGTTACAAACACGGTTTCTAAAATTGACAAATGTACTATCGCATGCACCAATTTATTACAGACAGAGGAAGGACGACAATTAAAAGAAGCTTCAGATAACTTCGTAAAACTAGCGGTTGAGGCTGCGAAATCCACTAATGAGATAATTGAGACGGCCTCAAGTATAAAAATCTCACTATATGGTTAATTTATAAATAATCAATAAGTATTACCTATTGTTGTCTTTGTGTTAATAATATGACTGTCAACCTAATAAGCTCTTGTTGTCACTATGTCCGTTATTAATTCGCAGTTGCGAACCGGTTTTATAGAGGGAATCAAGCGGGGGTGGAACGGTTTTGTCTGGATGTGCAAAATAGTCATCCCTCTTTCTTTCCTTATCACCGTTCTTCAATGGACCGGCTGGCTGAATTACCTTGATTTCTTATTGAATCCCCTGACCAGCCTGATAAGCCTGCCTCCGGAGGCGGCGCTGCCAATCCTCGCCGGGATGCTGATTAATATCTATGCCTGCATTGCCATCATCTCGGTTGTTCCCTTTAGCCTTGAGCAGATGACACTGATTGCCGTCTTTTGCCTGATTGCTCACAACCTGATTACGGAAGGGATTATTCAGCACCGGTCGGGAATAAACGTCGCCAAGGTCGTAATAATTCGCATCGCCTCGGCGGTTGTTGCCGTTCTTATTGTTTCGCAGTTTCTCGGTGATACGAGTCAGGAAGTGGCACTGCCGGCAAATCTCACCGTTCAGTCTCCTTTCTTCGATGTGGTGACGAACTGGGCGTTAGAGACTCTGGGTCTGATTGCCAAAATATTCGGTATCATAATGGGCTTGATGATAGTTCTGGGGTGGCTCCGGGCCCTGGGCTGGGTAAATCCTCTGCTCAGGGTTTTAAAGCCCTTAATGAGGATTCTGGGGCTTCCTGACCGTACCGCAATGATGTTCATGGCAGGAGTGCTTTTTGGTGTTGTTTACGGCAGCGCCGTTATTGTCGAGGAGGCTAAGAAGGGGACCTTTAAAAAAGAGGAACTTGAATACCTTCACATTTCCATCGGCATCAATCATGCCATTATCGAAGACCCGGCGCTTTTCGTCGTTCTGGGACTGAACGCTTTCTGGATGTGGGTGCCCAAATTCACCATGGCGATAGTTGCTGTCCAGTTTTACCGGGCTCTGGTATATCTCTGGAACAGAATATCTCGCCGGACGGCTGGTGCAAAAGCTGAATGAAATCTTACCGGAACACTGGTATTATTGACGCATGTATAGTAGTATTGTCTGCTAAAAGGAGGAAAAAATAATATGGATAAGTGGATTATATTGGTCGGGACAAACTGCTCGGACCCGGCACAGGAGAAAGAGTTCAACGACTGGTATGATAATACCCACCTTCCCGATGTGCTTGAGACGCCGGGTTTCATCAGGGCCACCCGCTATGAAAATACATCTCCGCAGGAAGGCGGAGCTAAATTCCTGGCGCTTTATGAGATAGAGACCGATGATATTGACGGTTTAATGAAGGCAAACAGCGAGAACATGGCGAAGAAAAGGGAAGCCGGGCGGATTAGCGACCTGATGGTGATAGTATCAAGGGGACAGTATAAACAGATTGGCTCAATGTACAAGTAGTGTACTAATCTTTACATAAAGGGTTATTCGAACACAATAAGGGGAGGTAACGGGTATTGAAAAATCTCCTGAAAGATAAATTGCAGAAAGGCGAGGCTGTCATCGGCACCTTTATCAGTCTCGGTCATCCTGATGTCACCGAGGTGCTGTCAAGAATGGGCTTCGACTGGCTGCTCATCGATGGCGAGCACTCTGTCATCAGCCTGGAGGCAATGACATTAATGATGCAGGCGATGAATGGCAGCAATTGCACACCGATAGTGCGCCCGCAGTGGAATGATATGGTTATTATCAAGCGTATTCTGGATATAGGCGCTCACGGCGTGCTTATTCCCTGGGTGAATACAAGAGAGCAGGCGGAATACGCGGTTCGCGCCTGCAGATATCCACCGGTGGGACTGAGAGGCTACGGACCGCGAAGGGCGGCGCTCAATGACCCTGACTATATGCGGACAGCCAATGATGAGATACTGGTAATTGTCCAGATAGAGACCCGGGAAGCAGTTGACAACGTGGATGAAATCCTGGCGGTTGACGGAATAGATGCCTGCTACATCGGCCCCTTTGACCTGGCAATGAGCTACGGACTCGGTCCCCCGAAGTGGGACGACCCGGAATACCTGGCGGCTTTTGACAGGGTGCTGGGGGCAGCGAACAAGGCAGGAAAACCTGCCGGCATGTTCGCCACCTCGGCCAATATACAGTGGGCGGTGGAAAAGGGATTTGTCCTCAATACCGTGGATGATGCCGATTCCTTCTTAAAGAGAGGGGCCAATATGGCTCTGGAGGAATTCCGGGGAGCTAAATAAAGCGAACTGCACGGCTTGAATATTTAACGTCATTCAATGTCATTGGGAGCCACGATTTCGCCGGGGCGAAGCAATCTACTTCCCTTTGTCATTGCGAGACCGCCTGTGGCGGGCGTGGCAATCTCAATAAATAAATCTATATAGATTATCACGTTGCTATGCTCCTCATAATGACAATTGTATAGAGATTGCCACGTCGTCCCGATACAATCAGGACTCCTCGCAATGACAAATTATTCAACCAATTATGTACGGAAGCACCGGGAAGCTTTACTGCTTCCCCGCCTTTTTCGCCTTCTTGGCTTCGGCTTTTGCCTTTTTCTTCTCTACCTTTGCTCTTGTTTCTTCAAGCTGAATTTCAGGATCAGCGCTTTCTCCGGGAGCATTTTCATTAATTGCAGATGCCTTTTTCTTCTGCACCTTGTCGATGATAATCATGGCGAGGTAGCGGCCGAAGTAGCCGACAAACCCGGCGGCAAGCACCAGTCCCACCCATTTTAAAACTTCGAGCCAATCCATGTCTGTTTCCGCTAACTGATTAACTGGTCTATTGAATACTTTGTAAGACGCCCGGCATGCCCCAGCAATTTACGGGGGTCTACCTTAATCGGTCTTATGAACGTCACCCGCCTTCTTCCCAATGTTATTACGTTTTTCAACCATAACCACCATGAAACGCAGATAATAACGGTAGCCATCAGTCCCAGCACGGCGAAATAGCCCCAGCGCCAGGTCAATTCCGGCATGTATTCGAAATTCATCCCGTATATTCCCGCCAGAAGTGATAGCGGTAGAAATATGGCGGCTACTATCGAAAGCACTTTCATTGTCTCATTCTGCCGGTTGGCTATCGATGACATATACGTGGATAATGCATTATCTGTTCTATCGCGGATATTCATATTCAATTCTTCAATCCGTACCAGATGATCATAGATATCTCTGTAGAATATCTGCGCCTCTTCCGAGATTATTGAAAATTCCCTGCGGCTAAACCTGTTCAGGATTTCTCTCTGTGGAGCCATAACACGGTGCAGTCGCATCGCGGAACGCTTTAATTTCAGAATTGCTTCGAGCGTTTCCTTCCTCGGATTATGAATGGCTTCTTCCTCAATATCATCAGCGACCTCTCCCATCATGTCTATTGTCGGCATGACATTATTGATTACGGTATCGATAATATAATGAGCAAGAAAATCGGCTCCCCTTTGCATTGGACGGGCATCATCTTCTACAAGCTGCTGCACTGCATTGCAGCTATACATGGGCAGGCTGTGGTGACTTACCACGTAATGTGAGCCGATGAATAACTCAACCTGCGATGTCTCGACGATATCGGACTCCGCCGTGTAGTTTATGCCATGGACGATAAGAAAGATATAGTTTTGAAAATTATCCACTTTCGGCGGGTGCAGAAGGGTAGTCACGCAGTCATCTATCGCCAGGTGATGAAAATTAAAAGTCTCAGCCATCAGGCGTATTCCGTCTTCCTCATCACCCTCAATATCCACCCAGAGCATTCCCTTTTCGGATTCATAAGCATTCTTTATTTCATTATCGTTGAGTTCTCGTTGAAGGTTGCCGTCCGGATTAAGATAATAAGACTTAATTGCCATACCATGCCTCCTTGAAAGGTAAATCTTGTCCCGTGAATGGTCTACTTGTTCTCATTGTTGTCCAGCGTATTGCCGAAGTATATCTTGGTATGAGGCCAGGGTATCTCTATGTTTTCGGCATCGAAGGCTTTCTTCAGGCGCAGCCGTAATTCTCCAGTTATCGCCCACTGCTCCAGCGGTTTTACATCACCGAGTATCTTGATATCGATACCGGAATCGCCAAGATTATTCACCCTGAGTACCTGCGGCGTGGACACGAACTTATCTTTCCAGTCCTCTTCTTCGGCAAGTTCCCGGCAGACATTGTTTATCACGCTTATCGCGTGGTCGAGATTGGTACCATAAGCCACTGAGACATCAAGGTTCACTCTGGAGAAATGTCTGGAGAAATTACTGGCAACCCTGATTTCGCCATTCGGCACGTGGTGAACGAGACCATCCAGGTCGCGGAGTACGGTTTTACGCAGGGTTATTTGCTCAACAAGCCCGGCGATATCGGCTACCCGTGCCACATCGCCGACCCGGTACTGGTTCTCCCAGAGAATGAAGATACCGGCAATCAGGTCTCTGACCAGGTACTGGGCACCGAAGCCGACGGCTATGCCGGCCACGCCGAAACCGGCAAGTACCGGGCCGATAGGCACTCCAATCTCGGAAAGAATCATCAGTATTGCGATGACGACAATGAGTACTCTACCTGCTCCGGTGAGTACGCCCATCAGTGTATCAGTTCTTTTTTCAAGCCCACGCTTGCTCTCGCCGCGAGTTCTGACCACGGTGCGGCGTACCAGTGGCGGCAAAAGTTTCTTAATCAGGAACCAGAGCAGAACGGCAAGTGCCAGTATGATAAGAATACGTATACCGTGCTGTAAAAGCCAGTCCGTGACCATTGTCCAGGTAACCATCTTTCATCCTCCTTGGTGGATTGGACTTAAATTATATCAAAATATTATCTCAAATGCTTGTTTGATAATACTTACAGGGTATTATTGAGAGTTCTATTGATTAAAGAACCCCCTCTAAAACTCCTTAAGGGTGGTGGGTGGGAATAGATAATAAAAAGGTGATTGAGGTAGATATCACTATTTCAGCTTGCTGATAGTTAACATCAGGCGGTACTCGGCGGTGTCCATCTCACCGGGTCCTTCCGGATAAGGCAGAAGGTAAAACATAATCTGATATTCGTGGTACGTTATCTGGTTTGGCGGGTCTGTCAGTCCCGGTTCGCTGAGTTCCACGTTTTCAGAGGAATCACCGGATGTAATCTTCACCAGGCTTCTTGCCCTGCCTGCCCAGACGCACTCGACATTCTTCGGGCAGCGGCTGTCTTCAAGGACTTCAAGGAAGGTAATCTCAAGGTCTTCTCCCCTGACGGCAGCGCTTTCACCGATTTTCAGTGAAAACTCCTCCCCCGGCGCGATAGTGCCAGTGCCGCACCCGGCTACCAACAACGCGGAGATTATCAGCAGAACAATCGGTGCTCTCTTCATTTTCCCCTTGATATCCTTCTCTATTTCTACAATAGCAGGTACTCTTAGTCCTGTCTACTAACCTTAATCTAATAGTGGTCTATATGATTCCATCACCTGTGTAAAATGTCATTCTGGAGTCCGCCTCTGGCGGACGAAGAATCTCAGGGTGGGGAGTCAAGATAATACCTCTCCTCCCTGAGACCCTTCGCTGAGTTTACACTGAGCGGAGCGAATGTGCCCAGGGTGGCATTGATATTCTTCTTCCAGAACTTCTCCTTTTGTAAAGCGCCTGCCCCTGGCTTGAACAGGGGGAGACTGAGAGGGATTTTAAATCCCCCTTAGTCCCCCTTTCTAAAGGGGGAAATAAAAAAGAAGGGCGAAGCCCCTCTTAGAATCACCAGATATTATTACTGAGAATCATTCCCGGTCTATTTTCATTTTTTGTGCATCTGTATAAGCTGTGTTAATAAATTTGGTAAGTTCCTCTAGCTGTTCATCTCTATCACAGGAAAAGAAGTGGCATTTCTCAAGGTCTAAACGAAACCATAAACGTTCTCTACCTTCTCTTAACTCGTATATTGATTCATTTAAAAGGTCTTTATTATATTTGCTTTTATCTGTTAGTTCGAAGGTTACGACTAAGGGATTGTTATAGTGTATGCCAGACCAGAATCGTTTGTCTTCCATCCAAAAGCCTTTGAAGTCCCAGCCAGCCGCTCTTGGATAACCAGGATAAAATTTTATATCTGCTGCTTTAATTGCAGCCTCTATCATATTCATTAGATTGTTCAGGGCTGTCACACCGTTAATATACTCCCATCCGACTTTTTGCATACTCATCTGTTTAACCTCCAGGAATAACATAAATTGTTCCATAAGATAAACGCTGATAGAGTCTCGAGTTTTTTCTTTGGCACTTGCTAACCAGTTGTGTACTTCAAACCAGCGAACATGCTTGTAAGGTTTTTCTTCTGAATCTTCGAAATCCAATGTATATCGTGTCAGTAAGGACACATGTTTTATAGTCGCCGTTGATGATTCTAAAGCTTTCGTGTAGCGTTCTAATTGCTTGTAGCCTAAAGGGGAATCATGTTTGACCTCAATATATATTAGCTTATCAGGAGTAGATACTTTGATGTCGGGTGTTCCTTGTTCAGTAGTCTCTTGTGTTGTTACTGAAATACTTTCGTCTGTGATAAATGTGAACTCGTCGTCGTTAGCACAGAGCCTCGTAAGTAACTCACATCCTATTGAACGTTCTCGCTGAAGTAGAGTGTTAATAACGAATACAAAGGATTCAGATAGATAATTTTCATCTGTCGCTGAATTATATTTTGATAGGGCTGAAAAAATGTTGTCGTTAGACATAGTGTAGAAATTTTAACATTTTACCTCAATATGTCAAGATAACTCCCTCACCACCTCCTCCAGCACTTTTTGCAAGTCTTCTTTGAGGCGGCTGGAAATTTATTCCTTATCTAAATCTGCCATTAATTCCTCAACGGAGTCAAAAGTCTTGACCCGTCCCTCTTTTATATCTTCGCTGGCTTCCTTTTCAGCTTCCTGCCATTCCTTTGTCCATAAATATGCTTGGTCAGATGTGTACATTTTCATTCTCATATTATATCACATATGAAACTGAGTCAAGTAATATTTATAACCACTTCTTCCAGCACTTTTTGCCAGGGTTCTTTGAGGCGTTTGGGGTTGAGGCGGATTTCGAAAGCACCGATTTTCAGACCGTCCCGGGAGAGGGATTCCAGTCTCTCTCTTTCAAACCTCATCCCTTCGAAGGGGCTTATCACTATCTCACCTCGTTGGGCAGAGACCGACTGCACGGCGGCTTTTGTCGCCAGGATTTTTATCCTGATTGCGTAGAGCAGGTTATCGATTTCCTCCGGTGGAGCGCCGAAGCGGTCTCTGAACTCCTGCCTGACCGTCTCCATATCCTCCACCTTCTCCAGCTTCGCCAGCTTCTGGTAGAGCCCCAGTCGGGTGAGCAGGTCAGCCACGTAGTAGTCCGGAATATATGCCTCGAAGGGCAGGTCTACCGTCGCTGCCGGCAGGCGTGGAGCCAGGATTTCCTTCGCCGCTTTTCCGCCCTGCTTCGTCTTCTGTTCTTCAACCGCCTGGGCAAGAAGCTGGCAGTAGAGGTTGAAGCCGACAGCGCTGATGTGGCCACTCTGCCTCATTCCCAGCAAGGTTCCGGCTCCCCTGATTTCAAGGTCCTTCATTGCTATATTGAAACCGGCGCCAAGCTCATTGGCTTCGACGATTGTCCTCAGCCTGGTCTCGGCAACCGGGGTTATCCTTTTTCCCCGGTCGTAGAGGAAATAGGCGTAGGCGAGATTAGCGCCGCGGCCCACTCTCCCTCGCAACTGGTAAAGCTGGGTCAGGCCGAACTTGTCCGCCTGGTTGACTATTAAGGTATTGACGTTGGGCATATCGAGTCCCGATTGAATAATGCTTGAGCAGACCAGGATGTCGCTTTTGCCCTTGACGAAGTTGGCCATCACCTTCTCAAGTTCTCCCTCCGGCATCTGGCCGTGACCGATGGCTATCCGCGCTTCCGGTATCAGGTCCTGGAGCCTGGTGGCAGTGTAGACGATGCTCTGCACCCGGTTATGGACGAAGAAGACCTGCCCGTTTCTTTCCATTTCCCTGAGCGCGGCTTCCCTAATCAGGTATTCGTTATACTCGGCAACGTAGGTCTTTATCGGCAGGCGTTCTTCGGGCGGTGTCTCCATGACGCTCATATCCCTCACCCCTACCAGAGACATGTGGAGGGTCCGGGGAATCGGAGTGGCGCTGAGGGCGAGGACGTCCACCTCGCGCCTGAGCTGCTTGAGGTGCTCTTTGTGGGCAACACCGAATCGCTGCTCCTCGTCAATGATAAGCAGTCCCAGGTCTTTGAAGACAACGTCCTTTTGCAGCAGGCGGTGGGTGCCGATGCAGATATCAACACTGCCGCTGGCTAGTCCCTCGACGATATCACGCTGCTCTTTAGGCGAACGGAATCGACTCAGCACCTCGATTTTCACGGGGAAGGCAGCCAGCCTCTGGTTGAAAGTAGAAAAGTGCTGGTCGGCAAGGACAGTGGTCGGCACCAGGACTGCCACCTGCTTGCCGTCCATAACCGCCTTGAAAGCGGCCCGGACAGCTACCTCGGTCTTGCCGTAGCCAACGTCCCCGCAGACAAGCCTGTCCATCGGCTTCTGCTTCTCCATATCTTCTTTTACCTCTCTCTGTACCGTCATCTGGTCGGGCGTTTCCACGTAAGGGAAGGAAGCCTCTACCTCCTGCTGCCAGACGGTATCCGGAGAGAAACTGAAGCCGGGCACGACTTCCCGTGAGGCGTAAAGAGTTATGAGTTCTCCGGCAATATCAGCCACCGATTCCTTTACTCTTTGCTTTGTCCGCGACCATTCCTGAGTACCGAGACGGCTCAGCGTTGGCGGGTTCTCACCGGCTCCGACGTAGCGGCTGACGCGGTCTATCTGGTCGGTAGGCACGTATAACTTGTCCCCGGCGGCGTATTCAAGGACAAGGTACTCCTTCTCTCCCTCTCCGCTGTTGACGCTCATCATAATGACGCCGGTGAAGCGGGCGATACCGTGCTCGACGTGCACAACGTAATCATCAGGACTTATCTCGGCAAAGAGCCTGTGGCGGGACACCGGGCGTTTCTTGAGCAGACGGCGCTGCTTGGTGAAGCCGAAGATTTCGGTATCGGTCAGCAGGCAGGTATCACGATTCATTGTCCAGCCTTCGGCAAGCAGGCCCTGCACCAGGGTAAGTGAACCCGGCACCGGTGCTTCCGTTATTTCGGTCAGGGGAGGAGCGATTATATCCTCCTCTTCAAGCAGTTCAGAAAGGCGGCTTGCCTGGTGGCTGACGAGGATAAGACGCTGTTTCTTGTTTAAAAATTCCTTTGCCTTTTTTATGAAAGAAGGTATCTGCCCGGCGTAGCTGGGAGAGGAAGTGAAATTCAGCTCAAGTGCTTCCGCTTCATCGGTGATACCGAGTGAAGTAAGCTCCAGAATATGCCTGTCCTTCATTCTCTGTTCAAGTTCTTCCCGGGTGAAATACGGCCTCGGGAAATTGGCAGGTATCTCTCCCTGCTCAAGCTTTTCACTATGTAATTCCCCGGCTTTGTCTTCCAGGTCTTCCAGAGTCATTTTTACACTCGGCGGTTCATCCAGTATGAGGAGGCTGTTACCGGGCAGGTAATCAAGTAGGCTGTCCTGCTGAAACAGCGGAGAGAAGAACTGCAAATCATCGGGCTCCTCATTATTCATTAGCCTGGAGAACTCCTGCTGTAACTGCTCTTTTGCTTCTGTATTCAGTCCCGTGAGGTCGATACTTTTCAGGGCTGCCTCTATTTCCCGGCCTTTACTATCCATGTAGGGAGACAGTATTTCCGTAGCCGGGCCAACATTTAATGAGGGTATCGAACTCAGCGAGCGCTGGCTTGCCGGGTCGAAAAGGCGGATGCTTTCAATGGTATTGCCGAAGAACTCAAGCCTGGCCGGCAGGTCATTTGTCGGCGGATAAATGTCTATTATGCCCCCGCGGTGGCTCATCGTGCCCGGTATTTCCACAGTGTCTTCCAGCCGATAGCCGATATCCTGCCACTGCCCCAGCAGCTTGAAGGGTTCTACCTCTGTTCCCACGCTTATGCTGTGACCGGCGGCGGAGAAGTCACTGCGGGGAGCCACTTTCTGCATCAGCGCCGGGGCGGAGACGATAACAATCGGAGTACTATTACCTGCTCGATAATTATTTCCTGCAATGTCAGCCAGGGCTGATAATACCTGAATTCTCTCGAGTTCCGTGGAGTCATCGGAGGCGATGTGCTCATAGGGTAAAGACTCAGGCTCGGGGAAAAGCTTTATCTCCGCATCCGGGCACCAGTTTGATACCTGCTCGTAGAGCTTCTTACTGTTTTCCGGCTGGGCGGTAACCAGCAATATCGATACGGACAGGCGTTTTTGCAGAGCGGCAATCAGGTAAGGCTTGGCCGCATCCAGGACAGCCGCTCTGGTGATGCCGCCTTTCCGCTCCAGATTATCAATTAGTTGGCGGTAGGCGGGCATATCATCAATAAGATTCAGTAATCCTGATAAGTCCAATTTTTTCTTTCTCCTCAAACGCCTCTAGGGCTAGCCGGCGCCGACTAGCCCTTCAAAGAGATTCTAACATAACTATACGGACTAAACAAACTAACCGCGTTTGATGGCAAGAAAAGCTACGGTCAGGGCTAAAATCATTATACCCGGGGTGACAATCAGTCCCGACTGTACTCCAATCCATTCTCCCAGCCAGCCGATTACAGGTGCCCCGACGGCTACTCCGGCGGTAAGCAGGGCATGGAATATCCCCGTTGCCAGTCCGCGCTCCTCCTGGGAGCTATTATCGGCAATCAGGGCAGAAATCGATGGGAAAAGCAGCCCGTAGGCTATTCCATACAGCGCCATCGCCGCTATCAGTAGTGGCAGTTCCCCTACCAGTGGCAGGATAACAAGCGATATCATTCCCAGAATCAGCCCGCCGGTAACCGGTAAGAATCGGCCTGCTTTATCGGAAAGAATTCCACCTGGATACTGGATGAGGATGAACATAACGGAGAAGGTGGCAAGTAAAATTCCGACATGGTAGGCCTCCATGCCAAGGTTGTCAAGGTGAATCGGCAGCAGCGTGACCACACCGCCAAAGGTAAAATACTGGGCGAATATCGAGCAGTAGGAAACGGATAAGCCTTTTCTGAACAGCAGGCTTTTCACCTGCTGCAGGGTCTGAGAAAAAGGAACTCCGGCCGCCGGAATATTCTGACCCTTACTGCCCGGCAGCAGCAGACCGAGTATTACTCCGGCGGTTAATAAACCGGCTCCAAGCAGGAAAACCGTTCCGTAACCCAGACGGGAGGCGATAAATCCACTCAATCCGAAACCTACCAGATTTGCCACCGCCAGAGATATGCCGTACAGACCCATCACCTGCCCCCTTGCCGTCCCGCTGTGAGTAGTAAAAATTGACATTGTTGCCGGGCCTACCAGACCGCCGGTTGTCCCGTGAACTGCCCGGACAAGAGCCAAGTGAATCGGCCGGCGGCATAAAGAGTAGAGAAACATACTCACGGCATCACCGACTAGACCGGCAACAAGAGGAATCTTGTAGCCAATCCTGTCAATCAGCTTGCCGAAGAGGATATTTGCCGGAGTATTGGTTATTGAATACAGGCCGACAATAAGCCCGGTAATACCGACCCCGGCACCGAGACTGGATGCATAGAGTGCCATAATCGGTACCAGCAGGGTGGTATCGAGAAAGGCGAGAATGGTTATGACCGAGGTGATTGGTAAAACTCTTCTTTTGCCTGGATACTCCATTTATTTCCCCGTGAAAAAGTATAGCACAGGACATATCTCCCAGAAATGGACAGGATACTGCATATTACCTTGATGTGTTCTGATATGTTCTGGTTGAATTAAACGCTCTCGCCTTTTTACTTCATTTATTCCCGCCCGCCTGCTTTTGCTCCGAAAAAAGGTGGTTCGTGCCTCAAATGTCATTCTGAGAAATCCGCCAGAGGCGGATGACGAAGAATCTCAGGGTAGGAGATATTATAATCACCACCATGAGCTCCTTCGTCCTTCTTTGAAGGACTCAGGATGACATTGAGAACTCTATGATGGGTTTATTGTCCGGCCCTTCTTTGCTTGCTATAATGGGGTCAAACTTAGCAGGATGGAATTAAAATGACCGGAAACAAGCAGAGGAAAACCGGCTCTAGAAACAAGCAATACCGCCGGATAATAGTGAAGCTTGGCACCAGTCTCGTTACCGGCGGCAGTGACCGGTTAAATCCGGAGGTAATATCAGGACTTGTTGACCAGGTGGCGCAGTTGCACGGGCAGGGCAGGGAAATAGTCATTGTTTCTTCAGGAGCCATTGCCGCTGGCAGGTATCAACTGGGGCTGGAAAAAGACCGCAGGGGTATTCCCTTCAAGCAGGTGCTGGCATCAGTTGGACAGGGTAGACTGATGAATGCTTACGCTCAGCTCTTTGCCGGGCACAATATTACGGTAGCCCAGGCTCTACTGACAAAGGCGGACCTGTCTGACCGTGCTGGTTATCTCAATGCCCGCAATACGCTGCTGGCTCTGCTTGAACTTAAAGTAGTTTGTATTGTCAATGAGAACGATGTCGTCGCCGTGGATGAGATTCAGGAAGCTAAATTCGGCGATAATGACAATCTCTCGGCTATGGTAGCAAACCTTGTCGATGCCGACCTGCTGATGATTCTTTCCGATATTACCGGGCTGTATACCGACGACCCGTCCCGAAATCCCGATGCCCGTCTTATTGAGCAGGTGGATATGATTGACTCCGACATCGAGGAAATGCTGACCGATGCCTCTGGTGCACTCGGCACCGGAGGTATGGCTACAAAGATAGAGGCAGCCAGGCTTGCTACTGCTTCAGGCGTGGCAGTGATTATTGCCGATGGCCGCGAGCCTGATATTATCCTGCGTCTGGCATCCGGTGAAACAGCCGGCACTTTCTTCCAGCCGGTGGTCAGTAAGCTGGAGAGTCGGCAGCGCTGGATGATGAGCGGACTCCATACAAAGGGCAAGATAGTGCTTGATGCCGGAGCAGCCGTGGCTCTGAGAAAGCAGAACCGGAGCCTGCTAGCGGCAGGCATTACGGAAGTCGAAGGAGATTTTGAGCGTGGCGATGTAGTTAATCTCTATGATGCCGGAGGTATCAGGCTGGGCTGTGGTATAACAAACTATAGCTCGGCGGACGTCAACGTTATCAAAGGAATGCACTCCAACAAGATTACCTCCAAACTGGGCTATGACTACGGCTCTACAGTCGTTCACAGGAATAACCTGGTGGTTTTCAGGTTATAGGAGATCGTGTATGGTTGAGCTGAAGACCGACCTTCTTTACTTAGGTGATAACCTGGAAATAATGCGCAAGTACATTCCCGGTGAATCAGTCGACCTGGTTTACCTGGACCCGCCTTTTGGCAGCAACCGGGACTACAATCTCCTTTATCGGGAGAGCGACGGTAAGAGAAATAATGCCAAGGCGTTCTCCGATACCTGGCGATGGGACAAAAAGGCGGAGGAAACACTTCAAGAGATAAGGCTTAAAGCACCACCAGGAGTGAAAAAGCTAATCGAGGGGATAGCGGAAGGTATCGGGAAAACTCCGGTGATGGCATACCTGGTGATGATGACTCCACGGCTGCTCGAGTTGCACCGGGTGTTAAAAAATACCGGCTCTCTCTATCTCCACTGCGACCCCAACGCCAGCCACTATATTAAGCTTGTTCTGGACCGTGTCTTCGGAGCACTGAACTTCCGCAACGAGATTGCCTGGTCTTACAAAGGCGGCGGCAGGTCCAAAAAATACTTCGCCAAGAAACACGATACAATCTTCTTCTATACCAAAAGTAATCGGTGGACTTTCAATTACCGGGATGTCCTTGTTGACAGGACGAACCGGACATACTTTACCGATGAAGAAGGCCGCAGGTACTGGCTGAAATACGGAAAAAGGTATTACCTCAAGCATGACGGCAAGGTTCCGGAGGACTGGTGGGCTGATATCGAGCCACTTCATGGTCCTTACCGGGAACGCCTTGGCTTTCCCACTCAGAAACCCTTAGCCCTGCTGGAGCGTATAATCAAGGCAAGCTCCAATGAAGGAGATGTTGTCCTCGACCCGTTCTGCGGCTCCGGCACAGCCCTCATTGCCGCTCAGCAACTCAACCGGCGGTGGATAGGCATCGATGTTGCCCGTGAAGCCGTAGAGCTTACCTCGAAAAGATTACAGGATTCCTTCCCCAATTCTCGATTCGATACAGTAGTTCAGTAGTCTGCACCCTTCCCGTCTGATTTCACCCGGTGCTCGTTTAAAAAATACCATTTCGCCTTGACAGAATACAGTATCTGGATGAATAAAAATGCTGATTGAAGAGTTTGATAAGAGCAGACATAAACCGGAAAAAGTCAAAGAACTCCTGTCTATAGCTGCCGGCAGTCCTACGCCGGAAAAACTGGAGCGACTGGTGGGTAAGTTCTACATGTCGGCGAACCATACCCTTTTTATTGGCAAGGACGGTGGTGAAATCGTAGGTGTTATCGGAATAGATTGCTCCAACAGTCCTTCGGGAATTATCAATCACATTGCGGTGATTCCTGATAGGCGGAAACGAGGTTTTGGCAGCCATCTTATCAGCTACGTAATAAAGAAGCTTGAACTGGAAAGCATTGAAGCAGAAACAGACCAGGATGCGGTGGGTTTTTATCTGGCTTGTGGATTCAGGACGGAGAAAATTGAGCGCCGGTATCCGGGAGTACGCAGATTCCGGTGCATCAGGCGAACTAAGAGGTCAGAATGAATATCCGGGGTTTTAGAGAGAGTTCGCCTCTACGACTACGCTCCCCCTTTTACAAAGGGGGAGCCTTGCCCTAAAAGTCGTGTGTCCCTGTCACCCTGGAGCACTTTCGCTCCACTCAGTGTAAACTCCGCGAAGGGTCTCAGGGAGGAGGGGATTACCTTGACTCCCCACCCTGAGATTCTTCGTCCGCCAGAGGCGGACTCCAGAATGACTTTTGAGGCAAGTCCCAAAGGGGGAGTAAGGGGGTTTTATAAATCCCTCTCCAGTCTCCCTTTACAAAAGGGAGAGGTACATGATAGAGAGTAGTTTCTGGAAAATTAGAGAATCCGTCAGGTGCTTACAGAGGAGAGAATTATATTATATAATAAACTACCTGAATAAAAAGTCCGGAGCAGGATATGGAATCAGCTATTGAAGTACTTGAAGCAAAAGGGCGAGCGGCAAAAGCAGCATCCCGTAAGCTCGCCTACCTTTCTGCTGAGGTCAAGAATAAAGCATTGTCAGGAATTGCCGAAAAGCTCCTGGCCCGCAAAGAAGAAATCCTGGCTGCCAACGAGATTGACCTCAAGGGAGCGGCGTCATCGGGAATGAGCGAGGCGCTGCTGGAACGCCTGACACTTTCTCCGGCACGTATCGAAGCTATTGCCGGCGATGTCCTGGCGGTGGCAGCACTGCCCGACCCGGTTGGAGAGGTTTTCGATATGCGCACCCTGCCCAACGGGCTGCTGATAGGAAGAAAACGGGTACCTTTCGGGGTAATCGCCGCCATTTATGAGAGCCGGCCCAACGTAACCATAGACATATCCGTGCTCTGCCTGAAATCCGGAAATGCCGTTATCCTGAGAGGTGGCAGAGAAGCGGTTCACTCGAATGGCGCTCTGGCCGGTGCTGTCCAGGAAGCGACTGTCGAAGCAGGAATGCCGGCGGGTGTGGTGCAGTTCGTCGAGAATACCGACCGGACGCTCGTCAATCACCTGCTCGGAATGTCTGATTGCATTGACCTCGTCATCCCCCGCGGCGGTGAAGAATTGCAGAAATCCGTAAAGCAGAATGCCACCATGCCGGTTATCAGCGGCGGCATTGGTGTCTGCCATACCTATGTTGACAGGAATGCCGATATGACGAAGGCAGTGGAGATAGCCTACAACGCCAAGGTGCAGCGTCCATCGGTCTGCAATGCCCTTGATACGCTGCTTGTCCACACTGATATTGCTCAGAAATACCTGCCATTGATAGCGGCCGAGTGGGCAAGTGCCGGGGTGGAAATGAGATGCGATGAGCGAGCCTTTTCTATTCTCCAAGGAAAGTCCGGATTAAAGCTGACACCGGCTACGGACGACGACTGGGGTAAAGAATTCCTGGCGCTGGTAGCGGCGGTTAGAATGGTGGACTCCCTTGATGAAGCACTTGAGCATATCGGGCGCTATGGCTCGGGATCGGATGAAGCAATTGTTACAGAGGATTATACTGCTGCCAATCGTTTCCTTAATGAAGTGGATGCTGCTGCCGTCTACGTAAACGCCAGTACCCGCTTTACCGATGGCGGTCAGTTTGGCCTGGGAGCGGAAGTGGCTATCAGCACCCAGAAAATGCACGCCAGGGGCCCGATAGGCCTGCGCGAACTGACGACATATAAGTGGATTATTTATGGTGACGGGCAAGTACGCCCTTAATCGCTCTATCTGTTTCTGGGTACTTTCAGGGCTTCCTGCTGGATTTCAAACAGCTCCCGGATACCTTTTTCAGCCAGAGCCAGCAGCGAATCAGCTTCCGCTTTTGTAAAGGGCTTTCCTTCTGCCGTGCCCTGTACCTCGACGAACTCGCCATCACTTGTCATAACAACATTGAAATCGACCGAAGCCATTCTGTCTTCATCGTAACAGAGGTCGAGCATTTTATAGCCGTGGGTAATACCGACACTGGTCGCGGCGACGGCGCTCTTAATCGGTATTGAGGCCAGCACACCCATATCAACAAGGGTCTCCATTGCCAGGTGAAGGGCAACATAGCTGCCGGTAATGGCGGCTGTCCTGGTGCCGCCGTCCGCCTGGATAACGTCACAATCTATAAACACGCTCCTTTCACCAAAGGATGTGAGTTCGGTTACTGCCCGCAGCGAACGCCCGATAATGCGCGAGATTTCATGGTTTCTGCCGGCAATCCGCCCTGCTACCGAGTCACGTATGGTGCGGGTGAGTGTTGCGCGAGGAAGCATCGAGTACTCCGTAGTAATCCAGCCGCCACCTTCACCTCTCTTCCATGGTGGCACTCGCTCTTCAACGCTGGCCGAACACAATACCTGTGTCTTCCCGATTTCAATCAGTGCCGAGCCTTCAGCAAAACTCTGAAATCCGGGTGTTATTTTAACCGGCCGCAGTTCGTCCCAGGCCCGCCCATCAGCTCTCCTCATCCCGTTATCTTCCTCCCCTTTTTTAACAAATTTTAAAATATATGCCAGAGTATACCATTGACGGGCAATTGTCGCAAATTGCAAGCTGTAAATGTCTCACAAGTTAGTATTTACGGAACCCCATCCCCCTTAATCCCCCTTCCCCTTCAAAAAGCAAAAAGGGGAAGGGGGAAGTAGTAGAAAGGAGTGGCGGGGGGGGG
>CAYVOV010000001.1:237623-242771 GCA_964453525.1 uncultured Dehalococcoidales bacterium | reverse complement strand
AAACCAAAAAGGGGTTGGGGTTATTTCTACAACGGCGGGGGGGGGCCGATGCCCCCCCACGCCACCTCTTAAACACCTAATAATAGTATTTAAAAAAGTATATCTGTTTCAATCCACATCCGGTCATTCATTTATCCTCACGCTTAAAAGCAATGCCGCTTGCCCCGGCTGACCTGACTGACTTCCGGCGCTTCAGCAGGTTCGGGGGGAGATTCTTTAAGATGGGGAGTACTGAAATACCCCATCTTAATCTTCCTTATGGGCGGTGGGCGGGAATAGATAGAACATAAAAGGTGAGGAGTTCATTCAAACAAAACTGAACAGCACCGAGACCTGTCTAACTTGACAAGTAAAAGAAAGGATAGTAATATTCCAATCCAAATACTTGAAAGAATGTTATAATCAGGTTAGTTATTAACGGGGAGAATGGAGGATAAAATGTCAAAGAAAGAGTATCGTATAGTCCAGAACGAAGGTAAGATTTCCTGGAGAATTGAAGAGCTATGGGATGGCGGAGTTACCAGGGGTCCCTATGGCTCTAAAGATTCAGCTTTAGCGCACGAGGAAAAAATCGCTGAAGAAAATGGATTTTCAGACGACCTGGTCTTGCAGGAAATTGGACACGAAGTTGCCAAACCTACCGACGCTTTTGAGAAAGATACTGAAGGAAACTGGGTCTGCCTGAAAGGTTGCTCCATTGAGATGGATAAGGCAGAAATAGTATTTACCGAAGGTATGAAATTCACCGAAGGGACTTCCTATATGGGTGTTGACGTGGCGAAGTGGCTGGAAGAGAACGTTAAACCAGCGGGAAAATAGTGCTTATCTGTGGTGACACCTGCGCATTCAAATAAGAAACTGGAGGCGACGGGCGGATTCGAACCGCCGAATAGAGGTTTTGCAGACCTCCGCCTTAACCACTTGGCTACGTCGCCCCACTGAGTTTTACTTTCCGGGATTAATTATAATGCGGTGGCACCTCGGTTGCAAGTAAAAATATAGTTTCCGCCGTTCAATTCCCATCCTTGCAGAGAGCACAATACATCGAAACTCTTGCTGTCTCCCTTTCCCTGAACAGGGAAAGGGAGACAGCTTTTTTAGTCTATTTACTTTGTAAAGAAAAAATCTACTATCTTTTTCATATAAACTACGTTGTATAATATGACTGAATTAAAAACGGGAGGCTGCTTATGAAGGTATTTAAGGTTTTAATCGGACTTCTGCTGATGGCGGTATTACTGGCATCCATCTCCTGTAGTGCAGCCGTGGTCGAAGATTCGGAAAGAGAAGAAGAATCAGTTATCGTAGGAAGTTCACGGACGAGCCCTGGCTCTCCACCTCCACCGGAAGTAATCGTTCTTGAAGATGAAGAACCGGCAGTTAAGTATGCCCCCGAAATATCAATAGGCGAAGACCAGTCGTTGGGTACCGACCGGATGATAGTCCGCACCGGGCAGATAATACTGGTGGTAAATGATGTCCCGGTTGCCATAGAGCGGATTACCAGTCTGGCCGACGGGTCCGGTGGATACGTGGTCAACTCGAGGGTATGGAAATCAGGAGAGAGACTTGTCGGCAGTATCAGCATCAGAGTACCTGCCGATTATTTCAACCAGGCTATAGAAGCTATACGCGAGCTGGCAGTGGACGTAACCTCAGAAAGTACCTTCAGTAATGATGTCACCGAGGAGTATGTTGACCTGACGGCGAAGCTGTCAAACCTCGAAGCTACCGAAGCGCAGTTGCTTACGATTCTTGAGAAGGCGGAAACAGTTGAGGATATCCTCGATGTCCAGAGCGAGCTCTCAAAGACAAGAGGTGAAATAGAGCAGACTAAAGGACGTATGCAATACCTGGAAAGAACCTCTGCAACCTCGCTTATCGAAGTACAGCTCGAGCAGTCCAAGCTTGATGTCGAATTTACTGCCGATAAAAGGAGAGGTTTAAAAGAAGGGGAGAAAGTCCAGTTCATTATCGACCAGATTGCGGGGGGATTTCCTCCGTACAGCTACGAGTGGGACTTCGGTGATGGTGATACCAGCACCGATGCGAATCCAATCCACACTTTTAAAGATGAGGGGAGCTACACCATCTCACTGACGGTGACTGACGACCAGGGCAATACGGATTCTGAAATCAGGACTGATTATATCACGGTCATTCCTGGCTGGAGTGCCGGTAATGTCGCTAGCAGTGCCTGGAACGGGCTGGCTGCTTTTGGACGGGTGATGGCAAACCTGTTCATCTGGTTGGGCGTATTCTTCCCCGTCTGGATTGTTATCGGAGCCATAGTCTTCGGTATTATCTACTGGCGCCGCCGGAGGAAAAAACAGGCTGATTCCAGTGCAGCAAACCTGGAGTAAAGTTCCGGTTAAGCAATGCTTTACTCACTATATAATTACGTCTCGTAATTCGAAGCCGAGACAGGTAATCAGACTCCCGGGCATTCTGCCCGGGAGTCTGATTATTCATATTCGCCGTGAGACAACAGAGAAGCTATACAGCCCAGCAGTAAAATTGCCCCCAGCACCATCCAGAACATAGTATTTAAGTCCGCAGGAAGGTCATCAAGCAATGGAATAACGTCCACAGCATTTACAATGCCCATCACTGCACAAAGACCGCCGAGGATTCCAAGAACCCATGCCAGTATTGCCATAACGGACTTACCTCCTTTATAGGATTTGCTTTATTTTAATGGTAATCTAATATATAATCAATATAGATAACTGGGACATATTTGAGATTATGGCCAGTATAGAGAAGGAAATAGGCGAATTACTTCGTCAGAAAGGTCTGACTCTGGGAGTAATTGAATCGGCTACCGGAGGACTGATTTCTCACCGTATAACCAACACCCCGGGCAGTTCGGACTACTATATCGGCTCGATTACCGCTTACAGTAACCAGGCCAAGATTAAGATAGTCGGGGTGAAAGAAGATACCCTAAATAAGTATGGTTCGGTTAGTCCCCAGGTGGCGGAAGAGATGGCTCAGGGCGGCAAGAAAATATTAGCCGCCGATATCTGTCTAGCTGACACCGGAATCGCCGGACCAGGAGGGGCTACCCCGGGCAAGCCGGTGGGATTATTCTATATAGGTCTGGCTCACCGCTCGAAGACTTACAGCCAGAAACATGTCTTCGGACGGGTGCGCGAGAAAAACAAGCAGGACGCTGCAGATACCGCGTTGAACTGCCTGAAAGAGTACCTGACAGGCTTGAAGTAAGGCTCCATCCACACCTGTATCCAAGAGGGGCTTCGCCCCTTTTTTAGTAGGAGGAATATTGTCCGACAATCTTCAGGAAAAACAGGTTGTTACCTGCTTCCTTGAATCCAATGGTGAGATTCTACTGCTTCGCCGCAGCCAGCAGGTAGGCACCTACCAGGGAAGGTGGGCAGGCGTCAGCGGCTACCTGGAGACAACTCCTGATGAGCAGGCCCTCACTGAGATAGCCGAGGAAACCGGCCTAAGTGAGGAGGACATCGAACCGGTCCGAAAGAGCGAACCTCTGACTGTCGAAGACGAAGAACTTGGTACAAGGTGGATAGTCCATCCATTTCTTTTCCATATCAGAGACCGCAGTAAAATCAGGATTGACTGGGAACATAAAGAATTGAAATGGATAGACCCCGGGGATATAGGCAGCTACAATACCGTACCCATGCTGAAAGAAGCGCTTGACCGGGTATACAAAAGCTAGCGCCGTCTGGCGAGGGTGTCCCGCCAGACAGTCGAGAGCCTTTTTGCCGTGAACATTCCATTTTCCGTTACTACTGACGCAATTAACTCGAGCGGCGTGATATCAAAATAGGGATTTTTAATCATAGTTCCCGGCGGCAGGTCAGCCGGGGCAGCCACCTCTTCAGGCTCTTTCTCCTCAAGCTCAACCTCATCGCTCTTCAGCCTGGAATCAAACTTGAGCGTTTCACAGAGCACGTAAAAAGGAACGCCGGCTCTCTCACCTGCCAGGGCAAGCTGATATGTACCGGCACCGTTAACAACGCCGCCGTCAGCGCATATCCTGTCAGCACCAACAAACACTTTGCTGGCTCTTGATACGTAGAGCCCCATAGCCGTATCATCGATAAAAGTCAGCTTTAGTCTCCGGTCTCCAAGCTCACGGGCGGTCCTCTCGCCACTGCGGCCGGGTCCCGACCTCGTAATAATCACTTTGATATCGGCATATTTCCCGGAAATTCTCTTGAGTGCTGCCACTACAGTCGAGCTATAGCTGTGAGTCATTAATGTATCGCCATCGGTAATCAGGCGGGAGCTATTCTTGGCAATCTGTTCTACCGCCTTCAACGATTCATTAGTTACTTCGTCCGCCCTTGAAATTAATAGCTGCCTGACTGCATCCACCTCAATCGTTCTGTTTTTACTATCAATCACGCCGAGTATCCGGCTTACTATATTGAATATCGGTGCCATAGCCGGACGGGTTGAGGTCAGCTCTTTCCCGACACTGCCCTGTTCCAGAATAAATTCTTCGGTGGTTTTTGCCTGACTGCGTTCGGCAGCAGTCTTAAGAACTCCTGCCGCCTGTCTTGCCAGCTCACTGGCGCCGTCGGTCCGGTTTTCTCTGATTTCATCTATCAGTTTGGTGATTTCAGTACTGATATCCATACCGGTATTCTACCAGCATTAAAAAAACGGGGTCAAAGTATCATTTTTAGATTGACAAACCGTTTTTCTATATATTTTGTTATATCCTTACCCCCTTTCTCCCCCTTTCCTTAACAAGGAAAGGGGGAGACTCAAAAGAGGCTCAACTATCTCAATCATCATTCTTCCATGAAGATATAGAACCGCCTTTAAAGGACCTCAACGGGAACCGTCTGAGATTTCAAGTATGGAGAGTAAGCCTACTCTGATGTGGAATATTAAGTGTGAAATCCTGACCAGGGAGTTCAAGTGTAATAAAGCTTACACAATAATAATCACAGGGTGTATCAGAGGAGTAAAACCTGCCAAAAAACAAGAGTGCCTTGAAGGAATGGAGCCTTCTTAATAACAAAGACGGAGTATAAAAAGGCAGATTCTTCTTTCTTAGATATACACCTGGAGTTTAGGTTGTGGGGGGGGGGGGTGGGCGCGCCCCACCGTTTTTATAAAAAACCCAACACCCAAAAAAAAAGGTGGGGG
>CAYVOV010000001.1:67649-237613 GCA_964453525.1 uncultured Dehalococcoidales bacterium | reverse complement strand
AAAATAATGATTTTTTTTTTTTTATAATTATTTTTTTTTTTTTGGGGGGGGGCCCCCCCCCCCCCCCCCCCACAACCTTTATTAATCCTCCCCCTTCCCCTTTAAAAAGGGGAAGGGGGATTAAGGGGGATAGGGTTCCATAATTTACATCAGTACAAATACACCTGAATTTTTTACTCTATCTATTCCCACCCACCGCTCTCAAGGAAGCTAGAGATGGGGTACCCCCCTCTCTAGCGATTTCCTCCCGCCCTCCAAAGTCTCCCACCTGCCACAGTCCCTATGAAATCGGGGCGCAGGTAAGTGGGTGTAAAAAGGCAGGAAAAAAGAGCACTATATTCATACAACACCGGAGAGTACCTAGTTTTCGAAGGCTTTTTATTGTGCAGGTTATTACGTTATATCAGGCTTTGTAGACCCTGCATAATAATGCCCGGTTACACCAGCCACCCGTCAGGGGGTCGCAGCTATCGGGGTCATCGAGAGTTAGCACGTTGGCATTTGATTCCCAGAGTCCGTGTAGTGAAGGTTCGGCTCCATCCATTTCCGGAAACCACCAGCTAGCTTCAACATTAACCACGTTGTGGAGTATTCCTGAATTAAGGTGGGCTTTCTGTTTAATTCTGCCCCGCCTCGTCTCGATATATACCCAGTCGCCATCACTTATGCCTAATTTCTGCGCCGTATCAGGATGAATATCCGTGAGGGGGTCAGGATGCCTCTCCCTCATCCCGATTCCCCACTGCCTGTGCTCGGAATGGAACATCGGCATAAACCTTCCTCCGGTGTTTAAAATCAGCGGGTACTCCCTGGCTATTTCGGGAGTGCTTATCGGGCTTTCAGGCGGTTCTTCATAAAAAGGCAGAGGGTCGTAACCGAGTTGCTCGAGTACTTTTGAGTATAGTTCCACTTTTCCCGTGGAGGTGGGGAAGCCATGTTCCTCGTATTTCCTGTATTTTCTTTTACCGCGGATAAAACCCGCATTTACAAATTCATCATAGCTGATGCCCAGCGGTTCAAGCTGGTACTGAATCGCTTCCTCTATCGTTTCCCAGGGCCAGTGTTTCTCCTGCCCCAGTCTTATACCCAGCTCCCGCCAGATAGAGTAATCATCTTTCCTTTCTCCAAGAGGTTGAACGGCTCTGCCACCACCGAATACAACATCGGACAGGTCTTCAAAAGTTGAACAGAGCGGCCTTTCCATCCAGCTTGAAACCGGGAGAATATAATCGGCGAGTTCTGCGGTGGGTGTTTTCCAGAAATCCATAACTACGTGGAGGTCCAGATTCTGACTTTTCAGAGCTTCGTAAACCAGCTTGGTATTGCCAGCCCAGAGCAGAGGATTGCTTCCCCAGGTAATCATGGCTTTAACCGGGTACGGCTGGCCGGTCAGGATAGCTCGCCAGGTTAATGGTGGAGATGCTGCCAGACGGTGTCCAACCGGTTCCGGCAAACCGGCAGATTTTTCATAGTGCTTTGAGGTGAGTTCGTAGCCCTGCCATGACATGACCTTAAACCGGTCGGCGCCAATTTGTCTGGAACGTTTTTCGCGGGGTATTTTATCGGTGAGTTCGAGCATTACCTCTCTCCGGAAGACCTTTCCATCTATTTCAGGCCCGATATCCGGAATCAGGTCACCACCTCTGACATCGAGGTTACCGGTTATGGCTCGTAAAGTGACTCTGGCCTGTTCAACTCTGGACGCATTTCGCCCAATCTGGTCGGCAGCCACGCCACGTACGATGCAGGCTGGCCTGGCGGTTGCGTACATCCTGGCTGAGGCAATGATTTCATCTTCGTCCAGACCGGTAATTTCAGCGACCTTTTGAGGTGTATACTCCTGAACACGCTGGACCAGTTTATCAAAGCCAGAAGTCCATTTCGAGACAAATTCTTCATCGTAAAGCTCCTCATTAATGATTACGTTCAGCCAGCCCAGAGCCAATGCCGTATCAGTACCGGGCCTGAGCTGGAGCCATATATCGGCAAGGTCGGATGTTCTCGTTTTTCTGGGGTCAATAACGATAATTTTGAAGTTCTCGTCACCGCGCCTTCTTTTTATGGATGCCATCGTTCTCGGAAATGAGTTGGCAGCATTCTGTCCCCATATCACGGCGCAGTTAGTGTGTGCCGTGTTGGCCACCAGGCTGCAGCAACTGCCGAGCATTGTCATGTTTATTGCGTAGCAGTTAAGAAAACAGATAACTCCGGCGTGGGCTACATTCTGCGGATTGCCGAACAAACTGCAGAACCTGGTCCGCATCCAGAACATCCCGCTCCGGTAAGTTCCCTCGGTAACAACAAGGCTTTCTGGCCCATACTTCTTTTTTATATCGCGTAGTTTATCGGCGATTTCGTCAAAAGCCTGCTCCCATTCTATCCTCTGCCATTTATTTTCACCGCGATTCCCTGCCCTTTTCAGTGGGTGCATTAGCTGGTCAGGGTGATACAGCCATCTTGAAGCGTAGCCGACCCTTTCACACACATTCCCCAGCGTTAACTGGTGCTCTTTATTCCCCACTATGCGTGTAACTTTGCCGTCCTTAACGCTTACCAGAACCCCACAGTTACCGGCACAAAATGCACAACCTGATTTCTTGACTTCACTGGATTCCGTATTGGTATTCATATAATCTCCTGACTGCATAATGTTTTGCGTTTCATATTCATGGTATCTAGAGAGTTTATTCAGTATAACACTCCGCAACAAGATAATAAATTTTGGCCTTTTACTTAATCTTGGTTGTACAGACAACAATGAATATCTATATTTCTTTCGCCGCTATGGTTTCCTTCGGCTTCGCTCAGGACAGGCTAACTACTCACCATGAGCGGCATTCATTCCCATTCACCCCGAGCGGCATTCATTCCCGCTCACCCTGAGCTTGTCGAAGGGTCTCCAACTAAGATTGAGCAGAATCAATTTTTTAATATTTGCCGGATGAAACATAGTGGATATCATCTTGACGATGCCCCCTCCAATACGTACAATAAACCTTGCGGTGCCTTTGTAGATGCCGGGGTGGCGGAATTGGCAGACGCAGCGGACTTAAAATCCGCCGGAGCAATCCTTGTGGGTTCGAGTCCCACTCCCGGCACCATACCAGATAGCCCGGTTTAACATGCGGTTTCATGCCATTTACCAGACTCAGTTATAAGGCGACTTTCCACCTGGCTCCCGCAGCCCCCTATAATTTTGATGCCAGTTTCAACAAGTCGTCTCATTTTTTATCCTCCGATAATGCCTGGAAGCAGGGCTTGTACTGGATAACCATATTCTGGAAAGGCCGGGGGCTGGGACTTAAGTTTGAGAATACCGGCACGGTAGACGAGCCACAGGTAAGGCTTAATATCTACTCTGAGGAGGCAATATCACGGGGATTCATGGATAATTTAATTTCTGAAATAAGGTGGAGCTTTCTGCTAAATGTTATTAATCAGGTACCAATAGGTTAAGATGACTCTGTATGTAATTATAAACAGTTCAAGTCAGAATGAGTGATTAATATCTATTTTGCTGGATTACGGCGTGGCTTGTTAACAGTAAGCCACTGTTCGTATTTAGTGCCGTCTGGCATAAGGGCACCATAAAGTTTACCAGCTTCTGCCAGTTGTTCGGGAACAATGCTGGTTTTCGTCAAATTAGCTCCCTCAAGGCTGGCTCCCACCAGTTGGGCTTCCTCAAGGTTAGCTCCCTGAAGGTTAGCTCCCTCGATATAGGCCCCTTTAAGATTGACGCCGTCAAGCTGAGCCCTCTCAAGGTGAGCCCCGTACAGGTAAGCCCTCTCAAGATTAGCCCCTTCAAAGTGAGCTCCCTCGAGGTAAGCATGATTAAGGATAGCCTCAATGAGGATAGCACCCTCAAGACTGGCACCTTCAAGGTGAGAGCGATTCAGGGAAGCTCCCTTCATGTGAGCGTAATTAAGTCTGGCTCCCTCAAGATTAGCCCCTCCAAGTCGGGCTTCCTCAAGATAAGCCTCTTCAAGTTGAACATCATTTAAAAAAGCCCCTTCCAGGTTAGCTCCCTCAAGGTGAACGCGTTTCAGATTAGCCCCTTCCAGGTTAGCTCCTTCAAGATGAGCCCCCCTAAGCTGAGCACCCTCAAGGTTTACCCCTTCAAGATTAGCCTCTTCAAGGTCAGCTCCCTCAAGGTTAGCACCTTCAAGATGAGCGCAATTTAGGGCAGCCCCTTTAAGATTAGCCTTCTCCAGGTTGGCCCCCTTAAGGTGAGCCCCACTGAGTAATATTCCCTCAAGGTAAGCCCCCTCAAGGTGAGTCTCATTAAGAGGTGCCTCCTTAAGGTTAACCCCTCCAAGGTGAACTTCCTCAAGGTGAGCCCTATTCAAGCAAGCCTCTTCAAGGTTAACAACTTCCAGGTTATTGCCCTTAAGATTTGCTTCCTCAAGGTTAGCCTCTTTAAAGTCAGCCTCCTCAAGGGAAGCACCTTCAAGACTGGCCTCTTTTAAGTTTGTCCTTTTAAGTATAGCCCCGGCAAGATTTGCATGATTCAGGTTAGCTTCTATAAGGTTGGCTTCCTCAAAGTGAGCATAATTAAATTGAGTTTTTTCGGCATGAACTCGATTCAGGCAAGCTCCCTCCAGGTGAGCGTAATCAAGGATGGCCCCATCAAGACTGGCACCCTCGAGTTTAGCCTCCTTAAGGTTAGCTCCTGCCAGGTTAGCTCCCTCAAGGTTGGCTCCTGCCAGGTTAGCACCTGCCAGGTTAGCTCCCTTCAAGTGAGAGTGATTAAGGACAGCCCCTTTAAGATTAGCCTTCTTCAGATTGGCCCCTTCTAAATTAGCTCCCACAAGATTTGCTCCTTCAAGGTTGGCTAACTCGAGCAAAGTATGAATAAGTACGGCTCCCTCAAGGCTGGCCAATCCAAGATGAGCTTTCTTAAGGTTCGCCATTTCAAGATTAGCTCCTTCGAGATTAGTTCTCACAAGCTGAGAGTTATTAAGGGCAGTCCCCTTAAGGTTAGCCTCTATAAAGTTAGCCCCTTCCAGGTTGGCCCACTCAATATTCGCTCTTTCAAGGGTCGCTCCCTCGAGGTTAGCGCCTTTCAGGTTGACCTTTTTAAGATGAGCGTGTTCCAGATTAATCTCCACCAGGTAAGCATTTTCAAGGTTAGCTTCCTTGAGGTTTGTTTCCTTGAGGTTTGCTTTCTCAAGGTTAGCCCCCTCAAGATGGGTGCGACTAAGGTCAGCCCCTTCAAGTTGAGTACGACTAAGGTTAGCAGCTTCAAGATTGGCGTCACTGATATCTACAACCGGATTCTTGCCGTTAATCAGATTAGAATCATAAAGGAACTGTAAAGAATAACGTTTCCGCTGTGCGTCCAGGTTCCGCAGCGCGGATAGAGTGCGGGCTCGAGCTACTATACGTGACTCACTGCCAACCTTAGATTCACGCAGACAGTTTTGCAGGAGCAAGTTCTCCATTCGGTCGAAATAGGTTGTTAAGACTTCCTGACGCTGCTCATCGAGCGAAAGCTCCTGTTCTACCATCTCTTCATTAACCGCTTTCCGATAACCTGCCATTCTTTCTGCTTTCTGATAAATTAAAACCCCGGTACCGATTGTGACGGGAATGATGAGTAATTCTATCCAGTCCCAGAGCGACCGTTGATTAAATCCGGTCCAGGGCGCTTGATTCCCCGCCCAGATGAATATAACGGCGAATATGAGTAAAACAATTATTCCTACTCGCTTTTTCCTGATTAGTAATAAATAAGAATTTCTACCCAAAATAGCTGGTAAATTTGATAAGAACCGGCTAATCCCGGCTGATATTTCTGACAAGTACTGTATTTCTTTCATATACTTACCTGTGATATGTAATAGAGTATTATTTTAACCGTTAATCAGAAAATTCATGTAAATACTCAATATTTTCCTTTTTTCGTCGATAATTAAACGGTGATTCCCGGTATCCAGTTCGACCTACACTTCAGAACCAATTCTTTCATCGATAACCAGTTCTCCCCGGTGAACCTTTCTTATGGTTTCACTGAGGTAATGAACATCAGTCCCTTTGAGAAGGTAGCCTCGTGCCCCCATTTTCATCGCCTCATCTAAATATTCTTCAAACATGGTCAGCATAATTACCCTATAGGGTAAACTTTTTTCGCTCAGAATATTGGTAGCTTCAAGTCCATCAGATACTGGCATCTTTGCATCCATAAGAATAATGTCAGGCGAACATGTTGCCGCATTAATTATTGCTTCCTTACCGTTAGAACTTTCCCCAACTATTTCCATATCTTCTTCTCGAGATAACAACTTCCGTAATCCGTTACGAACCTCATTATGGTCATCGACTATTAAAATACGAATTTTCGGGCTCATCCTGCCCTCCTCTTAGCAGCTTCATAATTAAGGATAGTTCTTACTTGGTGATTTGAAAATGATCCACAATATAAATTTAACGAACTTTTGGCTAACTTTCGTAGCTTTCGAGTTATCTTTTTGCTAGTTAGCGGGATTCATTGATCTACCCTCCGGAAAAGGTACCCGGGTGTAATGTTAGTCTGAAAGGACAGAAGGGAGTGATACACGACCAGGAAAAACAGCAATACTTGCTTTTAGAAAGATAGGGTGCAAAAATTGAATTCAGTTTTTAGTAGGAGGTGATTTATTGGAATTTATATCAGACTACAAGCGGAAAAGAAACATAATAAGAGGGTTGACCGGTGAAGCAGAAGTCACTAAGATAACTGGCAAGGGAGTTGGGAGTCTGCCATTCATATTTATCTCTGGTGAAACATGGTAAGAGAACAGCCGGAGGAAAGATACAGAATACCCTTGACTTGGCAAGCATGGTAAGTAAAACTGAAACTGGTGCCGGACTTAAAATCCGCCGGAGCAATCCTTGTGGGTTCGAATCCCCCGGCACCATGCCGAATATCCCGGTTTATCAGGAGGTTTCATGTCATTGACCAAGCTCAGTCATAAAGAGACTGTCCTTCTGGCTCCTGTAGCTCCCTATAACTTCGATGCCAATTTCCACAAGCCGTCTTATTTTCCGACTTCGGGCGGCGCCTGGGAGGAAGGTAAATTCTGGATAACCATGCTCTGGAGAGGGCAGGAACTGGGACTGAAATTTGAGAACCGGGGGATAACGGATAAGCCGGAAATAGAAATCGGTATTTACTCCCAGAACACTTTAGCAGAAGACTTTTTAAATGACCTGATTCCCGAGCTCAGGTGGAGATATAACTTTGATTCTGACATATCTGGGTTCTATGAGAAATACCGCAGTGATGAAGTACTGGGACCTATCATAGAGAAATGGAAGGGAATGAAACCGAGAGCTGCCGCCTCTCTCTACGAAACATTGATTGTCTACATAGTCCTCCAGAACGCAACCGTCAGGCGTACTGTCCAGATGATGGAGAACCTGTTCGAGAGGTTCGGTAATAAACTGGAGTTTGACGGGCAAATGCTGTCGGCATACTGGGAACCGGAGAAAATGGCAGAAGCATCAGAACAGGAACTGAGAGGTATAAAGCTGGGTTATCGGGCTAAATTTTTAAAGAGAATCACGGAGCAATTTGTCAATAAGGAAATTGATGAGTTCACTCTGCGTAAAAAGAGTCGGGAAGAAGTCAGGACCGAGATGCTAAAGCTGTACGGCATCGGGCCAGCCTCAGTGGAATACCTGCTTTTCGAGCACTTTTACTTTTATGATAGACTGGAAACAATTCCTCCGTGGGAACAGAAGATAATGTCAAGGCTGATTTTCAATGAACAGTTAATTGCCAGCGATAAAATACTCGAGTTTTTCAAGAAATTCGAAGGTTGGGAGAAGCTGGCATTCAACTATATCTGGGAAGACGTATTCTGGAAAAGGAAGCATGAACATATCGAGTGGCTGGAAAAAGAGATAAGGTTGTGACGTGATATGCCGTGGCTGGTACTGGTATTCAGTTATCTTCTCGGTTCGGTCCCCACCGCTTATATTGCCGGGCGTCTTTTGAGGGGTAAGGACATCCGGCAGATGGGCGATAGAAACGTGGGTGCTCGTAATGCTTTCAATGAGCTTGGCCACAAAACAGGAATCACTGTGTTCTTCATCGATGTTGCCAAGGGACTGCTTGTTATTCTGCTTGCCCGGGCGGTGAATCTTCCCCAGGCAGCCGTGCTGACAGCCGGAGCTTTAGCCGTCATCGGGCATAACTGGCCGGTTTTTATCGGCTTCAGGGGCGGCCGGGGGGAGAGTACGACAATCGGCGTGCTGCTGGCTCTGGTTACTCAGCCGATGCTGATTGTAGGCGGGCCGGCACTGGCGGCACTTGTCATCAGGAAAAATATCACCCTTACCAGTGCCCTGCTGTTTGTCCCGCTGCCGCTGGTCTGCTGGCTGATGGGAGTACCGGTAACGCTGATAACCTACAGCCTTGGTCTGCCCTGCCTGGTGGGTTTTACTCACTTCCTCAGGGAGAGGCGGCTGGCAATGCAGCGTGAGTCAGAAATGGCGGAGATAAAAGACCTCAGTAAGACCTCTGCTGAGAGGAACGGGAAAGTCTAGCTCTCATCAAGCTCGTAGAGCTTTTCCACGCAGAACTGGACGTACTGGTGACACGTTTCTTCGCCCTTGCCTGAATCGAAAAACTTGCTGAGCTCTCCGGGGATGGAGAAATCGACCCCGATGAGTTCCAGACAGATGATATTACCGAACTTCTCGGCGAAGCTCTGGACAAGCTCTCTGGCTTTACGTCGTGCTGTTTCCTTTTCCTGCTGGACCTTCTCTTCATCATCTGTAGAGCAGAGCTGGCGTATTCCCAGACATACCGCTGAAGCTGATACAGCCCCGCAGGGAGCTTTCTGATAGCCGGATATACCACCAAAAAAGTTAGTACCTGCCCAGAGCAGGTCTTCATTTTCCAGTCCATAGGCTTCCCGCATGACCTGCAGGACGCTCGGACCTCAGTGATAGCCCTCGCTCATGAGGTTGATGGCACGGTCTTTTGCTTCCTGCAGCGTTATTTTAAGCGGCATGGCTGGCTCCTCTCACGGTTTCCTGTAATATTGCTATTTCTTTTTCTTGAGCACGGTGCGTACGGCCTGCTCGATACTTTCGGCAGTCAGGCCATACCTCTGTAATAGCTCGGCCGGTTTGCCTGATTTGGCGAAGGTATCCTTTATGGCGACGAACTCCATTGGCGCCGGCAAGTTTTTAGCCAGAACCCGGGCGACGGTACTGCCAAGACCGCCGTGTTCAAGGTGGTCTTCGGCAGTAACGATGGCTCCCGTTTCTTTTGACGCATTTATAATCGCCGCTTCATCAATTGGTTTGAGGGTGGACATATTCAGCACCCGGCAATTTATGCCTTCTTTTTCAAGGTTTTCAGCAGCCTTTATGGCAGCATCGACCATAATACCGATTGCCATTATCGTTGCGTCAGCGCCCTGCTTCAGCAGGTCGGCTTTGCCAAGCTCGAAGCGGTAGTTATCATCGTGGACAACAGGAGTATTCGGGCGGCAGAGCCTGATGTAGCAGGGTCCTTCAATAGCAGCCGCCACTTTTACTGCCTGGGCGGTCTCTATGGTATCAGCCGGGACGATAACCGTGAAACCGGGCAGTGAAGAAATAAGAGCCAGGTCTTCAATCGACTGGTGTGTGGCGCCGTCCTCTCCGGCACTGATGCCGCTGTGGGTGGCAACGAGTTTAACGTTGAGACCATTGTAAGCTATGGAGACCCTGGTCTGGTCAAAGCAGCGCCCGGGAAGAAAGACGGCGAAGGTGCTGGCAAAGGGTATCTTGCCTGAGGCCGCCAGTCCTGCGGCAATGCCCACCATATTCGCCTCGGCTATGCCGCAGTCGAAAAAGCGGTCCGGGAACTCGGCAGCGAAGAATTTTGTCATTGTCGATGCGGACAGGTCGGCATCGAGGGCAACGATATCAGGGTTTTCTCTGCCCAGTTCAGCCAGGGTCTTGCCGTATGATTCTCTGGTCGAGGCTGTTTCAGCCATTTATTCAAGCTCCTTCAGTGCCGTTTCCAGTTGCTCGGCGTTGGGGGCCTTACCATGGAAATCGGCGTTATTCTCCATAAAGCTGACGCCTTTGCCCTTGATTGTGTTGGCGATTATCACGGCAGGTTTACCTTTGACCTGCTTTGCCTTTTCCAGGGCATATAAAACCTGGTTAATGTCATTCCCGTCAATCTCCAAGACCTCCCAGCCGAAACCCTGCCACTTGCTGTTCAGAGGGTCGAGGTTCATCACATCACGGGTCCAGCCGTCAATCTGGAGGCCATTCTTATCGACGATGGCGACAAGGTTATCCACCTTATAGTGAGCGGCGGCCATGGCCGCTTCCCATACCTGCCCTTCATCGCACTCTCCGTCACCAAGCAGGACATATACCGTATAGTCCTTTTTATTGAGGCGTCCTGCCAGGGCAACTCCGATGGCGAAAGAGAGTCCCTGTCCCAGAGAACCGGCTGAAAGCTCGACTCCGGGAGTCAGCTTGTGGTCGGTATGCCCCTGGAGTCGACTGTCAAGCTGCCGGAGGGTAAGCAGCTCTTCTACCGGGAAATAGCCGCATTCGGCCAGCGCGGCATAAAGCACCGGAGCAGCGTGTCCTTTGCTGAGAATGAACCGGTCACGGTCAGCCCACTTCGGGTCTTCCGGGTTATGCCGCAATAGTTTAAAGTAGAGCGCAGTTATGATTTCGACCGCTGATAACGAGCCACCGGGGTGACCGCTGCCAGCTTTCCCTGTCATTGAAACAATATGACGGCGCAACTTCTTAGCCACCGTCTCCATTTCCTGTACTGATAGCTGTTTATTATTTACATCTGCCATAATCCTGCTTCAGTTTATCCTGTTATTTTTTACTGCTATCATTACTGGCGACCGCCTGCTGAGCCTCGGCCATCGGGTTTCACAATGACATTACTTGTTTTACTCAGTTTTTCATTTGTAGACTGTATTTCGCCAGGTATGACAGCACCCTGGCTGCCCTTTCCAGGGTTGAATACATCATAATACCATTATCTTTGAGTTTTTTAAATATTGGTGAGTCCTGCATCCTGCTGGCATGGTGATTGAACACGGCAATAGGTTTCTTGTACCTTGCCAGATAGTCAAATAGCTTATCGAGTTCCTTTTCCTCTTTTTTCTCCCGGTCTTTCAATGCCTGTTCAGCCTCCTCGATAAATGACGGGGCGCTGTCAGCCTGGTCAATCGCTGATAGTCTGTCACGGCGGTCGGGGCGCCCCCACATTCCCATTTGACCGATACCACCGATAACAAGTATCGAATCCAGGTTATCATCCTCTATCAACGGCCAGAGACAGGGGTAGGTGACATCTCCAAAGCCAACAGTATCAACAGGATTGGCGTGCGGCCACCGGTCGGGTAAAACCTCATTCAACCGTTCGATTGTCTCGGGTGATAGCTGGGCTACCTCCAGACCCATTCTCTCGCAGGCATCCGATGCCACGCAACCGAAGCCGCCACCGAAAGTCAGGATACCCACCCTGTTGCCTCTCGGTAGCGGTTGTCTGAGCAGAGCCGAAGCTACATCGAATATCTCCTCAACCTCATCCACCCTTATCACTCCCGCCTGCTTGAACATGGCATTGTATACATCGTCCGAGCCGGCAATGGCACTGGTGTGTGATTTTGCCGCCCTGACTCCGGCTTTCGTTCTTCCCACCTTCACCAGCACAATCGGTTTTGTCTCTGTAATTTCTTTTGCCAGTTCGAAGAAGCGTTTACCTTCTCTCAGGCCCTCGACATAGGCGGTGATTATCTTTGTATCATCATCCTGGGCAAAATACTCCAGGTAGTCTTCAAAATGGAGGTCGGCTTCGTTGCCGGTGCTGACAAACTTGCTGAACCCGACGCCCATCTCAGCGCCGCACTGTAAAATATGCCCGGCAAAACCACCACTTTCGGAGATAACGCCTATTTCTCCTTTTTCTATTGACAGTCCCATGCGTATTGTGGAGAAGCCGCTGGTGGCATTGAAATGCCCCATGCAGTTCGGTCCGGTCAGCCGCAGGCCGCCCTCACGGGCCGTCCTCACTATCTCCTCTTGCAGTTTTGCCCCCTCCGGTCCGGTCTCTCCCAGGCCGGCGGTGATAATGAGCGCCGCCTTGACACCTCTGGCAACACAATCCTTTACTACCTGGAGTACATCGGTAAAAGGGATAACTATGGCAACGAAATCAACCGGTTCGGGCAAGTCCCTAACCGACGGATAGGCTTTTACTCCCTGAACCTCTTCAGTGTTTTTATTAACCGGGTACATCGCTTTGAGGGTAGGAGATTTCAGAACACTGTGGAAGACACCACCTCCCCACTTCCTGAGATTATTGGATGCTCCAACAACGGCAACCTTCTCAGGATTGAATAACGCTTCAAAATGTCCCATGTTGTTCATGCCGGGTTCCTTTCTATCTAATCTGGTATCCCTACAGCTACGCCGGTAATAATACCTTCATTGAAAAATAATCCGGGTATAACAAAGGGCGGATAAATCCCATCCTCTACCGGCATAAATTTAATCTGATTTAAATATCCGGGCTTCATTGTGGCTTAAGGCTGGAAGTCTGTGATATCAGACACCGCTTCCGGATAGTGAAAAAGACGACATCTAATATTATGTATTATATAACGAACGGTGACTCTGCGTCTAGCGGGTTATAATTTGGTACTATTTACATTTGGCTGGTATTGTTGACCCAACCCTTTTCTCCTCACCAGCCATAATCATTGTAAATGAAAGAAATATTAACTAGGCTGGAGAAGGGCGTAAAAGAGAGAGGCGGCTGCGCCCCCTCTCAACAAGCTCTCCCCCTTTTTAACAAGGCTAATAATCGCATGATAAAGCAGGTAACCGTTTGAGAGGGAGATAAGGGGGAGATTTCTAAAGAGGGTGGGAATAGATATTATTAAAAAGGCGGAGCACTTCATTCAATCAAAACCGAACAGTACTCCAACTCCGCCTGACCGCCGTTGACATCAAACATCAGCAATAGTTAAGATATGAAGTCACAGTACATAATACCAACGAGAAAGGGGAAGGGCTATGGAGTATAAAAGTATTATTTACGAACCTGGCAAGGTAACCAGGATAATACTGAACAGGCCAAAATATCTGAATGCCATCAGCCATCCGATGTACGCCGAGATAGAGGACGCTTTCGACCGCTTTACCGAGGACCCTGAATGCAAGGTAGCAGTAATTTCAGGAGCCGGTCCCTGTTTCTCCGGCGGACACGATGCCATCGGGCTCACGCCGGAGTCAGCGCCAATGCTTTCAGACCGGAGAACACCCGAGCAGTTAATGAAGGACTACCGCTCCGAAGGTGAGGTGTGGAAGCAATATAACAAACAGCACCAGTACTTTTTACAGGAGATGCACCTCCATAAATTTCATCGGATCCCGAAACCTACCATCGCCATGGTACACGGCTATTGCATCTGGGGAGGGTATTTCCTGGCCGGGGTAATGGATGTTATCTTCGCCTCCGAAGATGCCCTATTCCTGGCAGAGGTCGGCCAGTGCGACCCCGGTACCTGGGACTGGGGGGCCCGCAAGATGCTTGAGGTTATGTATGAACACAGATTTTTAACAGCCCGCGAATGCTATGACTTTCACATGGTCAACCGTATCTTCCCGGACTATGAAACCCTGGAAAGAGAGACCCTCGCTTACGCCAACCGCGTCGCTGAGAACGAACGCCTTACCTTTACCGCCCTGCAGTATATCAAGCAGGCCGTTTATCACACTAGAGACCTTCAGGGCTATACCACAGCCTGTGAGGATATCTGGACTATCGCTGCACCGGGCCGCCGTCCGCCGGGAGACCGGAGCCATGGCGAAAGGGCAGAAGGAAGAGGTATGGCACGAACCCCCCGGGCTTTAGCCAACCTGAAAGCAAAGCTCGAATCAGAGGGGAAAGAAGTACCCAAACTCGTGGAAGAGGCATTGGCCAGGGCTAAAGCCAGGGATGACAGGGCAGTATGGCACAGAGCCACCCACCAGGAATGGCGGGATAAGGAGCGGATTAAAAGAGCCGATGAGCTGGAAAAGAAGTTAAAGGAAGAGGAGGAAGCAAAGCAGAAACCGCCCGATTAACCGGCAACGACTGAGAAGTAATCAGGAAACCCGGTTAATTGTACCCGATATGAGGAAGAGCCTCTCGCCGGCCGGCGAGAGGCTCTCTTACTCCAGTCATTTCTTAAAATATGTTAGTTATGCAAGTAACTGGATGGGTTTGGCTGCATCATCCACCTGTTCAAGATTCCTGATGAGTTCTATTATCTGTTCCACCTTTTCAGAAGGCAGTGGTTTCAAAGCAAGGGGGGCACATTCCTTGAATTTCTCGGCGCAATCGTCGAACGTCATCGGGTTGCCGACACTGCCGAGGAAGTCTTCAACAAACTCGGAGTATTCCGTGCCATCGTTCATTATTATTGTCAACTTGCCCGGTGACACGCCGTGCCTGGTCAGACTATCGTCAAGCTGTCCGGTCACTTTCCGGGCAATCTCAAGAATTTCTTCCCTTTTGATTGTCTCATCGGTGAAGTCTTGAAGAGTGACCTTACCCCTGGCAAGAGCGGTAGCCACCGTATACGGCACACTGAACTGGGCATCGACAATTGTCCGCGGAGCCTGTTTTATCTCCGGCGGTTGAGTCATCCCGTACCCGGACTGTCCGCCGAGAGCCGTTATTTCACGTATCTGGTCCGCTTTGATATCATGTTTGGACCTTAAAGAGAGGGCGGCATCGATAAACGGATGGGTAAACCCGCAGCAGGGATATGGCTTATCACCGATATCCACTCCCAGGTATTTCATACCCAGCTCACCGGTCAATATGCCGGGGTCATAATCTCCCTTGATGTAGGTGTTATACAGCCCACCTCTCCCGTCTCTTCCTTCAAGGGAGCTTCTCTCCCCGGTAATCCCTCTCTCAGCCATCAGGGCGGAGGTAACTCCGGCTTTGGCAGCAAATCCCGGCCCCATTCTTTTTGCCAGTGCGCCGTCTCCAACACCGGAACCGGCGCCGCCGCACTGGTGATAGGCAAGACCGATGGCATTAATCATCTTTTCTTCATCGAGTCTCATCACCTTGGCAGCCATGGCTGCCGAGGATATATAGCCGAAGAGGGTCGTCGGATGAAAGCCGGCACCGAGAGCACTCCCGCCCGGTCTGCTGGCCAGTCCCAGCCTGGAGTCGAGGTCCGCCCCCAGGACAAGAGCCGTCAGCAACTCTTTCCCGCTCACATCCCCCATCCTTTCGGCAACGGCAAAGCAGGTCGAGACGGCCACACAGCCTATATGGACAAGAGATACCGGATGCCCATCATCATAGTCCAGGGCATGTATCATCGTGCCGTTAACCTGTGCTGCGTTCGGGGCAGGACATTTCATCCCATAACCGAAGATGGTACTCTGCGGGGTTCCTCCCATTTCCCGAGCTATATCCACAAGTTCCCCGACTCCGGGTTTGGTAGTACCGCCCAAGGCTGTAGCCAGACTATCAACAACCTCCTTTTTGGCCGCCTCCACAGCTTCATCAGGAATGTCCTCGTACCTCGTACCAACAATATGCTTGACAAGGTCGAATATCACGTCCATCCTTATACCTCCGACTTTCTTCCCCGGATACTTTAAAAATATTAGTTGTCGAGATAATACATTATTGATGATTGGTCAGTTTTTTATTATACAGTGAATATTAGCGATAATATAACAATCACCAGCACTATTTTCCGGTTTCTCTGGAGATGGCCTTTACCACTCCTTCCTTTTCCAGGTCGGTGATATTTTCAGAAGTATATCCCAGTCCGAGAAGGATTTCTTCGGTATGCTCCCCGAGGAGGGGTGAAGGTCCCTGAGGATTCCCCGGAGTCTTCTTCAGTTTAATGGGATTCCCCAGCATTTTTATCTCCCCCCGCACCGGGTGGGTTGTGGTGTAAATCATTTCATTAGCTTCAACCTGAGGATGAGTGCATAGCTCTTCAAAGGTCAGGCAGGGGTCACAGCGCATCTTCGCTTCCCTGAATATCTGCGCCCATTCCGCCCTTGTCTTTTTACCGAATGCCTCGTCAAGAATCGGCTCCAGTTCGTCTTTATGCCGCCTTCTGACGGCGTCGTTCTTAAACCTGGGGTCATCCGTCAGATGTTCAATTTCAAGCACCTTGCACAGTGTGGGCCAGAGAGGGTCAGAACCGAATATCGTGAACACGTCACCGTCCTTAGCCTTGTAAGGGCCGAACGGCGGCGCCATACCTCCTCCTTGACCTCTCTCTACTTCAGCCCGTCCCTGGCGGTCCATAAGGAATCCCGCCATACCGGAAAACTGAAGGTACATTGCCGCACTCAGGTTATTGAGGGCAACATACTGTCCCTCACCGGTCCGCTCCCGGACATACAGCGCCGTCATTATCGCATAGGCCACAAGCATACCGCTGGTATTATCAACCACGCCCATGGTGAGCATCTGAGGTCGCCCGCCGGGATGGGCTCCTTCGGCTATCATGCCCGACATCGCCTGGCTCCACATATCTCCCCCGGCACGGTGGGCAACTGGTCCGGTATCTCCGTAACCGGTGAAAGCACAGTAAATAATCCGGGGATTAATCTCTGACACGGCTTCGTAGCCCAGCCCCAGCCTGTCCATAACACCGGGACGGAAACTCTCCAGGACAACATCGGCGTCCCTGATGAGTTTTATTATGATTTCCTTTCCTTTCTCGTTCCTGACATCAATTGCCAGGTCTTCTTTACCCCGGTTGAGAGCAATCCACGATGCGGTATCGACCGCTCCCCGGGCCAGCCTGTCAGCAAGCACGTCATCCATTCCGGCAGGGAGTCCGAGTCTCTGTGGCTCACCCTGAATTCTTTCCACCTTTATTACTTTAGCCCCCATGTCCGCCAGCATCGTTCCGCCCAACGGTGCCGCTACCGCAATACTGAAATCCAGGACTTTAATGCCTTCAAGTGGTGCAGCCATCTTTCCACCTCCAAAATAATACTTGTTATTCCTGTCAGGAAAGAAGGTCGATAATCTCGGTCACATCGTGTACCTGCTCAAGCTTATCAACCAGTTCCGCTACCCTGTCAATATTCTTATCCGGTATCTTTCTGGCAGCATAAGAGGCGCAGTCCCTGAACTTCCTCTCGTAGTCGCTGAAAGGCAGTATTCCCCGGTTCGCCATAGGATTGCCGGTCTGTGCGGAATAAGTCTGTCTGTTTTTCATTTTAATTTCCACTTTCAGAGGGCTGGTTCCATCCGGCTTCACCGCGTCCGTAATCTCTTCAAGACGGATTTTATCGGTGACGTCAAGGATATCCCTGCTTAATATAGCTTCTTCGTTAAACTCACCGATGCCAGCCCGCCCTCTGGCGATAATAGCGGCAACCGCCCAAGGCACACTGAACTGGGAGTCCACCGGATTGCGAGGGTGGCTTCTCACCTCCAGAGGCACGCACAGCACGTCACCTTTACGGCAGACTATATTTACTTCCTCCACGTCATCAGCCTTTATACCGTGTTTGTCTACAAGTGACAGCGCGGCGCCGACAAAGCCGTGAGTTCCGGCACAGCAGGGATAGGGTTTCATGGCGACGCTGACCCCTTCGAATTTCTTGCCCAGTTCGGCAGTCAGGACTTCATCATCACAAATCTTCCGGTGATAGAGGAAGTAAAGGCCGTCTTCTCCCTGGAAGATATTCGGGGCGCCGGTAATACCCTTTTCAGCCATCAGCGCCGCGGTCAAGCCGCCCCGGGCAGCAAAACCGGGACCCATCCTCTTGGTATGAGCGCCATCGAGCACGCACTGGCCGTTTCCGGCACTCTGATGATAGCCGATTCCCAGGGCGTTGACCATCTGCTCTTCGTTAAGCCCGAGTATCCGGCCGGCAGCGCCGGCAGAAGCGATAAATGCGTAAAGCGGCGTAAGGTGCCAGCCGGCTCCCGGCTGAGTTTGCCCCGGCATCGTCACCAGTTGTTCCTGCGGCAGGGTTTCCATTACCCACCTGAAACCGCGTCCCAGGCGGCACATCATATCGACGCCCAGGGCAACCGCCGTTATAAGCTCTTTACCGCTGACCCCGCCTTTCCGCTCCGCCAGAGCCAGACAGGTAGGCACGATTGCCACCGAAGGGTGAGTCGGCCCAGTGCCCGTATCATCATAGTCCAGAGCGTGGCTCATCGTGGCGTTCATCTGGGCGGAGTTCGGCGCCGGGACCCTGTTCCCGTAGCAGAGTATCGTGCTCTCTTCTTTGCCACCCCAATCGGTAATCAGTTCCAGAAGCTCTTTTACTCCGGGTTTAGCCGAGCCCCCCAGAGCAACTCCCAAGATATCAAGGACTTCTCTCCTGGTAATCTCCACTGCTTCTTCAGGAATATCCTCATAACGTGTAGTAACGAAATTCCTGGCAAACTTACAAGAAGAGTCCATTACACTACTCCCTCACTTATTCATACTCAGGTCAATATAATCTGGAGGCAGGTTCGGTTATTCGAATACCCCCATCTGCAGGTAGTCAACAAACTGCTCGTCGGACATCCCGAGTATCCTGGTGCAGACATATTCGGTGTGTTCGCCGAGAAGCGGACTCGGCGAGTACGGCTGTGACGGTGTCTTCGATAACCGAAAACTCTGTCCCAGGTGGGTGAACTGACCCATCTCGCTGTGCTCCATCGGCCAGAAAATATTACGATTTCTCAGTTGAGGGTCCTGGTATATGTCAGCCGTATTCTTGACAACGCCGGCTGCCACTCCCGCCGCCTGCAATCTCTCCATAACCTCCTCCGGTGTCAGGTTGACAGTCCATTCGCTTATTAATTCATTAAGCTCGTCCTCGTTCTCCTTACGGCCAATCAGGGTGCTGAACCTGGGGTCCTCCAGATACTCGGGTCTGCCCATTTCACGGCACAGGTTTTTCCATTCCTCGTCACTAAACACGGCAATAGTGCACCAGCGGTCGTCACCCTTGCAGGGATAGACGCCGTGAGGGGCGGCATAAGACGAAGAATTTCCGATTCTCGATGGCTCCCTGTCGTTGGTAACATAGTCAAGGATACCCGGCATTATAAAATAGAGCGCCGTTTCAAACTGTGATAAATCAAGCAACTGACCTTTCCCGGTCTTATTCCTGTAATCGATAGCGGCGATTAAAGCCGCCGAGGCAAAACGCGGACTTATGCAGTCGGTATAGGCGGAAACGCCGACCGGCAGGGGCTCCCGACCCGGCCAGCCGATGAAATTCGGCAGGCCGACAATAGGCACCAGTACCATGCCGAACGCCGGCAGCTTGGAATACGGCCCCCAGGAACCGTAACCGCTCTGCCGCAGCATTATAATGTCAGGCCTTTCCTTTTTCAGCTCCTCGTAGCTCAATCCCCATTTCTCCATGTTACCCGGGGTATAGTTTTCCATGAATACATCACATTCCAGGGCAAGCCTCCTGGCTATGGCGCGGGCTTCCGGGAGTTCCATATTAAGAGTGAGACTCAAGATGTTTGAATTGTAGTAGTTAAAATAGCCGCCGGCGTTCAGGTTGGGTTTGTTACCCTTGTAAGGACCCGATGACCTCATAACACAGGGACGCTTGCTCGTCTCTACCCGTATTACCCTTGCCCCGTGGTCGGCAAAGAATTTCATGGTGAGGGGGCCTACCACCGCCCAGCAGAATGCAAATATTGTCAGACCGCTTAAAGCACCTTCTCTTCTATCTATCTCCATCTGCATTTACTCCCTCTAGATAACTCCGGCCTCTTTTAGTGAAGCAAGGTCTCCTCTGGAAAGTCCGAGGCTATTATAGACCTCTTCATTGTGCTCGCCGATTAGCGGTGCCCGGAAACGGGTAGAAATGTCAATTTCAGATGACTCAACGAACCGCCGCGGATAAGTAATGGTGGTACCCAGCTCGGGGTGCTCTATCTCCGTCCAGAAGTTCCGGGTCCGGAGACATTCGTCCTCCAGCAGGTCCTGCATGCTGGACAATGGACCGATTGATACCTGTCTCGGTACCGCTTCGGCAAGGAGCTCTTTTGCGGTATGAGTCTTGAAGAATTCTCCGATTGGCTTCTGGATATTTTCCATTTCCTCACGGTCAACAGAAAACATATCGAAGTTGTCCCATTCCTTGGTCCGAAGGTACTCGGTAGCCATACCCTCGCTGTCCATCCACTCCGTCAGTGAGCTGAGTGTCTTGGCACCCTGCCTGCCGCCAATCACGTTGAAAAATACATAGCCGTCCTTGCACTGCCATACCTGCCGCTGGCCGACACTCCGGCTCAATCCGGCGCGGAAAGCCCCGACGCGCTTCAGAATTCCACCGTTCAGTTCCCACGTCGGCACAGCATTAGCCTGGAACCAGGCTGCGCTCTGCTGCATCGAGACATCGACATGCTGTCCCTCTCCGGTCTTTTCCCGGTGGTAATAGGCAATTATCGAGCCTACGGCGGCATCCGCCCCGGCGTGAAGGCATGCCTGCGGCATGCTGATGTGCACCGGTGCCTCGTCACGCTCCCCGGTCTGGTACATGGTACCGCTCATTCCCATAACCACTATATCCGAGTCTTTATAGTCCCGGTACGGACCATCCGGCCCGAACGGTGTGATTGATGCCCAGATAATTCCCGGATGAATCTGGCTGAAGCTGGAGTATCCTATGCCCAGTCCGTCCATGTAGCCCGGCGGGAAAGACTCGATTACGAAATCGGCCGTCCTGACCAGTTTCTTAAATATCTCCCTGCCATCGGCAGTTTCGAGATTCAGGGTAATACCCCTTTTATTTGTGTTGTAGGCAAACCAGTAAAGGTTTTTCTCGGCATCCGGTATATTGTGCCAGAAATCACCTTTGTTGCGCGAAGGGTCTCCTCCCGGCCTCTCAATCTTGATTACGTCGGCACCAAGGTCAGCGAGTATTTTCCCGCAGAGAAAACCGCTATCATCAGTTAAATCCAGTGCCCGGCAGTTGCTCAGCATACTTTCTCTCCAATCCAGGTAATAATATTCCAGTACAGGCTATATCTGCTTGAGGTATTTTCTGGCTAAATTCAATGCCTTTTTCGGTTCAACCTGACTGAGTAATCCTACTGCATAAAGAATGTACTGTTCATCAAGATAGAATTCGGGAGCCCTGGGTTTGAGAGCGAAGGAGTTTTCCTCCCGGAACAAAACTCCTTCCAGAATCTGCCGTGGATTACCTGAGAAAATAATAGGACCACCCGTCCCGATTACAGTCCCGATACCGGTCAGGTCCTTGCCGTGCTGGACCAGCTTTTCTCCGGTTGGGGTATAAATCACCTCAATCTTTCCGGCATGCCGGTCCATAGCAACCTCCACCATGAGTGAGGATAACAGCCTGTGGCAGGCAATCTCCTCTTCGGTTACAGGTAGCTGCCCGTCATGGAATCCATTGACAATGGCAGTGAAGTTAGGCGGTGTCTCTCTCTCCCCGGCAAGCGCCCGCAGTGTGTCTATATTGTGCTTGATTCCGAGGTCGCCTTCCACGGTCCGTTTTTCGTACGGCTCCGGCAAACCGACAACAATGGTATCGCCACGGCTCGGGTTACCGCGGGCAATGGAGTGAACATCGGTGGTCGCTCCGCCCGGGTCAATGACAATAAGTTCGCCCATCCCCGCTTCGCCGCCAAAGCCGTCAGCGATGAGTTTGGCCGCTTCCAGTACTGCCGAAGGAGTCGGCATTATGACGTCTTTGATAATCACCTTGGCCCGGGCAATTCCTTTTGCCTCGATAATGTTCTTCATGAATAGCTCCCGTATTTCCTTATTGCACGGGGCTACATCCAGGACGCCTATCTCAGGCATCACATTCTTTGTATAGATTACATTTTTGCCGTTACCCTCAAAAACAGCTCTGATTTCATCATAGGCAGTCTTGTTTCCGGCTATTATGATATTGGATATGCCGCTGCTGGTACGGGAGAACATCCCGGCATTGTGGATAATTACCTGCTCATCTCCACCGTCGGTCCCGCCGGAAAGCAAAACTATATCGGGGGCAGCAGCCTCTATCTCATCAACTTCCTGCCGGGTGAGTTTATACGAGTAACAGCCGATTACCTTGGCTCCAGCACCCAGAGCGGCATGATTTGCTGCTTTGCTGGTGAGGTCGGGTACGAAACCGGCGCAGACCATACGCAGACCGCCGGCGGCGCTGCTGCAGGCGAGGGCTTCTTTCTTCTCCAGGCTGCCTATACCGGTGCTGTCCGTAACCTGTTTCAGGGCTTCTTCCAGTGCCAGTGTAATATCGGTCTCGACCGACGAGGGGACCCGAACCGCCGATACAATTTCCTCTTTATCAAGGTCAACCGCAACGACTTTGGTATAAGTACTGCCGAAGTCGATTAAAAGTCTTATACTGTCCATTAATCTCAAGCTTTCCCGGGTATCCCCGTTAGCTACATCTTGTTTTTCGCCTTCAGGTCATTCCTCAGGTCTTCGATAGCTGCATCCAGGTCTGCCTCGGGAGGATAGACTCTGTCAAATCCCAGCTTCTTGAACTTCTCTTCGTCTTCTTTAAAATCGTGCCTGCCCAGTCCAACAATACCGCCGATATAGAGCAGTACGTCTCCGAGACCGGCTTCTATCCGCTCTTCATTAAATCCTTTTAAATCGAGGTCAGCCATGCCATAGAGTGAACTCATCAGGATAGCATCGGCGTTTGTTTCCTGGGCCACTTTAATGAACTCCTGTGGCGATACCTGCATGCCCAGAGCCACGACATTGAATCCGGCATCCTTCAGGGCACGGGACAGGACTTTTGTACCAATAACGTGGGCATCAGTTCCCACGGTCCCGGTTATTACTGTTGGTGCTTTACTCATTGCTGCTCCTTCTGAACTGTACTTTACTGTAACACTCCGGAGGATTACTGGTCATAAGGAGGAATACCAACTATTTTCCCTTTACTCAAACTCCATAAATCCCGGACCGCCGTGTAGTAGTCTACTTTCTTACCCTCTATCTTCTCTCTCTCCGCTATTTTTGCACGGTGGAAATCCTTTATCTCTTCGGGGATGGGAAGGTTCCCGAACTCAAGGTAGCGGCAGGCCCCCCTGGCATCACGAACTCCAAGTACCTCATCTTTGACAGTCACATTGGGACTCCACGGCGAATCGAGTACCCCGGATTCGACAGCCTGTATCGTGCCTTCGGCGATATCACCGTCACCGAGGTCAAGTACTCTATCGAGGATTGCTCGCACTTCTGTTTCGGTCACCTTCTCCTCTACATCCACTTCTTTTATCTCAATCTCCAGCTTCTGTTCCCTGATTACGTCAAACATCCACTTTGCCGCCCGGTAGCTAACCTCGTGGGTTTCCGTGGTAGGAACACCCGCCCCCTCGTCGATACTTCTCAGGTCCACGGCATTACATTTAGCCAGCGCCCCCACCATCGCCACATAGGTAAGATAGGCAAACGCTCCTCCCATATGTCTGGCAACCGGGAAAAGAGGAGTCTGCGAAGGGCAGGTACCGGTTATCATACAGTCTTCATATCCGAATTTGTCCAGGTATTCTCTGATTATTCTCGGAGCCAGTCTTATCGATGCCATGTCCTGGGCAATATTTCCCATGCAGTGCACCAGCGGGTAGAGGGCTTTCTGGCCCTGCTCGGCTGCCGTAACGGCCTCTATTACCAGGCAGGCTATATTGACACTCAACGGGAAAGGAGCGCCGGGCAGCCACCCGTGGAGGTCGGTGCAGAGGATAACTCCTCTATCGGCGTACCATCCGACCAGACTCATCCGTTCCATGCTGTTCTGGACAAGCTCTCGTATCGTCATATTCTTTGAATAGCTGCCGAAACCAAGGAAACCGATTCCTCCCCCGGCGGTAGTCATCCCGGAGGCAATGGCTATGTCCCCCCCGGCTGCTCTGGGGCTGAAAGCGGCATCAACGCTTTCAACAAGCTTCCTGCAATTTTTTACACCATAGTAATAGATTGGAAATCCGTTCAGCAGCGGCTTGCCGGTCTTTTCCACTTCCTTCATAATCTCGGCGACCTTCTCATGCTGACCGGTACGGGTGTAGCTATCGGTTGTTACCGGGATGAGGACCACCCCGGCATCTCTTATCGACTGGCAGAGTTCAATCATGTCCTTGAGGAGTGGTGTTCCCGCCCTGGGGAAGACGCTCATCCTCCCCTCGTCCTCGAGCTTTTTCATCACTTTCCACCAGACTTTGGTATCAGGCAGGCTCTTCTGGTACGCCACCGCGTCATCGAAGTCGACCTCCCTGCCGGTCGGCAAGCGGTCGAGCTCCTCCCGTCTCTTTTTCAGCATCAGTTCTTCGTCAACCCGCTTGTTTCTTACCTTTTTCTTTTCCATCATTTCTTCCCTTTTTCAGGTAGTTATTATGATATCTCAAAAAGGAATTATTTCGCCGGGTTTTGGTCATGATTAGCTCTCGCCTGAACAGTATCAAGAGAATACACCTCAGCCGAATCCCGTGTCAAGATAATTAGTGTTCCTGCAAGCCTGCTGCTTCTATCCCCGAATACCTCCCTCCTGCTGTGTCGGCAGGTTTTTCCGTTTACTGATTTCCCGAACTGCCCGGACAGCAACGCAAGCTGTCTGCAGGCAGCTAATTATTTCACGTATTTGGGCGCAATCGAGGCATGGAGAAACATGACGGGCTTATCAACTCTCTTGAAATTAAGCGGACAGTGGGTTAATCCCTTCGGGATATATACCGTGGTGGGCGAGGTAATAGTATGTTTTTCCTCCTCCTCACCGAACGACAGCTCTATTTCCGCTCCGAGGTCGTCCATGTTATCCGGGTCACTGCCACAGAAAACCAGGTACATGTCAAAGTCGTGTGCGTGGGCTGTCTCCTCCATAAGGTTCGGTTTCGTGACATAGATGGCAAACATGGAGAAATCAGACTTAAAATCTTCCTCCCCGGAGAAGTTGAAGACTGGCCCGAAAGGAGCATCCTCAATTGGATGCGTTTTCAGGTATTTCCCGTACCTTGTTTCAGCCATTTACCGTTAACCCTCCATTCATCATGTTTTAGAATCGGAATAACCTACTATATGGTAAGCCCGGTACGCAAACCGTCCCGGATGGCATCTACTATCAGCCTTGGTTGACTGCAATCGCCGATAGCGTAAATTTCGGGGACTTTTCCCTCCAGACTTTCCATCAGCGCCGTATTGGGAACCAGCGGCAGAGCCGGTATGATGGTATCGGCTTCAATCGTCTTTCTCTCCCCCTCCTTGGTAAGGACAGTCAATCCTTTATCGGTAATCTCTTTGTACTCAACTCCGGTCATCATGGTCACGCCTTTTTGTTCGAACCACAAAATGAGCTGCTGTCTCAGATGTTGTATCATTCCTTCTCCCAGAGCTTCACCAGTTTCCATGATGGTGACCTTTCTGCCTCGCTTGACGAGAAATTCAGCCAGTTCACAGCCCTGGATTGCACCGCCGATAACAATGACCCTCTTCCCGACCGGCAGCCAGAACCCGGTCAGCCACCTCATGACTACCGGCCCCAGGAACCTCAGGAAAAACCTGAGTCTGCGGTGCAGCTTCTCGACGCTGATTACCCTGCGGTTATCGATTCCCGCTATCTCCGGTACAGCCAGGATACCCCCCGTCGCCAGGACAACTGCATCCGGCTTAATCTTATCTACTACCGAGGCATCAACTTTTTTACCGAGTTTAATATTTACCCCAAACTTCGTAATCTGGTTTTTCAGGTAGCCAACCAGTTCTGGCAGGCACTCAATTTCAACTCCCTTTACCATCGCCGCCATCGGCACCATTCCTCCCAGCTTACGGACACTGTCATATAGAGAGACCCGGTGCCCCCTCATTGCGGCGACTCTGGCAGCCTCCATTCCGGCCGGTCCGCCGCCAACGATAAGTACCTTTTTCTTCTGTCCTGCCTGTTTGATTGACCACAGGTCTTCCGTTCCCAGAGCGCCGTTCATCCGGCACCGCTTGGTCACACTGGCATCAATACAGGTATCACAGGCAGTACAGGGCGCAATATCATCCAGTCTTCCCGCGGCAACCTTATCGGGGAGTTCCGGGTCGGCCAGCAGGCGTCTGGTCATGGCAATAAAGTCCGCCTGCCCCTCCCTCAGGACCTTCTCACCGAGTTCAGGGGCCATCCTGCCGACGACGAGGACGGGAATGGATAATACCTTTTTCATCTCGGCAGCAAGCAGGACATTAGCTCCGGCTCCCCGGCGACTTTTATCGTATTCCACGGGAAACTCCCGCAGTGGAATGGGCGGTTCCGGGTAGAAAATAGCCTCAGTAAGAAACGAGGAAGTGTGCCGTCCCAGCCAGTGAGACCTAACCTGAATGGCGTCAGCTCCGGCGTCCTGAAGTATCTGGGCTATTTGCCGGCTGTAATCGGCGGTTATGCACTGTCTGTTATCGATTCCGATAACCTGACCGATTTCAATGCCGTTTATCGTAATGGAGACAGGGTAGTCCTCTCCGGCGCGCTTTTTAATCTCTTTTATAATTTGAACAGGAAACCTGGCTCTATTTTCAGGACTGCCACCGTATTCATCCTCGCGCCTGTTCCAGAAAGGTGAGATGAAATTATGCAGTAAATGACTGCTTCCGGCGTTTATATCAATGCCGTCAAATCCTGCCTCCTGAGCTCGTACCGCCGCACTGGCGAACTTGTCCACAATCTCTTCAATCTCGGCTACAGACAGTTCTCTGGGCGGTTCATTATGGAAATCCATCGGTGAATTAAAAGAAACGGCGGAAGCGCCAATCGGCGGTCCCGGTATGATGGGCGAAGGTCCCCACATCGACTGCCAGGGCCCGTCATGGTTCATCTGCATAAAGGTAGGGCAGCCGTGCTTGTGAATGACCTTAACAAGCTCGCTGATGCCCTTTATGTATTTATCATCATCAAGACGGTACCTCCAGTGCCAGCGTCGGCCGAAGGGATAATCAATGGTGGGGGACTCTACAATCAGCAGGCCCACGCCGCCCTTGGCCAGCGCTTCATAGAAGGCCATCATTTTGCCGTCGACATCAAGCGCGTCCTCATGCCAGTAAAGCATTGCCGCGCCTGTCTTAACCATCCTGTTCCTGGTTCTCACCTTACCTATATAACCAGGCTCCAGCAGCCTTGTGAACCTTTTATTCAGAGCCATTCACCCCTTCCATTTGCATGCCCAGCAGGTTCACACCGAATGAGTTATTATTAATGAACCGGTGGTCAATGTTTCTCCTGTTGGTAGATTCGTCGGTTACCTTTGCCCGCTGAACAATTCATTGACCTCGAGTGTTCCCGGCGGCATGACTTCCCAGAAGAACCGTATCTTCTTAATCTTAATTGTGTTATTCTCGTCAAGTACCAGCTGGTACCAGGGCAAATAACTTTTTCTTAACAGCACTTCATTGGTTTTGCTATCAAAAACCTGGACTTTTAGCAGTACCACCACAACACCGCGCCTATCGTCGATAACGATATCCTCGGGCACAAAGGTCTCATAACTGGAAGGATGTCCCGCCAGGATTTTATAGAAATCATCACGGCTGGTCACGGAACCTGTAGGTCCCTTTAACGAGGCAACGTAAGGGATAAATTCCATATCCGGGGCGAAGTATCTATCCATCTCATGGACGGTATCCGGATTTTGAGCATATGAGTTATAGGTCTCAAAGTATTCTTTCATCCAGTTCTGGATACTATCATACGTTAACTCCAAGGTCACAACCTCCTTCCGATAAGCCCGGTGTCGATACCGTTTTTATTCTTTCCGGCTCATTCGCGTCCGAAGAGTTCATAAAACTCTTTTTTATCCAGGGGCATAGTCTCCCAGAAGAATAATATCTTCTTTATCTTGATTGTTTCATTCTCATCAAGGACCAGTTCATAGTGTGCCATTGCGCTTTTTCTTATTACCACCTCATCCTTTTTCGTATCTACAACTTCCATCCTGAAAAGGATAACGGCGACTTTCCGTCTCTCATCAATCGTAATATCATCCGGTATCAGCCTCTCATACCAGGAAGGATGGGATTTCGCCGTCCGTATGAACTCGTCACGACTCCTGAAACCACCTTCCGGACCTCCTATCCCGGCAATGTAAGGAATGAACCTCAAATCAGGTGCGAAAAAGTCCTTCATCCGGTCAGCAGTCTCGGGTTTTTGTCCGTAGGCGCTGTAGGTCTCAAAGTATTCCTTCATCCAGTTCAGGATATTGTCATACGTCAGCTCCATGCGAATTACCCCCTCTCACGCAACTGGGCAGTGGATTTGTTAACAAATTGTACTTTTCAGCCTGCGGAATGAGTACTAACTTGACATTTTACAGGCATCAGCATATAAAAGACAAATAACAGCGAATTAGCCTAAGCTTACATATAGTTACCGCTGCTGTCAACACTTTTCTACGGCCACCCAACAATGCAACAAACCGGTGGCATGAGAATACGGAAGTGTAGAAAATACCGGAGGGAAGGAGTCAGAAATTGGCAGAAGAATTTCAGGGTAAGGTGGCTCTGGTAACCGGCGCCGCTTCCGGAATAGGAAGGGTAACAGCCCAGGCGTTCGCCCGGGAAGGGGCAAAAGTCATTGTTTCTACCGATTTAAATATAAAAGGCGGAGAAGAGACGGTTGATTTAATAAAAACCGCCGGAGGTGAAGCGACCTTCGTGAAATGTGATGTCTCGAAGGCGGTAGAGGTTGAGGCAATGGTCAATAAAGCCGTGGAAACTTACGGGTCTCTTGATTACGCCTTCAATAACGCCGGAATCGGACCCGACGGCAAGCGCTTACCTGTTGTCGAGATAGTGGAATGCCCGGAGGAAATCTGGGACCGGACAATAGATATAAACCTCAAGGGAGTCTTTCTCTGCATGAAGTATGAAATCAGGCAGATGCTGAAACAGGAGCGTGGAGCTATCGTCAATACATCCTCGGTGGGGGCTTTCAAGGCAGTACCGGGCTTTGCCGCATATGACGCCAGCAAGACCGGTCTTGTCGGACTCAGCCGGGCGGCAGCCATGGAGTGCGCTACCTCCGGTATCAGGGTCAATGTGATATGCCCCGCTCCAACCAGGAGAACCCTTCTATTTGATAACCTGACGGGTTCCGACCCGGAGGCAATAGCCAACATGATGAACGTAATCCCGATGGGACGAATCGCCGAACCGGAAGATATGGCCGAGGCTGTCATCTGGCTCTGTTCGGATTCAGCTTCTTTTATTACCGGTCACATTATGCCTGTCGACGGCGGGATGACTTCAAGGTAGCGCCCGATTCACAGCTATTGACAGGATATAAATCCAGTATTATGGTTCTGTTTGTTTCCGGCTGGTAATTTTTACCTCACCCCTGGCCCCTCTCCAGCTAGAACCATTGAAAATGAAAGAAATACTCTCCCAGCTGGAGAGGGGCGTAAAAAAGAGGGGGGTGGAGCCCCCTCTCATCAATCTCTCCCCCTATCAACAAAGTGAAGAAGCGAAAAAGCGTACTTTTAAGCAAAGAACGATGGGAGAGGTGGATTAAAGCCTGCCCGCCATCCCGATTTCATCGGGACTATGGCAGGCGCGAGACTTTGGAAGCCAGGGGGAGATTTCTAAAGAGGGGGGTACCCCCTCTTTAGCTTCCACAAGGGTGGTGGGTGGGAATAGATATACTAAAAAGGAGAGTCTTCCATTCAACCAAAACCGAACGGTACCAGTATTATCAGGTATGGTGTCTTTGGGAGTATCATGTTATTATATTGGCGCTCATTAATATCATTATTTTCAGGAATATCAAAGGAAAAATAATGAGGGGAGAATTAATATGAACAATCTCGAAGGTAAGGTCTGTCTGGTTACCGGAGCGGGAAGCATCAGGGGTATGGGGCGCGCTATTTCGGTGAGGTTTGCCAAAGAGGGAGCCAGCGTAGCCGCCGTCGATAAGGAAATGGCTCCGAAGAGCATCTGGCCCGGCGAGGAAAACTGGCGTGGTCTGGAAACCGTGGTTGAAGAAATAGAGGCGGCGGGCGGCGAAGGTCTGGCGATCGTCGGCGATATCAGCAGCAGCAAAGACGTGGATAATATCGTGACGAAAACGCTGGACAGGTTCGGCAAGATAGACATCTTCGTCCAGTGTGTCGGCATCCGCGGCCCGATGGGAACGTCAATAGTCGACCTTGATGAAGAAGTCTGGAGAAAGATTATCGATGTAAACCTCACCGGGCCGTTTCTCATTGCCAAAGCGGTGGCCAGGGCCATGATACCAGACCCCGAAGGTAAAAAAATCGTGTTTATATCGTCTCTGGCTGGGTCCAGGGGTTATGTAGGAAGCGCCAGCTACTGCGCTTCAAAGCACGGTGTAATGGGACTGGCCAAAACTCTGGCTCTCGAACTGGCGCAGTACAAAATAAACGTAAATATCATAAGTCCCGGTGCCTTTGAGACAAACCTGAGAGACGATTCTATAAGGGCCAGGGCGGAGGCTGAGGGTATCAGTGTGGCTGAGCTTCTTAAGAGGCAGGCTGAGGGACCGCAGATGGGTCCTCGAATACCACTGGGACGGATGGGTACGCCCGAAGATATCGCCGACCTGGTCATGTTCCTGGCGACCGACCAGTCCGGCTACATTACGGCACAGGAAATCAGAATCGATGGCGGCGCCGATTGACAAAATAACAGGATATTAAGGGTGCCAAAACCAGTAGAACCACCAATTAGAAACGAGGCTGTCCGAACATGCGTAATCGTCATCCTGAGCACATTCGCTCCGCTCAGTGTAAACTCCGCGAAGGATCTCGGTTGGGGGAGGCGTCTCTTATCTATTCTCCCTCCCACCCCGAGATTCTTCTTCATCCGCCTCTGGCGGATTCCTCAGAATGACATCTTTCGGACAGCCTTGTCAAACTGGTTCCGATATAGTATGCCTTATTGCTCAGAGTGACCTGGGAAACAGGCTTTCATTACCTGCTAGTCCTCTAGCCCATCTGGTTGCCTCTTTCAAACCATGAAGAGCCCCTTTCAAAACCGATAACCTCTTTCACCAGGCAGGTCCTGGCAGTGGCGCTGGCTCTGAGAATGAGGGCTGTAGACACCCCGCCGATAGCCAGAGTAAGATCGCCCTCTTCGATAAGACCGCTTTTCACACAGAGTACCGTGCATCCCACGCAGACGCGGAATCCCTGGCTTATTATTGTCAAGAGTGACAGGTCCTCTCCGGCATCGATGTCAAGAGGTCGCAAATGTGCCGGAATGCCGAAGGGAGCCAGCAAATCTCTTCTTGTGGCATTGGTGCCGGTCAGATTCAGAGGCTCTCCCAGAATCAGTTCGTCATTCAGATAACGTACCTTGATACCTTCCTTCTCCAGTTCCTCACGGACATCATCCTGGATAGTAACGGAAATCTCGGTGATTCCCTGGGCAAGCTGCTCTTCTTTCCGCTTCCGTACCTCCAGACTATCAGTATCCCGGATGATTACGGGCATCGTCCCTTTTGCCGGAGAATGGGGTGACGGATTTGTCACCGCAATAACATTAAGGCCCTTTTCACCCTTGATTACTTCTCTAAACTTTGTCATCGTGTAGCCGCTTGAATAAACTATGACCGCATTTTTTATCCCCAGGTCATCCATTCGCTTCTTGGCAAATTTCACCATCTCATCGGAATTGGTCCGCTCCGGTTTATCGAAGTACATTATCTCTTTAATACTGCTCATCATCTTCTCCTTATCAGTTTCATTTGGAACTACTTCAAAGCCAATTATATCCAGCCTACGACGAGCGGGGAGTGCCGCTCGGGTGAAACATAGATGGCGTTTACCGGACAATCGAGTTCGCAATAGTCGCAGCAGTTGCATTCGGCAGGGTACATAATGACGGCCTTGTTGGTTTTCTCGTCCATCCTAATCACATCTGTCGCGCAGCTATTAACACATATCCCGCAACCGTCGCATAACTCAGGGTCAATCCGCTCAATAGTCATTTTAATTTCCTTTCTGCAGTTTAATACCCGGATTTATTCTCTTTGTTTTCATCTAGGCGCTGCTTTTCGGGTTTTGAGTTCAGGCGGCCACCACTCCTCCGGTACCGGGTGTTTCCAGAGTTTCATCTTACCGTCTTCCAGCTTTATTTTTATCCAGGCCAGCCACTCGGGGTCTTTTTTCTCAGGATAGTCCTCTCTGTAATGCGAGCCTCTGGTTTCGGTCCTGAAAAGACAGGACCTCAGCGCCAGCTCGGAACCGAGGACCATATTCTTGGTCTCATGGGCGAGACGCAGTTCGTGGGGGTCGGTGGCGTAAAGCCTGGAGGCAAAGTGGTCTCTGAAAAACTCGACCATTGTCAGCGCCGCCTGCAAACGGTCGCCGTGCTGGATAAGGAGGACGTAATAGGGTACCATTGTATTCAGCAATAGCTGAGTCACCCAGTTCGGGCTGAAACCACCCTTCCGCTGGACAGGGTCGAACATTATTTTCTTTACCCTGGCTATCTCCGCTTCATCCACCTCCAGTTTACCCGCTCTGGATACCCACTCCGCAGCACCCTGCGCAGCCCTGGTGCCCATAATCGTGCCGGAAGGCAGGCCTCCGAAGGCTGCCGACCTTATACTCAGGGCATCGCCGGCGGCATACAGTCCGGGAATGGTTGTAGCACAGTTGGTATCCGCAGGCCACAAAGCGGCACCGACCGTGCAGTCCTGGCCACCGGATATCCTGTGTTTACCCCGCTTGCGGGGGTCATAATTTATCCGGGCGCTTTCCATGCCGTCCGAATTCTGCTGTCTCTGCCATACTCGCTCTATTTCCTCGTCGGTTGCGGCATCGAGGTCATGATAAATCGGACCCCTGCCCTCGTGGAATGCAATGTCCACCGCCGGACCGACTTCATAGCCGTAAGGAATTACCTTGCCCTCTGCGTCAACAAAACGTCTGTAGATGGCTCGGGCAGCCCTGCCACCCCGCCATGAAGGATACTCCGCCGAGCCGTGATGCGAAGAGTGCATATCGCCGCCGGTCAGCTCAGCTCCGACCCGGTAAGCCATTGCCTGGCCGTCCCCTGTCATGTTATGGGTCTCGGCTCCCACCGTCCTCAATGACCAGCTTCCGGTGCAGAGGACTACGGCCTTCGCCTTATACACAATTGAATCCAGTCCGGTCAGAGGAAATCCAACAGCTCCGACCACTTTCCCATCCTGCATCAGCAGGTCGGTAACAGTGATTCTGTCCATTATCCCGACGCCGACTTTCTCCGCCTGTTTCCTGAGCGGGGGTGGAACTCCTCTCCTTATAATACGTGCCGAGGTAAACGGGCTGTCTACCTTATGTTTTGGTACGAATACCCCCTCTTCTTTATTCTCTACGGGAAATTCGACGCCCCAGGAAGCGAGTGTTTCATAGGCTGCCCAGGATTCCCTGATGCAGATATCAGTCCAGACACGGTCGTTTAAATACCCGCTTCCCTCCGTTATCATTTTAAAAGTGGTGTCATAGTCATCACCAAAAGCAGGATTAAAAACCGAAAAGCGCATCCCGGCGGCAGCAGTGGTGCCTGATTTTCCGACATATGCTTTATCGACGAGAGTTACATCCAGGCCCTGCTCCCTAGATTTTATCGCCGCCGTGCAGCCGGCAACACCTCCACCGAGAACCAGTACATCAGTCTCAATAACAGTTTCTTTTGACATCAGCCTTTCTCTCCTTTATTTCATATAGTTCAGGATATTACCCGCTTTCCACAAAGCCTGTATGATTCCGTATTCGCCCCTTTCTCTCCAGAATGGTTTTGCTTCAAATGTCATTCTGAGGAATCCGCCAGAGGCGGATGACGAAGAATCTCAGGGTAGGGCAGTCAATCTTATAGTACAACCCACCCGAGACCCTCCGCGGAGTTTACACTGAGCGGAGCGAATGTGCTCAGGGTGACACGGATATACTACTTTCAGGGCAAAGCCCTTCAGAAGTAATATGTTAAGTTTCATATTTAACAACGGCACAAGACATATGTCAATACGGTAGTCAGTATCTCCTTCTAACCGTATTTCCCTATATCTTCACCGTGTTTTTCCCTCAGCTCATCGAGGTAATCGGGATCAAACCAGCCTGCCTTTTGTTCCTCAATGAGGTCGGTGCGGGTCGGTCTTCCCCTCGGGAAAACGGGTGGTCCGCCTGTTATCTTATCCTCGGAAAGCTTCTCCATCTCGGTCTTCGACATTTTCAGCAGGGTGCCGAACACATATTCATCGTCTTCGCCGAAACGCGGCGCCCGCCTGGGAACGAAGCTCTCCACTCCATTGAGCTTCGCCGGCATCTGGCTGGATACCGGCCTCCCGCCAATTCCTTCGCCATGGTCAATAATCTGGAAAAAGCCCCTGTCGATTAAGTGGGGGTTAATATTAATTTCCTTCATATTAAGGGCAGCACCAGCAGGAACCCCGGCTCTCTGCAGGATTTGCATAACCTCGATATGGTCGTGCTGACCTGTCCACTCCTCTACCAGCCTGTCAAGCTCGTCCTGGTTTTGCCGACGGCTCAGGGCAGTGGCGAACCTCTCCTCTTTCGTCCAGGCCGGACTGCCGATAGCCCTGCAGAAACGCTGCCACTGCACGTCACTCTCCACGGCGATATTCACCCAGCTATCTTCACCTTTACAGCGATAACAGCCGTGCGGCGCTGCGGTGGCATGACGATTTCCCTGCCTCTCCGGATTTTGCTTATTCAGGGTATAACCGGTAATGATTTCTCCGATGTGACAGGCAACCGCCTCCCGGCCGGAAACATCGATGTACTGCCCTTTACCACTCTGCATCCGGTAATACAGCGCCGTCATCAGGACTGCCGCGGCACTGGCTCCTGTCACCCAGTCGCCATAGGCACAGCCGGAAAGCAGGGGAGGCTCACCGGGAAAACCGGTAATATAGGTCAACCCGCTCATCCCTTCCATACCCGGCACGTACATGTAAAAATCTCTCAGGGGACCATAGTGTCCCAGACCGCTCATCGAGACCATGATTATATCAGGCTTTATCTTTTTCAGTTCCTCGTAACTCAGTCCCCAGTTCTCCATTACCCTGGGGGAATAGTTCTCAACCACGGCATCGCTTATCTTTACCAGGCGCTTGAATATTTCCCTGCCTTCTTCGCTGCCCAGGTTGAGTGAAATCCCCTTTTTACCGGCATTCAGGGTATGGAACAGACAGCCCCGGTTCCAGGGGTCTTCTCCGGCGTCATTTTCGGGATAAACATTTGCCCGGGTAAAAACGTCAGCGCGCTGGATTGATTCAATCTTGATGACTTCAGCGCCCATCTCGGCAAGTATCTTCGTGCAGACCGGTCCGGCGAAGACCATCGTCAGGTCAAGAATTCGTATTCCGCCAAGCAGTTTATATGCCATTCAAACCTTCCCGGATTAGATAATCCCCTTATTCTTCAATCCGGCGAGTGATTCTCCGGAGTAGCCGATTTCTCCATATATCATTTCGTTGTGTTCACCGAGCAGGGGGGCTCTGCCCGCCTGCCATGGCGATTCGCTCAGCCTGGCCGGAGCTCCGGGGTAGGCGACCTCACCCATAACCGGATGGTCGGTTCTGGCAAAGAACTCCCTTGCCTTTATCTGCCTATCCTCAAGAAGCTCTTCCGGGCTCAGAACCGGGGTGAAGGCCAGCCGTAACTCCTGGGCTCCTTTTGTTATCTCCCATTTGCCGCGCTCCTTGAGCCAGGGAGCAATCAGAGAATCGAACCGCTCCGGCTCAGCCATACGGGTGCGGGTATCGGCGAGAAGCGGGTCATCCTGAAGTTCGGGTTGCCCGATAAGAAAGGCGATATTGGGCGCTCCGCCTATTCCAGGGGTAAGGCTTATCCATCCGTCCTTGCAAGGAACGCTGTAACCTATAGGATAGCCGTGAATGGCAAAGAGACTGGTCCTCCGGCTCAGACCTAGATATGAGTACTCGGCAACGTGCCCCATCAGGGTGCTGGTGACACACTCCATTACTGACATATCGATAGTTATGCCCGAACCAGAGTTACCCTGATTGATGAGTGCGGCAACAGTGGCGATGTAGCTCAGAACTCCGGTGGCGTACTCTGCCTGATATCCTCCCTCGACCACCGGCCTTTCCATCGGTTTTGTTCCCGGCCGCTGGGTATACATCGCTCCACCCATGCCGTACAGGGTGAAATTCGTCGCTTCGTAGTCGCGGTAGGGTCCCATCTGACCAAAGGCGGAAATGGAGGTTATTATCAGCCGGGGATTTATCTTCCTCAGGAGGTCGGAGTCCAGACCGAGCTCAGCCATCTTGCCGGGTTTGAAACTCTCCACAAGGACAGCGGCTGTCCTGACGAGCTGTTTGAATATTTGAACTCCCTCTTTGCTTTCAAGGTTGAGGGTAATACCTTTTTTATTCGTGTTCAGGTAGAAAAAGGTGGCGCTTTTTTCGGGGTCAGGTTCATCTTCAAGAAAGGGACCCATACTTCGGGTAATGTCTCCTCCCTCCGGATTCTCGACCTTTATCACCTCGGCGCCGAAATCAGCCAGCAGTTTTGTACAGTACGGTCCGGCAATCCCCCGGGTGCAGTCCAGAACTCTCAGGTCAGAGAAAGCTTTTTCACTCATTTCGCATCGTAACCCTTCACGTTCACGTCCCCGTCCGCCTCATTCAGCATCAAATACTGTCCTGATGTCATTCAATTGCACAAATTCTTTCCAATTATTGCTATTTTTTGCTAATATTACCGCAAGGAATCATAGATAATTTTACTTCCCGTGTTAGCAACTTACAATATGTGAACCAGATTAATTTATAGGCTGCTATTTGTCAAACTACATAAAACATTGACTTAACCGTACCACCGAATACTATATTTAAAATATTAGCCTCTGGAAAGAAAGACGAGTGAAATTTGAGCAGGTCCTCACCAAAGCCAGGTCTAAATGCAGCTTCTTAACCGACAGAGATTGCACGAAGATATTCATTGCGTCACTCGCCGATAATACCACTGCTTCAGGTATTTTCGCAGCTATTCAGGCAGAAATCGAAAGGCGCAGTCTGGCAGCCAAAGCTATCGCCACTGGCTCCTGCGGCTACTACGACCTTGAGCCTATCATACGCATAGAAAAGCCGGGTTGTCCCTCCATCCTGTACAAGAATATATCCCCGGAAGCAGCCTCCGCCCTGGTAAACGATTATCTGATTACCGGGAACCCGCGGCCGGATTTAGCTCTTTGCAGCATCGGTGACGAGAGAATAGATGGTATTCCGGAGATGTCCGGAATACCTCTGTTCAAACTTCAGAGCAGGCTCGCCCTGCGTAACTGCGGCAATATTGACCCGGAAAATATCAATCACTACATAGTGTTGGGGCAGGGTTATAGCGGACTTGCCCGGGCTTGGCAGATGAAACCGGCCCAGGTGGTTGCAGAACTTAAAAAATCAGTACTGCGAGGCAGGGGCGGAGCCGGCTATTCCACGGCAGATAAATGGGAAATCTGCCGCTACGCTGAAGGAAGTGAAAAGTATGTCATCTGCAATGCCGTAGATGCCGACCCCGAATCACGCACCGCCAGGCTAATCCTGGAAAGCGACCCTCATTCGGTGCTGGAAGGAATACTCATCGGGGCTTACGCGGTCGGCGCTTCACGCTGCTCCGTCTGCGTTAGCGCTGAAAACAAACACGGCATAAAAAGGCTTGCCCAAGCCCTGGAGCAGATGAGAGAGTACAGTCTCCTCGGCGGAAATATCCTGGACTCAATTTTCAGTTGTGAAATCGAGATAAAAGAGGTGGAATCTTCTTTTGTACTCGGCGAGGAAACAGCGCTCATCCGCTTACTTGAAGAGAAGCAGGCAATACCTTACATCCGCACCGCCTATCCTGCCGCAAGCGGGCTTCATGGTAAACCCACTCTGATAAATAATATCGAGACGTTCGCCAATGTCCCGGCAGTTTTTCAGAGCAGCCCGGAGAAATGGCACGGCGGTACCGGCACGGAAGAGAGCCGGGGCAGCAAGGTAATGACCCTTGCCGGAAATATCGTTCACCGATACACTATCGAGGTCCCGTTCGGAACGACGCTATGTAACATAATAACAGAGATTGGAGGCGGAGTCGCCGATGGTAACAGACTGAAGGCTGTCCAGTTCGGCGGCCCGACCGGTGCGTTCTTCGCTGCTGATTCTCTGGATACGCCCATTGACTACGAGACTATGGAAAAAGCGGCAGCAATTATCGGTTCCGGTACGGTCGAGGTATTCAGCAGCGACTCCTGTGCCGTGGAGATGGTAAGAGAGGTCATTCATTACCTCCAGACTCAGTCATGCGGTAAATGCGTCTTCTGCCGGGAGGGAATTTATCAGATGTATGATATCCTGAAAGATATTTCAGGAAACACAGGCAGACCCGACGACCTGGACCTGCTTGTCGAGCTTAGTGAAGCGATGAAGACCGGTAGTATCTGCGGTCTGGGCAGTACCGCTCCCAATCCGGTGCTAAGCAGCATCAGTCTGTTCGGTGATGACTACGATGCTCATATCAAAGATAAAAGGTGCCCGGCAAACGGTACGGAATAAAGAAGCCCGGACGGAGCGACCGTGAACACTATTAGAATAAATGTAGACGGACGGAACGTTGAGACGCGGGAAGGGAAAAGCGTCCTCGAAGCGGCGCTTGACGCCGGAATATACATTCCGCACCTCTGTCACCATCCTGACCTGTCTCCTATCGGCGCCTGCCGTCTGTGCATCGTGGAGATAGAGGGCGTGGAAGGGCTGCCAACTTCGTGCACAACACCCGCCACAAACGACCTGACGGTCAGGACAAAAACGGAAAAGATAGATAGCAGGCGAAGGCTGGCAATGGAACTGATTCTCGCCGGGCATCCCCAGGACTGCGAGTCATGTAACAAATACCTGAACTGTGAGCTTCAGTCTCTCAAGCAGTATCTCATCAGCGATGAACTGAGGGTTAGGACGCGCACCAAACTGCTGCCGATTAACAAAAGTAATCCGCTATTTATCCACGAACCCGATAAATGTGTCGTCTGCGGACGCTGTGTAAGGGCGTGCCAGGAACTCCGCGGCGTCGGCGTACTGTTTTACAGGAAGCAGGGCATGGAAACCTGTACCGGTACCGCTTCAGACCTGCCGCTTGCCGATTCCGGCTGCCGGTTCTGCGGTGCCTGCGCCGAGGTATGCCCCACCGGGGCGATACAGGACAAGGAAGCAATCGGAACCGGCAGAAAAAGAAGGGCGGCTCTCATTCCCTGCCGGTATAACTGCCCGGCCGAAATAGATGTTCCGCGATACATCCGTTTCATCAGGGAAAAGAATTACGCCGCGGCAGCCGCCGTGATAAGAGAAAAGGTCCCCTTTCCCGGAGTGCTCGGCTACGTGTGCGACCAGCCCTGTGAGGGTGTCTGCCGGAGAGGCGAGGTAAACCAGGCGATTTCAATCAGAGAGCTAAAACGCTTTGCCGCCGGGTACGACGAGGAGAAACTGTGGGATAAAAATTTAACTATAAAGCCGCCAACCGGCAAAAAGGTGGCGATAATCGGCTCCGGCCCGGCCGGCCTGACGGCTGCCTACTACCTGGCCAACCAGGGCCATACCGTTACCGTCTTCGAGTCCCTGCCACTCGCCGGAGGAATGATGCGCTTCGGAATCCCGGAATACCGGCTACCCAGAGAAATACTCGATATGGAGATAGAAGACATAAAAAACAGGGGAGTCGAGATAAAGACCGGTACCCGCATCGAATCAATCGACGGGCTTTTCGGACAGGGATATGATGCCGTTTTCGTCGCCGTGGGGACTCATAGAGGACAAAAACTCCCGATTCAGGGCGCTGATAATGAGGGTGCCCTCATCGGTATCGACTTCCTGAAGGATATCAGCCTCGGTAAGAAGCCGGCTATCGGGAAAAAGGTCGTTGTGCTGGGCGGTGGTAACGTCGCCTTCGACTGCGCCCGCGCCGCGCGGCGGCTCGGGGCTGAAAAGGTACAGATAGCCTGTATCGAATCCCGGGAGGAGATGCCAGCTACCGACGACGAGATAGTCCAGGCGGAAGAAGAAGGCATTATCGTCTATCCGTCGCAGACTTCCACATGCATCTTGGTTGAAAACGGGAAAATCACCGGAGTGGAGTTCCTTGAGGTGGAGTCGTTCAGCTTTGACGAAGATAAAAACGCTAAAATCGAAGTCCAGGAAAATTCTCTCCACGTTCTCGAAGCGGACAATGCAATTTTCGCCATCGGCCAGAGGCCGGAAATTCCGGAGGGATTCGGACTCGATACCACAGCAAACAGTCTCATCCAACTGGACTCTTTTACCCTGAATACCAGCCGGGAAGGTGTTTTTGCCGCGGGGGATGCCGTGCACGGCACCGCCTCGGTTATCGAAGCCATCGCCTCGGGAAGAAAAAGCGCCACCGCCCTTGACAGGTTCCTCGGCAGCAGCGGGAATATCGACGAGAAACTGGCTCCTGATTCGGAAGCCGAAGCCTGGCTGGGACCGGGAGAAGGCTTCGCCTGTATGACCCGCTATAAGGAATCATACGTATTACCGGAAGAGCGGCTGAAGGACTTCTGCAAGGTTATACAGGATATGGATGGGGAAGGGGCCGACTACGAATCCAGCCGCTGCCTGCAATGCGACCTCAGGCTGAAGATTACGCCGGTAGAGTTCTGGAGCAGCTACTGAGGGTATTTTTTTCAAACTGTATTCAGAGATATGGAGTGAGTACTTTCTTTACATTATGGACACTTTCAAGTATGATTTTCACTTACAGTAGAGGGAGGACAAGATGAGTAAAATACCCGCCGAAACCGATGTTGCTGTAATCGGCAGTGGTGCCTCAGGACTGGTGGCGGCGCTGACCGCGGCGGAAGCCGGCGCCGGGGTGGTCGTTTTTGAGAAACTGCGCTCTCTGGGCGGCACATCCAACTTTTTCAAGGGCACTTTTGCCGTGGAAAGCCGCCAGCAAAAAGAGAGGTATATCACCTATGGCAGGGATGAAGCTTTCAGGGAAATAATCGAGTACGGCCACTGGCGAAATAATCCACGACTGGTCAGGGCTATTGTCGATGAGTCTGCCTCTACCCTTGCCTGGCTGGAGGAGCAGGGAGTCGAGATTGCCGAGGTCACGATTAACATGATAGATGCCCCCCGGACATATCACATCGTCAGGGGCGAAGGCACCGCTGCCATAAAAACACTGGTTATCCGGGCAAGAGAAAAGGGTGTGGAAATAATCACCGGCACGCCGGTAAAACAAATCCTGAAGGAAGGCGACCGGATTACCGGCGTGATTGTGGAGGGAGAAGAGGAAGATACGCGGGTAGCGGCCAAGGCGGTAGTTGTTGCCAGCGGCGGCTATCTGAACAATAAAGAGTGGGTTAAAAAATACACCGGTTTTGACCTGGATAAAAATCTCCAGCCTGTCGGCAACGTCGATAAGATGGGAGACGGCATCCGCATGGCCTGGGAGGTCGGCGCGGCTGAAGAAGGAATCGATACCGTGGAGTTGTTTCGCATCGGTCCTCAGAGGCAGGAAGTGGGCACGGGAGGTCGAATCAGCTTTGCTGTGATGCAGCCCGACCTCTGGGTCAACCAGGCCGGGGAACGGTTCTGCGATGAAAGCACCACGTTTTACGATACATCCCAGGGTAACGCCAATGCCAGGCATAAAGAAGGCTACACCTATAATATATTCGATGACGGCGTCGTACGGCGTATTTCGGAGGCGGGAATCGATAAAGGAATATCTCCGGAGTCTCTTCCCGGACAGAAAATTGTTGACTTCGAAAAAGACCTGCGGGCCGCTCTTGAGAATGAATCTACGGAAGTATACGAGGCAAACTCCATCGAAGAACTGGCAGGAAAGATAGGGATAGACCCGGCAGTGTTGAAGGCTACCCTTGACGAGTACAATGGCTTCTGCGAGAAGGGGCATGACGACCTGTTTGCCAAGAACCAAAAGTACCTCCGGCCGCTGAAGGGACCGAAATATTACGCGGTAAAGGCGCACACCGTCTGCCTTGGAACAATGGGTGGTATCAAGATTAACCACAGGACAGAAGTGCTCGATAAAAATGATAAAGTCATACCCGGTCTGTATGCTGTCGGCTATGATGCCGGCGGTATGTACGGCAATGACTACTGCATGAAAGTCGCCTCAGGGCTGTCCTCAGCCTTTGCCACCAATTCCGGCCGTATCGCCGGTAAAAACGCATCAGCCTACATAAGGCAATAGCCACTCGCAGTTTGTGTAGAGTACAGGAAGAATTAAGGAGAGGGCTTTTTTCACGCCGCAAAAATGCCGTCTGTTGAGCCTGCTGACAATAAAGAGCGAAAATGAATAGTAATTCGGCAGCTGATGAAAACAAAAGAAAACCGGCTCTGGACTATATATTTCATCCCCGGTCAATCGCCATTGCCGGTGTTTCCAGTGATTCCAAGGAATTCAGTATCGCCAATAGTTTCATCACCCGCTTCCGGAAAGCCGGCTTCAAGGGCAATATCTACCCGCTAAATCCTTCCGGCGGAGAAGTAACGGGGATGAAGATTTATCCCGGCGTCAGAGATATACCGGAGCCGGTGGACTACGTGGTCTCGGCCATTCCGGCCAGGAATACTCCGCAGCTGATTGCGGACTGCGCCGCTAAAGGGGTAAAGCTGGTCCACCTGTTCAGCGCCGGTTTCAGCGAACTGGGAAATGAAACCGGACAGCAGCTTGAAGCGGAAATAGCTGCTATCGCCCGGCAGGGAGGTGTCAGACTTTCCGGCCCCAATGGCATGGGTCTGTACTGCCCTTCGACCGGCCTGTCCTTTGATGACGGCTTCACCAGAGAGAGCGGGCCTCTTGGCTGGCTCGCTCAGAGCGGAAGAAACTGCACCTATGTTATCCGGGATGCCATCACGCACGGACTGTATTTCAGCAAGGTAATTAGCTACGGCAATGGTGTCGACCTGAATGAAAGCGATTTTCTTGAATATTTCCGTGACGACCCGGAAACAGAAATAATCGCCGCCTATATTGAAGGGGTAAAAGACGGCCGGCGCTTTTTCAGGGTACTGAAAGAGGCAGCTCAGGTGAAACCGGTGATTGTTATGAAAGCCGGGACAACCGAAGCCGGTTCCAGAGCCGCCCAATCGCACACGGCAGCAATCGCCGGTTCGGAAACAGTCTGGAGCGCAGCGCTAAAACAGGCCGGCGCCATTCAGGTACACAGCCTGGATGAGATGGTCGACCTGCTCCTGCTCTTCAGGTTTATGTCCAGACCAAGGGGGAATAATATCTCGATAATCGGCTTCAGCGGCGGTGCCGGTATCCAGGCAACGGATAGCTGTGTTAACGCCGGAATAAATGTTCCTCTTGCACCACTTGAAATTCAGGAGAAGTTGAAGGAGATTTGCGAAGGAGAAGCCGGCAGTATATTTAAGAATCCTTTCGACCTCTGGCCACGGCGAGGGGCAAGAGGAACCACGGGGGCAATCGAATTAATCGCCGGCTGGGACAAGACCGACTTGCTGATGGTCCATATGCAGTTCGACCTTAGTCTTGCAAACCGGGCAAGGCTGGCAAAGCCGTATCTGGATACTCTAACGAAACTGGGTAATGAGATACGCAAAAGGACGGTGGTGGTGCTTGATTTCATTATCACCGCCGAGGCCAGGAAACTCTCCCTCGAAGTCCAGTCGGCATTCGCCGAGGCCGGCTTTCCCGTCTTCCCCTCGAGCAGCCGAGCAGCTACTGCTCTCGGCCGGTTTATGCAGTATTACAAAGACAGAAATTCTCCATAAAATAGACCGCTACTACTTATAAAACACATTATAAGCAGGATGAATTCTTACCTCGGACTCGCGCTCTTAACGGCAAATAAGTGCGCCACTATAAATCTTATTGATGAACACTGGCGATAGACGATAATAGAATAATCCATCTGCTTATCTATGCGCCTGTTGTGCAGCCTGCTTCAAAGCTCGCATCGCTCTCAGGGTTACCCACTTGTTCGGTCGTTTTTTAGGGCCGAAATCTCCCCACATTTTACCGGTATAACTGTATTCCATCGGCCAGCGCCCCTGGTCGTCCTGCTTATCACGGATTATTTGCATGGCATTAGCCAGCCGCGGGTCCTTGCCGTAGCCGAGACATGCCAGCGCTTCGGCGTTTTGCAGGACATCGGTAATATAATATGTAGGGAAGCCGAATTTCCACCAGTTGCTACTCGGTTTACCGGTAGGCTTCGGGCTGTAGCCGAGGGGATAGTCAGCCTTAGCGGGATCCTTGCTGAAAAGAAAGTTCACTCCCGTTTTTATGGCATCATTTATCAGAGGTGTCCTCTTCTCCACGGGTAGCTTACCGAAGGCGAGCATTACCTTCACAGCTCCCCAGGCGCAGGACTTTCCAGAGGTCCCGTTGCAAGCAAAGACCGGCCCGCATTTAGCCGCATAATAGCGGATTTTCGCTTTCCTGTCAGTATTCGGGGCAACACCTTCGCCGGTAACGCTCCGTGCCATCCATTCATAAGCTTTATCCAGCCGCGGATCAGTACAGCCAATATCAAGAAGAGAATAACAAAGATTGCCCTGCAGACAATCTATGGTTCCTGAAGGCGATCCGTTCCCAGTGAATTGGCCATATTTTGTCAGGCTATGGTCGAGGATATAAGCGCAGGCTGCAGCGATACGCTTATCCATATCTATAGAAGCGCCAAGCTGCGCCAGTAAAATCACGGCCCACACGGTGCCGGTATACATAGGGAAATATCCAGCCCCCGGTTTTGCCCAGAAACCTTCTTTATCCATTTTGGAAAGGACTTCAGCAATCGGGCCGCTGGTATGAGCCCACTTTTTAGCAGTAGCCAGTTCCGTGGCATCAGCTGTAACGAGGTCGCGCAGGGCAAGGTACCTTACTCCGGGATCGTCCGCCTCCAGCAGCCAATCGGTCGGGTCTGCCTTCAATAGCTTCTCCCAGTCCGGTTGTTTTCCCATCAAATTCGTTCCTCTCACAGCCCTCTGGGATAGAGAGTGATAAACGTGTTAGTTCTCAAATATTTTACCTTATTACAGGCCGGTAGAAAACACTATTCGATATACAGCTCCTCTACTTTTTGCGGTGTAGGCACGCCATTTGCATCCCAGCCCATCGCCGTATAATAGTATTTCCTGGCTTTTTCCATTTTCTCACGGTCGACAGGCTTATCCACCAGAGCGCCGTCGGTCTTTCCCTGGTAGTACCGCTCGGGAATTTTATCATCGGCAGCGGTAAATCCCTGCTTGATATTGAATAATCTCTGCGTGGTCAGGATTCGTTCGCCCACCAGCGCCTGCTCGGCCGGTGTCATTTCCCATCCGGTAACGGCGGGCATGACGTTAGTTGCATTCACCCCGGTCATCATACAGGTACAGAGCGAGTCAGTGAACATCTGCCGGGAATGTGAGGCTTTCAATATTGCTATCCGGCGCGGTCCGAAATCACCGGATGGCACGGTCTGCAATATTCCAAGAGGTTTTAGACCATCAATGCCCATATCGGTATTCATGTCCATTACGGCAAACATGTGGTCGGCGCCAGTGGGTCCTACTATCCAGCCAAAAGCAAGCTGCGGTCTCAGTCTGGGTTCATGCATACCGGCCTCCAGACCTTTAGCTTGCATGGCGAAATCCATAGAGCCGTTACCAATCTTCTTCACCATTGATAACGTTCCCTCCGCCATCATATCTCCAATACCTTCTCTCCGGGCAATCAGGTCGATTGCCTTTAGCATGGCATCGGAGTTTCCAAACCTCAGGTCAATGCCACCGGTATCCTTGGTTGTCAGCAAGCCCTTCTCGAAGCATTCCATAGTGAAAGCGATTGTGCCGCCGGTGGAAATCGTATCCAGTGAATTGGCACCGCATTGCTCATTGCCCTTGCAGATTGCTTTGATATCGTCTATCCCGCAATTGGAGCCCAGTGCGGCCAGGGTCTCGTATTCGGGGCCTCCATACGCCGGGTCACAGGGATAGGGGGCTTCAAACTTGACTACTTTTTTGCAACGTATCGGGCAGGCATAGCAGCCTTCCATGGCTATTCTGATGGTATCCTTTATTACGGCACCGGTAATTTTCTCGACAGGGAACAAGCCGTCACGGAAATTGCGTACCGGAAGGTTGCCTGATTGCACCATCATCACCATATCAGGACCGCCGGTACCGTACTGTGATAACGGGTGCTTGCGGGCGACCATCTGCTGCCTGATTTCTTTAAATTTTTCAGAATCCGCGATTTTAGGCAGCTTGTTTCCCCGGACAGCTACCGCTTTAAGGTTCTTGGAACCCATTACGGCGCCAAGGCCGCCCCTTCCGGCGGCATCCTTCAAACCGGACATTATGCAGGCGTACTTGACTAGGTTCTCTCCGGCCGGCCCAATCTGGCAGACCTCAATTTTATTGTCACCAAGCTCTTCTCTAATCGCTTCCTGTGTCTCTTTGGTTTCTTTGCCCCAGAGCTTGCTGGCATCTCTTATGCTGACCTCGCCATCCTGAATAAAGAGATAGACCGGTTTATCAGCTTTACCCTCGATAATAAGTGCATCATAGCCGGCACGCTTGAACTGCGGCGCCCAGAAACCGCCTACCTCAGACTTGGCAATGCACCCGCCGGCCGCAGATTTTGCGCCGACGCAATGACGGGCACCACCGGGTAAATTAAGTCCGGACACCGGTCCCAGAGCAAAAACAAGCTTGTTATCGGGACCCAGAGCATCGATATTCGGTTCAAGTTCTTTCCACAGGTAATAGGCAACAAATCCGGCGCCTCCTATGTACCGTCGGCAAAACATGGGGTCGAGTTTTTCTACGCTGCTGACTCCGTTCGATAAGTTAACCCTTACAATTTTTCCATTGTAACCACCTGGTGTGTCTTTAGCCATTACTACTTACTCCTCCTTTTTTGTACACGACCTGACTGGAATCTTACTATATATGAAAGTATTATTCCATATTATCCCTTTTCGCCTTTTACCTAATCACGGTTGCACAAGCAACAATGAATATCAATATTTCTTTCGCCGCTATGGTTCCCTTCGGCTTCGCTCAGGACAGGCTAAATACTCACCATGAGCGGCATTCATTCCCACTCACCCTGAGCTTGTCGAAGGGTCTCCAGCTAAGATTAAGAAGAATCCCTTTTCGAGCGTATATCCTACGCTGTTATCTGGCGGATGAGTTCGGAGACGCTGTCAATCTTCTCCAGATTCATAAACGTTTCGATTGCCCTTTCGGTTTTACCCTTATCAAGAATCCTATCCGCATTATGGCGGAACTTGTTGGCTATTTCCTCATCGGTTAATCTTGCCTCGGTGCCGGTAGTACCGCGCCGGTACTTCCTCTCCACAGTGTAGGTCTTCCCTCCTGCCTGCACTTCAGCTTTGCTGAGGCTGGAAAGAGGGTCTTCTTCAAGAACTTTCATGTAATCCGAATGAGCCAGGAGGGTTATTTTGTCCATAAAGTTAAGTATATCCGGATTTTTCATTGTACCCGGTTCCACCCACTCTATTCCAACCGGCACCCGGTGAGCGGCAACAGCGATATTATAACGCGGATTGAACTGGGCCCCGGAGATAGTATCAACTTCTTTTCTACCGAACAACGGCGAGTCCATAGTGGCACGCCCGTAGACTCTCACTGCCTCAATGTCAGCAGGCATCAGGTTATTCTTCTCGATAGCTTCGCAGAAGCAATCCAGTGCTCCATGAAATACGGCACAGCAGGGATAAGGCTTGTAGTGCAGCCGGACATTGAAACACCATTCTTTTCCCAGCCCGTCCAGTATCTCTTCAGGATACCAGTTTCTATAGCCAACGAAATAATGGAACCCGCGTTCCGGGTCGTCAAGCACCGTGGTATCGCCCATATATCCCATCTCAGCAAGCAGCAGGGCTGATATTGCTCCGGTACTCTGCCATCCCGGCACGGCGTATTTTGCCCAGTACCTGTCCCTGCCAAATCCCCATCTGCCGTAAGAAAGCACCATGCACAGGTGACCGGCAATACCCATGGCGTGAAGCATCGTGTTTTCATCAAATTTCATCAGTCGCCCCGCACCGGCCGCCGCCCCGAAATTCGAGTAGGCGTTTCCGGTCAGCCCCGGCTGGCTTGTCCTCTGCCTTTCAACCGCCTGGCGGGTGATATTGTGTCTTCCCACGGCTCTGGCAAGCCGGGCGGAAACCTCCAGGCCCAGAGCCGTAGCCAGGACAAGGTCTTCTCCCGATGCCCCGACACTCTCCGCCATCGCCAGCACCGACGGAATGACATAAACGCCGTCATGCCCGCCAGCCATAATGTTACTGTAGTCCAGAGTAATAAATAATTCACCGTTGACCAGTGCCGCATTCGAACAGGCTATTTTGTCGCCAAGACCGATGATGGACGACTCCGCCGGACCGCCGTATCTCCTGGCTAATGCCACATTCATCTTCCCTTTTTCCGTCGCCAGAGCGCCGAGCCCACAGCCGATTGTATCCATAAGGACCAGCTTTGTTTCCTTGATAATCGCTTCCGGCAGACTGTCCCAGCCGGTACTAGCCGCAAACCTGGCAAGTTCCCGGGTAATCTCGCTCATAGTTATCACCTCCATTCGCTAGTTTCTACCGGGAGGACCGCCCGGAGGGCCGCCTGGAGCACCCGGAGGACCTCCGGGAGGAGGCGGTGGCGGTAGTTCTTTTTGCCGCTTCGCCAGCAATTTTTCAATCTCATCAATATCTTCTTGTTTTAATTCCAGATTCCCGGCAAGAACACTATCCCGAATCTCTCCGGAGGTCCTGGCGCCGTTCAGGGCTGCGGTCACTTCAGGTCTCCTCAAGCACCAGGCGATAGCAAGCTGGGCAACACTGCAGCCGTACTTTCTGGCGATTGGCTCCAGTTCTTCGGCCAGCCTTATGTTCAGGCTGAACTCCGGCTCCTTGAAATGCGGGTTGCTGCGGCGGAAGTCATTCTCTGCCAGTTCATCGACGCTTTTCATCACCCCGGTAAGCAGCCCTTGTTGCAGCGGGCTGTAAACGATGACTCCCATCCCGTTTTTACTGCAGTAGTCAAGGGTTTCACTCTCTATTCTGCGCTCAATCATGCTATACGGTGGCTCCATGGCGGCCACCGGATGAATAGCCTTTAGTTGTTCCATCTGCTCGATTGAGAAATTCGATACCCCGATATAGCGAATCTTTCCCTCTTTTACCAGGTCGCTGCAGGTCTGCCATCCCTCTTCCAGATACTCAATCGGATTCGGCCAGTGCACCAGATAGAGGTCGATTACGTCTATGCCCATCCTTTTCAGGCTGCCCTCGCACTGTCTGTGCACATCCTCTCTATCCAGGCGAAAAGCCGGTTTCCCGTCTTCCGTCCAGGTCGTTCCGCATTTGGTAACTATTAACGGGCGCTGAGGCACTTTCTGTAATGCCATGCCGACCACTTCCTCGGAATGGCCGCGTCCATAGGTTGGAGCCGTATCCAGCCAGTTAATACCACTGGCAACAGCCTGCACTATGGTATCTACGGATTCCTGGTCGTCCTGCGGCCCCCAGCTCATTCCCCCGTAGATAGAGCCCATCGGCCAGGTGCCGAGTCCTACCATTGAGAGCTGGAGGTCAGTTGAACCCAATTTCCTCGTTTTCATTGTATACTCCTCATATCAATAGACTTAATGGTGTTGACTGGCCTGATAGAGCATAACTATGATTTAGACACCAGCCTGGCTAATTCGGCAATATTTGCTACTTCCTCAAGTTTTTCCGTCATTTCCACAAGCTTCTCCACATTTTTCCTGCTTACCGTTTGAGAAAATTCCACCTGTTCCATAAACTTGCCAATCAGGTCTTCGCGGGAAAGCGGATTGGAAGGCTCCCCCGGAGCGGCGCGAATGTATTCGGTGAGGCTGTGCCCGTCTTTCATCTTCAGCTCGAGTTCGATACCCTCCGGCTTATCCAGCTTGTCCAGCTTTATTTTACCAATCAAATCCTGGACTTCAGGCTTGCGAATGAACTCTTCCGTGTACTCCCGGTTTCCGGCACGCTTATTGACCAGGGCACTGGCTACCGAGTACTTGTAGCTGAAGAGGGCATCGCCCGTCGGGTAAGCACCCACTTTATAGGGCTTTGCATAGTGGGCTGCCGTCGCCGGAGGCGAGGTGCGTAGAATTACTTCTTCAATATCCCCGGCCTGGAAATCGTGTTTACCGGACAGCGCCAGAGCAGCAGTAATTGGGGCGTGGGTGGGTCTGCCGCCGGGGTAGGGTTTGAAGACAACCTCCGTGAAATATCTCTTGCCCAGGTCAGCGGTAATCCTTTCCGGATTACTGCAGGCTGAAAGCCCGCGGTAGTAACCTCCCCTTTCACCAAAAAAGGCGTCCGGTATTCCTATCCACCCCGCTTTAGCCAGCTGGGCTGCATTGATACCGCTCCTTGCCTCGGTGCCCTGGTTCAGCTTACCGAAGGTGCTGACCCCTTCCCACAGACCCGAACTACCGCCGGCCATCATACCGATGGCGATGCCGAAGGCATTTTTCAACTGGTCATGGTTCAATCCCAATAGGCGACTGGCAATAGCGGTGGCCCCGAACGCGGATACCGTGCCCCGCGGTCCGCCGGTACGCGGTCCCATCTCCTGACCGGGCGGACCCTGGCCGGGGAGAGGCCGGTCGTGGGCGTAATGCAGCCTAGCAGCCAGGTCATCGCCCACCACCAGGGCGGTAATCAGCTCTTTACCGTTTATACCCCTGCTTTCCCCAAGGGAAAAAGCGGTCAGCACCGTTGTTTCACTGGTATGGTTGGGGACTCGCTTGCCGTCAATAATCAGGGTCAGCGGTCCCCGGTCGAAGCCGCGGCACAGTACACAGTTCACCATTGCCACGTCATGTGCCGGTCCCCTGGCACCATCGCCGATAATTGTAGCTTCTAGTTTGCCGCCCCAGCTTTTGACAAGTTCTATCAACTCTGCGTTGCCCGAGGCTCCCACACCACCAATGGCACAGCCAATTGTATCGATAATCCGCCATATGGTATTATCCACAACTTCCCGGGCTATATCCTCAAAACGGGTATTTAAAACATTCGACGTTAAGGCTTCAATAATTGCTCCGCCATCGCTATTATCCATTTATTCACCCATCCAACCTACTGGTGTAAAAAATAAGAAAGATTAACACCATTAGTTAGTATTACCTCTTATATGGACAAAATCTGTCCGGTCATACCACTGGAGACGTCCGAGGCAAGAAAAGCAACCAGGTTCGCTATATCCTGTGTGGTGGTCAGCCTCCGCAAAGGCATCCGCGCCGCCATTTCCTCCGCTCTTTTCGGGTCCATGGTGGCATGAGTTCCAAAATTGGTCAGCACCATCGAAGGCTGTAGGCAGTTGACGTTTACTCCGGAAGGACCCACTTCCAGAGACAGGCATTTGGTAAATGCGATAATTGCCGCCTTTGCCCCGGCGTATGAACTTGAACCGGGCATTCCGGTCAGGGCGATACCCGTTGAAAAATTAATAATCTTACCGTATTTCCGTTCCATCATGCCGGGTATAACCGCCTTGGCGCAGTACATCGACCCGTAGAAGTTAACCTCTATATCTTTTCGCCACTTCTCTTCCAGTGCCTGAATTACAGGTCCCGCCCCAGCCGTTCCGCCGGCACAGTTAATAAGGATATCTACCCTGCCGAATTCGTCAAGTGCTTTCTTCACCATGTCGTCGACTTCACCCTGGTTGGAGACGTCTGTTTTAGCAGCTATAGCTTTCCTGCCTGTGCCTCTTACCTCATCGGCGGTCTTCTGCGCTCCTTCGATATCCATATCGGCAGATATTATATCGCATCCCTCCTTCGCCAGAGTTACAGCTATAGCCCTGCCCATACCTATTTGACTACCTGTCCCGGTTACCAGCGCCACCTTGTCTTTCAGACCATATTCCATAGTTTCCTCCTTACCATTAATTCCACGGGTGTATTTGTTTCCAGAATATTATTTGTGGGTCAATTAACTGGCATTCTATCATCACACACCGATTTGTCAACATTCAACAGCAACTTTGTATTATAATCAGGTTTTCCCATTCTTTCCAGCCAGTGTTGACTACCTGCACTTTAATGCTATATTCTGGCACTATGCTAAAAGAAATACCGAACGAAAAACTCCTCAGGGAAAGAGAAGACTACAAAGTATTTTCCAGGGGTGGGGATAAGGATTACTGGGCGTATACAATCTGCGGCGGTTGCTACGGCGTTTGCGGCGCCAGGGTCAGAGTGGTGGACGGCTCTCCGGTAGCAATCGAAAGCGTGCCGGATAGCGACCTGGGCGGACAGGGAGGGATGTGCGGAAAAGGTGTCGCCACCATACTCGACTATCATGACCCCAACCGGGTCAACTACCCGGTTAAAAGAACCAATCCGAAAAAAGGAATCGGAGAAGATCCCGGCTGGGAAAGAATCTCCTGGGACGAAGCACTTGATACAATCTCGGAAAAGCTTGTAAAGATAAAGGAGACAGACCCCAGGCAGCTTGTCTGGGGATTCACTCCAAGCCCGGGTACCACTTTTAAAGCCACACTATTAGCCGGAGGATTTTTTGTTTCTTTCGGCACTCTCAACCGGGCTGCCGGCGGTGTCGGAACATCCTGCGGAGCTGTTGCCCACCACATCGGCGCTATGGTACACGGCGCCTGGGATATACTTCCTGACTACCGGTACTGTAATTTCGTTCTGCGCTGCGGAGGAAACGAGGGCGTTGCCGGAGGACGAATGCTCGCCACGGCAATACGGCTGGGGGCGGAAGCCAGGGACCGGGGAATGAAAACGGTGGTAATGGATCCGGTGGGCTATGTCTCGGGCAGCAAAGCGACGGAGTGGATACCGATTCTACCGGGAACCGATTTGGCTATATTCCTGGCAATGGCTAACCTTGTCGTCAATGAGATTGGCACCTATGACATAGAATATATAAGACAAAAAACAAACGGACCTTACCTGGCAGGGCCTGACAAACGGTTCGTCAGGGATAAAGAGACCGGAAATCCACTTGTCTGGGATGAAAAGGATGGCAAAGCCAAAAGCTATGACGACCCCACTCTTGTCCGCCCGGCACTTGAGGGTGAATATGCCGTTAATGGAATAAAGTGTCAGCCCGCTTTTCAGCTACTGAAAGAGCACCTTAAACAGTATAAACCGGCCTGGGCATCTGAAATCAGCACCGTACCGGAAGAAAGAATTATTCGTCTTACCCACCAGCTTGTTGATGAAGCAAAAATCGGCAGCACAATCGAGATTGAAGGTCAGGAAGTACCCTACAGGCCGGCCTGCGTGGTCGGCTACAAGGGAGTTAATACCCATTCCAACGGCTTCCACCAATACGCGGCATTAACTCTGCTTAACTCCCTACTGGGAAACCAGGATGTGTGCGGCGGCATCCTCGGTTCGGGAACGGTAAGAGGTTTCGGACACCCGGAAACAGGCCGTCCCAGCTTTCAGCCTTACCCCAGTGTCGACGGAATGCTCACCCCGGGAGTCTGGTTCTCGAAAGCCCCCTGGCCGCCGCCGGAAGTAAGCGGTCCGGGTTTGTTGAACTTTACCGATATCTTCCCCCACGCCGGGAGGAATCCGTATCCCTATTGTGACGACTGGGATGAGATATGGACAAACGCCGGTCGGCCATACGAACCTCAGGCGCTGGCACTCTACGGCGCCAACACGGTAATGAGCGCCGGTAATCCGAAACCGGCCGAAGCCTTCCTCAAGAAAGTACCTTTCATATTCTCAATTAACACCGTGCATAATGAGACAACCGAGGGATTCGCCGATATAGTGTTGCCCGAATGCCATTTCCTGGAGAACCTCGACCCCAGCTCATCGCAGGGTTTCTTCTTCAACTACCCCATCGGCATGGACGACTGGAACTTCCACGTCGGCATGCCGGTAACCGCACCCAAGTACGAGCGACGGTGTACCCTGGATATACTCTTCGACCTTGCCGACAGAGTCGGTATCAGAGACGAATATAATACTTTCCTGGAGAACTGGTTTTCAACGAAACGCATGAAATGGGAGCAGCAGGAAAACCAGCCGACCGAGTTTGATATTATCAGGCCGGAGGAGAGAATCGGCAGCTACGAATTCACCGACCGCGTATTGAAATTCTATTTCGGGGAAGAGTGCGGCCTGGAATGGTTCATGGAACACGGCATGATGAGCTGGAAAAAGAAGCCGGAAGAATGCTACTGGAGATACCACGTCAATGCCAGGATACCGGTCTACTACGAGATTCACGAGCAGGACCGGGAACCTGTGCGGGAGAGAGCGGAAAAAATTGGAATCCACATGGACTGGAATCAGTACACGGCTCTTCTCAGCTATTTTCCGGCAGCCTTTTATACGGATGTCGCCCCCGATTCGGAGTTCGACCTGGTGGGTATTTCCACCCGGGATGTCCTTCATACCCAGCGCTTTATGGCGGAGAATCCCTGGGTTGATGAAATGAGCCAGGCAAATCCTTACACTTATAATATTGTAATGAACCTTGAAACTGCCACAGAGAGGGGCATCAAAGACGGCGATACCGTCTGCCTGGAGAATTTCCGGGGTGATAAGGTAACCGGTCGGGTGAAACTATCCAAGTTCATTCACCGCCAGGCGGTATCGGTGGTCGGTCTGGGCGGCTGGGCAAAGGGACGCCCGATTGCCAAGGGCAAAGGGGTGAACTTCAACACACTGCTACCTGCCGACCACAAGCATATCGATCCACTCTGCGGCGCTTTTGAAATATGCGTCAAGCTCAAGGCATACAAGGCGGATAAGGCAGAATGAGATACGGGATGGTAATAGACCTGCACAAGTGTGTCGGCTGTTATGGCTGCGTAATTAAGTGTAAACAGGAACACTTCCTGCCGCCGGGTATGTCCTGGGCAAAGCTGCTGATATCAGAGACCGGCAGCTATCCGGATATTACCAAGCATGTCTATCCCGTCTTGTGCAATCACTGCAAAGAACCGGCCTGCGTAGAAGCCTGTCCCAATGAGGCAACATATAAACGCGAAGATGGCATTGTCGTTGTCGACCAGGAGAAGTGTATCGGCTGCAACCACTGCGTAACCGCCTGTCCTTATCAAATCCGCACTTTTCACTCGGACAGGAAGGAGTATTTCCCCGGTCAGGGTGCCACCGATTTCGAGGAAGTGGCGGAAAAGTTATACCCCCTGAAAAATGACGTGGTGCTAAAATGCGATTTTTGTGCGGAGAGAGTCGATGAAGGCACCAAGATGGGACTCAAACCGGGCGTGGACAGAGAAGCAACCCCCGCCTGCGTCAATATCTGCCCGGCCAAGGCGAGGTACTTCGGTGACCTGGATGACCCGGAAAGCGAAGTTTCAAAACTAATCAAAGAAAAGGATGCCGCCCAGCTTCATCCCGGATATGGCACCGACCCATCTGTATATTACATATATTCCCGGGCATTACCGGAGGACGGCTTCCTCTCCCGCTCCTACTACTCCACCTCAACAAAGTACTCCCTCCCCCTCTTCCTGATGACAGCCAAACGGGTGCGTGAGGGCATTCAAGAGGAAGAGAAAGACGCCAAAGTTTGATATTTATGAGAGGTCAGCGGTTCGAGTCTAATACCACCTATTTCTACTACCGCGAACTCTTACGAATGCAACTATTTACGTTCATTTCATCTATTCTGTATATCGAACCACATCTTGAACGTCACGAATATCGAGCCAGTTCATAAGTCTTAACAGGTAATACCCATCTGGTGTGGTTTCTCCGTATTCCCACTTTTGATAAGTGCGAATAGTGGCGCCTACTGCGTCAGCAACCTCTTGTTGAGTGTATTTCAAGCGCTTTCTATTAATCTTTAATACTTCATTATTAAACTCCATAGTCTGTGGTCCGGCATAAATTTGGTACCACAAATCATCGTCACTATCATAGTTGTAACAATTCAACGCATGAATTGTGGTATTTGGAATTAATTCGATAAACAAACGGCCGCGTTTTGATTTTTCCTGAGAACAGCGTATCTGACCGGCATTTTTCACTTGCAGCCCGATCCACCTCACGATAGGATTCCCGTTGCGGTCACATGGGAATGTTCCTTCAAATTCCATTTGTGTCCCTTCCCGCCAAAAGAAATCTCCGATTCCGATTTCTTGTATTTCATAGATGATGGGAGGATAGCCGCTCTTTTCCAATGCCTCGTTGTAACTAGTGATGAAACGATCAGGAAGCAGTTCTTCCCATTTCAGTTCATCACAGAGATGTAGATAATGGTTCCATTGAAGGAATATTTCTGTTTGCGATACGTATCCAGTTTGCTCGACAATATAGCAAAAGATATCTTCCAGTGGCAATTTTTTTTCATAGAACATATACTCAAGAGCCTGATATAGTGTTTCCAGTGATACAGGCCTCGTTTCCTTTTCCCATTCTATTCCGGAAATCAGACACCCTAAATCACCGACATGATGATGATCTGAATAGTCATTTACATAAAAATAGAAGGGCACTCGTCGGATGAAGTCTGACACGGGTAAAGGAGTATATCCATATTCGTTATCTAACCAGTTCGATTGAGAAGAACCTTTGCGCCCTTTTCCTTTATCGCAATATGAAAAAATCTCATTTCCCACGATGGAGTGCATATTGAGGTATTTGACTAGTTTTTCTCTATCGAAATATTGCTCATCAACATATTGTTCAATAATATTCATTTCGATTTCTGTAATCATATGAGCCCCCTTCACCTCACAATAGTAACATGAAGAATATGGGTAGTAAAGACGTCATTTTATTCGTTAACTCTTGATTTTTAAGGGTTTAAAAAGGATGATTTCTCTGGAATAATAACTTGCGTTGCGAATAAAATCGTCTGTTAAGTCATGTTTTACATGTATACCCGGAATTATTAAGCCGGCGATTTTATCAAAATATTAGGCATTCTTTTCGGCGAATTCTTGCCAGCCGCTAACTACGGTGCCTTCGAAGTCGCAGGGCTCGCCTTCTGACAGCATTTCCGCCGCCCGGTAGATTATCTGCCGGCAGTCTTCGACATCCCGCCTCAGGCTGGCGATATGCTCCTCGGTGTATTTGTCTATACCAGCGGCGTCATACTGGCTCCGGGCTTCAGCATCTTCCACGGTAAGCTCCAGCAGCCGCTGCCCGGCACCAAGCATCTGAGCGGACAACATCACCGCCGCAATCTGCATTGACCGGGCCAGAGGTGCCCAGCCGCCGTTCAGTTCGCCGACGATATTTTCCCGGGGGACGCAGACTTTATCAAAGACAACCTCATACTGGGTATCACCGGCAACAGTTTCAAGGTGTGTTTTGCTGATTCCCGGGCTGCCGGCATCAACAAGGAACAGCGTTATACCGTCCTCGGGACGACTGTCAACCCTTGTCCTGGCAGGAACCAGAAAAGTGCCGGCAATACCGGCATTCTGGACGAACTGTTTGGAGCCTTCGAGCAGGTATTCACCGCCTTCCGCTTTCGCCTGTATCGTTACAACACCCGGGTCGCGGGCTACATCCTCGCTTGCCAGCTCCGGCTCATTGATAGCCAGGGCAATGATTTCCTCCCCGGCGACGATTCGCGGCAGGATGGCGGATTTTTGTTCCTCATTACCGGCTTCGAGAATGGTTATGCCACCGAGTACGACAGTGGACGTATAGGGACTCGGAAACGTCGCTCTGCCGAACTCTTCATAGACAACGGTAAGGTCGATAAGGTTCATCCCGCTGCCGCCGTACTCCTCCGGATAAACAAGGCCCAGCCAGCCCAGGTCGGCAATTTTCTTCCAGAGGTCGGGCGAATAGCCGGTTCCGCTATCCTCTATCTCTTTAAGGACGCTGTCCGTGCACTCTTTCTCAAGAAAATCCCGGGCGGCAGCCCTTAACATCTCCTGCTCTTCAGTAAAGCTTATCTCCATATCACCATCCTGAAATCCGTCTGCAAATACAATACAATCTCTATGGCATATTATATCCCCTGAAATGTGAAAATAATAGCGCCAGCCTGATTACTATTCGAGTTTCAGTCCAGCCCCAGCAACCCGGCCGGGTTCTTCTTAACCATCAGCTCAATCTCATCAGGTGTGATTCCCTTGCGGAGGAGAGTACTGATAAAGAACCTCATTCCTTCGGCCGGCGGCGGGTTCCAGTACTGGCCAAGGTCGGTACTCATAATACAGTGCTCGGCGCCAATAGTCCTGATTGTCTTCACTCTCTCCGCCGGGTCGTCACTGAACTCGGTCGGTAAGAGAGTAACCAAGGTCTGCTCGATATAGGCTCCCATCTCCGCCAGTTGCTGCTGTTGTTCCAGGCTGAGAGTTTTATCGAGAAATTGATAATCGGAAGGATGGGTTATGACAATCTTCCCAATACCGGCTTTCCGCGCTGCTTCGACGAGGGCGAATGTCTCCGCCGGGGAGATATGGCCGTTTGCCAGGACAATATCATACTCCTTGATTACCGATAATATACCGGCTATCTCCGGTATCAGCTTTCCCTCAGCATCAAGGATTGAGAAACCCTCCCCTTCCAGAGCAAGGCCTAAAGCCTTCATCTTGTCTCTTGAGTTTGTCGAGGAAAAGGTGGGCATCCAGACCACTCTGGCACCAAGCCGGGCATGTTTCTCCAGAGCATCCAGATTAAGGCCTCCGATTTCATAGTCAAGGCAGACGCTGCCGAAGACTTCAATGTCCGGAACGAGGGGGCCGATTGTGCTTGCCAGTGGAGTGGTGGGAAAGCTATGGTTCTTGAGGACAATAGCTCTCATCCCTGCCTCAGCAGCCTGTTCGGCAGCTTCCAGGGCATCCACCCGGTAACGCATTTCGTCAGGACCACAGTGAAGATGCATATCTATCGAACCGTTAAACAGGTTATCAATATCCGTGTTTATCATTCCGCTTCTCCTTTTTCAACCGACAATACTGCAATTCAACCGGCACGACTCCACAAGCTTCTTCATATCCTTAAGCACGCTATCCGCAATCAGCGGAATATCCGCTACCGGATAGTCACGACCCAGACTATAGTACCTCGCCTTACCCAGGTGATGCAACGGCAGCAGGCTTACTTCGACCAGCGAAGACAGGCTTCCGGCGAACTCACAGCTAGCTCTGATATTTTCTTCCGAATCATTGTAACCCGGGATTACCGGTATCCTGATATAGATTGGTATATTTTTTCCTGAAACAAGGCGGGCATTATCAAGAATCAGCCTGTTGGAGACTCCGGTAAACTCCCTGTGTTTTTCATCATTCATCTGCTTTATATCCCAGAGGAAGAAATCCACACAGGGTAACACTCTTTCAATGCTCTCCCGTGGCAGGTGACCGCAGGTATCGACTCCGACACTGATATTCTCCTCCTTCAAGGCTTTAATCAGTTCCAGAGTAAAACCGATATTCAGCAGAGGTTCTCCTCCTGAAATGGTAACGCCTCCGCCGGAATGCCTGTAGGCAACGGTATCTTTCCTTACTTCATCAAGAAGTTCTTCTACCGTCATTTCCTGTCCGAGCAGTTTCAGGGCTTCACTGTAGCAGACTTTAGCGCACTCACCGCAGCCATCACACTTGGCCCGGTCGATACTCACCGTCTCATCTGTCAGGTTGATAGCATTAACCGGACAGACCGGGAGGCACTGGTCGCAATGAATACACTTTTCCGGGTATACGGCAACCTCGGGTCCACTCTTCTGGGACTCGGGAGTAGAGCACCAGACACACCGTAAAGGACAGCCCTTGAAAAGAATCAGGGTGCGTATTCCAGGCCCGTTGTGAACGGTCATTCTGGAAACATTCAGAACAAGCTGCTTATCATTTAACGGGTCTGGGCGTGGCTCGGAAACCATTGAGTCCTCTACCAGCCCTGCTGCTCGGTACGATAAATGATATCCAGTTTCTGCTCATCGGTGAGTTCGTTGAAATAAGTGCAGTAGCTGGCAACGCGAACCAGGAGGTCGCGGTACTTTTCCGGCTCTTTCATTGCCTTGCGCAACGTATCACTTGAGATAACATTGAACTGGATGTGATATATGCCGAGTTCTTCGACAGTCCTGAGGAAAGAGATAAAGTTATCAAGGTCACGGTCGGTCGCCATAAGCTGAGGGCTCAGCCTCAGGTTCATAACGCCGCCCATGGCAAACCGATGTGTCGGCAATTTGCCGACCGATTTAATGACCGCTGTCGGTCCGTTCCTGTCCATGCCCTGGGCAGGGGATATCGTGTCAGCCAGAGGGCTGGGGTGAAGGCGCCCGTTGGGCAGGGTGCCCACCACCGGACCGAAGGTCACATTGTTCTGCCCGATTATTGTAGCGCCGGTGTACCTGCCGCCGTAATAGGGAAGCAGTTCAGTCTGGGTGTTAATCCAGTCCACGCTGTCATACCAGGTATCCATTACCCAGCAAGCCCAATCATCGGCAAAATCAATATCGTTGCCGTACTTGGGAACGCCGTTGATACAGAGCTGCCTCAGGCTCTCACTGCCTTCGAAGTTATTTTTCAGGGCATCAAGCAAATCGTTCCAGGTAATCTTTTTATCCCGGTAAATCAGCTTATCAATCACTGCCAGGGAATCAGCGGTATCGGCAAGCCCGGCAAGGTAGACTCCATAGCTGGTGTGCCAGGCTCCACCGCCGGTAATATCCAGTCCCTTCTGCAAGGGGCCTTCCATCAGTGAGGAGCAGAACGGGCTCATCAGCCGGTCGGCCTGCCCCTTTTTGACCACGGTTATTCCCTTAGCCATGTACTTCATCCAGTAGAAGACCTGTTTCCGGAATGCCTGCCTTACCGCCGCCATCGACTCGAAAGTCCTGGGGTCGCCGGTTGGCGGTCCAATCTGCCTGCCGCAGAGGGAGCACCGGCCGTCGTAAAGCACCAGTTCAAGTATCTTGGCAACGATGCAGACGCCCTCCCAGCTATGCTGCATAACGATGTGAGGTAGGGTTAGTTCGGTGCATCCCATCACGGAGAACTCACGCCAGTCCTCCAGCGTCCGTTCCGGCAGAGCCTTTGACGCCATCCGGATGCCTTTTCTATCACCGATAAATTTCGGTTTGCCCCGGCCGATTTTAATGCATTCGGCGGCTTTCTTGAGGTATTTGTCCGGAGTCCCTTCCCAAACTCTCATGGCGAATTCCGGCTGGGGCAGACCCACCTGCTCCTCGGCCTCGATGCAAAGCATGGTTACTTCATTACTGGCGTCTTCACCGTCGCGGGTCTGTCCGCCGACCATCAACGTCTGGCTAAGTCCCTGTCCCGGCTGGTAGCTGGCGACATCATAGTTAAGCAACACCGCCCACTCGGTGGGCTTTATCCAGAAGCTCTCAAGAAGCTCCAGGGCTTCATCACGGCTCATCGCCTTATCTTCTTCCACAGTTTTCCTGTAGAAGGGATACATATACTGGTCGAACCTGCCGAACGAGTTGGCAATGTTGTAGACATCACAGTGGATAAGGACATGCACCATCCAGACCGACTGCAGAGCTTCCCACCAGTCACGGGCGGGATTCGCCGGTACATGCTCGCAGACTTCGGCAATACGTTCCAGTTCCTGCCTGCGTTTCGGGTCGGCTTCTTTTGCCGCCTTTTCACGTGCCAGGTCGGCATGGCGCCTGGCGTAAGCCATTGCCGCATCAAGGGTAATAAGGACGGCTTCATAGAAATTACGCTTCTCCTGCAGGCTGAAGTGCTGGTACGGCTGGTCAAGTTGAGCCAGATACCACTCCACCTCCTCCCTGATGCCCTTCAGCCCCTTGAGTAGCACCTTCTCATAGTTCGCCATCTGGTGGCCAACATCTTTATCAATCGATAAATCGGAAATACCGGGAATATGCGGGCAGGAGGCGGTCATCGAATAGGCTTTCTCCTTGATTTCGTCATCGGCCATGGAAAGTATATATTCGCCGATAGTTTTGCCCTTGAAGTAGGGGACAAGCGTTTCCCGGATTTCCTTTCTCTCTTCGGGGTGAATTATCAGTTTCTCATAGGGGCGAATCTCAAAGTCTTTTACCGGGTCATCAAGCTCTTCGTCCATATACCGGGACATTTCACCGGAAAAGGAGGCGCCGCGGACCTTGCTGGTGATATTGCCGATGATGAGTTCATCATCAAGGATATAGATTGTCTTTTCTCTGAGATAAGTCTCGAAGACACGTGCCCGCTGGATAATTCTGGGTTTATCGCCGTACTGCTGGTAAACCTTCATCTCAGCCCGGGCTCGTTCGAGGCAGACCTCCGGTGTCCTGATGGCGCGTTTTTTTGCTCTCTGAACTCTTTCGGAGCAGGTAGGGACAAAGAACTCCTGCCAGGTGCCTACGTCTTCAACCTTTTTATCACCAAGTTCTATCACCATCTCCCGCCTCCTTCAGAGCCCGCCTTCTGCTCCAATCCGGCTTACTCGTCACTTCCATATAATCCTAACCTACCACCCGCATCTACATATGTCAATACATATAACACCTGACAGTTTTATATGGTATCTAGCACTCTTTCAGCCTGGCACCTCTGGCATAGTTGACCCTGCCTACATAGAACTCCTCTTCAGGTTCGCGCGGGTTCACACCGGCAGCTTTGAGACCTGCCCTCATCGCGTCTTTTTGGTGTTGAAATATTGGTATGGCTGGCTGCCGGTACATGCCACCATTGCCGCCGGTTAACCACTGCATGTATTTCACACCCATCATACCTGATTGAAACATGGCGTTTCGAGCGCCTATTGTTATCGGGGCAAGCTCCCAATATAAATCCATGGCCTTGAGGAACTCCCCTTCCAAGAACAGGTTGAACATCATTACAATGCGGGGATTATTGGAGGTCTGGTCGAATATGATGTAATCGGCCGGTCCCGCCCATTGCTGCTTGTATTTAGCCACGGTTATGGGCCACTCTTCTATCTCGGCGGATTGAAGCAATATCTTATCGCCAGCGCGGTGTTGAACCTCGGCCCATTTGCCGAGTCCATCGCTTATGTATGCCTTTATGGCAACCACATTGGGTATGTCGGTTATTCTTTCTATTAGCTGTGGGTTGAAATGGCTCGGGTGAAACCGGACGAAGTCGAACTTGGGCTTGGGCCAGAGGTCTATGCACACGTTGGTAGCATCGCATACTTTTTTGGTTACGCGGTAAATATCTTCCTCCGATTTCGCGTAAAACATTCCAGGCCAACCCAGTAGTGTATGTGTGCCGCCTACCTTCTCAAAGTGCTTGAGCAATTCAATGTCTTTTTCAATTGTATCGATGCCTGTAAACATCGAGACCAAAACCTTGCCTTTGGCCTCATCACAGACTATCTCCACGAATCTCTTGCGCTCTTCTAAGGTCATGGCGCAGACTTCCGTCTGACAAAAGACGCTGAACATACCTCTGCTGATGTTAAGCCTAACATCATGCCGGATACCTTCTTCATCCAGTTGCTCCAGGTCCGGAGTAAAAGAGGGGCTTACGTTGCCATTTAATCCTTTATAGTGCTTTCTGGCCCATTGCTTTGCTTCCGATTTTGTAAATTCCATTCTCGATTCCCCCTTTGACAGTACTTTTTTTCAGCAACATCCGTGGTTATTAGCTACCGAATAGTTTCTTTATTTCAATGAATCCTAGTACTCCCTTAACCTGGCGCCTTTGGCGTAACTTATCCTACCTACATAGAACTCCTCTTCAGGAGCTTCACGCGGAGTCATTCCCCCGGCTATTAATGATGTCCGTATCCTTGTTTTATGATAGTCATGCAGTCTGGGGACAGGCTGCCTCAACATACCACCATTGCCGCCATTGCACCAGTGATAATACTTATCCATCGTGGCGTAGATTATCCCGGTATCGAAGTAGGAGACTGAAGCCATACCTATCGAAGCTTCATTAATTGGCTCCATTTCCCAGTAAATAACCATCGCCTTATCTATCTCGCCTCCCAAAAGTAGATTAAACATACTAACCATTCGGGGATTCTCGGGGGTCTGGAACATATAAAAAGGCGAGGCGCCCGCCCACTGCTGCCCGCATTTTGGGATCGTCAGGAACCATCTTTCCGGGATAGGGTCGTTGACGAGTAATCTGTCACCTACGAGGTGAAAACACTGAGCAGTAAATGCAACTGAACTACCCCCTCCAATTTTCAACGCCACGACATTTGGTATATCGGCGATCCGGGGAAGGAGTTGCATCGGCCAGTAACTATTGTGTAAACTCTTCATTTTTAAGCGTGCTGGATAAAACACTACTGCCAGGTTAGTTGACTCGCAGACATATCTATACATCCGGTATATTTCCTCGCCTGACCTCGGATAATACTGGAGAGGGTGGCCGAGCATGACAATGGACCCACCGACCTTTTCATAATACTGGAGCATCTCGATGTCCTGCTCTACGGTATCATGCAGCGCGGTTATCGACGTATGTATCTTTCCCTTAGCCTCATCACATACAATATCAATAAATTTCTTCCGTTCTTCGAAGGTCATTCCGCAAACTTCGGAGGCACAAAGTGCGGACGCGAAACCGTTGTCGGCGAGATGTTGCACGTCATACCTGATGCCTTCCTCGTCCAAGTCCTGTAAATCCGGTGTAAAGGACGGAAAAATTACCGCCTCCAGCCCTCTCATATTCTCCTTAGCCCATTCCTTTGCTTCAGCTTTTCCGAATTCCACGTCAGTCTCCTTTCTAAATTAGCCCTTCAGCTTTTAATTCCTTCAGCGGCCTCTCCTGTCTGACTTCTGTGACAAGCTCCGGTGAGGGTTTCGGATAAACTGCCGGGCTATGTTTCTTTGAAGGAAGAATAATTATCGATGTATTCGGCGGCATGGAGCTCTCACCCCTCCGGTTTCTTACCCGGCCTCCTATTTCTACGCAGTACTTTTCTCCGTCAGGATACTTCTTCAAGCCCTTTCCCCAAGTATAGCAGTGTCTCCCATTCTGTTAAACACCCGGTCGTTACCACTCATTTTTCAGAAAAAATCATCATCGCCAATCCGGTTTGTAAACGGATAACGGTCATCATTTCCTGACATGCATTGTTGAAGGATAATAATGGGTGTATAATTGCCCTAATTCAAAAACCGGGTACCAGTAACCTGGAGGGAAAAAACAAATGAAGATAACCAAGATAGAAGCCATACCCTGCACTCTGCCCCGCAAGGATGGCGGTAGAGAGTCCAATGTTGTCCTGGTAAAACTGCATACCGATGAGGGAATCATCGGAGCAGCAGACGGCGGCACCGGCAATCAGGATGCCGTTATGCTTTCCATCAAGTCCTGGGCGCCGGTACTCCTCGGAGCAGACCCGATGAATATCGGGGTAATCATTAACCAGCTCTCGAGAGGATTCGGCGGTGTCAATCTTGCCGCAATGGGCACGGTCGACTTCGCCCTCTACGATATCGTGGGCAAAGCACTGAATATGCCGGTCTATCAGCTCCTGGGAGGAAAAGCCGTTGAGAAACTCGGTATCAGCGTGATGATGTCGCACGGGACACCCAAAGAGAAAGCGATACAGGTTGAAAAGATTGTCGCGGCCGGTATCACCAATATAGTCTGCAAGGTGGGACCGGGGTGGGGGAACGAAACTATCTTTGATGACGTGGCAAATCTGAAAGCGCTTAGAGAAGCCGTCGGTGATGATGTTTATCTGGGAGTCGATGCCAACGGCGGCCTGGACTATTCCACGGCTCTTGACCTCTGTATGAGGCTGGAAGAGTTTAACCTTTACAAGGTTGAACAGCCGATACCGAGGTGGGATGTGGACGGCCTGGCCCGTCTCCAGAAGAAACTACACACTCCGGTGTGGGCGCATGAATCAGCCATAGAGATTCCGGGCCTGCTGGAATGCATAAAGAAGGACGCCTGCGACGGCGTCTGCATTAAGGTAGTCTGGTCAGGCGGGATTTACAAGTCACTTCAATGGACAGCTATCGCCAAGGCGGCTAACCTAGCGATTTCCTGCGGTTCGATGGTAGGCTCCGGCTATGAGGCTGCCGCTCAGGCCCACTTTCTTGCCGCCGACCCCTGGATGAGCAAGTTCCCGCACGCCAACCTGGGACCTCCACTGCTTCATAACCAGTGGGATACAACCAATCCGCCGATAACCGATGACCTGGCGAAAAATCCGCCCGTATACAAGGACGGTTATTTCTACCCGCCGGATGGTCCGGGCCTGGGTCTGGAATTGAACGAAGAAATCATCCCAAAACGCATAACCCGGGGTATGAGCCCGCTGGTTCTGGAATAGACGACTGCCATATAAAGTACCAACCAAAATGATTCTCCAAAAGGAGGTTGGAACATGACGGATGTCAACGGAGCCGCAATTATCGAGGTGATATCAGCAAATATCCTGAATGCTCGCTTCGAGGATATCGACCGGGAAACGGTGGACAATACGAAGAAACGCATTCTGGACATGATTGGTAACGCCATAGGCGGCGCCACCCTGCCTGATATCGTACAGCTTGTCAAAATGGTCGAGGGCTGGGGTGGCAAAAAGCAAGCCACCATCCTGGGCCACGGCATCAAGGGGACTGTCCATGATGTGGCTTTTATAAACTGCACGATGTGCCGTTCCTTCGACTGGGGCACGCTGGTTGTTATCGTTGAAGACAGGCGCTATCCATCTCACACCAGCGAGACAACAGTCCTGACAGCCCTCGCTCTGGGGGAAAGCAAGGGTATAAGCGGTAAAGAGCTTATCACCGCCAGTGTGCTGGGCGACGACCTGGCGGCACGGCTATCGGCGGTGAATGTGCATCCCTGGAACGCCAATATGGAAAACCGCCTGGGACGGCCAACTACACCAATGTTCGGGGCGATGGTCCCCACCACCACTTTTGCCGCAACTGCCATCGCCGGACGATTGCTTGGCCTGGCCCAGCACCAGATGGAGAACGCTTTTGGACTTGCCGGCAGGGCAGGCGGATTCGGCGGCGGTATCTGGGACGGTGCGCCCACTTTCAAGATAGAGCAGGGCACGGCCGCCAGAAACGGCATTGTCACCGCGGAGCTGGCTAAAGGAGGATGGACGGGAGCCATCGACCCGCTCTTCAATGAACGTGGCGGTTTCTTTGCCCGGCAGTGCGAGCACCCTGAAATCCTCACCAAAGACCTAGGCAAGAAATTCTATGTCGAGGTTATTTTTAAACCCTATCCCGGCGGCAGGCCGACTCACATACCAATCGATGCGGCTCTGAACCTCACCGGAAAATACGACATTAATACCGATGACATAGAGAAGGTCGTCCTGCACCTATCGGTGCCGGCTAAATACGGTCACTACATGAGACCGTACAAGGTGGGAGATTACCCGACTGGCGACGCCCTCTTCAGCTATAAATTCTCCACCGCCAGCGCACTGTACAGAAGGAGCGCAACAGGTAAAGACTACACCGAAGAATCTATCCGCGACCCCAGACTTCAGGCTCTTATTGAAAAGGTGGAACTGGGCGACTCGGATAAACCCGAAGGTGTTGAACTGGAAGTAATAATGAAGGATGGGCGGGTACTCACCGAGTATGTTCGCGCCGCCACGGGAGAGCTTCCCAATCCACTATCCCTGGACACGCTGAAAGACAAATTCATGAACCAGGTAGAGTTTTCAGGAATAGTAAGCACCAGGAACGCCGAGAAACTCCTGGAATTACTGGACAGGCTGGAGGACGTGGATAACGTAAATAAAATAACCGAACTGGCAGTAAAGAGGTAACTCGTAAATGTCTGGACCGTTGGACGGAATAAGGGTAATAGACTGCGGAGTGATGCAGGTGGGTCCCACTGCCGGCGTGCTGCTCGGTGACCTTGGAGCTGATGTAATTAAGGTGGAGCCTCCGGTCACCGGTGAAATGGGACGGGGCATTGATGATTTCGCCGGGGCGGCAAGCCGGATTAAGACCGGAGGCAGTCACTTTGAAGTTTGGAACCGCAACAAGCGGGGCATCACTCTTAACCTGACTAAAGAGCCCGGCCGGGAGATATTCTACCGCCTGGTCGGCACTGCCGATGTTGTCCTCAATAACTGGCGGAAGGGCGTCGCCGAGCAATTAAAAGTAGACTACGAGACACTGCTCAAACACAATCCGAAAATTATCTACGCATATTCCAGCCCCTGGGGCTTGAAAGGACCGGATAGTGGAGACCAGGGAATGGATATGGCGGCCATAGCCCGCTCCGGCATGGCTTATCAGGTTGGTGAGGCCGATGACCCACCGGCCATTTTCGTTTCCGGATTCGCCGATACCACCACCGGGATAATGCTATCTCAAGCCATTCTGGCGGCGCTGGTGGCACGAGAACGGAAGGGAGGTGGTCAGAGAATTGATGTATCACTGCTAGGAAGTATGGTAGCCGGTCTGGAGAGACTTCCTGTTAATAGCTTTGTCCAGGGCGGTCTGGAGATGCCGAGACGGAAACGAACGCAAATGGGCAACCCGCTATGGAATTTCTATCGATGCGGAGACGAAAAGTGGATTGCTCTGTCGATGCTTGCTGCCGACAGGTACTGGTCTGCTTTCTGCAAAACTCTGGGTATTGAAGAGTTGGAAGATGACCCGAGGTTCTGCGACATTAAGGCAAGGGGCCAGGAGCAGAATTCGGAAGCTCTTATCCGGATACTGGATGGTATCTTCGCCAGTAAATCACAGGATGAGTGGGTAAGGATACTGAGGGAAAACAAGCTTATCTGCACCCGTACTCAGACTATCTCCGATTTACTTTCCGACCCGCAAGTAATTGAAAACGAATATATTGTAGAATACAAGCACCCTTCTTACGGGCATATAAAGACGGTGGGCTTCCCCTGGAACTTCAGCGCTACCCCGCTGGACCTACGGCTGCCGGCACCCCAGCTTGGACAGCATACCGAAGAAGTCCTGCTGGAGCTAGGCTATTCCTGGGACGATATCAGCAGTCTCAAAGACCAGGAAGTAATTTAGATATTGCTGTAGATAAACCGCCGATACTTAATCCCAATCAGCAGGGCAAGGTTGATAAGAATCATCAATAACCACTTTTACTGTTTCTATTTCTTTTATCTCATCACCTTCAAAGAATATCTTTGCTATCAGGCTCTTTCTGGTATTTTCCGACCACATCTGGTCAAAGACGAAGTTGCCCAGACTGTAGAATATATACCCGCCCTTATATTTCACCACCGGCTGTAGAACGTGAGGATGGTGTCCCAGAACCAGTGATGCTCCCGAATCAATCGCCAGATGGGCGAATGTTCTCTGGCGTTCGGTAGGCAACTCTTCATACTCAGTTCCCCAGTGAATGGAGACGATTACCACGTGAGCTTTCTTTTTCGCTCTTTGTATATCCTGAGTTAGATTCTCTCTGGTCAGCACGGCAGTACCCGGCATTGTAGAGGTGGCGTTATAGCCCTTTTTGATTGCCGACTCAATATCGCTGTAGCCCAGAAAAGCGAATTTCACCCCGTTCCGCTCAATGATTACCGGTTCCCTCGCCTGCGATTCGCTTTCCCCGGCACCAGTATACTCAATTTCATTCTCCTCTAGATGAGAGAGGGTGTATAACATGCCGTCCCGTCCCTGGTCTCCAGAATGATTATTAGCCAGGGAAACAACATCAAAACCGGCGTATTTCAAACCCTCAACGGTTTCAGGGGCAGCACCGAAGACCATTTCACCTTCAACCGGTGGCCCTTCCTCATAAAAAGGACTTTCCAAATTGCACAAGGCGATGTCCGCTTCCCGCAGTATTTCCGCTGTTTCTATAAACGGCGCTTCCGGATTGCCGCCTGTTTTAATACTTTTTCCCACATCCCTCGATAACATCACGTCTCCGACTGCGACTACCATAACATCGTCTGATGAAGCAGCTTCAAACTCCTCTAAATCAGGGCTCTGATTGTCAAACTGCCCCGTGCAGCAGGGTTGTAAAAGAAGGCTTAGTACAATAAGCGATACAGCAACAGAGTAGCGGGCGAATTTTGATTCCAGGAATGTACGGTAAATTAATTTCATGACCTTTTTGTGAATGCTAGCACCTGTAAGAATGCCAGTCAATAATATATATCGCGTATATCCGTCATAAATATATACAAATTAGGGCAACTCACGGTGCGTATATTATGGGAAATAAATAAATTTGTTTCTGGACTGGTCTGTATGTTGTGTCAGTAGTCTAGGAGAAAAAAAGGGCGAATATATTACAATTAACAATTTTTCCCCTCTTTCATGATTGACAATCCTGAACAAACGAAATTACAATGACATACCCAATTAACCTGTGAAAGGAATGGTTAATGGCTTTGTTTTTAATAGTTACGATCATTGCTCTGTTTATTTTCTGTATATGGAAAATACTGCCACTTAGTATGTATTTGATAATGCCTAGACCAAAATGCTACTTTCATAAGAATCCTGATAAATTGATAAATAAAAAGAAGAAACAAGAAGTGCAGGAACTTATCGATAAAATCGAGGTGTTAGGATTTATTAAAATAGGGATTAAGATTGAAAAGGCACCATTATGGGGAAAGGCTGTCCAAGAGGTGGCTCTAGCTTCAAAAAAAGATAAGGTTTTTGCATCAGTCTTTGTCAGGAGAGGAAAAGTTTTTTGTTATTACTACACACCGTTTGTTGATGGTCAGGCAGTACTTACAGCTAACGGTGCTTTTCCAGCAATAACCTCTGACGAATTACTACTATCAGCAATAGCTTCTGCCAAACCAGAAGACTTATTAGCAATGCACCACAAACAGGTTGAAGCGTTTTATGGGAAAGGGTTTAGTCCATACCAGGATTACACACAAGATAGTCGAGTAAAAGCTACTTATCAATACTACAATACTAAACCGATTCGAAAATATATGCGTTTGGCTGGTTTGGTTTCTTTGCTTGTGTTTATATTCGGCTGTTATCCATTCATTAACTTAATAATCGGTAGTTTTACAGAATCCTGACTCCAGTACGAAGTTGATTCACTTGGAAATGAAAATTAGCAAATTAATCGCCTATTCAAAGGCAGAGTAACTCTACTGTAAGCTTTCAACCTATCATACGATAGCTCTGACCTCTATCTTACCTGTCAAACCGGCAACTATATCCTTCTCTATTGACCGCCGCCCGCCCGTTAATTAGAATTGGATAAATATCACCGGAGTAGCATCATGGATGAAAACGATTTAAGCCTGGAGAAGAAATGGTATTATGAACAGCGTGCCGGGATGGCAGTGAGCAATATACAGAAGAAGAATATGAATGCTCACTATTATTCAAGCCGGCAGGAAGCACTTGCCGCCGTCATTGATATGATTCCGGAGGGAGTAAAAGTTGCCCGGGGCGATTCCATGACCGTAGACCAGGTCGGCATTATTACCGCACTTGAAAAGCGGGCACAGAATGCTCTGTTTGACCCTCTGAAAAGAAACGCCGAAGGGCTTATTACTTTTTCCGATATAAACGAAAGGACCAGGATTGCCAGGGAAGCATTCACCGCCGATATCTTCCTTGTCGGCGTGAATGCCGTCACTCTCGACGGTAAACTGGTCAGTACCGATGCCTGGGGCAATAGGGTCGCCACCACCATATTCGGTCCCGAGAAGGTGATTGTCGTTGCCGGGGCGAACAAGATTGTCAGGGATGTCGATGAAGCCCTAGACAGAATTCACAACTACGCCGCTCCGATGAATGCCAAACGGCATGCCCTGAAACACGGGAGAGAAGACTTTGCCGACCTCCCCTGCGCCCGCACCGGTATCTGTGTGGCCTGTAACCACGAATGGAGAATCTGCCGCTATACCGTCATAATTGAAGGCTCGATGCTCAGGGAAAAAGGCAGGATAAACGTGGTACTTGTCGGGGAGGAGCTAGGTATTTAGGAATAATTCAGCGAACATACTGCTGAAAAAGTGCCATGAGCTTCTCCCTTTTGTAAAGGGAGATTGAGAGGGATTTAGAATTCCACGGTCTACTTTTATTAAAATAGGGAGCCAGATGTATCAATAGTATTTCAGAACTTTATAAAAGGAGATAAATATGAGTAACGGTAAAGAAGCGGTTGTAGAGACAAAGTCCGGTAAGGTTGAGGGTGACTATCAGCAGGGACTGTATATTTTCAAAGGCATACCTTATGCCGCCCCACCGATCGGAGAAAGGCGCTGGTCACCTCCCTGGCCGGTTGAACCCTGGGCGGGCGTGCGGCAGACGCAGGCTTTCAGCGAAATTGCTCCCCAGAACGTAATGGAAAATAGGGCAATACCAGCATTGGGCCCGGAGGAACCGCAGAATGAAGACTGCTTATACCTGAATATATGGAGTCCGGGACTCGATGGCGCCCGCCGACCGGTAATGGTCTGGATTCACGGAGGCGCCTTTAATATGGGCTCCGGTTCTAGTCCGATGGCAGAAGGAAACACGCTGGCAACACGGGGTGATGTGGTGATAGTTTCAATTAACTACAGACTGGGTCTGCTCGGCTTCCTCAACCTGAACGAAGTTACCGGAGGCAAAATCCCGGCAACGGGTAATGAAGGGCTGCTTGACCAGATTGCGGCTCTGGAATGGGTACGGGAAAATATCGCCTCTTTCGGCGGTGACCCTGATAACGTGACCGTCTTCGGCGAATCGGCAGGCGGCATGAGCATCGGCTGCCTGCTGGCTATGCCAAAAGCCAGCGGGCTTTTCCGGAAGGCTATTCTCCAGAGCGGCGTCGGCAGCACCGTCTCACTGCTGGACGCGGCAGCAATGGTCGGACAAAAATTCCTTGACGTAACCGGACTGGACGCTGCTGATACTGACGGCCTTAGAAATCTCACCATAGAGCAGATTCTCTCCGCCAACCTGACGCTGAGGAAGATGATGGCAAGAGAAGGCGAAGACCTGAGAATAACCGTAACTGCACCCGTTGTGGACGGCAAAACTATTCCGGAAATACCCATCGATGCCATTAAAAGCGGCTCGGCCAAACAGGTTTCTGTACTGGCAGGCACCAACCTTGACGAATGGAAACTCCTCTGTTTGATGGACTTCGAATTGCCGAAGCTGGACGAGGCCGGACTGGTAAGGCGATTAAATTACTATATGCCCGCCGAGTTTGTGCCCGGCCTGATAGAAGCATACCGTAAGGCAAGAACAGGGCGAGGTGCGGATGCCAGCGTCCCCGAGATATACAAGGCAATCCAGACCGACCGGATGTTCCGCATGCCGTGCGTTTACGTCGTCGAAGAGCAGCTCCTTCATAATCCCTCTACCTACAACTACCTTTTCACCTGGGAATCACCGGCAATGGATGGTGCCCTGGGAGCCTGTCATGCATTGGACATCGGCTTCGTCTTCGGGACCTGTGATGCCGCTTTTCACGGCTCGGGACCTGCGGTTGATAAACTTTCGAGAAATATGCAGGATGCCTGGATAACTTTTGCCCGCACCGGCGACCCGAGCTGCAATAGTATAGGCAAATGGCAGCCCTACGGCGAAAACCGGTCAACGATGATTCTGGGTAAAGAATGTTATCTGGAAGAAGCGCCCTATGATGACGAACGGCAGGCCTGGGAACCTATCCGGGATGTCTTTACCGGAGAAATCAGGACCGAATTATAAACTCAATAACTCCGTATCATCGCTTGTTTAGAAACTCGGGTCTCTCAGGTAAATCTGGGTGGGGTCGGCATATTTCATTGTTTCCACTTTAGCGAAGGTGCCGGAGGCTATGTCCAGCACCGCATTAAGAAGTTTTTCTCCCGCCTCCTCGATTGTGTCCTTGCCTTCGATTACAGTGCCCGAATAGAAGTCGATGCTTGACCCCGCCATTGCCAGTGTATTCGGGTTAGCCGTCGTCCACATCAGCGGAGAGACCACCGCCGTGGAGTTATAGAGAAGGTCATTGCCCGACCATCCACCGCCGCCGAGCTGGAACATCACAAGCTGAGCTCCGGAAGCGGCATAACCGGCGAATATCGAGCCCATGCTCATCCAGTTGTCGACGAAATATAGCCCCTTTCCCTCCGGTCTTTCTCCGTACTTCAGCACTCCCTGAATCGGTGCCGAACCGGACTTGTGGATTGCCCCGAGTGATTTTTCTTCAAGGGTCGATATTCCTCCGGCGATATTGGAGGGCACCGGGTTAATAGTACGGATATCTTCGCCGGTTGACCTGGCGATTTTCTCTATTTCGGCAGCCGCTTCCAGGATTTGCCGGGATACTTCCTCATTAATGGCGCGCTTTGCCAGGACATGCTCGGCACCGATTATCTCGGTAGTCTCCCCGAAGAAGGCTGTCCCGCCCGCCCCGACAATACGGTCGAACAGGTTGCCTATCACCGGATTACCGGCAATGCCGGAGGTAGTGTCCGAGGCACCGCATTTTACTCCCACTGCCAGCCGGTCAAGACCGCATGGCTGCCGCCTGATTTGTGATGCTTCCCTGACCATTTCACGGGCAAGCTGAATGCCTTTTTCGAGTGCCCGCAGGGTGCTCGATTCTTCTGTGACATCTATAAGCTCAACTCTTTTCCCGGTAGCGGCAATCTCATCGGCAATCCGGGTTGGGTTCAATTCTGGATAACCGGAACCGGCGCTCAGCGAATGCACAATCACCGAGGCGACATTCGGATTCCTGCCCAGACCGATAAGGGTACGGGCAATCGTCTCGCGGTCGCGGCTGGTGCGTCCGCTGCCACTATCGGCGGTTAAAATCGTCCTGGTGCCGTTGACGAACTCGCATATTTTGTTGCCCAGAAAACCGCCGGGTATTACCAGGACGTGATTTCTGATTCCCGCTGAACCATCTGGTCTTTCGTAACCGAAAAAATTCATCCGGAGCCTCCTTTCGCCAGGTCTCCCCTGCCTCTGGCTCCCTCGATATTGTGAACGTGGACTAGCTGCCCCTGTTTAATATCTTCCGAGGCAATCCCGATTGATTCGCCGTACTTTATTATTTTACTGCCCTTGGCAATATCGGCAACAGCTATCTTGAAGCCGAAGGGTATTTTCTCCAGGGCTTTAATACTTTTTACCTCTTTTCCCAGGCGGACCTGCACGGCAGCGCCGGACTCCGCATTTGCCAGGCTGGTGGCTACATTGTCTTTATTAGAAATCATAAGAGCTTCTGGTACAGTCATTGCCTACCTCCGATGGTATTATTTGTGCAACTGAATATTACTTTTGCCGGGAAAGGTTGTCAATCATGATTTTTCCTAGCTTCGTTTGCATTTAGTTGGTATTCTTTAACCTCACCCCTTACCCCTCTCCTGCCTGAACCATCGCAAATGAAAGTAGTGTTCTCCTGGCAGGAGAGGGGGGTAAAAGAGAGAGGGGGCTTCGCCCCCTCTCAGCAATCTCTTCCCTTTTCAACATGGCGAATAATCATATTTTAAAGCAAGGAACGATTTGAGAGGTAGATTAAGGCCTACCCGTCGTTTCTTGGGTACTTTTTTACAGGCAGGGGGATTTGGGGGGATATTATTTCAAATCGCTCTCAGTCTCCTTCTGATTTCATATGGAATCTCGTGTGAACAGAGTGAATCAGGACTTTGCGAAAGAGAGATAGGAAAAAAATGATTTTCAGAAATTTCATACAGGGAGTATGAAGAGGAGCAAAGTCCTACGAATATTATCTGATGGGAGTTTAAGAGGGTTGAAAATCACGCTCAAGGGTGGCCTGCTCGCGCGTAGCCCCACCTGCCGAAGCTTCGTGCAGTGGGCAGGCGCTTCGGCGAAGGCAGGCGGGTGGGAATAGATAGAGTAAAAGAAGGGAGGGTGCTTCATTCATCCAAAACCGAACAGTCCCTGTCCCCGGTAAAAGTTGAAAATATCCTCTCGTATATGTAAAATTTATAATCCAGATAATAAAAAATACTGCCGGCAGGCAACGGATATCCGGGAAAGTGGGATTAAAAAAATGACCGTGCAGATAAATATTCCTCAGTTTATGTACCATCTTACGGAGAATGTGAAGGCGGTGGAGGTTGAAGGAGAGACGGTCGGTGAATGTCTTGATGAACTGGTGAAACAGTTCCCCCAGCTAAGGGAGTCCCTCTTTGCCGAAGAGGGTAAACTGCTCAACCTGCTCAATGTTTACGTCAACGGAGAGAGTGCTTATCCTGAAGAACTTGCAAAACTGGTTAATGCCGGGGACAAGCTTGATATAATGTACACGCTTGTCGGAGGTTAACTCAATATATCCACAGGAATTTCAAAGCTGTTCATATGAGGGAGGAAAAAATGGCAGTAAATACAGGGAATTATTTAAAAGTGAATCTTTCCACGGGAAAAACGGCGACCGAGTCCGTTCCCGAGCAGGTAGCACTGGACTTCGTTGGCGGCAGGGGCTACGGCATAAAGTACCTCTATGACCTGCTGAAACCCGGTGCTGACCCCCTCGGCAAGGACAATATATTGATACTTCTTAACGGACCATTAGCCGGAAGCTCGGCACAGGCGGTCTCCCGCTGGATGGCAATCACAAAAAGCCCGTTAACCGGCTGCTATGCCCGCTCCGTTGCCGGTGCCGATTTTGGCGCCTGGCTTAAGTTCGCCGGTTATGAGTTCATCGTTATCGAAGGTAAGGCGGACAAACCGGTATATCTCCACATCACTCCTGAAGAACGCAAGGTTCTCAGCGCCGGTGAAATCTGGGGGAAGGATACCAAGGTCACCCAGGAATGGCTAACCGGACAGCACGGGAACAACACCAGGGCGGTCTGCATCGGTCCCGGAGGAGAGAAACTGGTCAGGTATGCGGCTATTGTCAGCGGCAGAAGGACCGCCGGGCGTTGCGGTACCGGCGCTGTTATGGGCTCCAAGAACCTGAAAGCAGTAGCCATTTCCGCCTCCCGCAATGTTCAGGTGGCTGACCCAGCAGCCTATGACAGTCTGGTTAAAGAACAGATTGCTATGATACAGGAGAGCAAAGGTTTTGAGAACCATCGTGAATGGGGCACCACCCGCACCCAGGAGATTACAAATGATATCGGCATATACCCGGTAAAGAACTTCCGTGATGGGCAGCAAGTTGGTCGAGAGAAAATCACCGGCGAAGAATACAGGAAGCTGAGGACCGGCGACTTCGGCTGCTACTCCTGTCCGGCAAGATGCGGTAAGGCACACCTGGTAAAAAACGGTCCCTACGAGGGCGCCTACAGTGAAGGACCGGAATACGAGTCCATCTGGGCGTTTACCGGGCCTATAGACAGTACATCAATCGAGGCTTCTATTGCCGCCGACCAGATATGCGACGACCTCGGCATCGATACAATCAGTGCCGGGAGCACCATCGGCTTTGCCTATGAGCTTTATGAAAAAGGTATCATCACTAAAGCCGACACTGACGGGCTGGAACTCACCTATGGCAGCCATGCCCCGATGGTGGAACTCATCCGGAAGATAGGTATGCGTGAGGGTTTCGGTGATATCCTGGCTGAAGGCTCGAGGCGGGCGGCGCAGAAAATAGGCAAGGGAGCGGAGTTCTATGCCATACACGTAAAAGGGCTGGAGCTGCCTGCTTACGAACCGAGGGGAGCCAAGACACAGGGCTATAACTACGCCACCTCAAATATCGGCGCCAGCCACTGTTTCGGCTATTCCGGGCAGGATGTCTTCGGAGCTACCGTGCCGAGGCCTTCGGACCGGTTCGCCGAGGAAGAAAACGCCGACCTTGTTATCTACAACCAGGATGGCGCCGCCTGGAAGGAGACAGGTATTTGCTGCACTTTTTCTGCCGGCTGGGGCTGGGTTGACTCTCTGTACGGCAAGATGCTGGCGGCAGCAAGAGGACTCGACAAGCTGGCGGACAACGACTACCTAGAGAAGGTAGGAGAAAAGATGTATAACCTGGAACGGGCATTCAATCTGCGTGAGGGCCTGGGACGCGCCGACGATACCCTGCCCAAGCGGATGCTGACCGAACCGCTCCACACCGGAGACGCACCGGGAGAAGGCCAGATAGTCAGGCACCAGGATGCCTTCCTCGATAATTACTATAAACTCCGCGGCTGGACGAAAGAGGGCGTACCAACTCCGGAAAAGCTGAAGGAACTGGGCCTCGACTCCTTAATCAAAGATCTAGCCTGATTCAGCAGTAAATACATCAACTGATAAAAAGGGTGGCAGCCGTTTTCCGGCTACCACCCTTTTACCGGAAATAACCTTTCCTTAAATGTCATTCTGAGTCTCGACTCGTCGGGGCGAAGGATCTCGGGGTAGGGCATATTTTAACCGCCACCCTGAGACCCTTGCGCCTGCTGCTAGAATAATCCGCTTAAGCCGCGGCCCGCCGTGTAAACGCTGCCGATACCGCAGACAAAATAGGTTACTCTCAGCGCTTCGGCAATCTCTTCCTTCGTGGCACCGGCATTCATCGCCGACCGGGCCAGCGATGTTACGCCCCCTTCCGCTCCGTGAGATGCGTCCAGAGCCATCGCTATCAGGTATTTGACCTTCCTGGGCAGGGCGCCGTCATTTAGAGAAAATTCACGGCTGCTTTCCACAAGCTTATAAAGCTCAGGGTCGAGTGTTTCAATTGCTGCGAGAGGATTAACCGCCAATTTATAACCTCCATTTAAACTGTTACATTTATTTCGCCTGAGTAAGAAAGCTATCCTGAGCTGTCAGGAATATACTCCGTACTCTTTGGCGAAATCTATCATAGCTTTTACATTCTCAAGTTTGCCGTTCCGGTTCACCCCCGCCGCTGTGGACAGCATGTACCCGCCGCCTTTTCCCGCCGTATCAATTAATCTCCGGCAATAGGCGATTGTCTGTTCCACCGAGCCAGCGGTAAACAGGGAAGCCGGGATGTTGCCGGTCATACAGGCTTCACCGCCGACTATTTCCTTTGCCCGGGCCATGTCTGTCTCAGTGCCGAAAGCCCAGATTAGCTTTCCTTTTGGCATACCTCTTATAACTTCCAGCCGCGAGTTGTATCCGCCCTGAGCGCCCATACGCGGAATCAGCCCTTCCTCGATGAGACCGAAGGCTATTTTGCGTAGTGTCGGCCAGTAGAATGTCTGGAACTGCTCATCAGACATGAATCCGTCGGCACCTTTATGCAGGGCAAATGCCACCGAGGGGAAACCGCCTATCCTTGCCGACTCCAGGCCGATTCTTATCTGGATAGGCACCAGCGCCTCCATCGCCTGAATCAGTTTGTCCGGACAGCGGTACATGTCCATTATTATCCCCCGGGTTCCCCGCAGAGAATCGCCGATAATGTCAAAAGGCGCTCGGGCAGAACCTCCGCCCATAGCCGGAAATCCCAGTCCAGATAGTTTCTTACCGGCCGCTGCCACCTTACCCTGCCAGCCAATCATCGCTTCCCCTGCTTCAATCGCCTTTTTAAGAGCTTCCTGGACCCCGGGCAGTCCGTAGGCGCTCAGGGTTGCGGGTATGCCTGCCGTAGCGCCAGCGCCAAAGAGCGGATAAGGCAGCAGGTGAAACGCGTCAAGTTCACCCATTATCTTTGGCAGGTACTTGCGCTGCCAGTACTCCGTGGGATTCTCGATAAGCTCATCATAATCCTCAGCCGGCACGTATTCGTCCTCGACATACTGAATCCCGTCGGCATCGTCAGGGAGACCGTGGCCGGGCCAGATATACAGTTTGAAATCCAGGATATCGTAAACTCTGCCTGAATAAAGACCCGAACCTATCCTGGTGTCTGTCTGGAAATCAACGGTGCACCTCATCATCAGGTCAATTACCTTATCCACGTCATATAAAATATCGTAATGAGAATAGCCGCAGTACGCCTCAGCAAAAGAACCGAGGTTGGGGATAACAGGAATGCGGTGCGGGGTCTTCTTCAAGGTGACAGCATCGGCAATAATGGAAACCCGCTCCTTATAATCCTGTTCCGCCTGCGGGCTGACGAAATCGATTCCCTGAGTTGAACGCCACGCTTCCAGCCGTTTTTCCAGTTTCTCGTCAGGCGTCAGAGATTGCCAGGATTGCTCAATCTTACTATCTTCTGAAGTCATGCTTTTCCCTCCCATATCTTCGGGATACTTCCACATTCTTTACATAAATAAGCGATGAATTTATTGAACCGACTCTTGACTGAGGCCAGTCCTTTTCTGCGGTTATCCGATATCACTCTTTCCAATTGGACAGGTGTTAATGCATCCCGAACCGCAGAGACCGGTGCCGACAATCAGGTTAATCATTCACCTTATTCTTTCCTTCATCTTTATGCTCAATACTATCCGCGGATGCCACCCAACACACCTTTTATGAATGAATTCAGTGTAACGGGTGGGTACTCCAGAAGATTTTCTGAATCTGGAAATATAGCGTCTTTGTCAAGAGTGCTACTATCATAGAAACAATTCAGTTACTTGTCAATTTTCATACTAACATCAAAAGGTTCAGCTCGGTTTCCGATGAATTAAGTACTCTCACTTTTTACTCTATTTATCCCTACCCTCCGCCCTCAATTAAGCTAAAGAGTGGGATACCCCCTCTTTAGAAATCTCCCCCCGCCTGCCAGAATCAGCATGATACTGATGGGGACGCTAAAAAACTACAGACTTGCCAGTGTGGCATTCTGCTAACTCTGTTCGGAGAGCGAGCCGCATTACCGGTTTCGGTGTGTACCGTATTCGGTGTCCTGCATGTGGTGTGGCTGGGGTTTCGATTTCGCAAGAAAGCGTGAAAGCAATTAAAAGTTTGCTTCGGTTTTAAGCCAGGTGAGCTGGTTAGACTTTCTGGTGGGCCTTGCCTCCCATGTCTCAATCCGCCTCTTCGCCGCTAGATTCAAGGGAAGAATAGTCCCAAAGGCCTGTAAAAAACCCAGGAAGCTGCTTGATGTAATAGTCCGCTCCAGTATCGCCCGGGTGCTGTAGAAGCGCCGTATAACTTCATCAGTTCCGGCCTGGAGTTCCTCTGGGGTCATCTTTTTGGGCTGAAAGACGACGTGAAAAAAGTCGTAGTAGCTCCAGTCTCTGGTGAGTATGCGGCCTTCTTGTTCCAATTGGCTGTAAATGGCCGTCCCGGGTAAAGGGGTAAGAATGGTGATTTGGGCTATCTCGATATGACTTGTTTTAAGAAAGTCCAGCGTCCGGTCGAATACTTCTGTATCGTCTTCATCGAAACCAAATATGATGCCCGCCTCAACGGCTATCCCGGCCCGGTGGAGAGCTTCAATACCTTCAATATAGTCCTCCGCTGAGCAGAATCCTTTACCTACCTGAATGAGGCTCTCATCGGACAGAGATTCAAGTCCGACGAATAGCCCTTTACACCCACTCTCCACGGCTGCCTCGAGTAGTTCTGGGTCATGTGCGATGGTAATTTCTGCCTGGCTATACCAATGCCGTTTGAGTGGCCTGAGACCAGAGAAGAGTTTGAGAGCGTATGAGCGGTCAGCGACCAGGTTATCGTCGATGAAGATTACTAACTTTCCAGGGAGACCTGCAATTTCATCAAGGACTTCCTCGACCGGACGGTGGCGGTAATGAGCACCATAGAAGGAGGTAATTGAACAAAACGTACAATCGTTCGGGCAGCCCCTCGAGGTCTGGACGCTGTTTCGGGTCAGGTATTGCTGAGCATTGAGAAGGTCACGCCGTGGCTGCGCAAGTCCCCGTAAGCTAGCGAATTGATTGCTGCGGTAGACTCGCTTCAAAACCCCCTGTTCCAGGTCTCGAAGCATTTGTGGCCACGAAGGCTCGGCGTCGCCAATACAGACTGCATCACAGTGCATTAGAACCTCTTCTGGGAGAAAGGTTGGATGATATCCTCCCGCCAACACGGGAATCCCCCGGCTGCGAAACTCCCTTGCTATCTCGTATGCTCGTGGTGCTCCGGCTGTCATAAACGAGAGACCAACGCAGGTCGGTTTCGCAGAAAAATCGATCGGGCTGACGTACTCGTCGGCAATCATTACCTTCCAGTTCGGTGGGGTTGCTGCAGCAACAGCAAGAAGGCTGAGACGGGTATGACGGAAGAAGCGTGAGACTATCGGTTTGTCTCCAGGTTGCACTCTGCAACTTTGTGGGGCGGGGCATATAAGGAGTACTTCCTTTTTCATAACCAGCCTCTGTATTACGTCATAGTATACACCACTCTAACAGGTGGTCACAAAATGAGTTATTATTACTCAGTCACAGTAATAAAAAGCAATTCCGCTTCACGTTATATATGCATCAACTCACTAAAATTACACAGGACTACTAACTTTTTCATAATAATTACGTTATCATAATTGTAAACTCGCAAATCCTTTGGTCTTAAGGGGGGAATTATGAAGACTAAAGCAATAATAGCCGGAGTAGTTATTCTTGTCATGGCTATTTTCGCCTCGACTCTACCAGGTTGTTCCTGTCCCGCCGAGGCAGCGGATAGCTATATGGCGGTAATACCGAAAATACTGCATAGCGGCAGTCCGGAATCAATCTCTTTAAGTCTTTTCAGCCAGGGTAGACCGGTTGGCGACCGGGTTGAAATAAGCCTGCTCAGTGACGGAAAAGAGATACACAAAGTACGGAAGAATATTGACGGCAAAGAGACGATAGAGATTGATATCCCCGAGATTGAGGGCGGTGAGTATGAAATTATGGTTAAGGGTACCGGTTTCGAGGATAAAACCGCTGTCAGGGTGGAGAAAAGCTTCCTTACTTTTATCGAGACTGACAAACCCATTTATAAACCCGGCCAGACAATCCATATCAGAGCCCTGACCCTGAACTCTGAACTCAGGCCGGTTACCGAGAGTATCACCATCGAGGTACTGGATGCCAAGGGAATAAAAATATTCCGTAAGGAAGTAACTACCGATGATTATGGTATGGTAACTCTGGACCTGCCGGTCTCGCCGGAACCGAATTTGGGAGTCTGGAAACTGACGGCGGTGACTGAAAAGTCCAAAACTCAGCTTGATGTCAGGGTGGAAAAGTACGTACTGCCGAAATATGAAGTAGCGGTAGAGCTTCCGCGGGAGTGGTTCATGGTTGATGAGCCTGTCACCGGAACAGTTTCGGCGGAGTACAGCTTCGGCAAGCCGGTAAAAGGTGAGCTTGAAATCATTGCTTCCAGGTATGTCGGAGAGTGGCAGGAATTTGCCACCTTTTCCAAGACTATTGACGGAGAGGCGGAATTTGAGCTGCCACCGGCGGGTTATGTTGCCGGAGTACCAGCCGCTGGCGGTCTGGGCAACGTAATGCTTGAAATCAGTGTCACCGAGAAAGCCACCGGCTACCAGGAAAAGACCAGCCGACTGCTTACCGTTGCCGAGACGCCGATGAACATTCAGGTAATCCCCGAGAGCTCGACGTTCAAGCCCGGTTTGCCCTTCAACTTCCTGATTATTACCGAGACTCCCGGTAATGAACCGGTCGAGGCAGACATAGATGTAACGATAACCTATCTCGATAGCGAGTACAGCGAAGTAGGGCAGGATAAGAAAGAAGTAGAGACCGTTAAGGGCAAAGCCCTGGTAGAAATAACTCCTCCTGAAAAAAGCGTCGCCCTGACGATGGAGTGCTTTGAGCTTACTCCTATATCATCAAGGCAACCGGCACGGGCGGAAAAAGTTCTTGAGGCTTCTTATTCTCCGTCAGGTAACTTCATTCACCTTGAGCAGATAAGCGAGGGCATCTCCCGGATAGGAGAGGAGGTCCGATTTAAAGTCTATTCTACAAAAGAAGCGGTAAATTTCTATTATGAGGTTGTTTCGCGGGGTAAGGTGGTCTTCACCGATTTCACGAAAAGCCGTGAGATAGCCTTCGATGCCACTCCGTTAATGGCGCCTTCATCAAAGCTCCTCGTCTACCAGATATTACCGAACAGTGAGGTCGCTGCCGATTACCTGCCCTTCGAGGTTAAGGCGGAATACCCGCATGATATCAATGTGGAGTTCAGCCAGGAAGAAGCCCGACCCGGTGAGGAGATTGATATCGATATCACCACCGAAGGCGAAGCCAGGGTCGGTCTGGCGGCTGTAGACAAATCGGTCTTTATCCTCGCCGAGAACAGGCTGAACCTGCAGCAGGTATTCGATGAGATGGAGAGGCTTTATATGGAGCCGCAGGTGGAACTGCACGAGGTCTCCATTTTCCCGGCAATAAATACAAAAGGAGCGCTGGAAGTCTTTGACGATGCCGGTGTTATTGTGCTCAGCAATAACAACATTCCCGAGGGAGAAGACTACCAGTTTCAGCAAAAGGAAGGTTTCTGGGAAGGAGTCTGGAATTTCTTCCGCGGGCACGGGGGGATGGTTTTGGAGGAAGCAGAGGAAGAAGGCATACTGGTAGTGGAGGCACCCATGGCTGGTAAAGGACAGGGTGCTGATACGGGAGGACTGGCCGAGGTCGAGAGAATAAGGCAGTACTTCCCCGAGACATGGCTCTGGGATATCGTTACTACCGGTTCCAGCGGCAGAGCTTCTATCGAGGTCGAAGTTCCCGATACAATCACCACCTGGATGCTCCGCGCCGTTGCCCTTTCCCGGGAGCACGGCCTGGGAATAGCCGAAGATGAACTCAGGGCATTCCAGCCCTTCTTCCTCAAGGCTGACCTGCCTTATGCAGCGATAAGAGGCGAGGAATTTCCGGTCAGCGTGGCGATATACAATTACCTCGATGAACCGCAGGAAGTATTCGTAGAAATCGAGGAAGCCGACTGGTTTGACCTGCTTGATGATACGGAAAAGACGGTGGAAATAGGAACAAACGATGTCGGCGGCGTGGATTTCAAAATCCGGGCGAAGAAACTCGGCACTAATGAAGTAAAAATAACTGCCCGGAGCAAGGAGTCAGCGGATGCCGTGATAAAGACGATAATAATCGAACCGGAAGGTATCGCCAGAGAACTCGTTGAGAACCTCGTCCTGTCCGACGGCAGTGCCATTACCATTGATACCTCTATTCCCGGTATGGTGGTACCGGACTCGGGCAGGGCTTATATAGCCGTAACTTCAAGCTACCTGACGCAGACAATCGACGGTCTGGAAGAGCTAATCCAGATGCCTTTCGGCTGCGGAGAACAGAATATGATAGTCTTTGCTCCTGATGTTTACATCACCAAATATCTCCGGGAAAGCGGTCAACTCAAGCCGGAGATAATGGCAAAGGCTGAAAAACTGATGATTACCGGCTATCAGCGGGAACTGACCTATCGCCGCAGTGACGGAAGCTTCTCTGCCTTCGGGCAGAGTGACCCGGAAGGCAGCCTCTGGCTTACCGCCTTTGTCTTGAAGAGTTTCGCTCAGGCTAAAGACCTGATGTACATAGATGACAGCGTTCTGGACGAGGCGGCAGCCTGGATTACTTCCCATCAAAACAGTGATGGTTCATTCGACCCGGTCGGCTTCGTCCATCACCAGGAAATGATTGGCGGTCTTCAGGGAAAGAATGCCCTGACCGCCTATGTGGCAGTAGCCCTGCTGGAAGCCGGAGAACAGGCTGCGGCAGGTAGGGCGATTGATTACCTTGAAGATGAACTTGATGGAATAGATGATGCCTACACCATGGCTATTACTACCTATGCCCTCGAGCTTGCCGGAAGTGACCGGGCTGATGATGCTTATCAACAGCTTATGGATATGGCGCAGGAAGATGAGAATGGCCTGCACTGGGGCGGCGGCCCCGGCGGCCCCGAACCGGCTGAACCGAAAGTCGGCAGACCGATGGAATATATGCCGGAGAACCGGACAGCGGAAATCGAAGCTACCGGTTACGCTACCATGGCGCTTGTCGAGCACGGTGATGCCTTCAACGCCTCCAGGGCAGCCAAGTGGCTGGTGTCGCGGAGGAACGCTTACGGCGGCTATGGCTCGACCCAGGATACCGTGGTGGCATTGCAGGCACTAACCGAGTATTCCAGCGGGACCAGGGCTGATGTCGACCTGAGAGTCGATATTGAAGCTGCTGGTATAGAAAAGGAACTGAGGATAAGTCAGGAAAACTTCGACGTCCTTCAAATAGTTGAGATACCCATCAATGAGGAGATTCAGATTAATGTTGAAGGTAAGGGAGAAGCTATAGCCCAGGTGGTGAAAAGGTTCAACGTGCCTGATGCCGGGGAAGAAGAAGATGAAATCCTGAAGGTAAACGTCGACTATGACGTTACTCAGGTTGAGGTGAACGACCTTGTCAAAGTATCTGTTGAGCTGGAGTTCAATCCTCCGGTAGATATGGAGGCCGGCATGGTGGTCCTGGATGTGTCTGTCCCCACCGGCTTTGCTCCCGTCACCGAATCTATTACCGAGATTGTTGACAGGGAGGACAATATAAAGCGCTACGAAATTGCGGCAAGAAAGGTCATATTCTATATCGAGAATATGTTCCCCGGCGATAGAGTATCGTTTGACTTTCAGGTGAAGGCGCTTTATCCGGTGAAAGCCAGGAGTGTCAGCTCTCAGGCATACTCCTACTACAAGCCGGATATCAGGGGGGAGACACTGGGCGAAGAGCTAACCATCTCCGGGCGCTAGTGTCATAGTCTGAGAGGGAAAGGTAACTCAGGCATAAGGCTGCACAAAGGCCCGGGGAGGTGTGCTGCGGCGGACATTGATTGTCCGCCGCAGTTTTTACATCTCTCTGGCAAGTCGGGGGAGATTTCTAAAAAGGGGGCAGAGCCCCCTTTTTAGCTTCATTAAGGGCGACGGGCGGGAATAGATAAAAGAAAAAAGAGAGCACTACATTCAACTGAAACCAAAAAGGAGTTTAAACCAGCCTGACTTGACAATCAGCTCCTTTACATATTTAATGACTATCACATCCACCCAGTTGCCTGAACAGGGGCTGATTCGTCTTATGAATGACACTCTCTATATAAAGAAGCGAAGATTCCCAAGGATATATTTCGGCTGGTGGACGGTCATTACCGGCGGTTTTCTGTCATTCTGGGGACACGGCTTTTATACTCAGGGATTCTCGGCTTTGCTTAAACCTGTAGCCGCTGATTTAGGACTCAGCCGGGCACAGGCGTCCATCGCTGCCAGTATCGGGCGATTCCAGGGTGGATTCGAGGCGCTGATAACCGGGTGGATTACGGATAAATTCGGGCCAAAGTGGGTAATCCTTGCCGGTACCTTCCTCTTTAGTCTGGGACTGATACTGATGCGGGTTGTAAACTCTACCTGGGCGTATTACGTAGTGTGGGGTGTTATCGTTGGCATCGGGGTGAACGCTTCGCTGACTCTACCCATGGAGAAGGCGGTTTCAAACTGGTTCGTCAGAAAAAGGGGACTGGCGCTGAGTATCAGGCACTCTCTCACCAGTCTGGCTACCATTGCCGTACTGCCGCTGGTCACCTGGCTCATCATGGTGCAGGGCTGGCGGATGACCTGCGTTACCGGTGGAGTAGTAATGTTGATTGTCGGCCTGCCTCTCGTCTGGTTCTTTGTAAGGCAGCAGCGACCGGAGTATTACGGGATGCTCCCCGACGGCGCACAAACTGAAGTGGAGTCGACAGTCGAAGCAAATCAGATGATAAGCCGCGGTGTTGACTATGCTGCCGGGATTGAGGAAATTGAGTTCACTCTCAGGCAGGCAATGAAGACACCGTCTTACTGGCTGCTTATTCTGGGCTATTCCTGTCAGGGGCTGGTCTCCGGGTCGATTATGATTCACTCGATTCCTTTCCTTACCGATATGGGAGTTGAGCCAGTGACAGCCGCTTTGATGATGGCGTCGGCAAGCGCCATTAATATTCCTACCAGGTTGCTTGCCGGATACATGACCGACCGTTTGAGGAATACGCATCTGCGATTTATGATGGCGGGAACGTTTTTGCTGACCTGTATCGGGATTATTGTCTTCGTGCTTAACCAGACCGTCGCCACTGCGTATTTTTTCATTATCATGTTTTACGCTGGATTTACCACCGGTCTCCCGATAATTTCAACAATCAGGGCACGCTACTTCGGAAGAAAAGCCTTCGGCTCTATTCAGGGAACATCGATGATGATTATGGCGCCGTTTAGTGTGGCAGCCCCTGTGTACGCAGGCTGGGTTTATGATACGTACGGTGATTACAGCACCGCCTTCATGATTTTCGGAGGCTTGCTTGCTCTGGCCGTAGTAATTACGCTGTTCGCCAGCCCTCCCAGGCCCCCGGCCCGGATTACAGGAATCCGTGAGACACTGTAATTGCAGATAAGCATGGCCTTTGACGAATTGACAAATAAGCCCTGATTACCTATATTGATTACGGCTTGCAGTAGATGAGAGATATGATATGAAACGATTGGTAGCCACAGGAATTGCTATTATTGCCATCATTTTGGTCGTTTTCAGTTTTCAGTCCAGGACTACCTCTGTAAATGTATCCTATACTGACTTCTCCGAACGGGGTAATGACATTACGGAAGAATTGGAGCTCAGCATCTGGAATGACTTTGTAGAAGTAGCTCTGGATTCAAATCCTACAACGGGTTTTGAGTGGCAGATTACAGAAGCATCTTATAAAACTTCATGGGTACCATTTCAACAAGAGTTCAAGCCACCTGAATGGACACCAATTAGTCACCGGTTCGAACCTGCTGGAACTGGTGGAACAGCGGGAGCATCAGGAGAGGAAGTATGGACTTTGCCTGCCGGCACGGGAAGTATTACCTTTGAATATAGCCAACCCTGGGAGGGCGGTGAGAAGACAGAACGCACTTTTAATTTAGTCGTCGTTTCCAGGTGAAATGTCACTTCAGGCTATCTCGGTTGGATGAGTTTTCAAGACACGCTTTAAAAGTATTATCTATCCTCGTAGTTGTGATAATCCCTCCTCTTCCATACACAGTACTGATATTTGATAGTCCATACTCAATATAGATAGAATGGTATTATGCACTTTGCCTTACTAACGATTACTTTTGTTCATGAAATTGATGGTAATACTGCATTGTACTCCTTACTGCGGGTGCTGTTATCGTACCGATGAATATATTTTCTTATATAGTCATTTTCACGCTGCTATTGAATTTCCTTCTTGATATTATTGCCCATTACCTGAACCTCAGGGCTTTGAAGGATGAACCGCCGTCCGAGCTGTCAGGAATATATGAGCCTGAGGAGTATAAAAAATCACAGGAGTACACCCGGTCGCGGACACGTTTTGGATTCGTCACCGGTTCAGTGGATTTAATTCTGTTGTTTGCTTTCTGGTTCAGCGGAGGCTTTAATCTACTCGACCAGCTTGTCAGGTCGTGGGGATTCGGAGTTATCCCCAACGGGCTTTTCTACACAGGTATTATTGTTATTGCCTATGAGATTATAACCATTCCGTTCAGCATCTACTCTACCTTTGTTATCGAAGAAAGCTTCGGATTCAACAGGACGACACCCCGAGTCTTTATAACCGACAGGTTAAAGGCACTGGCTATCACCGTTCTGCTGGGCGGGGCTTTACTGGCGGGAATCCTGGCTTTATTCGAATATGCCGGTAACCTTGCCTGGCTGTATTGCTGGCTAATCTCGGTAATTTACCTCATTATCATGCAGTTTATTGCTCCGATATGGATTATGCCTCTTTTCAATAAGTTCACGCCGATGGAGTCCGGTGAACTGAAGGATGCCATCCGGGAATACGCTGGTTCCGCGGGTTATCAGACCAGTCAAATCTTCGTTATGGACGGCTCAAAACGCTCCACAAAAACGAACGCCTTTTTTACCGGGTACGGGCGTACCAGAAGGATTGCCCTGTTTGATACGCTGATTAACAAACATACCGTAGCCGAACTGGTGGCAATTATCGCCCATGAGGTCGGGCACTATAAGAAAAAACACATTGCCCAGGGAATGGCAATCAGTGTTGCCCACATGGGTCTTATATTCTATCTATTATCTGTTTTCCTGGGCAGCCCCGGCCTGTACGAAGCGTTTTATATGGAACAGTCTTCAATATATACCGGCCTGATGTTTGCCGGGATGCTGCTGGTACCTCTCGAAATGCTGCTTTCGATTGGTCTGAATTTACTCTCCAGGAAAAACGAATACCAGGCAGACCGTTTTGCCGCCGAGACGATAGATGAACCGTCAAGCTTTGTTGAAGCGTTAAAGAAGCTGTCTGCGGATAACCTGTCGAACCTTACCCCTCACCCCTTTTACGTTTTTCTGAACTACTCACATCCGCCTCTGGTGCAGCGTATTGATGCCATCAGGAAAATTAAAACCTAACCTGAGACTGATTTCTTCGTTATAATAAATGTAGATAATCAATATGAGGTATTTGGCGATGAAAAAGGTAATATCGGTTCTTGTTTCAATCGTGATTCTGGGCCTGACAGCCTGTGCTCCTCCGGCGGATGGTGGGGAAGTGAATCCGGACGAGCCCGGAGATAAGGAGCCACCGGTCAGTAAGTCCGACCCGGAAGCCCTGGTTGACGGCAATAGCGAATTTGCCTTCGACCTCTATCAGGCGCTTAAAGACACCGATGGCAATATTTTTTATTCACCTTACAGTATCTCGCTGGCGCTGGCGATGACCTATGCCGGTGCCCGCGGCGAGACGGAAGCGCAGATAGCAGATACACTTGGTTTCACTTTACCGCAGCAGCGTCTGCATTCGGAGATGCATAACCTAGATACTGAACTAGCCCGCCGCGGCGAGGGAGCAGAAGGAAAAGACGGAGAGGGTTTCCGCCTGAACATAGTAAACGCACTCTGGGGACAGAAAGGTTTTGAATTTCTACCTGAGTTCCTCAATACCCTGGATGAGAACTACGGGGCAGCTCCTAGAGAAGTTGACTTTATTGAAGAACCGGGGCAAGCCCGGTTAACAATAAACGACTGGGTGAGCGAACAGACCGAAGAACGAATCGAAGACCTGATTCCTCCGGGTGTTATTAATGCCCTGACCAGGCTAGTCCTGACCAACGCCATTTACTTCAACGCCGCCTGGGAGCACCGGTTTGCGGAAGTTGATACTTCCGAAGGTACCTTCTACCTGCCGGATGGAGATACAGTCGACGTCCCGATGATGAAACAGACCGAGCCGTTCGGCTATACCTCCGGTAACGGTTATCAGGCGGTCGAGTTACCTTATGATGGGAACGAGCTTTCTATGGTAGTCCTGCTTCCGGAAGAGAGCAGGTTTGAGAAGTTTCAGAGTTCACTAGATGAACAGGTTCTGGAAGAAATCATTTCGGAACTGGAAAGGAAAGAAGTCCGCCTCACCCTGCCAAAATTCGAGTTCGAGTCTGAGTTCAGCCTGAAAAAGGTCCTTTCAGCAATGGGTATGCCGGTGGCGTTTTCAGACCAGGCTGATTTCTCCGGTATGACCGGCAAGCAGGACCTGAAGATAGCCGAAGTCATCCACAAGGCATTTGTCACAGTTGACGAGGACGGTACTGAAGCGGCGGCAGCCACCGCGGTAATTGTAGAACTAACGGCAGCGCCGATGGAGCCTGTTGAGATGACAATCGACCACCCGTTTATTTTCCTGATTCGTGATATCGAGACAGAGTCTATCCTGTTTATCGGACGGGTAGTGAATCCGAGCAGCTAAGCAGGATATTCATTCCCGTTATAAACGTGTTAAGTGTTATCAGCTCCAGATGGCGTTGATAATTTTCATTCTCATCATGCCTCTTACCGGCAGCAGGGAAGCAATAATAGTAACTGCCAGCACTATGGAACCTGTCCAGACCATATCGGCCAGTCCCACCCGCAGGAAGACATCGCCGAAGGGGAAGTGAAACGGGTATTTCATCTCCAGAGGCATTACTACATTGATAAACAGCAGTAAAGCCAGGGCAACACCGATTACGGCATAGAATATCGCCCTGATAAGGTAAGAAAGTGTGATTGAGAACGGCGTTATGCCGATTGCCCGCTGTATCCCTATCTGCCGTCTCCGGTTGGTAACCTCTATATAGGTAACGATGAAAACGGTAATGCCGGCGACAAGCAGATTAACTATATTGAGTATGGCATTGATAACGGTAAAACTATCGGTCATGCTTCTGACGATGCCAGCGTACTCAGACCAGCTCAGGACTTTAATATCTTCTCGGGTCCTGACGATTTCTTTGACTACGGCGTTAACGTCTGCGTCCTCTGCCAGTTTGATGTGTATGGAACTGGCGCGGTTTCTTACCAGGGCGTTTACCGACCTTAACTCCGTTTCAGTGACGAAAGCCTGCAGGTCTGTCTGAATGAACTCCGTGTAAAATATTCCCTTCACCGTGTATTGCTTCTCGATGCCGTTAATGTACCTGACCGATACTTTATCTCCAGCGTGGACGTTTTTAAGCGACCTCGTGTAAAATTCTATCTCCGGCCTGCCCGCTCCGGCAAGCTGGACACCAAGCAGAATTTCTTCCCTGTCTTTGGAGTCCAGATAGCTGCCTTCAATCAGCCACTCGTGGACACTGAGTACCTCTTTCTCCCGTTCAGGAATTATACCGTGAACGCTGCAACTCACCCTTTCTTCACCGTATTCCACCTGAGCACTGATAGTGTTTCTGGCTGATACAGCGATAACTCCTTCAATTGCTTCAAGTCTGGGGACGAGGTTATCGATATCTCTGATGAGGTCTTTTTCCGTGGCCGGCTCAACAATAACATTACCGACGTAAGTATTTATCAGCTTGTCGTTAGCGCCCCAGACCAGTCCGTCGAGCAGGCTGGGGACGAAGATAAGATTCATGGCGACGAGGGTCAGTATTACAATGGTCAGCAGAATAACGCCGATGTTGCCCCGGGTGATTGACGTAAAGGCCAGCAGGCTGGCGACTTTTAATGTGCCGGTCATTGAACGTGCCTGCTTTCCTCGATTATTTTACCGTCGCCGAGGGTTATTTCGCTCCTGGCGTATTTTCTGTCGTTCGGGTCGTGGGAGACGAAGATGATTGTCACGCCGATTTCACTGTTCAGTCTGACCAGCGTCTCCATAACCGTTGCGGCGGATACTGTATCGAGATTGGCACACGGTTCGTCAGCCAGTAAAACAAGGGGTTCATTAATCAGTGCCCGTGCAATGGCAACTCTCTGCTGTTCTCCTCCGGATAGTTCCTTGGGAAGATGGTGCAGTCTTTCCTCCAGACCGACCAGCTCCAGCAGTTCGGCGGCCCGTTTTTTGTAGTTCACTCCCGGTTTACCCAGCATCATGCCCGGAAGGTAGACGTTCTGATGAGCGGTCATCTCTCCGAGAAGGGCGTACTCCTGAAAAATATAGCCGAGAGACTTAAGCCTCAGTCCTACCCGTTTATGCTCCGGCAGTGTTGTAACGTCCCTAGAGTCAAGGACTATTATCCCGGAGGTAGGGTTGTCAAGCAGTCCCATCTGCCTCAGCAGGGTGGACTTGCCAGAACCACTCCTCCCCATAATCGCCAGCATATCGCCGTCCTGCACGGTGAGTGAAACACCGTCAAGCGCCCTGACACTAACCTTACCCAGAGCGTATACCTTGGTGATTTCCTGAATTTCATACATCTATCTTTAACTTCCGGTTCTTGTAAAGTAGTGGAGTTCCGACGGGTTGGCAGGAATATAGATTTATTCTAGCACGCAGTAAAAGAGTAAGCACAATTCTGTCATTGCGAGCCCGCCTCAGGCGGGCGTGGCAATCTCAAACACAACTGTCATTGCGAGCCCGGATGAAGTCGGGGCGTGGCAATCTCTAGAATCTCTACGGTCGTTTGAGCGACCCACCCGCTGAGCCCTGGCAGGCAGGAGCGTGGTAATCTACATTGACACATCTGTAGAGATTGCTTCGTCGCTACGCTCCTCGCAATGACAGTTGAATAAACCGACTGTAAACAGAATTATCAGATACCTTTTATTTAATCATGGTTGCACAGGCAACAATGAATATCAATATTTCTTTCGCCGCTATGGTTTCCTTCGGCTTCGCTCAGGACAGGCTAACTGCTCACCATGAGCGGCATTCATTCCCACTCACCCTGAGCAGCATTCATTCCCGCTCACCCTGAGCTTGTCGAAGGGTCTCCAACTCAGATTGAGAAGAATCATCAGATGCTATAGTTTGACGTATCCTGCCGGGTTAGCCTGGCTGATGTTTCCTGCGCCCAGCACTATTGCCATCTGGATGTGTGGCCTCGTTACTCCTTTCCAGGTCACCGGACCGTGTTTCACGCCTTTCGGCACAAAAAGCGCCGAGGTCTTATCGATGGTTAATTTCTCGTCTCCGACTTCAAACTCTATCTCCGCTCCAAGATATTCGGGATTCCGGGGGTCGGCACCGATGTGAAGCACCACTTCGTCATAGTCGTCATGGGAATGGGCATGAATGTGGGGATTGGGCTCAGGCATTTCCCATATCCAGCCCATTTCGATGTATATGTTGCTTCCGGGGACAAGCTCGTTGCTCATGTAGGTTAATGTGGGATTTGTCCTGCCCCTTACATCCGCTCCGGCGTCTACCTCGCGGGCCGGTATCTTTACCAGATTTTTGTTATAAGTGAATTCAGCCATACAGATACTCCTCCTTATGAATTATTCACCATGATTCGGTCGTCTACACCCGGTGAGCCGGTATAGAATTCAAGGAAGCGGAACTCCGCATCCTTTTTGTTTGCCATCCCGTGTTTCTCACCGGCGGGAATGTACAGTACATCGCCGGCTTTAAACTGGAACTCCCTGCCCTCAACCGTCTCGGTTGCCTCTCCGCTGATGGCGCAGATGAGCGATTCACGCTCGGCGTGGTAATGGTAGGGTACGTCTTCTCCGGGTGTGAGAATTATGAATATCCCGAAAAGATGTGTCGCCTTTTCCTTATCCGTTAGAATATCCTGACGGAACCGCTTCCCCGGTGTTGGATTCTCCATTTTTACAAAATCGCCAGTTTTAAAAAGCTCCAATTACAGACCTCCATATTAATGCGTGTCACCCGCCGTGACGGGTAACACCATACTATTTGTAATAAGATAAGCTATTTGCTAATCTAGAATCAAATTTGAGCGCTTTGAGAAAATGATTCAGGACAAGGAGCTAACAATGAAACCAAAGGTGGCGTTTACGGCGGGTGGGACGAGGAGTCAGAACATCGATTCTGCCCTGCATCTAATCGAGGGCGATATTGACCTCTCGGGCAAATCAAGTGTTTTTATAAAGGTGAATTTTGTCAACACGGAAAAACAGCTGGCGGCAACTCATGTGGATGGAGTGGTTGCTTTATTGCAGTTTCTCCGGGAACGCTATAACGGAAAGATAACAATCGGGGAATCAACCCTCGGGCCGGCAAGCAGAGGTTATCAAAGATACGGATATCTAGACCTGGTGGACAAATTTAATGTTGAGCTTGTTGACCTTAATGACGGTGAATGGGAGATGCTTGAGCTATACGATTCGGCTCTGCGCCCGATGAAAGTGCATTTTGCCAGCCAGCTTATCAGCAGCGACTATCTGATTGCAATCGGACCTCCCAAGACGCACGACTCAGTTGTTGTCACTCTATCAATAAAGAACGTGGTAATGGGCGGCGTTAGCTACAGGCACGGGGAAAAGATAAAAATTCACCAGGGGTATCCGGTGATGAACCTGGACCTGTATTTAATGGCGAGTAAATGCCTGCCGCAGTTGAGCATTATCGACGGATTTACCGGCATGGAGGGAGACGGACCGGAATTCGGTACTCCGGTCGACTGGCGAATTGCCGTGGCCAGTTGCGACGCGGTTGCCGCCGATTGCCTTACCGCCGAAATGATGGGATTTAGTATCTCTGATATCGGTTACCTGTGGTACCTGCAGAAAAAGGGATTCGGGATCGGTGATACCGGGCAGATGGATATCCTGGGTGAAAACCCGCAAAAGTACCTTAAAAAATTCAAACCTCATTCCGCATACCCGCAGCAGAAACAATGGCGGGATGAAAGAATTGTAAAACTACTCGGTATAGAGTACTGACAGGGATATTTAATTCCGGCGGATAGTGATATAATCACGGCATATTAAAATACATTAAAGGAGGCTGGTATGAACGTTATCTGGATAGTATCGGACACAGTCAGGCGAAAGGATATTGGCACCTATGGTAATGAGAAAATTCGTACTCCTTCGATAGATGCCCTGGCAGCCAGATCAATACGCTTTGACCGCCATTACGCGGCATCGTTTCCCACCATGCCTACCCGGGCCGACTTTATGACCGGGCGCTGGACACTTTCTTTCATGCAATGGGTCCCTATTCCTCCGGGAAACGTGCTGCTTGCCGAGTTGCTCAGGGATGCCGATATCAATACTGCCGCGGTTGTCGATACTCCGTTTTTTGTGCGTGACGGAATGAACTACGACCGCGGTTTCATAACCTTTAATGAAATACCAGACCATTATTTCGTTGCCAAAGGAGGGTACAACCCGCCGCACAGTCCCTACAGGAAATTGCTGGAGAGGCGTCCCCAGCATCCGCTTGATCTGGATTGCTTTGCTCCGAAGACACTTAACAAAGCAATGGAGTGGCTGACACTCAACTACCAGGACCATTTCTTCCTCTACATAGATACCTGGGACCCCCACGAACCGTGGAATGCTCCGCACTATTACACCGAGCCTTACTGGCCTGATTATGACGGTGAGCAGGTGATGCCTTTTTACAGGTACTGGAAAGATGTGCCCGAATTTACCGAGGATAAGCTGAAGAAAGCTCACGCTGCCTACTGCGGTGAGATAAGCATGGTGGATGCCTGGATTGGCAACCTGCTGCGGCAGGTGGAGTATATGGGCTTGATGGAAAACACGGCAATCATATTTTCCACCGACCACGGTTTCTACTTCGGCGAGCACGGCATTTTCGGCAAGATGCTTTTCGCCAGAGAACCGGAAGAAATAAGCCTGATAACAAGTAATATACGCTCTCCCGGAGCCTGGGCGCGCTCCCCTCTGTATGAAGAGGTTGCCGCCATTCCCCTGACAATATATGTGCCGGGAGTCACCCCGGGTACGTACAGTGGTCTGACCTCGGCAGTGGATTTAATGCCGACAATCCTTGACCTCTTCGGGCAGGAGATACCATCTTACGTTGAGGGCAAGTCCCTGCTGCCGGCAATAAAAGACCCTTCGAAACCGGGGCGTGACCATGTTTTCACCGCCTGCCCCTTCATCAACGCCGGTGATACCGACCAGCTTGTTGACCACCTGTTACGTAAGTGTGTGGTGCCTTCCATGACCACCATAACCACAGACAAATGGTCATTTCTTTACGATTGCGAACTGGGCGGTTCTGAGTTATATGACCTTTCTTCGGACCCGGACCAGGAGAAAAACGTCATTGCCGGGAATACGGACGTTGCTCGCGAACTCCATCAGCAGCTTCTTAAATTTATGAAGGAGACGAATGTCCCGCAGCGCCTCCAGGAGCCGCGCCTGGAACTTCGACTCTGATAAATATTAATACGGACGGAGAGATAAGGCGGGGGAGCATGATTATGCTCCCCGTTCCTTTTTTCATAAAGCAAAATGACTTTTGAAGGTTTTGTTCGATTCTGGTTGAATTAGACACTCACTCCCTTTATCTCCCTCTCACACAGTTTCCTGATATGTAATGCAATTATACGCTTGTGTGAGAGGGGGAGAGATTAATGAGAGGGGGCGAAGCCCCCTCCCTCCTTTACACCCCTCTCCAGCCAGGAATATTCTTCATTCCTTTAGAATGGTTCCAGCTGGAGAGGGGCTAGGGGTGAGGTGATAACTAACAACGGAATGCGACAAAACCGCTTTTACTCAGCATTGACAGTAATTTCTACGAAGTTTACACTTGTTTCTTAATAGATTATTGGAGGATAGTGAATATGGCAGAGCAAGACAGGGTCTATAAATGCCTCAGTCCAATCGGGATAGAGCTACCGGTAAAGACATGTCCCCCTGGCGCCACGCCTCGATACGATTGACGGCAAGACAATCCACTTCAGTATTACCGGTGAGCCGGATATTACCATTGCCCTGGAAAAGCAGTTGAAGGCTGATTATCCCAATGTGAGATGGACACAGAAGAAATCGTATACTCCCAGGCCGGTGTTTTTATCCGAAGAGGAAAAGAAAACGACCGATGCCGTAATACTGGCGGTATGCTGGTGAAGCGGTGCCGTATGGGGGCAGTTGCCCTATCTGGCACAGCTTGAAAAAGAGGGTATCCCTACCGTGCTGGTAGACCTCGAAGACCAGCATAACATGGTTGAGCAGGAGGCGCTGGCAAGCGGTGTCCCGAGAATACGCTATCTGCCCGCTTCACGCACCCTGCCCGGACCTGAAGACGTAAAACAATGGATTGAGCCGATGCTCGATGCCCTTGTCCGGCCGCTGACCGACGAGGAAAAAGAAGAGGGTATGTATATTCCGCCAAGTGAGAGGGTGCTCTTCGAAGGGACTCTTGAAGAGGCGGAGAAATTTTATCAACAGACGAAGTATATCCCGCGACCGGTGAAAGCGGAGCTCGCCGTCTATACCGATGGTCTACCGATAGTGGTTCCCACCGAGGAACGCGTCAGGGAGATGCTGAAGGGCACCAGCCACAAACCTGATGAGATAATAACCTACCAGGCTGACAGACCGGCGCGGTTGAGAGATGAAGGGAAGAAAGGGGACTCGGTACGGTTCCAGCCCAGGCTTTTCACCGCTACCGTGGAAAAAGTGGCAGTCAACGCCGTGATGGCGGGGTGTAAACCGGAGCACCTGCCGGTGGTACTTGCCGTTGCCGAATCGGCGGTTCCGACAGGTACCACCAACTTCCCTACTCAGGTTGTCATTTTAAGCGGTCCAATCGTCAAGGAGATTGGGCTTAACACAGGCTGCGGTCACCTCGGCCCCGGCAGCGCCGTAAACGGACCTATTGGCCGCGCCTTTCAACTGATGGCGATTAATCTGGGTGGTGCGATTCCCGGCGTCAACAGGATGAGCAGCCACGGCAGTCCGATGAATAACGGCGGAATGTGCATCGGCGAAGATGTTGACGGACTGCCGCCGGGCTGGAAGGGCCTGAACGAGGAGTATGGCTACAGGAAGGATGAGAGTGTTGTTATGTTGCAAACCATCGGCAATCACGGCGGTATCCTGGGTCACGAGTTCTCCCCGGGCGGATACCGGGCGTTTCAGAAGAGCGGTCATGGCGGAATGGCGAGGAAGCTCGGCGTTAAAGGAATTCCCGGTCCCCATAACTGGCTGGAATATATCTTCCCTGATATCTTTTCTATCGTGGAGGGAGTTTTTACGCTTATCATGATTCCGGAACTGGCGCATCATCTTTATGAAATTGGCTTCAAGTCGAAAGATGAAGTTTACGAGTGGATATATAAGAAGAGTTTTGAACCACTGAAAAGATACAGGGACCGCTCCTGGCCCGATTTAACGACAAACGGCTGGCTGGGGACGGAAAAGACTACCGGAAAGCCGTGGAAAGAGTTACCCGATGACCAGCTTGTGCCCGCAGTGAATGCCCCGTTTGACAACTGTATTATTATCGCCGGCGGGGAAGAAGAGGCCTGCATTCAGCTTACCGGCGGTCGCAGCGGCTATGGTGAAATTGCCTCTGCTGTCTACAGCATAGACGCCTGGCGGTAAGCCGGTCAGAAATATCCTTTCTTAAGTCAGGCGTATTACTCGTATACAACCACCGATGTTGTGTGCTCGTTAATATAGTCCCAGTCGTATTCCACGCCCAGCCCCGGTCCCCGCGGCACCGGCACGCAGCCGTTTTTGTCTATGGCGTCAAGCCCGTCCCGGTAGTCGCACTTATACGGCTGCACACCGATAAACGGCGCTTTGGGATGTACCAGGCACATCTCGTAGTAATTGCAGTTGCGTATGGCGGCTGCCAGATGGCGTTCCGCCGGACCGGCGTGGTGTACCTCTATGTCCAGCCCGAAACCTTCGGCGGCGTGAGCAATTTTCATCACACCAGTAATGCCGCCATCGTAAACAATGTCTCCCCGCACGAAATCGGTGCCCTCGGCGACAATGAAGTCGATATGGGCTTCCAACCCCCGCACGTGCTCCATCTGCAACAAGGGTGTCCTGACAAGCTGGCGCAGCCTGCGGTAAGGATAGGCCGATTCGGCATGCATATAGGGGTCTTCCCACCAGAGGAACTTGTTTTCATCGCAGGACCATCCCAGCTTCAGGGCTTCACCGAAGGTCTTGAGGGCGCAGTGAGCGTCAACCATCAGGTCCATTTTACCGCCGACCTTCCTGCCGATGGCATCGTTTGTGGCTATCCATTCTTCGATTGAAGTGCCTTCCCAGGGGTGTGTCTTGTAGCCGTGGTAGCCGAGTTCAAGGCACTGCTGGGCGAATTCGGCGAAAGCCTCGGGGGAATCAAGCCCGCCCGGCTGACGGTCAGCAAGAAATGTACTGGCGTAGGTGGGAATATCGGTTCGATGAGCACCGCCGAGGAGTTCGTAAATCGGTGAGTCATAGAACTTGCCGGCCAGGTCCCAGAGGGCTACATCGATAGGACTGACCGCCGAAGGAACGGTCTGCTGCAAAACGTGCTTGATATCCTGGTACAAAGCGTCTCTTTCCAGAGCGTTGCGTCCCAGCAGCGACGGCATTATCATCGGAAACGCCGTAGCTTCGGCAGCCCTGACACCTAGGTACTCGCCGGTAATCCCGATATCGGTAAAAATCCTGAGAATTGTAGAACTGCCATTTAAAACGGCTCCAGGTTCCCAGACAGCTATCCTCACCACCGGATGCGGTGCCAGGTCCTTAATCTGATAGCTGAACTGGCGTACCTCTACTTTTGTAATCTTTGGCCTGTCTTTCACTGTTACCCCCCCTTCTGTTTTTGCGTGTCCTAATTCTAGCATAATTACAGGTCATGCAGGTATTTCATACAAACCATCCTTTTACTTAATCATAGTTGTACAGGCAACAATGAATATCAATATTTCTTTCGCCGCTGTGGTTTCCTTCGGCTTCGCTCAGGACAGGCTAACGGCTCACCATGAGCGGCACGTATTCCCTCTCACCCTGAGCTTGTCGAAGGGTCTCCAACTAAGATTGAGAGGAACCCAAACCATATTTTGTATTGGGGTGGTTAATTTTCAAAAAAAGAGAGGGGGGCTTCGTCCCTCTCTCGTGCTAAATATTGCCCCATCGAAAGGGGCTTGCCCTGAAAGCCGTACACCCCTGTCATCCTGAGCGTAGAGACCTGCCCGCCGCACAAGATTTCGGAAGGCGGGGGAGATTGCTAAAGAGGGGGTACCCCCTCTTTAGCTTCCTCAAGGGTTCATCCCTAAGGCTCATTCTGAAGGGCGGCGGGCGGGAATAGATAAATAAAAAAGCACTCTATTCAAACAAAACCAAACAGCACCATAAAACCGCTATTTAACCATTTCCTTTACAGCGGCAATTGCGGCATCTTTATCATAGCCGTATTTAGCACGCTGTTCCGGGCCGCTACCAAAGCCGGCATATATCTGGGGAATGCCGAGACGCTTGAATTTCTTCGGATAAACACCGCTGTCCACGAATAAGTCGGCAATTGTGCTGGCAAGTCCACCCTCCATGAGGTGGTCCTCAAGGACCAGGATGTTTCCCGTCTCCTTTACAGCCTGGAGGACAAGGTCTTTGTCCAGAGGCTTTATAGAATACATGTCAATGACACGTACATCGATTCCTTCCTCTTCCAGAGCTTTTGCGGCTTCAAGAGATTCAAAGACCATTTCCCCGTGAGCTATGATTGTTGCATCTTTGCCCTCACGCGGGGTGAGACCCTTGCCGATTTCATACTCGAATTCGCCCGGCTCATAAAGCACGCGGTCCTGTTTGCCCTGGGCAAGACGGACAAACATCGGGTGCGGGTAGTCCATGCTTAAAATAAGTATATCGCGTATCATATTCGGGTCGCCTATCGAAAGGACCGTCATATTGACCATCGACTTCATGATGGCGATATCTTCCATCGCATTGTGGGTCGAGCCGCCGCCGGAAGTCAGGCCGCCACCTGTCCCGATGAGGCGTACCGGCAGGTCCTGATAGGCGATATCTGTTCGGTTCTGTTCACAGGCGCGCATCGTCATGAAGGGAATCATTCCCGTGATGAACGGAATATTACCTTCAAGAGCCAGACCGGCGGCGATGCCGGCTAGATTCTGCTCGGCAACACCGACATCGATAAACCGGTCAGGAAAATCCTCTTTAAATGCTGACAGCGAGCCGCCGGTATCGGCTGCCAGACCCCATACGTTGTCATACTTCTGGCCCAGCTCATGTATGGTTCCACCGACAACAGACCTCGCCGACCTGAAACTACCGAAGTTCATTGTCACTCTCATTATGCTGCACTCCTTTCTTTCTCACAGGCTTCCTCAATCTCGGCGATTGCCTTTTCCATATCCTCCTCGCTCAGTCTACCCGCATGCCAGCCAAGTTCCTTTTCCATGAAGGAAACCCCCTTGCCTTTGATTGTTTCGCAGATGAGCACAGTCGGCTTTTCGCTGGTTATCCGCGGCAGATCGTCGAGAGCATCGACAATCTGGTTCATATCGTGGCCATCTATCTCGACCGCATCCCAGCCAAAGGCTCTCCACCTGTCCGCATAATTCTCAAAGCTCATGGGGTCGTTGGCAAAACTGGACATCAGCTGGTTGTTCTTATCAATAACACTAATCAGATTGCCCAGTTTATAGGAAGCCGCGGTATTGGCCGCTTCCCAAACCGAACCTTCGCAGGTCTCCCCGTCACCCATCATGCAGAAGACACGGTGCGTCTGCTTCTTCTGCCTGGCGGAAAAAGCCATCCCCACCGCCACGGCAAGGCCATGCCCGAGAGAACCAGTCGAACATTCCGCTCCGGGAAGGTAGACTTTACAGACGTGCATCCCATATTTGCTATCCAGTTTGCCATACGTTTGTAAAATCTCATCGTAATCAAAGAAGCCCCTTAAGCACATGGCAATATACATGCAAACTGCGCCATGCCCCTTGCTCAGGAGGAACCGGTCTCTTGTCGGCGATTGAATGTCATTGGGGTCGACATTCATGCCGTGATGAAAGAGACCAATAAGGATATCCGTCATCGACAGGTCTCCTCCAATGTGCACCACCCCCTCATAGGTACCGCATAGATAGAGCAATTTCTTGCGCATATCACATGCCAGGTCTTCAAGCCGCCTTACTTCGTTTTTATCAGCCAAAAAATACCCTCCTTTTCTTTTCTCTAATATGAACTCATTTCATTTTACCAGATTCAGCGTGAGAGAGCTAATATTGGTAAATGGTGATAGGGTTGAATACAGGCCGTGCAGGATAAAAGGTAGAACCAAAACCTTCTCTCAGAGTTTTATTTTCGTTTGGTAGTTCGAACCCTTCAATTGGAACTGAGGTATCAATAGATAGAATCGCCAATGACTTCGAGTTAGGTTTGAATTTGATCGACTAGCTTGGGGGCAAGGTCATGTGTTCTTACACCAAGTTTTCTATTCTGCGGTGATTATTCCTCACCTGTTATTAGCACCTCTTCATGCTGCACTTCTTCAGTATCGGTCCAAGTGGCACGGAGGGTATTCTGTCGTATATACTCCAGGAATTTTTCTTTGGTGAGTGTTATCAGGTTGTATTCCCAGCTTACATAGAATGTTTTCGTTTCATCAGGTCCCAGGTTCACTGGCATGACATTCGCCTCCGCTTCATAGGTCCGCACTCCTTCGTTGGTGATTTTTGTATCAATGAAAAGTCTCAGATTATTTGCCGTCTCCGTTCCCTCGTTGCTGACAGTAATCTCGTAGTCCATCATTTGATGCTCGGGGTCGCTGCTGCCGCTGTCAACTTCCCGCATCCTGGCAATCAGGTGTATACCCTCGAATGGTTCCATCAATGGAGGTTTAATCTCTATGGGTTCGTTGAAATTGGAGAATTTGCAGGTGGTAATGGCACTATAGTGTTCCGCTTCCTCCGTATCCTCGCCTTTATCCCTGACTTCACCAATTTCTATATACGTTATATATTGCCGCAACAGGTAGTCATCTTTCCCTATCCAGAATTCGACATCGTCCCGGACGTATTCGATAGATTCATACATCAGTCTCTGCTGCTCGTAATCAGGGTCGGACTTGTCCGTAGCTGCCAGTTGTTCTTCTTGTCGGCCTTTCATATCCATGTTCCCCGTGTAGTGATAACAGTCTACTCCATCAATCTTCTCATCTCTGAGTTCTTTGACATCTACAAGTTCAACGAATGAATGAAGCATACCACTAGCGATGTTGCGGACAGCAAATCTCTCATCCTCCCAGTCGCGGGTATGCCAGTCGTTGCTGTTAATATCTCGTGCATATATGGTTGTTCCTATCTGAATCGACTCTTCCCCCCAACCGTATTCCGGTAATTGCTGTGAAATTGAGTGAATACGGTCCGGTGCAACGAACTCTATCCACCCACTTGTCTGTTCGGGCTCTCCCTTTTCTATACGGTTGCTCTCTATCTCCATTCGGTACGTTTGTATCTCGTCGGTAGCCTTAATGGCACCGGCGATAACCTCTTCAAAATCAGGCCGGCCTTCCCCGCAGCTGGAGAATGGAAGCAGTAGCAGTACCAGCAAAACTATATATAGCTTAATTCCGCCGACCATTTTATCCATCATCATCTTTGCCACACAAAACTCTTAGTCCTTCGTTTTGGCGCTTCAAATGAGAGTTTACATCACCCCCAGACTTCTAATCAACCTCCTGAAGAATGATTCACTGTCCGGAAAGTATTGATTTCGAGACCGCAGGTGTAGGTGTGTGTTTGGTCTTTCTTGATCGAGATTCATCGCTTTAATTAACGACCCGCAAGATAAGCGAAAAGTTGCGTTCACGGGAAAATTCTCCATAAGCGGTTATACCCTCAAGAATAGATTCAATGGTTGGCATCTTGTGAGAAGAATCACTTGAGCCGAGGTCATTATTTGGGACAATGGGGCTGCTTATCACAACCGCTCTTTTGTGGAACCTAAAGGACAGTTATTGAAAAGACTCTGCCTCTGCCAGTCTTGTTTGGAACGTCGAGTAGTTCCAAGTATCGTCCCTCAACCATATGGGATTTAATGGGCGATAGTGGGCTAAAGTGTGACCTAGACCGTGCAGGTCTCGAGCCTGCGACACCCTTATTTGCAGTCGGGAAAGACAGGAATTAATGTTTCCGGAACATCACAGGCCAGTATTCAAAGAGCAGATAAATCACCCTGTGGCGGTTAATAAACAGGCCGGCAGCCATAGCCGGGGATATGATAAAAACAAATATGGAAGTATCATATAGCAGGGTGATGGCAAGCAGAGCGATTACCGTGCAGACCTCGGTAACAACAAGAACTCTCAAATCTCTTCTTGACAGTATATAACATATCAGCGATAGCCCTATCCATCCCAGACCTATTTCTTTATTAATTATAACTCCTGATAGAGAGAAATAAGCCAGCACGCAGAGTACGAAGAATGTGTCGATTTCAGCATCGTGTTTCCCCAGCCTGCCTTCTTTTCCTGTGCCAAGATAGTGTCTGGCTACTTTGCCATCAAATATATCAGTGGCGGCTCCGGATAAAGTCAGGATGACCACCGCGAGGTAGGCGCTCTTGCCCAATAAGCTTAGAGCCAGGACGATTATCCCGATAAGAATCCGGCTCAGCGTCAGGAAATCAGCCAGGTTTCTCTTCCAGAAGCCTGTTTTTTCTTCCTGCAATCTCAGGATACTATCACCGTTCTCATTCATGGCATATCTTTACCTGCATTTAGCAAACTCCCACGGTAAACCGCTGTCGAATTATAGGGATATTGCCGGGAAAATTCAATACCTCCATTAAATCTCCCTTGGTTCTGCTTGCATCTGGTCGGCACTTTTACCTCAGGGAATGTGAAGAGGGGCAAAGCCCTACGAATATTATCCGGTGGGAGTTTAAGAGGGTTAAACATCATCCTTAAGGGCGACCTGCCTGCGCATAGCTCCGATTTCATCGGGACTGTGGCAGACGGGAGACTTTGGAGGGCGAGGGGAAATCTCTAAAGAGGGGGGTACCCCCTCTTTAGCTTCCTTGAGGGCGGTGGGTGGGAATAGATAGCACATAAAAGGGGAGGAGTTCATTCAAACAAAACCGAACAGCACCTTTTCAGCAAAACAAATGGAAATCGCTCCGCAGGTGACTGTTACCCGATATTCCGTAGACTCAGCTACCTGTTTGCCCGGACTGGTAGACGCTTTGCATAGTATGATGTATAATAATCAATTCCTGTAGCGGAATGGTACTCAATAATCTGATAAGAAGTAAACTTGGCGTAATTTATTAGAATTTCATGAGCAATTATGTGCAGTGTCAGTGAAGCGCCGGAGAGAGTTTTACAGGCCAGTAAATAATAACAAGGAGGATTCAGTATGGCGGGCGAAAAAGGTAAAGCGGTGGTTAACCTTGGACCCGGTATACCATGGGAGATTAGAGAATACCCCGTTCCCGACCCCGAGCCTGATGCAATCGTCACCAAGATAACGATGAGTTCGATATGCGGTTCGGACGTTCACATATACAAAGGAGATTTCGGCAGACCGCCCGGCGCAAAGCCGAATCCCAGAATTCCGGGGCATGAGTTTGTTGGCCGGGTACACAAGCTAGGCTCCAATATCCAGACCGATACTACCGGCCAGCCGCTTAAGGAGGGAGACCGCGTTGTCTGGAGCTACTATGTGCCGTGCGGAAGGTGTCCGTCCTGCCTTAATGAACCGGCTCTGCCATGTCCCAACAGGCACCGGCATGCCGGTACCAATCATGATGAATACCCCCATTTTAAGGGTGCTTTCGCCGAATACTACTATGTCAGCCCGGGACAGTGGATATACAAAGTCCCGGATGCAGTCCCAGATGAAGCGGCAGTCTATGTCGATTGTGCCGCCTCGACGGTGGCTTACGGGCTGCAAAAAGTAAAGTTTCCCCTTGGAGCCACGGCTGTTATCCAGGGAGCCGGCGGACTGGGACTGAATGCCGCCCCTATAGCCAAGGATACCGGAGCAGCCCGGGTGATAGTTATCGATAAGCTCCCCGACAGGCTGGAGCTTGTCAAGTCCTTCGGTGCCGACCATACAATCGACTATAATGAATACTCCACGCCCGAAGCGAGAATCGAAAGGGTCAGAGAGCTTACCGGAGGTAAGGGAGCTGACCTGGTGATGGAGGTGGTGGCTTCAGCTCCCGAGGTGGTACCGGAAGGGCTTGAAATGCTTGGTCTGGGAGGGACTTACCTGACCATCGGCCTGGTAGGTCCGTATACGGCTAATCTGGGAATGGGACCATTCATCAATAAAGGTATTAAACTTATTGGCTCGGCGAATTACGGAATCTCGACCATGCCGCAGGTACTTGAGTTTATGGCGAGAACGATGGATAAATATCCATTCGATAAAATAATTTCTCACAAATTCAGGCTGGAGGATGCGGAAGAAGCTATGAAACAGGCCATGGAGGGCAAGGTAGTAAGGGCAGCCATTGTCCCGGACTAGGGCTCTGAAACCGGGTCATATGAATCCGGTAATACAACAAGAACAGGAGGCAGAAGAAATGGCAGCAAAGTCCATCGGCGGCTATAAAGGGAAAATTCTGCGTATTGACCTCTCCAGTGAACAGATTAGCGAAGAATCACATGATGATGAAACACTCAGGAAGTACGTCGGAGGCAGCAGCCTGGGAGCTAAATACCTATATGATGAAGTCCCTCCGGGCGTGGAATGGTCCGACCCTGAAAACAGGCTTATGTTCCTCGCCGGACCTCTCACCGGCACCAGGGTCAGCGGCACCGGTACCTTCTCCGTGGTAAGCAAAGGCCCGATGACAAATATGGCCGGGACTTCCCAGGCAAACGGATATTTCGGCGCTTTTCTCAAGTTTGCCGGGTTCGATGGTATTGTCGTCCAGGGTAGAGCCAGCAGGTGGCTTTACTTATATATTCACGATGACACCGCCGAGCTTCGTGACGCCCGGCATCTCCTGGGCAAAAATACCTGGGAAACCGAGGACGCTATCAAGGAGGGACTGAGTAATCAGAGCAGCGTCTTCTGCATCGGCCCCGCCGGGGAAAACCTGGTCCGCTTCGCTGCCGTGGTCGGCGACCACGGCCATGTCGCCGGTCATAACGGCCTGGGAGCGGTCATGGGCTCCAAGAGGCTGAAGGCGGTAGTGGCGGAAAGGGGAAAGAAAACAATCAGAGTTGCCGAACCGAAGCGGCTGACCGAGGCGGCAAAAGCCCTAATCGAGACTTCACAGAAAATGGACCCGATGATGGGAAAGTGGGGAACGGCGTTCGCCTTTCCCCTGCTTCATTCCCGCGGTATGTTGCCGGTCAAGAATTACACAACAAGTATTTTCCCGGAACCTGAGAAGTTCGGCGGGGAGTACCTCCGCACTCACTTCAAGGCAACGCCGAGCACCTGCTGGGCGTGCCGCATCAGCCACCTCCGTATCACCGAGGTTACCGATGGCCCCTATAAGGGCTTCGTCGGTGAGGAACCGGAATACGAGGGACTCGCTGCGATGAGCTCGGTTATCGGCCAGACTGACCCCGGCGCTACCATTGTGCTCGGTAACCAGGTCGACCGGCTGGGCATGGACATCAACGAGTCCGGCTACCTTATCGGCTGGATTATGGAGTGCTATGAAAAAGGTCTCTTAAAAAAGGATGACCTTGACGGCATTGAGATGAACTGGGGTAATGCTGAGTCGACCCTAGCGATGCTGAAGAAGATTGCCAATCGAGACGGCTGCGGTGATATGTTTGCCGAAGGAGTAAAGAGAGCATCCGAGAAGGTCGGCGGTGAGGCGGCGGACTGCGCAGTATACACAATGAAAGGAGCCACGCCGCGTGGTCACGACCACCGGGCACGCTGGAACGAACTCATCGATACCTGCCTCTCGAATACCGGTACCGTTGAGGTCGGTCCCGGTCAGCCTATCGTTCGTGAACTGGGACTAGCGCCGGTGCAGGACCCGTTCGATGCCCTTGAGGTGGCGATTATGAACGCCAAAGTGAATGGCAGACGCCTTTTTGAGGACTCGCTATTAATCTGCTTATTCTGTAATTTTGACTTTCAACTGGCGATAGATTCCCTGAATGCGGCTACAGGCTGGGACTTTGATATCCAAGAAGCCATGAATGTCGGCCGGCGTGCTGTCAATCAGCTGCGTGTCTTCAATTTCCGGCACGGTCTGACCAAAGAAATCGAAGCGCCCTCCGTCCGCTACGGCTCGGTCCCGGTGGATGGTCCGCAGCAGGGCAAGGCAATTATGCCTCACTGGGAAGACCTGCGCAGCAGCTATTACAGGCACATGGGCTGGGACCCCGAAACCGGAAAACCACTTCAGGAAACGCTGGAAAACCTGGGACTGGGACATATCTTCGCCGACCTGAAGTAATAATCAGTACCGCTCGGTTTTAGCTGACAATGTCATTGCGAGCCCCGATTCATCGGGGCGTGGCAATCACCACGTTCGAAAGAGGAGATTGCCACGTTGTCCCGATTTTATCGGGACTCCTCGCAATGACAGTTGAATCAGTCAAAATCCAATATAACCGGTAATCACCCTATCTGCCTTTCCACACCGGCGGTCTCTTCTCGGCAAAGGCTGCCGTTCCTTCTCTGGCATCTTCGGTGGCCGAGACATTAACGCCGAAGCGGGCGGGGAGCGCCTCTTTCAACGGCATATCGAGGTTCTTAATGACAGTCTCCTTGATAGCTTGCACCGCAAGTGGAGCGCACTCAATTATTCTTTCAGCCATCCTGTAGGCAGCAGGCATAAGCTCCGGACCGGGCACTACCTGGTTTACCAGACCGATGCGGTAGGCTTCCTGACTGGTAATGAGGTCTCCGGTGAGAAGTATTTCCATCGCCATGCCCCGGTGTACCAGGCGGGGCAGTCTTGCCATCCCGCCGCCGCCCGGAATAATGCCGCGCTTCGGCTCGGCCATGCCCATCCGGGCACCCTCGGCGGCAATCCTGATATCGCAGGCCAGTGCCGTTTCCAGTCCACCACCGACAGCCACGCCATTGATAGCGGCGATAATGGGTTTCCAGATTTCAATATTCCCTTCCATCAGACTCGCTGGACGCGACTCGTCTCCTACTTCCGATTGACCACCGGCCAGACGTGCTGCCATTTCCTTTAAATCCATCCCGGCTGAGAAAGCCCTGTCTCCGGCTCCGGTTATTATCAGTACCCAGCTATCATTATCATCTCTGAAATCCGTAAAAGCATCCCCCATCTCTTTTCTCATCGGAGCGTTCATGGCATTCATCGCTTCCGGGCGGTTCATCGTCAGGACAGCAATATGGTTTTTCTTCTCATAAATAGTAGCTTCAGCCATTTGTTCCTCCTGATAGTTTAATGCAGTTTATTAAGAAACCGGTCTGAACTTGGGCAGCGATATATCCTCGCTGACATCGTCGAAATATACCTCAACCGGCATTTCAATCGCGATGTCCTCGATATCGCAGTCGGTGACATTACTCTGCATCCTCGGACCCTCGTCCAGCTCAATTATAGCCACGCAGTATGGTATATCGTTTTCATAAGCCGGGTGGAACGCCCGGCGGTAGATTATAAAGGAAAATACTTTGCCTTTCCCGCTTAACTTTGTCCATTCGTATTCCATCGAGTTGCACCCCGGGCAAATCGTACTGATTCGTGAACGGATATGCCCGCACCCGGTACACTTCTGTAGTCTCAACTCATGCTTCTTGCAATACTCCCAGTAGGGAGCGTTCTCTAAATCGATTACCGGTAAAGGTTTATCGTAGACAGCCATCAGGTATTACCTCCTCAAAATCAAAGTGCTGTGCTGTGATAAAAGACCACCGTTACAGCTCACCATTATTATTTCCGGCTCCTTCGTCTTTGTTGCCGGACCCAGTTGCCTGTCACCGGCTTCACCGCGCAACTGGACAACGGCTTCGCTCAACGGAGTGAAGCCCATCTGATAGATTTCGGAAAGCAGGCCTCCGGAGGTATTGACCGGCATTTCCCCGCCCGGTCCCAGACGGCCCGCCTTGAGGAAGTCCTTGCCCTCACCGCGCTCAAAGAACCCGTAGTCCATAAGTGTAAGCTCTACGGTATAGGTAAAGCAATCGTAAATCTCACAGGCATCTATATCATCCTTGGTAATTCCCGCCATCTTATAAGCTTCCTGTCCGGAAAGCCTGGCGCCGGTATTGCCGGTAATATTTTTGCCGTCGGTAATATCCGTCGCCGGGTGGTCCTGTCCCATGCCCATGATATACACCGGAGGTTTTTTCAAGTCCCTGGCTCTTTCCGCAGTGGTTACGATGAAGGCTTTTCCGCTATCCGAGACCAGACAGCAATCAAGAATGCGGAAAGGCTCAACAATAATTCTGTTTTTATAATAGTCTTCATAGCTCAACGGCTGACTGTACATCACAGCCCTCTGGTTCAGATTGGCCCAGCGCCGCTGAGCTACCGATATCTCCTTCCAGGTATCGGGCCCGGTACCCAACTCGTACATGCCCCGGCGTGCCGCCATAGCGTAACCACCGGGAGCTCCGAACATGCCGTATCCTCCTCCCCTGATGCGGGCCGCCGGCTGCCCGCTGGCAGGTCTCCCCGAGCGTTCATTGCTTCCGAAGCTGCATACAACGTAATTGGCTAATCCGCTGAGGACAGCCCAGGCCGCGTGCTGGGCTATTGAACCGGCCGATGCACCCATCGCATCCTGTAAATGTAGAAATCTGGTGCGCAGTCCCATATGGTGGACGATTTCACCGGGTCTGACCGAGCTGTCACCCGGTATCATGGGCTGTATTACCAGACCATCGATATCTTCTTTCTTCAGCCCGGCATCTTCAATGGCGTTTTTAATTGCCTCTATATGGAAACTCAGGGCACTTCTGCCGGGAATCTTTCCCTGTTCGGTATAGCCAATTCCCACTATCGCTGTCTTGTCTTTAAAACTCTCCATAACATTCCTTTCATTCTATTGCTTTACTTACTGGATTCATAACCCCTGGCTAAACGGTAAACCGATGCCCCTTCGATTATATCAGCTATGACGGCCAGAGTTCCTCCGCCACATCGTTCAGGCCCAGTTCCAGCAGTTTCTTATTGCTGGGTCTGGTGGTTACCCGGCTCCAGTCGAGGGCGCCGAGGCCCCAGTATATTTGAGCTTCGATATCAGGCGAGTTACCGGCCAGCGGTCCTTCCTTCTGGGGAGGACGACCGATTATCCTGGGGTGTACCTTGTACTCAAGGGGATTGATACCTTCGCGCAGGTTAAACAGATGGCGCATATTATAAATTCTCTCGCCTGCCTTGAGTATCTCATCCACGGAACGGTCCCAGCCAGTCACGGCACTCAAGAATGCGGTGATGTAATTGATTGTATTTCCTCCCACCAGGTCGCTGAACATGCACCACCCGCTGGAATTGGTAACCTGAAAGTTAAAGGCGGCAGGTCCGAAACTCATTTGAGTATGGCGGCCCGGTGTTGCATCCATCTGGTAGCGCGCCGCCGGTGTCGCTTCCGGGAACGACGGGAACTTGGGGTCGTGCATGCCAAGCTCCTGGCCACCGATATGTACGGCGTACTCTTCGGCTCCCTTTCCTATTCTCCCGGCAGCCTTCCTGACGCCGTCGGCGAGCACATCACCGAACCCTTCTCTCTTTACCATCTTTTCCGTCATGGCAACAATGGCCTGATGATTGCCCCAGGTAAGCTCGATGCCATCGGTATCCGCCTTGGTAATGAGCCCGTTCTCGTAGCACTCTATGGCGAAGGCGATGGTGGTGCCGCCGGAGATAGTATCGAGTCCGTAGCAGTTGCAGAGATGGTTCAGCATATTGATTGATTCGGTATTATTATTGAGACACATCGCTCCGAAGGCAGCCTGGGTCTCATATTCAATGCGGCGAGTACCCGCCGGATATTTATACTCGCCTTTTCCCTCCTTAAGTCTGCCTTCACAACCTATCGGGCAATGCCAGCAGCCGGTTCTCCTGTCAATATTGGCTATTGCCGCATCGCCGCTGAGGCCGGAGCTATCAGGGAAGTCGATTATACCGATGCCGCCCCAGTTTTTAACCGGTGTGTTACCGGCATGGGCGAAATTTTCGGCTACATGGGATGTGCCATATTTATGAAATCCCTCCAGAGTCTCCATTCCACCGCGGTGTTTCTTCATTGCGGTGATATGGTCTTTTCTTAGCTGGTTTACCCTCTCGACATCTGCCACAGGGACTTCCTGCTGTCCTCTGGCTGCTACAGCCTTGAGCTTTTTGGAACCCATTACAGCCCCCAGGCCGGAGCGCCCGGCAACAGCCCCTCTTTTGGTCACGATGCAGGCAAGAAGGGCAAGCTTCTCTCCGGCTGGGCCGATACAGGCGCTTTCCACACCTTCACCCAGCTCATCTCGCAGCGTGTCCTCGGTAACAAAGCAGTCTTTTCCCCACAGATGACCGGCATCTCTCAGTTCGGCTTTACCATTGTCAAGGAAGAGATAGACCGGTCTTTCCGCAATCCCGCTGAAGAAAACACCGTCATATCCGGCAAACTTGAGGTGAGGACCGAAGTTTCCTCCCGAATTGGCATCACCCCACCCGCCGGTGAGCGGCGATTTCGCCACCGCCGTATACCTTCCGGCAAAGGTAGACGGAGTACCGGTCAGCGGGCCGGTCAGCAGCCCAACTATATTATCGGGTCCCAGCGGGTCCACTCCGGCTTTCTGGCGACTGTAAAGAATCCTGGCACCGATGCCGTAACCCCCGATGAAGTCCCGATAGAGATTTTCCTCCGGCCTCTCTTCCCTTATTTCACCAGTGGAAAGATTCACGAACAAGAGCTTACCCATATATCCTCCAGCCATTTCCGCCCCTTTCTATTACTTACTTTGAGATACCGGTGCCGCACTTCTGCTGCGGGCTTTAAACATGGTAAGAGCTCCTGGGTTGTTCCTGTTCCAGCATAGCACGTCTTTTCCCAGCTGGTAAGGATACCTTGAAGCTATAGTTCGACGGATAGCCGGGTACTGCTGTGGATACTATTATGTTGATATGAAAATGTCAATATTTACGTTGACAACCTCTTACTTAATCTTGGTTCTCCAGACAACAATAAATATCTATATTTCTCTCGCCGCTATGGTTTCCTTCGGCTTCGCTCAGGACAGGCTAGCTGCTCACCATGAGCGGCATTCATTCCCGCTCACCTTGAGCTTGTCGAAGGGTCTCCAACTAGGATTGAGCAGAATCGTTGACAATGAGTTCCGCAATGGGTTCTAATTATACACCAAAATATCGCTATAATCTGTATACGATGTCGAACAGAGAGGAGAGAACAGTGTTACTGAAAGACAGGGTTGCCATTGTTACCGGAGGTGCCGTAGGGATTGGTAGAGGTATCGCCCAGAAATTCGCCGATGAAGGTTGCGCGGTAGCCATTGCCGATATCTCGGAAGAGGGACAGAAAACAATTGACGGTATCATAGAAAAGGGAGGAAAAGGGCTTTTTATAAAGTGCGATGTCACGGACAATCTTCAGGTACAAGATATGGTGAATAAAACAGTCAGCGAATTCGGCGGGGTGGATATCCTGGTCAATAACGCAGGAGGAGTAAAGGGACGAGGAGGCGGGACAATTGAGACTGTGGACGAAGAGAACTGGAATAAGATTGTAGACCTTAACCTGAAAAGCCAGTTTTTCTGCTGCAAAGCAGTGGTACATCATATGAAAGAAAAGAAGTACGGCAAGATAATAAATATCTCATCAATGGGAGCTACTCATCCACCGGCTTCAATTATTCATTACCATTCCGCCAAAGGCGGCGTCCTTGGACTGACAACCAACCTTGCCCTGGAACTGGCTCACCTGAATATAACCGTTAATGCCATTCTGCCGGGACCGATACGGTCGGAATTCTATAGTGAGATGCTGAAGTCCGTACCGGATGAAGAAGCTTTTTTCACCCGTCTTGGTAACAATGTTCCCATGCGGAGAATAGGTACTCCTGAGGATATTGCCGGAGTCGCTCTGTTCCTGGCTTCGGAGCTTTCGGCGTATGTCACTGCTGAATCCATATGCGCCGGCGGAGGATTACCGTTACCACCGCTGAATATCAGGAGTACGGAGTAGCCAGCCATACCGTGTATTAATATCCGAATGCAGGTAGCCATGTACGGATATTATACATCCGCAATACCACCGTCCACGTAAAACATCCCCCGGTAGGCTCTCTCTTTGTAAGGGTAGGCTTTAATGACCTCTTCATCCAGGTCTATGCCGAGACCCGGTGTATCCGGCAACAAGAAATAACTGCCTGAACGCTCGATAGGTTCCTTCACCACCTTTAAATACTCTTCATCGGGTAATGCATATTCCAGAATTACGAAGTTTGGTATTGCGGCGGAGAGCTGTATACTGGCTGCAGTGGCAACGGGTCCGTTAGGATTGTGGGGAGCAACCCTGATGTAGTACGTCTCGGCGGCAGCGGCAATCCGTCTCAGCTCGGATATTCCCCCGCAGTGGCAGACATCGGGCTGAATAATATCCACAAGCTGGCGTTCTATAAGTTGTTTGTAGTCCCAGCGGCTGAATAGCCTTTCCCCGGTAGCCAGGTCTATCTGCGAGGTAACACGCCGCACTTCAGCCAGGGCATCAAGGTTATCGGGTGGGACAGGCTCTTCGAAGAAGAAGAGGTCAAACTCCTCCACAGCCCGGATTTGCCTGATTGCCAGTGAAGGCCAGGCGCGACCATGATTATCAATCATTATATCAACAGATGGTCCCACAGCCTGCCGCATAGACCGGATGTGCTCTTTCAGGCGTGAAGGTACTTCCGCAGGGTCAATGGCTCCTTCGAAAATCATGCCACCGGTCTTTATACCGGTATATCCCAGGGCAACCAGCTTTTCTGCCTGCTCCGGATTAAAGGCATGCGTATACGCCCGTATTTTATCCCTCACGGCACCCCCCAGCAATTTATAAACGGGTACACTGTGTATCTTACCGGTGATATCCCAGAGAGCCTGGTCGATGGCACTGAGGGCGGAATTCAATACCACGCCGCCACGCCAGAAGCCATGCCTATAAAGGACCTGCCAGTGCCGCTCAATCAGGGTGGGGTCCTGACCTATAATCCTGTGACTCATATCGTGGACTGCAGCGGCAACCGCCTTTTCCTGTCCCTCCAGACTGCCTTCGCCCCAGCCGTATACACCTTCATCAGTCTCAATCTTTATAAAAAGCCAGCTCTGCCTTCCCACTCCCATGAAATATGTCTTTACATCGGTGATTTTCATCTTTACCTCATTCTGACAGGCATTCTCAGGATTGGTGAATTATACTGCAACGATGGAGAAATGCACAAGTCGATAGCATCACATTAGGTAAGCAATTCAAAGCAGGCACTGATATCTTATCGAATGAGGAGAAGATTTACCAGGGTATCTCTACCCTGTGAAAACCTTCGGCGAACTCATATTCCTGCCCCTCGGCGGTCATCCTGGCTCTCTGCTTCAGCATGTCTTCGAACTGAGGTCTGTCTCCCACCTGGCTTTTATGGCAGCGCAGGGCGGCAAGTTTGGCGTCAATAGTGTCCGTAATATCGACATAGTAATTGGGATTTTCCGTACCGCAGAACAGCAACTCTTTAACCCGGTGAGGGTACAATCCCTGCTCCAGCAAGTCGGGATAGGCGATAGTTCCAGCAGAGGGGAACACTGCATCTATTGTGACCTGTGACGTTATTCGATGGTCTCTGTGGTTGTAGTTTCGGCCATAATCAACGGTCACCACTGTGTGAGGCTTATACGTCCTTATCAACCGTACAAGCTCCTTCCTGAACTCAGGCGTATCCTCCAGACTCTGGTCTGGATGGCGAAGGAAAATAACTTCTCTCACCCCGAGCACCTTTGCCGCCGCCAGTTGTTCCTGTTCCCGGATTCCGGCAAGCTCTTCAGGCTTCAAGTCGGGGTCGTTGGTACCCTTATCACCATTGGTACACACCACGTAAATGATATCCTTGCCCTCACCCGCCCAGCGGGCTACGGAGCCAGCCATACGGGTCTCGGCATCATCGGGGTGGGGGATTGTTACAAGTATATGAGCCGCTTCGGTCATTACACTTGGATATTCTACAGTATCGCCTTAGTCAATACAATTATTGGCTGGTAGAGGCTGTATTTGTCTGGTATTTTTTACCTCTCCCCCTTTCATATGAAAATAATCGCATTAAAAAGCATTGAATCGCCTAAGAGGTAGATTAAGAGGTAGATTTCTAAAGAGGGGGTAACCCCCCTCTTTAGCTTCCTTAAGGGAGGCGAGTGGGAACAGATATAGTAAAAATGAGGAGTACTTTATTTAACATAAACCAGGAAGTACCTGTTATTCTGGATATTGATTGAGTGCCGAATGAAGGAGTACAATCAGGTACGTCTCATTACCTCCACTATACAGGAAAGGAAAGTGAAAATGGCGAAATACGATAAGTATATCTGTACCGAACTCAAGAAAAGGCACATGCTGCCCGGTCCCACTCCTGAAGAGAGAGACAAAATAGCGGCTGAGGGGCTGAGAATCGGCATGGAGCATGTCCTGTGGATTGACGACGAAGTTATCCCGGGGGCGTTCTACGGCGAGTCCACCTGGATATGGCCCCGTTCCTACCCGAACCAGATTTCAATGGAGGAGCAGCTGAAGCGGACGGCAAATCCCAGGCCGATGTTCCCTCACGCCCACGACTTTCCTGAACTGCTCTCCTGGTGGGGGACCGACCCCGACCACCCGGAGGACACCAGCGCCATGGGAATGATAATGGGTGATGAAGAAATCCCGCTTGACAATGGCTGGATTGGCTATGTCCCGGCCGGGATGCTGCACATGCCCACCCGGAGTCCGGGCGGCAGGGTTGCAACCGTGCCTGTCTGCCACTGGACTTCCGGACCGGGCTTTTACGTCAGGGAAAAAGAGACTGACGAAGAAAAGGAAAAAGAACTGCCGGTACCCGGAGCGCCGAAAAAGGACACGCAGGAAAATTTAAAATACTTCGTCTTTCCCGGTACACAGATGAACGTAAAACGGCAGCCTTACATGCGCGAGCTTGACCCCCGGTACACACACCCGATGGCGATAGTCAATGAAGAAGTCATTCCTAGCGCCGAGTTCGGCTGCGAGACGATGTGGCTGCTGCCGGGCGAGACATCTAAAGCCGGCCAGCTTTTGATGGACGCCCATGCCGAACCTCACGGCACATCAATAGTAATAAACGCCATGAACTATGATGACATCACCCACCTCTGTGCCGAGGTCGAGCTCTGGATAGGCGGCGAAAAGCACATTATAAATAAAAGCTTCGGGGCTTATATTCCCCCTGATATTGAGCAGGGCCCGATGATAATCCGCAACATCACCAGACAGATATTCTTCATGATGTCCTATCCGATAGGTGAGGGAATAAAGAAGTACAGGGGAGGGTGATATCACGAAAGCAGTAGCCTATCTTTATCATAGCCCAGGTTGGCTCCCATTTTTTTGAGGGCTAGGTGGGCGGCGCGGTAGCCGCAGATGCCGTGGACGCCGGGACCGGGCGGAGTTGTAGCCGAGCAGAGGAATACATTGTTAATCGGCGTTTCATATGATACTTCAGGAAAGACCGTTCTCCTCAGACTCTGAGCACCCCCCGTGATATCCCCGCTGATACAGTTGGGATTGTCTTTCTCAATTTCGGATGTGTCCATAACACACCGGGCGATTATCCTCTCCTTGAAGCCGGGAGCAAAGCGCTCCACCTGTGCCTCTATTCGCTCCGTCATATACAGAGAAGAGCCGGCAGGGACATGGCAGTACGCCCAGGCAATATGCCCTTCGCCATCAACACGTGTCGAGTCGAAGAGGCTGGGCTGTGTCAGAATAACAAACGGCTTTTCCGAGTGCTCACCCTGCCAGACATCCCTTTCGGCAGCGACTATTTCATCCAGAGAGCCGCCGATGTGCACCGTGCCCGCATCCCGGCATTCCTCCGCCTTCCACGGGACAGGCCCGTCCAGTATCCAGTCGACCTTGAAAACGCCGGGACCGTACTTATAATTCCTCAGCTTACGCTTGTAGGAATCCGGCAGGTGCTGTTCCGCCATACCGAGGAACTGCCGCGGGGTAACGTCCAGCATTACCAGTCGATACGGCAAAAGCTGCTCAAGCGATTTTATTTCGGTATCCCTTATTATTTTTCCACCCAGCTCTCTGAGGTAGCCGGCTAAAGCATCGACTATATTCTGAGAACCTCCCTCGGGTATCGGCCAGCCGATAGCGTGTGCCGCCGCCCCCAGGACGAGCCCGGCAGCGATGCTCCCTCTCCGATTCAGGTCCATCACCGAGTGGACACCGAGACCGGCGATAACCGCTCTGGCGCGGGCGCCACTGAATTGCCTTCTGGCAAGGCCCTTAGCCGAAAGCAGAGCTCGCCTTCCGAAATTGAGCATCAAAAAAGGATGGCGGATTGTAAACCGCGGTAATTGCAGCACCTCATTAACAAGCTCATCCCACTTTGTTACCAGCAGCTCCATCAGTTTCCGGTAGGCCTTTTCATCGGCTCTATCGAGCATTGATGCCGTCTCAGACAACGAACTCTTCAGAAGAACTGCCGTACCATCGTCAAACGGGTGTGCCATGGCAGCCCCGGGGACAATCCATTTAAGCCCGTTTTCTTCAAGGGGCAGCTTCCGGAAAAACGGCGAGGCAACCGCCAGCGGGTGGACCGCCGAGCCGATATCGTGAACATAGCCTGGCTGAATTAATTCAGAGGAGCGGCAGGCACCACCGATTACCTCGTTCCTCTCATAGACAGTCACCGGCAAACCGGCCTGTGCCAGAGTAATCGCCGCTGCCAGACCGTTCGGTCCGGCGCCGACCACGATGGCAGGTTCAGTCTTTATATCAGGCATCTATTACCAGCTTTTTTACCATGATTGTTAACGTCTGCCGAACAGACGCGGAATATTGTAAGGCAGCGACCTGATTTGTGCGTTGTACCACAGGTTCCCGGTCTTTGCCCACTGCAGGTCAGCCCCAGCGCACTCTTTTTCCATCCGGACCCTGTCTTCCACATCCAGAAATGACGCCAGCGATGATAAAACGTGTTTCCAGATAATTTCCTGGAACTTCGACCCGGCCAGCCTGAAGGCAAGTTCATAAAACGGGTCAGAGGCACGGGCAAGCCCCTGAATCTGCATCTCAACACCATCTCCACGGTTTCCGGCACTGAAAGTAACCCAGCCTGATTCCGGGTGTCCCTGAGGAGTCATCAAGGTGAAACTCAGGTCGTCGGCGTAGAGCACCAGGACTCCGGTGGAGACTATGCCGCCGGGAGTTGACGAATCAATGAGCACTATCTCACCGGCCGCAATACCATTACCTGATGGATAAAACCTGTTTTGAGATGGTTGAAATTCGGGAAAGTGCTGCTTCATCGTCGTTATCACATCCTGCGGCTGCAGTCCCGACTTGTTTATCGGAAGCAGATAAGTTTTTTGCCACATCGGACCGAACCCTTGAAGCGGCCCGGTTACCCGGCGCCCGTCTACATTTTTATTCATCGCCCCTTCCGGTTTTTCCGTGACCCGGAGCCTCGCTACATTGGGCGCCCAGCCGCTATCATCCTGTCCGCCCTCTCCGGCAGCAGTCTCTCTTATCTTACGCATTTCCTCATCAGTCAGTCTGCCGGGTTCATCTACCGTTTCGCTCAATACTTTAATACCTTCGCTCAGGCCGGTAAGGTGAAATATTTCCCGGTAACGCCGGTTAAGCCCGAAGGCAAATAGCCTTACCTTATGCCGCCTGGCTGATACCGCCTGTTTAACAAGGACGCTGGCCCCAGCGCTGTCCATGTGGTCAACGGGAAGGAAATCCAGGATGACGTTTTTAACTCCTCGCAGCACGACGTCTTGGCTGACTTCTTTCAGACCCGCTTCGCTTTCGGCACCGAGAACACCGTCCAAAGCTATCAGACCCGCTGACTCACTTAAAGCAATTAATTTCATTTCACCAAACCTTCCGCTCTGACCGTACTGAATTAGCAAAAGATTAGCAAAAAGAATAAAGAAAGACAATAGAGGACTGTAAATCAAGAAATTGTCAGGCAGAAAGCGGCATTTGTGCCGGGACTTGAATCCAGGCTCACGGTTAGAAGGTCACCTTACAAATTTACCGCAGCGGTTAAGGATGAATAGTAGTTATTCAAGCAATCCGAGTACCAATATGATATGTATGGTTATGTATGATTGTTTTTCGGGCATACCAACCGGGCTACGAACTAAGATGTATAGACTGTTATATCCCGGAGTCTTTTGATTGCTTCCTTGGTTCCTATACTTTTTTTATTCAGATCCCGGTTTATACTCTCAACCATATCAAGATATTTCTCGAGGTTTTTAAACTGGACTCGAGTAACCGGTAACGATGCGATTGGTTCAACAATTTCCCTGTAATTTTTTGGACGATTCACATCGGCGACTACTGAGGTCAAATTTCCGTCTGCAAGGGGAATTCCATTTTCTGCATCCGTAAATACCTTCACCTCTTCTGTTTCCGGTAGGACTTCTGCTATTGAGTCATTTTTATCCAGTACTTTTTTCGGCTCATCGGCTATTCCGGTTTCTCCAGGCTCCGCCATCTCGTCGGATATACCGGCTTCCTCTTCCGCTCTGGCAGCTTCCTTTGCTTCTTCTGCTTCGGCAACTTTCTTGGCCTCCTCGGCCTGCAGTCTATTCTTTTCCCAGGCTGCAATCTCAGTCTCCAGAGCTTTCTTAGCTTCTTCCAAATCGTGAGCAGCCTGTTCTATAACTCCAATACTCGTCTGGCTGCTGGTTTCATCAGCTTCTACAGCTTCTGAAACCCCCTGGTTTTTTTGCACACGGAGTGGCCGCAGCGGGTACTTGCACCAGTGGCAGTCCGCACCATCTGTTATTTGTCCGCAATTAGGGCACTTAGCCATTTCAAACCATCCCTTTTCTATTCAGGTTACCGCTATCCATATACCAGATAATAATGCTAACAGAAATACTATAAAGGCTGGACTAAAAGGAAACAAGTACAGGAAGATTCATTATCGTGGTATATAAGGATTAGAAAGAGAGAACAAATGGCTAATATTATCCAGCAAAACCGGCGCAAAGGAACCAGCCTAAAAGAATCAGCCCGGACTCGTAATTCTATATTCAGTACATTTCTCACTTGACAGGTAGCAGTGGTCAAATACCCGAAAAATGGTTTGGTTTGCATCCGGTCAGTATTCTCTTAACTCACCCCTGGTCCCTCTCCAGCCTGAACCATTGTAATTCAAGAAACACTCTCCTGGCTGGAGAGGGGACATAAAAGAGAAGGGACCAAGCTCCCTCTTTAGATTCCTTAAGGGTTCATCCTGAAGGCTCTCCGTTCGGCTGAGCTCACGACGAAGCTCTGAAGGGCGGAGGGTGGGAATAGATAGAGTAAAAAGAGACAGTCCATTTGACCAGACGGAACAGTGTCTAAAAACTATTCCGGTGGAATGACGAGGTTGCCCTCCACCTCCTCCAGGTCAAACCACCATTTATCGTCGTGTCTCGCTTCCTCAGGACCGAGGATTCTTGAGGCTCTGGTGGCTATTCTCCTGGCAAGACCGGAACGCTGTACCGCCCAGCGTACCATATGATGCGGCAATGTATTTGGCTTCGTCCATGGGCAGACCTTAATGCATCTACCGCAGTAAGTCCCTCTTTTGTTCAGAACTCTAAAACTATGGCAGCGTTGTTCATCCAGCTTCCATGTTTCGTAGCCGTTATGCATCACTTTATCTCCCTCGGGAATAGCAGAACCGGGACAGAATTCGGCACATATCAGGCAGTGCTGGCAAAAGTCCTGAAGACCAAAATCAACCGGACTATCCGCCAATAGCGGCATATCCGTCAGGACAACCGCTGCCTTGAAGTTCATTCCCAGAAACGGGTTGAGTATAATGCCAGCCCGGCTAACTTCACCAATACCCGACCACAGCAGTAGCGGAGGGAAGAGGACCCGGGGACCACCCGGAGTTTTACCGGTGTGCTCGGCTGAAGCCCGGTATCCCAGTCTCCTGATATAGTTAGCCATTGTCTGAGACATAACGGCCAGACGAAGGTACAGCTCATAACTGAGCGGCGTCGTTACCCAGTCGTAGCCGGTAGAGGCAGCAAGCGTCCCGTATTCTTTACCGAGAACAATTACGATAGCATACGTATAGTGAATATCAATTGGATTCCCCTGCATGTCATGGCTGTAGACCGAGGACTCAGGAAGCTCGCAGACACCTATAATGTCAGCTTTAAGAAAATAGCCCAGGCGTTTGATGTGCCGGGTTAAGACCACCGGGTCTTCTGAGACCGGAGCAATTTTATCAGCCATCTCATTGGGCTCTATCGCTCCGACAGGTTGACGGATTGCAGAAAGCGTTGCGCTCAGAGGGTACTTTGCTGATGAACGTGGCGCTTCCCTTTGTACTGCCGGACCGTAGTCACCACGCATCGCTCTGCTAAAGGCGTTTTCCCTGGCATCCACCCTCTTAATATTGTCAGTGACAAGCGTTGTTGGCCTGTCGACCTTTTTCAGGCGGTGCATTGGAAAGGGGCCAAGTTGCTTATCGCTCTGCAAGATGCTGCCGAATCTTAATTTACCTTCCAGTTTTTACCTCCTTTAAAATCCGGGTACGTTTTTTCAGGGGATTGCAAGAAGCAATAGAATAGTTTCGCTACAGGCGTTCCTCGCTGTAAATAATTTCCTGCGGGAATATCTCTTCAAAGGGCTGCTTGCGTTCCGTCAGCCCCTGCTCCACAGAAAACGTTTGAGCCATATCATATGCCTTGGCATTGGCTTTCACTCCATAAGGGAACGGGTCTGGACCAAAGACCTCATCAAGGTCCATGAGATAGTGCTGTCCGAAGACCAAAAGGGTCGGCGGCATCTGGCGAAGGCGCTCGATAGCGATTCTCTTCGATTCCTCGAAAGCCTCCAGCAGACTGATAGCCGCCCAAGGATGCTCTTTGATAATACTTTCACGAACGGCGGTAGTATGGTGGGGAGGATAAATTCCCGTCTTCTTATAAAAGCGAATAGCTTCCTGGCGCGGGTCCGAGAACAGGGTTACCACATCAGAATCCTCAGGGAGAGCAGTACTGCCTCTATCCAGACCTGAAGTGAAACCACCGCGGGCACCGCCCGACCGGAGCAGTCCCAGGCCGGTAGAAGCGTCCAGCTCGCCGTTAAGGAAAAGAGTAATCAGGTCTGCCGTAGCAAAGTGAAGGTCAACGGATTCAGGTAGAGGCAGTCCCGCCTCGGCGGAAGCGCCGGTATGGCTGAAGTGCTGGCCGCGGGTCTGGTACCATATCATACCTTCAGGTTTCACTCCGAATTCCATTTGCAGGATTCCCCGGGTCCAGAGACCGAGAGACTGCTGGTAATCCCCGATGCCAACCCGTTTGCCCTTGAGGTCTTCAGGATGGTCCTGCCTGATACCGGAACCTTTACGGATATGGATATACGTATATGAAAAGTTGCGGTTATGGAATACAGGCAACAGCATATATGGTAAACCTATGGACCTCATGCGCAGGTAAGATGACATTGACATTTCAGAAATGTCATAACGCTGGAATTTTATCTGCTCATAAAAGACGCGGGGAACGCCACCCGGCATTCCCATATACTCCAGTGTAATACCATCCGGCTTCACTTCACCATCAATCAACGGCAACACTCTATCATAAGGGGTCATAGCAAAACTCAACTTCAGGTCAGCCATAATGTGTATCTCCTTATCTTTCTTCTAAACGGATTGTATTGATACTATAAGCCCACCTATATAATGGCCGGCCCTGCCAGTAAGCCCTTACCCCGGTGCGCCGGGAAACAGAGGAGGTGAGATTTTTAATCTTGCTGTCAGGTCAGGCAAGATGCCTGCAGCAGGCGGGTTCCTGTAGCAGAGCCAGTCTTTTACATCCAGGAGATATTTTTCCTTTCAATTCCCACTTCTTGTAATCAGATATACAATACTATAGAATGTATAATAAATAATCGCATAAGAGTATCGCATACGAGGCTTTTATGCGATGAAACTTATCATTTTTCGATAGTTCTTGTCAACAGTGGATAAATGACCTATTTTAAACTATTTCCGTACGTTTATGATAAGATGTAGCCACCTTAATTATTTATAAAGTTATATCACCTAAATTTTGTCCGATCAATGAGATAAGAGAAGTTCAATGACTGAACCGAGAGATATAAGTAGTGAGTTGTGGAAACTGTTAATACGTACTTTCCACATTATGAGGAGAGCCCGGCAGCATGAACTTAACCAGTTTGGTATCACTACCCGTGCATCAGCGGTTATAGATACGGCATTAAGACTGGGTGAAGAAGCAACTCTATCACAAATTGGCCAGCAACTGGTTTTGGAAGAGCATAGCATGTCAGAGCAGCTTTCCAGAATGGAAAAGGCGGGGCTAATTAAAAAGGTTAGAGCTCCGGGGAAAAAGAATGTGATACAAATCGAAGTAACTGAAAAAGGGCATGAATTGTACAAGAAGGCAGAAGAAAGAAAATCTGTTCATTATATAATGTCCGTACTGACCAAGGAAGAAAAACATAATCTTTGGTTGGCAATAGCCAAGATACGAGAACAATCGGCAAAAGCATTAGGAAAAGACAGCAATAACCTGTATCCCCCGTCAGACCCTGCAGACTTGCCCTCCTTATTAGAGTAGCCTGACTATCAATCAGCCCAAACACATAGACGCTTTGATATGCTTCCCGGGCTTCTATATTGTGTACCTGCTATTCAGCTGCAGGTAGTCCGGAACTAATAAGGAATTAAGCCCATCAAAGTGTTACCCCGGCATCGATTGCGCTGGAACCGTATGATGCGGCAAGCAAAATATGCCCGAAGTAGAAAGGCTTATCTACTCTCTTCATAAATATCGGGGCATGCTGTACTCCCTTTGGCAGGCAGATAACGGCAGCGGTGGTGATTGTGTGCTTTTCCCATTCTTCGCCCAATGCTACCTCAGCTTCTCCCCCAAGGTCCGGCCAATTCTCGGAGTCGGCAGGAATGAAAAACAGGATTTCATCGCAGTTGTGTTCATGGGGCGGGTCTGCCAGGACGTGAGGTGCTAAAACGCCCACAAAATTGAAATTACAGTCGATTTTCCCGAATCCGGACATCAGTGCTTCACTGATGCTAACACCCGGCGCTGTGGTGGTTCTTCTCTGAGGCGGTTCGCTTCTCGGTTCTCTCAGTACATACTTTCCATATTTTGATTCAGCCATTTTCTGAAGTCTCCTCTATTAAAATTAATTTCATTGTGACAGCCTGCGGGATACAGGGGCTGGTTAGATACTGAATTTCTTTCTTATTCGTGCCCAAGCTGGATATTACAGAACAGGAAAGGTTTGTTTACTCTGCTGATATTAAGAGGACAATGAACCAATCCCTTCGGGACACAGATGACAGAAGCGGTATCTATAATGTGTTTCTCCCTTTCTTCACCTATCGACAGTTCGATTTCCCCTCCCAAATCCAATGCCTCAGCCGGATTACTTCCGATAAAGATAAGGAATTCATCAAAATCGTGTGAATGGGGTTCTTCTACCATAGTGGCAGGCTGTGAAACGTACTTCCAGCTTAGTCGGTGCTGGATTCCAGCCCAATCTTTCAAACCTTCCAGGACTGCCGGTGTTACTGCCGCCTTTTCCGGACCTGACTCTGCTCCTCTCAATATATATTTTCCGTACTTTGATTCAACCATTTAATTCTCCTTTCGATTTATTTCATATCTTATTAAAAAGTCCTTTGACTGCTTTTTTCACCTGAGAAAGCACCCGGTTTTTACAACAGATAATAGCGAATTCCACCGGAAAATTCCAATACTTTTAAAGAGGATGATTGCTTATATTAAGCTATCCGTTAACTCAAATAATAAAAAGGGGCTAATAAATAAGCCCCTTTTTATTATTTCCAAACAGACATCCCGATGTTTGTGTAACTGTAGCTTTCACATGGTCACCGAGACACTGGAAGGAGAGACCTTTACATTCTGACTAATTGACGAAGGAAATTTCTCTGAGTCTTTTTATCGCCTCTTCGGCTCCTATATCAAGTGCCTGAAGGTCGTTATTTGTATGCTCTATCATTTCAAGGTATTTCTCAATGTTTTTAAACTCTTTAGAGGTAATGTTGAATGATGGCTTTGGTTCCATATCTTCTACGTAAGTTTCGGGACTGCTTTCGCCAGTAACCTCTACACCTACATTGTTATCCTTATCCCAGGCAACTATTTCAGCTTTCACGGTTTCTTTTATTTTTTCTGATTCCCATATGGCTTTTTGTCCTGCTACAAGCCTGTCTTTAATTATATTGGCTATTCTGGCCTCGTAGCTGCGTCCAGTTGCTCCGGCAGAATTTTTTGACGCACCGGGTTCGGTAATTTTATCCGCTGTTCCACCTTCATCGATTCCGCCGGTTGCTTGAGCCGCTTTCCCTGCTTGCTCATCCGTGACAGGATTTAAATCTTCGGTCTCAGCCGCCATTCTGGCAAACCAGGCTTCGGCGACTTTCAGGGCTTCTTCAGCTTCGGCGGCAATATTTGCCAACTTTTTTGCATCAGTAGTTTTCCTGGCTGCCTCTGCCATAGCAGCTTTCCTGGCTGCCACAGCCTTGACGACAATTCTGGCTGCTTCAGCAGATATTCTGGCCGCCTCAGATTCAGCAATTCTTCTGGCTATTCTGGCCTCGTAGACTTTTCTAGATGCTTCGGTAATTCTCACCACTTCAGGTAGCAGGTCAATCCAATCAATAGTCTGCTGAACTACATCATTGCTGATGTTCAATGGGGGATAGCCATCAGCTTGCTCATACTCATTGAATTCTTTATCCAAAATATCCACTTTTGCCATAACCGGTGTAAATCTCCCCTCTTAATTAATCGTAACAATACAGGCTAATAATTTTAGAATAATAGGCTTTTCTGTTGTTGCCTATACACTATAAGTATTACCGGCAATAGTACTTTAGTATATTTTGGAATATCCGAAAGTATCACAAAGTGAGCCTTTTGTATATGGCGCCCGGTTTAAGGACTGAGAGAATTAACATAATAGCAGTAAACAATATGTAAAACGGGGGCAGGAGGCTACTGATTCCTATTGAGGTAACATGGCTCACCCGGATGGGTAAGCCATAACTTCTTTTATAGCAGCAATTATCTTCTCTCTGTCAGGAACAGCATACTTTTCCATCGGCGGACTGAAGGGTACCGGGATATCAAGACCGCAGACACGTTTGACCGGCGCCTTTAGGCGGCTGAAAGTTGCTTTGTCCTCGGTAACAAGAGAGAGTATCTCCGCCGCTGCCCCGCAGGTCTGACAGGCTTCATCCACCGCTATAAGCCGTCCTGTCCTGGCTGCCGAATTCCTTATTGTATCCCTATCCATTGGCACCAGGGTCCTCGGGTCAATCACCTCCAGAGAAATCCCTTCATTTTCCAGTTCTTCGGCAATCTTGAGTACGTCCTGTACCATCTTGGACAGGGCAACCACGGTTACATCACTGCCTTTTCTCTTAATGTCCGCCTTGCCGAAGGGGATGGTGTATTCCTCCTCGGGCACTTCACCCTTCAAGCCTCCCAGAGCCATGTGTTCAAAAGATATTACCGGATTGTCATCCCGGATAGCGGTTTTTAACAGCCCTTTAACATCGTAGGGGGTGGAGGGGAGGATAATCTTCAGGCCGGGGACATTCATGAACATGGAATAGGAATTGGTGGAGTGCTGGGCGGCCGCAGATGCGCCCAGCCCGTTTCTCATCCTGTACAGAATAGGAAATTTTGCCTGTCCGCCGAACATGTAGGTAATTTTAGCCGCCTGATTAACCAGCTGGTCCATAGCAACAAAACCGAAGGTAGCCAGATTAATTTCCGCTACCGGCCTGAAACCGGAGCCTGCCAGGCCTATTGCCGCCCCGGCGAAGGCGGACTCGGAGACGGGGGTAACCCTGATTCTGACTTCCCCGAATTCCCGCCTTAAGCTGCCGGGAAGCTCAGCCGACATATGTACCGTCTTCTCATCCCTGCGGAATTCTTCCATGATAGCTTCCTGTGCTGCCTGCGCGTAGCTTATTTCTCTCATCAGGCTATACCTCCGGCTACTGAATTATCGGACGCATAAACATCCTCAAGGGCATCCTCGGGGTCGGGAAGCGGGCTCTCCACGGCGTATTTCACGGCATCGTCAATCCGTGCCATAACCTGGCTATCAATTTGCTCAATGTCCTGCCCGGTCAATATACCCGCCTCCAGCAACCTGCGCTCCATCGCTGCTACCGGGCATTTCTTCTTCCAGGCCTCTATCTCCTCCGCCGGACGCGTATCTGGAATGCCAAAACCGGGTTTCGCCTCAAAATGACCGTGCCAGCGATAGGTCCGGCACTCAAGGAGAGCCGGGCCTTTTCCCTCTCTTGCCCATGAAACCAGCTCTTCAGCCGCTTTATGAACGGCAACCACGTCATTCCCGTCAACTGCCATTCCGGGCATCGAGTAAGCCTCTGCCCTTTTGTATATTTCATCAATGGCGATGGCATAGCTGGACGGCGTATTAACAGCGTAAAAATTGTTTTCACAGACAAAGATAAGAGGGAGTTCCCAGATTGAAGCCAGGTTCATCGATTCGTGAAACTCACCTTCATGGCATCCGCCGTCGCCAAAAAAGACCACCACAACCTGGCCTGTACCCTCTATCCGGGCGGCCGTGGCTGCGCCGACGGCTATGGGGAGACCGGCGCCGACTATTCCGTTAGCCCCGAGCATTCCGATACTGAAATCGGCGATGTGCATCGAGCCGCCTTTGCCCTTGCAGTAGCCCGTTTTCTTACCGTATATCTCAGCCATCATCCGCCTGATATCGGCCCCCTTGGCAATACAGTGACCGTGTCCCCGGTGGTGGCTGACGATACGGTCAGACAGTTGCAGATTGCTGCATACGCCGGTAGCCACTGCTTCCTCTCCGATATAGAGGTGCACATACCCCGGGACATTACCTTCTATGAACTCCTTTGAAACCCTCTCTTCAAAACGGCGTATTGTCAGCATGGTACGGTACAAATCAACCAGATGGCTGCTCTCTAATTCCATCTATTCCTCCATTATTGTTAACCGGATTTTTTAGCTGTTACGGTTTCACAAGAACCTTTACAGCATCGTCGGAATCCACCTGAGTATCGAAAGCTTCCTTCACCTTATCCAGGGGGAACTGGTGAGTTATTAACGGCCTGGTATCTACCTTCCCGCTTTCAAGGAGGTCTACCGCGCCGGGTAAATCAAAACGCAAGCCACAGCCAACGAGCGTAATGTCATTCTGCGCTATATAGGACGGGTTCCAGCTAATTGGCTGCTGATAAAAGCCGACTATATTTACCTTGCCACCCCGGTGAACCATATTGAGCGCCTGCCTGAAGGTGGACTCCGCGCCGGCAGTATCGATAACTATATCGGCTCCCTTACCAGAGTTCAAACCTTTAAGTATCGGTACGATATCCTGCCTGGCGGCGTCCACGACTACCTCAGCGCCGAACTCTTCAGCCAGCTGCAATCTCTTCTGTCTCCGGCCGCTGACAAGTATCTGGGTGACTCCCATCGATTTCAATATCGGTATGATACAGAGGCCGATAATACCGAGGCCGAGGACGACTACGGTATCTCCGGGTTGAGGCTTCAGCTGATTTACCGCGTAAAGTGCCACCGATAACGGCTCCGCTGTAGCGCCTTCTTCATAGGTCAGGTCATCCGGCAGTTTGGCTGCGTACACACCTATCCTTATCGACGGAACCGAAACGTACTCGGCGAAGGCTCCCGAAAATCCATAGCCGAGTAATGCCATTTTCAGGCAGCGTATCCAGTCTCCCTGCTGGCACCAGTAACACTCACCGCACCCTCTTCCCGTCATCGCCACGATACGCTCTCCTATCGCCACATCCGTTACATCCGCTCCGACCTCAACCACGTCGCCGCTGAACTCGTGGCCGAGCCGCATGCTTGTTTCACCTCCGTGGCGGTAGCGGTGCAGGTCAGAGCCGCATATTCCGCAGGCTTTTACCTTAACGATTACTCCGTCCGGTTCAAGCTCGGGATACGGCACCTCTTCGACAGTAATGTCACGCGCTTTATGAAATACAGCAGCTTTCATTTCTGTCCTCCTCAAAAACAGATACGAAAATCCTCTTCTTTCACATAGTAGTATTAAGTTATACACCTTACCATTATTGCGTTATTTTTGGAAGTCCGGCTAATGCACTCTCCCTTTATCCCCCTCTCAAACAGCTCCTGTTTTACCATGCGATTACCCGCCTGTTTGAGAGGGCGAAAGATTGACTAGAGGGGTCTCCGACCCCTCTCTCTTTTACTCCCCTCTTCAGACAGAAGAACACTTTTTTCATCTTCAATGGTTCGGCTTGCAGAGGGGTTCACCCTGAAAGGTTCTCCGTTCGGCTGATCTTACGATGAAGCCCTGAAGGGCAAGGGATGAGGCAAAAAATACCAATCAAATGCAGGCAGAACCGTAATTAGCAGTCTATTCAGGATTCTCCGGCTGTCACCGGTCAGGGTTTTACCTCAGATGTCATTCTTCACCCCCGATTCGTCGGGGCGAAGAATCTCGGGGTGACATGGATATACAGCCTTTAGAGCAAGCCCCCGGTTACGGATATGGGGTAGCCTCTCTGAGGTAATCATGGTCAGGCCGTTCCATGAGAAAAGTGCTGGTGAAATCTACATACGGCTCCAGGAACGGATATTTATCATATTTTGCCCAGGGCGGCTTGGTGTATTTGGGAGGATTATCTATTACCGATTCCTTCCAGCCATAGAAGTTCTCATACCACTGTTCGGTTAATCTTATCCAGACTGCCGGTCGACCCGGCATATCAATGGCACGACTGCTGAAGTAAGCGGTAAGGCCGGGCTGTTCCAGGACTTCTTTAGAATGAACATTAAGGAACCAGTCCTCGCCGTCATCAATCGATACACCTTCTGGATATTTGGCAATCGTGTACCAGCGTAAAATGGTCTTTTCATCGGCAGTATATTTACCGCCGATGAAGATGTTATCCGGTTGAGTATGACAGGTAATTGCTACACCCGGTGTGGGATTGGGTCCCTGCTGCAGTGACGATTCTTTTGCCCACGGTGCCTGCCATCTGTAGTTCAAAATACCGCTGGGTTGCCCCACGACCATCGCCGGTCTCTCTTCAACGCTGCGGAACCAGGCCTCGGTGACACGCTGGTTATAGTAGCCATAGGCGAGTGCCTCCGGTATTACAGGGAGCGGTCGATAACCTATCATACGAACCAGCAACGGACCTCTGTTAGATATTACCTCCGGAGCATGGTATCTGAGGTACCACCTTTCAAATGCGGGCAGTTCATTCGGCAGGTCATGAGAGTTGAGCATAAAGACATCCTTAATCATAGGCATGGCTTTCCTCCTCTTTTTAATAAGTCATTCTAGGGGGTGAATTCAGTATCAAGGTATAAGTACGTATCCGATGTTCGGAATCGACTAATAATATCAGTTCAGAAAAACAGATGTCAAGACCAGCTAAATGTAATAATGCACGCCTTAATGATAATATAGGCATCCTTGACAACAGGCTCCGGTTTACTCGGTTGATACTCCCATGAGAGTAAGAAAATTAAGGGACTCGCCCGGCTGAGCATCATTACGGTCAATTGAAGCCGTCGGGTCTCCGGGTCTGGCAAAACCCTGACCCAGATAGCCGAATATCCTTACAGCAGCCGCATCTCTCAATCTAGCGAAATCCTTTTCGGGAACCAGGTCAGGTCTCGGAAACTTCCAGCCGATATGTTTCAGCACCTGACCGGCAGTTATTCCCGAGCCATGTATCTCTGAAGCGTGCACAATTGCATATGAGAGGGCTGCTCCCAGGTCTTCCGGCGGCATCCGCTCCTCATATCCTACGTTAGCCCCGGGAAAACGTCGCGGTAGCCGTGTTCCAGTCGGTGGGGGGACGGTGCGTTCTTCAGTGGAAGCAGGTCTCCCTACCCAGCCCGGAACCATGGTGAAGACGGCAACTCCGGTATCCTCGACTTTTCCCAGCTCCGATGCCAGTGACATTATCACCGAACTTGTAGCCGCCTTGGTGGCACAGTAGTTTCCGGGCGCCGTGGGATGCCGAAAGGCGCTTGCCAGATAAGTAACGACGCCGTGACCACGCTCCAGCATCCCGGGTACAAAAGCCCGTATGCATAGCAGTGCTCCCCGGGCAGAGATTGCATATTGCCTGTCCAGCACGTCGACGGTAGTATTCAAGATATCGGCGCCAAGACTCATATCCATAGCAGCATGTATAAGTATGTCAACTTTACCGAAAGCGGTGAGAGATTTTTCAGACACTGCGTTCACGCTGCCTTCATCAGTGATGTCGGTCTCAATAAAAAGCGCCGTGTTCTCCTTATTCTCACTGTTGATAAGTTCCGCTGCCCTGGAACCAATCTGAGGATTGATATCAACGATTATAATTCTCGCTCCCAGCCAGGCAAGGGACCTGGCTGTTGCCAGTCCTATATTTCCTCCGCCGCCGGTAATTAATGCCACATTACCGGATAATGCGTTTCGGTCAAGGCCTGTCCTATCAATCGAAAGCGGTGCAATATTCAGCGAGCCTTCCATATAATTGTTCCTCCTTTCCTGTTTCTCTTGCCTTAAAATCACGTATTATCATGAGCGTAATTTACCCGAATTTTATACTGGCACTACACCCGGATAATGACGACTACCGAATGATTACCCATTGGAGGTTTACCGCCGCAGAAATCCGTTACACTTCATCGAAATATGATTCCGGCGGATCCGACGGCGGAGCCATATCCACAAATTTCAAGCCAAGCTGCCTCGCTGCCTCATCACGTACTTTGGCTAAAAGACGCCACAGCTCATACTGTTCCTCCCGGGCGAGAACTGACATGATGCCCTTTGTTGACTCGCGGTTAGCAGACCGGCGATAGACCTCAAATCCCTTATCAGTCACTTCAATACGAATCAGGTTCTTCCTGCTCAGGTCTTTTATTCTTCTAATCAGCCCTTCATTTTCCATCTTTATTAGAGATTCGGAAACGGTATGGCGTTCCAGAGACAATCCCCGGGATATTTGCGCCGGAGTTGCCCCTTTCCCCAGCCTCAAAGCAGTGTATAGAATCATGGCGTTATTATAGGAAACACCATTGTCTTTTAGTTCCCTCATCCTATTCTTGTAGACCAAGTGCCGGGTACGGTTTAATAGCTGCCAAAGAGCATGTTTAAAATCGATTGTTACAACTTTTTCCATATCATTACACCGATACCTTTCTAATATTTCAAGATAATTATGTTTATTTTTTGACTCGTATACTAGCACTAACTATTCAATAAGTCCAAGACGCCGCCAATATATCCCGGACTCACTGAAAAACATTTAATAATTACCTTGACAGTATTCACAACAATCTGATATTATGGTCGAGTCCGAACATCGGTTACGTACATAGGTTGTAGGCAATTATACTTCAGCTACAAGGAAAAAACAATTATATATTCTATATATTGAGTTGGCCCTGCCATAACAAACTGGAGGGCTGTATGCAGGTTCTTTCCCAGCCTAGCAGGTTAATGCTCATATATCACCTCCTATGAGCAAGCTCACAGTTATGGGAGGAGTATGGTGGGGCCAGCCAATAAGGAGGTTGGTAATGTGATTTATTGTAATTTATCAGGCAAAAACCGTAATTTATTCCCCTTAACGTCTGGGCAAAAGATGCCTGCGATTTCCTGAATATGCCAGAGGAGGTTTTTTAACTATGACAAAGAAAATTACGTGGCTATTAGTAAGTTGCTTAATGGCAATGTCCTTGCTTATAGCTTCATGCGGTCCGGCGGTGACGGAAGAAGAGGAGGAAGAAGAGGAAATAGTAATTGGTGAGGAAGAGGAGGAAGAAGAGGAAATAACAGTTGGCTCAGAAGTTCCAGAATATGGTAGCAGGGTCACGTTACCATCTGGAGACATTCTGGCTTTTGACGAAATTACCGGTCTGTTTTTTCAGGCGACTACGTTAAAACTGACCAATGAGGAGCTCTGGGGAGGAGACTGGACAAAAGGCCCGGCCGGCACCAATAAGACTGACTTTGCAACTTATGGCGACCGGTGGGACCTGAAAGCTGGATATATAGCAGAGGACTGGGATTTCTCCCGACTGTCCGAAGGTATTATGACCTGGAATATCCGGAAAGGTATACGCTGGGCAGATAACCCGGAAAGTGAGGCCAGCAACCTGGTAAACGGGCGTGAACTCACAGCCGATGATGTAGTCTTCACCCTGAAAATGCACATTACCGATGAAAGGGCCTATATTTACAAGGCATTCCCGGCACTCAGAGGAGCCGAAATAACCGCACCGGACAAGTATACGGTCGTTATCAAGGTCCCGCCGGAAGAAGTTGCGCTCGCCTTACTCCGCTTCGGCGAGTGTGCCTACATAGTGCCTCCTGAGGTGATTAATAAATATGGTGATATGCGTGACTGGAGAGTTTCCGTTGGCTCCGGCCCATTTATATTGACCGATTATGTCGCTGCTAGCTCGGCAACTCTGCTCAAGAACCCCAACTACTGGATGAAGGACCCGATAGGTCCGGGCAAGGGAAACCAGCTGCCTTACGTGGATGGGGTTAAGTTCCTTATTATACCTGACAAGTCCACACAACTAGCTGCCATAAGGACGGGTCAGCTTGATGTACTGGCAGGCGTTTCAACGGAAGATACTGACACTCTGATGAAACAACGCCCGGACCTACTCAAGTTCATGTACCATGACCCTTTCCCTCCGGTTATGATGATGAGGACAGACAAGGCACCTTTCGACGATTTAAGGGTACGCCGGGCTATGATGATGGCAACCGATTTTGAGACAATAAATAAAGAGTTACGCGGCGGTCTGGGCCGAATTCAGAGCTGGCCATTAACTTATTCTCCTGAATACGAGGGTGCCTATCTCTCGCTTGAAGAAGCACCGGAATCAGTCCAGGAACTTTATTCCTATAATCCCGATAAAGCCAAGCAACTACTGGCGGAAGCAGGCTATCCTGATGGTTTCAAGACAACGTTTATTATGGATAATAGATCTGACAGAGTCGACTACTTCTCAGTTGTAAAGGACCAGTGGTCCAAAGTGGGGATTGACCTGACGCTGGAGACCCTGGAATGGGGAGCCCTGGAGTCCGTGCGGGGTGGCAGGGAATATGAAGAAATGGTATTTGGAAACTACCCGCCTGTGGCAACCTATTTCGCCTGTCTTGCCTTTTCGGGAGACCAGCGCAACAACCAGAGTTTTGTTGATGACCCCAAGGTTGAAGAGGCCAAGGTTGAAATGGCGAATGCTCTCAGACTGGGAAGTATGGAGCAAGCCGACGCAATATACAAAGAGCTTATGAAATATGTCCTGGACCAGGCCTGGGCAATCCCCACCGTACAGGAACCGCTTTACCGCGTCTGGTGGCCCTGGCTAAAGAACTACCACGGTGAAGACACGCTCGGCTACTGGAATCCCAATAAATGGACACAGTTTGTCTGGATTGACCAGGAACTAAAGAAGTCTATGGGATATTAGGCAGTACCGTATATTTTCAGGGAGTGCCGAATTTTTTATTCTTCCGGCACTCCCTGTCCTTAATATGATAATATTTTCCACACCACTGCTAAAGGTTGAAGGAGGAACCAATGGGGACTCTTAATGGTAAAGTGGCAATTTGTGCCGGCGGTGCCACCAATATGGGTGCCGCAACCGCTAAATTAATGGCAAAGGAGGGCGCTAAAGTCATTATAGCTGACCTGAATATTACAGATGCTGAAAAAACTGCCGCCGAAATCCGCGATGCAGGCGGGGATGCTACTGCAATCAAAATGGATATATCAAACGAGTCCGATGTCCAGGCAATGGTAAAACAAGCTGTGGAGAAATACGGTGGTGTGGATGTACTCTATAACACTGTTGCCGCCATTGGCGCCATCGATAATGCCGTAGGCATAGACTACGGCACTGATATCGTCAACCTGGACCTTGACGTATATGACCATACTATGGAAATAAATCTTCGCGGGTCTATTCTCACCATAAGGGCCGTTGTCCCGGAAATGCTGAAGCGTGGCGGCGGAAGCATCATCAATACCTCATCGATTGCTTCAATGGGTGGCGGCCCCCGCGGGCATGCCTATGCTATCTCCAAGGCAGGAATTAATGCCCTTACCAAAGGTGTTGCGGCAGCATATGGTCCTCAGAAGATACGCTGTAACGCCGTCGTACCGGGCGGTGTGCTGCGCACCGGAAATATCAATACATCCAGACCTCCTGTAGTGCCCACCGATGATAAACCGGGACCGAAGCTAGGAACACCGCAGGAAATCGCCAACCTGGTGGTTTTTCTGGCGTCCGATGAAACCGCCAGTTTTATTAACGGGCAGTTGATTCAGATTGACGGCGGACCGGCCGGGCGCGGTCCCGTTGCATAAGGCACGGGCGATCCGAGGAATACAGATAGACAGTTTTTAAGCCACTGAAAGGAGAGCCAATATGATATTTCATTCCTATAGTCATGTGGGGCATATAGTCAAAGACCTTGATAAGGGAATAGATTTATACACCAGGATATTCGGATTAAAAGCCAGGTCTTCAGATGTAATGATGCTTCCCGGGGGTAAAGCTTTTATGATTACCGTGGGCAACAATGCCATCGAACTGATTCAGCCTACCGACTCCGAGCATCGTGTCGGTAAGTTCCTGGAAAAGCACGGTGAAGGTCTATTTCACCTGTCATGTAAGGTTGACGATATCGATGCCTCGGTTCAATCACTGAGAGAAAATGGTGTCAGTGTGGAAGACCCACGGTTCATATTGCCGGAAAGAACTGGTGGACCAAGAATTGCTTTCCTTGACCCCGAATCAGCCTGTGGGGCATATATAGAGCTTGCTCAGGAACCAAAAAGGTAATTTTGGTAACAAGGACAGGCGAAACACAGGGCAATTACCGGCTAATTCGTAATATTATTCAATGCCTTCAAACAGGTCCTTTTCCTTCCGCTGGCTGTCAGGCGGCGGATAAGCCCGCATGAAGTGGTCCCGGGGTCCCCGTATCTTATCAATCATTTGCATGACCATAAAGGGTCCGAAGCGCCTTCGGCCGCCGCCACTCTGGCTGGCGTGACAGGCTACGGCTTTATTCCGAATCTCAGTAGCCTGTTTGGTGAGGTTAACAACGGCATGGACAGGATATTCTACAGCCATTATTTTGGTGAGGTCGACATCCCCGTTGCGACCGAAATGGTGAGGGTCCTGTCCGAACAACGGCATCAGGCGGACGATTAGTTTCATAAATTTGAAAGAACGCACTCCGAAATAAAGCTTTCGAGGCTGAAATACCGGACCCGCTTCAGGATATTGCCCGGCATCGCCAGCAGCATAGAAGGCTCTGGTAACGGCATTGTGCGTGGCTACATGGTCCGGGTGACCATAGCCGCCGCCGGCATCATGGGTTACCACCACATCCGGTCTGATTTCACGGATGATTTTCACGGCACGTCCGGCTACCTCCTCAACGGGAGCCATCGCCAGCGAGTCCGGGCGCTCATTATCAGCCGAGCCACGCATGCCGGAATCACCGTATCCAAGGTAAAAGACACCGGCTAAACCAAGCGCTTCTGCAGCGCACTTCAATTCATGGACACGTAAATCTTTAATAGAATCATGCCCTTTCAAATATTCTGGCCCAACCGTTCCCGCCTCCCCGCCGGTGGAGCAAACATAATACACTTTGACCCCGGACATGGCGTACTGAGCTAAAGTGGAGCCCATGCCGAAAGTCTCATCGTCCGGGTGGGCTCCGAAGAAAGCGAGTGTCTTCTGTTTATTCATATTCCTATTGTGAACGAAAAATCCCTCTTAATTCATGATACTATTTCCTCAATTTCCCAGCAAATACAGGCGAAACCTGTCTCTGGTAATTAGCATTAGACCCAGACATGGGAAACGATAACCAGATTATTAAACCAAACCCAATTACATTTGAACCATTATATGAATGAGGTATTATTGGATTTTGGCTGGTAATGTTATGGCGAGCCCCGGTGTTATCGAGGGAAAGCAATCTCTATAAATCTCTCCTGTCATCGGGACTCCTCGCAATGACAGTCTAATCAACCAGATGCAAAAGGAATCAAAATTATACCAGCTTTACATCCACGAATGTCTCGCCATTACCCGGCGTTATCCCAGACTCTCCTCCCAGTCTTCAGGGAGCGTTTGAGTATAGTTCTTTGAAGAGCCGGTAGTCACCAGCAGAATGGGTGTGCTGACCTTCTTGATGACAAGCGGGCAATGCTGCATTCCCCTGGGCACGAAAATGGCACAGCTTTCCGTGATTGAATGTACCTCATCACCCAGCGTAATCTGAACTTCCCCGCCAAGGTTAAAGGGGTCGGCCGGGTTGGTGCCATAAATACCAATCACTTCATCCCAGTCCTCGTGAACATGCGGCGGGTCATTAAAACTGCCCTCGAGAGTCGGCTTTATCGCCATGAAAGCTTCATAGTAGAAAGCTCCCGGTATGACATCACCATCCAGCCAGGTCACTATTTTTCCGCCCTCCGGGTCACGCGGGACCTTCGATACCCAGTCAGCGTGACGGTGCTCTCTATTGGTCGTAATCAAATTCTGATGTTTCAACTCCGCCATTTTCTATTACACTCCTTCTGTCATTCTTTTAGCAGTTATAAGTCCAGCCACATATTACGCCTGGCTGGCTTCCTTCTCACCAGCAATACTTTCCGAATTTCTGCCCTCTAGATTTGATGGACCTCCCCGGTGGCTTTGTTCTTCCAGTACCCTCTTTGCTGCAGCGGCCAGTTGAAGGTCATTGCTCCGGGGCGGGGACAATCATTCACACAGCAGCCGCAATACCAGCACTCTTCGGGATGCAGTATAATCGGCGGTTTTCCTTTCTCGGGATGGGGTATATACACATCTATCTGGCAGACTTCCACACAATGGTTGCATCCATTGCAGATGTCCGGATTGAAAATCACGGGATTGTTCGGGGTAGTGATATTAGGAATGGCGATTACTTTTTCCTGAGCCATTGTTTCCTCCAATAACCTTTAATCTATTTCTACATGTCCCGTTGAATCCGTTATTTTTCTTGATATACACCGGTGTAGTCTTTGTTATGGGCTTCATACTGTTGTTTCATATTACCCCAGTATGTCATTGGTAACTCTCCGGTTTTTACCCTGTCACTTTCCAACTTGATTGTAAGAAACTTTCTCCACTCCGGCGGGTCCAGAGTCGGGTAATCTATTCTCTGAAAATTCAGCGGAACGCTACTGGCTTTGCGTGCCAGTGAAGCCTGAATAATGATTTGAGCGTAATTTAGCAGACTAACATCTTCAAGACTGCGCATCAGCTTGTGCGGGTCAAGGGCGTACAGTAAAGGTATCGATTCTTCTTCGATTTTTCTCAGAGCATTGAGACCCATATTAAGAAGAGACTCGGTTTTGAATTCACTGACATAGTACTGCATAACTCTGGCAATTCCTGCATGCAGCTCTTTCCAGTCCATTCCGCTGCTGCGCTTCACCGGGGCATAAATCCGGGCTTTCTCAAGGGTAACCTGCTCGCGGGATATCTTTGACTCACCAATCTGTCTGGCATAAGCAGCAGCTTTGCGGCCGGCATACCGGCCGGTTGCCGCCGCATAACTGTGGTCCTCAGGGGAAAACATCTGCATTCCGGCAGCATACAGCCCGTCGAGAGTGGTTTTCAGATTCCAGTCGACCACAATTCCACCGCCACCTCCGGCATCACGCCACTGCGGTAAACTTTGACCTTCGATAAATTTATAACTCTGGAGTAAGTCCCTGCCCGGGTCATAGCCGGCCTGGTTAAAGGTATCGATAATGATTTTGGTCGTGGATTCTTCACCCAGCATCATTTTCCAGGTGACATTTCTTTCGACTTCCGGCATTGCCGGAAAATCACCATAGAAAGGCAGCGCATATTTGCCGTTTAGGATGCCTTCCCGGATTTCCTGCTCAACTTCGGGCGATGGCGCCATGGCTCCCGCGTCTTCCCAGCCCTGTATCGGGTACGGTAGTCTTTTTCCATTGGCATCAACGAGGGGAACATTCTCATAGCTGGCGTCACCAGCGCCGGTATACCACTTATGCTTATAGCCGGTGGCAATTCGCAGGACTCCGGTACGTTCCATCGTGGTCAGCGCCGCCCCGGCCTTCCAGGCCATAACAGTGCCATCACCCGTAATGGTCCGCGACATCATGTTAGAATATCCGCCCAGTTCAGTGCTTATCATCCACATCGAGCCGCCTCCGGCAGTGGCAAGAACAGCCGCCTTAGACTTGAAAATCATGAATTCACCGGTCCGGTTATTAAAGCCGGTAGCCCCCGCAACCCGGGCGCCCTGGACCCCATTCTCGGTCAGCAGGCTGGTCATCATTACGCGGTCATAGATTTCCACTCCCAGGCGCTGGCATTCTTTCTTCAGGGCGGGTTTGAAAATGGTTCCCCAGACCCGTATTACCACGTTATTCAGTTTCCGGTCCGGATTGCTTTTGAGGGTTAATGGCTTTTGTGCTCCGGGGAGATAGCTGTGTACCCGGGTGTAACGCGGGGAAATCATTAACTTTGTTGCGTCATCTCTGCCCTCGGCACCCAGGTATTCATTATCGGTGTCCCTGATTTTACCGCCCATCTGTTCCATTTCAAGCAATGTATCCCAGTCCTCGCGGCACTGAATCTGGATGCCAATACCATTGCTATATGGGCGGTCTGCCATGTGCTCCGCCCACTCATCCGGGTCAACATTTGATAGAGGATTAGCGGGAGCGTTACACCAGTGGTCGCACCCCGGACCTCCAGCACCGCTCCTGATGGTATCACCCTTTTCCACCAGCGCCACTTTCAGCCCCTGTCTGGCAGCACTGATAGCCGCCCAGCAACCGGTGATACCCCCTCCGATTACTAGGACATCAGTAGCGATTTCCTGCTCCCGGTCATAGTGGACAGGATATGGCCAGTCGGGCGCGTGACCCTGCTCTTTTAAATAGTCATGCCATGCGGTCATTTTCTCTACCTCCTTTATTATTTACCCTGGCTCTCTGCTCTATCCTAAAATCTTACTCCCGGAGAAAGTTATACTGCCATTGCCCGATTATTTCAGTATTAGCCTCCACGGGTGGATTATCAGTGAACGAAATCAGTCCGGAACTAAAGAAGACACCCGGGGTAATCGTGAAGATGATTTTTATCTCTGGAGAGATGGGTATATCTCTCATACTCATTGACGCCCTCTCAATGTTTGCCGTGGACTGATGAGGAGCGTGGAGTAAAGGAAGCTCCACTTTGTTGTAGATTATGGCAAAACATTGTAATCAGGTCAACCCGTACTACGGTATTTATTTAAAGAACGGACTGGATTGCCTGTGAATAGAAGGTAACAATTATCTTTTTGGTGTAACTGGTTACACCAAAATAGGAGACTGCTGGCATAATGGGAATGAGTTAATAAAGTTATTCCAGAAAAATAGTAATCGGATGGCCGTCATAAAGCCACAAGGTGAATGGAAAACAAAGAGATGGAGTGACGATAGCTAGCTCTTAGCATCCCAGATAAATATTGAAGTTATAATCGCAACCGCTGTTACCACGATTGCAGAGAAGGTTAGCATCACATCAAACCCGTATTTATCAAGAAAAGTACCCATAATGGGAGCAAAAATCGCACCCGTATACTGCATAGTTGAATAATAAACGCCATAGATTGTGGAACGGTGTTTTGCCGTTGTCTGGCTCATAATAAAAACTTCTGTCACCGGGAAACGTACGGCTCGAATAAAGCCCATTGCCCACAGGACGGCATAAAGGCCAAAACCCAGGGTAACTGCCTTGAGGGCGAAAATGAGCAGGCCGCTGATAATTCCGGTAAAGATAATAATCTTGACACTACCAATACGGTCAGAAATATAGCCGCCGACAGGGCCTGCCCATAAACCTGAGGAAAAGATGACTGACAGCAGCATGGCTGCCAGTTCCTTGGAGGCACCCAGTTCGTTTACCATATACAGAGTCAAGAACGCATTGATGGATGCCCCGGCACCGCCACCGATAACCATCATCGCCAGAAAAGCTATAAGCCGGCGCTTGTATCCCGGTTGGGGAGCTTTCTCCTCCACCTGGCGCCGCTTGACTTCATCGATATAAGCTTTTCCTCCCCGACGTGTCAGGTAAATATAAAATAGAATACCTAGTATTGCCGAGGGTACAGCCAGAGCCAGGAATGACCCCCTCCATCCCCAAACGCTGGCAATTCCGACGGCGACAATAGGCGCTATAAAGAAACTGGAATTACCACCGACGAGGTGAAATCCTAGCGCTCGACCACGCTGGTCCGGTGGAACTGCAGCAGATATCAGAGGTGTTGCCGCAGGATGGTATCCGCCGGACATCAATCCCATGAAAATCAGACAAAGAATGAGCATTATATATGTTTGAGAAATACCGACAAAAACCCCACCGATAGCCACACCGAGAATACCGATTGTAATCAGAATTGTCGGGCCGATACGGTCAGCCAGCCAGCCCGAAGGTAACTGTGCAGCAGCGCCGGACAGGGCAAATGCCGAGGTTACAAACGCGGACTTCGTATAATTCAGGTTAAATTCCTGCTGGATATAAGGCAAGAAAGGCTGTGGTAATGCAGTCAATAAGTGATGAGCCGCATGGGCTAAAATGAAAAACGGAAGAGAACTCCATATGAATGAGCGTCTCTTAGGTTCTGTTTGTTTAATCGTTATATCCTTTACAATACCGTCTATTAAAAATTGATGTGATAATATACTACAATTTTGAGATTACAGGTCCGCAGATATATCTTCTCGGATTACAGGTCAGGAGACAAAATTGTAAACAGTATAAGCTTAATTTATATAAAACACAATAAACAATCGAGTCTACCTGATAACAACTCACTTTGCGGCATCCATTTTCAATGAAAATCCGAGCTTCATAGAAATAACAGCCGCCCTGTTGTTCAGTATTTTCTTCTGTCCGAAGAGCTCCCGCCCCTGGAGAAGTCCGCCTTTTCAGGATAAGTGCTCAAGTTCTTTTAAGTGATGACTCCAAAAAAATTCAGGCTCCAATATAAATGATGGAGCCTGAATTAATCACTTCATCCGCGGTTTCTAAACCGGTTCAAGTTTTCTCAGTCCCTGGGTTTCCATGAAGACATCAAGCTGGTCGAGAAAGCGGTTCTCATCGAAATCAGTCCTGTCACCCGGCTGGGATGTCTCGTAGTGCATCACCGGTATTCCCGCTTCCATCATCTTCACCGCGGTTGCCTTCATGCTGTAAACGCAGCCGATGCCGGCGCGGTGAAGTGTCAGTATTGCGCCATCACATTTGAATGCCTTCACGCTATTCATTAACCTCTCATAGTAAGTCTGGGGAAGCGGTCCATGTCCTGCCCAGGCGCTGCCTTTACGCTCCCCTGGCGGCGGACCCATCATTCCAAAACGAACGACGTCTTCCCTGGTCTTGAGCTCAACCCCGCGCTCCAGAGGAGTTCTCGGACGCTTAAAAGTCCCATCCGGCTGCTCCTCTAACGTTACACCCTGATAGAAAGTCTGGATGCAGATAGCTCCGTATTCTTCCATATAGCGGTAGTACCTGAGGAAGAACCAGGGCGGCGGCTCATTCTCTGTCCAGCGGTACCTCTCGGTGGCAAGAGCGGCGATGTTATTCTCATTCCGCCACCTCATTTCGTCCCGGAAATTCACCCAGAATTTCTCGGTATCTTCCGGGTCGCTGCCGACGAGACCACCAAGAGTAAAGAGAGAGTAGGCAGATTTCTGGTCGAGCGGGCTGGGAACGTGGGTCAAACACTCGATAACGTCCCCACGCAGCGCCGACATACGCCAGTTCCTCTTGATGCTTTCAATATATGCCTCATCGTCGAACTTCGTCCCGAGGGCTTTCTCCATCCACTCTATCGTCTCAAGAGTCTGCGCCGCCAGATAATCGGCTCTCGCCTGGTCTCTTTCGGGGTCATGGTCATCATAATAAGCGGTGGTATCAGAGTGGTGCTCCGGCACACCCCAGTACTCTGCCTCCATCTGGCCAAGTTTGGGGAACATAGCGCACATATCATTACCCTGGACAACGAAGTCGCGCCTGGGCATCGGGCCGCCGGAGAAATGCTCGTTAATCAGTATGGCTCCGAAATAATCGGCGTGGTAGCCGCACCAGTTACGCCCGCATCCGTATATCTCGGCAGCCGCCCGGCAGCGCCGTGAATAAGAGTCACTGGTGTTGGAAATGCTGGCAGCTTCAGGATTGGGGTGCACTATATGAAAATTACCAAACCCGGGCCCCATTCCCTGCTGCGGTCCATCACCACCACCGATGAGAAACATGCGTCTTTTACTGGCTTCTTTCTCAGTTTGATAAAACCGGGCTCTCAATTCCTTTGCCTGTGCCCAGCAGTCAAGAGGTCTTGTCTCCCATAGCTTTTCAGGTTTTTGTACTAACATCTCATAACCTCCCTTTGATTAAGACTGATTGACAACTCATTTCTTTAATGCATCAACGAACGCCTCGATGCGGGTGCTAAACTCCCCGATGGGGATAGTATCATCATGTTCGTATTCATGGATGGGGATTAGCTTTTTACCGAATTCCGTTTGGACGGCGTGGCGGTCCTGCTGATGCGGGATGCAGAACCTGTGAATGGCATAGACAACACCCTGGACATTGTAGTCTATGGCCAGTGCCACAATCTCATTTACCCGGCGACGGTACGATTCATCCTTTACCGGACTGCGGGGCTTATCCAGGTACCGGTAAACAATGGCCAGCAAGCGGTCATGATGCGGAATGACATTATTCCAGATATAGTTACTGCCATTGCAAAGCCTGTCGATAACAATGGTCGCCCCCAGAGATTCCATAAGCCTGACCAGCCTGGTATCGCTAATTTCACTTCCCAGCAGCATTAATCGCGTACCAGTATAAGTCTCCTTACGCTCGGGCAGTTTGTTGATGGCATCCTTAAGGAGTTCATTATGTTCAGCCTTATCCATTATCTGACTTGACATTATCATCTCAAAGGCTTCCGCCCCGGAGACCTTGGGATTGTCAGCCCGTCTATACTGATAAACCTGCCTCATCAGACTACGGTTTGTATTGTACACTTCGATAGCATTGTCCAGAGCCTCGTCAGTGATAGTTTTACTGGTCCATTCCTCCATATCCTTTTTTAAGGATATCAATTCGGCATGCATCAGGTTCTTGGCTGTCGGGCTGTCCAGTTGTGACGGAACCGCCACATAACGGCGGTAGGGAGTAGAAAGCAGGTCATACCAGTTGGCGACGGCACCGCGTATCGGCAGGCAGTTCTCCCCGTGCCCGATTCCATCCAGATAATCATAGCTGCCCTTCAGTCCCTCAGCCAGGATACCGCGTGAGTATGGACAAAAGGCGCCGTATACATAGCGCTGACTGATACCGTCTACATCCGGCCGACTTAAAATGCGTACCGGCAGAACCCCGGCTGCATAGGCGACCTCTTCAGGAAAGTAATCATTGAAATAGCCCAGCACTTTACCGCCAGTCCTGGCTTTCCAGTCTTTGGCATACTTGTGAGGGTCCTCCAGCAATTTTTGAAATCTTTCCATACTATCCCTTATCCTCCTTAATTACGATATTGTACTTGTTACTGTCCCTTGTACATCTTTATAGCGACCCCGTAGCTCCGATTATCGCCGCCCCTATCGAGCCCACCATCTCCGGTTCATTTGCCACCTCTATCTTGCCTCCCATTCGTCTCTTTAACGCTGCCACCACTCCGACGTTGTTCGCCAGTCCACCTATGAGCACCACGTTGCCCTTATCAATGTTGGTCAGATTGGCTGTGGCTACTATCTTGTTGGCTACCGCATCAAGTGCCGCCCAGGCAATATCCTCTCTGGCTGTATTGTCATGAAAATAGGTTAGGATATCAAGGCTGGCATAGTTGCCACACTCTCCGTTGGCATAGACCACGCCCTTACTTTTTGCTGCCAGGTCACTCATTTCGTCTACCGTCACTCCAAGCATCCTGGCTATTGATTCGATAAAATAGCCCAGCCCGGCCCCGCACTGCTGGTTTAAAGTGTAGTTGGCCACCTTACCATTCTCATCGTAGTTCACCACCCGTATCTGCTCGGCTCCCATATCTATTAATGTCTTCGACTTTGGTGCCGCATACAGGGCTCCCCTGACATCTGCCACCGGCTCCACCACGTTATTGGTAGCAAAGCCGACATCCCTCTTTCCAGTACCGGTGGCAATCACGGCACTGACATCGGCAGCGGACACTTTAGCATCACCAAGGGCTTTATCCCAGACCTCTTCTGCTGCTTTGGCCCTTTCGAAGCCATTGGTTGGACCTTTACTGCTGGCGATAATATGGTTATCCTTCAATATCGTCACCTTAATCGTCTTTACTCCCACATCTACTCCAGCACTTACCATTCTTGGCCTCCCGTTTCTTTATTTCAATTAACTGGTTTACCAGTTCCCTCAGACCCCACGTCTATATCAATAAATCAAGCTGGCCGAGGAAACGGATTTTGCCTGTACCTTTGCGTTTACCCGCCCGTTACCATCTCCGTTGCATATATAGCAGCACCGATAGCGCCGGCGAGCTGGGGGTCTCCTTTTGGAGTAAGAGCTTTAGTCCCGAGCTCTCTCTCAATTCTGCTGGTAATACCGACATTTTTAGAAACACCTCCGGTTAATGCCAGACCTTCCTCTACACCGAGGCGTGACAGCAATATATATGCCCGCCAAGCAATACTGAAATGGTGAGCTGCCAGTACCCTGCTCTTTGGAGCCTGTCTCATCATCTGTAACGCCATACTGTTGGCGTAAGTAACACAGGTGCTGCTCACCGGCTCAGGCTCTTCGTCTACTTCAAGGGACATTTGACCTATCTCAGTAACCGGAACCGAGACCATATCGGCAAAGACCTCTATACCGCGTCCGGTGGCGGTGGCGCATTTATCGTTCATTATGAAATTGACCACATTGCCGTACTGGTCTATTTTGATTGCCTTATAGTCCTGGCCGCCCATATCCAGGACAGTTCTGACCGTTGGGCCACAGAGGTACTGCGCGCCACGAGCGTGACAGGCAACCTCAGTTACGGTCTTGGTAGAAAACGGCATACTGTTTCTCCCGTAACCAGTACCCGCTATATAGTGGATATCACCGATTTCCATCTTGCCTGCTTCAAGTGCCTTATCCATTGCTTTCTGGGCACTACTCTTACTATCTCCTTCCGTGCGAACCGTGCTATAGGCGTATAGCTTACCATCGCAAAGAATGGCTGCCTTGGAACTGACGGCACCAACGTCGACCCCGCCGGCGATTACAGCCGCTCCCTTACAGTCCACACCGGATTCGACTCCGTTCGCTTCTGGCCATTTCCAGTAGTCCATTGCCATATAATAAACCCTCCAGTGTTAGAATTTTTAATAATTTATTGTTGCTTATAATAGCACCGCAATTTATGCCTTCTTACACCTCCTTCCCCTCATACCTTCAGGATAAGTGCCTCGACTCTAACACTTAAAATTTTGTAGTTTCCATGTCCAATTTGTTGGCAAGGTAAATTATACATCTATTTATATTTCCTTACTAGCACTAATTTTCATGCTATATCAAAGGAACAATTAAGCGCTAAACCTTCCGTAGCCCGGCATTTATTTAACATAAAGGTAAGAAGACAGGAACGGGTGGATGTTCGCGGAGGCAGAACGTATTCTTGATATCAGGATACTAAATAACCACCATCGACCACAATCAGATCGCCGGTGATATAGTCTGCCATGTCTGATGCCAGGAAAAGAGCAACCCTGGCAATGTCATCAGCGCCACCCATCCTGCCCAAAGCTATGCGGGACAGGAAAGATTTTAGTTCTTTTAGCTGAGACCTGTCCGCTGATGGCGCAGTATGGGAAAGAACTCCCTGAGTCTTGATAGCGCCGGGAGCGATAGCGTTAACCCGGATATCGTGCCGGCCGAGTTCCCTTGCCATACTTCTGGTAAGCATTAACATGCCGCCTTTTGAAGCATCATAGGCAGACATCCCGGTTGACGAAGGGTGGAGTGCTTCAATTGAAACGATGTTTATTATACAGCCGCCCTTTTGCTTTGATACCATAGCTTGGGCTGCGTAACGACTGCATAAAAATGTGCCGGTTAAATTCACCGATATGACACTCTCGAAATCTTCGCCAGTCATTTCATCGAGAGGTTTCCGGGGATAAATACCGGCATTGTTGACAAGTATGTCGATACCGCCCAGTATCCTGACGGCGCCGGCAATCATGTCCTTTACATCTGCTTCTTCAGCCACGTCACACTTGAGGAAATGTACGTTATAATCCTGAGACCTGAGTTCGGCAGACGCTTTTTCTGCTTCCCCGGCATCAATATCGGCCAAAACTACCGCCGCTCCCGCTTCAGCAAGCCTGCGTGAGATGGCAAGGCCAATACCTCTGGCTCCACCGGTCACGACAGCACATTTACCACCAAGATTAACAAGGTCTTTAAGCGGTGTATTATCTTGCATGAAATTCCTGCGTCTATTCTACGGAAATAATATATTCATAGTTGGGCTGACCGCCGTCTACCACCCCGACTTCAAGCTCTGGATAAAGTTCTCCAATTCTGCCGCTAATCTGCACTGCTTCAGCCTGGTCGGCATCCTGACCGTGGTAAAGCGTTACTATTCCGGCGTGTTCCAGGTCTGTCCGGTCCAGCAGCTCAAATATGACGTCTTCGTACCTATCCCCGTGAGCCAGCAATTCGCCATCAAGCAGACCTATTATCTCCCCTTTTTTTATCTCCACGCCGTTTAACCTTGTATTACGGGTGGCATGCGTTATCTCAATGGTCCTGACCGCAGTCACAGACTCCGTCATCTCTTCCACGTTGGTCTCAAACTCATCTTCGGGGACAAAAGCAATCATAGCTGAAATCCCCTGGGGAATCGTCTCGGTAGGAATCACCTGAATATTTTTCTCGGTCAGCGACTGGACGAGGCGGGCTGTCGGAATCACGTTCTTGTTGTTGGGTAAAAGGATGATGTTATCCGGAATCACGGCATTGACAGTCTGGAGCATATCTATGGTGCTCGGATTCATTGTCTGCCCTCCGGGAATGATGGCCGAAACGCCCAGGTCCGAAAAAACACTGACCATGCCGTCACCGTTGACCACAGCAATAATAGCGGTGCCGAGTTTGGTCATTTTTTCCTGGTGCAGCACCAGGAACTCGATGTGCTGTTCGTCCATATCCCGGATATCGACGTCAACGAGTTCACCGAACGTAGAAGCAACTCCGGTGACGGCATCCGGGTCGAGAGTATGGATATGCACCCTGATTGCCGATTCATCACCCACCACCATCAACGACTTCCCCATACCTTCCAGAACATTCTTCAGCTTCCCTGGCTGAAGTCTGGCTCCTTTAACCATGAACTGAGTACAAAAACCGTATGACTCCTCTTCACCGGAAATCCGGGACGGTTGCACTAGCGGTGGTAGCCCGGTTGTCAGCAAATCGGGAGACCGGTTGTCCGTATCGCCCTTAAGGTGAAGTAGAGCCCCCTGGAATAATGTGTACAGTCCGTGACCGCCGGCATCTACCACTCCGGCGTCTTTCAGTACCTGGAGAAGATTGGGTGTGTTTTTCACGGAAATCCTGGCGGCATCGACTGCCGCTTCCATAGCCGATATCAAGCTTGCCCCGTTATCCGCCGCTTCTTTGGCGGCGGTAGCCATATCTCTCATCACGGTAAGAATGGTACCCTCAACAGGATTACTCAATGCCCGGTAGGCTACTTCCGAAGCAGAATTTAAAGCTTGCGCCAGGTCCCGGGCATCGACAGTCTGCTTATCTTTCAGCCCTTCAAAAAGTCCACGCCATATCTGGGAAAGGATAACTCCGCTGTTGCCCCGGGCGCCCATCAGTGACCCCCTGGCTATCGCTTCGGCCATAAGTGAGATACCTGTACCATCGGTGAGTCCGGCGGCTGCTGCCAGGCTGGCACGCATGGTGAAGAGCATATTGGTGCCGCAATCGCCATCCGGTACCGGGTAGACATTCAGAGCGTTGATATCAGGAACAATTTTCTCCAGCCAGTCCGTACCGGCGGTGAACATTGCCCTCAGGTCGTTCCCACTGAGAGTTGCATTCTGTTTCATTATTGCCTCCGGTCAGGTACTACAGACTCACCTCCGGGGTCTGTCTTACGAATAGAAAGAAACCGCCACCACCGGACCGGTATGGCCGGACATAACCGGCGTGTACGGAGTGAAATAGGTCGTAGAGCAGTTAAATCTGGCCAGGACCATTTCTTTCAGTCGTTCGCCATCTTCGATAGAATCGGTGTAATGCACATTGACCCGTAGCGGCTGGCTGGTGTCAGCATGCTCTTCCACTAACTCGAGCAGCTTTTCGAGGGCTTTTTCCTTACCTCTAGCCCTGCCAAGGTTCTCGACCAGCCCGGTATTATTCACCATACCGATTATCGGTTTGACCTGGAATAGTTCACCCATATAAGCTGTCTTGGGCGCTCTGCCACTCTTGATGAGGTATTTCAGGGTCTCCATTGCGGTCACAAACTTTACTCTGGGAATCATATCATTACCTACCTGGACTACCTCGGCAAGGCTTTTACCCTCGGCAGCCGCCTTTGCCATTTCTTCTACAACAAAACCTTCGGCTCCGGCAGCCGTCCGGCTATCGATAATCTCCACATCTACCCCGGGATTCTCTTTCTTGAACAAATCGCCTGCCTGGACTGCCGCTTCACCTATTGCACTTAAACCTCTTGAGACAAAGGTAGCGACAATACTATCGGTAGTCTTACTCAGTTCTGATAGAATATCGGTATATTCGGTCAAAGCCGGGGCGCCGGTAGTGAATTCTTTTACGTCCGGGAACATTTTCCAGAAGCCGTCCGGATTAATATCAACCCCATCACGGTAAGGTTTACCGTTGATATTCAGGGCAACAGGTAAAATCCTTATATCATAATCCTTGATTATTTCCGGGGGCAGACAGGCAATACTATCGGTGACAATACCTACTTTAGCCATTACCAATACCTCCTTATATTACGCCGCCATCGACACAGATTATCTGTGCCGTGATGTAACCGGCCTGCTCACTAACGAGAAATGCCGCTAACTCTGCTATATCTTCAGTCATACCGAAACGTCCCAGCGGGATACGCGCCAGTATGGCATCCTTAGCTTCCTGTGGCAATTTATCTGTCATCCCGGTAACGATAAAGCCGGGAGCGATAGCATTTACCGTAATATTACGCGGGCCGGCCTCCCTTGCCGCACTCTTGGTGAAAGCAATCAGGCCGCCTTTCGCCGCCGAGTAGTTCGCCTGCCCGACATTACCCACCAGTCCTGCCAGCGAGGTAATGTTGATAATTCTGCCCCAGCCCTGGTCCATCATCGAGCGCAGTGCATACTTGGTGCACAAGTAAGCGCCGCGCAGATTGGTATTCATGACATCGTCCCAGTCACTGTCCGGCATCCGCAACAGGAGCGTATCCCTGACAATTCCGGCATTGTTTACCAGGATATCAATCTTGCCCCACTGTTTAACAATCTGCCGGGTCATATCCCGGACGGCACGGGCGTCGGACACATCTGTCCTGCATAGCATCGCCTGACCTCCCAGACTTTCGATTTCTTTAACCACCTTGTCAGCCTCTTCGTCACTGGTCAGGTAATTGACTGCCACGCTGGCGCCGCAGGCAGCAAGTTTAACGGCGACTGCCCTCCCCAGACCGCGGGAAGCGCCGGTCACCAGGGCTATTCTGTTTTCCAGGCTTTTTTTATCCATATCCTCCTCTCAGGAGAATCTTTTTATAACTATGCAGCAGTTTTGCCCGCCCATGCCGAAAGAATTGGACAGACAGACATCCACATTCTGCCGGCGGGCTACATTCGGAACATAGTCGAGGTCGCATTCGGGGTCGGGGGTTTCATAGTTAATTGTCGGTGGAATAATACCTTCTTTTACAGTCATTACAGCCGCGGCAGCTTCGACCGCACCGGCGGCACAGGCAAGGTGCCCTATCATCGACTTGTTCGAGCTGACCGGAACTTTATAAGCCCGCTCACCGAAGAGCAGTTTCAGTGCCCTGGTCTCAGCAGCATCGTTGAATTTAGTGCTGGTACCGTGGGCGTTTATGTAGTCAACTTCATCAATCGAAACACCGGCATCACCGAGCGCTGCCTTCATGGCCAAGACCTCCTGTTCGGGGTCGGGCGCAGTCTCGTTGAAAGCATCGAACGACCAGCCGGCCCCGGCCAGTTCTGCAAGCACCGGCGCTCCACGCTCTTGAGCGTGCTGGAGAGTCTCCAGCACCAGCATTGCTGCGCCTTCTCCGTAAACCATGCCGTCACGGTTCAAATCGAAAGGACGGCAGGCTTTCTGCGGGTCAGACTGGCGGCTGAGCGCCCCGACCCTCCCAGTAATGGCAATAGCCAGCGGATTAACCTGGGTCTCGGCTCCGCCGGCCACAATGACATCGGCGTGCCCGAGGCGAAGCAGGTTCATCGCCGTACCAAGAGCATCATTTCCGCTGGCGCAGGCACTGTTCAAGGCGCTGTTAGGCCCCTTCAAGCCGAACTCCAGCCCGACTATTGCCGATACCATGCTCGGGGCGACCTTACTTATTAAAAGCGGGTCGACGCGCATCGGCCCCCGGTTTTTCAGGACTTCGCCCGTGTCGATAAGCAGGTCCATAGCGCCGCTGGTGGCAACAATTGTACCCAGCCTTTCCGGTTTTTCTCCGTTAGTATTAAGCCCGGCTGCAGACAGCGCCATCCCGGTGGCAGCGATAGCATACTGAGTGCAGAGCGAAGTACGGTCGACCCGCTTGATATCCATGTAATCGGTCGGTTCGAACCCTTTAACTTCAGCAGCCACCTTGACAGGATATTTGCCTGTATCGAACCTGGTTATGGGACCGATAGCTGATTTGCCGTTTACCAGTCCATTCCAGTACTCATCCACGGTCAGTCCCAGCGGGGTAATAGCGCCAATTCCCGTAACCACTATTCTATACTGGTCCAATGCTGTCTCCTTTATCTGTGGTTTGATTATAGTCGAGCGAAGTCAGAGATAGTCCTCCATCGATAACAATAATCTGCCCTCTTATCATTGCTGCCCGGTCACTGCACAGAAAAGCCACAGCATCCGCCACGTCTTCCGGCTGTACCATCCTTCCTGCTGGGGTATTTCTTACCACTGCCTGAAGTATATTGGGGTCGGACGCATACAGTTTCAGGGCTTCCGTCTCCACAGCCGCCGCCGAGACCGCGTTTACCCTGACTCCCCGGTCAGCCAGCTCGATAGCCAGATAACGGGTGAGGGCTTCGAGGGCTGCCTTGGAAACACCTACCGCCGTATATATTGGCAGGACAAGCCGGGAACCGAGGCTGGAGATATTGACGATTGCTCCGCCGTTTTTCATCAGCCCGGCAGCCCGCTGAGCACAGAGCAGGGCAGCCCGGGCATTAACGTTCATCGTCCAGTCCCAGGCATCAGACCTCAGTTCCATGGCGGAGTTGGCAACTCCGGAAGCAGCATTATTGATAAGGATATCCAGTCTGCCGAACTTTTCATCGATTTCAGCAAACATGCTGTCAATCTTTTCCGGTTCAGCCAGGTTGGCTCTTATCACGTGGGCAGTTACGCCCTTTCCACGGGCGGCTTCGGCTGTGTTTTCAGCGGCGCTGCGTTTGCGCAGGCAATTTATAATTACGTCGGCCCCCTCCGAAGCCAGCCTGAGGGTTATTACCCGGCCGATACCTCTGGAACCACCTGTTATCAGGGCAACCTTACCTTTCAGTGACATTTATCATTCCGTTTTAATTGTTCTTATTTGCTATGACCCGTTCGATACAGGCGACGAAACTCTCCAAATCCGTGACATTCTCCAGTTCCTCGTCCGGAATTTCGATATCATAGGTATCTTCGACGGCGACGAGTATCTGCACGACATCCAGGGAGTCCGCCTTCAGGTCTTTAAAGGTTGCCGTCGGTGAGTATTCCTCTTCATGCTTGCGCACGATTCTGGTTACTATCTTCTTGACCGTTTCTTCAACCGAAGGACTGACAGACATTTTTCAACTCCTCCACTAAGTATTAGTGTCCGATATATTCATAGCGTTTTTAATAGCAGCCAATTCTTTTTCAAATGTTCCTACCAGGTCTATTTCAACCACGCGCTTTGCCGTACCGATGGTGCTGGCGACCTCGGGAGCTTTACTCCGGCCGTGTCCGACACAGACAACGCCGTTTATCCCCCACAGAGGTCCACCACCTGATATATCAGCCGGAATAGTGGCTCGCCTCAGAGCGGTGATGATTTCTCCGATTTCACTTTCAGAAAGCCTGTCCTTGAGTTCTTCCTCCAGCCACCGGGCGGTAACGTCGCCCAGACCTTCACAGAACTTGGCGATTACATTACCCACAAAACCGTCGCAGATTATAACGTTGGCTTTGCCCCGGGCAATATCATTTCCTTCCACATAGCCCTTAAAATTTAAACCGGACTTCTTAAACAGGTCATAAGTCTCCCGGACAACTTCGTTCCCCTTCCCTTCCTCCACACCATTGCTTACCAGGGCGACAGTTGGGTCGGGGATGCCCATCCATTTACGGGCATAGACCGTACCAACTATCCCGAAGTCCAGCAACTGGTCGGGACGAGAGTCGACATTTCCCCCCAGGTCAATCATAATCGTCTCCGGGGTGAACCCCAGGAACTGCCCGCCGATAACGGGCCTGTTCAGTCCTTCCAGCGTGCCCAGTACCTGTAAAGCGGAGGCAAAGACACCTCCCGTCGGCCCAACTCCGATTGCCGCTTCCGCCCTGCCGTCTCTCACCAGCTTTACCGTAACCATTATCGAGGCGTTTCTTTTCTTACGCATTGCCAGGGCGGCGTGTTCTCCTTCGACAAGGTATTCATCTGTATGCTCGATTTCAATATCAAGACCGGATGTATCATATTTATCAAGCTCGGGCTGGATAAGCTCCCGCGGTCCCGCCAGAATGATACCAACGCCATGCTCTATGGCTCCCATCACCGAACCCTTGACAATTTCTTCGGGGGCAAAATCCCCACCCATGGCATCAATTGCTATCTTCATCTGTCTTCACCCTCACTTTCGTCTCGCAGATTATTACCGGCTCGTCTTTCTGGTTCCGGCAAAGAACATCGCAATCAATCAAGACAGAACCGTTTTCTCTCTCAATACCGGTTACGCTGCCGCTGATTGATATCGTATCTCCGGGATAAGCCGCCCCTTTGAACCTGGCGCTGATACTTCCGCTGCTTAACCAGTCCAGTCCAAAACTCACGGTCATAAACTCGGAGAGATAAGCGAGGATAAGCATTCCGTGAGCCACAGTACCGCCCAGCGGCGTCCTGGCGGCGAATTCCGGGTCGATATGAATCGGATTGTAGTCGCCACTGGCAGAAGCGTACGCATTAATGTGCTCCTGGGTCACCTGCCGCTTTGATTCGGGCAGGCTGGTTCCGATGCTCAGTTCTTTCAATCTCAAAGTCATATTTCCCCTATCATGAAAAAGGCAGAATAAAGCTTGTCTCTCCTGATAAAACGGCTGTCTGCTCCTGATTCAGTACGTTGATGCCGATGGTCAACATATGAAACTTGCCGCGCTCCATCTTTCTGTTAACTCTGGCGTAACTGGTGAGGGGTTCATCTAAGCTTACCGTGGCGAGAAAATGCAACTCTTGCGAGACGTGAACGGCACCGGACGGCATTGAAAGTCCTCTCGCCATTGCCGCCATTGCCAGAGCGGCGACTGCCATTGGCGGGACAATCCGCTTTTTCTCATAGATGTCCTTATCACCTTCGACCGCCTCGAGGTAAGCCGTCACCGATTCTTCATCGAACCTGAAACCGGACGGTTCGAACTCATAACCGGCAATAAGTTCCTTATAATCGATTTTCTGCTGCATCACTTTTTCACCAGGTAAGACTTATGGCATTACCGGGACAGGCGCTCCGGCAGTTGACCTGATTGGTACCACTGCACAGGCTATCGCCCGGGCAGACAATTGACAGCCTTTTCCGTGCCGTTTCAGCCACCACCGCTCTGGGCTTGCTGCCGTCCTCTGTAATTATTTCAAAGACGGCTGCCGGGCAGGCAGAGATACATTCCCCGCAGCCGTCACATTTCGCGGAATCAATGGTAATAAAGTAGTCACCGGTACCATCGTTATACCCGTACTGAATTTTTCCCTCTTCTTTGCTCTGCTTGCCCAGGTATCTTTCCCGGGCAAAGATAGCAGCACCCAGCGCCCCGATTAGCTGCGGGTCTTCAGCCAGCAGCGGCTCCAGTCCGACTTTTTCACCGATTTTAGCCACCATTCCCGTGTTTTTGGCAATGCCTCCGGTAATTGTAAATTCCTTTTCAATTGAGACTTTCTTGAGAAGGTTGAGACAGCGGACGGAAATAGCCTCATTCAGTCCAGCCAGAATATCGCTGCGGGCAACTCCGTGCCGGAGGTGGACGATAGCTTCAGTTTTAGCAAAAACGGCGCAGATGGTATTAAAGGGAATCCCGTTTGTTGATTTGAGTGCCAGTTCTCCTATCTCACCCAGCGGTATCTCCAGAACATCGGCGATCATTTCCAGAAAGCGTCCTGTCCCGCCGGCACACTTGTCATTCATCACGAAGTTGGTCACGTGGCCTTCGGCATCGCAGCGGATTGCCTTGCAGTCCTGCCCGCCCATGTCCAGGATAGTCCTCACCGAAGGGTAGTACCAGTTGATACCCCGGGCATGGCAGCTAATCTCGGAGATATTTTCTCCGGCGAAAGGCACCAGTACCCTGCCATAACCGGTAGCGACAATGTAATCGATGTCACCAAGTGAGATGCCGGAGCTTTTCATAGCCTCTTCAATTGTCATATAGGCTGTCTTAACACTCTCAGGACCGGTATCCTGGATAGTGCTGCCGATAATATCCCCGTTCGCCATAATTACCGCTTTAGCGGCACGGGAACCGATATCAATTCCGGCAAAAATCATTTTTTCAAACCTTTCAGGGCGTTACCTGTAACGATAATTTACTATTTAATCCTGAGTACATTCAGTTACTGATACCTTTTTCCGCATTCTCCCGGGCAATAATCGCCGCCCCCAGGGCAGCGATTGTCTGTGGTGCTTCCGGTCTCAGTACCTCGAAGCCCAGCTCCCGTTCCAGAATATTTACCAGACCTTCATTTAAAGCCACACCCCCTGCCACAGCAACGTCCTTCTCAATCCCGACCCGTTTGCAGAGTGACATAATGCGGCTGACAATGGAGTAATAGATACCGGCCACGATATCCGGCATCGGGGTCGGCGGGTCGCGGTGAACATGAGAAATAACCTCGGATTCGGCAAAAACGGCACAGGTGCTGGTGATATCGGCTGGTGCTTTTGCCTGCAAGGAGAGGGTATCCATTTGCTCCAGGGACATACCCATCAGCTTGGCCATCTGCTGTAAAAACAGCCCGGTACCCGAGGCACATTTATCATGATTGGCCCAGTCGGCAAGCCGGCCCCGCTCATTCACCTTAATAACGGTGGTGCTTTCAGCGCCCATGTCAATCACCAGGCGAACCGATGGGTAGAGGTGATGGATGCCGCGTGACAGGCAGGTGGTAATTGCTTTCTGCCGGGAGGTGAAAGAGACCAGCCTGGCGCCAACACCGGTAGCTACCAGAGACAGCCCATCATAGTCCAGGCCGGCCCGGCTGACAGCCGATTCAAGCACCGAGCGCGCTCCGGCTTCGACATCGTCACCCGGAGGTCCGATACCGGTGCCGATAATCCCGCCGTCCTCCAAGACGATGGCCTTAACATTCATACTACCGATATCAATACCGATTGTTTTCATGGCTTTAACGGTCCTCAAGCAGTTCAAAGAACTGTTCAAGTTTATCACTGACCTCTTCTTCGGAGGTAATCGTAGGGTCAACTATATCACAGTCAACGGTCAGCATCGGGACATCGACCTCACTCAGCGTTTCCTTTACTATTTTTATCGTGGCGCAGGTATGCCGGCAGCCGATAAACGCCCAGTACACTGCACCATCGACTTTATATTGCTCAGCACTATCCGTTATATCCTGTAACGCCTGCTGGCTCAGCGGACCGTACATACTCCTTCTTTCCGGAATAAGGAAAGACTTCTTCGCCACGCTCTCCAGCGGCCTGTTCGGGTCCAGCTTTCCCTCGGACCAGCGGGTAAATAGCGGCTCCACCACGCTGACGGCGCCGTTTTCCTCAAACAACCTGGCAAGTGAGCTCATCAGATACATCGGCGGGATAAACAGCGTCATCAGGCGGAACCGCTCGGGAGAAACTGCCCCTTTCCCCTGGTCTATCATTTCTTTTAGCTCGTCCCGCAGCAGTGTCAGGTACCAGATAGCTTCCGGCTGGCCGGGGAACATGTAGTCGGCAGAAAGCAGCTCCAGATAGCCGAGGAGAGACATCGGCGAGGGTACTGCCTTCCGCAGCTCGCATATTTCGCGGTAAAGCTCGATTTCCCGGTCGGTGTGCTCGACTATCTCCGAGAGCTTGTTCCAGTCCATCTTCCTGCCTGACTTTTCTTCCAGGAAATGCACCATGTCTTCAAGCTCACCGACCAGATAGTTCATTTCCCCGGGAGAGTCCTGGAATGGATTATCAAGGAAAAAGCCCGGACTACCGCTTAATTCCATCATCAGCTCGCCGGACTTTGCCGTGTTGTCACAGATAAGGTTGGACCAGAGTATAACATCGGGACGGGGAATAGCGTTCAGGGCAAAGATACCGGCTACACCCCGGTGCGGGGAGCAAATTTCTGGAACCAGCCCCAGCTCGGCACCTTTCTCCAGCAGTTCCGCCTGCTCCCTGAGGAACAGCGCACTAAGCCAGGTAGTCATCTCAGTATGCATCGGGACGATATCCATGGCGTAAAGGATTTCAGTAGGAAAGAATACGGTATGGGCCGCCACCAGTTTTCCTTCCTGGTGAGCGTTTCTGATTCTGGTGTAGTAATCAGTAAGCATCTGGTAATAAAGGGTCTGAGTCTGCCGCGCCTCAGACTGCGCCCGGTTCATCCTTGCCAGCATACGGCAGGTACGGATTAACAGGTCTATTTCACTTTTACTTTCGGCAGTCGTCATTTCTTCTTCGTCTCCAGCATTTCCAGGAAAGCCTGTGCTCTGGTGCTGATTTGCCCCGAACCGGATGTGCCATATTCAACGTCCAGCGCCAGTACCGGAATACCGGCTTTTTTCAGCCTGTCGGTAAGCAGGGGCAAATCATGAGCATAAGGTACGCAGTAGCGGATAATCTGGCTGATAACACCGTCAACTTTGTAATCGAGTGCCATCTGCAGGATACGGTCGAACCGCCCGTCCGAAGGCACCATTCGCGCACAGGGAAAGTTATTGAGGTAGCGCCGGGAGATAGCTTCCAGAGGAGAGTGTCCGTCCAAGACAACCGGGTCCGACCAGTAGCGGGTACTGGTGCAAAGTTCATCGGTCACCACCAGCCCGCCCAGCTCTTCAATCGACCTGATAAATTCCGGGTTATTCATCACGCTGCCGGTAAGCATCAACCGCGCCCGGCTCCCGTGCCCGGCTTCCGATTGCTCCAGTTCTTCCAGCAACTTACGGAGGTACTTATTAAACTGTTCCTTCTGCATACGCTGGCTGGCATTGAGCACTTCCATTGTCTCGGCGCCGGTAATCGGCGGTTTATCGAGCTTTCGCAATTCGTAGAGTCTCTTTAGAAGTTCCCGTGACTCATTATATATAGAAATTGACCTAAGTAATAACTCATCGGCTATCTCACTATCAAGGTACTGCTCCAGGTGCTCTTTAAACTTAACCACCTGTTCATAGTAAAGGGCATGAGCTCGTTCGGTATATTTGCGAGGTACGGTAAGAATATGATGAAAAGGCACCTTTATATAGTACTGCCATAAATCAAACAGTCGGCGAGCCCCGTCACAGGTTGATCCGGCCACCATGCCATCCAGATAGTCGTACTCTCCTGTCAGGCCTAACTGCAGGCAGCTTCTGGAGAAAGAACAGTTATTAATATACAGGTAAGCATTCCCGTCATCCAGCTCTGTCTCCTGAGCGTAGCCGGTGATGCGTACCGGGAGTATGCCGGCAGCATGGATAATTTCTTCAGGAACATAAGTACAGAGCCAGCCGAAGACTTTTCTACCCTGTTTTTTAAGCTCCAGAATTTCTTCTGTTCTGGGGAATGTCCGATTTACCTGGCGGAAAATTTCAAGATTCTGTAGTTCAGTGCTCTTCATATCCGGAAAACCAGTATTAACCTTTTTGTTACATAGGAACTCTAGGTATCATCAAAACACTAAATCTTATAGAATACTTCAGCTAATGTCAAGTCAATTAAGCACAACTTGTCCTTTTTATAATTACTGATGACTACTTAAGATTTACAAATTGAGAGTTATGTACCGGTATTACTTCAAATAAAGATAAGAAATCGGTCTTGCCTTAAAAGACATTCTGGAGTCCGCCTCTGGCGGACGAAGAATCTTAGGGTGGGGAACACGAGTCCATTCAGTCGCATTTGAGTTACTAAAAAGGTAACTTCATTGGCCGGAAACCGAATCAACATCTTTAAACATATTCATCAGTTTCTTCATGTCCTCCGGCGGAAGCGGCGGTCTGGTAAAGGACTCGACATTAGCTTTAAGATGAGCTGGATTTCCTGTTCCTGAGAAGATTACATGCGTTCCTGGTTCATATCTACAGAAACGATACGCCGCATCTGTCAAGTCTATTGCCCCACCATCATGAATGAGAAAGCCGAGTGGATTTTCACCATCGATGTCAGAGGAATTCACCTGTTTCTTTTCTATCAGTTCTCTGATAATCTGCCTGAGCCTCTCCGATCTGCTGAAGGCTAAACGGACGGCGAACATTACTACGATACCGATATTTTTCTCCATCGCTCCGGGGAAGACACGCTCACGAGCAGACTGATTGAGCATGTTAAAACCAACCATCATTACGTCCCAGATATCATCCTGCAGGGCACGCTGCAACATAGCATGCTGCGGATCCCCGTTGAACGTCTCCGTTACTCCTATGAAACGTATTTTCCCCTGCTCACGCATCTTCTGAAGTACCGGAACAATTTCTGATACAAGATAGTCATAATCCCGAAGAACTACCCCGTGTAGATAGTAAATGTCGACGTAACCAGTCCCAAGATATTTTAAACTCTGTTCAAGACTTCTCTGCACCTGTTCCTGAGTAACGCCTTCATCTATCGATTTTTTGGTCGACAACACCAGAGAATTGCGAGCAATACCTTTAATAGCAGTTCCCACAATTTCTTCAGTACCATATCCTTCTGCGGTATCAATAATATTAATGCCCGATTCTAAAGCCTGTTTGACGATGGCGATAGACTCTGCTTCGGTCTTTCCGGTTGATTTCCCGACACGGCTTGGGCCACCACAGCCGAGACCCATCGTGGATACCTTCAGTCCTGTATTGCCAAGAATAGTATAATCCATTGGTTATAAACTTCCTCCAATTATTACTGAAATACCATTTTAAAGAGAATTATGAAAGTTAAGTAAATCGCTGTCAATATTTCTATAGAAAGGTACTGTTTGCATTTGGTTGTTTTTCTTTACCTCACCCCTTGCCCCTCTCCGGCCTGAACCATTGAGAATTGTTGAAAAGCATTTAAGGCCGGAGAGGGGAGAAATATAGAGAGGGGGCAGAGCCTCCTCTCTCAAACTCCTTCCCCCTCAAACAATAATATAATATCGACAATAAACGGGTACTGTTTGAGGGGGATAAAGGGGGTGACAAATTTATACCAACCAAAACCGAATAGTACCTACAGAAATAGTTAACATGGTATTGAATCGACTTTTTATCTCGAAAATACCGGAGAAATGCGGAGATAGTTAGTTACAGTATCTATCCAGCACTTAAAAGAAACTCCAGGGAGGAACACATTCTGAGCAATGGGAAGGATTCATCGGGACTAAATGTTATATAATAAACTAAAGGAGTTTATTATTCTCAGAGTCCACCAGTGACTAATACATGACCTTTCAATAATACATAATGAGTATAAATGATTTTATAACTGATTTTATACTACAGCCTCCTGTAATAAAGAGTGCGCCCGTTCACGCTATAGCAGTTCATATCGGATGGTTAAACTGGGGTAATGTTGGAGACGAATCTTTCAATATACTCGTAGAGCATTTCAGAGCGGAAAAAATTGCTGAATTTGAGAGGCCTGGTGATTTCTATAATTTCGTTAGTTATCGAGAACGCAGTCTTACGTATACAGATAGTGAAGGTATCCGGCATACCGAGTTTCCTAACTCCAGAGTTTATTATGTTCAAAGAGAAAAGCCATTATCCGATTTAGTTCTGATGAATCTTCTGGAACCAACCCAATTTGGAGAGATTTTCATAGATAGAGTTACTGGTTTGTTAAAAAAGTTAAATGTAACCAGGTATCAGGTAATTGGTGCCATGGGTAGCCCCGTTCCTCATACAAGACCAATAAGGATAACAGGGAGAAGTAATGATTCTAAAATAACAGAAAGACTAAAACAATTGGGTGTGCGTGGAACAACCGGTGGGCAATATCAGGGTCCAACAAGCATATTTGGCGCAATATCTTCCAGACTACAGGATGAAAGTATCACAACTGTAAATTTAATGGCTCACATGCCATCCCATATTTCTTTCCAAGAACCGGATTATAAAGGTGTCTATAGTATTCTTCAAGTTATTTCCGGACTAGAATCAATGAAGATTCCGCTTGACGACATCAAGTCTAGAGGTGAACGTCAATACAGACAGGTGAATCGAGAAGTAAATCGCTCACAGACTATGATAGCATTATCGCAGGAACTGGAGGATTTATACGATCAGGACGAAGAAAAAGACCAGGAAGAAATAACTCCATTGCCTCCTAATATTCAGAAAGCTATCGACGAAGCATTTGGCAAGGAATAATACTACCGGGTAATGTAAAAGGTTGATGTCTGCTCTCGTTGCATGAGCTATGAAGTCTCTTAAAGTGGATTCTCTGTACCGTTACATTAAATCTATTGCCTGCATGTTCTCCAGTCTGTTTATTTAAGCTCTATTTGTTTCTTTTCCCTCTTGGCATACTTTTTTACTTCCCGTTCCAGTAACTCTTCGTCAAGTTCAAACGTTACAGCCATTCTGACCAGGTCACTTCGTGTGAACTTATAATCGGAACTCATCTGTACAAGTGCTGCTTTCTGGGACTCGGCAAGCACTATCTCAACCTTTACCGGTTCATTTAAACCATCACCAGCAATGGGACGTGTAATATATTCCTTAGATGGTCTCAATAGCCCCAACCAGATAATCCTGATAAAACCATCGATGGAATACCTCAACCAATGTGAAACATTTGTAAAGTCATCGGTGGGTCGCTTATGTTGCAATGCTATAACCTGCCATCTTGGTAGGGTAACATGCACACGTACTAATCCCGATGCCTCACTAAGCCATGGTAAAGTCGTCGATGAGCTCATTTCCTTACCTCTTCAATCAGTTTCTGAAGTTCTGCGTCCGATGGCCTTTTGCTCCCGATATGTTTTAGAACTCTCTGTCTTACCTTTTTCCCATCCCTGTAGTTTTCGACCAACTGGTGGTAAACATACTCCTTGACAACTTTCTTTCTTATAAAAGCCATACTTTGAATGTAGTGACTAATCATTATTCTGTCAATGACTCTTTGTATCATTTCTTCACTCCAAAGGTACTACGCATGTAATCCTCACCAACATTAGGGTTCATTTATTCGCACAGTCCGGCTGTTCACTCTGACTTTGCTAACTTGACTTTAGCCAGGTGAGGGTGGTTCAATGGTGGTGGTTGATCTCGATGCCAAAGCATGTTGGGCATACGTCATGAATCGGAGGGGTCGCGTGCCCATTTCCGCGCTCCTGGGAACATCGCGTTCTTTCAAACATATACTCCCGCACTGTAAATAAATAAGGTTTGTTTTTTAATTGACCAAGCATGGCGAATGATATACTCGTGTTAGAAAAAAAATTCATAAAACCAGAGAAACCAACTTTCATGATAGCTGGTTTCTCTCAATGGGCTAACGCGGGAAACGTGTCCAGCGGAATTCCAGAATATCTTATTGAAAAACTTCAGGCAAGAAGGATAGGACATATTCGTAAAGATGGTTTTTACATATTTCAACTACCTGGAAGCCACTTTATGTTTAGACCTCCTGTAAGATATGTAGAGGGATATGAGGAACATTATCAAGAAGAGCCGATTAATGATTTTTATTATGCGGAAATAAGTGAAAAGGGGGTTGTTATATTCATCGGTACTGAGCCCAATCAACATGAAGATGTGTATGTAAATACTCTCCTGGATGGTGCTAAAGAGCTTGGCGTAAAAAGAATAATCGTACCTGCAGGTGTAGGAGGCGAGGTTCCGTTCGATAAAGAGAGACTCGTGAGCTGTACTTATAGCCTGAAGCGAATGCAAGAAGAATTAAAAAATTATGCAGTTGCGTTTTCGAACTATGATAGGAACGCCACAATCGGTATGGTGATAAATCATTACAGTAAGGAAAGGGATATCGAATCTATCAGGATGAGTGCACGGACACCAAGTTATCAATTATCACTTCCGATTTATAGTGATAAGAGAGCCATGTATGACATATTAAGAAGAATCAGGTACATGTTTGGAATCAATCTTGATCTAACTGATTTGGAAAAAGAAAGTAAACAACAAATCTCTGATTTTGAAAATGCATTAAAAAGATTGTGTATGGAAAATCCCGATCTCGAGCCCCAGATAACAACCTATGTAGAACAAATTAGAGAAGGATTTGAAGAGGTAAGATTCAAAGAGCCTGCAAAAATCCCTGACGTATTTTTAAAAGAACTTGATAATCCTTAATAAGAGTTCAGTTAAACAAAGATAGGATAAAATAACAATTCTTTTCATCAATATCACTGGTGAAAGCCAAAAATGAATTCTGACTGACCAACTGACTGGTTCCTAGCCCGTCTCCTTCTCTGCGAGAGCTTTTCGTCTCATCTGTGCCAGAATCGCCGTGAAACCCAGACCGAAGGCGCAGGAAACAGCTATAGTAAAAAACCCGCTCAGGAAAGACCCGGTGATATCTTTCAGCATTCCCAGCAAATACGTAAAGGTAAATGACCCCAAGTTGGCGAAGAGGTTACTGAATCCGGTTGATGTGCCACTGGTGCGTTCACCGAGTATCTCTACAGGAATAGAAAATAGCGGACCAAAATACATCTGAACGAAGAGAGAATTAATTACCAGAATAATAACAAGCAAGACAAAGTCATTTACAGTTACTAATAAAACCGTGGTAATCATCAGAACGGTTAATGCCGTGGCAATGACAAGAATCGGATTCTTCAGTCTATCGGATATGTAGCCTCCCAAAACATTGGAGGGAGCGATAAGTGCTGCTCTAAGGGCTATTAGAAGGCCGGTTACCTGAACAGACAGTCCCTTTTCTTCGATAAGAAGACTGGGAATCCAGAAAGCAGTTCCCATCATAACTGCCAGTCTTACGTACTGTATTCCACCACACACCCACATCAGCCGTTGCCGGAAAAGGTTCAATACCTCCCGTATGCTCACAACCTGTTGCGGTTTATATTGCTGTGGTTCCTTACCAAAGCGCCACAACAACAGGCTGACGACTATGCCGAGTGGCGGAAAAGCCAGGAATGGAAAACGCCAGTCGAACTGTGCCACCAGTGCCGGACCAGCGATATCGATAATGACGTTTCCTGAAAAACCTCCAATAAGATAAAGGCCCATCGCGGTAGCCCGCTTTTCAGGTGGAAACCACGCGGAGAGCAGCCTGATTCCCGGGGCAAAGAGGAAGGCACGGAATATACCGGAGAGGGTCTGGTTAAGCAGGGCCTGCCAGTATTCAGTAACAAAACCGAAGGTCAGGGATAGTATTGTCGTGCCTAAGATGCCTATAACGAAAAGGCGCTTGCCCCCGAAACGGTCAGCAAGGTAACCGGCAGGTATCTGCATCAAGGCATAGACAAGGATGCTGGAGGCGGCCAGAGTTCCTCCCTGGGTAAAAGTCATTTCCAGGTCTTTACGGATCAGGGGAAGGAAGAGGGCAATACCGCCGATACTGAGAGCCTGAAAACTCTGGCAGATAATTATCAACGGGACATTGAATAACCTGTCTCGTCTGTAGATTGCCTCCAGCAATGGGTTGTCCCTTCATTCAATCAGTCTAGCAAGCTAAGTACTCTCCAAATCCTTTCTGGTGATACGAAAGTACTATAAATATGACACTTTTGGGTAATAGACAGCCTTGTATAGCCATATTATGCTAATTTACGCAATATGTACAACTTGTTTACTTGAGAAAAGTGGGACTTTCTAAAGTGCATTAAGGGAAAGTTGGCAAGAGCAGACCATGTCACTAGCGATTGAAAGTACTACGGAGGTCTATTATTCGGTGCGGGGAAGACAAGGAAAGAGGACACTAGTATGCCTAATAAAAGAGAGAGGGCTTTTACCCTGGTTGAGCTGCTCATTGTGGTTGCCATCCTCGGTGTGCTGGCAGCAGTGGTAATACCTAACGTAGGGCGGTTCATCGGCAGCGGGGAAGATGAGGCAGCGGATACTGAGTTCGCCAATGTCCAGTCAGCGGTGACAGCAATGATGGTTGATAATGAGTTGAGTACACTGCCGAATCCTGTAGATACCACTCCAACCAACGATATGAGGAGCTTTCCTGACACCTCAGTTTGTGAAATTGATAAGATAACAGACCCGGATGGAACTCCCTATGCTATGTCTATTGATAAAAACGGTTATATCCTTTATGAGCACGATATACACGGTGGCGATGGGTCAGATAACCTGGTCAATTACGTTCAGATGCCAACTTCCACAAAATACTATACGGTTGATGAGTCGGGAACTGTAACCCAGCATGATAGTCAATAGTAAGCTATCAGGATGTATTTATAGAACTAATATAACAGGAGGGAAGGCTGATGAAGAAACTACTAGCTGTTTCTCTGGGGGCGGTGTTGGCGCTGTTGTTCCCTACCTCTGTTTATGCCGGCGTTATCGAAGCAAAACTCACTGCCAGTGATGGTGCTGCCAGCGACTATTTCGGATGGTCTGTAGCTATCAGTGGTGACACGGCTGTGGTTGGAGCCTACTGGGATGATGATATGGGCAATAATTCCGGCACGGCATACGTGTTTGAGCACATTGGACCCACCTGGAGCCAGCAGACTAAACTACTTGCCAGTGACGGAGCCGACGATGACTACTTCGGGTATTCTGTAGCCATCAGCGGGAATACGGCTGTGGTTGGAGCCTATCAGGATGATGACATGGGCAACAATTCTGGCTCGGCCTACATATTCGAACGAAGCGGCTCCACCTGGACCCAGCAGGCTAAGCTTCTAGCCAGTGATGGCGAAGCTGGTGACTATTTTGGAATTTCCGTAGCCATCAGTGGAAATACTGTAGTGATCGGAGCTCACGGAGAGGATACAGGTGGTAGTCTCTCTGGCTCAGCCTACGTGTTCGAGCGCAGCGAAACCACCTGGACTCAGCAGGCGAAACTCACCGCCAGTGACGGTGAATCCAGCGACTATTTTGGAGGCTCCGTAGCCATCAGTGGGAATACTACGCTGGTTGGAGCTTATGGCGAAGACACGAATGGCAGTATGTCTGGCTCAGCCTACGTGTTCGAGCGTAGCGGAACCACCTGGAACCAGCAGGCTAAAATACTTGCCGGTGACGGCGAAGCTGGCGATTATTTTGGAAGATCCGTAGCCATTGAGGAAGATACTTTGGTGGTTGGGGCTGATGGAGAAGACACAAATGGCAGTTCTTCTGGTTCAGCATATGTCTTTCACCGTACTGGAACCACCTGGACACAGCAGACCAAACTCACCGCTGATGATGGCCAGGCAAATGACTCGTTTGGAAAATCTGTAGCTGTCAGTGGAGATACTGCAGCTATTGGTGCATACTGGGATGATGACATGGGCAACAAGTCCGGGGCAGCTTACAAGTTCCTGTACAACGGAACTGATTGGCTCCAGCAAGCCAAGCTTACCGCCAGCGACGGTGCGGAAAACGACTATTTCGGATACTCACTAGCCATTAGCGGTACTACTTTGATAGTGGGGGCTTTTAATGATGACAATAAGGGCTCAGCCTATATATATGAGGAACAAGAGTACACTTTAAACGTCTCAGTCAGTCCTTCCGAAGCTGGCTCGGTTACCACCGACCCGGCTGGCCCCTATGAAATTAATGACATTGTGGCACTGACTGCCGTACCCAATTCCGGCTGGGCATTCGATGGCTGGAGCGGTGACCTTACCGGTTCTGACAATCCGACCTCAATCACCATGGACGGGGATAAGAACGTTACCGCCCTCTTCGTTCGGTCAGAATACACTCTGACCATCAATGTCGACCCCTCAGGTGGTGGCTCGGTCACCACCGACCATGACGGCCCTTATGAAATTAATGACATCGTGGCACTGACTGCCATACCCAATACTGGCTGGGCATTCGATGGCTGGAGCGGTGACCTTACCGGTTCCGATAATCCAACCTCAATCACCATGGACGGAGATAAGAACGTTACTGCGCACTTCATTCGGAACGAATATACTCTGACCATCAATGTCGACCCCTCCGGTGGCGGCTCGGTTACTGCCGACCATGACGGCCCTTATGAAATTAATGACATCGTGGCACTGACTGCCATACCCAATACTGGCTGGTCGTTCACTGGCTGGAGCGGTGACCTTACCGGTTCTGACAATCCGACCTCAATCACTATGGACGGTGATAAGAGCGTTACCGCCCACTTCGTTCAGTCAGAATACACTCTGACCACCAATG
>CAYVOV010000001.1:0-67549 GCA_964453525.1 uncultured Dehalococcoidales bacterium | reverse complement strand
TTACCGGTTCTGATAATCCAACCTCAATCACCATGGACGGGGATAAGAGCGTTACCGCCCACTTCGTTCAGTCAGAATACACTCTGACCACCAATGTCGAACCCTCCGGTGGCGGCTCGGTTACTGCCGACCATGACGGCCCTTATGAAATTAATGACATTGTGGCACTGACTGCCGTACCCAATGCCGGCTGGGCATTCGATGGCTGGAGCGGGGACCTTACCGGTTCTGATAATCCAACCTCAATCACCATGGACGGGGATAAGAGCGTTACTGCCCACTTCATCCGGACAGAATACACTCTAACCGTCAATATCGATCCCTCCGGTGGTGGCTCAGTTTCCACCGACCATGCCGGCCCTTATGAAATTAATGACATTGTGGCACTGACTGCCGCACCCAATACTGGCTGGGCATTCGCTGGCTGGAGCGGTGATCTTACAGGTTCTGACAATCCGACCTCAATCGCCATGGACGGGGATAAGAGCGTTACCGCCCACTTCGTTCAGTCAGAATACACTCTGACCACCAATGTCGAACCCTCCGGTGGCGGCTCGGTCACTGCTGACCCGCATAACCCTTATCATTATAACGACATTGTTGAACTGACTGCCGTCCCTAATGATGGCTGGTCGTTCGATGGCTGGAGCGGTGACCTTACCGGTTCTGATAATCCGCAATCTATCACCATGGACGGGAACAAGGGCGTTACTGCCACCTTTACCGAAGCCAGTGAGGGCGAACTTACCTTGGAAAGCTTCGTCATCAGTCGCATGACTATCGATTGGGCTAAGGATAAAGAAAAGCAGGATAAGAAGTGGAGCTGGGGATTATGGTTCAGGAAGTTTTTCAAGTTCTTCTCCAAGAAGGATGATAAATTCAGTATTTCAGGGAGGGCTAAGCTGCCGGAGGACTACACGGTTCATGATCTGGAAAACCTGGCTAATATAACTATTGCTTTGGCCGATGACACTGGTAATGACAGCCTTGTATTCAATGAAAGGTCATTAAGGAAAGCCAGTGTGATGTGGAATCTGGATAATAAGGACAAACACCCTGGCAATAACATGGAGGTAAGCAACGCAACTTTCTGGTGGGCACCGGACAATGGTAATTGGGGCGGCTGGGTAGGTTTCCATATCAGTGGTACCCTGAGGCTGCCTGAGGACATAGGTGTGAATACAGAACCTGCTATAGCTCAGGTAATCATCGAGCTACCGGCAAGCACGAATAATGGCGGTAGTTTTGTGGGCTCAGAAACACTTTCATTCAAGGTTTCCGGAAGGTCGAATAAATGGGTATATAACCCAAACCAAAGGCTTCCTTACTTCCCATATGAACCCGGAGAATGGGGATATGACATGAACCGAAGCTTTCCCTATTTCACATATGAATCCAAAGAATAATACCGGTTTCGCTTCAACTACCTTACTCCCGGAAATACGTTTTGTGGTAATCCCTTTTAGGGAGTTGAGAGCTGTTGTTAATTTTTTCTTACCCGGGTAATCTTTCTTGCTCTCTTTACCGGAGGTCCTTGTACTCTGAATTTGCTGATATCAATTTCAGGTATTGGATTTTCCTCCGGTTTGTCTGCCTGTGGAATCCAGGAGTAGGGTAATCGATATGCCCGGTAGACCATGTTCCGATTCTTTTTCTTTCCGAAATATGGGCTTATGTATTCCCAGACCGTGTCATGCTCAGGAGTGACTTCGAAAAGTCGCCCCCCGGCGCCCTCAGTTATTAATGTGTTGCCATTGGGTAACCGCTGGGCTGAGCTGATATAGTGGCTATAAAATTTATATAAATCCATCTCAAATCCAGCTTCGCGTGCCGTGTACTGCCAGACCACCTCAAGACTTATTGGATCAAATTCCAGTACACGGGAATGTCCCCTGATAGCGTTATTAATACCAATTGGAGCACCTGGATTGGGAGCACCATATCCGGCAGAGCCTCCGTTATCAAAGGCAAGTATGTTTCCTTCACCGGGGAGTCCTTTAGGAATCATGTGTACGTGATGCTGCCCGACGAGTTGTCCCAATTTTCGAAGAGCTTCCGTAGCTGTGTAATCAGGTCCAATTTGCCAGACTATTTTCCCGGTTTGCTTATCAGTAATAGCTACAATATTGGTCTGACGACTATCCCAGATAATATTGTCTGGATGAAACCGTTTATCTCCCGATTCAAACCATTTATTTGGTCCAAGAGTTGAGACAGAGTTCGTATGCATCCAGTCTCCAATTCTTGCGCCAATCCTCCCGCTGGGATTTCTCGTCAAAATGTTTTTAGCTTCTTCACTGAATCCCATTTCATCAAAATGATCACTACATATCCATTCCCAGATAATCTCTCCTTCCCAATTCACCTCGATTATCGTGTCATCTAAAAGAAGTTTTTCAGATATCACGGGATTCCGTATGTTTTTATGGCAAAGAATAATAGTATTCCCCCCGTTTACCAGTGGATCCATATCTGGAACATAATATCCTACCGGGTTACCCTCCCTTTGATAATCATGGTGCTGTCTTGCCATCCATGCGGGTTTTTGACGTGGATCTTTTATTCGCTCATACTTGTTGAATCTCCAGACAATGTTACCTTCCCAGTCCACCTGGACAAGGTCTACCGCATCCTGATTACCATACTTAGGATTACGCATCCCGGTGCTGCCCATTACAAAACCACCGGGAAGAACCTTGCTAGGGGTAAATTCAACAGCCATACCTCTCCATTGGTTAATAACGGTACCATTCATATCGATAATAGTGGCACCCACATCCTTTGCCTGGAAAATTGTATAGCCGTTCCAGCATTTAGCCGGGTTATAAATGGTAGTTCCTGTTGGATATATTGTCGCAGGCATGAATCCCCCCTTTCAGTGAATGATACGTTTATTATATTTATGAGGCAGCTTACGCCTTCAGAATATCCTTGTGCCTTAATGCCCGCTCAGGTGATGGTTTCATCTTCATCTCACCTCCCGCTATGGCATCACGAAACCGCTATCTACTACCACAAGTGTTATAAGGACAGCAGGGTGCGTTTCTTGATTTCATCAAGGTCGAATTCCAGACCGAGCCCCGGCTTGGTGGGCAGGTGAACAAAACCCTTCTCATCGATCTGCACCGTGTCCCTGGCGCATACGTCATAGTCCTCACCAGGCTCCATCTTTTCGAAGAAGTCGGAGCACCGGCTGGCCCCGGCCACATGAAGGTTGGCAAACTGGCAGGTGGCGAATCCCCACCCGTGCAGTTCACACTTGACGTTGAAAGCGTCGCACAGATCGGATACTTTCTTGGCCATGGTTATGCCGCGTATAGCATCAGTGCGAATGATGTCAGCGATATGTTGGGTCAGGTATGGTACGAAATGGGCAGGATTGGCATAGTACAGTGTCTCGGTCGCAGCGATGGGGATATCCAGTATCTGGCAGAGTTCACGGTAGCCTTCAAGGTCTGTATTCGGCAGCGGTTCCTCGTACCAGTAGAAATTCAACTTCTCGATCTCTCTTCCTACCATGAGGGCTTCTCGTCTGTCATAACGGCAATTGACGTCTAGAAGTACATCAGCCTTGTCACCCACCGCCTCCCGAGTGGCCCGGCATGCATCCAGGTGGTCCTGTACGGTCCCCCGGAGGTGCAGCTTGATAGCGTTATAGCCCCGAGCTACGAGCTCCTTGGCATAGTCGGCATAGGCTCCGGGTGAATCGTAGGCAAGGATGCTGGCATAAGCCCGGATTTCATCGCGGTAACCACCGAGCAGCTTGTAAATCGGCAGTCCGGTAGCCTTTCCGGCGATATCCCATAGGGCAATATCTATTGCACCAACAGCATTCATGTGCATACCATTGGAGCTCCGCCCTACCATCTGCTGCCACAGAATTTCCCGGTCGAAAGGATCCCGCCCCATGACTATTGGTTTGAATAGCCCCACCACCGCTTCCGCCACGCCTCGAGCTGGGGCGGGGCCTGCCCCCGAAAGGTAATCACCCTCGATACCTTCGTCGGTGAAGACCTGAACGAAGTTGGCCTGTGTCGTGCTCTTCGCAGGTAGAGTCATGGGATTCTGGACTTGAATTACAGTTACTTTTACATCCGTGATTTTCATTTATTTACTCCTTCCTTGAAATAAGATTCTACTGATATTGGTATTATCGGTCAGGGTATTACAGGTCCGAACTTAAAACCATCTTTTCCCGTACTTCTCTCCTGGACTTCTCAAATTTTAGGTACTGCAATTCACTATTGTCAACAAGTCCCCGGACTATCCGATAGAGTGTTACTTCTTAAATTGATTTTACTTTAAAATTATTTGTGTTAATATTCAATCACGCTCATTAAAGGAGCTGCATGAAGTATCGTAAGTTAGGTAAAACCGGGATGAATGTATTTCAGTACCTACAAAATGAGGAAAACTAATATAACTACATATTTCCTCTGGGTGTTAGAAAGAAACGGCATGATTGTCTCAATAAAGCCCATACCCTGCTTGGTTCGACACAATGAGCCCTTCGAGAAGAAACAACAGGTCTAATCTACCCGGTACGACGTAATAGCAAGGAACGCTTTTATCTGTGATTTCTACATTCAATTTACCGACAAGGATTGTTTTTGGTGCCGGGAGTATTGCCAGATTGGGAGAAGAGGCAAAGGCAATAGTATTAGCCGGTACCGGCAAGGAGTCAAAAAAGAGCTATTTTAGCGTCAAAAAATGGTACCCCTGGCGCGACTCGCACGCGCGACATGCGGTTTAGGAATACGCAAATCGCTTTTTCTCCCCGATTTGAAGCTAAACTTTCAAATTTCGGCCTGAATGACCGGCAGTCTTCCCATCACCGAGGAGCCAAATTAAAAAATTGTAAAAAGAATTGCGGGAAAAATACAATAAGTTTTACAGTCTTACTATTGTCGAATATGCTGTTTATTTTATTAACCGTAATCTGGCATAATCTGTTATATCAATATGTGAAAAAGAAGGAGGGGAACGGATGGCAAAATCAAAATATGAGAAGTATGTGATAAGAAAACCGGCGGTTATCACCAAGGACAGGCAGCTTGAGATACCTGAGAAAATCGACCTGGCGGGCCGCGTGGATACGGGACCCCTGGTATGGATTGCCAGTAAAACAATAAAGGAAGCCAGCATAGGTCTCGAGTCCGGCATTATATCAGGAGATTTCACGGTTGGCACCGGCGCCGGTGGAGGCATGGGGCCGCATAAGCATGACGACTTCGATGAAATGTTTCTTTTCATGGGGACAAATCCTGAAGACATCGACGATTTAGGCGCAGTAGCTGAATTCTGGCTGGGCGAAGGTGAGGAGACGGAGAAGATAGTTGTCGATACCTGTGCCTGTGTTTTTGTGCCAGCGGGATTGGCTCATTTCCCGCTGACCTGGAAGAACGTCAAACGTCCCTGTGTGTTTGTCGTGGTTTCGTGCAGTCCGTTTGATCCCGCTTCACAGAGAGCAGATGCCGTTTCCACGGAGGGCAGACCGCAGTAAAAGCTGAGATTTAATTCAGAGAAAGGAGGAACCAGATGGATTACAGTAAATACATTATAAGAGAGAGCCTCTGGCTTTTAATACTTTCCCGCCATATTCACCAAGAATGCTGTTTGATAGAGATGAGTTATTAAAGATTGCCGGATCGATATTATAACGATTCCCGTTTCTTTTACCTTACTTTTTCAAATGAATATCTATGCAGAAGACAAGAAATAGTATTCCTGTTTGATATCAGAGCATCTTATATACAGGTTGAAGAATGGAATCTCCAAACGAAGGAAAGTGGTAGCCAATAATGGCTACCACTTAATACAGACATATTCCGTTCCAATAACGGCCTGTTATCTGTCAGTTATATAGTAACTTCCTTCCGATGCATCGTTAGGGTCGAAGGTCTTTTTAATTTTCCTCAACCATAGATGATAATTGGAGGCGTGTGGGCCATAAGTGTCGTGGCTGGTATCACCGAACACATGGGCGGGAACGCCAAAGTGCTTACCAATCGCCGTTTCATTGGCTTGAACAAGAAACTCCCTGGTTAAAGCTTTGAAAGTCGCTGGATTAGGCGCGTAACGAATAAGCAACTCGCCATGTCCGTAATGTCCGTGCTCGAAAGACTGGGTAAACGGAGAGGTGTCATCATTATATACCAGCCCTCTTTCTATAAGATCACCCTTAGCCTGAGCGGTAATATTGATATAACTCGCCATGAGTTTGAATATATCAGTACCGCCGACTTCTCCCCCAAAGACTCCACTCGCCCGGAATGTTTCTCTTATGGAGCCAGTGCTCCGAAGCCAACGCCACAAACAGCCTCCAGCTACATCCGGGGCCTCTACGAGTTTTTCAAGAGATTTCCCGCCAGTTTCTTCAATTATTAACTGTAAAACCTTCCTTTTATATTCGAAATCGTTAGATGAGTTCCCGGCTATAATAATCATGAAGCAGGGACCCTGCACGAATTTTCTGAATTCATTGAAAAGCCTGATATCTTCCTCATTACTTGTCGCAATATTGGATGCTGCCATGGCGGCATTGAATCCCATCAACTCATAAGCTATTTCACTTTCGCCGATTTTCTGAACGGCCAGACACAGGCCGTCCAGAGAGGCGAATGAGAAAAACCGAATCATGAAGTTGGGCGGGATATAGCTTGGAGCATAGTGCGGTGACACGCCTTCTATCGGGAAGACAGGTGGTCCCGGCCAGTGGTAAACCTTTGTCGCCGCTTTTGTATATACTCCCAGACCGCCCAGGGGTACCACGTTTCCCCTGATTATACCCCTCAAAGAAGGACCAGGCCCATCGCCACAGAACCACTCATCAAGAGAGCCCAGAGAGCCCAGCCGGACTATTTCACCATCCGGTGTTACCCACTCCAGAGCCAACTGGTTACGCTCACCGTAACTGGCACTCTGACTAAGATGCCCAACACCCTGGTGAGCAGCTATCGGAAGAGCAGAGCAATTGCTTCCTGCCCCGCACTGGTTGCATATCATTCCTCTTTTCATAAGTTCAGCCTGCAACTGGGCCCCTATAACATACGGCTCTACCACCGCGTACATGCTTTTTTCATTGATTTCGAGAATGCGGTTCATTCTTCTCAAATCTATTTTGATTACGCCGGGGCCAGGGGCGTCATTGTACAGTCCCCATCCGGTACTGGACGCCTTAAACTGTAAATTGAATTTATTGCAGAGCCGGACTATTGCCTGTACCTCCCTGGTGTTTTCAGGAAGAACGACTGCTTCAAACCTAGGGGTAAATTTGTCTGGCCCGGCGAACAGGCCGGAACGCCAGGAATAAGCATCGAGTATTACCGGGTCAGCCGAGATATTTTCAACCCCCACGATATCCTCAAATGCCGAATACTGGTCTCCTCCTATTGTCATAACCCGGTCCTCCTTCAACTTGTTGCCCTTGCAACAAGCTCAATCACGTCATACGCTTTAAGAATACTTTTATTTTCTTCGATGGCTTCACTGAAACTTTTCTCACATCCAGGGCAGGCAGTAACAATCGCTTCGGCTCCCGTGGATTCGGCTTCCTTTATCCTCTCCACGGCAGTATACCTGGCGAATCCAGGATTGGACTCCCTTACTCCGCCTCCGGCACCACAGCACCAGGAATACTCCTTTATTCTATCCATTTCGATAAGCTTTAAGCCGGGAATGCATTTAAGGACATCACGCGGCGGCTCATATATACCATAAGTTCCCCGCCGGAATTCTCTTGGCGGGTCGAAAATACGTATATGCCCGGGCACCTGCCTGCCTTGCCAGTGGATATATGGCTCCCCGAGCCTGCCGAGGTGGCAGGGATCATGGTAGGTGACATTTAGTTCAAGTTTCTTAGACAGTTTCAGCTTTCCTTCTTTAATAAGGTGGTCAATGTATTCTGTGGTATGTAATACTTCAAAGTCTCTTTCAAAGCCGAATTCATCATATAGAACCTTAAAGGCGTGATAGCAATCGGCACAACCCGTTACCAGAGTTTTTACTCCTGCTTTCTTAAACATAGCCATATTTTGTTCCGCCTGCTTGAATGCATGTTCCCGATAGCCCGTCTGGTAAGCCCTTCCGCCGCAGCACAGCTCATTGTCTCCGCCAATTCCTACATCGACATCCGCTTTCTGCAGCAGTTTTACAGTAGATACAGCCACCTTATACATATCTTTGTCGTAGCAGGTGCGGCACCCAGCATGATATACAACCTCCGCTGTTTGCTGTGTATAATCCTTAACATCAAGTGATTCACACCAGTCTCCCCGGCTGGCTTTCACTCCCGGTACCATGGAACCCTGTTTTCGGAGGAGGCTGATGATTTTATCCAGAGCCGGTATTGTATGTCCGTTTTCCACGCACCTGATTCTTGTTTCGTAAATAGGATTAAGCACTTCCATATCCATAGCATATTTGCAGGAGATATCGCAGCCACCACAGGTCATGCAGTTATAAATTACTTCCAGTAATTTATCCGTGTATTCCAGCCTGTTCTCCAACAACGCCACTCCGATTCCCATTCTCCCACCACCCGAGTAAGCATGGAAATTATACCGAGATATGCTGGGACAGATATTTACCGGCTGGAATCTTTTCACTTTCTCCAGGGGTATGAATTTACACGCCGAACATCGGCAGCACATCTCCATATCACTTTGATAATCTTCTAATGCCATCTCCTTTTCTCCCTGTACAACCTACAATGAGAATCTTAATCTAGCTCCATGTATATTAACAATCATTCTCATATATGTGTAAATGGCGTGGCGATTTTCATCTCAAAGGAAAAGTCGAGAGATATCACATATGCATATTAACGGACAAGTATCCCGATGTTTGCGCTCTGGTAGCTGTATAGATATTGACTGTAAGTATAAGGTGTAAGCAAATGTTCCCCCTTTTTCAGACTTACTTTTTAGGCTTATTTTGCGGAATGAGTTTGAGATTTATAAATTCTGCCTGCTCCCCATCTACCAATAAGGAGTATTCGGGTGTCATTGGGCAATTCACAAAGAAAAAGGGAGTGCCGACCCTCGTGTGTTTGATTGGACAATGAACTAACCCTGCCGGAATGTATACAGCAGTTGTTCTGTCGATCACATATTTTTCACCTTCCTCACCTAGATATAGCTCAGTTTCAGCATCATAAGCAGTCAAGTCATCCGCACAGGGAACGAAAAGCAAAACTTGATCGAAGTCGTGTGAATGAGGAGGTTCGGTGCCTTCAAAAGGTACGCTTACGTGCGTAAACCTGATTTGAAAGTTGATGTCTCTATTATCGAGTGTATGTAATATCATGTTCTTAAACGGGGGATAAGTAGTTTCGTGTATTATTTCCGTTGTAAAAAGGTGATCATATTTTCTTTCAGCCATATTCCTATTCTCCTTAAATATTACTCGTAGCCTATAATGAGGTACGACTTTCAGCTTTTTTACCTTCCTAAAATTTGTAATGATAATACATTTCAGCCTGGCTTTTTATTTACCAAAATACAACTATTTATATTATCATCAATTAAACTTGAGTAAAATCTCAAACGGTATCGCCCATGCGTACTCATGGCTGGACAGATATCCCGATATTTGATAATGATGTCTCTTCAATATTTCCCATTCGTTTTAAATATTCCAACCCATTTTTATGTTGCTCGCGCAGACCTGCCCATTCTACAAGTCCTTCGCAAGCAAACTCTGGACACTGATTGCAATGTTGTAACTTCTTATTGTCAACACAACATACCAGTATCCAGCAATTAGGATTCCAATGGTCCTTGCGGTCTCCAGGACATCCCTGACAGTGAAACCAAGATGGCTCTGCGTTCGGGTCAACGTTTTTCTTGAAACTGTCTGCCAACCTTTCTGCCATTTCAGGATTATCTGACGCCAAATAAACGGAACATTTGTCACATTCTATTCCACACGGTGCAATCACAATACCTCCTTACATACCCGATATATGTCTGCTTTTCAATTCCTCATCAACTTGCTGCAGGCTAATTTATTCCTCAATTATGTATTTGTCAAGATTGCATTTAATATTAGCAGTCAGAACGCTATTTACGTCCATCTATTTCGATACAGATATCCGGAAAGGTATCGCCCACGAGTACTCATGACCGGACAGACATCCCGATGTTTGTTTGATGGTAATAAATTTAAGCCTAAACATAATATGAAGGAGGGTTTAAGGGAGTTTATCGAGTGGTACCAGAATGAGCTGCCCTATTCAAAGCATAAAATTGTTTCAAATAGAATTCGACTCTCTCTTGTTTATATAGGATTTTTGACATATAATCATTTGCATCTACTCTGTAATTAAGGAGGATATAATGGCAGAAAAAGACAAGGTGTACAAATATCTCAATCCTGTTGGAATTCAGGAACCGGTCGAACAGCATCCCCTGGCACCAAGACTTGACAGACTCGAAGGCAAGAATATTACCCTGAGCGTGGGTGCCGGAGGAGAGCAAGGCATTCTTATCCCCCTGGTTAAGAAGCTGCCGGAAAAGTATCCGCAGGTGAACTGGAACATCAGCTATGCCGCCGCTCACGCAACGAAAGAGGGAAGCGTCGCTCTTTCTGAAGAAGAGATGAAAACCACGGACGCTCTTATCCGTGGCGTGGTATGGTGACACGGGGCTATCTGGGAGCAGTTGCCCCATCTTTCATCCATCGAAAAACGCGGTATTCCCAGCGTATTCATCATTTTCGAAGACCAGGACGAAATCTGGAAGCAGGCATGCAGGTTGAACGGCGTCCCCAACATAAGGCGTGTCTGGGGTTCACGCCACGTCCCCGGTCCTGAAGACGTGGACAGCTGGATAGACGACCTGATGGACGCCCTGGTAAGGCCTCTGACTGAAGAAGAAAAGAACCCTCCACAATGGAATGTATCTAATCCCCGTTACATCTTCGAAGGCGCCCTCCAGGAAGCCCAGGAATTCTTCCAGCAGGTAGAAAATTTACCGCAGCTTTATAATAATGCGCCTATTTGCAAATATACTGACGGACTCCCGATAGTACCGCCTACTGAAGAGCTTGTTGAAAAAATGCTCAGGGGCACCAGCCACAAACCCGATGAAATTATCACCTTCCAGGCCAACCACAGTCTCTCGGACCGCCTGAACCAGATGGGGAATTCGGGTAAAAAGGGAGCCCCGGTATGTTTTATGCCAATGAGGCGGACAGCTACCATTGAGAAAATAGCCACTATTGGCGTCATGGCCGGCTGCAGACCGGAACATATGCCCTTGCTCCTTGCCATTGCCGAAGCCGGCGGAGGCTGCGGAGACGGGCGCGGCGGCGATGTATACGTGGTCAGCGGCCCCTATGCCAAAGAGATTGGCATGAACTTCGATACCAACGTCCTCGGCCCGGGCAATCTGGCTAACCGCAGTATCGGCCGTGCCGCCGAGCTTATGTGGCGCAACCTCGGAGGAAATATACCCAATGTGACCAACGCCGGAGTCTGGGGAAGCGGCCTCTCCAACTGCTTTCCTGAGAACGATGATGCCCTGCCACCGGGATGGTCCAGTCTGAGAGAGGAATACGATTTCAAGAAAGACGAGAGTTGTGTCTTCGCTCTCCACATGGGTCATACCCGTACCTTGCAGAGGACCGAGTTCATGCCGGGAGGATACCGGGAGTTCCAGAAGAGCGGTCACGGCGGTATAGGCAGGCGATTGGGAGTAAAAGGTATTCCCGGTCCTCACAACTGGATGGAATATTTCGTCGAAAGCCTCTGGAAGAACTGGGAGGGCGGCAAGACATTTTTCATGCTACCCGAGATGGCCCGTGACCTTCAGTTCTATGGCTTCAAGACCAAGGACGAGGTATACGAGTGGCTCTATAAAAAGAGCTTCATGACGGTAAGAGAATACCGCACTCACCAGCGGCCTGATGTCACGACCAACGCATGGAAGGGAATCGAGGCGACGTCAGGTAAACCGTGGAAAGAGCTCGATGAAGACTACATGGTCCCGGCTGTTCCTGACCCCTTTGATAATTGCATTATCGTAACCGGGGGTGGCGAGGAGATGGCGCTTTGGACGGACGGCCGCGGCAGAACTTCTGACCCTGCCTTCGGCATAGACGTCTGGCGTTAAAGCTTTCAGCTGAATTGAGAAACAGTATCGGCCATGAGTGCTCATGGCCGATACACGTTCCGATTTCGCTCGTCGTTCAAAGCTAAACTTCATAATCCAAACGGTAGCCCTTAAATGTCGCGGTCTTATACAATGTCTCGATTCTTGCGGTTATCTCCACACTTTCATCCCAAAGTTCGCCAAACAGGATTCTCGGAAAAGCAGCCCCATAGCTAATAATGCGATATTCTGCTACTAAATCAATATCATCAGTCTGATAGTTGCCTGTGCTATAATACCGGTAAAATCGGATATCGACTGAAGTCTTGACTGACACACCAATTCTTATAATGAGAACATAATGCATGGAGGGTGAATGTTGAAACAAACAGACCTTGCGAGAAAAGTTCAGACCGTGCTCGGGCCGGTCGATCCGGATTCTCTGGGAATTACTCTTTATCATGAGCATTTACTTACCAGCCTGGTTGCGTGGTACGAAGAACCTGTGGAGGCCAGCGAGAAAGGGATGGCACGCCAACCCGTATCTACAGAGAATATGTGGTGGATTCGAACTCATCGGCCTAATAACCTGGATAACTGCCAGCTTGGCGATGAACAGACAGCCATTGATGAAGCTATGCAGTTCAAAGTGAGCGGCGGTGGTACTATTGCAGAAGTCAGCAATATAGGACTTGCCCGTGATCCCCTTGGGCTCAAGCAAATTGCTTTGGCAACCGGTCTTAATATAATAATGGGTTCAGGTTATTACATCGGAGCGTCTCACCCTCCGGAGTTGAAGACGATGACCGAGGATGATATAGCCGAGGGTATCATAAGGGATATAATGGTCGGAGTAGGAGACACAGGTGTAAAGGCCGGAATAATCGGTGAAATCGGCTGCTCAAGACCTTTACAGGAAGGAGAAAAGAAGGTCCTATGTGCCTCGGCGAAAGCACAAAGGCAGACAGGCGCTCCTTTAATGATACACCCGGCATTCGATGATGATATAACACTGGGAATTGTTAATATCCTAGATGATGCGGGCGCCGACCTCAGTCATACGGTAATCTGCCACGTAAATGTTTACGCTTTCAAACCGGAAACGTTAAGGAAGATAGCCGATACCGGCTGCTATCTCGGCTATGAAAGCTTCGGTAATCTTGGCTATCCACACATGTTGCACGAGCGGCTGCTGGAGCACAGGTGCGACCTCGATTATCTCGATGCCATAGCGGGCCTCATCACTGACGGGTATCTGGACCATATACTTATAGCTCACGATATCTGTTTCAAGGACTTTCTGACGGTATATGGCGGAAATGGTTACGCTCATATTATCCGTAACGTAATGCCTGTCATGAAGGTCAGGGGATTTCCAGAAGAACAAATTCAGGCAATCATGGTGGAAAATCCCAAGTGTTATATGCAATTTAAACACCCGAACGGATAAAAGGAGAAATTATCAGGATGCAGAAAACAGACCTCACAGGGAAAGCACAGACCGTACTCGGAGCCATTGATGGAGAACGGCTTGGAATTACTTCCAGTCATGAACATATTATCTGGGATATGTCGGCCTACTTTGAAGAGCCGGAGTCTGCCAGTGAGAGGGGGTTGGCGCGCCAGCCTGTCAGTATGGAGAATCTTCATCTGATACGGTCCAAACCTCATATTAATATCGATAATATGGTCCAGACCGACGAGCAAATAGCGATCAACGAATTGACTCACTTCAAGTTAGCCGGCGGCGGGACGCTGGTGGAGCTCAGCCAGAACGGCCTGGCACGCGACCCGCTGGCGTTAGCACGCATAGCCCGGGCTACCAACCTGAACATCATAATGGGAAGTGGCTACTACGTTGGGCTTTCCCATCCGGAAGATATGGACGAAAAAACTGAAGAGCATATTGCTGATGAGATTGTGCAGGATATTACCGTAGGTGTCGGCGATACCGGCGTGCGAGCCGGAATAATAGGCGAAATCGGGTGCTCTCTCCCTTTAACGAAAAACGAGCGGAAGGTCCTCCGCGCCTGCGCTATCGCCCAGCGCCGTACCGGTGCGCCGATAAACATTCATCCCAGCATAGATGATGATACGATGCTGGAGAACATCGCCATACTCAAAGATGCCGGCGCCGACCTGAAACGCGTAGCCATCAGCCACGTGGACGGATTCGGATACAGTCTGGAAACCCGCCTGAAGGTTCTGGAAGCCGGGTGTTATGTTGAATATGATGGTTTCGGACAGGCTATATATCACTTTTTCTATATGGGGCGTATAGCCAATGCCATGAGTGATATTCAGAAAATTACGGATATCATGCAGCTTATCGAAAAAGGTTATCTAAACCAGATTCTGCTGGCCCAGGACTTTTGTTTCAAGTGCTGCCTAGCAACCTATGGCGGCTACGGGTACGCTCATCTTATAAGAAATCTCATCCCCTTTATGAGGGCAAAAGGAATGGCCGAGGAGCAAATCCATGCGCTCCTGGTGGATAACCCGAGGCGGTTTCTTGAATTCGCTCCTGCAGAAGACTAACCGTACATCGTGCCGGGTCCGACCGTGAACTCGAATATCGGTCGGTCAACTCTATTGATGACCAGCGGACAGTGTTTCATCCCTGCGGGGACGTAGATTATGCAACTCCTGTTGATAGTGTGTTTTTCGTCTTCCAGCCAGAGTTCTATCTCTCCGCAGAGGTCATAAGGGTCTTCCGGATTAGTGCCGAAGAAACAGATTGCCTCATCGAAGTCGTGAGTGTGCTGCTCGGTGGTAACTCTCGGCTCTTCTCCGTTCGTCGGAGGATACTGCCACACTGTCTCGATATAGAACGCTCCCGGGAATACCTCGCTGTCCAGCCAAAGTACCCGTCCCGGTTCTCCCTTTCCGGCAACCGATACGGGCATCGTCCACGAGGCTTCAGCAATGTTCTGTTTCATTTCAGTGATAATATGTTTCCCGTACTTGGTCTCTTTATTCTCTTCTACTGACATTGTTTACACTCCTATATCTTGATTAAAAGGGCATTGGAATTGCAGCTTATTGTAAGAACGATAGCAAATTAAAATAAGTTATTGTTCACGCGTCATCACCGTCTTTGATTTGAACCTGCTAATGCTGTTAACCTTCAATCGTTACAAACCGATTGGTGAGGTCACCTGCAGCAGGGAGGGATTTCATCCAGAATGCTTTATTCTCTGGATCACCAGCACCAAATAAATGGTCGTACTTGACACGGTCTTCACTGGTCGGGATCCTCTCAACGGCGCGTACTGCTAACTCTCGTAGTTGACGGGCATTGGCCAGGCGAGAATTCAGTGCAATATAATAAAGGGCAAGTTTCTCAACCCCCTTGATTTCTCGGTCTGCTTCATTCCCTGCTAGTCTAAACTGGCTGAGGACTACAAGCAGTCGGTCACCTAGATTCAGCGGTGGAACCTCGTATTCGTTACCACTTGGAATACGGTCAAGCAGGTCAGTACCTTTAGGACGGGAGGCAATTCTCTCCTTTAATTCAATCACGCTTGAACCGGAGCTGCCAACCAGCATGAAGACGAACGGTAATTTTTTATCGACCGAGGCGTCGAGATGGGGTAGAAGTACCTCATACGGCCAAGGTTCTTTGGGTTTCGCATCTACTTCGTCGATCAGACACAAATAGGGCTTGTTGGTTTTATATAGCTGGTCAAGACCAGACAGGAACTCTCCTTCACTGCAGCTGGCAAGATTGAGTTCACAATAGTGGATATTACTGGATAGAGAAGCGGCAATCTGCTGGACCAAGTATGTCTTTCCGCTTCCGGGTGACGCCCATATTATATGATTTTCTCTCTTGGCGATTGGGCGGTCAAACGCGGAAGCAATTTTCTGTCTTACGTCTTTCAAAACATTACGAATGGACTCATCATATCTGGTATAGTTACCAACAACACGATATCGGGGCAGGGCAATCCAGTCCATGTCACTGATTATTGACCGTGCTTCAAGAGATGCAGAATCATCTTCCGTTATTTCCACAAGTGTGGCGACTGGCTCATCGGACTCTACTGCTTGACTGCTATCAACTGTATCTCCCAGGAACTCGTTGATATTACGAATTATGGATTCAGTATCGCCGAGCATCGGCATATGGTCAATTCCCTCGAGAGGTACGAATTTTGCATTTGGTATCATAGCTGCCAGTTCTCGGGCAGACGTAATTGGGACGGACATGTCTCCCTGACGATTCATCACTAATGTGGGTATTTGAATGCTCTTACAATATGGAATCACATCCCATCTTATAGCGTGAAACAGCATATCAGCAGCGGTTTCCCCACTAACAGATTCAAGTACATTTTCGCTGAACTGAGCTCGCGTTGTGGCTTCAGCGTTGGGAAGGAAACGGTCAGCCATAACTCTGGAAGCCATTTCCCAACTCGCACGCATTAGTGCAATAAAAGAGTTAGAGCTTTCTTCTTGAGTATTATCTCGAAATTGTCCACCGCGAGGAAATATCGAACCGTAAAGTATGAGATGGCTGACACGATTCGGGTATTTCGAAGCATAGGCTATAGCAATAGGACCACCTTCAGAAATGCCAAAAAGTGCAAGGCGTTCTAGTTTCAGGTGGTCGGTGAGGGTCTTGAGAGTTTTAAGTTCGCTTTCTAAGGAGAAGTCGCTACGTTTGCGGTCAGAAAGCCCGGTTCCAAGCTTATCATACCTAACCAGAGTATGATGCTGTGAAAGGGTTTCAAAGAACGACCGTGCATTCGGATTTTGCCAGTTCAATTCTAAGTGAGTAATCCAACCCGGGGTCATAACAAGGGGTGGTCCCTGCCCTGAAGTTGCATAGGCTATATGATGTCCGTCATCCGTTGTGAAGAACCGAATCTGTTGCTCCATAAGGTAAAATCCTATGCCTTCAGAATATCCTTGTGTCTAAGTGCCCTCTCCAATGACGGCTTCATCTTCATCTCCCGGAACTCCTTGATGGCAAAGTCCAGGTGCTCGAGGGCTTCCTTCTTCTCGTCCGGGAAATGGTCCAGCAATAGCTCCGCCAGCCCAAGGTGGCTGAGTGCTAGGTCCGGTCGGTACCGCATCTCGGTGCAGACGCGGATTGCTTCTTTGTAGTGTTCTCTGGCCTCGTCAAATCTCTCCAGCAAAGCGGCCGCCGCGCCCAGATGGCGGGAGACGGGGTCTACATATCCTATGACGAGAGTGTTGCCAGCAAACCGACGCAGTAACAGCTCGGCTGCCTGGCGGTGTTTGACCAGTACCGCACTTTCCAGATGATGTACATCCAACCAGGCCTCGGTCATATCATCTGTTGAAGTGATATTGGGGCGCTCTTTGAGCATCCTGTCCAGCCTCTGGTTGGCTTCATCCACCTGGCCCAGGCATGCTGGCAGCCTTGGTGATCTGCGGTATTGCGGCGCATTCCAATCTTCCAGGACTGCTCTCCGGAGGATATTCTCAGGGGCATCTCGAATACCATAGAGATAGTGCAAAGTATTGAATGCAAAGCCAAATCCCACTCCGAAGCTCACCGGGAGACCAACCTCCTGGCGCCAGGCTATGTCACGTTCGAGCAGCTCGACGGTCTTTTCCAATCGCCCATCCAGGAAAGTTGACGCGTATTCTACTTGGTGTGAAGCCTCGATGTGGCGAACATAGCCGGTATCTGCCGCCAGCTGCATTATTGCCCTGCCTGCCCCTTCCGCTTTCTCACGCCGTCCGCAAATCAGGAACATATTGAAAGCGAACCACAATGCATCATTGTTGTTCTTAGCCGTGGCCAGGTCTTCCGCCACCTGTAGATTTTCCTTGATATCCGACCACGGCATTACTCCGACTACTACCCATGCTCTACCCGCTCCTACCAGTAATTCCCAGTCGTCGAAACTTCTAGCTAACTCCATAGCACGCCGTAATAGAGGCAGTGCTTCGGCCTGATTCCCCCACACGCCTCTTACATAACCTAACAGATAGTCTGCCCAGCCACGCTCAATCGTACCCGGCTCGGCGTAGTGGTCCGCCTTTTCCGCCCATTCCAGCGCTTCACCGCTACCGCGGGCCGATAACCCTTTGGCCCAAACTGCCTGGTAAGCCCAGACACATATCATTGCCGCCCGTCTCCTATCACCGATTTCATCAGTCAGCGCTAATGCCTGAGGAAACTCGACATCAATGGCGCGCTGAAGCTCTAATGCCCCCGTCAAGGCACGGCCGAGTGAGGTTAGCAGGTCGCAACGTTTGGCTTTGTCATTGGTGTCAAGCACTTCCTGCACTTTCAATGCTTGCTGCAGTAAACGAGCTGCTTCTCCGTAATCATAGACATCCGCTGCCCTTTGAGCGGCCATCTCTCCGTAGCTGACTGCCTTTGTCAGGTCGGCAGCTTCCGAAGAGTATGAAAAATGCTCGGCAAGCTCAGCGGCATGTTCCTGCAAACGGGAGGCGTATACTTCCTCTAAAGCCCTGGCTACCTGCTGGTGCAGCCGGATACGCCTTGGGGCTATATTCTCCTCATAGAGTACTGTCCTGAAAAAAGCGTGGGTAAAGCGATAGGTCACCGCAGCACCGACAGCAGAGCGCTCCTCTATAATGGCTACCCGTTTTGCCTCTTCAATGGAGTCAAGTACCTCTTCTTCGGATATTCCGGCTACTTTCTGCAACACATCTAACCTGAATTCCCTTCCTATTACAGCAGCTATTGATAGTAACCTGTTACACTCTTCACTCAGGTTTGAGAGACGTTTGCCGATGACATCCCTCAGTCCCTCGGGTATGTTCATCTCAAGAGGTGTCGAACCGGCAGTTATCATCTTTCCACCCGCCCGTACCAGCAGCTTCTGCTCGGTAAGATACCTGACTACCTCCTGCACAAAGAGTGGATTACCCTCAGTCTGGCGGTGTACCGCATCGGCAAGTCCCAGTGGGATATCCTGTCCAGTGATGCTCACCAGCATCCGCCTGACTTCATCAACATTGAGACCGCGCAGGAGGACACGCCCGTAGGTGGACACACGCCTTAACTCGGCTAGTGCCGATGACAATGGATGGTTCCTGTCTACCTCTACATCCCGGTAGGTGCCGACGAGTAATAGCCTGGTGTTAGCCAGGTTTCGTGATACGTAGGTAAGCATCTCAAGGGTACCCTTATCAGCATCATGGAGGTCTTCAAGTATTACAAGCATCGGTTTAACAGCGGCAGCATTGGAGAGGAAACTTGTCACCGCCTGCATCAAACGGTATCTGTCTTCCTCGGGATTAACGGCTTCCCTGGGTTTGACCTTCAATTTCTCCCGTATCTCTGATACTATCCTAGCGACATCAGTAGCACCTGTCCCTAACTCTTTCCTCAGGTCTTCTACTTCCCTGTCAAGGACATAGCTCCTCATCGCCTCGACAAAGGCAAGATAGGGAAGTGATAATGAACCTTCTTCGTAACAGTGGCCGACCAGTGATTTACCGCCCCTCAGGGTGACATAGGTGGATAGCTGCTCACAAACGGCAGTCTTGCCTATACCAGGCTCTCCCACTACCATCATCAACGCCCCCTGACCGGATATTGCCCCGTCAAAGGCAGAATGTAGCTGTTTTAACTCATTCTCCCTGCCGACAAAGACTCTTCTGTAAAGGGGATTCTCTGTCGGTACCTGTGTCTCTATGGTAGATTCCTTTATATCACCTTTCTCTATAGATTCAAGAGCGTTATAGACATCTTTAGCCGAAGTCGGTCTCTTCTCCGGGTCTTTCTCAAGTAACTGCAGTATCAGTGTCTCAAGCGACGGGGGCAGGTCACTTCTATGCCAGGTTGGTGATACCGGCGGTGTATTAATGTGCCCGCCTATAATAGCAATAGAATCGTCTCCGACAAACGGCGGCCTCCCCGTTACCATCTCGTATAGCATTGCCCCTAACGAGTAGAGGTCGGCCTTGGATGTTATCTCTCCACCCATCGCTTGCTCAGGAGGCATATAGGAGACAGTACCAACCATCATCCCTTCATGGGTCAGCCTCGATACATCCGTTACCATAGCCAGCCCGAAGTCGCCTATCTTGACTGTGCCGTCTTCACTCATCCAGACATTGCCCGGTTTGATGTCCCGGTGGACGATTCCCTTGGAGTGGGCAAATTCTAACCCTAGACAGACTGATTTGGATATGTTAATAGCCTGTTCGAGAGGGAGTCGGTGCTCTGGTACTTTCTCGATAAGTGCCTCGACATCACCGCCAGACATCTCGGGAATAACAATAAACGGCTGTCCCTTTTCCTCTCCCATGTCATGAATGGTCATTATATTGGGGTGGTCGCCGAGCTTTGCCATTGCCTGGGCTTCCCTGGTGACCCGTTTCCTGGCGTCTTCGTCCAGGTTTTCCGTCTTGATGAGGGCGAAGGCGACGTCTCTATCGAGGACCGTATCGGTTACCAGGTAGACCTTCTTTTTGCCGCCTTCACCCAGCTTTTTCTTGACCCGGTAGCGGCCCTTAGCAAAGGAAGTGGGCTCGGAGACTGGGGTGAAGGGGGCTGGTTCAGTTAGTGGATGAGCACACTCATTACAGAATCTACTATTCTGTGGATTGATATGACCACACTCGGGGCATACCAATTCCAACCATAGTGGCTTACCACATCCGTTGCAGAACTTAGCGCCTTCGGGATTATCATGACCACATTGCAGACAATTCATGCTATGCTTCCATGCAAAATAAGTGGATATAGTCTATGACTGCTGATGATTATTGTCAAGTTGGGCAGAACTAACCAACCATATGTGTGGTAACTGTATTCCTGATATTAAATTGATGAAAACATGACCCATAGTTGACATGAACTTGACGGAATGTTGTCTCCGTAACCGCGTGTCAAACTATAATAAAACAACATTTGAGAGGTATTTAGCTTCGAAGTACCCCTGGTGCGACTCGAACGCACGACACGCGGTTTAGGAAGCCGCATTACGGATTGACCACATAAGCCATTTAATTCGTGCCCGAGAGTCAGGTTTCTGTGGCACTATTTTTTCGAAACCGGGTGTCAACATCCTGGTCAATCATGGGAAAATTGTAAAATAAATAAGGTAAAAATACAACAAGGTATTTATATTTCATAGTGGAATATCAAGCTAACTTTACATTCATATCGTAATGCCGATGCTTATTCGGTATGAAGTTAAAATTAACAAATTTTTCATTGAGTTCGACTCTACTCCGCCTCCACAATAAACAAAGACGGATTCGGGGACTTACTTTTGGACATTTAATATTTTAATAATGGGTGATTCTCGCCTAGCTGCCACTTGAAAGACAGTTCTGAAAGGGGGCTTCGGTTTAACTGCAACTATAGATTAGTCTTCTTCGTATCGACATAGACAACATCAAGAATGGTTAAGAGGAGCTTTCTTCTCTGTTTTTCAGAGTTAGCTTCGCCTAATCCTAAAATAGGGTGATATGCTTTTTTTGAAGTGGAGATTTATTTATTATACTCTTTGGATATGTGCATACGCACCGGGCAGGTGCACCACCAGTTGTCATCATTGTCATGTCTGAAAGGTGTTATTGCGAATGAACAATTGGTGTCCTCCTCTAGACAGACCATATATGATTTCATCCCGATGTCCATCACTTTACAAAGCTCATCGAAATCACTTTCGATACAGATCAATCCACTTTCGCATGTTTTGTCACCTAAAATTTGTTCAACGAATTCTTTAGTTAATTTTTCCATAATAGCCCCCCAAATAGGATTTTACCTTAAAGGAATAATATAAAAATAATGAGGTTGTGTGCAATAGTAAAAATAATATGTTATAAGGCTAGTATGTGTGTCCATATTCTTTACACTGGAATTGGAAATAAAATAAAAAAGGGCGGCTAAAAAGGCCGCCCTTTTTTATTGTCTATTCTATTTTACTTAGTTTTTGCTTTCACCAACCGGCGGGCGTAGGTTGGGTAGAGGAGGATTTTTCATGCCGCGCCGGAAAAGTTCTCCAGTTTCCTTGCGTATCCAGGCCACTCTCTGATTTAACGGATGCTCCATTCGAATAGCGCCTTCAGCCGGGCATTCTTCAACACATGTCCCACAGAACCAGCATTCATCAGGATAAAGGACAAGGGGCGGCAGGTACTGGCTGCAGCGGAAACACCTTGTTGCCTCGGCTATAGCCATTTCCTGTATTAATCCCTTGTTGACCTCATCCATTGAACTGATGCGTTCTTCCTTGGGTAACATCACTGGGACCATCCGGGTACCCGGTCCATAATATGGGGTTTCCGGCTCTTCAGGAACACGGTTTTCAAAAACAGCACTACCTGTTTCCATATAGGAACGCATAGATGTAGCACCGATTCCGATTTGGCGCAGGATGTTTTTATCGCCCCCGGCTAAATAGATGTCTATACTGATGGCCGCCCTCTTGCCGGACCCGATAGCCTGTACAATCGAGCGAATCGAAGATCCAACATCGCCGCCGGCGAATACACCGGCTACAGGGGTTTCCAGCGTGATGGGATCAGCCTTTATGCGGGAGCCGGCTATCATTCTCTCGTCGGCAAATGATAGATCTGTCCTCTGGCCTATTGCCAGGATAACGGTATCTGCATCTATATCGCACGTATTGCTTTCGTCATAGCTGGGGCTGAAATTACCTATTGAATCGAATGCGGAAATGCATGACTTCAGCGTGATTCCTGTAACCTTGCCATCCTGCAAATTGATTTCCTTCACTCCCCAGCTAGGGAAAATTTTCACACCTTCGGCTTCTGTTTCCTGTATTTCAGCATCATAAGCCGGCATTGTATCTCGGCTTTCGAGGCAGACCATGGTGACTTCCTCGGCACCAAGACGGCGGGTAAGCCGCGCCGAATCAGTGGCGACATTGCCGCCACCGACGACGACCACTTTCTTGCCTACCTTGGCATCGTTTTCAATCCTGGACTTGTAAAGGAACTCGAGTGCGCCGATGACGTTCGGGTTGTCCTCTCCAGGGACTCCCAGTTTCTGTGAGAGTGGCGCCCCGGTGGCGATGAAACAGGCATCGTAGTCCTGTGTCAGCTTCTTAAACAATTCGGCATCTACCGGGCTGTTGGCCCTTATATCGACCCCGAGTTCGGCTATCTTTTCAACCTCGCTGTCTACCACCGAAGCCGGTAGCCGGTATTCGGGAATATTGAGACGGGGAATGCCGCCGACAACCGGTTTCGTTTCGAATACGGTTACCTCATGACCGAGGAGGACCAGATAATATGCACAACTGAGACCGGCAGGCCCGCCTCCGACCACCGCTACGGCTTTCCCGGTGGCCGGGCGTTTTTGCGGTTTGTTGCCGTTTTTGGAACTGCCGTAGTCATAGGCTGCCCTTTCCAAGGCATTCGTCGCTACTCCCTCATCGAGCGGAATGCGGGCACATTTTTCTTCGCAGGGATGGAAACACACGCGGCCGCATATTCCGGGGAATGGGTTCTCGGTTCTTATGCTTTCCAGAGCTTTGTCGAACATGCCTCTGGAGATATAGTAGGTAGTCCACCTTATGGCCTCTCCTGCAGGGCAGTTCTCTTCACAGCGGGCAATACCCCCTTCCATCGGGGCGTTTCTGACCATGATATCTGTCCGGCACTGGTCTGCACAACGGTAGCAACTTATACAATACTTCGGGTCTATTCTGATGGGATGGCAGGGAGTTGCCGGATTCGGTACCAGATAAGCTTCGTTATTCATCGTCTATTTCCTTTCTCCGTTCAGACTTGCGTGTGCCTCATAGTTCGCTTTAAAAGTGGATGCGTAAGGCTCCTTCAGGTAATAGTTTAGCGGGAGGTCCCCGGTTACTACCTCACCATCCTCCAGTTTCAGTGTTATATACTTCTGCCATTCGGGCGGATTCGCCTCAGGGTAGTCCACACGTTTGAAATCGAGAGTCCGGCTGCTGGCCTTGCGCGCCAATGAAGCATGTAAAATGATTTCGCTGATGGTGAGTCTGGAGAGACATTCGATGTATCGCTCCAGTTCATGAGGATTCCTGATGTAGGTGCGAGTTACCTCGCTTTCCTTGATGGAATTCAGCCACCAGAGCCCTGTCTTCATCATCGCCTCGGTCTTATAGCCGGGGCAGTATATCTGCATAATTCTGGCGGTTCCAGAATTAAGTTCCTTCCAGCCTATATCCCCGCCCTGATCGATGCGCTGATAGACACGCTCTTTTTCCGTTTCAATCTGGTTTCTGCCCGGAGTGATAGACTCGACTTTTACAGCATATTCGGCGGCTTTTCTTCCGGCGTATCGTCCCGTAGTGGCAGCGCCCGGATGCCCACCGTTCTGTCCTGCTATCTGGTTTCCGGCCGCATACAGACCAGGCAGAGTCGTCCTCAGGTCCCAGTCGACCACAAGGCCGCCGCTTCCCCAACCGCCGCCAGATGAAGCCGATCTCCACATCGGAGGGCCCATACCTTCGCCGCCTACTTCTTCGGGAGTTACAGGCGCCATAAGCATATCTTTATCTGGGTCGAAGCCTGCCTCATTGAAAACCTGGTAAACGGGGACTCTGGTCTTTCCTTCATTGGCTATCATCAGTCCCCAGATAGCTCTTCTTTCGTCCTCGGGCATACCCGGCAGGTCGGCATAAAGCGGCAGGGTCAGCTCGCCTCTTTTTATCATATCGAAGATTTCCGGAGTCGGTGCCGCTCCCGCGGACGATAGTGACCTCTCGTGGGCGTCTTCCACGATGTTGCCGTTTCTATCTACCCAGGGTACCGACTTACCATTGGCATCCACCAGGTTGCACGGATACCAGGTATTGGTGGGGCTGCCTACGCCGAACCTGGGCCAGCCGAAGCTGCCGTGGACCGGGCCTTTGCTTCGTTCCATCATGGTAAGTTCGGCTCCAACTCTCCAGGCCGCGGCCGTTCCTTCGCCGACATTGTTCGGGTCATCCAAATGCACCGATGAACCCGCCAGCTCGGTATTGAACACCCAGATACCTGAGTACTGGGCTGCACTTAGAATCGTTGATTTAGCACTGACAATGTAGAATTCTCCAGTACGGACATTTACGCCCATAGCTCCGATAACTCTAGCTCCAGATTCTCCCCCTCCAGTAAGAAGTCCGGTAACCATAACCCGGTCAATCACCTTGACCCCGAGACGTAACAACTCTTGGTAGAGGATTGGTTTGACCTTGGCACCATTGTTGACACGGATATTTACCCGCGAATTATAGTTATAGGCGAACATAATCTTGGTCTCTTCATCGCGCATGGGAGATCCGGCAAATTCATCGTCTTCATCACGGAATTTCAAGCCCCATTCTTCGCAATCGAGCAAGGCATCCCAGGATTCGCGCATTGTTATATAGCTGAGCATACCATTAGCAAAGGGGCGTCTCAGTTCACTTTTAACGGCTGCGCTTTCCAGGTCGCCAGTGCAGCAGGGATTGGTATAAGCGGCTCCCCAGTGGTCGACCCCGGCACCGCTGCAGCCACTGTGTACGGTCGCTCCTTTTTCCAGAACAATTACCTTTGCGCCTCTCTTGGCAGCGTTAATTGCAGCGTGGCACCCGGCAATGCCCCCTCCGACTACGAGGACATCGGTAGAAAATTCATTCTCTTTTCCGTAATTGACTGGATAGGGCCATTTAGGTCCCACACTACTAATTAAATCTTCATATTCAGCCATTTACTGTTACTCCTTTACCTTTCATTGTTGCTAAGGTTATCCCATCATTGCATTTGTCATATATCATGTTTGCGTGACGGGATGCGTCATTGACTTCTTGATAGGCACAACGTGATGTTTACCTATATGTAGTACATTTCTTCTTTATTTGCATTTTTCTCAAGCTGCCGCTCTAATAGATCCTGAAGTGTGGTTGATTCAAGAACTCTATCCATGGCGTTTTTCATTTCTATCCACACGTCTCTCATCACGCATGTATCCGCTCTTTCACAAACTTTTGGCTTTTCGATACATTCTGCCGGATCGATTGAACCCTCCAGCAGTTTGATAACCTCACTCAACTTTATTTCTGAAGGATCCTTTACCAATGATATACCTCCTCTAACTCCTCTGGTGCTCCTGACAATCCCCCCAGAAATTAACAGACTCACAATCTGCACCAGATATGCTAAAGGTATCTGTTGCCTAAAGGCGATATCTTTTAAATACACCGGCTGTTTTTCTATATTTAAAGCAAGCTCGAGAAGAGCTCTCGTTCCATATCTGCCCTTGGTAGTAAGTTTCATCCAAATTGCCTTTTTTATATATCGTTCTATTGTTTATTAAAACTATCACCTTAGTCAACTATAGCATTAATTTTTATAACTTGTCAATAATATTCAGATCAGATAAATCTGGGTTATGCCGGTCTTATTCACTGAAATAGTCAAGGATCAGCAAAGTGCATCCCTTGCAGTCAACCAACTATCAATAGCGAATCATAAAGTTGACAGTCAATACCACAAGCTATGATGCCATTATCAGTGGAGTAACCGACCTAACCGTGTATAATACTCTAAAGTGGTAATTAGAAGAATCTATATTGTTTATGAACCTGTCATTTAAATCTACCCGGAATATTTTCAGCCGATTCGATAAAGGGATATGGATCCTTACGCTGGTCGACCTAATCAACGCCGCTGGCTTCTCTACCTGCGTTCCCTTCCTCTCTCTTTACCTATACCAGGAGCGTGGTGTCGCTATGACACTTGTCGGCACAGCCTTCCTCGCCAGCGGACTAATCTCGGCTGTAACCCAGATGATAGGCGGATACCTTTCAGACAAGTACGGACGTAAGAAAATCATACTCATCTCGATGAGTATGAATATCCTAAATAACCTCGGTATGATAGCTATGATATCGTTCTCCGCCCCTGTCTGGGTAATATTGATTGTATATATTCTCGGCAGAGCAACCGGGATGGCAGCCCGTCCGGTTTTATCAGCGATGGTGGCAGACCTCTCTAAAAGAGAAAGATTAACGGAGACCTATGGTTTACTCCGTGTCGGACGGAACCTTGGTTGGGCATCTGGACCTGCCCTCGGTGGTTATCTTGCCACATTCCTTTCCTACGCATGGCTTTTCGCCACTGCTGTCCTGATGAACATCGTCGCTTTTCTCATTATTCTGTTCTCCCTCAGGGAATCCTACAGTAAAATGCCTGAACGTATTGATATACGCAGTATTTTCTCTGTGGCTAAAAACAGATCATTCGTGTTATTCACTGGTTTCTGTCTTTTGGCCTTCCTATGTATGGCTCACCTGGGAAGCACGTTATCCGTCTTTACCGTTGACCGTCTTGGATTCTCAACATCCGAGTACGGTCTCCTGCTGACCACCAACGGGCTCTTCGTCGTACTCTTTCAGTATCCTGTGGCTTTTGGAATCAGTAGACTCAGAAAATACCATGTCCTGGTGCTGGGCAGTCTGCTGTATATGATAGGATGGCTCTACATGGGCTGGGCTACCAGTTTCGGATGGGCGGTAATAGCAATGGTTATCGTTACCACAGGAGAAATAATATTTTCACCGGTAGCCACGGCGGTGGTCGGTGAACTGGCTCCAGATGATAAAAGAGGGCGTTATATGGGCTTCTTCGGATGGAGTGAGACAATCGGTATGTCGGTAGCTCCTCTGGTAGGCGGCGTTCTGCTTGATACGTTCACCGAGACTCCTAACTTGGTCTGGGTACCGATTGCCGCTTTCGGATTTGTCGCCGCAGCTGGTTTCTTCTGGTGGGGCAGGAGAGTCAGAAGTAATATCTAGCCTTACTTTTCAATAAATGTTCCTTTTTTCAGAGGATATCATACACTTGGGCGCTAGGCGTACATTGTGGCGGACCTTTTTTGTAACAAGTATTGATAGAGCCATGGAGGAGGGAGTACAATCAGGTACGTCCTCATATCTCGCTTGGTTACCGGCCACCTGCTCCTGAAGTTAAATTACCGGTAATCCTAACTTAAAGAGTGGTAACCTTTGTGGGAGCAGATCAAAAAATGAAGTCAGGTATTATGTAAAAAGATTATAATTATTTATTGAATAAAAGTATAGAATCCCGTTAGACTGAACAATATTATATATTGGGAACTTTCATAACTACACCACAGAATATGTTTCATTGTATATGGTTTCAATTCGGAGTTGAATAATCTAAGGTATTAGTAATTCCTTGATAGAGTAAAATCTTTATACTCCAAATATACAACTAGACAAAAAAGTAATGAAACTAACGCTAATTAGGCCAAACATCGGCAGGATGGGCCATTCACTCTACGTTGATGAAGCACAAATGGAGCCACTATCACTGGCCGTGGTGGCTGGGCTGACTCCCCCGGAGGTCGATGTCGTGCTGATTGACGATTTATACGAGGAAATTCCCTACGATGACCCGACAGACTTAGTTGCCATCACAGTCCAGACCTTTACCGCCAGACGGTCATATGAAATCAGTCAGGAATATCGTAAGCGTGGAGTGCCAGTCGTTTTTGGAGGATTTCATCCAACCCTCCTCCCAGAAGAAGCGGCTCTTCACGCTGATGCAATTGTCATCGGGGAAGCGGAGACCGTCTGGGCTCGTGTAATAAAGGATGCTAAATTAGGCAATCTCAAACCAGCTTATAGGGCAAAACCAAGTGTACCGCAAGCAGCGTTTTTCCCCCGCCGTGATATTTTTAAGGGGAAAAACTACCTTCCCATTACATTAGTTCAGTTCGGGCGAGGTTGCAGATACGCGTGTAATTTCTGTGCTGTCAGTGTCTTTTTCAACCAGACCCACTGCGTCCGCCCCGTGGACGAGGTAATCGCTGAGATCGAACACCAAGAACGAAAACTAATTTTCTTCGTTGATGATAACATCGTTGCCGACCGTGAAGCGGCAAAGCAACTTTTTCGCGCACTGATACCTCTCCGCATCCGTTGGGTAAGTCAGGCAAGCATCGACATGGTTAATGACAGAGAACTTATAGAGCTCATGGTGGAAAGTGGCTGTGTTGGCAATCTGATTGGCTTTGAGTCTCTTGATCCAAAGGTTTTGCAGTCAATGAACAAGACTCCAAACCTAAGAGGATTCGATGGCTACGAGCGAGAAATTGAGATTTTAAAGGAATACGGACTTCAAACATTTGCCTTTTTTGTCTTAGGTCATGATGATGATACAATTGACAGTCTCTACAAAACGCTTGATTTCGCCCTCCGGTGCAAGTTTACATTTGCTGGCTTCAGCGTACTTGTGCCATATCCGCGGACATCTCTATACCAGAAACTGCAGGAGGAAGGTCGGCTTCTGTACGAAGGAAAGTGGTGGCTACACCCCGAGTATCAGTTCAATCATGCTGCCTTTAGACCAGCACAGATGACAGCAGAGGAACTCACGCAGATTGGATTCGACATCAGGTCTAAATGGAATAGCTTTGGTTCAATTTTTAGGCGATTCTTTGAGCCGAGAACAAACATGCGTACACCATACAAGATGGGAGTCTACTGGACATATAATCAGCTGATCAGAAAGGAAGCGTTGAAAAAACTGGGGACACGTTTTAGGCGACGCTGAAATACCGTTGTAATCTCAATACCTTTTCATCAATTGTCAATGGAACATAGGAATCGGCCGTGAAAACATTGCTCCCATCCTATTTCCTTATCTAAGACCGCCGACTTGATATCACCTAACTTTAAACCACGACGTTGCATCTCGCGAACAAAGGTTTCTTCTGGTAAATCACTGGATCGGTCAATTAGAAACAATTGCAGAGCTCCTAGTTGTCCAATATTTCTGCAATGAGCATAATGAAAATTCTCACATAGTCGCTCTTCCAGAGTATCTCTAATGAATTCGGCCTGCCTTTTAGTTATACTCTCCGTATCAAAGAATAGACTGTAAGCTATTGTCTCGTTTGGATTCTCTACAGGAGCTAAAAGGAAGAATAACAGCTCTATTGAACATCTAGAAAAGGTATCTACCACACTGCGTTGCACGTGGTCGGCATGGAGCTTCTCGCCGAACAGATCCGAAACAACCCTCTCCTTAGCTTCAAAGCGTAACGTGGGCGCTCCAAGGAAGAATCCAGTCACCTTAACTAAGTCTTCTAATCGATATCGATACAATCCGCCATTTGTGGTGACAACTACGGAATAAACCTTCCCCTCTTCTACCTCATGAGCTAGAAAGATGTCACCGCTTCCACTATCGACGAATTCGAAGAAATGTGAATTTACGGCCAGAACAGGATCGCAATCAACCATTAACGGCAGGGAGACAAAGGCTTCTGTGGCCACTAACCCTTTTCCTTGTATCTCAACGTTAGGAAAGTACTTTCGAATCGCCTTGGCATACAACGCAGAAGGTCCGTGTGTCCAGCAACTAATCACGGAAAGATTCGGCCAGATGCGTTCAAAAAGGTTATCTTCATGTTCATTCTGCATAATCCATCGGACAGTTTCAGCACGCTTCATACCTTCATCGAGTTCACTCGCCTCTAATAACCACAGGATTTTATCCTGATTTTGAGTTAGCTCTGTTAAGAGTAGTGTCAGGAACGTCGGGCTCCAGATCGAGATCAAGGCCAAGCTTTCATCAGCAAGCAGGTACATAAGTGTCTGCAGCCTAAAAACATCTGAATCTATATAGCGTGTCACTTTCTGAGGAACAGCGGTTACACGGCCATGAAGCAATCGCCCCATAAATCCCAGGTATTCCGCATCCCCATTGAACCCCACCGGTATCCTACCGTGGTATCGCTCCTGCGTCATTGGCGGTGATATCGACCAGTAAGCTGAGCCTCTAAGGAGCTCAGGTTTCCGCATAAAAAGAGAAACAACCCAAGGGGCAATTCCGCGTTGGAATTCTACTTTAAGAGGCTTGGTATAGGGAATGAGTTTTGAGGCAGATGACGTCCCACTCGATGGTTCGAACAGAAGGACTGGTTCATCAGTTAATACTCTTTGCTTGCCTTGGGCAATATTTTCTATGTAAGGCCAATATTGCTCATAATTCGTGAGCGGAACAACCTGTTGGTATTTCTGTACAGAGGGTATATCAGTAAAAGTGTGTAGTATTCCATATTCGGTTTTAGCGTTCTTGCGTAGCAGATTCATTAAATACTGACGCTGTACTTCCTTAACGTCATCCAGATTCTTAAGAAAGCGATAATACTCTGGCGTGTTTAGGCGGATCCACGACCAGTTTGAGAGGAGCCGGGTCAATGTATGCATTCTCACTGACGTAGCCGCCTCAGAATGAAAGACTTCAAGTTACTCTCATGGCATCGAGCTACACAAACGAGTTCATCTCCGTTTACGTGGCCAGGGTTAGCCTTCTCGAAAAAGGCTACGTGCTTGTCTCTGCGTCGTGTATTGGTAATATCTGCTACACCTGGTCGCAAATATTGGGAGAATTCTGATGCTCGAATAACTTCCGACTCAGAATCGAATCGGTCGCCGAATTTTTTCCTGCCAAGGCTATAGATCAAGGCTTTTTCAAAAGTTGGTGTCTCTTTCATGCAGGAGGGATAGAAGTCCCGGAAAAAAATAGGTAGGAAACGATAGGTTTTATATCCCTTGCTGATAAGAAACCAGTATAATTGTCGCTCAGGATTATTATATAGAATCGACAACATCCAGCGGCCCCAAGCTAACGGAAGAGCCAACGAATGCCAACAATTTTTCTCAATAACTGTATCGCCCGAAAAGATCGCCAGTATTTGACGACCGTCGACGTCATGGTTAAATAGCATCTGGGTGGAGAACCCACAGATGTGGCCATTTTCCCTAAGCAGAATCACGCAGTCTTTTTCTCTCAAGTCTTTGACGAACTGATCTGCAGTGACATTGCAATAATATGATTGCATAAGGAGAAACATGTCTTCTACATGTTTTTCAGACAAATCAGCAATAGGAGTAATAACGGTAGTGATTCCCATCTATAAGGCCCCCAATTCTAGATAAGGGATCCTCGACAAGTCAAGATTGCTGAAGTCTTCCTCACCGTCTTCCCAGCACACAACGTAAAGACGACTCGTATAGGGAAAATGACGATACTGGCGTAATACTGATAATAGCGGATCACGCTCATGTAGCCCTACTGTCAATAATGAATAACGTGATCGATAGAGTTTGATTATCTGCATCAAAAGTGACGCAAAGACGTACGGATCATCCTTTCGGATACATATCAAAGAGAGACAAACATATTCTAGGATAGAGCCCGGGTTAGGAAGAATCGGATACCTTAAAAGTCGCGCAATACCATTATATGGGAGACGCATAAACCTGAGTTGCTTATTGTAACCCGTCACTAGACTCTGTCGGAAAGATTTTTGGTCCCAGGCTGCTGTGGTACCCACAAGTTCTTCTCCATCAAAGGCGAGGAATGTGTCTTCAAGTTTCAACCCGCGGAGAAGACCATCGGAAGATAGCAAATCGGCGGCCTTGTACTCTGGGAAAAACTGTTTTTTAGCTCCCTCCTGTCGCCAGAATTCGATAATCGCAGGTACGTCCTCCCGCGTCGCACAGCGGATATTCACTTCTCTAGAAGAGGCTATTTTTTTATTTTGCTGCATACTGATTGCCATGCAGCAATAGAGCCCGTAGTCATGGTAGGCTGGTAGCCCAGCGCGATGCGAAGTTAGAATCTCACGCGCGACAGAGTTATCCTCCATAATCGTTGTAATATATAGCTTTACCTGCCTGTCTTGGTGTAATTCGTGCAGAGTTTGATAACCTCGGGCCAGATAAGTGCCCCCACGATATTCTTCCGCTAATCGCAGACTACTCAGATATCCGAGTGGTGAACGACTACCATTGATGAACACAGTCTTGATAGATCGGCTCCCCAACCCAACAATCCGACCTGACTTATTATCCCTGCCAATGAGTACTCTATTATCCCGTCCCTCCACCTGTAAAGCTCCAAAGAAGCTAGGCTCGCGTAAATATGCCATGTGGATGGCTCCTGGCATTGGCATCTCATGTAAAACCTTTCGGAGTTCCATTTCATCCGATGGTTTGGCAAGCTCGATTCGTATTTGACGTGTGTTTCTGCTGGTTGTTGCACTCCTTAGCCCTAAAGGGATTCCGCGCTTCTGTGAAACCTCCCGGTGTAGTAAAAGATTCAAGCCGAAGAAAAATGCCGCTGTTTGGAATCTCGCGCAGTTAGCCTTAAGGTCTATGCTTCGATGCAGAATTGAGGTTAGTCCATAGAAATCCCGACGAGCTTGGTGACAGCACTGTTCTAGTTCAGACGATGTCATGCATTCTGGCTCAAACGGTAATTCCCCAAAGGCAAATTCATCGCTCATCCACCAACGGTCATACACCAATCTCCTGTCCGCATCACATGCATCATATAGAGGTGTACCAGGGAAAGGAGTAGCATGGTTAAAAGCAGCCAAGAATAATTTTTGGTTCTTAGCAAACTGGACTGTGTCACGGATGAGTTGCGGTGTATCGCCAGGGAAACCGAACATAAAGGTGCCGTAGACAAGTATACCACGCTCACGCATAGCTCTAAGTGCTTTCTCATAATCCACATTCTCATTAATCGACTTTCGCATGCTAATAAGATTGTCTGGATTAAGAGATTCAAAGCCAATAAGGAGCCCTAGACACCCACTTTCAACCATAAGATCAAGTAGTGCTGGGTCTCTCGCTACGTTAACGCTTGCTTGACTCATCCACTGGATGCCTAATGGCTTCAATGCGTGGAAAAGCTCTTTTGCGTTCTCTACATCGCCAATGACATTATCATCCACAAAGAATACTCTCTTCTCCTTTAGTTGCTTAAGCTCACCGATGATTTCATCAATGGGTCTTCTTCGATAAGTAGCTTTGTGAAAGGCAGTGATGGAACAGAAATTACACTTGAAACGGCACCCACGCCCAGTCTCAACGAGGGCCATCTTGAAATAATTCTTACCACGAAAGATATTGCGATCCGGCTTGACACCCCGTAGGTCATGCGATGGCGGACATGAATAAACCCTCGACAACTGACCGGTCGCTTTATCCTCAAGTATGTCGTTCCACACACCCTCTGCTTCTCCAACACAAACAGCATCTGCGTGTTCGAGCACTTCTTCTGTACAAAACGTCGCGTGATACCCTCCCATAACTACGGGCACACCTCGCCTGTGGAATTCCTCCGCAATCTGATACCCCCGTCGGGCAGTATAAGTTTCAATCGAGATCGCCACTAGGTCTGTGGGTTTGTCATAGTCTATTTGCTCAAGCCTATCATCATAGAAATCCTTTTGCCAGTCTAACGGTGTAAGAGCTGCAAGGACTGCGATTCCAAGAGGTTGCATCTGCCAAGAGCGAACATAACGGGTGTCAGGAAAACGTCCAATACTTGGATAGATAAACGTCACACGTGCCATAAGGACTCCTCCTTTATCGAATTTGTTGCAGGCACAGGCTCGAAACTTATATCCGCTGAAAAAGGCTTGGAATAGCGCTCGTCAGTATAGAGCCTCTTGGCAAAGCGCTTATACGTAAGATTTCCGATAAAATTAATCGGTCCAGCAAAACCCAGCGACAATGTGCGCCGCACGATATGAGGAATTCTAAAGGTTTCACGATAAACGTACTTGAAGCCACGATATAAATCGTCCGGAGACATCTTTGCTGGTTGAAAGACAACGTGCATTGTATCGTAGTCTTCCCAGTTAAAGCTTAAGATGCGTTTTTCCGCTATGAGTCGTGTGTAGAGCCTAGTCCCAGGATAAGGAGTCAGGATAGAATATCGAGGGATATCCACCTTTAAATCAATCACGCGCTGCACAGTTGCTTCGAAGATGGATATGTCGTCGTTATCAAAACCGAACATGAAGGTGCCTTGCACCGAGATACCATACGCATGCAGAGTTTCCATGAGTAACTTATACTCTTCCTCGCGGACAAACTCTTTACGGATCTCTCTTAAAGCAGTCTGGCTGATCGATTCAAATCCAATCAAGAGATACCTACAGCCGCTTCTAACCATCACCTCCAGAAGATCTGGGTCATCGGTCACGCGCACCGTGGCTAAGCCACCCCAGCGCCGCTTTAGTGGGATCATGGCTGTGAACAGTTCTTTGGCATAGTCAATATCATCGACAAGACTGACATCGTTGAATGTCAGGAGCCGCCCTGGCATACTCCGGATATCCTGTATTACGTCTCCAACAGGCCGCTTGGTGTATCCAGGCCATACCGCAGGGACTGTGCAGAACTCACAGGCATGTCGGCATCCGCGCGTGGCCATTATCGTGTTGGAGATCATATAATTGTTCGAGTGTTGTAATTCCCTCCGTGGATTAGGAATATTCATCAACCATTCGCCTGGTAAATCATCATCTTTATAAACCTTATCAAGCTGTCCGTGACTGAAATCTCGGAGGAGCCGCGGCCATGTTATCTCAGCTGGTCCCACTACGATACTATTAGCGTGGCGTGAGGCTTCTTCAGGCATTGTTGTTACGTGCACACCGCCGAGAATGACTGGAATACCACGCAACCTGAAGTGTCTTGCCAAGGCGTAAGCCCTCAGAGCAGTTCCAGTAAGAACACTTATCCCAACAAGATCTGCCTGATCATCCAATGGAACTACTTCTACGCTCTCATCTACAAGAACGAAATCAATATTTAAATCCTTCGGCGCTAATGCAGCCAGTGTCGTCAATGTCAGGGGCGCTTCACGCATTGAGCGGACGAGAGATCCGACGCAGATCTTGTGAATATGCCCATCAGGTAGAATAAGGAGTACACGCATCTTATTCCTCTTCGTTTCCATGCTCTCCGCTTTTCTCCAAGTTTCATTACATGAAATTATCGTTCATATCAGTTTGTCCGGAGGTACTAAGGGCTTCATCACATTTTAGTGAGTCAGTTGACCGCTCACCAAGAAATGCGAATAGACATCCCTTTATTGGTCCTTCACGTGTGTAGAAAGCAGCTGCGCATCTCCCAATCCGCTGTTCATCTAAGAACCCGGCAGCGGCATAATTGCTGAGTCCGACATTAACCACAGAATACTGCCGCTTGGCAAAGAGGAGTCCCAAAGCGATTTTTAAACAATCAAACCATTGCCCTTTCCTTACACTTCTTAGGAGATAGATAAAAGGTAATAAGTATTTGTTAATGATATTAAATCCCCAGGGAATCCGACTGGATAAATCATATAATTTTTTTATATCTATATAACGGTTTAGTGGTCGAATAAAATGAGGTGTTCTTACAAATATGATATGAATCCCGCAATCGGGATGTACCTGGATACCCCATGGCAGGCAGGTGGGTAATGGAAAAAAGTCATCAAAAGAGAAATCATAGCGGTCACCACACTCGAGAAGCTGTGACACCATTTGCTCTCGATCTGTGACATCGGTCTTGGAGACTAAATAGCGTCCTACTGGAGCAGGACTGGCGAAAGCAATGTTTATTACAGATGAGCCTAAATCCAGGCCATGCGCAAGTAAGCGACCTAGTTCAGGAAGATTTTTTTTAGTCACGATGCTGTTTAGACCGACACGTAAACCAGCATTAATAGCATTTTTAATAGCTTTTCTTTTTTCGGGTAGATAGTTGCGGCCAAGTTGACGCAATACATCTTCATCGAATGAATCGAATTGAATAATGACCCGGCTTAAGCCGTTTTGCTTCAAACTGTCAGCCAAATCTTTGTCCTTACCTAGAATATAACCGTTAGTATTTATTCCAAGGCTAATGCCTGATGCAGTGATACGCTTGATAATGGACAATATCTTAGGGTGAAGCGTGGGCTCACCTCCGGTAAGATTGATCATATATCCGCCGTCTCGTTTCACCTGCAGGACTCTCTGCATAATTTCATCCGGTGATAAAAAAACGGCCTCTTCTCTGTTGAATTTCGCGTCTGCGCCGCATATTGTACAATTGAAATTACAGGCATCTGTAACCGAAATGTAATTTAACACGTAACGTAGCTTGTGGGTTACCTCTCCAGCGATTTCGGTAAAACTCTTATTCCGTAACTCAAGAAACATGTTTGCATCTGAAGAAATGCAATATTCATGGTCACCTCTTGAACAATGGACAATGGCCACAATTTTGTTGTCTCTAACAATAAGGTCGGCTTTATGAGAATATCCGCAGTCATAACAGAAGGCTGTCGTATGTTCAATCAACATGGCACACAACTCCTTTATTGACAGATATAGTCAGCTGTACAACATCGCAGTACCTTATCGTCTCTCACAATACCCGTAGGGCAATCTGCACACGTAATAAGCCTGCCATTTTCTACAATAGGTCCATCATCGTAGACAATCACTTTATGCTTCAATTTATTATTAGCAGACACGCTTTGCATCAGGAATCGTGTCAGTTGGCGTAACCGAAAGGTCGTAACACCATTAGCGACAGTCCTCAGTAACGTAACTACTGAATTCTGATTGGTCTTATGCACGTAGTGACCAGAGAATAACCTCGGTATTTCCATGAGCCATAAATCAAGATAATTAGCTCGGATATTGAACAGGTTAGCATTGGTTTCAGTATAAATAATAGGCACAAAGTACGATATCCAGACGGTACGCTTTCCGTCTGAAGCGGGAAGAAAGGCAAAAGGCTCAACATTATATTCCATCATATAGTAATCTATTACCCTTTGCGTGCTACGTGTCACGCCACTTACTACCGGGCTGACATCGTTAGTCCTCTCACTATCTTCAAGCTGCAGAACCAGATCATTGGGATCAACACCACGGGCGATAAAGAGAAATGTTATTTCTTCCGAATCAAAGAAAAAACAACTGAAATTACGCAGCGTTTCCTGGTCATCACCATATAGAGTCAGTGAAATAGATACATCGATTCCGAAAGAATTAGCCATTCTGGCCAACTGTTTCAAGCGCACTTTAACATCATTGAAGCTCGGATTCACGGGTAAATCAGGCCTTGTCTGCCCCATATCCACATGAAATAAGATTGAGTCTAACCCCGACTTTTTTAGTTTGCTAAGGTATTTTTCATCTATCAGAACACCATTGGTCAGTAGAAAAACGTGTAATCCGTAATTCTTGATTATGGTTACTATCCTACACAGCTCAGGATGTAATGTTGGCTCTCCCCCCGATATAGTCATCGTATGTAGTCTTCTGACTCTCAATGCTGTTTCGATATCACGCTGAATCTGTGAAATACTTTTCAATATGTTGCCTTTTTTCTTGTAACACATCCGGCAGGTAACGTTGCATGCATCAGTTACTTCAAGCATTACATTGGGGCAGTTGGGTGTTCTCCACGGCATTTTAATCATTATCGACCTCACCGATAATTTTTGTTTTAGGCAAGTACACTTAGTTAATGAATGTATTTTTTCAAAATACCCTCGACTTCAGACGCCTTCAAAGCATTGCCGTAACCAAGTGGCCTGCCAAATTTCCGTTCCACATGATGCTTTGTTACCCAATTCACAGCTAGGAAGACGCACGCGTTAACAAACGTGTGGCTGTTGCTGCGGAAGTTCAAGCTACGCCAAAAGATACTTCCATATTTGTTGAACTGGGTACGTGCCCAATAGCAGCTTTCAGCGAGTTGTTCTGCTGTCATTTGCTTTGGATGAAACCAGCTTCCCCCGTATCGAAAATCGGGATGTATCCACCAGGGGTCATGGATGAGCCTTTTCTCTTGATGAAGTCGCTTGTAAAGAGGAGTGCCTGGTAAAGGTGTTGCTGGATTGAAACGGGCGGTAAGTAATTTTTGACGGATAGCAAAATCCAGACTCAAGTATACTGTATTTACTACGTCATAATCATATCCGAAGATGAATGAAGAATGAATCATAATACCATTTTCAGTAAAAACGCGAACATGTTCCTCATAGGGGCCATAGGCTAGATTCCATGATTTCTTCATCTGTTTAAGATTATCTTCAATCAAGGATTCAAAGCCCAGCAATACCGATACGCATCCGCTTTCTGCCATAAGACGAACAAGGTCGTGATTAGCAGCAACTTCCAAGCTTGCTTGACAGCCCCAACGGATATGTAGAGGTTTGAGTGCCTCGAATAACTCCCTTGCAATACCAATATCATTAAATAGGTTATCATCTACAAAGAACACTTGCCTCCGTCCGAGTTGTTTAATTTCCTCAACAACTTCGCCGATAGGGCGCTGTCTTATATGATTGCCGTAAAAAGCGTGAATAGAACAAAAATCACAGTTGAAGCGGCAACCCCGACTAAACTGAACCAATGATACCGGTGTATACCTTTTCCCTTTGAAAATATGCCGATTTACTTTCATTCCACTAATGTCTGGGGAGCGCATCTCGTAGATCTTTTTCAGTCTTCCTTGTTTAGCATCTTCAATTACTTCTGCCCACACACCTTCGGCATCGCCACGTACAATAGAGGTTGCGAAATGAAGCGATTCCTCGGGTAAAAGTGTAGGATGATGCCCACCCATGACAACGGGCACTCCACGATGTTGGTATTGCAGAGCAATCTGATAGGCAGATTTTGCATTAAATGTATTGACACTTAGAACCGCTAGATCTGTAGGTTCATTAAATGGGATGGGTTCGACACGTTGGTCGTACAACACTTGTTCAATGCCTGGTGGAGTTAGTCCTGATAATAAGGCAAAGACCAGTGGCTCAGTAATATCACCCAATTTGCCAGGCATCATATTGGGGTATATAAATGTGATCTTCATACTGATTCCTTTTTTCCTGGTTCTTCCTGTTTATCTTTATGAAATCAGAGTAAACGCACACATAATATTGATTTAACTATCGTAATGCACTTGTCATATAAGTCTTAATATTTCTTATTTTTCTTTCTCTGGATCACCAAGAGAGATGTCTATTATAAGATATCTTGTTTGCTAACATTACTTACTCTCGACTTCTACTACATTTGATTATCAATATCCATCATGACGATTATTCTACTCTATTAGATTAAAAGTTACTTCGTATTTATCACAGATCCAATAGTTTAGTTTGTCGAACCTGTATTTACCATTAAATGCTACATTATAGTTCATAATGAGACGAACGGCAATCAACTCCGTGAAAAATTAATCATAATAGTTTAATATCACTTCTGGGCACGTGTACCTCCATCCTCAATCACATATTGACATAGTCGTTATTATAATATATACCTTATCTTATCAAAGCCCTAATAGGAGGTTAAAATGCCACAGATATTTAAAGCTCTAGCAACAATAGGTGTATGGACTTTGTGGATTGCTTCTTGGATAATTGGGCTCGGTACACTTGTCATGGGTATTCAACGCGGAACTCTGTTTGGGAGTGAGACTCCACCAATGCAAGCTTGGGTTGGTTTCGCTGTCGCTCTTTCATACATGTTTTTATCAATTGTTGCTATGAAATTTAGAAAAATGCTTGAATAACTTTCCCTGATTGTAGTCCTATAATGAGCGAGTGTGTAAGTTTTGCTTTCATTAGAGCGGGCTCTAAAAAGAAAAGATATGTTAATGTTTTACAGAAAAAGTGCGCTCTTTTTCACGCCTAACTATTAGACGCACAAACACATCCTAAAAAAGGAACCTTTATTTAGAAACAAGTGTGGTTATATGCTACTTGGGGGGTGATACGTCTTTAAGTGCTTCTGAGGCTGGCTTACCACCGACTCCCCAGTGAGTTTTAGGGATTTCGTAAACGACTATTTCTACGGCATGTTCCGGAACACCTATATCCACCATAACCTTTGTTATTCCACTTATCATCGCTTTCACTTGCTCCTCCCCGACACCTTCCCAGAAGTCTACATGAACAATAGGCATTTTACACCCCCATAGATAAAGTTGCTGCGAACCACCGCGTTGTTAAGTAGCTATAGCACCTCACCTACATCCCGGCTATATAGTATCTACTACGCTTTCAGTATGTCCTTACGCTTCAACGCCCGCTCTAATGACGGTTTCATCTTCATCTCCTGGAACTCCTTGATAGCGAAGTCAAGGTCTTCGAAGATTTCTTTTTTCTCTTTGAGTTTCGCAAGGACTATATTATATGCTCCTCCAGTTTATCAGAGTTATTGACTAGAACAACATTGTATGTTTTCATTTAATTCTTGACTCTATCCCTCTATGTCCTCTTCTATCCAAAGCCGGTTGAATCAATCATGAGGCTTCATTGCTAGAAAATTATGAGGGTAGAGAGGTGCTAGCCCAGCAAGTTCATCCAGTTTGGTAACTTCTTCTGGTGTCATTTCCCAGTCTGTTGTATTGAGGTTGTCAGCAAGCTGTTCTGGCGTTCTAGCACTAATGATTACTGAAGTTATTCCCGGTTTCCTCAAGAGGTAATTCAGAGCTGCCTGGGCGACAGTAGCATTGTGCTCTTTAGCAATCTGGTCTAGCTCTTCAACAATATCGTAGCCCTTCTCCTCATCAAATCTCATAAATGTCTCAGTTGGATCACTGAGCCTGGCACCTTTAGGTCTGGGCTGTCCACGGCGATATTTACCGGAAAGGAAACCACCACGCAGGGGCCCCCAGGGCAAAACACCCAATCCCTGGTCCAAGCATAATGGCACCAGGTCGTACTCTAAATCCCTGGCCAACAGCGAGTAGAGAGCTTGCAAAGTGACAAATCTCTCCCAACCGTACTTATCAGATATAGCCAGTGCTTTCATCAACTGCCAACCAGTGAAATTGGAGCAACCGATATAGCGCACCTTGCCCTGACGTACCAGGTCATCGAGTGCCCGTAGAGTCTCCTCGATTGGGGTATTATAGTCGAAGCTGTGGACTTGATAGAGGTCAATATAGTCTGTGCCCAGCCTCTTCAGGCTGGCATCGCACCCTTCAAGGATATGGTGTCGGGAAAGCCGGACCTCGTTTGGGCCGGGACCAGTTCTACCGCGGACTTTGGTCGCAACAAGAACGCTTTTACGTCGGGCACCCAGTGCCTTTCCCAGAATCTCTTCCGAGAGTCCATCGGAATAAATATCGGCAGTATCAAAGAAATTCACTCCAGCGTCTATAGCCATATCGACGAGTATACCGGCTTCCTTCTGTCCGACTGCACCTAAAACACTCTGGGTGTTACCACCAGTAAAGGTCAAAGTTCCAAGGCATATCTCAGAGACCTGTACACCGGTCTTACCCAAGAATCGCATTTTCATTATATACTCTCCTTTATTGCATTATATTTTTAAGCCTAGTTTCCGGGCTGCTTCCTTGGGAAACTCCGGATCTGAAAGTAATTTACGGCCCAGTGCAACCATATCTACCCTTCCCTCTCGCACAATTTGATCTGCGAACTCGGGCCCAGTAATGTTACCTACGCCAATGACAGGTATGTTTACAACACCCTTGATACCTCGTGCCAGGGGAATAAAGTAACCCTGTTCGCTAAACCAGTCGCTACCACCACCGCCCAATCCGCCGGAAATATCAAGAACATCCACCCCAGCATCTTCGAGATACGGTGCAACCTTTTTACCTTCCGCAGCCGTTAAGCCTCCCCCCACCATGTCATCGGCACCAAACCTGTAGAAGATGGGTATTTTCCCCTGCAACACTGCCTTCACCGCGCCTATTACCTCTGTCGGGAACCTGAGCCTCTTTTCGATGTTACCTCCGTATTCATCATCTCGTTTATTTGTGTACGGCGATACAAACTGACCAAGCAGGAAGCCATGGGCACCGTGTAACTCGACGGCATCACACCCTGCTTCCAGGGCACGGTGCGCTGCTTCTCTAAATGCATTAACTATAGACTCAATCTCTGCTACAGAAAGCTGTCTCGGTGTCTCTACCCCGTTAGGAGGTATAATTCTTGAAGGGCTGACGGGTTGTTCGCCTGTTATGCTGCTATTTGTTTTTGCTCCGGCATGGGTGATCTGTACGGCCACCTTGGACCCACAACTATGGATAGCCTCGACCAGCCGCCTTAGTCCAGGTATCAGCTTATCGTCATAAAGGCCCATCTGTCTGAGAGATAGTCTGCCACTTCTCAAAACGTAATTGTGTTCCAGGATTATCAGTCCGACTCCACCTTTTGCCCGGGTTGTATAGTGATTGAGGTGCCGGTCAGTTACCTCACCTTCGTCCGTGGCCATGTTGGTGGCCATCGGTGCCATAACCAGTCTATTTTTTAGCTTAAGTTCCTTGATAACAATAGGATCGAAAAGGCCCGGCATACTATAATCCTCTAATTTATGAATAACCTATTTAATAGTATTCTTAAGACAGTAGTTACTACCAGTGTTCATACCGTACCAGTTCACCAATGTCCTTACGATTCTTTTCCTTTGGCTTGTCGTCAGCATACCCCAGTGGGGTAAATGCAATCGGCTCTATATCGCCCGGAATCCCTAATACTTCATGTGCTGCTTCTGGATCAAACGCTCCGATCCAGCAGGTACCAAGACCCAGATCTGTAGCAGCAAGCGTAATATGGTCCATGACAATTGCCGCATCGACATCACAGTACTTCCGGCCGTCCATTCGTACCCAGCTTTCAGACGGTACACTGCATATACAGAGGACTAATGGAGGTTGAATAAAAAACGGTCTTCCATAAATGCGTCCCAACTCGGTCTCTTTTCCCTTTGTGGTAATAACGATCAACCGGAATGGTTGCCGGTTTGACGCCGTGGGAGCTAACCGTGCCGCATCAAGTACCTGATTCAGCTTTTCGTCTTCAACGGGGGTAGGTTTATAGGCCCGTACGCTATATCTTTTTGTAGCAAGTTCCAGGAAACTCATCTCTATACCTCCTTACTGATTTCTAGGTGTATCTATAATAATATCACACCTGAATTCAATATATGTGGTAATAGTATTCTTACGCTAAGTTCAATGTAATCTTAAGTTCAGCTTCTCGGTCGAGTACGACTCAATAATGGAGGGCAAGACATATAATATTACACGTAGCATATATCTTTTACTCACACTTCTAATTCCCTCAGATCGCTAAGCCTCACTATAAGATGCATCTAAATCTAGATGATTTTTTATGATCGATGCCCATTTCTTTACAAATCCTACGTACCTCTTTGACAAGGTTGGAGGGACACCGATCTTGCTTAAGGTTTAATAATTTGACTAGCTTTTTATTTTCAATGTGTTGCATAAGCTTTTTACCCATAATACTACTGAATCCAGCATGCAACATCATTCGGGCTGCCTTTTTTACACTCATTTCCTCGATTCTAGCAACCAACTGGATCGCTTTGTACATGTTTTTGTCGACCCAGATGGTTTTATAGTACTGATTAGGAAATCTTTTTCGTGGATTTCCCTCCTTCTTCTTAGAAAACAATCGTATCCTCATACGCACGAACTCCTTTATCTATCGCGATTTTCCCCAAAAGTTTATAAACCCAAACTCAAAATATGGCTTTAAATGAAACAATTTGCACCATAAACACCACTTCAATAATCTTATAAAAACTTACATTTAGTTAATATGGGGGCTTCCTGAAGAATATGCGAACCTTCCAATAATTAAAACGTTTTTACATAAATAGCTAGGTTCTGTGTATTAATTCCAATACGATGATAAAGATCTCATGTATTTCCTAATCTACTCTTAATTGAATCTGTGAAATATCCATTTCCAATGAAATCAATTTAATGAAGCGTTCCCATTAGTTTTTGAGCTAGTAGCTTCACTAAAATGCGCTCATAACTCCTACAGACATGTTCATGGCTAAGCTCGAGTTCACGGCTAGCTTCAGTAACCCCTTTTCCTTGTCTTGTTAGCGTTATAAAAGCTTTTAGTTTGTTGACTCCTGCATAATCGCCAAGTTCTTCTTCAATCTCTTTGATACAATCAATTGCTAATTCATTTAAGTAGCGTCCTTCCGCTACTATTCCAGAGGGATATTTCAACTTTGCCATTCTCTCCAAGGCAGCGAGACGACACAGCGGAGACCTTTGAAGAGCAATTGGATCATCGAGGTGACGAAGGACGTACCGAGCCCGTGCCTGCCATTCCTCAATAGCAAGCCTGCCGCGCTTATTACTTTGGTGTTGAGAATTTTTTATCACTGTCATCTGTAATTCATCGGCAACATATATTCTAAGTTCCTGAACTGGCTTAAAAAAAAAGCAGCGAGTCATTAGACTCGCTGCCCATATATATCTTGCAACTCCGCACGGGAGAACACGGCAACGTGGCCTTCGCAGGCCATTCGCTAAGTTTTATTCAATTGTTAAAGCTGAATTAATCGTTATCTAAATTAATACACCTGACAAAGAATATTGTCAAGTCAAATGATAAATTAGGTTGATACCTGATACTTTAAACCTAAGTCAGGGTGTCAGAATGAGCTTCTTGCTCATTGAACTATCATTAAGCAAAAAGTCATCTTATGACACGGAAGATATTCATGGCATGCAGGAGCATATATTCAATAATAATATTGGTTTTGTCACAGGGTCTTCACAAGTTCCTAGAGAAATATCCAGATTAAATCAAGCTATCATCGATTCCAGTTATATTAACAAGATATAGCAGTACTTATCACAATTATGTTTGAGCCGCAGCAACTTTGCGGAAGTGGTACCCATAAACGGCAAGAAGGATGAATCTGGCGAATTTTGGCGGAGATTCCATTAAATAAGAAATGAACAGTCTCCAGTAATGTCTTTTTCCCTTTCCTCGTATTCCGAGGAACCAGATAGATCTGAAGAATGCCTTGATCTGGTGGCTTTGTATTTTCCCTGCTGACGTCCTCGGTGGTTTATACACCTGAAGGAAAGTCTTGATCCGCTGGTAATATTCCCTTGGCGAATAGATCGTATTCAGGATATGCCTATAGCCACTGATTAGCCTGTCATAATTCATCTTCGGGATGAAATTGAGCGAGAAGTCGGTATTATTACCGGTAAACGAGTTCAGCAAACGTCCTTCTTCATGTAAACGCTGATAGAGCCTTGTACCCATCGGAGCATTCAGTAATCCTACCATCGCAGTGACGATGCCACTTCTCTGAATAAAGTCTATCTGATTCTGAAAAATGGAGTCCGGATCGCTATCGAAACCGACGATAAAACCTCCCTGCACTTCCAGCCCAAATTGCTGGAGCTTATTTACCGAAGCAATGAGATCTCGATTCTGATTCTGATACTTGGTGCACTCAACGAGACTTTCATCATTCGGGGTTTCGATACCGACGAATACCACATCAAATCCTGCGTCTACCATTAAACGCATCAGCTCTTCATCGTCAGCAAGATTTATGGATGCTTCGGTATTAATAGCAAAGGGATATTTCTTCGATTTTTTCCATTCTACGAGAGCCGGCAGTATCTGTTCTTTCAATTTTTTCTTGTTGCCGATGAAATTATCATCAACGATAAAAAGGCTGCCACGCCAGCCATGTTCATATAGGGAATCCAGCTCTGAAATTATCTGTTCTTTACTTTTTGTCCTCGGTGTATGCCCGTTCAGTATTACAATATCGCAAAATTCACAATCATAGGGACACCCCCGTGAATACTGCAGGTTCATCGATGAATAATGCTTCATGTTTATTAATGACCAAAGCGGGATCGGGGTATTACTTATATCCGGACGTTCATCAGAAGTATAGACGTACCTTAACTGCCCTTTTTCCAGGTCTTCGAGGAAAGGTTTCAGGGTAACTTCAGCTTCGTCCAGGACAAAGTGGTCTATTCCGTCGAATTCTTCAAAACTAGCAGTAAATAAAGGGCCGCCAGCTACGATTTTAGTACCAAAATACTGGCACCGGGCGACTACTTCCTTGACTGATTCTTTCTGCACTGCCATGGCACTGATAAATACATAGTCAGCCCACTTGATATCGCTATCATTCAGTCTAGTGACATTCATGTCAACCAGCTTTTTCTCCCAGTCTCCCGGCAACATCGCTGCAACTGTCAGCAAGCCCAGTGGGGGAAATACGGCTTTCTTGGAAACGAATTTCAAAGCATGTTTAAAGCTCCAGAAGGTGTCCGGATACTGAGGATATACAAGTAGTATTTTCATGTCAGTGCCTCACTTATTTCTATATCAATATTTTGTAACTGCCATTCGTTTTCTGGGGCCAGGTTTAACGGGTACTCTACGATTTTTACGGTTATCCGCTTGCCTCGGGTCAGGCAGATTGTAGTCGAAGTTATCCAGCATACGCCGTTCGATTTTCTTCTTCAAAATACGCTCAATGGAGCTTACCATAGCTTTGTCTGAACTGGTCACGAGAGTTAATGCGTCACCGTTTTTGTTAACCCTTCCCGTTCGCCCGATGCGGTGAATGTAAGCATCTGTGTTCTCGGGCATATCATAGTTAATAACATGTGAAATATGCAGAATATCGATACCACGAGCGGCAATATCGGTCGCTACCAGTACCCTTATCGAGCCGGTACGGAAACCATCAAGTGCCGCCTGACGCCTCGGCTGAGACAGGTCTCCCTGTAATGATGCGGCTTTAAAACCCGCTCTTTTTAGCTGTTGAGCAATACGCTCAGTGCGCCGCTTGGTTCGGGTAAAAACGAGTACTGATTTTGATTCTAACCGGCGCAGTATTTCCGTTAATAATGTGGTTTTTAAATGCTGTTTAACAGGGTAGAGCAAGTGTGATACCGTGACCGCTGGCCTACTATGCCCGACTTGCACTGTAACCGGATTATGCAGTATTTCTCTAACCAGTTTTCGAATATCATCAGGCATTGTCGCCGAAAAAAGTAGTGTCTGATGCGGTTTCATCAGACACTTTAATATCTTTCGTATATCCGGCAGGAAACCCATATCAAACATCCTGTCAGCCTCGTCGATAACGAGAATTTCCACGTTGGATAAGTCAATTGAGCCTCTCCACAGGTGGTCTAGTAACCGACCCGGACAGGCAACGACTATTTCTACGCCGCAACCTAACTCCAGAATCTGCTGATCGATGTTCGTACCGCCGTAGACAGCGGTACTTTTAAGGCCCGTATATTTTCCCAGCTCGTTGATAACCGCATTAATTTGTTCGGCCAGTTCACGGGTCGGCGTGATTATTACAGCACTGACCTGTCTTCTCGGTGCTTTTAGTAGACGCTGCAAAATTGGTAATGCAAAGGCAACTGTCTTGCCGGTACCTGTCTGGGCTTGTCCGATGAGGTCTTTGCCCTGTAATATTTGTGGTATTGATTCCTTTTGTATCGGTGTGAGTTCAATGTATCCAAGCTCATGCACACCGGCCATGATACCTGAATGAAGATTCAAGTTTTCGAAATTCATTAATACTCCTAGATATATTTATGGGCGCTTATGTTCCAGTGATATTGAAAGCAGAAATAGTCATGTGGCTTCACCGCTCGTGTTAGCTTTCAGATTCGCCGGTAATAACAAACTTGTTACCTTCTGGTGTTCCTTCAACATCCATAGTTACTCCTTGAAGCGAATCGGCAATTTCCTTCTCCGCCACAAGCAGCTTTGAGCCTTCGTGTTCAATCGCTTGGTCGCCTTCTCTTTCCTTGTCTATGGCCAGCCCAAACTGACCCTGGTCATCAGAGGTAATCCTCAAACAGGCTTCAGGCTCTTCTGTGTTAGCCGCCAGTATCTTCTTCAGTTCCTGTTTTGCTTGCTCGGTTACTCCTATCATCTCTACCTCCTGATTGTCTGGTCTCTTTGTAGACTATTGATTCCATAAATAATTAGAATCTGATTATCCTGTTAAAACTGCAGATTGAGATTGTTCTAATATCTTCTCTGTCTTCCTCTGCTTTGGCTACTACTCCTTCTGCTGCTATAAGAGCCCCCACTCCTGTTATCAGTACGAGGACGAGCTTCATTGACCACAATGGTTCTCTCATCAAGCGTTTTACCGTTAAGACCCGTAATTGCATTTTCACCTTCGGATTTTGAAGCCATTTCGACGAAGGCAAACCCCTTGGACCGCCCGCTATACTTGTCTGTTATAATGCTTACGGAATCAACCGTTCCATAAGTCTCAAATTCCTGTCGAAGGTCCTGTTCATTCACCTCGTAGGATAAGTTACCCACATAGATTTTCATACTGAAACTCCTTGTTCATTAAATCTTCTGATATTTTACTTATTCGATATACAGAGTTACTCCTAGCCAAAAAGTCCTATTACCTTGGTGATGCCAAATGCTGTAAACAAGACTATGCTGTTTGATACTGTAACTCCGGAAACTACCGCTATTAGCGAACTCCATAATTTCATACCCATCAACCAGCTGAGTAAGGTTCCTCCGTAGACACCAATGGTCGGAAGGGGAATTGCCATCAATAGCGCAAGGCCAACGATGCCGTATTTTTTAACCAGGGGGCTTTCCCCTTTTCTCCTCGTTTTTTCAACGAATCGATTAATGAAAGACCATTTAACTAACGCTCTGGCATAGAAAGTGTTCATTAGAAACCAGAGTACGAGGAATATAGTTACCGAACAAACAGTAACAATACCCAAGACAGATAACAGATGCATGTTTGAGAAAGCTGTTATCAAATATTATTCCTCATTTTCATTGTGAGTATCTGCAGGTTTATAGTTTTTATTTTTCTAGCCATCCTGGCGAGCCAGTGCTTTGGCTTCTTCTTCGCTCTTCTCCTTGGCGATGTTTGCTTCCCTTATGCGTATTTCTGTCTTTTCTGCCTTACCCCACCTTCTCTGGAAAACGAATATTACTATAATACCTGCCACAATTAATCCACCGAATATGTATAGTCCAATCATTTCACCCTCCTGTTAGCCAATAAGTTATGTTTTTCTATGAGGTATCAGTGGTATACACGGGCAAGATATCTCCGGTCCATGTATACCACCACGACGTTAGACTACGGCTTTAGCCATTCTGTCTGACTTTGCGGTAGCAATCGCTGCAGTAAACTGGTTTATCACCGACTGGTTCAAAGGGTACTTCAGTGTTTTTACCGCACTCGGCACATACTACGGGGAACATCTGGCGTCTGGAACCATAGATACTACTTCTGTAGCGTTCTGATTTCCGCGCTTGGCGGCATTCCGGACAGCGCTTGGGCTCATTAACAAAGCCTTTAGTCTGGAAAAACTCCTGTTCTTCGGCGCTGAAAGTGAAATTGGCCCCACAATCGGAGCATTGGAGAGTTTTGTCCTGAAAGCTCATTGGATGACCTCCTCTTTTATATTTTAATTCGAGTCCGGTCACCCAACACTTATTGATCTGGGATGATTTTGAAAAGTCTGTAATAACCTAACTAAAACTAATTACATAAAATTATATATGAAAGAAAACCATTTTGTCAAACAAACCCGGGACAGACCACAATTACTCAGAATGTGACTCAACAATATAGTAAATTGTTCAGCAATATAGTTAGGCTGTAGAGTTGGGTTAGGTTTTCTAGACTTGGTTACTCAAACGACCAAATAGTTCAGAATATCCTGAACGTGGCTAAAAAAAGCATAATGCCCTTCGCCTGGAAGGAAATTTGCACGGCAATGTGGGATAGTAGTCGCCAAATACCGCCCCATGCTCAGGGGAATTTGCCTATCATCCTCACCCTGCCAAAGTTGAATTGGGATTGAGATATCCTCCAATCGAAATCCCCAGGAGTTCATCAATACCGAATATTCCCAAGCGACACCCCTAATGCCCCCACGAAATGCTTGTTGGAGGCTAGCAACAGCCCGATTTAATCCTTCAGGACTTCTCATTACAATCTTATCCACCACAGCCTTATCTACGTCAGATAATTTACCATTTACCCGTGATATGAAACCTACCGGGTCTTTATGTGCGTTACGAGCGACCATACGAAGTAGCAATCTTACGAGCCAGAAGGCTCTGCGGACAAGGAATATCAATAGGCGTTGATATCGACTCAAATCCTTGGTTGCAGCCGTCACATTGAAAGGGCAGGGACTACTAATAAGAGCAACCGCTGTTAGTCGTTGTGGTATTTTAAAAGCACATGCCATGGCATAGGGTCCACCTCCTGAAAGCCCTAAAACAGCAAATCGATTAATACCGAGGATGTCAGCCAGTTCGATTACATCTTCTGGCCAATCTAATAGTCGCCGACCTGCTTTAAAATCCGAAAGACCCATCCCAGGCCGGTCAACGGAAATAATGTGAGCTTTAATGTGTTTGGCTGGTTCATCCAAGCGCCAACCTTCAAGCCGTGAAGAGGGATTACCGTGGAAATAGAATATCGGTTTACCGTCGGGAGTGCCGTACTCGGCGTAGCCGAGCCTTCGCCCATCCTTTAGCGTAATTTGCTGGATAGCTGAGTCTAACACAGGCATCTCCTCCCATTTTTGGTTAACTTGGACGCATATACTCACAAATCCATCGCTAGCCTGAGTGAAATGTGGGTAGAGCACCGATCTGTCGAAGGAAACCTGCAACGTCCATAAGCTGCCAAGTCTCTGCAAGCTTATCTCCATCAAATCGATACAGGTTGATTTGGTTTATCTTAACTGTTTTACCTGTAGGAGCATAACCTAGAAGTTCACCCTGATGTGTACCTGATGCGGTGAAGCGCATCGCCAGTCGATCCTCCGCGGCAAATATATCCTCTATTTGAATTCGATAGTCTGGCAATGCCTTTAGTACCAATTGAAGGAAATCTGCGAAGCTTTCATGACCTTTTATTTCCTCGAAAGCTTCTGAGAGATCGTGGCGAATGAAGTTAGGTGATAGTAACTTTTGAATAAAACCCCAGTCTCGGTCATTAATGGCTTGGATGGCCTGCTTTGCGTTGGCAATATTCTGTTTTGCACTCATTTCTTCCCCCTTGATTACACCAACAGGATTAACTTTTTATCTCATTATATCACTCCCGATAAGCGGTAAATACGAGAGCCCTTGTATAACATATTTCCGAGAAAAGTGGGGGGCTACAGTGTATATGTTCGGCTGTAGCTGTAAAGGGGGGGGCTACCTCTGACAATGCTATGTATATAACGAATTTGCATAATGCTAACAGGGCAACAAAGAAGTATTTTGTTAATTTAATATAATTTGAATTTACTGGAAATTTTAACCAAAAAACGATAAAATCAGGTGCTGTATAGAGGTTTATATCAGCTTAATTCTTCATAAACTAAATACTCATTCATGTTTATCTAATTCCAGACGTCAGTTTAGATTCAATCCGTTTACTATTAGTCCTCAGCTGCCTAGGTAGTATAATTTCATCCATTGGGGATAATGCTCTTTCGAGTACAACCTGTTGTAGTGCACCGCGTTTAACATATCTCTGCGTTGTCTCAAGACTCTCATGCCCCATAATGGTCTGAAGCCACATAGTATCACCACCCCGTATTAAAAACCTTGTAGCAAAAGTGTGTCTTAATAGATGAATATGCATGCGGGGAATATCCGCCTTCTTTGCTAACCGGCGTACGACCATCTTTATCGTGTTTTCGCTAACAGGGTAACCATCCGAATGCAAGAATACCACGTTTTGGAGAATAGGTCCTGGCCTTAAATGAAAAACATAGCGTTCAAGAAGTCTTTTAGTCTGGTGACCAAAAGGCACTATCCTCTCCTTCCTGCCTTTACCAAGAATTTTAAGTCGCCTTGTATCAAGAAATAGATTCTCCATTTCCAGACTCATGAGTTCAGAGCAACGAAGACCGGTATCTAGAAACAACCAAATCATAGCAGCATTTCGGCAACCAATCTCCATATTTAAGTTTATGTAGGACATTACTTTACCAATTTCTTCATCGCTTAGAGGCTCCATTCTAATATCATTAGCCTTAGGTACCTTTAATCGAGATAAAATATGCTCATTGGTATATTCTTCACTGAATAGCCACTGAGCAAAGCCGGTTAGAACTCGAGCGTGGTTTCTAATAGTAGTGGTTGACAGTGTTTCTGTAGCTGGGGGCGTATATGGATGTCCTTCCCATTTTCTTGCTTTTTGAAGATTAGTCAAATGGTAACGTACGGCCTCCAGCGTAAAATCTGCAAGAGTACCTCCCACCATTCGTACATATCGTTGAAGTTTTTCATTATAACCTCGGATAGTCTTGGGACTCATTCCAGCAGAATGACATGCGGAAAGGTACCGGTCTACCAGAGTTGCTATTGGAATGGAAGTTTTTTCCACTAATTGCCACCTCTTTTGTCTTACGGACATTTTCCTCTAGTATCCTTTCCTGGTCAAAAAATATTGACCTAAAATTGATGTAAAATTGACCAGGAATTGACTAAATATTGAGTCCGTAACCGGGTGTCACATTTGTGGTTAAAACCTCCATTTTGAGGGAATTTAGCTTCAGTGGTACCCCTGGTGCGACTCGAACGCACGACACGCGGTTTAGGAAACCGCTGCTCTATCCTCTGAGCTACAGGGGCACCTATCCACGCTAAATTATAACAGAAGTAAGAGGTTAAGAGCTATGATTTTGTAGAGTCTCCAGGGCTATTCAGGCATGATACTATTTAACGAAAAACCTTCACATACTGTCATGCAGCCATGATGTTTTTCTCATCACCTTCCCATCAATTAGTGCCGGACAGGGCTCCTTCCGGCAGTATAATTTCAACCTGCTCATTATACTTGTCTACATTCACTACAGCACCGATATTCATGAAGAAACCGAATGAGGAAAGGTCGATGTCCCCTGCCAGCACTGTTTTTTTCACTAGCAAGGTATCTTCAGATACCCAGACCTGCATTGACATATCCAGCGCTGAGGCCAGGAATCCTGAGATAAAGGAGGTAGCCTGGTCAATATCTTCACCGAGCAGGTCACTGATTTGCTGCTGACCAAGAATTGTCTCCATGATAGCTTCATCGGACAGCAGAATATCAAAAACAAAACAGTTTATGCCATCTAATGTTTCCATCCTCAGTAGTTCCACTTCCACGTCTCTGGCAACATCCAACTGTCCTGAGATTATTTCCACCTCTTTCCAGTAGTCAGCGGGTAGCGACTCCTTATGCCAGCCGGTATCTTCGCCCGAAGTATCAGCTCTGGTATAAATAGCACCATCAACAACATAAAGTTCTATGGTTCCTTTTACCGGCGTTTCTCCGGGAATATCTATATCCACATCGGTGACCGTTTTCATCTCTTTGTTCTCATTATCGATCACCAGGTCAGAGGCTATGAGCGCCTCCATCTCATATTTCTCTCCTTCCTGTGATATCTCCATATTAAAGGTTAACGACATATCGCCCTGCATTGACTTCGTCTCACTTATTGCCTCAAAGACAAGGTCCATAATTTCTCGGGGAGTCATTGCAGTTACTTCAGTAATACTGCCGTTTAAATCGATAACGTGTTTGCCGGAAGTATCGATTTCAAAGGTAAAAGAGATTTTTTCAGTTGCTCCGGCTGCTATGGTAACTTCCTTTGTCTCAATAATGACATCATCCACCTTTAACGTTGCAGAATACGTTCCTTCGGTATTCCCCTGGTTCGTAACGTCAGTAACTATTGTTACAGGTTCGCCAGTGATAACGTAGTTCGACAGGTTGACAGGGTCGATTTCGAATTCAGCAGTTGTGCACCCGGTCACAATACCGAGCATTACAATCACCGTCAATAATATTCCTAATCTTCTAAACATCGGACACCTCTTCTTTTTAATGTGACACTAATAGACATAACTCGAACTTGAGTTTATTACAGCGGGGATATCGTGTCAATATCGTTCAGTATCAGTCTGACGTACTAATGGTCTTCATTATCACAGATATTTCCCAGTTCCATAAAGGAAAATGCACATTACATTTTTAAAATATAAACTAAAGATTACCAGGTATAAGGTGATATGTTAAAATAGCGGCAGATTGTTTAATATGAGGTAGCGTCTATGGACCGGCCCGGCATTACAAACTGCGGTAACACGGAATTCCGCTGGGGAGAGCGGACCTATGTAATGGGGATAATCAATGTCTCCCCGGACTCCTTCTCCGGCGATGGAATTACCGACCTCAAAGTGGCTGAGGAGCAGGCACAGCGCTTTATCAGTGAAGGGGCTGATATTCTCGATGTCGGCGGTGAGTCCACCCGCCCCGGCTCATCATCGGTCCCGGTTGACGAAGAAATCAGGCGGGTGATACCGGTCATCGAGCGTCTGGCCGCTGAAATAACCGCTCCCCTGAGCGTGGATACCTATAAGTCCGAAGTGGCAGAGCGGGCGCTGAAGGCGGGAGCAACGATTATAAACGACCAGTGGGGACTGAAAAAAGACAAACGGCTTGCCCAACTTGCCGCCCAATATAATGTTCCAATTATCCTGATGAGCAACCAGCGGGACAAGGGTGGCTATGACGCCGGAATCCAGCGGGATGTTGCCTATTATGATGACCTGATGGCAGAAATAACTTCATCACTTAAGAACAGCATCGAGCTGGCAGTGAAGCTAGGGATGCCCCAGGAGAACATTATTATCGACCCCGGAATCGGCTTCGGCAAGACTTGGCGGCAGGAACTCGAGATAATCCGCCGGCTCGACGAGCTTCAGGAACTGAAAAAGCCCATATTAATCGGACCTTCCCGCAAATCATTTATCGGCATGGTGCTCGACCTGCCCAGCACCGAGCGCCTCGAAGGCACGGCGGCTTCCGTAGCCATAGGTATTTCAAAGGGGGCTGACATCGTCAGGGTGCACGATGTTCAGCAGATGGTAAGGGTCTGCCGGGTGAGCGACGCTATTGTCCGCTGGTCATAGACACGACGAGGTCTCGGTAAGCCACCATCAGTCCGCGGGTTAGAGGACCCGGATTACCGGAGCCGATAGCCCTGCCGTCAACTTCCACAAGCGGCATAATTTCCATAATTGAGTTTGTCAGGAATGCCTCGTGGGCATTATTTAGCTCGCCCGGAGTTATATTACTGCCGGAAGCAGTAACACCCGCCTTCGCAGCAATTTCAAGCACAGCTTGCCGTGTAATTCCCGGTAATATACCGCTTTCTATCTTCGGCGTTTTCAGCGCTCCGCCGCTCACCAGGAAGATATTGCTCATGCTCGCCTCGGCAAGAAGGCCTTTATCATTGAGTAAAATAGCTTCGTCAACCCCGGCTTCTCTTGCCTCCTGCCTGGCCAGCAGGCTTTCAAGGTAATTGGCTGACTTGAGTGTTGAAAGAGGCGACTGGCTGTTGCGGCGGATTGAGGAAACCACCGCCCTGAACCCTTTTTCATACACCTGTTGAGGATACGGTTTATAATCGGTGGCGATTACCAGTACCGTCGGCTTGCCGCAGCTTGCCGGGTCGGGTACCATCCCGCCCTCACCGATTGAAACGGCGATACGGACCCGGGCATCGGTGAGTTTATTAGCCCTTATTGTATCCGTTACGGCATCCCCAAGAGACAGCTCTTCTGTCTTTATTCCCAGCATTTCGAGCGAGCCGTGAAGTCGTTCCAGATGCCGGTCAAGGAGAAATACCTTTCCCCCATAGGCACGCATCGTTTCAAAAAGTCCATAGCCGTAGAGGAAACCATAGTCCAGCACGGAAATCTTTGCCCGGTCAAGGGGAATCAGAGCGCCGTTAAGGTAAACGACTCCACTCATAAGTTCGCCCCCCGTTGCCACCGTGGCTGTAAGAAGCCCAGAAAATTTCTCAGCACGTCGTGTCCGGTTTCGGTCATTATCGACTCCGGATGAAACTGCACTCCCTCAACAACATAGTCCCGGTGCCGGATACCCATCACCACGCCGTCTTCGGTCCAGGCAGCCAGCATCAGCGACGAAGGTAGTGACTCCTTTTTCACTACAAGCGAATGGTAACGGCCTGCCTCGAAGGGATTTGATAAATCTCTATATATAGTTTTGCCGTCATGATAGACCATTGAGCTTTTACCGTGAGTGGGTACGGGAGCACGGACAACCTGCCCGCCGAAAACATAGCCGATGCACTGGTGCCCCAGGCAAACGCCGAGGATGGGAATCCTCCCGGAAAAACGCCAGATAACATCGTTCGAGATACCCGCCTCAAGCGGAGTGCAGGGGCCGGGAGAAATAATAATATGAGACGGGCATAATCTTTCAATCTCTTCAAGCGATAGCTTATCATTGCGATAGACCACCGGTTCCCAGCCCAGTTCGCCGAGGTACTGGGCGAGGTTATAGGTGAAGGAATCATAATTATCAATTATCAAGACCATGGCTATCCCGCACCTGCCGCCGCAACACCGAGGGCATCAATCAGCGCTCTGACCTTGTCCAGCGTCTCCTGGTACTCGGCCTCGGGGTCGGAATCATAGACAACGGCGCCGCCCGCCTGGAAATAAGCATTTTTACCCTTGATGATAAAAGTACGTATGGCAATATTGAGGTCGAGATTACCGTCGAAGCCCAGATAGCCGATACTGCCGGTATAGACGCTCCTCCGTGTCGGCTCCAGTTCATCAATAATCTCCATTGAGCGCACCTTTGGAGCCCCGGTTATCGAACCGCCAGGAAAGGTAGCTTTGAGCAAATCAATACAGCTCTTACCTTCCCTGAGCCTTCCTACCACAGTAGAAGTAAGGTGAAAAACGGTGGGGAAGGTCTCCAGTATTGCCAGTTCCGAGACTCTTACCGTGCCGTACCGGCATACTCTGCCCAGGTCATTTCTTTCAAGGTCGACAATCATTATATTCTCAGCCCGGTCTTTCACGCTGCTGACAAGTTCCTCAGCATTAGCTTTATCTTCCTCCGGGGTCTTTCCCCGCGGACGGGTGCCCTTAATTGGGCGAGTCTCCACCCAGTCTCCCTGAAGGCGGAGAAACCTTTCCGGGGAGGCGCTGACTATGGTGACCCCGTCAAAACCGAGATAACCGGCAAAAGGCGCTGGATTTATTCGGCGCAGCCGCTTATAGAGCTCACAGGGAGTAATGGAGAGTTCAGCTTCGAAGCGCTGGGAGAGATTCACCTCGAAGATATCGCCATCAATGATGTACTGCCGGCATTTCTCGACCGCATCAACATACTCCTGATGAGTGAAGCCACCTTTAAGAGTTACCCGCCCTGAGGTCGGCACGGGGTCCAGCGTTTCCGCCGTACCTAGTGGTTTTACCCCGGCAAGCACAGCCTTCATTTCATCCAGGCGCTCTCTCGCCCTTTCAATCCTTGCCTTCTCATTCAGTTCCGGAAATCCGGTTGAGACTATAAAAGCTTTACCTTCAAGATTATCGAATGCCAGCACCAAGTCATAGAAGCCAAAATAGCATTCGGGTAACTCCAGGTCATCCACTGCAGTAGCAGGCAGACGCTCAATGAAATGGCAGAGGTCGTAGCTCAGGTAGCCAACGGCTCCGCCAACGAACGGAACGGGAGACGTTTCGGCATCAAGATGGTAATAATTCAGAAAATGCCCCAACACGTCAAAGGGATTTCCATCGAGATTTTCCGTCTTAGTTTCCTGAGCCACTGTTATCTCGCTGGAGCGACTGGTGAGCACAAGAAAAGGGTCACTGCCGATGAAGGAGTAGCGGCCCAGCTTCTCCGGGTCCATGCCGCTGTCAAGGAAGAAACCGAACCGCCGGTCGCTGAAAAGTTCGAAGGCATCAGGAGGGGATAGTTTCACATCTATCTCTTCAATAAGAGGGCGGCGAGAGTTCTCTACCATGGGAATACACTACATTAACAATTCTACTTCAATAACAGACACCTGCATCATACAACCGCAGATAATGCCAGTCAATTGAGGAACATTGTATTTATCAAACCCTATCCCCCTGTGTCCCCCTTCCCCTTGACAAGGGGCCTTGCCTCAAAAGTCATTCTGGAGTCCGCCTCTGGCGGACGAAGAATCTCAGGGTAGGGGATATTGTAACCACCACCCCGAGACTCCTCACGGAGTTTACACTGAGTAGAGCGAATTCACTCAGGGTGACACGGGTTTGCCTTTTACTTGATCATGGTTGCACAGGTAACAATGAATATCAATATTTCTTTCGCCGCTGTGGTTTCCTTCGGCTTCGCTCAGGACAGGCTAACTACTCACCATGAGCGGCACGCATTCCCACTCACCCTGAGCTTGTCGAAGGGTCTCCAACTAAGATTGAGAAGAACCTGGGTTTACGCTTTTTAGGGCAAGACTTTAACAAGGGGAAGGAGGAAGCGTTAGAAAGAGGGGCGTGGCGCTAAAGGGGCAAGCTCTTCACGAAAGGGAGAGATTAGAAAATAAAATATTCAGGAATAACGTACATGCAATATTCGATACTTGAATATAAATTCAAGTTATTATACAATATCTATTGAATATAAGTTCAAGTAATAGGAATGGCTTCCACAGATGGATAAACGCCAGCAGATATTACGGGCAGCACGGCAGGTCGCCGCCAGGGAAGGTTTTCACCAGGCCACCATTCAGAAAATCGCCGCTGAGGCGGGGCTGAAATCACCGTCCCTCATCTACTGGTACTTCAAAAACAAAAAAGAGCTGTTCCTGGCTATGATGGAAGAGCTTTCGCCGGTTCTGAGCCAGCTACCAAACCTGTGGAGCAGAATAGATGACCCGCCTGAAGAAGTGCTTCTCTTTATCGGAAAAGCCTATCTAAAGACCTTTGACAATCCTGAAGCCAGGCAGCTTTTCCGTATCTTCTTCTCGGAAGTAACCAGAGTACCGGAGACAGCCAACAGCTTTGCCGAAAAGGCGGTACTGTTGCTCAACTTTCTCGTCACCTATCTGGAACACCAGATTGAAATCGGCAGGCTGCGCCCCCATGATACCCAGAGCAGTGCCCGGTCTTTTATCGGTTCTTTCGTAATATACCTGTTGGGACGTGAACTGTTTGTACCATTAAGGGCCGGATTACCAGCACAGGAGGTCTATGTCCGGGAAGTGGTTGATATTTTCCTGAAAGGACTTAGACCGGAAGTATAAATTAAGGCTGCACAGGAGGTGCCCGGTGAAGAGGATAGCTAACTTTGTTTATGACCATGCCAGACTTATCATTGCACTGGTAATAATTATTAATCTTGTATCTCTAGCCTCGTTCTTTCGCTTCAAACTGGACACTGATTTCCTCTCCTTCTTCACCGAGGGGAACCCGAAAGCTGAGGCTTACAGTCAACTAAATGAGAAATACCAGAGCGGAGAGATTCTTTCAATACTTATTGAAGGGGATAGTCATCTACTCGACAAAAGTAACCTGCTGAATATATACCGACTCCAGCAGGAGATACAAACAATAGACGGTGTGGCCGAGGTACAGGGACTATTGCCACCGGCGATAACCACCGATGCCGGAATCATGCCAATAAACGAAGCTATCATTGAGGAGCGGTACAGCGAACTCAGGTACTTTATTGAAAACAGGTATTTCCTGACCGAACAACTCTTATCAGCCGATGGTTTCAGCACTGTCCTTACCGCCAGCCTGAAAATGGATGCTCCGGCCGGAGAAGTAATCGACTCTCTACAGGAACTGGCGGAGAAGAGTCCGTTAGACGTGTCACTTGCCGGCAACGAGGTAATAAAAGACACGATATGGGGCTACTTAATACGCATACTCTGGATACTGCCCCCCTGTGCTGCGCTCGGTATAATCATTGTTTTTTACCTTGTATTAAGGAGCCTCCGCCTGACAATTATGGCAATCATTCCGGCAATCTTCTCGGCACTCTGGACCTTCGGCACGCTTTTCTGGAGCGGCCAGGATTTGAACCTGATATCGGTGATCAGTCCGCTGTTCATCATCGTGGTCGGCTCAGCTTATGGACTGCACTACGTGAGTCATTACCTCGACAACGTTAATAAATACCAGGACCAGCGGGAGATTATTGTAGCGACGATGGATATGGTCGGTACTCCAATATTTATGGCAACTATCACTACTATGGCCGGATTCATATCGCTGGTCTGGACGGATGTTGTACCGATGCGGCAGATGGGCATCTTCGTTACCCTGGGAATCGGTTACGCCGGTTTTATGGCTCTCTTCTTCGTACCGGCTGTATTATCAAAGCTCAAACCTTCAGGCAAACAAGCGCCAGCAGAAGGAACCCGGCTGAGCAATTTCATAGTGAAAGCATCCCGACAGAGAGCACTCGTCTCGGCAATATTTGCAGCCATTGTGGTTACCGCCGCCATCTTCATACCCAGACTCCACGTAGTATCAAACCAGCTCATGTTTTTCAGAGAAGGCTCGGAAATACGTCAGACTTTTGCCAAGGTGGAAGAGCATTTCGGCGGGGCAATGCCTCTCATCGGAGAAATAATCTCAACACAGGGGCAGGGTGTCCTGCTAAACAAAAATTATGCGGATAAGGTCCTAGAAACAGAAAGACAACTGGAGCAATTACCCGGAATAAAAAGTGTTTTCTCTGTCTTCGATATGGTAAAGGGCATGAATGAGATGACTACGGGTGAGGATGTATACCCCGATAATCCAATACTCCTTCAGGGTATGCTGTCTCAGCTGGGCAGTGCTGACCTGTCAACATTTATCTCTGCCGACGGTCTCAGGATGCTGATTAGAACAGAAGGAATTACCTCCAGGGATATCGACGAGCTTGAAAACTTTGTCGCTGAACACGGTGACACGATACGCATAATAACCGGCATGCCGGTGCTATTCGACGAAATGAACAGCCTGGTTGTAAAAAGCCAGGTGCAGAGCATGGCTCTGGCAATGGTACTTATTTTCATCATGCTGTGGGTAAACCTGCGGCGTATCACCGCCGCCCTGGCCGGTATATTGCCGGTCGCTATTACCATATGTGCGATAATGGGGATGCTATCGATTACCGGTTTTCAGCTCAATCTAATGACTGCCAATCTTACCGCCATCACAATCGGTGTCGGCGTGGACTACTCAATACACGTTATAGCCGGCATCTACTATCACCGTCGGCAGGGCATGAACCGGCAGGACTCGGTCACTTCCACTTTAATCACGGTATCCAGACCGGTGCTGGCTAATGCCTTCGGACTCACCATCGGATTTTCCGCTTTCTTCTTTTCGCCGCTGGCAATACATACTCAGGTAGCATCGGTAATGTGGGTGGCGATGGTCGTCTCTTCAATGGCGGCACTGCTGCTCCTGCCCGTATTTTATTCGAGAAAACAGCGAGAGTCCTGACCCCGGTTATCGCATCACACCGTTTACTCAAAACGCCCACTAAATGGTATAGTATATTGACTAACAAGATAGAGGTCCGCTATGCCGCCGACGATTCACCCAACCGGGACAACCATTTATGAGCCGGAGAAATGCTGGAACGGCTATACCGTTTTCCAGGCACAGGATGCCGGAGCCGTGCTTATAGATATGAACGGCAACGTGGTCAACCGCTGGAAAGACCTGCCCGGTCTTCCCAGCGCCAATAAAATCCTCCCCGGCGGCTATGTGATGGGGACGACCGAAGCCAGAAACCGGAAATACGGTTTCCAGGATAATGTCAATCTTGTCCAGGTAGACTGGGACGGTAAAATCGTCTGGAAGTTCGATAAATACGAGCAGGTCAAAGACCCGCGCCGGAAAAAGACCTGGATGGCAAGACAGCATCACGATTACCAGAGAGAGGGTAATCCGGTGGGGTACTATGTTCCCGGCATGGAGCCGCTTGTCGATAAAGGCAACACCCTTATCGCCTGTCACAAGAACCTCCGTAATCCGGCTATCAGCGAAAAACTGCTGCTTGATGACATGATTATCGAGGTTACCTGGGACGGGGAAATTGTCTGGGAGTGGACATGCAGCCAGTATTTCGATGAAATGGGATTCAGCGAGGAAGCGAAGAATGTCCTGGCACGTAATCCCAATATAGTACCAGCCGGAGGAGGGATGGGCGACTGGATGCATATGAACTCAATATCACTCCTGGGACCCAATAGATGGTTCGACTCCGGAGATGGGCGGTTTCACCCGGATAATATAATCTGGAGTGGCCGGGTGACCAATATCATGGCGATAACCGATAAGAAAACGGGGAGCATTGTCTGGCAGGTAGGTCCGGACTATTTAGCGACACCTCCTCTCCGCAAACTGAAGCAGATAATAGGCCCCCATCACGTCCATCTGATTCCCCGCGGGCTGCCCGGTGAAGGAAATATCCTGGTATATGATAACGGAGGTTATGCAGGCTACGGAGCACCGAATCCCGCTACCCCGGACGGTAAGTTCAACGCCCTGAGAGACCACTCACGGGTAATCGAGTTCGACCCGCTAACGCTGGAGATAGTCTGGCAGTACCCGAATCCGGAGATGTTGAGTTCCAGGCTTTTTGTCAGGACCAGTTTCTACAGCGCATTTATGAGCTCGGCGCAACGGCTGCCGAACGGGAATACCCTGATTACGGAAGGCGAGAGCGGGCGTCTTTTCGAGGTTACACCGCAGTGGGAGACGGTATGGGAATATGTCAGCCCGTTCTGGAGCAGAAAAATGAGCCAGGGCAGGGTCTACCGCGCTTACCGGCTCCCCTACGAGTGGATTCCCCAGGTAAAACCCCCGAAAGAAAGAGCAGTGCTCCGTCTCAATAACAGACGGTTCCGGGTAGCGGGTTCACCTCCGCCCAGAACACTTAAAGTAACAAAGGTGAAAAAGTAACTCCGGACTGTTAAGCGAAGTGAAAGACAAAGTGAGAGGAATGCAATGACAGTAAAAGGCTCAATAATAAAATCGGTCACGGCAAGGGAAATTTTTTCCGGGCGCGGGCACCCTTCGATTGAAGCAACCGTGATAACGGAGAATGACACCGTCGGCGTGGCTGAAGCTACCGCCGGACTTTCGATAGGCGAGCATGAGGTGCAGTTTGCCTATGACGGCGGTGAGCGCTGGGGCGGACGTGGGGTGCTGAAAGCAGTCGGCTTCGTCAATGATATAATCGCTCCCGCCTTGAAGGGGGTGGACGCATCCAGGCAGTGGGAAGTCGATAGAATACTGCTTGAACTGGACGGAACTCCGAACAAGGCGAAACTCGGCGGCAATACCACCGCCAGCGTTTCCGCCGCCGCTCTAAAAGCCGGAGCCGCCAGCTTGCGAATTCCTCTTTACCAGCACATCGGGGGAATAAACGCCTGCATACTGCCGGTCCCCGGGGTTGGAATCCTGAACACGCTTGAAAGGTACGGCGGCGAGCCAATTCACGGTGATAAACCGAGCTACGCCTTCATGGCTTACGGCTTCGATACTTTTTCCGATGCCTGCTACGCCTGCTGGCAGATAAGGTCGGTTTACCTGAAAATGATTGAGGAAAGGTTCAACCTGAGAGTTGTCGGCAGCTACCGGATTGTTATCCCCTCCGGTGCCGTCAAGCACGAAAGAGAAATCTGGGATATTATGACCGAGGCGATTGACAAGACCGGTAATTCGGGGAAAATGGGCATCCAGATGGATGTCGCCGCCGGCACCTATTATAACAAGGAAAAAGACGTCTTCGAGGGGCTTTTCTCCAGGGAAGACAAGACCAGAGACGAGCTCATACAACTCTACCGGGATATGGTGAGTGACTACCCCTTCATCGTCCTTGAAGACCCTCTCGATGAAGAGGACTATGAAGGACACGCCCTGCTGACACGGGAACTCGGCATCCAGGTTGTAGGTGATGACCTCTTCACCACCAATGTCGAGCGTTTGAAAGAGGGGATGGAGGTAGGCGCCTGCAATACGGTACTGCTGAAAGTAAACCAGATTGGAACCATCAGCGAGGCCTTCGATACGGTGCAGCTCGCTTACAGCAGGGGGTACGGGGTTATGCCCTGCGCCAGCCGCGGTGAAGGCGCTGACATCGCCGATTACACGGTGGGACTGGGTACCGGAAATATCAGGGAAAGTGCCCTTGACCCGACCGCCAACCGGCTGCGCAAGATTGAAGCGGAGCTGGGCAGCCGGGCCAAATTCCCCGGCATTGCCGGTCTCAAACTGGGACCGGCAATGCCCTAGCCGGAAACACTACCGAAGAGTCAAAAATGATAATCAAGAATAAAGACATCCTCACTTCTCACGGAAACATCGAGGGAAGGCGTGCCGTCCTTGACATAATGGAAGCCGGGCTTACCGCACCCGACCCCTACGAAAACACGAAAAAGGTGGTGCGGCTGGAGGGTGAAAAACTGGTCCTGGGCAATCCGGAACTCTCCGACCCGCCGGGACAGGAACCGGTTGAGTATGCCCTGAAAGACATCAAGAACATCTACGTTGTCGGCGGGGGCAAGGCTGCCCAGAGAATGGCAAAAGCCCTTGAGGATACCCTGGGAGACCTGATAACAGACGGACAAATCAACGCCAAGAAAGGCGAACCTCAGCTACTTAAAAGAATCGGGCTCACCTTTGCCGGGCACCCCATCCCGGATAAAGACAGCGCCGAAGGCGCCGCCAGGATTCTGGAGATAGAGAAAAGCGCCCGGGAAGGAGATATAGTATTCTGGTGCCAGTCCGGAGGAGGCTCGGCTTTACAGGCGCTGCCGGCACCGGGAATAAGCCTTGAAGACCTCCAGGAGATTTACCGGGTGCTTTACTTCGGCTGTGGTGCCAGCATGCCGGAAGCCAACGCGGTAAGAAATATGCTGACCGTTGTCAGGATGAAACACCAGAAATACGTCCGTGGCGCTACCCTGGTGCAGCTTGCCACTGAGGAAATGCCTCCCAGACTGCGCGTGCACATGTTTCCAACACGGATTTCCGGGAATGCCTATGAGACTGCCATCAACGTCCTGAAAAAGTATGAAATCTGGGAGACGGTACCGGAATCAGTCCGCACTTTCCTGAATAAATCCGACCCCCGGTACCTGCCACCGATACCGGAAGAGCTTGCCCAGAGACCGTACTACATATTCCGGGTGATGGGTCCCGAGTACCTGATTAACGCCGCCACAGCGAAAGCGGAAGAAATGAGCTTGAATACAACGGTGCTCGCCACCAGCCTGAACGACATCGAGGCAAGACCTGCCGGAGAAATCCTGGCCGATATCGCCCAGGAAGCGGAAGTCATGGGCAGACCGCTGGAACCTCCCTGCGTTTTCCTCTGCGGCGGGGAAGTGGTGGTACCAATCGGGGAAGAGACCGGATTCGGAGGCAGAAACCAGGAGCTTGTCCTGGCGGCAGCGCCGCGCATCGCCGGAAGCGGTAATATAGTCATCGGCTCGGTGGACTCCGACGGCACTGACGGGCCGACGAGTGTCGCCGGCGGTATCGTTGACGGGCAGACCGTGGAAAGAATCGGCAGGGCGGGCTTTGACCTTGCCGAAGAGCTGAAAAGGCATAACTCCAACCCGGTGCTTGAAGCCCTCGGAGATACAATCATAACCGGCAATACCGGCAACAATGTCCGCGACCTGCGCGTCGTTTACGTCAGCAAATCAAAGCCCTGAAAAAATCGGCATCAGCCGTTCTTCCTGATAACAAAGCACACCGAAGTGCAATTATCAGGATTGTTATAGAAAAAATCAATCTCCTGACGGGCTGCATCAAGGGCTTTATCAATCCCGGGTTCACCGGAATGCTCATCTTCAGCTTTGCTTATTAGCTTCTCCAGAGGAGTGAAATATTCCTCCTGCCAGACATCAATATCAAGCACGAAATGACCCAGTAAATCGTAACCGCAGTCGGCTATCTGCCTTATTTTATTCTCCACGTTTCCTTCTTCGTCATGGATTACCATATAGCCTCCCGGCTTGAGTAACCGCCTCCATTCCACCAGGCCTTTCTTGAAACCGATTGCATGTATAGAGCCCTCCGCCCAGATGATATCGAAGCTACGCTCCGGGAAATCCATATCAAGGATTGAGCCGCTGACTACCCGGATTCTTTCCTCAAGGCCGTACTTCTATATCTTTCCTTTCAGCACGTCCAGTATCTTTTCATCGATATCTATACACGTTATATACCCGTTACTCCACCTGGTCAGTTCCACAGCAGATACGCCGGAGCCGCAGCCCGCATCCAGAATCCGCGGCCTATCCATCTGTGGAAGCATGTCGAACGCCTTCTTCGAATATTTCAGCAAACGTGCCCTTACACTGTCTTTTTCCGCCTGGAACCACGCCGCTGCGTTGTGCATTTTATTCATTTCCAGTGTCTTTCACTTCTATAATATGTTCGCAGTACTCGTCACCGGCAGGAATTGATTTGCCAATCCGGTATTGCAGGCCCGGGTTAAGCTCTTCGACAACCGTCTTTTCCATCGTGGTATGGGCCAGGCACATTGCGGGATTATTAAAATTAAGCGGGCATTTCAGAGCCTTTATCACGTATCTTTTACTGGTCTGACTGTCCAGCTTCATGGAATCCTTCCTGTAATCTATTGTATTAAAAATCCTCATCAGATAGGATGCTACCGAATCGATATCAGTATTGTTCAGGCTCTTCTTTGCCCTTTCGGCAATACTCAGACCGTACTTCCGGCTCATCTCTTCTATCATTGTAATACCCTCATCACCAAACCTGTTATACAGGAAATCGTAGTTACTCCTCAGTCTGGCGTAGAGACCGCTTACCGCACTGCGGTAAACCTGTTCCAGGCCACGTCCTTCAGAACTCAATTTTCAGCACCTCCGGTTTAAGTACAGCCGTATATAAAATATCAGGTTTATCTAACGCTCATTATCTCCGAATGTCAATATTTCACAGGTCCGGTTCCGTTTTGCATCTGACTGGAGAGGAATGTAAAAGAGAGAAGGGGCAGAACCCCCTCTCAACAATCT